>CAVWZM010000022.1:0-250588 GCA_963759425.1 uncultured Alphaproteobacteria bacterium
GGTCCAGACGAATGGCTTGGGATGATCGTTCCAGTGTTCGGCCCAGGTCTCGATTGCTTCGGTGAGAGCGTCGACGGAATTGAACACGCCGCGCTGCAGCCGGCGCTTGGTGAGCAGCCAGAACCAGCCTTCGACCAGGTTCAGCCAGCTCGAGCTGGTGGGCGTGAAGTGCAGATGCCACCGGGCTCGTTTGGGTGGGCCAGCCATTCGGCTACCGGAGGCGCCTTGTGAGCCGAGAGGTTGTCGAGCACCACGTGGATCTCCTGGCCGGCCGGGACGTGCAGGTCGATCAGCTTGAAGAAGACCAGGACGTCTTTGGCGGTATGGGATTTGCGGGTGTCATAGAGCACCTCGCCGGTGGCGACGTTCGTTGCGCGAATCCGTCGGTGGTGCCGTTGCGCTTGTAGTCATGGGTCATGGTCCCGGCCCGTCCCCGCTTGAGCGGCAGGGACGGCTTGGTCCGATCCAGCGCCTGCACCTGGGTTTTCTCGTCGAAGGAGAACACCACGGCCCGCTCGGGCGGGTCGAGATACAACCCGACGACATCGACCAGCTTGGTCTCGAAGTCGGGATCGTCAGAGACCTTGAAGGTGTCGATCTTCCACGGCTTGAGATCGTGCTTGCGCCAGATCTTGGCCACCGTGTCCTTGCCGATCCCGTGACGGACGGCCATGGTCCGGGTGCTCCACTGCGTCGAGCCGTCATCGGGACGGACATGCAACGTGTCGTTGACCACCGCGTCCTCGACCTCTTGAGCCACCCACGACCGCCGCCCCCGCCCCTCCACGATCCGGCCCACACCGGCGAGGCCCTCGACCTCGAAACGGCGCCGCCACGCTCGCACCGAGTTCGAGGCCACACGCACTTGGCGGGCTGTCTCATAGATCGACACACCCTCAGCCGACAGCAGCAAGGCCTCCGCCTGCATCACCGTGCGATGCGGCGGCGACGACGAGCGGGCCATGCGCTCGAGCACCTCCCGCTGCTCATCAGAAACCACAAGAGGACGAGCTGCCAGCATCGACATCATGCCGCCAACTCTAGCTACTTCACCTATATCACCGGCGGACCACTAGCTCCGCCCCGCTCCGCCTGACTCCACGCTCGGCGAAACTATCCCCATGCCCGGGTGTGCTCGCAGAGCGTCCTGCAGCGCCGAAGGCCACGTCCGCATGTGGGAGGGTCCGTCGCGATGACCGCACTCCCTTTGGGACGCCATCGCCGCCGCCCAAGGAAGGGTCGCCGGCAGCGAACAGCGCTTGGACGAGGCCCGGAATGCCGAACACGATCTCCGGGATCACCTCGCTGACATCGCCGATTACGAGCAACAGCGAAAGCAGGCGGTCAACGACAGCACCCCGCGGCGCCGGGAGTTCCAGATCCGCGACCGCGCAGGTAGACGCTGCTCTCGATCGCACCCGCCCCCAACGGGTCCACGCGCTCATGTGCGACCCCTCACCTGACCTTCACCCCCCACCTGCGTACCACCGCCGCCCACGACAGCGCTTGTGGCCAAAGCCATCTGAACCGCATCCCGGCGAAACTCATCCGGAGACCTCGACGGTCGACCCATCAGGACTCCTTCCCTGGCCTCAACCAGAATGAAGTGTCCACATCAGCGGGTCAACTCCAGGGGCCATTGACCGGGCAGATCAATCGTTCAGGCGTATTTCCGCGGGCGTTCCACTCGTCAGGCCGCTTGTAGTAGTGACAGCAAGTTGGTCTCGTTGAGGCCGCTGCACATTCGCGCTGTCTTCAGGGGCAAGCCCGGCTAGCGGTGGTACGAGATCGGCGACGGCGCCACGGTTTCATACTCCTACCGTTGCTTGGAGCCGCCCGGACTTGATCGCCTCGGAGAACGCCACGTAGTCCCGTTCGTTTTGGTCGGCGGAGCCCTGTGAGAAGTCGGTGATCGACCGGTCGAACTTGTCGCTCTTGCCGAGGTATTCGGCAATGGCGATGGCGTCGCCGGAGCGGCGTGGGCCCGGGCCAGGAACCAGCCGCAGAGGCCGGCGTAGAAGCGGAGGATGACGGGAGCCATCAGTTCTACGATGACAGAGCCCTTCATGTCGCGCAGCTGACGCCAGTACAGCCGCGGTGGCCTCGATCCCCTTGGTCCACCCCAGGTAGATGTCGCTGGCGGCTTGCATCAACCGCTGACCTTGCACCACCCGCTCGCCGGGCTGCTTGAACCGGCTCTTGGGCAGGTGGTCTTCGAGTACCGAGGCGGTGGCCTCCTTGACCTGCAGAAACAGCGGGTCGTTCTCGTCGCGGCCTTCCAGCAGCACGATAAAGGCCCGAGTGCCGACACTGCCCACGCCGACGACCTTGCGGGCCATGTCCACCACCTCGAAGCGTTCCAGCAGATGCCGGCGGTCCTCCTGCAGCGTCGCCCGGTAGGCCCGGAACTCCTGGTGGATAATGTCGGGCGAACTGCTGGCCGAGTAGCCATACATGGCCTCCAGGTCCCGGGATGGGATCACCACGGGCGGGTCGCTCACGGATCCGGTAGCGGCCGTCAACCACCTCGGCGAGCTTGGAAAAGGCTTGCAGGCTGTCGTGGGTATGCGCCTTGAGAACGTTCTTGCGGGCGCATCTCGGCCTCCCTGGCCTGGGCCGCTTCCTGTCTTGTTCCGCGCTCCGCCCGCCAAAAAGGAACTCATAGCTTCCATGATCTCCGGCTAGAGCGGTGGGCGTACCAGATCTCCATGTTTCCCATCCCGCGAAGCTGGCCATGGCGTCCCGGTAGGCAGCCACCGCGGCCAGGGTCACATCCTGAACGTCGCCCGCGCTGAAGCCGTTGTTACGTGCACGATCAGTAAAGCTCGCCGCCATCCGCTTAACGTCGTACTCGAACGGCCCCGGCAACGTCTCATCGAAGTCGTTCAGATCGAACACCAAAGCCCGCTCCGGCGACACGAACACCCCGAAGTTCGAGAGATGGGCATCGCCGCACAGCTGCACGTTCAGTCCCACGGTCGGCGTATCTTCAAGTCAGTGGCCATGATCTTGGCCGCGCCCCGATAGAAGGTGAAGGGCGACGCCCACATCCGGCCGTGGCGCACCGGGACCAGGTCGGGTTCGCGGGTAACGTTCTGCGCCTCCAGCAGACCCACCGGGTCGGGACGGCCACCAGCGGGGACCCAGCCAGCATGCCCCGACAGAGGCGACCGTTCCCGTCCCGCTTGCCCCTGGGTTTTCCGATCCTCGACGCTGGGGTGCGCCACTTTGGCTACAACCATATCCTCGTCTCCCTTCGGTGACTATCTGGCGAAGCACCGTAGTCGCGTCGCCCACGGGCCTCACCGAGCACGACCGACGCCGTAGTGCCGTTCTGATCCGGCCGGCAGGCTGGCGGTCCTGGTCACCCCGATCTCAGACCGATCAGGCGGCCGCCGTGGACGGAATGCCGTCCGCTATGGGTTCCCGCCTGTCCTCGGATGAGAGCGCCGAGTCGGCGCTCTACTCGCTGTGGCGAGGACGCGGACGGTGGTCAGCGCAACCGCGACAGATGAAGCGATGACCAACCACGCGACCGTGAGGGACTGGGTGACCGGGTACGAACGAGCCTGGCGGACATCGGGTACGGACGGTCTCCTAAGCCTCTTCACACCCGGAGCCTCTTACCTGCATTCGCCATCTCCGAGCCAGTTGTGGGGATCGATGCGATACAAGAGATGTGGGAGGGCGACACGAGGGCCCCGACGAAGCATTCGCGATCACGACGGCCATCGTCGCTGTGGAAGGTCGACCCCGCGGTCGTTCACGCCGAGGTGCGCTATGGCGAACCCGTCCGACAGGAGTATCGGGACCTGTGGGTTCTCCGAATCGACGATGACGGGCGCTGCGACTGGTTCGAAGAATGGCCGTACTGGCCGGCCCGGACCTTATTCAGCTCGTCACGCCGAGTCCGAAGGGGCGTGAAGGAGGTTCGGATCAGGAGGCGGGATGCCAGGCTGGGCCTCTGTTCACGAAGATTGTTCTTTCCCGCTCTCCCCGTGGTCGTCGACTGTCCAGCCGGCGGACGAAGTATTCGGTGATCTGTGCCGCCGGTCACCCCCCACATCATTTGGCCGACAGACCTTTCCTAAACTCCTCTCCCCCCTCCCTCCCCCCTCCCTCCCCCTCCCTTCCCCCCCCTTCCACTAGTAGTCCGTCTGCGAAATGGCATCGGTAGTTCCACCTGCTCCTACTGGGAGCAATAATCATGCGCCGATCCGTCTGATTGAGTATCCACCACGGCCGTATGGGCTGGTTCCTACGGTCGAGAGATCCTGACGGGCTGGCTCTCGAGCCGTCTGCCGGGCTTTGGCTCTGGCTTCCGAACGAGGTGCCAGCCTGTCGGGTCTCGCCCGTGGCGTGGCTCAAAAGAGGCGCGAGCCGGATCGTCTGAAATCAGACATGCCCGCCGCGGTTGTTCCTAGTGTGCAGCGGACGGAAGGGAGACGGCAGGTGAGCGTGATGATCGGGATCGACCCGCACAAGGCGTCTCACACGGCGGCGGCGATCGACCCAGCCGAGAACGAGCTGGGCCAGGTGCGGGTGCAGGGCGGCCGCCGGCCAGCTGGAGCGGCTGTTGGCGTGGGCGCGAGGGGTGGCCGGAGCGGACCTGGGCGGTGGAGAACGCCGGCGGGCTGGGCTATCTGCTCGCCCAGCAGCTGTTGGCGGCCGGTGAGCGGGTGCTGGATGTGCCGCCCAAGCTGGCCGCCCGGGTGCGGCTCTCGCCACTGGGGACACAACAAGAACGACCCCAACGACGCCCGCTCGGTGGCCGTCGCTGGCGTTGCGATCGCCGGCGGTCAGGCCGGTGGCGGTGGAGGACCATCAGGCGGTCATGAAGCTGTGGGCGAAACGCCACCGAGACCTGGGACGGGCTCGCACCCAGGTGGTGTGCCGGTCTGCACGCGGTGCTCTGCGAACTGGTACCCGGTGGCGGTATCGCCAAAGAACTCGGGCGGCGATGGCAAGGCGAAAGCTGTTCTGGAGGAGCTCGACGCCGAAGGGGTGCGATGGCGTCCGCCCGGGTCGAGTTGGCCTGAGGCGTCATCGACGACTTGGTGCGCATCGACGAGCAGCTCCGTGACACCAAGAAGCACATCGCCGCGGCCGTAAGGCGTCGAAGACGACCGTGACCCAGATCTTCGGGGTCGGGCCGGTGGTGGCGGCCATGGTCAAAGGCGAAGTCGGCGACGTCCGCCGCTTCGCTAGCCGTGACCACTTCGCCTCTTACAACGGGACCGCCCCGATCGAGGTGTCGTCGGGGCCCAAGAAGATCTACCGGCTGTCCAGGCGAGGGAACCGGCGATGAACCACGCCATCCACATCATCGCAGTGACCCAGCTCCGATTCCCCGACACCGAGGGCCGGGCCTACTTCGAGCGAAGACTCGCCGAGGGCAAGACCGGCAAGGAAGCCTGCGATCTCTCAAGCGGCGCATCAGCGACGTCGTCTACGCCGCCTGCTCGAGGACGCCCGCCTGTCCCAGTCCTAATCGCGGCGATCATCGGCGTCTGGATGTTTTCTGTCCAGCATCGGTTCGAGGGGGTGCTCTGGTCGAGGCAGAAGGAATGGAATGCCACCGGCGCGGCATTGCTCGGCAGCTCCCATCTCAAGCTGCCCCGAATTTTGCAATGGTTCAGTGGCAATATCGGCTTCCACCACATCCATCACATGATGCCGCGCGTGCCAAACTACCGGCTGGAGGATTGTCATCGCGCTTGCGCGAAATTGGTGTCGGCCACACGATCGTTGACGCTGATGCAGGCCCTGCGGGCGCCGTCATACGCTCTATGGGATGAAAACAAGGCCTGCATGGTGCGGTTCGCCGATCTGCGAACAGCCGCCTATGCCGGGTAACCTTGTCGCTCAGCAGTCGAGCGTGGTGTCGATCTCCCATTGGCTCAGGTGCCGGGCGTAATCGCTCCATTGCTGATTTGAGCTTCAAATAGGCCGGAACAAAGCCACCGAATGCGGCATTGAGCACGGATGAGGTCTCAAGCGCGCGCAATGCATCGAGCAGATTCAGTGGCAATCTCTTTACACCCGTCACGGTATGGCCGTGGGTGTACATATTAATATCCAGCCGCGGCCCGGGATCTCGTTTGTGCTCGATACCATCAAGACCGGCTGCCAAAATTCCAGCCTGCAGCAGGTAAGGATTGGCGGCGCCGTCCGCGAGGCGAAGCTCAAACCGCCCGGCGCCGGGATGCGTATCATGTGGGTGCGGTTGTTGCCGCCGTGGGTGACCGTGTTCGGCGACCAACTCGCACCTGATTGAGTCGCGGGCGCATTGATCCGCTTGTAGGAATTGACCGTCGGATTGAACAGCGCGGCCAGCGCGTGGGCCGAGTGGATGATGCCGCCCACGAAGTGATAGCCGAGCTCGGACAGCCCGAGTTCACTGGCATCGTCCGCGAATAGATTGCTGTCGTTGCGCCAGAGCGAAACATGGGTATGGCAACCATTGCCGGTGAGATCAATAAAGGGCTTCGGCATGAAGGTCGCGCGAAGCCCATGTTTTTCAGCAATCGATCGAACCATGAATTTGAAGAATGCGTGCCGGTCAGCGGTGAGGAGGGCGTCGGCGAATTCCCAGTTCATCTCGAATTGGCCATTCGCATCTTCATGATCGTTCTGATATGGGTGCCAGCCGAGTGTCTGCATTGCGTCGCAGATCTCCGTTATGATGTCATAACGCCGCATCAGGGCCGATTGATCATAGCAAGGCTTCGTTTGCTGGTCCGCCGGGTCGCTGATCCGGGTGCCGTCGGGAGCGATCAGGAAGAATTCGCATTCCACACCGGTTTTCAGCTCCAGGCCCTGTTCCGACGCTTTCTTCAGGGTCGCTTTCAGCAGGTTGCGCGGTCCCTGATCGATCGCCGTGCCCTCAAGGAAGAGATCGGCTGCCAGCCAGCCGACCTCGGGCTTCCAGGGAAGTTGGATCAGACTGTGGGATCCGGCATCGCGAACATATCGGGTCGGCCGGCGTCATGTCGAGCCAGGTTGCGAAGCCACCAAAGCCGGCGCCGCTTTTCGCCATGCTCCCAATCGCGGAGGCCGGTACCAGCTTGGCGCGCTGGCTGCCGAACAGATCGGTAAAGGAAATCAGAAAATACTTGATTCCCCGTGCTTTCGCTTCCGCAACCAGATCGAGTGTCATCTTGCCCCCGCCGTCTCCACGGTATTCGCGCGGGCTGCCCGCCGCACCGGACGATTTATTTCCGTTTCGGTTGGCGCGGTCCAGGGGTATTCTTGGCGAAGCCAATGGCGACGGCCACGTGGACCCGATCAGTTCCCGGCTTCGTTTCGTTCCACCTGCCTCAAGCACGGCTCAGCTGGCCCGAGGTACGACGGCTGCATTGATTGGCTGGCCCCGTCGCGGCCTCGAAACGGGCAGGCGTGTCGACGTCGAAGATTACTCAGGCGCCGACCCCGCCGGCGAACGTGACGGTGGCCGCTGCAAAAATGTGATGGACGCGAAAGCGCCTAACCAGGAGCCGATTGCCGCAAAGCATACGTAGACCCAGTTGTCCGTATAGCTGATCACGGCGTAAGACGACAGTAGATACCAGACGCTGCTCCAGCTTGCAGCGGGTACTCGCCTGCGAGCGGCAACCGCGGACGTGAACATCACGTATACCGCGTCAGTCGCGGCGGTCGCCACGACCACGCCGGCGGCCGTCAATGGATTGATGGAAAACGCGATCACGGACCCCTCCCCGAGTTTGATGCCAGCAGCCCCAGGGGCTGACCGTATATGCGCGCGGGTGGGGCGATCGCCCGCAAATTAAATAAGATACCAATGGGGCAACCGTCGCGACATAGGTCCCGGCAGCACAAGTCCTGGACAGGAACTGCGTCTTTTTGCTGTCGAAGCGGAGGCGCCGTCGAAGTCAGGTTTCGCGGTCGGTTGCGTCAACTTCTTGGCCTGGCCATATGATGCCTACCCGAAGCGATTTGGGCCAAGGTCCTGATAGAAGGCCTGCGACGCGTTCCCCAACTCCGTCGCGGTAGCGCGGTCCCGGGGGCGGCGCTGCACGCAGGCTGCCGCGCTAGACCGGAACCACAACCCCCTTCTGAGCGGTTATCAGACCATAGTGCTGAAGCTGCCGGTTCGCCTCGAAGTCAAAAATGGTGCGGCGGTTGTAGTCGCCGGCGGACAGGTCGCAGTCGGCCACGATCACCTCATCGCCCAGCGTGGCCGCCAGTGCCACTACGTCGCCGGTTGGGGCGATGATGCAGGACTGGCCCAGGAACTCGCAGGTTTCCTCGGCTCCCGCCTTGGCGACGCCGACTACCCAGCAGCAGTTCTGGTAGGCGCCGGCCCGCATCACCAGGAGATTGTGCTCACTCGCCAGATGCGCAGGCTCCAGGACGCGGTGGTTGCCCCGCATCACCATTCGGGTCGACCCCGTGTTGTATCCAACCATAATCAGTTCGGCGCCCTGCAGCCCCATCACGCGGTAAGTCTCGGGCCACCGCCGGTCGTTGCAGATGCACATTCCCATGACACCGCCGAACCCCGAAACACGGGAAAGCCGAGATTGCCATTCTCGAAATAGCGCTTCTCGAAATTTGTCGTGCAGCCGTCGGGATCGGCGTGCGCCAGTCCCGGGAATATGGACTTTCCGGGTACTTGCCGATGATGTCGCCGTCCGCGTTCACCAGAATGCAGGTATTGAAACGGCGCTTGCGCCCTTCCTCGTGCGTCAGCTCCGCGTAGCCCAGGCAGAAGCCGATGCGAAGGCGCCGAGCCTCGTCGAATAACGCCTGCACGGACGGATTGGGCATTGTGGTTTCAAAAAAGACTTCCGCTTCTGACGGATCGTCGAACACCCATCGCGGGAAGAAGGTCGTCAGCGCCGCTTCGGGGTATACCACCAGGTTGGCACCGAAACTGTGCGCCTTATGCAGCAGCGCGATCAGGCGGTCGACCACGGCCTCCCGCGGATCGGAGCGAGCGATCGGGCCAAGCTGTGCGGCGGCAACGCGGACAGTGCGGGACATCGTGGGCTCCTTCGGCGACGAGGCTTCAGCTACGCGAGCGGTCAGATTTCATGACACGACGGGGCGTGAAGCGGAAGTCGCACTGATCGAACGCGCGGCTGGAAGGGCGGGGCGCACATCCTATCCGTTGGACAAGCAAAGCACCTCCGACGTCGCGCAGGCGGTCCGCTGCCTGGTGCTCGCGCGGACGAACCCATTGTGGCACTTGTTGCGGGAGCGTCAGTCACGGAACGGCACACTCGCATATCGTATTCTGGCTGGGGCGCGTTGCCACGACGACTTGTGGTGGGCGGGGAGGAGCGTTTGGCGGACTGGCGCGGGTATTTCAGGCAAAATCGGCAGCCAGCCCGACTCCGGCGGTTCGGCCGGATGCCGTTGGTCTCGCCACGGCTGTGGCTGCGGCGGCTGATGTTCTGGGTGGGCGCGATTCTTGTCGCCTGCGTTGCCGTCGCCTTCGCACAGGCCGCCAACTGGGCGGGCGAGCTGTTTCTCCTTCTGACCTCCGGGCGGATCTGGCCGGCTTTCATCATCGCCCCCGCGGGCTGGCCCTCGCCGTTCTGCTGACCCAGCGGATCTTTCCGGGTGCCCAGGGCAGCGGCATCCCGCAGACCATCGCCGCCCTGCAGGTCAATGACCAGCGTATCGTCGGGCGTGTCCTGTCGCTGCGTATCGCCGTAGGCAAGGTGCTGCTGACCTTGCTCGGGCTGGCATCGGGCGCCTCGATCGGACGCGAGGGGCCGACGGTGCAAGTGGGCGCCTCGATCATGCACGCGCTCGGGAGTGGGCTCCGTCTGCCGCGGCTCGAACTACAACGAGGCCTGATTTTGGCGGGGGCGCCGCCGGGATCGCCGCGGCCTTCAACACACCCCTCGCCGGGATCGTCTTCGCGATCGAGGAACTCAGCCATTCGTTCGAGGCGCGGACGTCCGGCACGGTATTCACCGCCGTTATAGTCGCCGGTGCGACGACACTGGGACTGGTCGGCAACTACACCTATTTCGGCCGCACCTCGGCCGAGCTCAGCAACCATGCGGCCTGGATCGCGGTGGTGCTGGTCAGCGTGGTCGGCGGCCTGGCGGGCGGACTGTTCAGTCGCACACTGATAATTGCCGCGTACGGCACTGCCGGGTCTTACTGGCAGGCTGGTGATGCGCAACCCCGTGCTGTTCGCGGCGATCTGCGGTTTGATGCTGGCGATTATCGGCACGCTGTCCAACGGCCAGACCTATGGCACAGGCTACGAGCAGGCGCGTGGCATGGTCGAGGGACATTCGACGCTTGCGGGCGGCTACGCCCTGCTGAAGTTGGCGGCGACCGTGGTGTCCTACATCAGCGGCATTCCCGGCGGTATCTTTGCGCCGTCGTTGTCGATCGGCGCCGGCCTGGGGGCAGCGCTCGCACCCCTGGTGCCATCAGCCCCAGCCGGTGCGATGATCCTGCTCGGCATGACGGCGTACTTCTCCGGCGTTGTGCAGGCGCCGATAACGACGACGGTGATCGTGATGGAGATGACGGCGGAGCAAAGCGTGACAATCCCGCTGATGGCGACGGCCTTTCTGTCGTTCGCGGTGTCCCGCCTCGTGTGTCGGCGGCCACTCTACTCTGCGCTGGCGCGGCGGTTTCTCGAGGTGCAGACCCGGCGGCGATGAAACTGGAACGCCTTGCCGAGCCACCGGGGATCGGCTTTTTCGGAGCGCTCGGCTCACAGCGGGTTGTGGCAGCAGACACATAGCTTGTTGCCGTCGGGATCGCGGAAATAGCCACCATAGTAGTCAGGGTGGTAGTGCGGTCTCAAACCGGGTCTGCCCTCGTCCAGTCCTCCGGTGGCAACAGCCCGCGCGTGGCACCGGTCGACGGCGTCCCGCGACGCAGCGAGAAGGGCGACCATTTGCCCGTTGCCAGGTGCGGCGGCCCTCGCCGTCGAACGGCCTGCCAATCAGCAACAGCGGCCGTGCGAGGCCAGGCTGCACCCAACCCGCCCACGCGCGATCAGGCTCGGAAAACTTCAGAACGAACCCGAGTTCGTCCATGATGCCAGCGTAGAACGCGAAGGCACGTGGGAAGTCAGCAATTCCGATATGGACATGCGAGAGCATCGCGGCGCCACCTGCTTAGGACGTTCAGTGGATGTAGCGTTGGAAGGGATGCTCGCCGAATAGACCAGGAAGGGGGTTCAGCGCAGTTCGCGTCGAAACCCCCTGTCGGCCGCGATCTGCGCGGGACGCTGGACGTTACTTCTCCGCCGACTGAGGCACGGTGATCGCAACCGAAATGTTCCTGCCTTCGCTCATGCCGACGACCTTGGCTATGGGAAACGCAGCAAACGGATCACCAGAAGCCGCGGTGACTTTGGCTGACACCGCGTCCGCCTTGCAGAAGTCGCCGACAACAGGAATATGCGTGACCACGAGCTGCTTGGCCTGAGGCAGCAGCGAAACATAGTTCAGCAAAACCGCTCCTGCTTCACACGACCCCGGCACCGATTTGATCTCCGCGGTGACGAAATCCTGCCCGCCTACGGTGCCGACGGCACGTTTCCCATCCGCGATCGGTTCGAAGCGTGATGTGCCGGAGCGAACCGGAAATCCGCTTGCCGCGAAATGCGGCGGTTGTCTTGGGCTGAGGCCCATAGACCCCGGCGAGCATCCACCGCCCTTTGACCCCGTCGGGTGAATTGAAGCCCTCGATGTCGACCCAGAAATACGCTGCCGAGTAAGGGCCGACCACATAACCCCGCTCCGTATTGTAGATATTGATCCCGCCAGTCATGCCTTTGACCGGCTCGATTCCGCGGGGCAGCGCTTTTCTGATCGCGGCATCATCCCAGATGACATTTACGGTGACCGCATTCAATCCGGTGATCTCATAGGGTGGCGGCTGCACCCGCTCCTCTGCCTTTGACGGCACCGATGCCGAGACCACTACGAACCCGGCTGCCAGGCAGGCCGCAAGAGTTTCAAATACTTGAGTTCCGAACCGAGCGTTGTACATTGAGTTCCCCCCGTTGTTGTTGGCCATCAACGTTTCTCAGCATCATCATCATCCGGCCAATAGCCACTCCAAGTCAAGCCGTTCGTCTGTAAGCGAAACAAAATGGTTTCGGGAAATCATTCATCGGCAAAACTTCGTCCATCAACTTGCGTGGTCGAAACGACAGGCTTGCGCGGAACGTCTTAAATAGGGAGAACATTCTGCGAGGCCCGGACCCGGCCGACCTATGGTTCCAGTCGGGTGGGTCCGAGTACCGCTTCGTGCTCGGCGCCCGATACCGACGAGATACGACCGCACAATGCAGTAAACAGGTCCCAGGAGCAGAAATCGCTTTGGGTTACAGTTTCTTCATGTTACGGTGCAAGTGTTGCGAGGCGCCTGAAACCGGCGACCAGAGAACGCCGCCGGCCCAATAAAACGATCAAATAACGGGGGGAAGTTCGATGCGAACGCACAAATGCATTTTGTCCGGCCTTGCACTGGGCACCGCCATGGCCCTGGGGGTCGCGGCGATGGCCGCCGATCTGCCGAAGGAAGGGACGTTTAGCGGTACCTATTCCGCCGCTAGCACAGAGAAGGGCTATCCTGTGGGAAAAGAACGCTTCCTGGTCACCTACGACGAAAACGGTCTGAGCGTGGGCAAAGGGTTCCTCGATCATATGACGTGGCATTGTTTCGGATTGGCCGACGTCGCTGGCGGCATGATACAGTCGCAGGGTCGGTGCATAGCGACCGATCCCGCTGGAGATCAGATCGCCCTTGAGAGTGAGGCGAAGTTTGCCATGGGTGCCAAGTCCCTTAGTGGGACAACGAGCTTCACTACAGGCACGGGGAAGTATGCTGGCATCAGCGGTGGTACAAATTTCGTAATGCATGGACCAGAGTTCCGAACGGCGAGCGAGGGAACCAACGTCCAATATGGCGAAATACAGGGGACGTACAAACTCCCCTGAGCCTGCGGATCGCACCCCAATTCCTGGCACAGCGTCGAAGGGCCGACTTCCGAAACCCCAATGTTCAAATTTACCGAAGACGCCATCGGTCGGGTCTTGGGCGCTGGCCAATGAACAATCACAATGATGATTGGAGGAACGTTCAGTGCAAACTCACAAACGCACACTGTCCGCCTTGACCTTGACCGCCACCATGGCCTTGGGAGGCGTGGCCATGGCGGCTGATCCGCCGAAGGAAGGTAAGTTCAACGTCATGCTTTCGGGTTCCGGCACGGCCAAAGCCAGCGCCATCGGGAAAGAACGGCTCCTGTTCACCTGGGACGAAAATGACCTGACTGTCGGCACAGGGATCTTCGATCACGCGACATGGCACTGCTTTGGCCTATACGACATTATGAACGGAATGGCGCAGGCCCAAGGCTACTGTGTGGTGACGGACCCAGCGGGCGATCAGATCGTTGGCAATATCGCCACTGATGGAAAGTTCGCCGCGGACGCCAAGAGCTCTAGCGTATCCGGCACAATCACCACGGGTACAGGCAAGTATGCCGGCATCAGCGGCGGTTGGACCTTTGTACAGCACGGCCCGGAGTTCCGGACGGCGGCCGAGGGAACCTACACCACATACGGCCCGCTTGAAGGCAGTTACAAACTCCCCTGAGCCCGGGATCGCGCGCGCGTGCTTGCTGTAGGAGGAGCCAGCAAGCCCCTACCTAACGGATGAACCGGCGCTGCAGGTCAGGTCTTACGTCCACCCGGACAGGCGCCCTGGCCGGCAGCCCTAAGCCGAAGCCCCGACGCTCAGCGCTTGCTGAACTGGAAGCTGCGACGCGCCTTCGCCTTGCCGTATTTCTTCCGCTCGACCGCGCGGGAGTCACGGGTCAGGAACCCGGCGACCTTCAGGATGCCGCGCAGATCGGGCTCGTAATAGGTCAGCGCGCGGCTGATGCCGTGCCGCACCGCGCCGGCCTGGCCCGACAATCCGCCGCCATTGACCGTGCAGATCACATCGAACTGGTTGTAGCGGTCGGACACCAGGAACGGCTGCGTCAGCAGCATCCGCAGCACCGGCCGCGCGAAATACTGCACGACCGGCCTGCCGTTCACGGTGATCTCGCCCTTGCCCGGCTTGAGCCAGACGCGCGCCACGGATTCCTTGCGCCGCCCGGTGGCATAGGAGCGGCCAAAAGCGTCGCGCTTCGGCTCGCGCTTCGGCAGGTCGGCCGGGATCACCGGCGGCGGCGGTTCCCGCCTTGCGCGGCGGTGGCGGCCTGGCGCGCGGCCAGCGCCTCTCTCAGATCGGCGAGCGTGCCGGTTTGGGTGCCTGACATCGCGTTCAGCCCCTCTTGTTCTTCGGATTGAGCGCGCCGACGTCCAGCGATCTTCGGCTGCTGGCCGTCATGCGGATGGGTCGGGCCGGCGTAAACGTGCAGATGCTTCATCTGCCGCCGCTGCAGCGGACCGCGCGTGATCATGCGCTCCACCGCCTTTTCCAGCACCCGCTCCGGGTGCTTGGATTCCAGCCGCTGGCGGATCGGTGCGGCCCTTGATCCCGCCCGCATAGCCGGTGTGGTAATAGAAGACCTCGATTCTCCGCCTTGTTGCCGGTGATCTTCACCTTGCCGGCGTTGACGACGACGACATTGTCGCCGCAATCGACGTGCGGCGTGAACTGCGGCTTGTGCTTGCCGCGCAGGCGGTTGGCGATGACGACGGCGAGGCGGCCGAGCACGACGCCGTCGGCGTCGATCAGCACCCAGTCCTTCTTCACCTCCGCCGGCTTCAGCGATTGGGTGGTTTTGAGCATGATGACCGTTTTCCTAAGTGTCCGGTGGTTGCAGAAGGCGCGGGTTATCAGCGGGAAGGCCGTGTCGGTCAAGGGATTTTTGTGTGGTAAATTACGACCGGGCAGGCCGGACTGCGATCCGTGCCGACCAGTCCGCTCGGCGACACCGCGCCAGACACCGGTCGGAGTTGCGAAATTCCTACTATGGTTGACAAATGGCTGGCAAGTTATCCGATGATGCACAGCCAATTTCTCACGGGACCCCATGCAGGCGCGACGCAGACCCAGCCGACACCCGGCCCGAGGTGCCTTCGCGTGTCGATGTCATCATCGTCGGCGCCGGCTTCGGCGGGCTTTACCAGCTGCACCGGCTGCGCGGGCTGGGCATGACCGCCAAGGTGATCGAGGCGGGCGCCGGGGTCGGCGGCACCTGGTACTGGAACCGCTACCCGGGCGCGCGCTGCGACGTGGAGAGCATGCAGTACTCCTACGCGTTCTCCGAGGAACTGCAGCAGGAATGGCGATGGCCGGAGCTGTTCTCCGGCCAGCCCGAAATCCTGAAATACGCCAACCATGTGGCCGACAAACTCGACCTGCGCCGCGACATCCTGTTCGACACCCGCGTCACCGGATGCGACGTTCGACGAGACGACGCATCCTGGGCCGTCGCCACCGACCGGGGCGACGCGGTGTCGGCGCGCTTCACTGATCATGGCGACCGGCTGCCTGTCCACGGCGCGCGTGCCGGATTTCACGGGCATGGACGGTTTCAAGGGCAAGACCTACCACACCGGCGCCTGGCCGCATGAGGGCGTGGATTTCACCGGCCTGCGTGTTGGCGTCATCGGCACCGGCTCGTCGGCCATCCAGGCCATCCCGGTGATCGCCGAGCAGGCCGCCGATGTGACCGTGTTCCAGCGCACGCCGAACTTCAGCATCCCGTCGCGCAACGGCCCGATGGCGGACAGCTACGCGCAGCCTGGAAGAGCAAATACGCCGAGCATGCGCGCCAAGGCGCGCGATCACCCGCAACGGCATCCTGGCCGATCCGAACGATTTCTCCGCGCTATCCGTCTCCCCCGAGGATCGCGGCGGCGTCTATGAGGAGCGCTGGGCGACCGGCGGCACCACCTTCATGGCCGCGTTCAACGACCTGATCTTCAATCAGGCGTCCAACGACACCGCGCTCCGAGTTCGTTCGCGACAAAATCCGCGAGATGGTGAAGGATCCGGCGAACGCCGAGTTGCTGGCGCCGAAGGATCACCCGATCGGCACCAAGCGGATCTGCGTCGATACGGATTATTTCGAGACCTATAACCGGCCGAACGTCATCCTGGTCGAACGTCCGCTACGCGCCGATCGAGGCGATCACGCCGAACGGCCTGCGCGCCGGCGGCGCGGAGTACGAGTTCGACGCGATCGTTTTCGCCACCGGCTTCGACGCGATGACCGGGCGCGCTGACCGCGATCGACATCCGGGCCACCGACGGCTCGACGCTGAGGCCGAAATGGGAGGATGGACCGCGCACCTATCTCGGCCTGATGATGCGCGGATTTCCCCAACATGTTCATGATCACCGGTCCGGGCAGCCCGTCGGTGCTGAGCAACATGATCGTCTCGATCGAGCAGGACGTCAACTGGATCTCCGACTGCCTGGCGACCTGACAGCCGCCAGGCGTCGACGCGGATCGAGGCGACCCTGGCGGCCGAGAACGACTGGGTGCTGCACGTGATCGAGGTCGCCGACACGACGCTGTATCCCGAAGGCGGCGTCCTGGTACATGGGCGCCAATATCGAGGGAAAGCCGCGGGTGTTCATGCCGTATATCGGTGGCGTCGGCAGCTACCGGCAGAAATGCGATGAGGTTGCCGCCAACGGATATGAGGGGTTCGAGCTTACCGCGCCACCCCGCGTGGCCGTGGCGGCGGAGTAGGCGGGCAGGCGCCGTGCTGGAATTGCGTCCGAACTGCGAGTGCTGCGACCGCGACCTGCCGCCCGCCAGCCTCGACGCGCGAATTTGCTCCTATGAGTGCACGTTCTGTGCTGGCTGCGCGGAGCAGAGACTGGGGCGCCGGTGCCCCAACTGCGGCGGCGAACTGGTGCGCCGCCCGGTCAGGCCGGCGGACAGGCTGACCCGCAATCCCGCGTCGACGCAGCGGGTGCTGAAACCCGAGGGCTGCGAACCGAGCAGCCTCCGCGCCGGCTGATCCCCCTCGCTACCGGAACGTCTGTCGGCGGTGCACCAATTTACCGGCGCAACACCGACGATCACTGATCTTCAATCTATTCTTCCCATCGCGCCAACTCGGGGCGGACGCAACTGACGGGGACTGCCCGAGCGCCTAACTCACCGCTGCGGGCGCGGCGTTATAGTCCGAGTCCGAAACATGCTCGAACCAGGCGGTGCCTTCGCCTTTGTCGTTCTGCTCCGACATCGCCAGATGCGAGAACAGCTTGTCCGGTGCGGCGCCATGCCAGTGCCGCACATCCGGTGGAATTTGCACCGTGTCACCGGCTCGGATTTCCTGCACCTGCTCGCCCTCTCGCTGCACCCGTCCGGCACCGGACAGGCAGAACAGCGTCTGCCCGACCGGGTGGCTGTGCCAGGCGGTGCGGGCACCCGGCGTGAACGAAACGACCGTTGCGCGCAGCCGCGATGGCGCCGTACCCACCACGACTTCATCCGAAAAAACCACCCCGGTGAAGTTCGACGCCGGCGCGCGGTTGGTCTTTCTGGCTGATGAACGAATGACCTTCATGCACGTATCTCCATTGATTGGTGCTTTGAGCGTATGCGGGCCGGGCAGGAACGCAAGTCAGGTCGCGACCTTGGCCTCGATCCGGTCCCAGATCGACTTCTCGAGATGCACGCCGTCGAACCGCGCGATTTCCTGCAGGCCGGTCGGCGAGGTGACGTTGATCTCCGTCAGGTAATCCCCGATCACGTCGATGCCGACGAAGATCATGCCCTGCTGCGCGCAAGGTCGGACCGATCGCCGCGCAAATCTCCAGATCGCGCGCGGTCATCGGCGATTTTTCCGCCGGCCGCCGACGTGCATGTTGGACCGGGCGTCGCCCTCCGGCGGCACGCGGTTGATCGCGCCCATCGGTTCGCCGTCCACCAGGATAATCCGCTTGTCGCCGCGGCGCACCGCCGGCTCATAACGCTGGAACATCAACGGCTCGCGCGAGCGGGCGAAGTGCATTTCCAGCAGCGAGGCGAGGTTTTCGTCGTCGGGCTTGATGCGGAACACGCCGGCGCCGCCGTTGCCGAACAGCGGCTTGACGATGATGTCCTTGTATTCCGGCGCGGAACGACCGGATCGCCTCGAGGTCCCAGGTGATCAGGGTGGGCGGCATCAGGTCCGGAAAATGCGTGACCAGGATCTTCTCCGGCGCGTTGCGGACCGCGGCGGGATCGTTCACCACCAGGGTCCCCGGCTGGATGTGCTCGAGCAGATGCGTCGCGGTGATGTAGGCCATGTCGAACGGCGGATCCTGCCGCATCAGCACGACGTCCATCGTCGGCCAGATCGAGTTCTGCCATATCGCCGAACTTGATAATGGTCGCCGAGCTTGCGCTCCACCGTCACCGGGCGGGCACGGGCGAACAGGCGATCCTGGCGCGCGTGCCGCCGTCCGGTTGCGACGCGCCCTCCTTCAGCGCCATGTGTCGCACTTCGTAGTGCCACAGCGTGTGGCCGCGGGCCTGCGCCTCCAGCATCAGGGCGAAGGTGGAATCGCCGTCGATGTTGACGGTCTCCATCGGGTCCATCTGGACCGCGACCTTGAACCGGCGAGCCATGCACAATCTCCCTGTCCTGCCCCTTAGCCGGTCAGCCTGCCCGTTCCTTAGGGCGTGCGACGGATCAGGGGAAGGGGCTCGGCGTTCCACGGCCTGGGCGGATCAGATGAGCGCGCCAACGGTGGCTCTTGCCCGGACCCCGCCACGTAGCCATCTACGCCGCGTCATGAATACTCACATCACAGCCGGTGCCGACCCGATCGGGTGGCACGGCACCACCATCCTGTGCGTCAGGCGGGATGGACACGTCACCATGGCCGGCGACGGCCAGGTCTCCATGGGTCAGACCATCGTCAAGGGCAACGCGCGCAAGGTGCGCCGCATCGGCGCGGGCGGCACCGTCGTCTGCGGGGTTCGCCGGGGCGACCGCCGACGCCTTCACGCTGCTGGAGCGGCTGGAAACCAAGCTGGAGCGCTTTCCCAACCAGCTCGAACGCGCCTGCGTGGAACTGGCGAAGGACTGGCGCACCGACCGCTACCTGCGCCGGCTGGAGGCGATGATGGCGGTCGCCGACAAGGATCGCAGCTTCACCCTCACCGGCAACGGCGACGTGCTGGAGCCGGAGGACGGCGTCATCGGCATCGGCTCCGGCGGCAACTACGCCCTGGCCGCGGCGCGCGCGCTGATGGCGGTCCCCGACCTGTCCGCCGAGGAGATCGCTCGCCGCGCGATGAAGATCGCCGCGGAGATCTGCGTGTATACCAACGGCAACGTCATTATGGAGTCGATCTAATGGAGGTTCCCACCTATTCCCCGCGAGAGATCGTCTCGGAACTTGATCGCTTCATCGTCGGTCAGAACGATGCCAAGCGCGCGGTCGCGATCGCGCTGCGCAACCGCTGGCGCCGGCAGCAACTGCCGGAGGAGATGCGCGAGGAGGTCGTGCCGAAGAACATCCTGATGATCGGGCCGACCGGCTGCGGCAAGACGGAAATCGCCCGCCGTCTGGCGAAGCTTGCGCAGGCGCCGTTCCTGAAGGTCGAGGCGACGAAGTTCACCGAGGTCGGCTATGTCGGCCGCGACGTCGAGAGCATCGTGCGCGACCTGGTGGACGCCAGCCTGAACATGCTGCGGGAGGCCAGCCGCAAGGAGGTCCAGGCGAAGGCCGAGAACGCCGCCGAGGAGCGGCTGATCGACGCCCTGGTCGGCGCCGAGGCCGCGGCCGATACGCCGCTCGAAATTCCGCCGCAGGCTGCGCAACGGCGAGTTCGAGCAGAAGGAGATCGAGGTCGCGGTCTCCGACGTCGGTGGCAGCCCGATCGGTCAGTTCGACATGCCCGGCATGCCGCCCGGCCAGGTGATCAACCTGAGCGAGATGATGAAAGGCTTCATGGGCAACCGCCCGAAGCAGAAGCGCCGGATGACCGTCGAGGCGGCTCGGCGGGTGCTGGAAGCCGAGGAAGCCGATCGTCTGCTGGACAACGAGCAACTGACCAAGGATGCGGTCTCGCACGCGGAGAACAACGGCATCGTGTTCATCGACGAGATCGACAAGATCTGCGCGCGCACGATGGAGGGCGGGTTCCGTGGCGGCGATGTCAGCCGCGAAGGGCGTGCAGCGCGATCTGCTGCCGCTGATCGAGGGCACCACGGTCAACACCAAGTACGGCTGGTGAAGACCGACCACATGCTGTTCATTGCCTCGGGCGCGTTCCATCTGGCCAAGCCGTCGGACCTGCTGCCCGAGCTGCAAGGACGCCTGCCGATCCGGGTCGAGCTGTCGCCGCTGCACGCGGGATGACCTGCGGCGGATTCTGGTCGAGCCGGAACATTCGCTGGTGAAGCAATACTCCGCGTTGCTGGGGACCGAGCAAGTGACGCTGGAATTCAGCGACGACGCGGTGGATGCGCTGGCGGAACTGGCGTCCGACATCAACGACCGGATCGAGAATATCGGTGCGCGGCGGTTGCATACGGTGCTGGAACGGTTGCTGGAGGATATCAGCTTCACGGCGACGGATCGGTCCGGCGAGACGATCGTGGTGGATGCGGCCTATGTGAACGAAAAGGTGGCGCCGCTGGCGAAAAAGGGCGATCTGAGCCGGTTCATCCTGTAATTTGGCGTCCCGGGGCGACACCAGGCCTGGCGGATCGTTCCGTCGGCCTGCGTCTTTCCGCTGAACCTGAACTCGTATAATCGGTGATCGTTCTTGTCCGAACGGATATGGGTTAGGCACCGCCCGAGTAGTAAGCGAGCCGGTCGATCACAATCAGACGTCCGATCGACTGTCACTGTTCTTACCTCGCGGCGAAGCATGCCCTTGGCGCTGGCCGAGGGGTCGGTACATCGAGACCTTGAGGTGAGAGCACAGAAAAATCGTCAGAGCCCGTCAAAACCGACACGGCCTGCCGCGGCAAATCACGCCGTCCGCGCTCCGCCAGGCATTGACTCGGTACGGTGATCCCTGCGCATTGCCGTAGACACAATCCAGGCACCCGGGCCGCGACTTAGCTGCTTGCATCGGCCAACCTTCTGTTGTATCAGCAACTGCTGCGAGTTGCTCGCATTCGCACACTACACAGGATGCCTCATGCTCGTCAGCCTGATCATAGTCTTCCGGGAGGCCATGGAGGCCGGCCTGATCGTCGGCATCGTCCTTGCCGCGACCGACGGCGTTGCCGACCGCGGCCGCTGGATCGCCGGCGGCATCGCCACGGGGTAGCCGGTGCGACCCTGGTCGCCGCCTTCGCCGCCGTGCTGTCCGATGCCTTCCAGGGAGCCGGCCAGGAAGTCTTCACCGCTGCCATCCTCTGCTTCGCCGCCGCCATGCTGAGCTGGCACATCCTTTGGATGTCGCATCACGCCCGAACATTGGCCTCGGAGCTCCGCGAGGTCGGCGAGGCGGTGCGGCTGGGTCAGCGAACCCTCCTCGCACTTGCGATTGTCGTCGCCATCGCGGTGATGCGGGAGGGCGCCGAGGTCGTGTTGTTCCTCTCCGGCATAATCGTGGCATCGCACGCCAGCGCGCTCTCCCTCGCCGGCGGAGGTGTGGCCGGACTTGCCGCCGCCTGCCTGACCTCTTGGCTGCTGTATCGCGGTCTGGTCGCCATCCCGCTGCACCGCCTGTTCGGCGTCACCAACGGGCTGATCGCGCTGCTCGCCGCCGGTATGGCTGGGCAGGCCGCCGCCGTCCTGCATGGCGCCGATCTGCTCCCCGGTTGGGGCGAGCAACTTTGGGACACCAGCTTTCTAATACCTGACAACAGTCTGGCCGGCCGCAGCCTGCACGCCTTGGTCGGATACTCCGCACGTCCGTGCGGCGTCCAGCTTGCCGCCTTTTTGACAGTATTGATGACATTGGTGATCGCCGCCCGAGCGATTGGCCGGCCGGTGGCCCGCACGGTTGCGGTCGCCGCGGTGCTCGTGGCCCTTGTGCTCAGCGCCCCACCTGCCAGCGCGGACGACCCGCCGATGCTGGTGTTCCGCAATCACCGCTTCGAACCATCCCGGATCGAGGTTCCCGCCCACCTGAAGTTTCGCTTGCAGGTGAAGAACACCGACAACACCGCGGATGAATTCGAGAGCGTCGATCTCAACCGCGAAAAGCTTGTCGCGCCTGGTCAGACCATCACCGTGTTCCTCGGCCCGCTCGAGCCCGGTGAGTACAAATTCTTTGGCGACTTCCATCAGGACACCGCCCAGGGTGTATTGGTGGCGAAATGACCAGCCGACGGTAGGCTGGCCTGCGCCGGGTTCCTGGCGCGGGTGGGCGGCAGTGGCTTGGTCCAACGTGGTGTCCCGAGGCCAGCGTTCCTCTCACGGTATAGTGCAAGTCATTCATCTGCTGTAGGCTCCAGCCGGCAGCGCGTGCGATATCGAGGCGCCAAAGACGCCGTTCGCTCGCCCAACCAGGCGAGGGAGGCGTGTCGGTATGGAAACGATCGAGCACCGGACCATGCGCAAGGTCTACCTCCGCCTGTTGCCGTTCTGCTTCTGCCTTTACCTGATCTGCTACCTCGACCGCGCGAACATCGGCTTCGCGGCTCTGACGATGAACAAGGATCTCGGTCTGAGTTCGTACGTCTACGGCCTCGGCGCCGGCGCGTTCTTCTGGGGATACTTTCTGCTCGAAGTCCCCTCCAATCTGATCCTGGAACGAGTCGGCGCGCGGAAATGGATCGCCCGCATCATGATCAGCTGGGGCATCGTCTCGGGCTGCTTCGCGTTCGTCGAAGGTCCGGTCTCGTTCTTCACCTTGCGCTTCCTGTCTGGGCCTGGCCGAGGCAGGCTTTTTCCCCGGCATGATCCTGTATTTCACTTATTGGTTCCCGCCCTATCACCGCGCCCGCGTGATCGCCGGCTTCATGGCGGCCATCCCGGTCGCGATCGGCATGGGCGCACCGGCGTCGACGGCATTGCTTGGACTGGATGGCATGCTGGGACTCGCGGGCTGGAAGTGGCTGTTCATTTCGAGGCGATGCCCGCGGTCATCTTGGGTTTTGCGTTTGGTTCTATCCTGACCGACCGGCCCGGAGAACGCCGACTGGCTCGCGGCCGACGAACGCAACTGGCTCACCTCGGTGCATGGCGGAGGAGCAACGCCAGGTCCACACCGAAAAGCACGTCTCGGTCTGGAAGAGCCTGATCGAACTGCGCGTCATCGCGCTTGGCGGCAATTCATTTCGCTCAGGCCGGCGTCAGCGTCGGAATGGCGGTGTTCGTCACATTGATCGTGAAGCAGCTCGGTCATTCGAATATGGAGACCGGATGGCTCACGGCGATGCCGTTTGTCTTCGGCACGTGGGGATCGTGATATGGGGAGACATTTCCGACCGGATGAATGAGCGGAAATGGAACCTGACCGCGTCGTGTACGTGCATGGCGCATCGGGCTGGCGATGGCGGGCTGGGCGAGGGACGCTATATCGCAATCGTCGGACTATCGATCGCGATGATCGGGCTGTACGCGTCGAACGCGCATTTGTTTCCGATCCCGTCGATGTTCCTGACCGGCGCCGCGGCGGCCAGCGGCATCGCATGGGTCAATTCGCTGGGCATTCTGGCGGGCGGCGTTACCTCGCCGGTAATCGGCTATATCAAGGATAGCGACAGGCGATTATCAGGGCGGCCTGTATTTTCTTGCAGCTCTGGCCGCCATGGGGGCGATTGTGACAGTGGTCGGCGTCGAAGCGACCGCCACCGCTCCGCGCCGAGCGGTGTAATCTCAGGTCTCTTTCGGTCGACTTGGCTGGCGTGGCGCGTCGGCGGTGATAAGCGTGTTCACCACCGTGTGCCCTTTCGGCGGTCGGCGACGAACACGCGACCATAGGCACCGCTGCGGATGCTCGGAGTGTCCCCGGCTTGACAGTCGGAGCTTGCGTGAGCCCAATACCCCAACCGCCGCGTAAAGGGCGGAAGGGAGGCAAATCCATGACAGGCAAATATCGTAGTCGTCGTGACGTGCTGCGGACCGCTACCGGGCTGGCGGCCGGATCCTCCATCGCCGGCCTGGCCGGCTTCCGCGCCAAGGCGGCGAATTCCGATCCGGCGCTCAGCCCCTCGCTCGGGCAGGTCGACCGGGTGTTGCGTCAGGCGGTGGACGCCAGGACGGTGCCCGGCATCGTTGCGATCGGCGCGACCGATAAAGGCATCGTCTACGAGGGGGCTTTCGGGCCATCGATCACCGCCGACAGCGTGTTCTGGATCGCCTCGATGACCAAGGCAATCACCGCGACCGCCTGCATGCAATTGGTCGAGCAAGGCAAGCTGCAGCTCGACCAGCCCATCGGCAAACTGTTGCCGCAACTGGAGTCGCCCAAGGTCCTGGAAGGGTTCGACGCCAACGGCGCACCGAAACTTCGCCCGGCGAAACGGGCGATCACGCTTCGCCATCTGCTGACCCATACCGCTGGTTTTACCTACAGCGTATGGAGCGAGCCGATGACCCGGTATCAGAAGGTTACCGGGATTCCCGGCATCATCGAATGCAAGAACATCACCCTCACGCTGCCGCTTGAGTTCGACCCCGGCGATCGTTGGGAATACGGCATCAACATCGACTGGGTCGGCAAGGCGGTGGAGGCGGTCAGCGATCAGTCCCTGGAAGTCTATTTCCGCGAGCACATCTTTGGCCCACTCGGCATGACCGATACGGGCTTCTTCATCAGCACCGCGCAAAAAGCGCGCGTTGCGCAGATGTACAGTCGCCAGGGCAGCGATGGTTCGCTGAAGCCAATGGAATTCGAGATGCCGCAACGCCCCGAGTTTTTCATGGGGGGAGGTGGTCTGTTCAGCACGCCGCGCAACTACATGGCATTTCTGCAGATGCTGCTGCACGACGGCACGTTCAACGGCGCTCAGATACTGAAGCCTGAGACGGTAGCACTGATGCGCCAGAATCAGATCGGCGATCTGAATGTCGAGACCTTGAAGACGGTCGATCCGGCTACCTCGAATGACGCGAATTTCTTCCCCGGCATGGTGCCAGAAGTGGGGGCTGTCGTTCGACATCAACACCGAACCGGGTCCGGCGGGACGCAGCGCGGGCAGCCTCGCCTGGGCCGGGGTTTTCAACACCTATTTCTGGCTTGACCCGAACAAGCATGTCACCGGTGCGATCTTTACTCAGCTTCTGCCATTCGCGGATGACCGTGTGCTGAAGCTGTTCGCGGAATTCGAGAGCGGCCTGTACAAGGCGGTGGCGTCAGCCTGTACCCCGTCACAGTGATTTCGACTCTTTGGCGGTATCTGGATAGGCGCCGGCGAACTTCTGGCGTGCCTTTTGGGTCGTGAACTTCCATTTGACGCGCGCGCCGGAGGCATTGCGCTGGCGCTGCCATGCCGCGATTTCGGCGATGAGGAGCTGCGCATCGCCGATGCGCCGATCCAGACATTGCCCGCGCAGCACGCCGATCTCGATCTCCACCATGTTCAGCCAACTGGCGTGCTTGGGTGTGTAATGAAACTCCAGGCGCTGAAGGATGCGGTGTGCTTCTTGTGGCGCGAATGTTTCGTACAAAGCCCCGGCGGTGTGGGTGGAAAGATTGTCCATCACGACCCGGATCTGGTCTGCATGCGGATAGTGGATGTCGGCGAGATCGCGCATGCAGACGGCAAAATCCCGCGCGGTCCGCTGATCTGTCACCTTCACGTGGCGCCAGGATCGGTGGGCGTCGAGAAACACGAACAGATTGGCCGTCCCATTACGGCGATATTCACAATCATAACGCTCCGGCTGACCCGGCTCAGCCGGGATCGGCTGGCGCACCTCGCCGATCAATTGGGTCGGGCTTTCGTCAAAGCAAACGACCGGGCGCTTCGGATCGGCCTCCCCGGCATAGAGATCGAGTACGTCTTCCATCCGCGCGACATAAGTGCCATCGATCTGCGGAATGCACCACATGTCCCGCCGCCACGGCTTGAAATCGTCCTCGGCGAGGCGCCGGCGCACCGTCTCACGCGACACCGCTTCATGTTCGGTCAACCGGACCATCGCTCCGGCCAGCAGATCCAGCGTCCAGCGCTTGCGTCCCTGTGGCGGGTTGGAACAGGCGGTGGCAATCAGCAGCGCCGTCTCCTTGCCCGACAGCTTGCGGGCCGCTCCCGGACGGGTCTCCTCGCTGAGCGCCAGCGCCAGGTTGCCTTGCACGAAGCGCCGTTTGGTTCGGTAGACCGTCGATCCGCTAACCGAGAGGCTGCTGGCGATCACCTCGTCCATGACACCAGCGTCAGCCGCCAGCAGGATCTGCGCCCGCTTGATCTTGCGCGCCGCATGCTTGCCGCCGTTGAGCAACGCCGTGAGATGGGCACGCTCCGATGTCGCTCAGATCGACCCGGTATCGTATGTTCATCGATGATCCCCCGCTGTCGAGGACAACGATGAATCGAGCCGCTGATTCGCGGCGAGATTTCACACCAAAGCAGGGCCAGTATCTGGCATTTATTTACGCCTATACGCTGGTGAACGGACGCCCGCCGGCGGAGGCGGACATGATACGGTTCTTCCGCGTTACGCCGCCGAGCGGTCCACCAGATGGTACTTGGCCTCGAGAAGGCCGGGCTGATCTCACGTAAGCCAGGGGTTGCGCGGAGTATCACCGTCCTGCTCGATCGCTCCGATCTGCCGGAGCTAAATCCCCGGGACGTTCAACCAGTCAAAACCACTGTGACAAGGTATAGTTCGAGCTGAAGCCGCTGACCGCGGAGGTCGCGGGAACTGCGGGGGTAGTGCTGCCTGCGGCGTTCCGGCACGCACCGGGCGCTCTTCTGGTGCGCGCGCCAGGCTTCGAATTTGGCCCACTGGGGGTCGGTTGATACTGTATCGTCCACCCCGGCTATCCGCCCAGATGGCCGGGGTTCCCGCCACCTCGCTAACGACTGAATTGCGAACTGGCCCTAGCGAATCCGCTCTTGCCTTGCTCCAGAGTAAATCCATTCCTCAACGAGCGAAGACAAACCATTTTGTTGAAGCGTGAGATGGATGACCCCGCGATCAACCGTTACGCGTGGAGGTGCTCCTCCGCAGGCATCGATCGGAGCGGATCGTGCGTAGCTCCCGTCGCGGCGTATGCCAAGGAACCAGACTGGGCCGCCGTTGCATGCGTTTCCGTAGCTGAATTGTTGAAAGACCACCACGGCATCAAATAGACCGATCGGCTCGCCGACATACGTGACTATCTTCGGCTGTGGGAAATCGGGAAACGCTGTACCGTCAGCGCCTTCCTTGGCATATAACACGGCCTGACCGGCCAATCTTACTGCGAACTCACGACCGAGTGGCTGATCATCAAGTTGCTCGATCACCAAAGGGCCGCCTGGGGTAGCAAACTCTTCTCTCGTTGCGGCCGAAGATGGCCATCCTGATGTCGAGCCGATGAATGTGATCAGCACCAGGAGAATACCGCTGCTGCGGAATTCGAGACGGCCAGTACTCACGCAACGTTCCTGGGTTGCAATCCTTCTACGAGCATCGCCTTAACCTTGCTGGCCGCCTCTGATTTGGTGACCTGACCGTCGTCGTTGACGTCCAGTCCTTCGTTTTGTCGATACGCTGCAGGACTGATCGTCTTCGAGAACAAGACAAAGTCGCCGGGCTTTTCGACGGCCACCGGCCACAGGATGGCCATGTAAAGATCGTCAATGTTATGTAGTCTACCTCTATATGATGGAAAAGGTACTTTTCGACGTAGTTCAGTTGGCTCACTGCTGTCATGCCTGCGAGCGCGGCACTAAGCAGGCTGCTGAAAAACCCTCTTCAAAACCGGATTTTGGCTGCATCCGCCTCCGATTTACGGTTCTCCGGGTGATATTCAGCGGTTTTCGTGGTGCCGCAAGGCGGCTGACGCGGCCTTGGGCAGATTCTGGACCGACTCATCCTGTCGCGAGCAGCCGTGGCAACCGGATCAGGTTATAAGCCGCGGCCTTGAACACAAACGTCCACTCGACCCGCTCCACACCGCGCAGCTTGGTTTGCGCCATGCCGCCGACCTGCTTGATCCAGCCGTTCGCCTCCTCGATCCGCTTGCGAATGACCTGGCTGAGCCGGTAGCCAGCGTGGCGCGTCGTCCGCCTGTCGAAGTTTGAGCCGCGATGCGTATTGATGTTCTGCGCGACATGCGGCGTGACACCGGCGGCGCGGCTGCTGGCGACGAACGCGGCTGTATCGTACGCCTTGTCGGCGCCCACCGACTTGCGCCCCGCCTCCGGCAAAGCCTCCAACATCGCCAGCGCCGCCTCCGGCTCCGCGGTCCCGGTGGCGTGCGTCAGACACGCATTCACGACGAGGCCGTGCCGGTTCTCCATCAGCAAGTGCCCGGTGAAGGCCAGTTTGGCGCCCTCGCCGTTGGACTTCCGCGCCAGCCGTGCATCCGGGTCAGTGGTCGAGGCATGGGTCTCGTTCGAACGCTTGTCCTTATGAAAGTTGCGTTCGCCGTTGCGCCCGGGCGCGGGCGGTTCATCGTTGCCGTCCTTGCGGCGGAAGCTTTTCATGGACGCCCAGGCCTGGATCAACGTGCCGTCCACAGAGAAATGCTCGTCTGACAGCACCGCCTTGACCCGCGGCAGGTTCAGCACCGCGTCCATAAACGCTGCCGCGATGTCGCCCTCCAGCAGCCGGTCGCGGTTCTTGCTAAACACCGTCGGCACCCAGACCGGATCGTCAACCGACAGGCCAACGAACCAGCGGAACAGCAGATTGTAGTTGAGCTGCTCCATCAACTGCCGCTCGGAACGGATCGTGTAGAAGGCTTGCACCAGCAGCGCACGCAGCAGATGCTCGGGCGGGATCGAGGGGCGGCCATTCTCGGCGTAGAGCGCAGCCAACTGCGTGTCGAGGGCCTTCAGGGCCGCGTCGGCAACGCCGCGGATCAGGCGCAGCGGGTGGCTGCTGGGGATCCGGCTCTCGGGGCGAACGTAGCTGAAAAGCCCATCACGCCGAATGTCGTTGCCACGCATCCCAAGCCGCCTCTCGATCTCGATCCGATGAGCTATCGAATCCGATATGCTCGCGTCGAGGCAAGGGGTTTTTCAGCAGCCTGCTAGAGGTGCCGAGTGCTGTCGCGGTATTCGGCATGAACTGTATCAACCCCACTGCACCGCTGCCGGCTTCGTTCAGTTGAGCTGGGTTGAAGCTTCGGCCGGTTTCGAAGGCTATGGCGGCCATCAAGAAGTTGGGGGTCGTGCCCAATCCGGAAGCGATAGTCCGCACTTTGTTCCTAAATGTGGCCGACACCTTGGCGCCCCAGGCAAGCGCGCCAGGTTCAGCAGCTGGAGGCGCAGGGTCATCAGCGCGCCTTGCGAAATGTATGACTAAAGTCTCCAGTCCGTTGTCCTGCCGCGTGGTCGTAAAAGTTGCGACCAGGCCTTGAGCCGCAGCTTCCTGGGCAAAATTCCGCTTCAGGAACCCCACCCGATCATCCGTCAGGTCGGTCCATTCGATGTCTTCTGGGATCGATGTATCACTCATTGTCGGCATTCGAGGTTTCCTTCCTCTACTGACTTATAGGTCTTTGCAACCGAGCTGGCGCGCAACTTCCGTGAGCTGACCAGGGTCGGTGGTTTTATCTGCTACCGACAAGGAGGCGAACCGAACATCCGCACCGAGGGCCCGCGCTTTTGACACAACCAACGCTTTGTTGGCTGTGCCTTGAGGATCGGGTTTGTCGATAAATGTCTGCAGGCATTGGGCCGCGGCCGTCGTATTAAACCCTGACATTCGAAGTTTTGTCTCGGCAGATAGTTTTCTGGCTTGGGCTTCCTGGGTTATCCCGCTAATAGCGGTAGGAATCCCGCCTGCATCCCGCAGGGCGTCAACATCGATCAACGCGCTTGCTAGCGGGTAAATCGCATCCGACTGCCTTAACCCAATGACGATTGGGAGCTTGGCGCGGGCACGGCTCGCATCCATCTCCGCTGCAGTAGTGCAGGGAGCGTCCGTTGGAAATATAGATCGGAATTGATGGTGGCCTTGGCACCGACGATGCCAGCTGTAGCGGCCGCCAATGCAGTGGCCGTGGTAATATTGCCGGTGGTTGCGGCAAGGCCGGCAAGAGCAGCACTTCGAAGATCAGCGGAGAGATTGATCTTGTTGCTGTCGCCATTTAGACGACGTTTGAAATCTGAGTAAGAACTTTTGGCACGCTGTAACTCTACCGGAGACAATTTGGTTCCGCAGCAGCTGGCGCTGATTGTCAGAATTTCCTGGAAGATAATATTGATCCAGCAAAGGTCTATCAGTCGAGACCAGGGTGTCTGTGGGGTCGGTGGGGAAGCCTCTCAGAGGCGCGCACCCGCTGACGATCAGAAGCAAAAATAGAAGTAATCATGAAGGAAGCTTGGAAGCACCATAACGACATTGATGAAAATAGGTACCAGACATGTGCCGCCGCCACTCCATAACCCATCGTTCGGTGATTGGTGATTACAAGGCCTCAACACGGAGGATGATAGGGACAAGAAAATTATTGCTCAGGCTGGGCGTCGCCGCGCATTTGGGAGACAGGCGGTACGATGCAGGCAAGCCGTCAGCATACTCCGGTTACGGAGGGTTCTCGATGGCGCATATTTTCTACGCGACTATCACAACTCGGGCACACCACACAAAAGATAAATGTAGGTGTGAACCGATCACATCGCCGCGGGCGATCAGTCCGCGCGCTGATCGTCGACTGCGGTGATCAGGCTGCCTGACGCTACGCCGACTTCTTCACCTCGATCATCCCCGATGCTCCGCGCATACACGCATGCCTGTGGAACGTTCTTCATCTGTTGCGAGGAGCACGGTCCTGCGGTCGGCGCCGAGGGCGGTTGACAGAGCCAGCCTGGTCTCGCGGATGATCGGGATACCGCGCCGCGGCGTCCATCAACGCGACGGTCGTCTCAGCCCGTTTCGATCCTGATCAGTGTCGGCGCTTCCATCACCGTCGGCAGCGCGCCGATCCGATCGAGCGCCGCACGCATCTCGCTTTCACGGGTTTCGTGCGTCACCAGAACGACCGGAACGGCCTCCCCGGGCTGCGGCCCCGTTGCAGCATCGATTCGAGGGAAATGCCCAGATCGCGCAGAATCGCCGTCACGTCGGCGATCACACCCGGCCGGTCCACCACCATCAGGCGCAGATAGTACGGTCCTATATGGTTGCTCATGGGCACCGACGGCGCGCTCGACAGCGCGGCGGCCGAGGCGCCCCAAACTGGTGTCATCCGGTTTCGCGCGATATCGATCAGATCGGCGACCACGGCCGAGGCTGTCGGGCCGGCGCCCGCCCCGCGTCCCTCCAGCATCACCCGGCCGACGAAATCGCCCTCGGCGACCACGGCGTTGAACACGCCGTCCACCCGGGCGATCGGCGCCGCCTGAGGCACCATGCACGGATGCACGCGGGTCTCGATGCCGGCCTCGGTCTGGCGGGCAATGCCGAGCAGCTTGATGCGGTAGCCGAGTTCGCCGGCGAAGCCGATGTCGAGCGCGGAGACACCGCGGATGCCCTCGATATGCACCCGATCGAAGGCCACCGGCCGGCCGAACGCCAGGGCGGCAAGAATCGCCAGCTTGTGCGCGGCATCGATGCCGTCGATATCGAAGCTCGGATCGGCCTCGGCGTACCCCAGCTTCTGCGCGTCGGCCAGCACATCAGCGAACTCCCGCCCGCGTTCGCGCATCTGCGTCAGGATGTAGTTGCAGGTGCCGTTCAGGATGCCGGCGACAGCGCTGATGCGGTTGCCCGCCAGACCTTCACGCAGCGCCTTGATTACCGGGATGCCGCCCGCCACGGCGGCTTCGAACGCCAGCGTCACCCCGCTTGCCTCGGCAGCCGCGGCCAGTTCCGCCCCATGGACCGCCAGCAACGCCTTGTTCGCCGTCACCAGCGGCTTGCCGGCGCCGATAGTGGCCTCGGCGAGCGCCAGCGCCGGCCCATCCGACCCGCCGATCAGCTCCACCACAACATCCACCGCCGGGTCCGTCGCCAGCCCCACCGGGTCTTCGTACCAGTGCAAACCTGACAACGGTACACCGCGGTCCTTGGACCGGTCCCGCGCCGAAACAGCGGTCACGGCGATGGGTCGGCCGGCGCGCGCGGTGACGATGTCGGCGTTGTCCCGCAGCAGCTTCAGCACACCGCCGCCGACCGTCCCAAGCCCCGCCAGTGCGACCGATAGGGGACGTGTCATCGCAGAACGTCCGCCGAGCCGACCGCCGCAAGGCGATGCTGGCTGTGAAACCGGCGCGTCATGGTGACCCCGCATCGGTCAGCACCGGCTCCGCGACGTTGGAGCCGGCCTGCATGAAGGCGCGGATGTTGCGTATCGCCTGCCGCAGCCGGTGCGTATTCTCCACGAGGGCGATGCGGACGTAGCCTTCACCGTGCTCGCCGAAGCCCAAACCGGGTGCCACCGCCACCTTTGCCCGCTCCAGCAGCAACTTTGAGAATTCGACACTGCCTAGCGAGGCATACCGCGGCGGCACCGGAGCCCAGGCGAACATCGACCCCTCAGGGCTCGGCATATCCCAGCCGGCCGCCGCCAGGCCACGGATCAGCACGTCCCGCCGCTCCCGGTAGACCGCGCGGATCTGCTCGACGCAGTCCTGCGGGCCGGTCAGCGCGGTCGCCGCCGCCACCTGGATCGGGGTGAAGGCGCCATAGTCGAGATAGGACTTCATGCGCGTCAAGGCGTTGATCAGCCGCGGATTGCCGGCGGCGAACCCCATCCGCCAGCCAGGCATCGAGTAGGTCTTCGACAGGCTGGTGAACTCCACCGCGATATCCTTCGCCCCCGGCACCTGCAAGATCGAGGGCGGCCTGTTGTCGCCGAAATAGATTTCCGCATAGGCCAGGTCGGACATCACCCATATTTCGTGCCGGCGCGCGAACCCCACGATCTCCCGGTAGAACTCGAGGTCAGCCAGATATGCGGTCGGATTTGAAGGGAAGTTGACGATCAGTGCTGTGGGCTTCGGCACCGAGTGGCGCACCGCGCGGTCCAGCGCACGCAGCATGTCCTCGTCCGGGGTCGCGGGAACGCTGCGCACCGCGGCGCCGGCGATAATGAAGCCGAACTGATGGATCGGATATGACGGGTTGGGCACCAGGATGGTGTCGCCGGGGCTGGTGATCGCGGCGGCAAGGTTGGCCAGCCCCTCCTTCGAGCCAAGCGTGGCGACCACCTCGGTCTCCGCGTCCAGGCCGACGTCGAAGCGACGCTGGTAGTAGGTGGCCAGCGCCCGCCGCAGACCGGGAATGCCCTTGCTGACGGAATAGCGGTGCGATCGCGGGTCCTGCACCGTCTCGACCAGCTTGGCGACGATGTGCGCGGGCGTCGGACTGTCCGGGTTGCCCATGCCGAGGTCGATGATGTCCTCCCCGGCGCCACGCGCCTTCGCCTTGGCCGTGTTCACCTCGGCAAACACATACGGCGGCAGGCGGCGGATGCGATGGAACTCGCCGGAGGATGCGGACGTCATGACGGGCCTTTCGGGGTTTCAGGATCAGATCATTGTAGCAAGCGAAGCGACGCGCCGCGACCGGAAGCTTCCGCGTTCACGCGGATCGCATTTCCCGGAACACCCGCCTGCTTAAGCGCGTCGGCCACCGCCTGGGCGCGCGACAGCCCCAGCGCGAGGGCGGCGGATTGCGTCGTCGGCTCGCTGGACGGGGCGTCGCCGAAGCCGGTGACGACGACGGCACCGCTGCCGCGTTTGCCCGCGAAGGCTTTCACTTCATCCGCGGCGGGTGTGGAGAGGCTGGAGGAGCCCTCGACGAACACGATGGTCGCGGTCTGGCCGGAGCCGGACGTTGGCATTGGAGCCGGCATCGCCGGCGGTGGCGGAGGCGGTGATCCGGCGGCGGCGGGGCGTGCCGGCGGCGCGGCGGAGAATGCGGGCTGTGCCGCCTCGGGTGGAACGGCCGGGGGAGCTGTCGCGACAGCCGGAGGCGGCGAGGGGGCGAAAGCCGGCGCTGCGGCCTGGGACGACGCAGGTGCGGAAGCCGAACTGGCGGCTGCGGGTGCCGTGGGCTGCGCTGCCGCGGGTGGCTCGAGATCAGCGCTTTGCACCGGGCGGCGGGGGGCGGGCGCTGGGGCCGGTGGCGCCGTTACGGCCGGCAGCGACGCGTTCGCGGTGGTGGGCCCTGGTCCAGGATTCGCAGTCGCCGCGGTATCGTGCGCAATCGGCGCCGGACCAGGCGGAGGCGCCGTCCCCACCCCGAACAGGGACGGCGACGCACTCGGCGACGATGGGTCGGCCAACGGAGTCGCCTGCGCCGCGTGCTGCGCGTTGGTCCGGTCCGCGACCAATGACGCCGTCAGCTTTTTCATCGCTTCCACATCCGCCGGGGGAGGCTTGGGCGGCACTGTCGACAGGTTCGGGTATGCGGCGTCTGCACCCGGCGGCGGTGGCCGCTGCTCGGCGATCTTGCCGCCCTGCGAACGATGCCACCAGTTCACCGGATTCATCGAGGATGTGGAGGAGCATCCGGTCAGCAGGCAAGCCGCTACGGCCATGGTCAGCGCGCTGGAAGGCGACGCCGGGCGCGAGAACCGGCGCGCGAACGCCGCTTGAACCCTCAATTCCGCGCCATTAGGTTGCGCGCCACTTTCGCTGACCATCATATGCTGTAATCGCTCTTCGCTAACGGCCGTCTGTGTAGCCGCTGGTGCCGCCGACGCAAAGGATGTCTCCATGGCGCAAAACGACAAGAATGCGGGCACGTCCCCCGGCCACGCAGCTCCGGGCCTCGACAAGGCCGGCTTCAAGGTGCCCGATCCCAACGCCATCGGCCGTTCCATGGCCGACATCGCCGAACGCTCCCAGCGTATCGTCAGCGAATGGCTCAAGCGCCAGTCGGAGACCGAGCATAACGCCGACCCGCTCAACATCGGCCGCGCCTTCATGGAGATGACCGCGCGCCTGATGGCGAACCCTGCCAAGCTGGTGCAGGCGCAACTCGGCTTCTGGCAGGACTACATAACGCTCTGGCAAAATACCGCGCAACGAATGATGGGGATCGATACCGACCCGGTCATCGGCCCCGCGACGTCGGACCGCCGCTTCAAGGATGACGCCTGGAACGAGCACGAGGTGTTCGACTTCATTAAACAGTCCTACCTGCTTTCTGCCCGGTACGTGCAAGATGTGGTCACCCATGTGGATGGGCTCGACAGCAAGACCGCACAAAAGGTCGACTTCTATTCCCGGCAGTTCGTCGATGCCATGAGCCCGTCGAACTTCCTGCTGACCAATCCGGAAGTGCTGCGCAAGACGGCGGAAACCGGCGGTGAGAACCTGCTCAAAGGCCTTAATAACCTGCTCGGCGATCTCGAGCGCGGCAAGGGCCAGTTGCGTATCAAGATGACCGACATGGACGCCTTCAAGGTCGGCGAGAATATCGGCGTCTCCACCGGCAAGGTGATCTATCAGAACGAACTGATGCAGTTGATCCAGTATGACCCCAGCACCGAGACGGTACTGAAGCGGCCGCTGCTGATCGCACCGCCGTGGATCAACAAGTTCTACATCCTCGATCTGCGTCCGCGGAACAGTTTCGTCCGTTGGGCCGTGTCGCAGGGACACACCGTGTTCGTCATCTCGTGGGTCAATCCGGACGAGAAACTCGCTGAGAAGGGCTTCGAGGACTACATGAAGGAAGGCTATCTCGCTGCGCTGGATGCGATCGAGCTGGCTACCGGAGAGAAACAGGTCGACGCCATCGGTTACTGCCTCGGCGGCACCTTGCTGGCGTCCACCCTGGCCTACATGGCGATCAAGCGAGACGATCGCATCAAGACGGCGACCTTTTTCGTTACCATGATGGACTTCCGCGAGGCCGGCGAGCTGTCCGTTTTCATCGACGAGGAACAGCTGCAGGCGCTCGAGGAGAAGATGAACAAGCAGGGCTTCCTCGACGGCAGCCACATGGCGACGACGTTCAACATGCTGCGGGCCAACGATTTGATCTGGTCGTTTGTTGTGAACAACTACCTGCTTGGCAACGACCCGTTCCCGTTCGACCTGCTATACTGGAACGCCAACTCCACGCGCATGCCGGCCAGGATGCACAGCTTCTACCTGCGCAAGATGTATCAGGAGAACCTGCTGGCGAAGCCGAACGGGATCACCTTGGACGGCGTGCCCATCGACCTCGCCAACATCAAGGTGCCGGCTTACTTTCTCTCGACGCGGGAGGATCATATCGCGCCGTGGAAGTCCACCTATCGGGGCACCCAGTTGCTCGGCGGGTCAAAGCGCTTCGTGCTGGCAGCCTCGGGCCATATCGCCGGCGTGGTGAACCCGCCGGACGGCGGCAAGTACGGCCACTGGATCAACCAGGACCTGCCGTCTGGCCCCGAAACCTGGTTCGAGGGCGCAACCGAAATCGCAGGTTCGTGGTGGCCGGACTGGCACCGCTGGACCGTGTCGTTCGGTCGTGAGGAAGTTCCCGCCCGCCATCCCGGCGACGGCAAATTGCAGCCGATCGAGGATGCGCCAGGAGGCTATGTGAAGGTGCGACTGACCTAGCCGTTCGCGCGCGCTGGGAACCGCTGGCAGGGTCGCTGAGCCAGGCCGGCGAAGACCTCCGGCCTGGCTGCCAACAACCCAACGATCCCCTCCACGACGTAAGCAACCCAGCCCGCCGACGTCGCACATCCGGAACCGGGCACGGGAAACCCGAGTTTCCTCGCCATCGGCCCATCGCCTAGGGAAACCACGATCCGAGCACCTGATCCGCGGTGTAGGAGAGGCCCGCCGGATCGACCTGCGCCTGTTCGCCGCGGTCAGCGAGATCGTCCAGCACGGCACGCCGCGCGCTATCCATCCGCCTGGCAATCGCTGCTGCAAGCTGTTGGCGAAGGCTCGGGGCGTCTTCCAGCAACAGCGCGATCTCGTTTCGCTCACGCCGGATTGTGCCGCGCCCGCCCGCCCGGGGTTCGAGGGCCGGTGAGACCTCCAGCTTGATCAGGTGCTCCAGCACGGTCTGTAGTCTGCTGGCCAACTCGCGGGATTGGCTTCTGCGTAACGCCTCCATCTCCTCCGCGACATTGGCCCAATCAACCGGCTCGCTGACGTGCTCGCCGGCCGCCAACCGGCGCAGCAGCTCAGCTTGGCGCTCGGACCACAGCAGGATGTCGGTGTCGTAAAGATCGCTCATGCAACTGTGCCCGCTAAAGCAGGCGCGGCGTAGGTGACCCACCAGGTGCAATCACCCAAAAGTTCGGCGATCGCAATATAATTCCTCACGAGCACATTCCTTCCAGCGTTGTGGCGGACACTCCAGCCCAACCCTCCGCATCGCAGCCGGCGCTTAAGCCGCCGAACTGAGTGCCACGACCGGCGGTCGCCGCGCCGCGCTGGCAACCGCGGTGATCGCGGCCCGCACCTGCTCCCGACCGGTCTGTCCGGCGGCAACCACCAGTACCACCGCATCGACGATGTTGGCCAGCGTCACCGAGTGCAGCTCCTGTGTCACTGGATGGCCATCCATCACCACGAGGTTGTACTCCTCACGGGTCTCCGCCATCAGGCTCTGCAGCTGCATGGTCTCCAGCAACTGGCTGGCGGCGGGCTGCGGCCGTCCGACCAGCAGCAGATCCATCGTGGTCGCATTATCGCGGGCAACGTTTTCCGGCCAGTGGTCATGCCCGTTCAGCGTCTCGATCAGTCCCCGGCTCGCGGCAACTCCCAGCGTCGCAGCCAGTTTCGGGGTCTGTAGATCGCCCTCGATCAGCAGCACGCGTAAGCCATCGAGCGCCGCGACCCGAGCGAAGGCCGCCGCCATGCTGGCGGTGTCGTCACCCGTAGCGCTGCCGACGAAAAGCACGCTGCGGGGAACCGCGCCCTGCCCGCTGAGGCGCAACCGGCCACGCAGCGAGCGCAATGCCTCGGCCTCAGGTCCGGCCGGGTCGTTCACAACCCGAGTGGCGAGCGAAATCCGGCCGCCCTTGCCGCGGGGTAGCACCGCCATGACGGCCAGGCCGGTGTCCGCCGTCAGATCGGCTGCGCTGGCGTAGTTTCCTTCGCGCCCGCGGCCGATGGTGGATAGCACGCCACCCAGCGCGAAGCCGGTGAGAAGCCCGAGCTCCGCGGCGAGCCTCGGCAGTGGGCTCGATGGAAACAAGGGGACGACCGCCTTGCTGACGATGCGTGCACCCGACTGCTCAGGGCCGCCCTGATTCGCCTCGGTCTGCGATGCGCTCTGGATCAACGTCTGATACAGGGTGCGTCTTGCGTCGGCGTCCTTCTTCAACTGCTCGAGCTCGCTTTGCACACTGCTGAGCGCGGTGGCGGCGGTCTGCGACTTGGCGAGCTGATCGCGCAGTTCGGCCTCATGCTGGCGCGCCGCCGCGGCCTGCGCGCCGAGCCCAGCCATCGCTCGTTTCGCCTCGGTGATGACTGCGCTGCGAGCGGCGGCAAGTTCGGCTTCCGCCGAGACACGCAACGGGTGCCCAGGGCCGAGTTTCGATTGGAGTTGCGCCACCCGCCGCTCGGCCGTCACCTCCTGAACTCCTCAACGTGCCGATGATGCTCGAACCCAACGCGTCCGAATTGTCCGCCCCCGCGCCGCCGGTTCGCACCAGCACGGCGGCGCGCTGGTAGTTGGCCTCGAGTTGAGCGCGGTCCGAACCTGCCTTGGTCAGTGCGGCGGATAGGTCGCCGAGCTGCTGCTGCCCGACACTGCCGTCGCGAGTCTGCACGAGGTTATACTTCTCCCGCGTGTCCCGGATCCTCTGCTCCAGCTGATCTACCTCGCCATGCACCTGTTCGGCGCGCTTTTCCAGATCCGTATTCGCCTTGCGGTCCGCAACCGTATGCTCGTCTACCTTGCCCGCCGTGTATCGCGCGATCAGGCTGTTGACGACCGCGGCCGACACCTCCGGCTGCTCCGACGTGAAATTTATGCCAATGAGCAGAGTTTTACCGTCACTGATGATCCCCATCTCGTTGGTGACCGCGGCGACGACATTCGCCATCACTACATCCGGAGCGAGCGGCGCCGTCCGGGCCGGTGGAAGGATCCCGTTATCAACCAGCGTGGCCGCGAAGGCCGCCGGCAGCCGGTCCCGCAATGCGCTACCAATTCTGATGGCGAGCGGAGGTCCCTGGAGCGCCGTGTTGAACTCAGGATCAGCTGTTAGATTGAGTTCTTCGACAACCGCCTGCACCAGCGCGCGCGAAGTCAAGACCTGCGCCTCGCTGCGAACCAGTGTGATTGCATCGGAATTCTGGCTGCTGATGACGCCTTGAAGTTCCGGAATGGTGAAGCCGCGCATCTCGACCTGCACGATTGCGTCGGCGGTGAATTTCTGTGTGAGAAGGAGTTTGCTGGGCAGATATGACGCGACCGCAACGACGAACCCCGAGAGGAGGATCAGCCGCCAATTTCGCCGGAACAGGGCGAAGAGTTGCCCGGGTGACAGGCCTTCGCTGTCCGCCGGTTTGACAGAGGCCCGGGGCTGAAACGCAATTCGATCCGCGGTCAACTCTGACATTCGACGATAAACCCTACCTTCCGCTCAATCCCATGAAGCTCGCCGGCAGCGGCTGCCTTTCAGGCGGCCTCAATACCATGGGCCCGTTGGAATCGCACGTAATCACACCAGCGGCCCTTGATTTCGACTTTAGCCAAGGCAACCGCCACGGGTCTCGCACGCCCCAATTGCCTCCGCGGAAAGCGGCAACTCTCCTTCGCGACGGTCGGATTCGCCTGATGCTCGTCATCCCAACGCGCTTGATCGCGCAGACGTGGCCGCAAATCGGACGCCGCTTTACACGCCCTCGTTGGGGGCCGAAGCCACGGTAAGCGTCTTTGAGACGCCGCTAAATCCGCGTGGGGCGGAATTCCCGCCGCTAGGGTGCCCAGGCATCTGTCGTCGCTAGCATCGCGACGCTTCCCGAAATCCGCCCATCACCATCTACTGATGACGCGCGGCGGAACGAAGGCCTGCCCGTCCGCGTCTATGGCGCGGAGCATCCGGGCCGGCGCCAGGATCACGCCGGTGTGAGGCAGCTGCCTGATCAGCGTTGGCCGGCCATACGCCCCACTCGTTTCGACTTCCCTCGATATGCGGCCGCATATCGATCACCTCAGGACATGGACGCACAAATGTTTTACCATCACAAGGAACTCATCCAGCCGGTAAACGTGGGTAAGCCAGACGCACGCTTCGGTACGTTCCTGCTGGAGCAGTTTGGCGGCGCCACGGGTGAGCTAACCGCGGCCTTGCAATACTGGGTGCAATCCTTCCACGTCGAGAATGCGGGCATCCGCGACATGCTGCAGGACATCGCGCTGGAGGAATTCGGCCATCTCGAGATGGTAGGAAAATTGATCGCTCAGCACACCAGCAAAATGGATCAAACGAAGGTCTACGATGCTCCGCTGTTCAAGCTGAAGGGTGGCGGCCCGCATTTTCTCGACAGCCAGGGCAGTTGCTGGACGGCGGCCTATATTCAGGAAGGCGGCAACGTCGTGCGCGATCTGCGGGCAAATATCTCGTCCGAGGCCGGTGCGCGCCAGACCTATGAGGCGCTCATCAACGCCTGCGAGGATGAGGGCACGAAGAAGACGTTGGTGCATCTCCTCACCCGGGAGATAACCCATGCCAACATGTTCATGAAAGCACTCGACGCAATGGGCAAGCTGGACGATCCAATGTTCGGCAACGTCCCCCCGGACGACACCGTGAAGCTGGTATTCAATCTTTCGCGTGGTCAGGATGAGCGCGGGCCCTGGAATGAAGCACCGGACTTCGAGTATGTTGCCGATCCCGCGCCAGAGGGCGGCCTGCCGCCGGCACCGATCAATCCGGATGACGAACGGTCAGCATCGGGGAAGATGAAGGCCAAAGCTCGGTAGTCCATACATCCGGCTTCATTCGTTTCGCCCGACCGTCGCGGCCCGAGGACTTGGCCGCGACGGTCGGGCGTTTGCTCTGATTGGCAATCCGAAACCTGAAAACCGCCGCGCTGAACGTGGCCAGACCGTTTGCAGGTTGACAGCGCCGGCAGAGCTATCACGCAGGCAGACATTCCGTTAAACAATCGTTCTAAAGCAGAAGCCTTGGTCCGAATAAGGATCGATCCGAGAATACTGGCCAAGACTATCCGCACGCGTACATCGGCGGGCCGCCGATCCGGGCATCCGCGACATGTCAAGGCCTCGTTGTAATATTTGGTTTTGATGCAACCGCCACGGTTGACAGCAACGCACCGAGGACCGCTACCTCGGCGGGCGTTACTCCCATCTCCTTCCACATCGGGTTTATGCCCTGCGCACTGCGGCGCTGGGGTGGGTTGCAACGGCTCCGGAAGGCCTGCACCCTGAGCCGAGCAACAGGAGATCCACGATGCCAACATGGGAAAAGCGCCAGGTCGGCCGTACAAAGTTGCAAGTCACGACGTTGGGTCTGGGCACCGCAACGATGGGGGGCAGCCGTATTCCGGTCACCCGTGCTGAAGGTGAGGCGATGGTCTCTGCCGCCTGGGATGCCGGCGTGCGCTACGTCGATACCGCGCCGTTCTACGGCGTCGGCGCCGCCGAACACCGGGTCGGTGACGCCATGCGGGAGAGGGACCGTGGCGCCTGGGTGCTATCGACCAAGGTTGGGCGTCTGTTGCGGCCGAAGACCAATTCCGCCCCGTCGCCGGACGGTCGCCTGTCGCCGATGCCGTTCGAGGTCGTCTACGACTATTCCTATGACGGCATCATGCGGTCAGTGGAGGACAGCTACCAGCGCCTCGGCCTGGCGCGGATCGACATCCTGTACGTGCATGACATCGGCGCCTACCAGCACGGCGAAGAACTCAACCGACACCACCTGAAAATATTGCGTGACAGCGGCTACAGGGCGCTCGAGGAACTCCGCCGCACCGATGTCGTCAGCGCGATCGGCATCGGCGTGAACGAAAAAGAGGTGTTGATCGAGGCCCTTGGCTTCGGCGACTGGGACGCATTTCTGCTCGCCGGCCGCTACACGCTGCTGGAGCAGGGACCGCTCGATGACCTGCTGCCGCTCTGCCAGGAACGGGGCACCTCGATCGTGGTGGGCGGCCCGTTGAACTCTGGCATCCTGGCAGGCCGCGACACCTGGAACTATGCCGCGGCGCCGCCCGAGATCGTTGCGCGCGTGCAGAAAATCGCCGCGGTCTGCAAGGCGCACAATGTGCCGCTCGCCGCCGCCGCGTTGCAGTTCCCGCTGGCCCATCCGGTGGTGTGCGCGATCATTCCCGGGCCGCGAACCGCCGCCGAATTCAATGAGAATCTGCCGCTGTTCACGATGAAGATCCCGGCCGGTCTCTGGTCCGACCTGCGCCAGCAGGGCCTGTTGCCGGCCAACGCGCCGGTGCCGGCATAGCCCATGCCGATCCATGAATGTGACCCGTGGCGGTTGCAGTATTTCGAGCATGTGCCCTGCCCGGACGACCTGATCATTCCGACCGATGATCCCAACTCTTGGCAGCTCTACCCGGCGCATCGCTGGATCTACGACAAGATGGCCGTCGCCCTGTCGCAGGGACTGGAGGCCGCGCCGCATGGCGTGATGCCGCCTCGTTTCCCGGTATTCTCCAAGCCGATCACGAACCTGCGCGGCATGGGCATCGGCAGCCGCGTCATCGCGTCGGAAGCGGACTATCAGGTTGCCCAGACGGCGGGACACTTCTGGTGCACGCTACTGACCGGCCCGCATGTCAGCAGCGACGTTGCCCTCGTGGCTGGGCAGCCTAAGTGGTGGCGCCACACCACCGGCGTCACCGGCCCCGGCGGCACATTCGACTACTGGCACATTCATCCCGAAGCGATGCGGGACGTCGAGGACTGGTGCGGCGCCTGGTCCAGCACGCACCTCGCTGACTATACCGGCATGGTGAATTTCGAGACCATCGGCAGCCGCATCATCGAGGCGCATCTGCGTTTCGCCGACCAGTGGCCCGATCTCTATGGTCCGGATTGGATCGACGCGGTCGTACGTCTCTATGCCACCGGCGATTGGGATTATGCCGACACGAACCGCTCGGCTGGCTACAGTGTGGTCCTGTTCGGCCCACATGGACGGCGGTATCGTCATCCCCCGGCCGCCGTCCTGGATGAGGTCCGCGGCATCGACGGCGTGTCCAGCGTTCAGATCACCTTTCACGAGGACAAGGACGCCGAGCATCACGCGATGCCACCGGGCGGGTTCCGTCTGGCCGTGATCAACGCCCATGCGCTGGCCGCGGGCCAGGCGGCACGAGAACGATTAAGCCGGGAACTGCTTAAAGCGTGACCTATGCGGGACATGAAAAATGGCACTGTTGCTCACTCGGAACCAGGTCATATTCGACCTCGGAAAACTTCGACATGAACCGCCACCGACTGGTATCGTATCGATCGAACATTGGCGCGCAGGGAGTGCTCCGCGCGCAAGCTTTCCAAATCTGCATAGCGTCCGCGTTCGGGCCGGAACATGGCCCATCACTATGGAGCGCGCGAGTGCGAGCCGTTAGATCATAGGGGGATAGATGATATGAACCGGTGCCATGGCTTCGTTGCGGTTGGGTTGCTGACGCTGTTTGCCGGCTGTGCGATGGAGGCAAGACAGGAGGACGACCTGTTGGTGAGTGCCGGCTTTACCAAGGCGAAGGCGAATACGCCTGAATTGGCTGCCAGCCTCAAATCGCTTCCGCCCCATCGCTTTGTGCATCGAACGGTGAACGGTGTCGCAATGGTCTATTATGCCGATCCGGTCGCCTGCAAGTGCATCTATTCCGGGACCGGGGCGGCGTTTGCCAGCTACAAGCAGGCGCATGCCGAGGATGTGGGCGTCTATGACCAGATCGAGGGCCCGCCTCCCTGATACGTTCGCTGGGTCTGGGGCGCTACTCGGCGGCCGCCAGCGCGGGTCGAGGTTGCGTGATCCGCTGCACCAGCAGCGCCGCCAACAGACAAGCCACGCCGCTCGCCAGGAAAGCCGGTACGTAGCTGCCTGTCAGATAGCGCGTCTCGCCCGCACCCAGCGCGGCCAGTGCTCCTCCTAGCTGGTGGCCGGCGACGATCCAGGAAATCATGACGGGCGCGTCGCGCCTGCCGAACACGTCGTTGGTCAGTGTCACCGTCGGCGGGATGGTCGCCACCCAGTCCAGGCCGTAGAACGCCGCGAATATCCCCAGACTGACGACGTCGAACTGCGTGAACGGCAGCACGATCAGCGACAGTCCGCGCAGACTGTAGTACCAGAACAGCAGGATGCGCGGGTTGTACCGGTCGGTGAGCCAGCCGGAGAAGGTCGTGCCGATCAGGTCGAACACGCCCATCGCCGCCAACAGCCCCGCCGCACTCACCGCCGCGATGCCATGATCGATGCAGAATGGGATCAAATGCGTGGCCACCAGGCCATTGGTGGAAAAGCCACAGACCGCGAAACTGATGAACAGCAGCCAGAAATCGACGGACCGGCAACCGCGCGCGAGGCCCAGGATCGCGATCATGAACGGGTTGCCGGAATGTGGCGGCAACGGGACGATCTGGTCTGATCCAAACGGACCGAGACCAACCGACGCGGGGCTTTCCGGCAGCGTCAGCAGAACGACCGGCATCAGCAGCAGAATGACCAGCGCCACCACCATGGGCACACTGTGCCAGCCCTGCGATGTCGCGAGACTCGCCAGCAGCGGCAGGAACACCAGTTGGCCGCTGGCATTGCCGGCGGTCAGCAGTCCCACCACGAGGCCGCGCCGCGCGACGAACCAACGGTTTGCGATCGCCGTGGCCAGTCCCACCATGCCGGCACCCGAACCGAGCCCGACCAGCACGCCCCAGGTCAGATAGAGCTGCCACACCTGTGTTATGAAACTGCTGAGGCCGGCCCCCACCACCAGCAACGCCATCGAGATCAAAACCGTGCGCTTGAGGCCGATCACCTGAATCAGCCCTGCGGCGAACGGTCCCACCAGTCCGAACAACAGGATATTGAGTGATATCGCGCCGGAGATGACGGCTGCGCTCCAGCCAAAACTTTGTTCGAGCGGCACGATCAGCACGCCCGGCGCGGCTCGCACCCCGACCGAGGCCAGAATGACCACGAACATGATAGCGACGACGAGCCACGCGTAGTGCACCCGGCCCGCGACGATGCGGGCGATGCTGTTTGGTCCCATGGAGCCTGTTCCAGAAGCGGTTGGCTTTTAAATGACGGTCGTCATATATATGTCAAGGAGAAACCCGTATCGGTCCAATCGCAGCTGTTCGCAAAGGACCGAACGCCCGAACCGGAGGAGGTTGTCGATGCGCGAAACCACCCAGCGCAAAGCGGAAACCCGGCAACGCATCCTTGATGCCGCCGGCCTGCTGTTCCGGGAGCATGGCATCGACGGCGTTGGGGTCGACGCGGTGATGCGCGAGGCAGGACTGACCCATGGCGGCTTCTATCTGCATTTCGCCTCAAAGGAGGCGCTGGCGGCCGAGGTCGCCGGATCGTTGCTCGAACAGGCCGCGGCACGCTGGGACCAGGCGAGCCGCACGCCCGATCGTGACGCCGCCCTGCGGGACATCGTCCTGTCCTATCTCAGTCCGGCCAAGATCGCGTCGGGCGCGGGCTGTCCGCTGACCACGCTTGGCCCCGACGTTGCGCGGCGATCCGTCACCCGTGGCGCGATGGCAACGGCACTTCGGGGCATGCTTGAGGCACTGGCCCGATGCATTCCGGGACGATCTGATCGCCTGCGCAGGCAACGCGCCGTCGCCGCGCTCGCCACAATGGTCGGCGCGGTCGTGCTCGCCAGGCTGGCGGACGGCCCGGGACTGGCGGATGAATTTCTGGCTTCGGCTACCGCGAGCGTGCTGGCGGGGGACCTCGAACCGGGAGCGGAATAGGAATGAAGTTGTGAGCCTTCCCGAGTGGCCTGGCGTGGACGCGGCCGCGCGCGTACCGGTCAGCGACGGCTGCTGGGACTACTCCGCCGTCCATCCCCCATCGACCACCAGCGCCGTCCCGGTCACCAGTGCCGCCGCGTCGCTCGCCAGGAACACCACCGCACCCATCAGGTCCTCCACCGTCCCAAGCCGCCCCAGCTTGATCCGGCGCAGCACGTCATCGCGGAACGCAACGTTCTCGAAAAACGGCTTTGTCAGCGGCGTATCGATGAACGTCGGCCCGATCGAGTTGACCCGAATGCCCAGCGGCGCGAGGTCGATCGCCATCGCCTTGGTCAGCCCCTCGATGCCGTGTTTCGTCATGCAATAGACGGTGCGGTTGGTGCCGCCGACATGGCCCATCTGCGAAGACACATGGATGATCGATCCACCCTGCTCGGCCGCCGCCATCCGCCGCGCCACCGCCTGCGCAACGAAATACGCCGCCCGCAGGTTCAGTTCGGTAATGAAATCGTAATCGTCCTCGGTCACCTCCAGGAAGCTCCGAGGCCGGTTGGTCCCGGCATTGTTCACCAGCACATCGAACGGGTCGGCCGCTTCGACCGCCGCCCGCACCGCCGCCAGATCGGTCACGTCCAGCACCAGCGTCGACGCCTGGCCCCCCTCGGCCCGGATTTCCCCGGCAGCGGCCTCGATCTCCGCCGCGGTCCGCGCCATCAGCGTTACATGTGCGCCCACCGAGGCCAGCGCCGCCGCCGCAGCCAACCCGATGCCCCGACCGGCACCGGTCACCAGCGCCCGCCTGCCGTCCAGCCGCATCGAGGGCATCCGTGGCAGCGTCATGCCGGCAGCAGGTCCTCGAGCTTCCATTCCTCGGCCGAGGCGCCAGCCAATGCCTGGATCCGGGTCTCATCCGCCCGCAGTTCCGCCGCCGGGCCGGAATAGACCATCTGGCCGTTCTCCAGCACATAGGCATGGTCGGAGATTTCCAGGCTCATCCGCACATTCTGCTCCACCAGCAGAACCGAGATCCCCTCGGTCCGCATCTGCGCGACGATACGGAACACCTCCTTGACGATCAACGGCGCCAGCCCCTGCTGACGGTTCGTCCAGTATCAGCAGCCTCGGGTTCAACAGCAGCGCCCGGCCGATCGACAGCATCTCCTGCTCCCCGCCCGATAGTTGGCGACCGAGGTTCTGCCGTCGCTCTCCCAGGCGAGGGAACAACTGATACACCCGCTCGATCGTGAACGAGCCGGGGCGCTCGATCGGCACGCGGAGGTTCTCATCCACCGTCAGGTTGGCGAACACCCGACGGCCTTCCGGCACGTAGCCGATGCCCGCCGCGGCGATGCGATAGGGCGGCAGCCCGGTGATGTCCTGGCCGAACAGCGTGACGCGCCCGGACCGGGGCGGGGTCAGGCCGACCAGGCTGCGCAGCGTCGTGGTCTTGCCGGCGCCATTCCTGCCTAGCAACGTGGTGATGCGGCCCTCCGCCACGGTCAGGCCGACATCATGCAGGATATGGCTTTTGCCGTAGTAGGTATTCAGGCCCTCGGCGGTCAGCGCGCTCATTCGGCTTTTCCCAGATAGGCTTCCTGCACCACCGGGCTGTCGGCGATCTCGGCCGGCGTGCCCTCCGCCAGCAGCTTGCCCTCGGCCAGCACGGTGATGCGGTCGGCGAGGTTGAACACCACGCGCATGTCATGCTCGATCAGCACGATGGTGTAGGCGCTGTTCTTGTGCAGCCGTCGGATCAGGTTGGCGACGGCATAAGTTTCGTGCTCGCCCATGCCGGCGGTCGGTTCGTCCAGCAGCAGCAGCCGAGGCTTCAGCGTCAGGGCGGTGGCGATCTCCGCGGCCCGCTGATCGCCGTGCGACAGTTCGCCTACCAGCCGGTCGGCCTTGCCGGTCAAGCCCGGTCTGCTCCAGCGCCTCCTCGATCCGCGAGTCTACTTCGGCGGCGCGGCGCTTGCCCAGCCAGAAGCGCAGCCGCAGCCCGCGCGCGCTTTCGACGCCGATGCGGATGTTCTCGCGCACCGTCAGCTCAGGGAAGATCTCGGTAATCTGGAAAGTCCGCGCCATGCCGCGCGGCGACCCGAGCGGTCACCGACAGCTTCGTCACCACGTCGCCGTCGAACACGATGTTCGCCGGAGGTCGGCGCGAAGAACCCCGAGATCATGTTGAAGAATGTCGTCTTGCCAGCGCCGTTGGGGCCGATGATCGCCCGCAGTTCGCCGGGGGCGACCTGCATCGACACATTGCCGACGGCGACCAGATTGCCGAACTGTTTGGTGACGTCGCTTACGTCGAGCATCGGCGCGATGCGCCCGCATGGTCATCGCGCGCTCCTCCCCTGCAGCATGCCCAAGCATCCCGCGCGGGAAGAACAGCACCACCAGAACAAAGATCAGGCCGACAAAGGACATCCAGTTGACGGTCATCGATGAAATATAGTCCTGCAGCACCACGAACAGCGCGGCGCCGACCAGCGGGCCCCAGAACGCCCGCATGCCGCCCATCACCGTCATGATCACGATCTCGCCCGACAGCGAATAGTGCAGGCCCAGCGGATCGGCGAAGTTGTTCAGCAGCGCGTACAGCGAGCCCGGCCAACGCGGTGAAGGCGCAGGAGATCGAGAACGACAGCCAGATATGCCGCTCGATCGGGATGCCGAGGAACCGCGCTCGCCGTTCATTTTCCCGAATCGCCAGCAGGGTGCGGCCGAACGGGGACGCCAGCAGCAGGCCTTGCAGCGCGGTGGCAATACCGAAGACGACGAGCAGGAAGTAGTAGAAGGCGGTGCCGTTGTTGGCGATGTCGATCGTGGTGAAGCCCAGGTCGATCGGCGCGCGGGAGAAACCTCGCAATCCGTCATAGCCGCCGGTCAGGTCGTTCCAGCTATAGGCGATGTAGAAGGCGATCTGACCGAACGCGACGGTGACCATGGCGAAATAGACGCCGCGGCGGCGGACGATCAGCAGGCCGAACAATGTGCCGGCGATGCCCGCCCAGCAAAACCCCGGCCAGCATGGCCAGCGGCGTGCTGGCGGCGACGAATTTCAGCGTCAGGCCCGCCCCGTAGGCGCCGAGACCGAAATACGCGGCGTGACCGAAACTCATGACGCCGGTGAAGCCGAGCAGCAGGTTGAACGACATCGCGGCGAGGCCCAGCACCAGGACCCGGCCGGCCAGCGCGGTGTAGCCACCCAGCATCGGCAGCCAGAACGGCACTGTCAGCAGCAGGGCCCAGACGATGGCCGCCGTCAGCCACGGGCGGGAACCGACCGGTGCCGGACGACGGTCGCGGCCGCGGTCGTGGCGCTCATGTCAGCATGCCCTCCTCGCCGAGCAGGCCGCGGGGGCGCACTACCAGGACGAGCATCATGATGACGTAGATCACCGCTTCACTGGCGGCGGGCCAGAACACCGTGGTGAGCGCGCCGGCGACGCCGATCAGCAGGCCGCCCAGCAGTGTCCCGGTCAGACTGCCAACCCCACCGACGATGATGGCGATGAAGCTCGGCATCAGCAGGTCGTCGCCCATGTTGGGGTTGAGGCCGATCTGGCCCGCCGCCAGCACCCCCGCCAGCCCCGCGAGCAGTGAACCGACGGCAAAGTTGAACGACCGCAACATTCCGACGTTGACGCCCAGCGCCGCGACCGTATCGAGATCGAGCGTTCCGGCCCGGATGCGGATGCCGACCCGGGTGTAGCGCAGGAATGCGAACAAACCCGTCACCGCGACGATGACGATCGCCACCATGAACACGCGGTACCAGGTGATGAAGAACAGCTCGGGTGTCAGCGGCTGCGACAGCACGTCCGGGATGCGTCATCGGCAGGCCGTTCGGACCCCAGATATAGCGGCAGACGTCCTGCAGGATGAAGGCCAGACCGAACGTCAGCAGCAGGCTGTAGACCGGATCGCGCAGGTAGACCCGGCGGATCATCAGGCGCTCGATCAGGAAGCCGAACACCGCCGTCAGGATGGGGGACACCAGCAAGCGCGCCCCAGAAGCCGATGAACGGCGTCAGCACGAAGGCGATGTAGCCGCCGAGCGCCAGGAAATTGCCGTGGGCGAAGTTGATGACGTTGGACAGGTTGAGGATCAGCGACAGGCCCAGCGCCATCAGCACGTAGAACGCGCCGATGATGAGCCCGTTCGTGACGTTGAACAGTACGATTTGCAGCATCGGCCGCCCTTCGAGGATCAGGGATCAGTGGGCGTGGGTCAGGCGGGGTGAACCATCTTGCAGCCGGTGTCGGCGACCGACCCGGCCGCCTGTTCGCCGGGCACGACGACTGGTGGCGGTGAACACGGCGTCGGGATTGCCGTCGGTGGGAGGGTGAACGTCGCCGACGAAGATGTCGCACATCAGTTCGTGGTCGCCGGCGCGGTAGAAAGCCTTTCCCGGCTGCAGGGCGACGTCTGGCGGCAGCTCCATGTCCTCCATGGCGAGCGACAGTTTGGGGCCGTCCAGCGACTTGGCCTTTTCCGCGCCGAGGCGGACCGAGTGGACCGCGACATAGCCGAACCAGTGGCGGGCGCTGGGCGTCTTGCCGGTGGCCTTGCGGAAATCGGCGACGAAGCTCTGCAGCTCCGGCACGTTGGGCTGGTTCCACCACCATTCCATCGCCCAGGTGCCGGCCTGGGCGTCCTTGGGCACCGCCCTGATCGGATTCAAGTTCGAACAGCGCGCCGCCGAGAGCCATTTCCTTCTGCATGCCGAACTGGGTGAACTGTTTCATGCAGTTGATCTGCGCCAGGCCGCCCATGTTGTTCAGCAGGACACTTGGCTTGTACGCCTTGGCCTTGATCAGCGTGGCGGAGAACTCCGACGGTGTTGATCGGTAGCATTTCGGCCTGATATTCGCCGCCGAGGGCCTTCAGGTTCCGGATGAAGTTCTCCTGCAACGAATGGCCATACGCGTAGTCAGGCGTAATGAAGAAGAACTTCTTGCCAAAGCGCTTGACCAGGTCGCCGGTGACCGCGGCGGCGTCCATCGACGTGGTGTTGCAGATGCGGAAGACATTCCATTTGCAGTCGGTCGCCGGTGATCGGATCGGTGTGGCCACCGGGAACGATGTGGAAGACCTTCAGTTCGTTGGTGACCTGCGACATGGCGTAGGCGATGCCGGAGTTCACGTCGCCAAAGATGACGTCGACCTTGTCGCGTTCGATCAGCTTGCGGGTCTTTTGCACGCCGGTGCCGACGTCGTTGGCGGAATCCTCCACCAGCAGCTCGACCTGACGACCGAGGATGCCATTTTTCTTGTTCACCGCTTCAACGGCATAGCGGGCGCCCTCGACCTCACTGGCGGCGAGGGCGGACAGGATGCCGGTCAGCGGATCGACCATGCCGATGCGGACCGGGGTCTCGCCGCGTGCCGATATGATCGGGGGGGCCGCGAGCAATCCCGCTGCGGCCGAGGCTTTCAGCAGCGTGCGCCGGCCAAATCCGGTCTGAATGATGGTTTTCGTCATGAACGTCTCCCGTCGCCGGGCTGTCTGCCCGCACGCTCACCGCGGCTGTCCGTCGTGGGCGGTCCGGGTTCATATCTGCGTCAGGGTGACGCCGTCGAGAGCAAATATGGCGTTATCTCGGCTGTGACCTCCACAAGATCGCAGAACCAGCCCCGCCGGGAGCGGTGTCCGAACATCCCGAGTGTGAGCGTATGGCAGTCACTCGAAGCCGCCCATTAGGGAAGTCAGAGTTGCGGCGACAAGGCCAGGCATGGTCAGGTCGCATCGGACCGATAATGGGTCGTGACTATTTCCGACGGAATGCAAAGCCAACGGAGCCAGCGTTTCGGCGGGCAAGCGGTTGACGCCGCGTCGGCGCAGCCCGGCTCCTGGGTAGCGCGCCAATCGGGTCCGAGCCTCACTGCTCGTGCGAGCTCCGACGTTTTTATTCCGCGCCGGCCTGTTGCTTGCCTATGCAGTTCTCGTGGCGGCGCGAATGCCGCAGGTGCTCCTGAAGGGCCGATTTTGGGCCGAGGAGGGGGCGGTCTATTTTATCAATGGGCGCAATCTCACTTGGGCCGATGCACTGTTCGCTGTCCACACCGGCTATCTGAACCTTGCCGCCAGCATCGCAACATTGCTGGCCGCGCGGGTGGTGCCCCTCCAGTGGGCGCCGTGGATCAGCACCAGCTTCGCCCTCCTCATCCAACTTTGCCCGCCGCTGTTACTTCTGACCAGCGGCGTCCCATGGTTGATGAATCGATCGGCGATGGTGCTGGCGTTACTTATGTTATTGGCGACTCCGCGATCGGGCGAGGTGTGGCTGAACGCGATCACAAGCCAGTTTCATCTCAGCCTTTGCGCGGCGCTGATCCTCGCGCTTTCCCTCCGCCGGGGATACGTTGGCCGGTTCCGCGTGGCACTGCTCGTGCTCGCATCTCTAAGTGGGCCTGTTGCCACTCTATTGGCTCCGCTGTTTATCCTTCGTGCGTATTTCGAGCGTTCGTGGTTCCGGATGGTGCAGGGCGTCATCCTTGGCATTGGCGGCGCGCTGCAGTTGGCAATGATCCTCCTGCACCCGGAGCCCGCGCGGCAGATCGGCATAAGCCCGCGGCTTCTGGCCATCGTAATTTACGAAAAGAATATCCTGTTGCCGTTTCTGGGTACCGCCGCCACGGAGCGGCTCGCGCCCCATTTGACCGCCGATGTCGTCGCGGGGAAGACGCTCTGGGCGCCGCTTTTGATCTGCGGCGGCTGTGTGGTCGCGATCGTTTGGGCTGCATGGCGCAGCCGAAACACCGAAGTCCGGTGGCTCCTGTCCGCCGGGGTCGTTATGATGTCGGCCTCCTACTTCGCGGCACTCGGCCAACACGTCGAACTGCTCAACGTGACCTTCGGCGACCGTTACGGCTATGCGCCGTCCGCTCTGTTCGGTCTTGCCCTGTTGGGCATCGCTAGGACCATCGGGGGCTGGCCAAGGGGGATCGCGGTCATCCTGCTCTGCTGGGTGATATGGATCGGGACGCACGAGTATTTCGTCCCCGGTTCAGCGTTCGCCGATGGCTCGTCGTGGCGCACTGAGGTTGCAAAATGGCAAGCGGATCCGTTGTATCAGGTGCGTTGGTGGCCCGATTTAGACACTTGGCGGTGGTGGATGCTCCCAGTTCCTGCTTCAACCAAGCCTTGATTGACACCCGATGGTCAGCGCCGCGTTATGGAGTACGCGCCCTAACGGGGAGGTTGCGAGATGCCCGTCCAGATGGGGCTCCATCCCTATTCCGGGGCTATGTCGGTGAGCGCATCAATACGCACGTGATTGTCGGACGCGTAACTGATCTCGATCGGCGCTGGGGCCCTACCAAAAGCTTTGCGATTGGTTGCAACGTGTCTGAGCCTCCCTTTAGCAATCGGCCGATGAGGTTCAACCCATTCCAGAGACCCGCCCCGTCCACCGAACGCAGCACCATCGCGGAGCCATTTCCCGTCGTTCACATGATCGATCAGATCTGGTGCGACCGATGGGGTGTGTTCGTTCGTGGCTGGATTCACGCCCACGCACTGAAGGTGCGGGAAATCGCCCTCGTCAGCGGCGATCTGCGGGTGGCGACACAGGCATTCCAGCCCCGGCCGGACTTGCTCATTCACTATCCGGACCATGCCCATGTCGCCGACACTGGTTTCGAACTCTATCTCGAATGCCCTCCGTTCGAGCCAGTCTGGATCGAAGTCGTAACAGAAATCGGCGCCGCGCGGGTAAAGGTGACGGTGCCACCTCATCTGCAATCCGAAGCCGAACCGGATTGGATAGCGGCGGATCACCCTTGGGGGCGTTTCGTGACGGCAATGCAAGAGCGCGGCGGCAAGGTGCTGGAAGTCGGCGCGCGCCGCGATGTCGGCCCGATGACCGCCAAGGTCGAACGTGATCCTTTCGGTCCCGGTTGCACCCTGCTCGGCTGCGATATTCATCCAGGACCAGGCGTCGATTTCGTGGTTGACGTCCACGCGCTCAGCCACCTGGTCGATCCCGCCTCGCTTGACGGGGTCTACTCGGTCGCGGTGCTGGAGCATCTGGCCGCCCCCTGGATGGCCGCGGCGGAAATCAATCGCGTGCTACGCGTTGGCGGCCTGACGATCCATGTGACGGTGCACTCGTGGCCGATCCATGAGCAGCCAAATGATTTCTGGCGCATGTCGGATAGCGGTCTGGAAATCCTGTTCGGTCCGGCCTGGGATTTGAAGTAGTGGAATCCGGCATGCGCGGCCCGGTGCGCATTCATCCCTCGCCGCAAATGAGACGTGTCGGCTGGCTAGACATGCCTACCTGTCCTGGCTTCGCCGAAAGCTTTATTTTGGCGCGCAAAGTAGCCGAGGTCCCACCAGGCGCAGTCACCTGGCCGTTGAGCAGCGATCAAATGGCGGCACGCAGCCGCTCGTACCCAAAAATCTCTTGAACGGACCGGCAACAACATTCAGCGTAGCCCGGTGATCGGAAGGCATCTGGGGCTGTTGCGAACGCGTTGCATAGAGTGATCGTAGGAAAATCCAGATCAATGTTGATCGCACCGCAACTGGTGCCGTCAAGGCGCGCGATGCCGCATCTTGAGCTGCAGGTCACGTTCGATCATTGCAACATCGGCGCCCGGGAGATCAGCCACCACCGAACGCCAGTGCGCGACGTCCGGCACCCCGCTTGGATTCTTGCGCAACAACTCCGCCTTGATGAATGGAAAACCAGCGAGAAGCAGCTGACGCCAGAGATCAGCGGTCGGATTGAGCGGCACCAGACGCGCCGCGGCGCGGCAAATATGCTCGTCGGCCAGAATACGAGCCTGCTCGAGCGCGTCCAATCCGGTCAATTTCGAGGTCGGGGAGCGCGGACAGAACTGTGCATCGTCCAAGGAGTTCATGATAGGGCCAAAGCGCCCTGCACCGCAGTCCGGCCCTCAGCAGGTCTTGCGTTAATCCCATCTCATACCGATTGATCGCCCATTGTTTCGACGACACAGGCCGGACGCCTTTCCAGAATCTGTGCCACGCTCCGCTGGTCATGGCGCGGCGCCCGGCCAGCAGGAAGTAGGACTGGAGATGGTAACGATGCTGCCAGCTCTCGGTGGCTCCCCATAAGTCGGCGACGTCAAAATCCACTCGGGCGAACATGTCCGTCATCGGCACAAGCGGTCCGTATACGCTGTCATTGGCGATGAGTAGTCGTTGCGTTTCCGCTCGCGGCAGCGCAAGCAGGTCGAGCATCTCGCGAACCGCACCGAAGTCGTATCCCACGTTCCGCCTTACGACAACCGCTCGGCATAGCGGCTTCAGCGCGTTCAGACTGTCATGGTCTTGGCGCCCGGAATTCGTAACAAACACCACCGAGAAGCCTTGGTCGTGTAGCGCACGAACATAGGTAATCACGTGGTCGGCCAATTTGCCGCGTCGATCGAAATGAACGAATAGCGCAACGTCTTTGCCAAGTTCAACGTCAACGCCGGGCCACATTTGAAGGATCTGGCTCTGGCGGTGCAGGAAACTTCTGCCATAGGCGAAATATGCGTGGCAGCGCCGCAGGAAACGCCAAGACCGACCGCGCAGGCCGAACCGCCGCAATACCTTCATTGCCGGTTAGCCGTCTCCGAGTTGCGAAGCCGAGAGCGCGTCGACGGGTTGATCAAGCCGGCAGCGCGCGGCGTCCTCGCCTCGCCTCGCCGCTTCGAGCAGACCGTTTGGCGCTCCCGGATCGTCCTGATCGCCGAGAGCCAGCAACACGCGGTGAAAGCGCCCGTGGCTACGTTCGATCCGCGTCGGGTCGACGCTTTGCGAATCCAGGACCGCAAGGCAGAACAGTGCGTCGCGCTCGGACGCCGAACGAGGTTCGGCGACGTCTGGGTCTGCCCACGCGCGGGCGTCGAAGCTGTTCGCGTCCGACAATGCTGTCCCAAGCTCATAGTGCCCGGCATTGACGAGTTCCACGAGCGTGCGTTCGGCAATGACTTCAAATCGCTTGACACCTTGCTCCGCGTCGGGCGCTGGCGGCAGCGCTGACAACCGGTCGACGATATCGTCTGCACCGGACGACGCCGCGCACAGCACTGCCTCTGCGCGCGCGGTCCAGGATATTTCCTCGCTCATGCCGTCTGCCAATGCCAGTTCGGCAAGCGCATCCCGAAGCAGGTCCGCGGCCTCGGCGGCGCGCAGGAAACGATCACCTAGATCACCACGTGGCTCGCCCGAAGCCAGCCGCAAGATGGCGTCGGCATAGAGCAGTCCGCCCATGCCTAAGGGCATGTGACCGGAAAGCTCCTCGAGCGAGGCGCCTCGGTTCGCGGCCGCTCGTTCTGCGAGGCCTTCCAGTGAACGTCCGAAACGGATCTTGCACACTCGCTGCACCTCCGTCCGGGCAGTGCGAGCTTGGTCAAAGGCCGCATCATTCACCGCTTCCTGTAGCGCACGGCCGGCAAAGGCCAGAAACAAATCCTGCCGCGGCGAAAAGTCCCGAGCCCGACGTGCGAGATAGTCACGATATTCCGCTCGGAGAACGGTGCGGTCGGATTCCAGGCCCAGTGGGTGATCGCTGGCGAACGCCACCAGGGAATGGCCGTCCTTGGCGACGTGAATGTGCTCGAACCCGCAATCCGCCAAGATCGCACACAGGCTCTCGCGGCTCTGAAAGATCAGGTGCAGGCCGGGAGACAGCAGCCCGATGAGCACGCCCGGAGACGTTTCAGGGCGCAGATCCGCGGCGTCAGGTGTGGTCAGGATCAGCGTCCCGCCAGGGCGAAGCACGCCGCGCAGCACGCGCACAAAGGTCTTTGGGGAGGGAACATGCTCGATCGTCTCCGACGCCATGACAACATCGCAGGTGGCCTCGAGGTCCGGCTCCGAATCCTGGAGATAGCGGCGGTGGATCGTGACGCCGAGCATATCCTGGCCCAAGCGGGATATTCCGCCCGGATCGATGCCCTGGCCCGTCCAACCCTTGGCGTGGCGCGCGTAGTCGAGACCAAAGCCAAAGCCGCAGCCGACTTCAAGGTAAACACTGCCGGCTGGTGCGCGCAGCTGTGCCAGCGGTCGCGTGATCAACGACAGTCCCGCGCCTTGCTGCAGGTAGAACGGGACTCGGCCGCGTTCGAGCATCGCGTCTTCGGCGTAGTCGGGCGGAATTTGGCTGGCGTAGAACGGGCAGGTGCAGGCTGGGCACCGCAGCACCGTGGTTTCCCGCCGCGAACCGGGCAGGGTGGCAAAATCGATCGTCAGGAGCAGGGGCTTGGGCACGTCTGAACCACAGTTCGGACACGACATAGCCCGAGGCTCCACGTGGTCCGGACCTGGCCAACGGACAATCGGCGGTCCCATTATGTCACGCCGGGGCTTGCGTTGCCGGGTGGGAGAAGGGGCGCGATGGAGGACCTCAGACAATCTCGCCAACACGACCCTTAGCCCGGCTGCCAATTGCGCGCGCTCCTTGATAGCCATCAACGATCAGAACCTAACGGATCACAGCGGTTGCGGGCCGGTCCAAGAACCAAACTCATCGAGAGCAGCGCCTCCGCAGCCGGATTTGGCACGTGTGAAACTAACGGCACTCAACGCCACGCAGGAGTATCGCATGTGGCGTTGGCGATCGGGAAGGGGCCTCGCGATCAACCCTCGGTGGCTCGCCCGCTTCCCGGCTGCTGCCGATTGGCCAATTGCACCGCCGATAAAGCCGCCTGCGGCTGCGTCCGCGCAACGATCAGACGGCTTTGTATCCGTGCAGGATCTTGATGTAGTTGGCACGCTCGAACGCCTGCGGATCGCGCAGTTTGCGTTGGCTCATGATGCCTCTGACAGCCTCCAGCGAGGTGAAGTCCCGCGCCGCGAGCCATTTTTCCAGGCCGCCCAGTAGGACCGCCATATGGCCGACACCAAATCGCAGCAGGGACGACGTCGTCATGACGGTATCGGCGCCAACCAGGAGGTATTTAACCACCTCGCTGGCCGTCGCGACACCGGTGCTGGCGGCGAGGGACGCCTTCATCCGGCCGGACAGGACCGCGAGCCAAAGCAACGGCAGGCGGATTTCAGTTGGGTCGCTCAGTCTGAGATCGGTCAATACCTGTAAGCGCACGAGGTCCAGGTCAGGCTGATAGAACCGGTTGAACAGCACCAACGCGTCGGCACCGGCATCCTGCAGGGCGAGGGCCATGCTCGCCGACGGCGCTGAAATAGGGGCTGAGTTTGACCGCGAGGGGTATCGACACCGCCGCCCTCACGGCCCCGACGATTGCAAGATAACGCCGCTCGACATCGTTGCCCGATTGCGTCAGGTCGGCCGGAATGAAATAGATATTGAGTTCCAGTCCCTTCGCGCCGGCTTCCTCGATCAGTCTGGCGTAGGAAATCCAACCCTCGTTGGTGACACCGTTCAAGCTGGCAATGACCGGAATGTCGACCGCGGTGCTCGCCTTGCGGACAAGCTCCAGATACTCCTTGGGTCCCAGCGTGTAGTCGATCCCGGGTGCGAAGTTGGTGTGAGCCTCAGGCCAACTGTCCTCGCCGGCGCCGGTCAGAAGGTCGTGCCGTGCCGTCGTCGGCCTCGATCTCCTCCTGAAACAGGGAAGGCAACACGACCGCCGCGGCACCGGCATCCTCGAGCCGCCTGTATGTTGTCCGGGTTCGCCGGTCAACGGCGAAGCGGAGGCGACCAACGGGTTCTTCAGCCGCAGTCCCATGTAGCGTGTGGTCAGATCCATGCTGGTCTCCTACGACACGCGGTTGTGCAGTGACGCCAAGCTGGAACTGGCTGCCATCGCGCATAGCGAGGTCCTCGTATCGCCGGTACTTGTCGACCACCGACGCCTGCGCGGTGAGCAGCAGCGAGGCCGCATCGTCAGGCAGCGCCCTGGCCAGCGAAGAGTAACGGATTTCGTTATAGGCATAGTCCTTGAAGGCGATCGTCGGGCGCGGCGAATCCAGCTGAAAGGGTGCCTGGCCAACCGTCCGCATGGTGGGATTGAAACGGAACAAGGGCCAGTAGCCGCTGGCCACCGCGAGGTCCTGCTGCTTCATGCCGAACCGCATGTCGATGCCGTGGGCGATACACTGGCTGTAGGCAATGATCAGCGACGTTCCGCCATAGGCCTCCGCTTCACGAAACGCGTCCAGTGTCTGCTGCGAGTTGGCACCCATCGCCACCTGGGCCACATAGACGTTGCCATAGGCGATCGCCTGCAAGCCTAGGTCTTTGCGCGGAATACGCTTGCCGGCCGCGGCGAATTTCGCGGTGGCGCCCAGTGGCGTAGCCTTCGAGGCCTGACCTCCGGTGTTCGAGTAAAGTTCGGTGTTGAGGACGAGAATATTGAGGTCGCGCCCGCTCGCCAGGACATGGTCAAGGCCGCCATACCCGATGTCGTAGGCCCAGCCATCGCCGCCGACGATCCAGATGCTCCGCCGCACCAGATGATCGACCACGGAGAGAAGATCGTCGACAGTCCTCGCCGCCGAGGGTGAGCAGCCGGGTCTTCAGTTCCGCCACGTGGATGCGCAGCGCGCGCAAGCTCGAACTCATGGATCTGTGGTGCATTCAGGATGTCCGCCGCGAGTTCCTCTCCGACCACCGGTGCGAGCTTGACCAGCAACGACCTGGCAAGATCGAGATGCTTGTCGGCGGCCAGACGAAAGCCCAGCCCGAACTCGGCATTGTCCTCGAACAGGGAGTTCGACCAGGCTGGGCCGCGGCCCTCGTGGTTCTTGGTCCAGGGCGTCACCGGGAGACTGGCGCCGTAGATGGACGAGCACCCGGTGGCGTTGGCGATCTGCGCCCGGTCGCCAAATAGTTGCGAGAGCAGCTTGAGATAAGGTGTCTCGCCGCATCCGGCACAGGCGCCGGGAAATTCGAACAGCGGTTCGAGGAACTGGATGCCGCGTACCTTGGCGAAATCGACCCGGGAACGATCGTTCACCGGCAATCGTCTCGAAAAACGCAATATTCGCGCGTTCGGCTGGGATCAGCCCCTCTTTGTCCGCCAGGTTGATCGCCTTGACGTCCGGCTCGCGCGGGCTGATCGCCGGGCAGGCTTCCACGCAAAGACCGCATCCGGTGCAGTCCTCGACATAGAACTGCAAGGTGAAGCGAGCCTCCGGATAGCCCCGGGCGTTGACCATCGCCGACTTGAAAGACGACGGCGCGCCCATCGAGTGCGTCCTCGTGATAATACTTGGCCCTGATCACGCTGTGTGGACAGACAAAGCTGCATTGACCGCACTGGATGCAAAGATTGGCCTCCCAGACCGGCACAGCCTCGGCGATGTTGCGCTTTTCGTAGACGCTGGTGCCGGAGGGGAAAGTGCCATCCGCCGGGATCAGGCTGACCGGAATATCGTCACCGCGTCCGGCCATTACCATTGCGGTGACGCGTTGCACGAAGTCGGGCGCGGAACCTGGGCACGATCGGCGGCATGTTGTTGGCGTTGTTTGCGCTCGCCGGCACCTTTATTTCGACCAGGTGCGCCAGCGTGGCGTCCACGGCAGCGAAGTTCTTCGCGACCACCGCCTCACCTTTCAGGCTGTAGCTCTTCTTGATCGGCGGCCTTGATGTGCCGCAGCGCGCTGTCCCGCGGCAGCACGCCGGAGATGGCGAAGAAACAAGTTTGCAGAATGGTGTTGGTGCGCATGCCGAGGCCGAGATCGCGCGCCACTTTCGATGCGTCGATGACAAAGACACGGAGTTTCTTGTCGATGATCTGCTGCTGCACCGAATGTGGCAGTTCGTCCCAGGTCTCGTCTTTGCCGTAGGGACTGTTGAGCAGGAACACGCCGCTCCGGGCGCCGCCACCCGCAGCATGTCGTGCCGTTCAAGGAAGCTGAACTGGTGACAGGCGACGAAGCTCGCCGCCGCGATCAGATAGGGTGCCTTGATCGGATCGGGACCGAACCGCAGGTGCGAAATCGTCTGCGCGCCGGATTTGTGCGAATCATAGACGAAATAACCCTGGGCGTAGCGCCCGGCATCCTCGGCGATGATCTTCGCCGTGTTCTTGTTCGCTCCGACGGTTCCATCGGCGCCCGAGACCATAGAACACCGCGCGGGTGGTTTCGTCCGATTCGATCGAGAAGACCGGATCGACCGGAAGATTGCTGTGCGAAACATCGTCGTCGATACCGATGGTAAAACTGTTTCGTCCGCAGAATGTGCCGTGGGCGTCGGTTTGGCCGAGTTCGTCGAGCGCCGCCTTCACCATCGCCGGCGTGAAATCTTTCGATGACAGACCGTAGCGTCCACCGATGATCCTCGGCATCGACGGTCGCCCGCCGTTCGCGAAACCTTGAGCCAGGCTGGCGATGACATCCAGATACAGTGGCTCGCCGGCGGCGCCGGTCTCCTTGGTCTGCTCCAGGACCGCCACCGACCTGACCGACAACGGCAGCGCACTTAGCAGATGCTCGGCGGAAAACGGCCGATACAGCCGCACCTGCACCACGCCGACTTTCTCCCCGCGCGCGACCAGAGCCTTGACCGTTTCACGCGCCGTTTCGGCACCCGAACCCATCAGGATCAGCACCCGTTCGGCGTCCGGCGCGCCGTCATATTCGAACAGGTTGTAACCACGTCCGGTAATGGCGGCGAACCGCCCCATGGCTCGCTCCAGGATCCCCGGCACCGCCGCATAGTAAGGGGCTAACCGCCTCACGCGCCTGAAAGAACGTATCGGGATTTTGCGCGGTGCCGCGAATGAAGGGATGCTCGGGATTGAGCGCGCGGCAGCGATGAGCGCGCACCAGATCGTTGCTGATCATCGCCCGCATATCGTCGTCGCTAAGCAATTCCAGGGTGTTGATCTCGTGCGACGTCCGGAAGCCATCAAAGAAGTGCAGGAATGGAACGCGCGACTCCAAGCGTCGCGACCTCGGCCAGCAGCGCCGCGTCATGCGCCTCCTGCACGTTGGCGGCGGACAGCAGCGCGAAGCCGGTGCCGCGCGCGGTCATCACATCGGAATGGTCGCCGAAAATCGACAGCGCCGACGTGGCGAGCGACCGCGCCGCGACATGGATCACCGTCGAGGTCAGTTCGCCGGCGATCTTGAACATATTCGGCAGCATCAGCATCAGGCCCTGCGAGGACGTGAAGGTCGTCGTCATCGCGCCGGACTGCAACGCGCCATGAACGGCCCCCGCGGCGCCGCCCTCGCTCTGCATCTGCTGCACAACCGGAATGTTTCCCCAGATGTTCTTCAGGCCCTCGGCCGCCCACTGATCCGCGAGTTCCGCCATGGTCGATGAGGGAGTGATCGGATAGATGGCACAGACTTCGTTGACGCGGTATGCAACGTGCGCGACCGCGGTATTGCCATCCATGGTGGTTTTTGTGCCCAAGGTTGCCTCCTGCTTTCAACCGTGTTCCGGGACCATTTCCATGGCGTGGCAGGGACATTGCTCGACGCAGATCGCGCAGCCGGTGCACCGTGCATCGTTGATCTCGTACCGCTGTCCGGGCCCGAGTTTGACGATGGCGTCCTCCGGGCACGCAGCGAAGCAGTTGTCGCATTCGAAACAGTTGCCGCAGGACAGGCAGCGTCTGGCCTCGTGCAGTGCCTCCGGCGCGCTCAGGCCCGCGACCACTTCATCGAAGCCACCGGCACGAGTCGAGGCCGGCAGTTCCCTCTGCGAGGACCGCGCCGCGTCGGCATAGATCGGCAGGTTGAGGCCGGCAAATTCGATCACCGGATGCTTGGCCTCGCGAGTGTATTCGGTTCCTTTCAGCCACGCATCGATGTGATGGGCCGCCTTCTTGCCGTGACCGGTGGCCACGGTGACCGAGCGCACCGCCGGCACCATGTCCCCACCCGCGAAAATGCCAGCGCGGCCGGTCATCATGTTTGCGCCGACCACGACGCAGCCGTCCGGCTGTTGCACGATCTCGGGGATTTGCTTGAGGAATCCGCTGTCGGCATCCTGACCCAGCGCCAGCACGACAGCGTCGGCCTGCAGCGTTTCAAACTCTCCGGTCGGCTGCGCTCGGCCGCTCTCGTCGATGCGCATGATCTCGACCGTCAGATCGGCACCGTCGATCGCCTTGATCGAGGTCAGCCATTTGATCTTGATGCCTTCCGCGATGGCTTCGTCGGCTTCGAACTCAAGCGCGGGCATATGCGCGCGGTCTCGCCGATAGACGATCATCGCCTCCTCGACACCGAGGCGGCGGGCGGTGCGGGCAGCGTCCATCGCCGTGTTGCCGCCGCCGTAGACCACCACGCGCCGGCCGAGCAGCGGGGCGGTGCCGGTTTCCACATCGTGCAACAGGGCCACCGCATCGAGCACCTTCGGGGCGTCGCGCGCGGGAATGTCCACATGCTTGGAGAGATGTGCGCCAATCGCAATGAAAACCGCGTCGAACCCGCCGGCCTGCTGTTCGGCCAGGACGTCGTCGACGCAATGATTGAGCACGATTTTCACGCCCATCGACTGGATCCGGTCGATCTCGCGCATCAACTCGGCGCGGGGCAGTCGATATGCCGGTATCCCGAAGTGCAGCATGCCGCCCGGCCATGGCGCGGCATCGTGGATTTCCACCTGATGCCCCATCCGCGCCAGATGATACGAAGCGGACAGGCCGCTCGGCCCGGCACCTACTACCAGCACGCGCTTTCCGGAGGCAACTTTGGCAGCCGGCATCGGCCAGTCCCGCTCGATGGCCAGATCGCCGAGGAAACGTTCCACCGCGTGGATGCTGACCGCGCTGTCCAGCGCCTGCCGATTGCAACCGGTTTCGCAAGGATGATAGCAGACCCGTCCGTGCACCGCCGGCATTGGGTTGTCCCGGATCAGGCTTTCCCACGCTGCCTGAAACTTGCCGGCCTGCGCGAGATCGAGCCAGGCCTGGACGTTTTCCCCAGCGGGACAGGCCACGTTGCATGGCGGCAGCAGGTCAACGTAGACAGGGCGCTGATGCCGCACCGGTCCAGTCCCCCTCGACTGGGTGAGATTGACCACCGGGGTCATGTCGCGCTCAAACTGATTTAAAGGGAGCCTCCCGATACCTTCGTCAGGCGAAACAAACCGGCTGTGTGTAGTGTTCGACCGTGTGACAAGGTCGCCGAGCGCAACAGCCGGCACGAACGGCGGCGGGTCGCGCGCCATCGACACGTTCCCCTTTCAACCACTTGAAGTAGAATTAGTATCCCTGATATTCCTCTATAGGTTGTCGTTTGGCTGTAGCTATAGCGCCCCGGCTGCTCAAATGCCAGTAGCGACTTTTGGAATTGAGCCCGGGGCGCGGAGAAAGTGTCGCGGAGCAGAGATTCGTCGCGTCGACAGCCAGATTGAGCCCCGAGGGTGCGGAACAGGTGGGCACCGATTTCGCCTGACAGGGTGGGTGCCTTGTCCGCCGGACACATTCATCCGAAGTCTTGCCTGGGCAAAATCGCCACTAGTCCCGACAGCCCTGTCATCAGTTGCCATTGCTTGTTCCGCGCCAAAGCCGTTAGGCGAGCGGCAGCTAGCGCGCTACACGACCGTCGCGATCAGCCTGTCGAGCCAAGGACATGCCCGAAACCCTACCAAATGATCAGCGCGCTTCCGTCCCGCCATCAGCCCCCACCGGACCCTCAGCGGGTGCTATCACCTCGGTTTGCGTGGCCGAAACACTCGGCATGGCGGGGTATTCGATTCCAGCAGCACTGCTGCCGCAATTCATCAGCGCCTGGTCGTTGACGAATGCGCAAGGCGGCTGGCTCGTCGGCGCGATGTTCGCTGGTTACATGCTGGGCGTGCTTCCGCTGGTCAGCCTGACGGATCACCTGCCGGCTCGGAGCGTCTACCTTGCGTCCAGTGTTCTTGGCACAGCTTCCTGTTTTGGGTTTGCGCTCACCGATGGGCTGCTTCCGGCCCTGGCTTGGCGCGCGGTCGGGGGCGTTGCCCTCGCCGGGATGTACATGCCGGGGCTCCGTGCGCTCACAGATGGCGTCGAGGGTGCACGGCGCGCCCGTATCGCGGCACTCTATACCAGTTCGTTCACGGTTGGCTCGTCATTGTCATTTCTGTTTGGCCGAGCCGGCGTGGTCTGGGGCTGGCACGCCGCGTTCGTCCTGGCCGGCATTCTTGGAGCTATTGGCTTTCTGCTAGCCTGGGCGGCTCTACCAAAGGCGGGCAGGGCAGCTCAACGGATTCGACTTTTGCCAGATATCAGGCCGGTTTTCAGCAATGGAGATGCCCTCATTCTGATCTGCGGCTATGCGGCAGCCATCTGGGGTTCGGCCGGGTTGCGGCTGTGGATCGTGGTCTTCCTCGCGGTTTGTGCTCGGTCCCTCCGAGCTTGAAGATCACGGCTGGAGCGCACTGGCGATCGGTGCCCTGATCAGTTTCCTCGGTGTCCCCGCGGGCCTTGTTGGCAACGAGCTGTCTCTCCGCTTTGGTCTGCGCAGGTCTGCCATGGCCGTCTTCCTGTTGTCGGCAATCATCAGCGCGCTGTTTGGCCTGGTCTCGATGTTCCCCTACCGCATCGTCGCCTTGGTGTCGTTGCTTGCAGGTTTCGTTGTGCAGGGCAACTTCGCCAATCTCACCTCGGGTATCCTTGCGGTCGCCGACCCGGGCCACCGAGGAACGACTGTGGCGCTCTATTCCTGTGTTGGTTTTGGCGGCGGGTTCGCCGGAACGCTGGTGTTCGGCATCACGCTTGACCAGTTTGGCGGAGCTTCGCAACTCGCGGCGTGGGCGCCTGCTTTTGCCACCTGCGGGATCGCCTGTCTGGCCGGTTATGTTGCGATGGCGTTTCTGTCTTCCCGCGAAGGCAGGTCATAGCGCCGGTCGCGATCTACTCAGGCGTCGAATTCTTGTCCGCCCACCTCCCAGAGATCGGGCTAGCGGCTCAGCCGCAGGGCAATACTGCGGGCATGAGCCTGCAGGCCCTCCGCCTCTGCGAGCCTGACGGCGGCCGGCCCGACCGCGTCCAGTGCCGCCTGCGTCGCCGACACGAACGTCGTGCGCTTGAGGAAATCGAACACCGACAGCCCGGAGGCAAACCGCGCCGTGCGCCCGGTCGGCAGCACATGGTTCGGGCCTGCAACATAGTCGCCCACCGCTTCGGGGCTGAACCCACCCAGGAATACTGCGCCGGCATGCCGGATGCGCGCGAATATCGCCTCCGGGTCGCGCAACATGATTTGCAGGTGCTCCGGTGCCAGGCGATCGACCAGCGCCACCGCCTGCGACCAGTCCGCCACCACGATCACCGCGCCGTGCGCGTCCCAGCTCGCCCCCGCGATGGCGGCACGCGGCAGGCTGGGCAGCTCCGCCGCCACCGCCGCCGCCACCGCCTCGGCAAAATCCATGCTGTCGGTGATCAGGATCGACTGCGCCGCCTCGTCGTGCTCGGCCTGGGCCAGCAGGTCGACGGCGATCAGCCGAGGGTCGTTTTCGGCGTCCGCCAGCACCACCACCTCCGATGGGCCGGCGATATTGTCGATGCCGACCCGCCCGAACACCTGGCGCTTGGCTTCAGCCACATAGGCGTTGCCGGGCCCGACGATGCGATCCACCGCCGGGTATGCTCGCGGTCCCGAACGCCAGCGCGGCAATGGCCTGAGCCCCGCCAACACGGTAGATTTCGTCGACTCCGGCGCGGCGGGCGGCGGCAAGCACCAGCGGGTTCAGGACACCATCGGGCGACGGAACGCACATGGCGAGGCGCGGAACGCCGGCCACGCGAGCTGGAATGGCGTTCATCAGCACCGAAGACGGGTAGGCGGCCTTGCCACCCGGCACGTACAGCCCGACCGCGTCCAGCGCGGTCCAGCGCAGACCCATCGTGACCCCGGCCTCGTCGGTCATCCGCAGGTCCGTGGGCACCTGCGCCCGGTGAAACGCCTCAATGCGGGTCGCGGCCAGGTCCAGCGCGGCTGCAAGGTCCACCGGAATCGCCGCCACCGCCGCGTCGATTTCCGATGTGTTGATGCGCAACCGCTCGGTAGTCAACGTCTGCCGGTCGAAGCGGGCGGTGTAGTCGATCACCGCCGCATCACCTCGGCTTCGAACATCAGACAGAATTTCGGTCACCGCACGGTCCACCGTTTGGCCGGTCTCGCGCGCCTGCGAGAGCAGGGCAGCGAACGCCGCCTCGAAACCGGCGTCCGCGGTGGAGAGGCGGATCATCCCGGGTCCAGCGCGGCGCGAAAGCGGGCAATCCACCCGCCGATCGCCTCAGGCTGGGTCTTCAAGGCAGTGCGGTTGACGATCAGGCGACTGGTGATCGCCGAAATGACCTCGGTTTCGACCAGGCCATTGGCCTTCAGCGTCGATCCCGTCTGCACCAGGTCCACGATCAGACGGCATAGCCCCAGCCCGGGAGCGAGTTCCATGGCACCATTCAATTGTACCACCTCGGCATGGACGCCGCGGCTGGCGTAGTGACGGCGGGCGATGTTCGGATACTTCGTGGCGACGCGGACCCGGGACCAGCGCGACGGATCATCTGTGCCGGCCGTTTCCCGGGGTTCGGCCACGGAGACGCGGCACTTGCCGATCCCTAGGTCCAGCGGCGCATAGACCTCGGGGTAGTCGAACTCCATCAGCACGTCGGCGCCACAAATACCGATATGGGCGCCGCCGAAAGCGACGAACGTGGCGACGTCGAATGGCCGCACGCGCACCACGTCGAGCATCGGATCATCCGTCGGAAAGCGCAGGCGGCGGCTGTTCTCGTCGGCATAGTCAGCGGCGGGCACGATCCCCGCGCGTGCGAGCAGCAGACCACACTCCGACAGAATACGCCCCTTCGGCAGCGCCAGGATCAACGGCGCGGTCAGATCCGGCTCGAGGGCGGCCACTGGGAACAGGGCGGTCATGCGTGCTCCGGCTTCATTATGGCCAAAGTGTTTCAGGCAACCGAGGTGTTCGGGAAAGGTGCCGTGTCTCGGTCAGGCGGGCCGTCTACATCAGGCGAAGCACGGCCGGAAGACTGCCTATCGTAACACTGGGCTGCGTACCACGGGATCAGCGGGCGTTCCTTCGGCACCCGCGCGTATTTGATGCCACTGCGAGGTCAGCAGACGGCGGGTGGTGGACGGGAGCGCTCCGGTCGGAGGCCGGCTTGACGGATTGACGCACGAGGCGGGACATACCGATCCGGAAAGATCCAGGCAGGAGGGGGGTCATGTGGACGATAGATGCTCAGGTTCACGCCTATGAACGCAATCATCCGGACCGCCCCTGGGCAGGATTTCTCCATGGCCCGGCCGAGGTCACTGGTGACGACATGGTGGCTGCAATGGACTCCGTTGGTGTCGACGGCGCGCTATTGGTTTCGCCCTTTTCCATGTATCGCTACGACGCCAGCTACGCCTTGGCGGTCCACGCCGCGCATCCCGGCCGCTTCGGGCTGATCAAGCCGGTCGACCCCACCGATCCCGGCGTGGCCGACATCATCGCGGACTGGGCCGCCACCAAGGGCACGGTCGCCATTCGGATCATGATGCGGGACGACGTGTCGACCGACGCCAGGCGACCCCGGGCTCAACCGGGTGCTGGCCGCGGCCGCTCAGCACGCCCTCCCCGTCAATCTGCTGTGTTGGGGGCGACTGGAACAGGCGGGACTGCTTGCCGCGCGAAACCCCGGCACGACGCTTGTAATCGACCACCTGGGGCTGCAGCAGCCTTTCGAACAGCCGGTGCCCGAGGCGCCGTTCGCCGATCTCCCTAAGGTGCTGGCGTTGGCGGCGCATCCCAATATCATGGTGAAAATCAGTGGTGCCTGTACACTGTCGCACGAGCCCTACCCCTACGGGGACATTTGGGACCCACTGGGTCGTATCTTCGACGCCTTTGGCTTCGATCGCTGCATGTGGGGAACCGATTGGACCCGGGCGGTCGCATTCCTGACCTATAAGCAGGGCGTCGACGCGTTTCGTGTCACCGATCGGCTGTCCGACAGCGACCGGGCGGCTCTGATGGGCGAAACCCTGCGGCGCGTCTACCGCCGGTTCCCGTCGAAGACCTGATCGGCCCGGTTGCTGGCGACGTTCCACGCAAGAACTCCGGCCTATGCCAGGGATGGGCCCTGACCATGGCGGGAGGGTGCTTTACGGGCCAGTGTGCGAGGGGTTGCCGAGCGGCCCTTTCCTTCTCGACGGTGCCAGGTTCCGAGCGGCGGCACTACCCCGCCAGTTCCCGCCGCACGATCGCGGCACCGTCGACGAGGGCCTTCAGCTTGCCAAACGCGGTGTCCCTCGGCAGGTATTTCATGCCGCAGTCAGGCGCCGGCACCAGATGTTCGGCGTCCACGTAACGCAACCCCTCGCGAATACGGGTCGCGACGCCCATTGCCGTCTCGACCGCCGGATCGTTCAGGTCCAGCACGCCCAGCATGATAGTCTTGCCCCCCAGGTCCCGCAGCACCCCCAGGTCAAGCCGAGGCTGCGCCGCCTCGATCGAGATCTGTTGCGCAGTCGTCCCCCCGAGCTCGGCCAGAAACCCGTAGCCACTGGGCTTTTTGTCGGTCACCACCGCGGCATAGCCGAAACAGACATGCACCGCGGTCGGCCCCTCGATTCCTTCCAGCGCGCGATTGATGGCGCGGACGCCATAACGCACCGCTTTGTCCGGGGCCGACCTCACCCATGGCTCGTCCAGTTGCACCACGTCGACTCCGGTCGCTTTGAGGGCGCGCAGTTCCTGATTGACCGCGACCGCATAGTCCATCGCGAGTTCTTCCTCGTCCTGGTAGAAGTCGTTCTGCACCTGGCGAGACAGGGTGAAGGGACCTGGCAGCGTGATCTTGGTCGCCCGTTCGGTGTTGCCGCAAAGGAACTCGGCATCTCGGGTTTCCACTGCCGCGACGCGGCGGATCGGACCAACCACGCGGGGCACGCGGGTGACTCGACCGGTTGCCGACCTTAACTCCCCGGGCTTGTCCGCGTCGACGCCGTCCAGCGCAAGGGCAAAGCGGCTTGAGTAGCTCTCCCGCCGGATCTCGCCGTCCGTGACGATATCGATCCCGGCTCGTTCCATGGCGCGGATCGCCAGGATGGTGCCGTCGTCCTGTGCCTGTTCCAGCAATGCATCGGCCACCAGCCACATGTCGTGCGCGTGCACACGCGGCACACCGTGTTGGTGCAACGTGGCGCGGTCGACCAGCCACGTCGGCTGCGGATAGCTACCGACCACCGTGGTCGGCAGAAGATGGGTCGGATAGGGCATTGCGACGGAACCTCCGCCGCCACGCTAGCGCGCCGCCACGCCGAACGCGAGGGACCGCGTCGGATGGCTGAGCAAGATCCGCACACTCCTTGCACCACCACGGCGGCCGAATACTCAGTCGGGTAGCGAGAAGCGCACCGACACCGGACAGTGGTCGGACAGCCGGTCCCGCAAGGCCGGTTCCGTCTCCCGATAGATCAGTACCCGCAATGTGTTCGGCTGCATCCAGTTGGCGGCATCGCCGCCAGCCAGTATGTGATCGATGAAATTCTCGCTGCCCCAGCAGGGCGAACTGCGGCCTTCGGTAGCGCGCACCAGCGGCGCCGCCTTTCGCAGTTCCGCAAGAAAGCTGTCGTGGCCATTCATCCAGCGGTTGAAATCGCCCAAGATGATGAACGGCACGCCCTCGCTTCTGCGTGCGCTGATCCAGTCGACCAGCGGCCCCAACTGCTCCCGGAGTTCCCCGCAGGCGCTGCCCTTGGCCCTCGGCAACGGCCGGTCGCGGCAGCCTTTCTTCAGGTGCACCGCGAGTATCCTGAGATCGGCCGATCCCGCATGCAGCGTGATATCCGCACCGCTGCGGAGGTGATTTTCCGCCAGCCCGGTGAGGTCGGGATTGATGTCGTAAGGCAGCCCCCGACGGACCGCGATCCCGACGCGCTGTATGACGTGATCATGTGTCATATGGATGGAGTAACGGTCGTGCGGGAATACCCGGGCGGCGGCGCTGACCCCATCGACCTCCTCGATCGCCACAACATCGGCGTTCAGTTCCTGCGCGTACTGGGCCAGGCGGTCGAAGTCCTCGTCGGAGCGCGGAATGACATCCGGCGGCAGGTAGCCACCGGCCGCACGTGTGGTCAGCCAGTCCAAATTCCAGGTGGCGATCTTCAGTTCCGCGCACTGGCCCGGCAGCGGTACGAGGAAGGCCAGAAGTGCTGTTAATAGTTTCAAATCAGTGAAGGCCGCGTGGCGAGGGTTCCCACAATAGCGCACGGACCAGCCGAGAGAAATTCGCGCAGGGTTCCAGACCACCACGTCCTCACGACTGTCCGTCCCCAATGCCGGAATGGTGTTCATGCGCGAACTCACACGATAAAGCCAGTACCTGAAAAGGAATGTTACGCCGCCAGGGGCGTTACCTCGGTTCGGGCGGCCTCCAGACAGGCCTCCACCGCCTCCCGAAGTGAACTAGTGTAGAGGTCGGCGCCCACCGCCGCGCGCAACCGGTCATCCGTCAGGATCGCCTGGTCCGCCGGCCACAGTCCGACCAGCAGCCGAGCCGCCGGCAGACGCTGGCGCAGGCGGCGAAGCATGTAGCGCAGGTGGGACGGCGCACCGCCCAGTTCGAGGTAGCACAGGCACACCATCGCGACGCCCTCGCCGTCTAGCGCACCGATGCCAGGGCGCGACGCGGCAGCATGGGGCAAGACCCTGGCCGTAAGGCCGTTCTTGTGCAGCAACTGCGCGAGCATGCTCGCCGCCGCCTCATCCAGTGGCCCGCGGCCGGCGATGCACAGCACGGGCGCGGGACCGCTCCATTGCGGCGCCAGCACCTCCGGCGCCAGCTTGTCCGGGACGGGATGCGCCGGCAGATCCTGCTCACTCGCGGGAAGGCGACGCCGGGTCCTCGGTGGTGCCTTTGACCTTCGGCTCCTGGTCGTCATATTCGTCCAGGTCGTCGATCAGGCTCTGCATCGCCACCCTGATGCGGTCCAACTGGGCCTCGGTCAGCACACCCCGCGCGGCGTCGTTGGCGGCCAGTTGCAGCCCCTTCAGCGCCACTTCGTCGTAGTAGGACGACAATGCACGGTCGCGCAGCAACTGCTCGGCCTGGTCCCGCGCCTCGTCCGGATCGCCGGCGAGCATGCGCTGGTAAAAGCTCTCGACCGGCGTCAGCGCTGGACGATCGCCCAGGATGACGTCGAGGAACTCCAGCCGCTCCACGTGCCGGCCGAGCACCACGAGGCAAAGGGTCAGGGGCGTCGAGAGGATCAGGCCGATCGGTCCCCACAGCCAGGTCCAGAACGTCGCCGAAACCACCACCGAGAACGGCGACAGGCCAGTGCTGCGGCCATACAGCAGCGGCTCGACCACCTGACCCATGATCGCCTCGGTGACCAGGTAGAGACCGGCGGTCCATAGCACCATGGACCAGCCGGGCTGCACCGCGCCGGCCAGCCCCAGCGGCAAGATCGCCGCCAGGGGAGCGCCGATATAGGGCACGAAGCGCAGCAACAGCCCGAGCACGCCCCACAGCAGTGGCGAGGGGACGCCGATGAGAAGCAGGCCCGCGCCGGTGATCAGGCCGAACGCCGTGTTGATCGCCAGTTGCATCAGAAAGTAGCGAGACAGGCGCCGCGCCGCGTCGTTCATCGCCGCCGTGGTGCGGTGCAGGTCGGATGAGCCGAACAGGCGGATCAACCGATCCCGCAGGTCCTCGCGCTGCAGCAGCACGAAAACCGTGACGATCAGCACGATGGCGGTGGTGGACAGCGGATCGACGATCGGCGCGATGACCCGTTCCGCGATCTCCATCGATGTCGGCTCGGGTTGATGCACCTCCACCTGGACCGGCTTCGGTTCCGACGGTCCGGCGGGAGCAGCCGCTTCATCGGGCTTCGCGGCATGGTCGAGTTGCTGCCCCAGGCGACGCGTGATCAGGTTCAGCCGGGTCAGCGCAAGGCTCTGGACGGTGTCGATCTTGTTCTGGATCGTCGTCGCGTAGCGCGGCACATCCTGCGCCAGTTCGGCGATCTGCGTGCCAATGAGGCCGCCCAGCGCCAGGATGACACCAAGCGCGAGCAGCACCGCCAACAGCACCGATGGCCACCCGCCCCAGATGGACGCGCCGCAACAGGTTGACCAGCGGAGCCAGCAGGAAAGACAGCAGCACCGCCAGCGTGATCGGGATCAGGACGGTGCGGCCCAGATAGAGGCCGGCGATCACCACCACGCCGACGGCCAATGTCAGCAGTCCGGTCAGGCCGGGCGTCTCGGCTGGCGGCACCGTGGTGGGGCGCCGCTCCGTTGTCGCGACCTGCTCCGGCATTCGTTCGGCCTCATACATGGGTAGGGTGATACCGGCGCTCGGCTTAGTGGTCAGAAGACATCACGGGCAGTTTCCGCACGCTACCGGATATCGAAGGAGACATCGTCAGGCATCTTTTTGAATATCCGCCGGTTCATTCAGGCCGTTCACTTCGTATCTGGGGAGCCGACCCGCCTGACAAACTGACAAATGACACCATTCGAGCCTCCGACCCATCAAAATACTGTGGGGAAGGCTGGTGGCGGAGCCTTTCCCGTCAGGGCCAGACACGACTCTCCAACGGGTCAGTGCCCCGGTTGCCGCAAGCTCGGGGACTAGCCGGAGCGCTCACAATTCGGCCGGCGACCGTGACGATTTTCGCATCGATTGATCGCCAAACCCGAGTCGGAGCATGTTCGGCCATCCGCGAGCTGCGCCGTGTGGCACCGGCCCGCCAAAGGAGGAACGACCTATGCGTCCGGAAGACATCATAGCCGACCGGCGGCGGCCCTACACGGGCGCGGAATACATCCAGAGCCTGCGGGACGGGCGTGAGGTCTATATCGACGGCGAGCGCGTCGCCGATGTCACGACGCATCCGGCCTTCCGCAACTCGGTCCGGTCGATCGCCAGCCTGTATGACGCGCTGCACGATCCGAAGCGGCACGACGTGCTGACCTGTCCGACCGATACCGGCTCGGGCGGCTACACCCACCGGTATTTCCGGGTGCAGCGCTCGCGGGAGGATCTGATCGGGGCGCAGGGGGCGATCGCCGAGTGGTCACGCATGACCTATGGCTGGATGGGCCGCACCCCGGACTACAAGGCGGCGTTTACCAACACTCTCGGCGCCAACAGCGAATATTACGGGCCGTACGCGGAACATGCCCTCGCCTGGTATCGGCGAGCCCAGGAAACCGTTCCGTTCATGAACCATGCGATCGTCAATCCGCCGGTCGATCGTCATCTGCCCGCCGAAGCATCCAAGGATGTTTTCGTCAGTGTCCAGAAGGAGGTAGATGGCGGCATCATTGTTTCAGGCGCCAAGGTCGTCGCGACCTCGGCGGCGATCACCCAATACAACTTCATGGGGCAGTCCTCGAAGACCGCAAGCGAGGATCTGAGCATGTCGTTGATGTTCCTGGTGCCGATCGATGCCCCGGGATTGAAGCTGATCTGCCGCACCTCCTACGAACACGCGGCTCGGCGCAACGGCAGCCCGTTCGACTACCCGCTGTCCTCGCGATTTCGACGAGAACGATGCGATCTTTATCTTGGACAAAGTATTCGTGCCGTGGGAGGACGTATTCATCTACCGCGATCCGGAGCGCGTGCTGAGTTTCTTCCCACGATCGGGCTTCACCCACGGTTTTCAGTTACAGGGCTGCACCCGGTTCGCAGTGAAACTGGATTTCATCGTCGGGCTGCTGGCGAAGGCACTGCGTTGCACCGGTGGGGACGAGGCGCGCGGCAACCAGGTGTTGCTGGGAGAGGCGGTGGCCTGGCGCAACCTGTTCTGGTCGCTGTCAAATGCCATGGCCCACAATCCCGCCAAGTGGAATGGCGATGCGGTGCTGCCGGACCTGAAGGCAGGGCAGGCCTATCGCGTGTTCGCGCCCGACGCCTATCCGCGCATCAAGGACATTGTCGAGCGTACCGTTACGTCGGGCCTGATCTACCTGCCTTCATCGGTAAAGGATTTCGCCAACCCGGCGATCGAGCCGTATCTTCGCCAGTATGTTCGTGGCTCGCACGGGATCGAATATCGTGAGCGGATCAAGATCATGAAATTGCTCTGGGATTGCATCGGCACCGAATTCGGCGGACGGCACGAGCTGTATGAACGCAATTACGCCGGCGGCTGGGAGGACATTCGCAGCTCAGGCGCTGACCGGCGCGGAGAAGGGCGGGGATATGGCGAGCATGGAGGCGCTGGTCGACCAATGCATGGCCGAATACGACGAGAACGGCTGGACCAGTGATACCTGGACGTGATCGTCACCGCCGACGTCGCGTCGGCATGCGCCGGGTGTGAACCGCGGCCCCATTCGGTCCCGCGGCTCGGTTGCCTTATTTCTGCTTGGCGATGATCTTGTCCTTGATGCCGTTGTAGACCGATGCCGTCAGAATGTTCCGGTTCAGCAGATCATCCTTACCCTTGTAGGGGCGGCCTTTGATGATCGCCTCGCCTCGCGCGGCACCGATGCCGGGCAACGCGTCCAGCTCATCCGCCGAAGCGGAGTTGATGTCGACCAACCCTGTCGAAGCGGTCGCGCCACCGCTCATCGCGCCAGGCTTGGCAGCCGGTGGCGTTGTCTGGGCGGCAGGTCCCGTCGATTTCCCCGGTGACGTCTGTGTGTTCTGCGCGCCCGCAGGCATCGACAGTCCAGCCGCGAGCGCGGCAACCAGTCCAATGTGACGAAGCCGCATTTCCGATCTCCCGAATTTAACGGTGCCCTGTCGGGCGCGTGAAACCGTCACCCGCAGTCACACTGATTGTACACGAATGGTTTCGCGGTGATAGAGCCAACAGGTCACGTCAATCCCGCACCGGATCAACCGGCCGGCTCGCGGGTCGCGTCCGAGGATCGTTGCAGCGCAGACCGGAACGTTCCCGGCGCGGCTACTCGATATCCTCCAGGCTGAACTGTTCCGCTTCTTCATCGTAACTGAACAGCTCGGCGTACCGGCCCCAGGCGATCACCGTGCGCAACGTGTCCTCGGCGTAGTCGGGCGACATGTGGTCTTCCAGTTCGTCGCGGAAGCGCACCGCCGAGGCCCGGTGGTTCCACCGCTCGTCCAGCACCTGCCGGATCATGTTGACCAGCGGCACGTGCAGCCGCAACGCCTCGGCGAAGATACGCTTGCGTTCGTCCACATCCGCGTCGACGAAGGTTCTGCCAAGGGCGGTCAGGGTGATGTCACCCTCCTCCAGCACCGCGAATCCCAGCAACTGCAAGCGTCTCGCCCAGCGGCAGCAGGTCATCCACCTCGTACTGCAACGACGCCGCCAGCGCCGGCAGATCCGCCCGCCCGTCGTACGGTTCCGCCGCCAGCGTCTCCATCAGACCCGACATGATGTTGGTGCCGACCCGCTGCAGCGGCGTGGCCAGAGGCGGAATCGGCGCCGAGGCGGCGGTCTTCGGCCCGGTCGGCGGCCGGCGCGTCATCAGCGCGTAGATGTCATCGACCATCTGGCGGAAAGCCGGATCGAGGCGGTTGCGAGGATGCGCGAACGGCACCTTGAGTTCGCTGGCGACCCGCCCCGGGCTGGAGGCAAACACCAGGATGCGGTCGCACATCAGCACCGCCTCCTCGATATTGTGCGTCACCATCAGCACCGACTTGACCGGCAGCTTGCCCTCCATCCACAGGTCGATCAGGTCGGTGCGAAGTGTCTCCGCCGTCAGCACGTCCAGCGCACTGAACGGCTCGTCCATCAGCAGCAGATCGGGATGCACGACCAACGCCCGTGCCAGTCCCACGCGCTGGCGCATGCCGCCGGAGAGTTCCTTCGGATAGGCGTTCTCGAAGCCGCCCAGGCCGATCATGTCGATCGCGTCCTCGGCGCGTTTTTCCCGCTACCGCACGAGACACGCCGCGCGCCTCCAGGCCGATCTCCACGTTCTCCTGCACCGTCAGCCAGGGAAACAGAGCGAAGCTCTGGAACACCATGGCGACGCCCGCGGTCGGTCCCTTCACCGGCTCACCGCGCCACAGCACGGTGCCAGAGGTCGGCCGCAACAGACCGGAGACGATCCGCAGCAGCGTGGACTTGCCCGAGCCGGAGCGGCCCAGCAGCGCGACGATTTCACCCTCGTGCAACGTCAGGTTGACGTCATCCAGCACAACCAGATCGGCGTTGGCATCCTTGTGGTACGCCTGCCGGCAGGACCTCACGTCGATCAGTTGGGGACGCACGTCGGTCGCGGTGTCCATTGGCGGTATTCCTCAGGCCAGGGTGAGGCGCCGCTGCGCGTAGGCGTACATCGGCCGCCACAGCAGGCGATTGAACAGCACGACGAAGGCCGACATAACGACGACGCCAAGCACCACCCGAGCCATGTCGCCCTTGTCCGTCGCGTCCGCGATATAGGCACCCAGCCCGTGCGCTTCGAGCTTGGTGTTGCCCCATGAGGCCACCTCCGCGACGATGGCGGCATTCCAGCAACCGCCCGACGCGGTGATCGCTCCCGTGACGTAATAGGTGAATATCCCGGGCAGGATGACGCGGCGCCACCACAACAGGCCGCCGATCGCGAAATTGCTGGCGACCTCCTTCAGGTCGCCGGGGAAGGCCGCGGCTCCCGCCACCACGTTGAACAGGATGTACCACTGCGTCCCGAGGATCATCAGCGGCGTCAGCCAGATGTCCGCGTTCAGGTGAAAGTAGACGATGAACAGCACCACCGGCGGGAACAGCAGGTTGGCAGGGAACGCCGCCAGGAACTGGGCGACCGGCTGGGCCCGCCGCGCCCAAACCGGGCGCAGGCCGAGCCAGACGCCAATCGGCACCCATACGAGGCTGGCGAGCGTCATGAGGATGACGACCCGGACCAGGGTGATCAGCCCGAGCAGAACCGCGTCACGGACGTCGGTCCAACTCAAGGCCGATGAGGCGAAGACAATCACCCGCCAGGTCGCCAGCCCGACCAGCACGCAGCAACACACCGATCCAGATGGCGTCGATGGTTCTCGACGGCTCGGTGAAGGTGTCTCGCGGTCGGCGCGAGCGAAACGACAGCCGCAGTCCGCCGAGGAAGGCTGCCGCGTCGCCGACCGCTTCCCCGAGCATCTTCAGCAGACGGGTCCGCCGCATCAGGCGCAGCATCCAGGGGTCGGACGCGGTGGCGCCGGCGATGGTCTCGAAACGAAACTTGGCCGACCAGGCCACCAGCGGGCGGAACAGCAACTGGTCGTAGGCCAGGATCACCAGCAGCATCGCCAGAATCGCCCACAGCACGGCGGCGATGTCTTTCCGCTCCAGCGCCAGGGCGACGTAGGAGCCGATGCCGGGGAGCTTCCAACTGTTGTCGCCGACGGATACCGCCTCCGAGGCAACCACGAAGAACCAGCCGCCGGACATCGACATCATGGTGTTCCAGACCAGGCCCGGGACCGCGAACGGCACCTCCAGCCTCCAGAACCGTTGCCAGGCGGTCAGATGGAAACTGTCCGCGGCCTCGATCAGGTCAGCCGGAACGGTCTTCAGCGACTGGTACATGCTGAACGCCATGTTCCAGGCCTGGCTGGTGAAAATGGCGAAGATCGCCGCCAGTTCCAGGCCCATGACCTGGCCGGGGAACAGACCCATGAAGAACACGACGGTGAAGGTCAGGAACCCCAGGATCGGCACCGATTGCAGCACGTCGAGGACCGGCACCAGTACCAGCGCGGCCCGCCGGCTCTTGGCTGCCGCGGTGCCGTAGGTGAAGGTGAACAGCAGCGAGGCGACCAGCGCGGCGAACATTCGCATGGTGGTCCGCACCGCGTAGACCGGCAGTTTCAGCGGGTCCAGGGTGATTTCGGTCGCGCCCGGAGCATTGATCGGAATGAAGGTGCTCTGGGCCACGTGTCCGACGGTGATCAGCGCGCCAAACACGCACAGGACGGCGACGGCGTCCCAGATGTTCGGCAGGCGCCTTCCGGCGACCATCGAGGGGTAGATCGTGGTTGGCATGCTTCGACGCGGTCCGGAGGGATTGGCGATTGCCCTGTTAGCCCTTGCAGCATGACCGTGTCACCCCCCGCAATGCATGGCGTTTCCATGACGACCGCGGCGTCCGGCGGGCAGGTGTGCGTCAACCTCCGCCGGGTTGTCCAGGCGCTTCGGAGGCAGAGGAGCATTGGTGTCCCTCTGCACTCCCAGGCGAGGACGGACCTCCTGTTCACGCTGCTCAGGCAAAAACCCGCACAGGTGCCGCAGGTCCCTGGATGAATAGGCTGCATTTGGACCGACGTCTGTGGCAGTTATCACTGATATCCGTTATGCCCGGCTTCTTGCTGATCTGGATCAATCGAGGACAGAAACACCCGTCAGCCGATGCGGATCCTGTTCCATCATCGTATCGCATCGCGCGACGGTCAGGCCGTCCACATCGAGGAACTGATGGCCGCGCTGCGGCGCCAGGGGCACCAGACAATCCTGGTCGGCCCCTCCGGTTTCATGGCCACGAAATTCGGCGGCTCCAGCCTGTTGGTGGACCGCATCAAACGCTCGCTACCCGGGGCGCTCTACGAACTGCTGGAGGTCGCCTACAGTGCGACGGCGTTCCTGCGCCTGCGCTCGGCGGTGCGCGCCCACCGCCCGGATGTCATCTATGAACGCTTCAGCCTGTTCCTTTTTGCCGGCATCTGGATGCGCCGCTGGTCCGGTCTGCCGCTGCTGCTGGAAGTGAATGCGCCGCTGTATCGAGGAGCGGGCGCAAAACGACGGGCTGAAACTGCGACGGCTCGGCCGTTGGGCGCAGCGCTCGGTGTGGAACCGGGCCGACCATGTCCTGCCGGTGACCGGCGTGCTGGCCGGCACAGTGGCCGAGTATGGCGTGCCGCTCGCGCGTATCAGCGTCATCCCGAACGGCGTCGATCCGGCTCGCTTCAGCGCCGTCCTTGATACCGACGCAGCCAAGACGGCACTGGGGCTGCCGCCCCGGCTGGTGCTCGGCTTCACCGGCTTCATCCGCGGCTGGAACGCCGTCCACCGGCTGGTCGACTTCGTGGCGTCGCATCAGGCGCGGTTCGATCTGCATATCCTGGTGGTGGGTGACGGGCCTGCCCGTGACTCCCTGTAGCAATATGCGCGGGAAAAGGGTGTGTCGGGATCGCCTGACGATCGCCGGGGCCGTCGACCGTGATGACGTTGCGCGTTACGTCGCCGCGTTCGACATTGCGGTGCTGCCAGGGGTGACCCCCTACTCCTCACCGCTGAAGCTGTTTGAATACCTTCAGCTCGGCCGACCCATCGTTGCCCCCGATACGGAGAACATCCGCGAAATCCTGACCCACGAGCAGAACGCGCTGCTGTTCGACACCGCCCGGACCGACGCCCTGGAGGCGGCCCTGGAGCGGCTTTGCAGCGATGCGGCGCTGCGCGAGCGGCTGGGCGATCGCGGACGTCAGACCATCACCGCGAAGTCGCTCACCTGGGACCGCAATGCCGAACGCGTGGTGGCCATCGCCCGGGCAGCGATTTTGGGGTCAGGCCGCGGCGCCATGGCTCGGACGCCGGCGACCGGTGACCACGATGCCGCGGTCCCAACCGTCAGTGTTCGACCATAAGGTCGGCCGGCGACGGCGCGTAACTGTCTGGGTGCCGCGCGCCAGATGGCCAGCACTCGATACGACACAGCAGGCGATCGCGATCCAGAAGCCAGCGCTGTAGCTCCCGGTATGATCATACAGCAGCCCGACCAGCCATGGCCCGCGGCACCGCCGACGATGGCCGCCAGCATCAAGGTGCCGAAGATCGTTCCATAGTGCCGGCCGTCGAAAATTTCCGCCGGGATCGCCCCAAGCACCGAGGTCAAACCGTAGCCTAACAAGCCTTGCGCGCCGATCATCAGATACAGCAATGCCTGAACTCGGGTCACGAGCCAGCAGCAGCAGCGCGATATATGTCACGGCGAAACCGAGATTGCCGATCGTCCAAACGAACTCTCGCCCGATCCGGTCCGACAGGTGTCCGAGCGCAATCTGCCCGGGAACTCCCGCCAGGCTGACGGCGCCCAGCGCCCAGGCGGCATCGCGTGGTGTGAAACCTATTTCAATCAGATACTTTGTCTGGTGGACCTGGACCGCATACCAGACAAACAGCGCGCAGAAGTATCCAACCGCGAGCCACCAGAAGCGGGCCGTCCCCATGGCCCGTCGCAGCGTCCAGTCAATCGCCACCCAGGCGGGATCGACAATATTCCATTCCCGGCCGCTCGACAGCGTCGTTGCGGACGGCTCGTCGCCGTCGGGCGTCAATCCGATATCCCGCGGCCGGCGACGGGTCAGCAAATTCAGCGGTGCCAGTATCCCCAGCACCAGCAGACCCATCGTCCAACACGCGGCGCGCCAGCCGCTGCGCTCGATGATCGCCTGCAGCAGGGGCATGATGATCATCGAGCCGATACCGACGCCGGAAAAGGCGATGCTCATCGCGAGCCCACGCCGCCGAACGAACCACGCTGACAACAGAAGCGCCTCGCCGGTGAAGCCGAGGCAGACACTTCCGGCGCCCACGAGAACCCCGAGCGTCCCGTAGACATGCCAGGGCCGGCTCGCCAGTGTCGCCAGCATCAGCCCGGCCGCCATGGCGAAAATACCAAGCTCCATCACCACCCGTGGTCCCCGGCGGTCCATCAGGCGGCCGAGGAGCGGGCTGAGCATCGCCGAGATCAGAAAGCCGAACGAGAACGCGCCGGCTGTCACCCCGCGCTGCCATCCGAACTCGGTCAATATCGGTGGGAACAACAACGAGAACGCGGTGCGCGCATTGACGCCAAGGGCCATCGTCACGAAGGCGACCGCGACGATGATCCAGCCGTAGAAGAACGGCAGCCGTCTTGACAACCCGGCGATCATAGCCTTGTCCTCACACCGATCGCGCCTGTGTGCTCGATCTCGGCGGGCAGTCAATCGTTGTCGGCAAGGAGACCGTCCCGACCCGCTCGCGCGCCGCGAAATCTCGGTAGTCATAATGGGGTTCGGCAACTCCGAACATCCGCTCGATCACCGGCAATAGCCCGTGCGCCCCCAGGGCCAGGTTGGTTGCGTCAAATCCCGCTCGGCTGGCGACATACGTGCGACCGGCGCTCACCAGGTCGCCCATTCGCGCCTCGGACCACCGCGCTTGGCCCTGCTATCGCAGCTGGCGGCCGGGCAGACGAAACAGTCGGTTTGCATGCCGTGTCCTCCACATCAGGACAGAATGAACTGGTAATCGACGCGGATGCGGAATTGTGCATCGACGATCAGCACTTCCATGCCGGTCGCCAGCACGTCGTCGCTGGCGGAAAACATCGCCCATTCGAAGGTAACCACGTCGCGCAGCACCCTGGCGTCCGAGGATGCGCGGAAATGGTTGCCGGCGTCGCGAACGTTCTTCTCGTGCGATCCAATGACCCGGGCTTCCAGGGCGGCGTAACCACAAACCTCGCGGGTGCCGACATAGTGCTGGCCATCGGGCACCCATAGGGCCTCGATCGCCTGCCGACGCCGCTCCGGATCGGTCTCGTGCCAGACCGCGACATAGCGATCCACCAAGCCCTGCGCCGCATCCATGGCACCCTCCCCTTCATATCGGCACGTAACTTCTGCCGCCGGCGGCACTTGGTCGATGACCTGGGAGGTCAAGAAAGGCGCTCGCGGCTGGCGCGGTCTTTTTGGCTTCCCACGCGGCCCCCTCACTCGCGTGCTCGCTCGCCCCACCAACCCCCGCGTGCACTCCGATCGGCCCAAGGGCTGCCGGCATTACCTCGGAGGTAATGGCATGTCGCGGGCCTTCGCGGTATGCTGGCCGCATGACCCTAATCAGTTGCCATTCGGCGTGCTGCTGCGGCGCTGGCGCCAACGTCGGCGGATGACGCAGATGGACCTGGCCATCGCGGCCGACAGCTCGACGCGCCATCTGAGCTTTCTCGAAACCGGACGGGCGCAACCAAGTCGCGAGATGGTCATGCGGCTGGCGCAATGTCTCGAGGTGCCCTTGCGCGACCGCAATGCCCTGCTGACGGCGGCGGGCTTTGCCCAAGCCTTTTCGGAACGTTCCTTGACCGAACTGGCCGCGGCGCATCAGGCGATCGAGCAGGTCCTGCAGGCGCACAAGCCGTATCCGGCCTTCGCCCTCGACCGGCATTGGAACGTCGTGCTGTCCAACCGCGCGCTGCCGCAGCTCTACACCGGATGTTCGGCGGAACTGCTGGCGCAACCTGTCAACGCCGTGCGGCTGATGCTGCATCCGCAGGGTCTGGCGCCGCGCATTCTCAACCTCGCCGAGTGGCGCGAGCACGTGATCGCGCTATTGCGCCAACAGGTCGACACCAGGGCCGACACCGGCATTCAGGCACTGTTGGCCGAGGTGATGGGCTATCCGACGCCGCCGAGCAGGCCCATCGCAGCGAACGATGCGGGTCCACGGCGGTACGCGACGCCGTTGCAGATCGCCACGATGATGGGCACGGTCGCCTTTCTCAGCACCACGACGATCTTCGGCACCCCGACGGACGTAACTTTGTCCGAGCTTGCGCTGGAGATGCTGTTCCCGGCCGATCAGGCGACGGTCTCGATCGCTGCGCGAATGGCCGACGAGGCGATCGCGCCTATCCCGCGGTCAAACGCCGAATGGTCGCCTCAGCCCCCGGGGCTGCCCAGTCCGCGGCGCCTTGAAGCCGAGCGACGACTTGACCGGACCGGCCGATGATGACGGTGGTGGGAATGCCGCGGGCGTTGAACGCCGTCGCCAGGGCGCCTTTAGGGTCCAGCAGCACGGGCAGCGCGGTGATGCCGTGCCGATCATACCAGGTCCGCACCACCTCGGCGCCGCCACGATCCGAGGACACCGGCAAGACCGCGATGTCCTCTGGCGCGAGCGCTTTCGACAGCGCCTCCAGCGAGGGCATCTCGGCGACGCAGGGTGCGCACCAGGTGGCCCACAGGTTCACCACCATGCCGCGCCCCTTGAACTCGTCCAGGTGATGACTGGCGCCGTCCGGAGTGACGAACACGCCATCCGGAAGGTCGATGGGGGGCGAGAGTTTCTCCAGCCCCTGGGTCAGCGGCGGCAGATGTTCGGCGCCGCGCGGTTTGCCCGGCAGGACGCCGGCGGCTAGGGTGCCGGCCGCCCCCGCGAGGGCCATGCGGCGGACTAACACCATGCGACTGGAACCTTTTGCTTGACCGATACGCCGGAAAGACTACCGCCGGATCGTCCGTCCCGTGACGAGACGGTGCCCGCGGACCGCATGGACGAACCGGCCAACCTGCAATGGGGCGGCCGGTTTGCCGGTGGTCCGTCGGCGATCATGCGTGACATCAACGCCTCCATCGGGTTCGACCGCAAGCTGTGGCGGCAGGACATTCGCGGCTCCCTCGCCCACGCGGCGATGCTGGCGAGGATCGGGCTGATCAGCGCTGAAGATGAGCGCGCCATCAGCGGCGGTCTAGAGGCGATCGCGCACGAAATCGACAGCGGCCGGTTCGCGTTCGATGTCGCCCTGGAAGACATCCACATGAACATCGAGGCGCGCCTGACCGAGCGCATCGGCGAGGCCGGCAAGCGCCTGCATACCGCGCGCAGCCGCAACGACCAGGTGGCGACCGATTTTCGTCTATGGGTGCGCGACGCGATCGACGGGCTGTCGGCGCAGCTCTCCGACACGATGCTGGCTTTGGCCGGCCGGGCAGCAGAGCATGCGGCGAGTGTGATGCCGGGATTCACCCATCTGCAGACCGCGCAGCCGGTAACGTTCGGGCATCATCTGCTGGCCTATGTGGAGATGCTGGACCGCGACCGCGGCCGTCTGGCGGATTGCCGGCGGCGGCTGAATTTTTGTCCGCTGGGGTCGGCGGCACTGGCCGGAACCTCATTTCCGATCGACCGGCAGATGACAGCGGCGGCGCTGGACTTCAACGGGCCGACGGCGAATTCCCTGGATGCGGTGTCGGATCGCGACTTTGCGCTGGAGTTCCTGTCGGCGGCGGCGATCGGCGCGGTGCACCTGTCACGGCTGGCGGAGGAGATCGTCATATGGTGCAGCGCCCCGTATCGCTTTATCCGGCTGTCGGATGCATTCACCACGGGCAGTTCGATCATGCCGCAGAAGCGCAATCCCGACGCGGCGGAGCTGGTGCGGGCCAAGAGCGGGCGGGTTGCCGGTGCCCTGGTCGCCTTGCTGACGGTGATGAAGGGGCTGCCGCTGGCCTACGCCAAGGACATGCAAGAGGATAAGGAGCCGGTGTTCGACGCCGCCGAGGCCTGGGCGCTGTCGCTCGCTGCGACGGCGGGAATGGTCCGCGACATGACCGCCGACGTGGCGCGGATGCGGGCGTTTGCCGGGTCCGGCTTCGCCGTCGCGACCGATCTGGCGGACTGGCTGGTGCGGGTGCCGCGGCTGCCGTTCCGCGACGCGCATCACGTGACCGGACGGCTGGTGGCGATGGCCGAGGCTCGGGGAGTCGATCTGGCCGGGCTGTCCCTGGCCGAGATGCAGTCGGTCGAACCGGAAATCACAGCGGACGTATTCTCGGTGCTTACGGTGGAGGCTTCGGTGGCGTCCCGGACCAGTTTCGGCGGGACGGCGCCGGCCAATGTCGCGGCCGAGGCGGCGCGGTGGCTGGCGGCGCTGGCATGAGGCGGGGGTGGCTGGCGATCATGCTGGCTGGCATTTGCCTGCTTGCGGCGTGCGGCAAGAAGGGGCCGCCCGACCCGCCCGGCCCGCCGGACAAGATCACCTACCCGAAGACCTATCCGACCCGCTGACGGCTGGACCGCCCGACTCGAGGTCATCTCCGGCCCCGTTATCCCGGTGCCTGGCGCGGCGAATCCCGTCTTCGCTCGCACAACACTGCACTATTCCCGCGCATCCAGGAGCTTCGCCGCCGCTTGCACCCTCGCTCGCAGCCAGACGATCGCTGGGTCGACACCCAGCCGACGGCTCCAGACCATCTGCACCGGAAACGATCTGATCGGCACCGGCGGCAGTGCGGTCGACAGCCCGAACTCCATAGCGTGGCCCTGTGCCAGTCGCCGTGGCAGGGTGGCGATCAGATCGCTTCGGGCAACAGTGGCCAGCACCGCGAGGAAGTAGGGCACCGCCATCACCACGCGGCGCGACACGCCTGCGCCGGTGAGCGTCTTGTCAACGATGCCGGAGAGCGAGCCGCCCGGCGACGTCAGGACATGGCCGAACTCGGTGTAGCGTGCCAGCGTGAGCGCCTGGCTGAGCGCGGGGTGACCTTGTCGCGCCACCACCAGATAGTCCTCCTCGAACAGGATAACGGCGTCGCAGGCGCGCCCTTTGTCCCAGGCATAGCCTAGAAGAAGGTCGATGTCCCCGGCCTGAAGAGCGTCAAGCGCGTCGCGCCTGGCGAGTGAGCGGAAGATGTAGCGCGGCGCCGCGGAAGCGCCGTCGGTATCCAGCAGCAGAGGGCGCGAACAAAGACGTTTCGTAGTCCGACGCGGCGATTCGGAAGACGCGCTCGTCACGCGCCGGGTCGAAGCTGGCGTGACCCACCGCGCAGCCGAGCAGCCGCAGGGCCTCCGACAGCGGGGCACGCAACGCCAGCGCGCGTGTGGTCGGCTGTACCCCGCGCGGGGTCCGGACGAACAACTCGTCGTCGAAGATCTCCCGCAGCCGCTTGATGGCGTGGCTGATGGCGGACTGCGTCAGGCCGAGCCGACTGGCCGCGGCGGAGAGCTTCCCCGTGGCGATGGCTTCGTCGAACACCAGCAGCAGGGTCATGTCGAGCCGCCGGAGTTGAGCGTCCTTCAAGTTCATCATGCACCGAATTCAATCATCGTGACTTCCATGCCAGTCATATCATGACATCCCGTCTGCAATGTACCTAAACGCATAGGGAGCGCTTCGCATGCAGGTCGCGATCGTCGGTTCCGGCAATGTCGGACAGGCCTTGGCCGGGGCGCTGCAACGCGCCGGACACCTGATCATCTTTGGCGTGAGGCAGCCCGAGGCCGGAAGGGCCGATCAGAAGAGCATCGCGGAGGCCGCCGAAACGGCCGATGTGACCATCCTGGCGGTCCCGTTCGCCTCTGCCCGCGATGTGATCGCGGCGGCCTCGGGCTTTGCCGGCAAGGTCCTGATCGACGCAACGAACCCACTGGGGATGGTCGAGGGCGGCCTCGGCCTGACGATGGGTTTCACGACCTCAGGGGTTGAGCAGATTGCGGCTCTAGCGCCCGAGGCGCACGTATTCAAGACTTTCAATCAGACCGGCTTCGAGAACATGGCGGACACCAGGCCCTATGCCGCCCGGCCGGCGATGTTCGTGGCGGAGAGGACGCTGGCGGCAAGCGGACAGTGATGACGTTGGTGTCCGATGCCGGATTCGAGGCGGTCGACGTGGGCGGGCTGCGCGCTGCTCGGCTGCTGGAGTTGCTGGCCATGCTGTGGATCGAACTCGCCCGCAAGCGGGGAATGGGGTCGGATTTTGCTTTCAGTCTGCAGCGCAAGGCTAAGTAGGAGCGGGTGCTCGGACGAGGCTCGACGTGGACGACCCGGTACCGGCACAGTTGACGCAGTGGGCGTAATGCGGTCGATGATGCGCCACGATGGTTGGAGCGTATCGACCTGGCTGCGGCGGCGTCTTTGAAAGGGACCTTGGATTGAAATGCACCTCGCTCGGGTGACCGCTGTATGGCGGGGAATCATGTCGCTCCCGCTGCTCTGCCCGCCGCCGCCCCGAGATGTTCGGTGCGGATTATGGGCCATGCGGGGATCAGTCCAACACAGGCGGCGATCGTCGATTGCGTGGCGAGCGAAGACCAAGATTTGGGATCAACCGGTTCGGAACAGAGCCTATCTTAAAGCCTGGCACAGCCGATCGACGCCGCGCAGCGCGGAGCCGCTCGAAAATCGCGCAACGGCTCTTCGGATCCAGGTACCCGGGACGCCCAATTGCCGCTTTTACGGTTCGCGGGAAGGCTCCATCCGGGAAATCCAGGCGGCTGAATGCCTTCGTGCGATGACTGACGCAGGACCGTGCACTTGAAGCTGGAACAGCAGCCGCCCGAGCCCTGGTAAGTGCCCCACTCAGTAGGCGCTCGTCTTGAAAACGCTCTCCGCCACACCCCCGGGCCTGCCGTGGCGAGCGCGTGCACGCCAAACCCCAGGAACAACACGCCGGACACGCGGGTCACCCACAGCGCATGGGGCGGTAGAACCGGCGCACCACCCCGGCCCCGATGATCGAGACCAGCACAACATCGGCGGCGATGAACCCGACGCACGCGGCGGCCAGCAACGGTGCGAATGCGTTCCAGTCCAGTGCGCTGGCGTAACGTGCGAGCAACGCGGTGAACATCGCCACCGCCACCGGATATGCCTTCGGGTTGGACAGGCCGAACGCGAGACCGCGCAGCAGGGGACGCCGAGGTTCGCTGGTCAGCGCCCCGTCCAGCCCCGGCGAGCGACGGCCGAGCGGACGCCGAGCCAGCAGAGAGGCCGCACACCAGCCCGAGCAGATCGAAAACCAGCGTGCCGATCGCCCGTGCGCCGATCACGGCGGTCAGTGACAGCGACGCCCACAGCACATCGCCAACGAAATGCCCGCACAGGAACAGCGCCCCGGCGCTGGCGGCCGCGGCTGGCCCCAATCCCCAGCAGTGCCAGGAACGCCGGACCCGGAGCCAGGGTGTAGGCCGCCCCGGACAATCAGGCGAAGCCAGCAACAGCCCCAGGTGTCATCCGTCCAGTGCCTGATCCCAGGGCTCCGGCAGCATCAGATAACCGTCGCCCTGCTTCACCAGATGCGCGAAACCGGGGAAATGCACATGCATTCCGGCGATCAACTGCCGGTCGGTCGTTACCATATCGAACACGCGCCTGCGGGTCGCGGCCGCCATATGCGGGTCGGTATCGAACACCATCGTCACCTCCGGCCGCGGCACCTGCACCTCCGGCACATGGATGATATCGCCCCAGATCAGCAACGACTTATCGCCGGAGGCGATCATGTACCCGGAATGACCCGGCGTGTGACCATGCATCGGCATCGACGTCACGCCCGGAAACACCTCGACCGCACCGGCGAAAGTCCGCATCTGGTTGTGATAGGGCGCAATCTGCTCCCGGGCGCACTCGAAGTACAGCTTTCTGGCACGCTCATCGGCACGGTTCATCGCCGCATCATCCAGCCAGTGCCTCGGTTCATTCTCATGCACCACCAGCTCGGCATTTGGGAACAACTTCTCGCCGGTCTTCGGGTTGGTCAGACCAGCGGAATGATCCGGATGCATATGGGTCAGCATTACCGTTTCTATATCGGCCGGATCGACTCCCGCCGCCTGCAGGTTCCGCTGCAGCTTGCCCGCCGTGGGCATCAGGTAGTCGCCGGACCCGGTCTCGATCAAGGCCAGCCGGCCGGCCGAATAGACCAGGTAGCAGTTCACCGACGTCCGCCGCCCGGGCCGGAATTTTTCAGTCAGCAGTTTCGTTGCATCGGCGGGGGTGATGTTCTGCATCACCTCCACTGTGCCGTCCAGATAGCCGTCGGACAGCGCGGTGACGACGATGTCACCGATGCGCCGATGATAGACGCCGGGGATCTGTGCGTTTGGAACCGGAGGCATGGGCAGAACTCCTGCGCTATTGTGCGATGTAGCCGCCGTCGATAACCAGTTCCGTTCCGGTCACGAACGATGCCTCGTCGGAGGCGAGGAACAGCACCCCGAAGGCGACCTCGATCGGTTCGCCCAACCGGCGCAGCGGTGTCGCCTCGATCTTGGACGCCCGAATACCGGCGTTCGTTGCGTTCAGCATCGGCGGCATAAAACCGGGATGCACCGAGTTCACCCGCACGCCGTGACGGCCCGTACTTCGTCGCCGCCGCCTTGGTGTAGAGCCGGACCGCGCCCTTCGACGCCGCATAGCCCGGATGGCCGTCGGAGCCACCGACGAACCCCATGATGGAGGAGATGTTGACGATCGAGCCCGCGTCCGTTCGGCACCATCGCCGCGGCGGCATGCTTGGTGCCGAGGAACACGCTGGTCGAATTGACGGCCTGCAGCTTCAGCCAGCCATTCAGATCGTCGTGATCGCCGACGGCACTGCCGCTGATGCCGGCGTTGTTCACAAGGATATCCAGCCGGCCGTAAATCGCGATGGTTTCCGCAATGAGCCGCTGCCAGTCCGACTCCGACGTCACATCGGTCCGGATGAACCGCGCCCGCCCCTGCACGGCATTGATCTCGGCGGCCACCGCCTCGCCTTCCTTCTCCAGGACGTCGGCGATGACGACCGCGGCGCCTTCCTTGGCGAACAACCGAACCTCAGCCTCGCCCATGCCGTGCGCGCCGCCGGTAACGATCGCAACCTTGTCCTTGAGACGCATCGCTTCCTCCCTTGTCGCTGACGCGATCATCGGGCGCGGCGACGTGCGAGGCAAGCGGATCGGCCGCGCGTCCGGCGCTATGCGGCTGTTGTCTCCAGCAAATTCCGGATCTGTGGCAGCGCATCCAGGCGGCCGATATCCGCGATCAGCCGCGCGGTCTTCTCCGGCCCCAGCGACCGGATCGACCAGGGCAGCGAATTTTGCCTCCAGCCGCTCGCCCTGCTGTGTCACGTCGGTCGCCGGAATACCGGAATCATGCTCGGCGGTGAACCGGGAACCGTCCCTCAGCAGCAACTTGACCTGTGCAAAGGTGCCGGGAATGCCGGGGCGGAAATCGAGTTCCACCTTGTCGCGCAGATCGATCAGGGCGGGATCGGCGGCAACCTCGCGGCGAGTAGCTGGAAAGCCGGCTGGTATCGACGCCTGCCAGCCCCATCGCCGTGGTCAGCCGAAGCGAGAATTTCGCCTCCAGTCCGGTGACTGGCGCCGGAATGTTGCAGATCCGGTCGCAGGCCTCGTCCGTCCGGACGCTGATCCGCTCGCACCTGGTCCGGCAACGATATCGTGCTGCTCCCGCAACGTCCGTGCCGCTTCGATCGGTGCATGGGTCATGTAGCAGGAGGCATGGTACTTGAAGAGATTGTTGACGATCCACCAACCGTGCGGGGGCGTATCGAACGCACGATCGCGGGTTGAAGTCAGGGCTGTGGGTGCGGGCGAAACCCTGGTCGCATTCAAGCGCGTCGGTGCGGCTGGTGAAGCCGCGTGCCGCCAGTTTCGCCGCCATCAGACCGTGATACGCTGCCTTCCCGGCATGCAGCGGCTTGCACATCGTGCCGAACATCGATTTCAGCCCCGCCGCCTGGGTCGCCAGCGATCCCCAGCGCCATCGCGAACTGTACGCTGTCCAACCCCAGCAGATGCGCGCAGGCTGCCGCGGCGCCGAAACTGCCCACGGTGGCGGTGGCATGAAAGCCCAGCCCATCGTAATGACCAGGCGCGATGGTCCGGCCGATCCGGCACTGCAGTTCGTATCCCGCAACAAAGGCGGTCAGCACGTCGGCACCCGAGGAAGCGCGCTCCTCGGCCAAGGCCAGCAGCGCCGGCAGGATGGCAACGGACGGATGGCCCGGCATCGCCAGGTTGACGTCGTCGAAATCCAGCGCATGCGATGCGGCGCCGTTGACCAGTGCCGCCGAGGCAGCGGGCAGCGTGCGGCATGGCCGCAGCACCGTGGCGACTTCACGGCCGCCCTGCTCCTGCATTTCGGCCAGCAGGATCGTCTACCAGTTCGTCCGACGCGCCGGCCAGCGCGCAGCCGAAATAATCCAGGATGCACTGTCGAGCCCAGATGCGGGCTGTGGGGGAATGTCGTCGAAGTTGAGAGCACGGGCCTGTTCGACCAAGGCGCGCGTGAGGCCCTTGCCGCTTTGGATATCGCTGATCGCGTTCATTGTCGTTTCCCTTTCAACGACCCTGGTAGACCGGCTTGCGCTTTTCGTTGAATGCCCGGATGCCCTCACGTCGGTCTTCGGTCGGCACCATGCGGTTATAGGCCTCGATCTCGAACATCATGCCGCTCGGCAGGTCCATGTTGAGGCCCATGTTCACCGACTGCTTGATCTGGCGCGTGGAAATCGGCGCGTTGCCGGCGATCACCGAGGCGGTGTCCAGCGCCTCCGCCAGCAGATTGTCCGCCGCGCAGATGCGGTTGACCATGCCCCATTCGCAGCGCCTGCTGCACCGAAAACGGCCGCCCGGTCAGCAGAAGTTCCTTCGCTCGGCGCACACCGACCGCACGCGGCAGGTTCTGCGTTCCTCCAGCCCCGGGCATGATGCCGAGCGTCACCTCGGTCAGGGCGAAGCGGGCGTTTTCGGCGGCGTAGATGAAGTCGGCAGCACAGCGAGATCTCCATGCCGCCCGCGTAGGCGGCACCATTCACCGCGGCGATGATCGGCACCGGGCAGCCGATCATGGCGCGGATCATGCGCTCGAAAATCAGGTGCTGGTCCTGCCATTGCACGTCGGTCATGCCGTTGCGCTGCTTCAGATCGCCACCGGCACAAAACGCTTTCGTTCCGGCGCCGGTGATCACAATGCAGCGCTGCCGGTTCGGTTCGGCGCAGAAACCGTCGAACACGGCCAGCAGGTCCAGCCCCATCTGGGTGTTCATCGCATTCGCGACCTCCGGCCGGTTCAGCGTGACCAGCACGATGTGCTCGCGGGGATGCTCGACGGTGATCGTTGCAAAGCTGTTCATTGTTCGATTGCCTGCATGATGAGACGGATGAATGTGTCGATCGCGGTCGGATCGGTCCAGCGCAGCACCGCGACCAGTTCTTCCCGCGGCGCGACCCAGGTCAGGTTGCCGCCGGCGCCGGAGGCGAAGAAGCTGGCCTCCGGCGCGCTTTTGTAACGTCCGTGCCCGGTGTTCAGCCACCACAGCAGGCCGTAGTTGGGGTTCAGCGCGCAGGGCCGCAACGTTTCGGCGATCCAGCTTTCCGGCAGGATGCGCCTTCCGCCCCAGTCGCCGCGGCGCAGCATCAGCAGACCGATACGAGCCTGGTCCTCGGCGTGGATCAGCACGCCGCCGCCCCAGTGGGTGCCGCCCGAGACGCTCTCGATCAACCGGCCGTCGATCTCGACGCTGGACGTGCTGTAGCCGTGCCAGGACCAGTCCGTGGACGCACCGATCGGCTGCATGATGCGTTCCGCGAACACCTCCGGCAGCGGACGGCGAAAGCGGCGCAGCAGCGCCAGGCTCAGGCGGTTGACGCGGACGTCGTTGTATTCCCAGTGCCCGCCCGGCGACCGCAGCGGCCGTTCGTCGCCTTTGCGTGCCTTGCCTTCCAGCCCGAGGTTCCGGTTGTGGTCGATCAGGTCGGATTTGCCGAACAGTTCGCCGGTCCATTCCGACGTGTTCTGCAACAGATGCCGCCAGGTGACGCCGCGGTTCTGTGCGCTGTCGAAACCGCCGTCGTGCACCGTGCGACCGACCGGCTCATCCAGGTCAGCGATCAGTCCGTCCATGACCGCGATGCCGGCCAGCAGACTCAGATAGCTTTTGGCGGCGGAGAAGGTGAAGTCGACCTGGTCGGTGTCGCCCCAGGAGGCGATCTTGTGGCCGCGGCGCAGCACCATGCCGTTGGCGGGGCCGCGTGGCCGCACCGGACCCAGGATCTCGTTGAACGGCGGCGGTTCGAAATAGCCGCTCTCCAGATGCAGGCGCAGGTCGTAGGGCCACGGCGTTTCGTTCTCGGCCGCGAAGCGGGCGGCCTCCTCCAGCCACATCCAGTTCATGCCTGCCACGTCGGCCGAGGCCTCGGGCCAGGCTTGTCCATGCGGCGGCGGCACGATCGACGGCAACTGCATCCAGGACACATCCTTGCTCGGCGCCCGGGACTATGGCGCCGGGGGCCCGAAGTGCATAGTGCCGCACCGCCTCCCGCGCCGGAGGAAGGCCAGACGGGGAGGCAGACACATGACCATTCCGGTTCTCGACATCGATCCGTTTTCCCGGGTGTTCTTCGACGACCCGTTCCCGGCCCATGCGGCGATGCGGGACGCCGGGCCGGTGGTGCGTCTGGCCGGCTACGACATTTACGCGGTCGCGCGATACGACGAAGTGCGGGCGGTGCTGCTGGACTGGCAAAGCTACTCATCGGCTCGCGGGGTTGGCCTTTCCGACTTTGCGAAGGAGAAGCCGTGGCGGTTGCCCAGCCTGTTGCTGGAGGCCGATCCACCGCTGCACGACCGGACCCGCGGGTTGATGGACCAGGTGTTGTCGCCGCCGGCGGTCCGCGCCTTGCGGGAGGGTTTTGCCGCTGCCGCGGACGCGCTGATCGACACGCTGCTGGAACGGGGCAGCTTCGACGCCATTCCGGATCTGGCCGAGGCATATCCGCTGACCGTGTTTCCCGACGCGGTCGGCATGCCGCCGGAGAACCGGCGCTTTCTGTTGCCCTACGGCAATATGGTGTTCAATTCGTTTGGCCCCCGCAACGCCTGGTTTCAGGCGGCGGTCGCAGACGCCGCGCCGGTGTTGGAGTGGGTGCAGGCACAGTCGCGGCGCGATGCGTTGTCATCCACCGGCTTCGGCGCGGTGATCCATGCGGCCGCTGACCGTGGCGAGGTCACCGTGGCGGAGGCCGAGGTGCTGGTGCGTTCGCTGCTGACGGCGGGCGTCGACACGACGGTCAACGGCCTTGGTGCATCGCTGTATTGCCTGGCGCGATTTCCCGCGCAATACGAGCGCCTGCGGGCCGACCCGACACTGGCGCGTTCGGCGTTCGAGGAGGCGATACGGCTCGAGAGCCCGGTGCAGACCTTCTTCCGCACCACGACCCGAGCGGTCGAGATCGGTGGCGAGGCCATCGGCGAGGGCTGCAAGGTGCTGATGTTCCTGGGTGCGGCCAATCGCGATCCGCGACGGTGGGAACAACCGGATACCTACGATATCACCCGCCGCTCGGCCGGCCATGTCGGCTTCGGCGCTGGCATCCACGGCTGCGTCGGCGCGGTGCTGGCCCGCCTGGAGGCGAGACGCGGTGCTGGGCGCCCTGGCGCGCAAGGTCGCCTCGATCGAAATGACCGAGGAGCCGAAGCGGCGCTACAACAATACGCTGCGTGGCCTGTCGAGCCTGAAGTTGGCGATCCGGGCGGCGTAACGACGCTGCTCGGCTGAGGGGGTCGGGACGACGGTTCCGACGCAACGGCGAAGGCCGTCCGGTGAAGGACGGCCCCCTGCCGATCAGCGCCGGATGGTTCCGGTGCAGGAATTAATGACCTCCGCTTTTGTCAACCGAGAAGGCGAACAGCTTGTTGTTCGGCGTCCCGAGGGTCGGCCCGAGGTGACCATAGCCCGAACCCCAATAGACCGAACCGCCGACGATCGCCGGCCCGGCGTTGACCGAACTTCCGGTCACGAACGACCACAGGACCTTTCCGCTGCCGGCATCCAGGGCAAACATTGTTGGATTGGCTGGATTCGGGTCCATCGAGCCGACAAAAACGACGCCCCCGGCGACGCTTGCCGGTCCAAGCCCCATGCAACCTTGTTCGACGCCGCTGACCTTGGTGGAGCACATGCCGGGCGTTGCCGTCTGCCACAGCAACTTTCCCGTCGCCGGGTCAAGTCCGGCCCACGAGCCGCTGTTGACCGATGCATTGGAGGGCTGAAGTGCATAGGTCGTGCTTCTCGAGTTTGAAATGGGGACGTAGATACGCTCGCCGTCGGTTGCCGTGCCCCACTCGATGCCTCCCAGTGACGACCCTGGGCCGACCAGAGTGCTCCAGATCGTTGTGCCGTCATCCGGATTGAACGCCCAGTATACGCCGCTCTTCTCGCCGACCCCCAGAATGTCCCGGGCCTTGCCGTCGCTGCCGATTGAAAGCAGATTGGGACCGACCCCGCCAAAGTCGTAGTCCGGTCCGGCGGGAGTCTGGCAGTCCGCGCCAGGGACGGGGCCCGGTGGATTGGAGATGATGCAGTTCACGTTCCAGGCGTCATAGGCAAGGGCACGGTTGGCCCATTTGATCGCTCCGGTCTTCAGGTCCAGCGCCAGCACTGAGTCAAAATAGTCAGCCAGATCGGTGCAGAACTTGTTACTTGGATTATTTTTGAAGCATTGCTCCACCGCGGTCGGGACCGAATAATTGTTTCCGGTTCCGACATAAAGCGAGTGTCGCTTCGGATCGATAACGGGCGTGGAGTTCCAGACCGCGCCGCCGCTATAGCCACCGAGTGCACCATGGTTGTCCGGCACCATATAGGTCTGCCAGAGCTTTTTCCCGGTTCGAACATCTAGCGCGACCACGCTGCCGCGCGATACGCAGCATGGAAAACCCTTGACGTCCGCGAGGGCCTCTTCATTTGACGCCACCCCGACATACACGATGCCATCGTGAACGACTGGGGAGCTGGTGATCATGGCAGCAGGAAATTTCTCGACCTGAGACATCCAGATCAACTTGCCGGTGCGGGCATTCACGGCGATCAGGTTTGCTCCGGCCCCGTTTATCTGCTTGCCGTCCCATGTTGCAAGGGTGCCGGCCTGATCACCCAGGATGAGCATGTTACCGGAAATGAGGGGGTCGTTCCTGGCAAAGTCCTTTGGAACGCCGGTCCAGTCGGCAACCATGGCCTTCCAGCGAACAGTTCCGGTCTCGGCGTCAACCGCATAGAAGTTGCCGGCGAGGTCCGGAAAATAGACGACGCCGTTGGCGACCGCGGGCGTCGCTGTCACATCGCCACCTGTCGTAAAGGTCCATTTCGCTTTTAATTTCGTAGCGTTAGACGGGCTGAGGACGGTTTTTTCCTGGTTCCTCCAATTGTTCAGGTTCTGGCCGCCCATCGTCCATTGGCCATCAGGCTCCTCGCTGTCGTCAGCCTGAGCCAATGGCGCAGCGGCCAACAGCAAACTACAGGCCAGAGCGACGCGTATCATACTCCTGGCTCGACATGAGAGATTCATTCCGATTATTCCCTTTCTCTAATGAAATAGAGGGTCCCCACCCGATCGCGGTGGGGCCGCACGAGGCAGATGTTGACTGCCGGCCACACATCGGCTGCCCGATGGAGACGTTTCTAGGCATCGGCGAGAGGCCGCGAGGCGAGCAGGTGCGGGGCGAGGCCGAACCTTGATCAGTCGGGATTGACGCAGCTGAAACGATCTGGCTGGCAAAAGATCGCAACGGGAAGCCAGAGTGCCCGGACCGATCGGGGGCTTCGTCAGACCATTCCGGACTAACTATGAAACCGTTAGAAACGGCTCGGCGCAGTTTGACGTATAACTAGCGCTGTCAAACGTTCCGCTGAGCGCGATCTTGCCTAGCCGCGGAGCAGCGATGGGCGAAAGCAATTCAAAGCGACCGCCCACGACACAAAGCGGGTCTGGACCATCGATATCGGGTTTGGATGGGATGATGGTGGATGCGTCGAGACCTGAATGCTTGCTCGCCCATGAGAGTGTCGTGCGTGAATGCCGAGACGTCGGCGCCTGGAAACGTGGCTCGTTAGAGGCGGTCCAAAAGCACTTCGCATCCGTGCGGTCCTTTCCCTGGATCCCCAGTTGCCGACGAACTTCGGCTTGTGTCAGTTGGATTGTAGACGCTCCGGTGTGCATCTTATTCCAACGGCCGCCGGTTTTATTTACCTGAAGTTCTTTGCTGCAGAATGGCGTTCTTTGTCGGAATTGCTACTCTTGTTCAGGGCGTCGCGACCAGGATGTTGAGCGGGAGTGGACGACGACCGTTTTAAGGCAAGCGACGCGGGGCCGAGGAAACGGCGATCGTGACATGGCAATCGCGGGAACGGTCCCTCGTCGGCCCGGACGATCGCAAGCGACAGTGACCTTGCCCCCAATCTCACGCTCGGCAGCCGAATGCCGATCTCGTGGCGATCAATGGGTCGTAACGCGGGCACTCTTGAGGAAATGGCTAGACCGGCCGATGATCCACCGGCACGCGCCCAGGAGGATTGCAAGCATGCCCGAGAGCCCCGCTGACAAGGCGGCATTCGCCGCCAGCCGAGACCCGCCTGCCGCTGAACGGCATCACCGTCCTCGATCTAACCCTGGCGCGCGCCGGCCCGACCGCCGTCCGGCATTTCGCCGACTGGGGCGCGAACGTGATCCGCATCGAGCCGCCCGCGAGCGAGGGCGAGGATGTCGCCGGCCGCCGCCATGGCTTCGACTTTCAGAACCTGCACCGTAACAAGCGGGCGGTAACACTGAATCTGAAGGCGACAGAGGGCCACGAGGCGTTCATGCGTCTGGCCAAGACTGCCGACGTCATCCTGGAGAACATGCGGGCCAACGTGAAGCACCGGCTGAAGGTCTCATACGACGACGTGAAGGCAATCAATCCCCGCATCGTCTACGGCAGTATCTCGGGCTTCGGCCAGGATGGTCCCTATGGTCCGCGTGCCGGCGTCGATCAGATCGCCCAGGGCATGGGCGGCCTGATGTCGATCACCGGCGAGCCCGGCCGCGGCCCGATGCGCGTCGGCATTCCGGTCGACGACCTGACCGCGGGCAATCTACTAGCCCTGGGCTGCATGATGGCGCTGTTCGACCGGGAACGAACCGGGGTCGGCCGCTGGGTCACCACGTCGCTGCTGGAAGCGCAGGTCTTCATGCTGGACTTCCAGGCCAGCCGGTGGCTGATGGAGGGCGAGGTCGCCGGCCAGGCCGGCAACGATCATCCGACCGGCATCCCCACCGGTGTGTTCCCGACCAGCGACGGTCACATCAACATCGCCGCCAGTTCCTCGCGCGTGTTCACCCGCTTCTGCGAGGCCATCGGGCGGAAGGACTGGCTCGAACGCGAGGAGTGGAAGACCCAGATCGGTCGCAGCAACGACCGCAAGGCCATCAACGCCGCGATCGGTGAAATCACGCAGACGAAACCGTCGGAGCACTGGATCGAGCTATTCGAGGCCAACGGCATCCCCTGCGGCCCGATCTATTCGATCGACCAGGTCTTCGCCGATCCGCAGGTCAAGCATCTCGGAATGGCAACAAAGATGCAAAGTCCTTACGTCGGAGAAAAGGAGGTGGTCGCCTCGGCGATCAACATCTCCGGCTTCTCCAAGGCGATCCGGACCCACGCGCCTGACGCCGGCGAACATGGCGATGAAATACTGAAAGGCGTCGGCTACACAGATGCGGAGCTCGCGGACATGCGACAGAAGGGAGTGATCTGAGATGCTGCCGGACCACGCGGAGACCCGCCAATACGCGGGCGGCAAGATGCTGGCGGCGAAGCACGACGGCGTTGGCCTGATCACCTTCAACCAGCCGGAAAAACGCAACGCCATGTCGATGGAGATGTGGAGCGGCATGGGCGAGATCCTCGACGAGTTCGGCGAGGACGGCACGATGAGCGTTGTGGTGATGACCGGCGCCGGCGACAAGGCGTTCGTTTCGGGCGCCGATATCAGTCAGTTTGAAAAAAACCGCAACAGTGCCGATGCGCAGGTGGAATATGATCGCGCGACCGGCGTCGGACGCGATAAGCTGAATGCGTTCCGAAAGCCGATCATGGCCCGCATTCGCGGTTTCTGCATGGGCGGGGGGCTGGCGATCGCGATGGCGACCGACCTTCGAATTGCCTCCGCCGACAGCCAGTTCGGCATCCCGGCGGCGCGCCTCTCGATCGCCTATGCTCCGGATGCGGTGAAGCGGTTAATCGATCTGGTGGGGCCGGCGCACGCGCGCATGATCCTTTACACCGCCAAGCGTATCGATGCCGCCGAGGCCGAGCGGATCGGGCTGATCAACAGGATGACGACAGAGGCGGCGTTGGACGATGTTGTGCTCGACATCGCCCGCACCATCGCCGACAACGCCCCGCTTTCCGTCGCAGCTTCGAAACTGACGATCAACGAAATGTTGAAGGACGAAAGTCAGCGGGACATGGGGGCGATCAAACGGATGGGCGAGATATGCTTCAACAGCGCTGACTACAAGGAGGGTCGGACCGCATTCATGGAAAAACGCCGACCTCGGTTCGTCGGGCGCTGAGCGCGGGACGGTCAGTCAACGCACCATCGACAAGCACCGGTACGGACTAGCAACCAATTAGGACGCGAGTGAATGTTTGAACTGCCCGAAGAGCACCGGATGCTGCACGACCTGGTCGCGAAATTCATTGATCGCGAGGTCATCCCGCTGGAGAAGGGTGTGCTCGCCAGAGAGATGGCCGGTCAGCCATCGGGCCTGTCTCCGGAGGAGGAGGCACCGTTGCTCGCCAAATGCAAGGAGCTTGGGCCTCTGGGGGCTGGACGTGCCGGAAGAATATGGTGGTGCCAATCTGCCATACTCCGCCCTGGTCGGCGTCCACGAGGAGCTGGGCCGCACCTGCGTTTCCTTCACCTTTCCGCCCGACAGTCCCAATCTCCACATGCTGATCGCGGTGGCGAGCGAGGAGCAGAAACAGAAATATCTCGAGCCCTACGCCCGCGGCGAGGCACATTCCGCGATCGCAATATCCGAACCCGGCGCGGGAGGCGATCCCGCCGGCATGACCACCCGCGCGGTGAAGAAAGACGGCGACTGGGTCATCAACGGCCGCAAGATCTGGGTCAGCCGGGTGCCGCAGGCTGATTTCGTCATCGTCATGGCCCGCACCGGCGAGGGCAAACGTTCGGAAGGCGTCACAGCCTTCATCGTCGAGCGCGACACACGCGGCTTCATCATCGAGCGCGAAATTCCCATGCTTGGCGGTCAGCGGACCTACGAACTGGTGTTCGAGGACTGCCGCGTGCCTGGGAAGCAATTGCTGGGCGTCGAGGGTAAGGGCTATGCGCCGATGCAGCTTCGCCTGACGGTCCGCCGGCTGCAGATCGGCGCCTGGTGCGTCGGCATGGCGCGGCGTGCACTCGACATGATGGTGGAGCACACCAAGCAGCGGGTGACTTTCGGCCAGCGGTTGGCCGACCGCCAGGCGATACAGTGGTGGATCGCCGATGCCGCGACGAAAATCCACGCTTGCCGGCTGATGATCTACGACGCGGCCAGCAAGGCGGATGCGGGTGGGGATATCCGAATGGAGGCCTCGATGGTGAAACTATTCGGCACCGAAATGGCAACCGAGGTCGTTGATCACGCGATGCAGGCGTTTGGCGCGATGGGTGTGGCGAAGGAACTGCCGCTGCAACTGATGGCACAGAAAGTTCGCACGATGCGGGTCTACGAAGGCCCGTCCGAGGTCCACCGCATGGCGATCGCCCGCCGGATTATCGGCAGGTGAGTCGTAACCCAACGTGGACCGGCCGGTGAGCGAGCCTCGCGTCAAGGCAGGGATCTGGGTCAGCATGGCGTTGAGAATGGGTGATCTGAACGGTCGCCCGGGCGCTGTGCTGCGCAAGGGGGACGCCGACTCGGGCGGCGTGCTCCTTGTCCTGCGCGGCCGCGAAGGGCTTTGCGTATTGTCCCAAATGCGCTCGGCGTCCGGCGATCTGGCCTGGATGCGATCAACCGGACCCGCTGCCGTCGACCAGGAGAGCGCAGACGCCTACGTGCAGCGTCAGGCGAAGTTCGATCCCGATCTTTGGGTCGTGGAATTCGAGGCACCTGATCTGTTGCCGCCGTTCGAGGCGAAATTGATCTGACCGCTCATTGCTCGTCCGCTGGGCAGTGATCGCGAGCGCGACCACCGCGAGACGGCCGCGGCAACCAATCGAATCCACGGAGCATCAAGGTCTCTTCTTGTCGACATGGGGCTTGCAGCAAGCCCCCCAGCGGTGCGTTCTATCGGTATTTCATCGATATGTTACCGTTCGGTCCGTTTTTAACATTATCGAGTGCGCTCCGGCCTCGGCAGAGGGCCATTTTCGACCCGCGAAAACTGGAAGGGTTACTTTGTCTGTCCGCCCATCATTTGGCGAATATAGCCCACGATGACCATCAGGATGCCGCCGCCTACACCGCCGCCCACGATCTGGCTGATGATTGTTCCGATATCCATGCCACCTGCCATATCGGCACTGCCGGGTGCCCCGGCTGCCATGCCACCACCGGTCAACATCCCCAGCAGCTGGCCGCCAAGACCGCCGCCGATGATGCCCGCCACGCTGTTCCCCACCGGTCCGAGATTGAACTGCTTCAGCAGGCTACCGACAATGTTGCCACCCGCCGCCCCCGATATGAGTGAGATTATAAGGTTTATGACAGTTGCGCTCATTTGCCCCGATCCATTGTTAACCGAGAACATATTGGGCGGTTTGACGACGCCACGCAACATCGGCGTTCATCGGAGTAAAATTCTCCCGGTTGGTTCAGGGGCTGGTATCGCGCAGCACTGAAGCGCGATACGTCGCTTTTGGAACGAGATAGCCGAATCGCGCCGCAACACGCGCTCGAATGGCGACCGGCGCTTCTTTGCGCTCGGCTACTGGTATCCGATCGCAATCAAGTGTAAGCGGTTTCTGATGCGTGGAATCCGCTACTATGGATTAATGGTCTAATGTCCCGATGCGAAAGTTCGTCGGCCATACCTTGTTAACGGCACTCCTCGAATTTTCGATACCAAGAGGACACCAACAAAACATTGTTTCTAGGGTGATTTTTGGTCCGACGTCGGCTACGGCGGCTGATCCAAAGAATGGCGGGCTTTGAAATCGCCGCACTTGCTTCGTATCGATCGAATGGAGGACGCAGATGCGGACATTGCTGATTCTTGCCGCCTTGTTCGTACTTTGTGCATGCAGCAACACCGTCAGCAGCTTGCACTATGTGCCCACCAGAACGGTCCAGACCGGCTCCGTCGCGTCCGTTGGCGCCGTAACGGTCGTGGACCAACGAAAGGAGGCACCTGCCCGCCTGGCGACGATCATGGGGGGCTTCGGCAATCCGATCAAGACGCTCGACACCGCGAAGCCGGTCAAGGATGAAGTCGCCGACGCCTTCATCGAAGGCCTACGTGTTCGTGGGCTGCTGGCAACACCGGGACAATCAAGTTTCAACTGCAGGTAGTATTGCGCAAGTTCGATGCCGACATGATCCTTGGCCGGACGGCCAGGATCGATCTAACGTTCTCCGTGACAGATAACGCCGGCACAACGGTTTTCGAAGACAAGGTCACCGACCATCAATCGGATATGAAGTTTTTTCAGACTGGGATCTTTGCGGAAATCGCCGATTTACAGGCGCTGTCACAGACGGTGCTGAACCGCGCCGTGGATCAGATGCTGGACAACCCTGCTTTTCTCGCGGCCGTTGCTCGGCCGGCGGGCACAAGGTGAGGGCAGCACGCGGCTTCATACGCGTGGCAGCCGCGGCGGCGTCTGCGAGCTAAGGAACGACATCCCAGAACGGGTTGACACCATAATAGGTGTAAACATTTCGGCTCCATGCCTCGTCATTCCAGTTCGCGGTCGCCTCGTCAGTGAATGACGGCGAGCCCTCCAGCGTTTCGCGGTCGACATCGACGACATAGCCACCCTGTTCCGGATCATAGCTAAGTTTTTCCCACGGCAGCGGATGATACTGACCGCCGATCCCCAGGATGCCGCCGAAGCTCAATACCGCATAGGCGATGCGTCCGCTCTGCTTGTCGAGCATCACATCCTCGAGCGAGCCCAGCTTTTCGCCGGCCAGATCGTAGACGGTGGTGCCTTGGACCTGGCTGGCACCGATCAGATGGCCGGAAGGATTGGTGGTGTCATCAAGGCTTGCCATGAACTGCTCCTGTTGCCGGATGCAGGCTGAACGCGCGTCGGCGCCGAAGGTTACGCGGCAATCGAATCGCGAAGCGCCGGCGGCAGGTCATCCCGGCGCGGCGATTGAAACGACGCGTACAAACCACCCAGGCAAGGCGCGCCCTCAGCGAACCGATTTCATTCGGCCAGTTTCGCGGACGATCCCTGGGAAAGTCGAAACGCCGCCATCGGGTAGACGCCGAGTACGCGGGTCTCGGTGGAAAAGAAGGACAGTTCGTCCAGTGCGCGGCGCAGGCCAGGCTGTTCAGGATGGCCCTCAACGTCGCACAGGAACTGGGTCGCGGTGAATTCGCCGCCGAGCATGTAGCTTTCGAGCTTGGTCATATTCACGTTATTGGTGGCGAACCCGCCCAATGCTTTGTACAGCGCCGCTGGAACGTTCCTGACGCGGAAGACAAAGCTGGTCATCAGCCGCGGCGTCGCCGGCTCATGCGCGGCAGGTTGCGGCGCCACGACGTAGAAACGGGTGGTGTTGTGCGCCGCATCCTCGACATTCGCGCGCAGTATCCGCAGGCCATAGATTTCCGCGGCCAATGAGGACGCTATAGCGGCGTCCTCCTTTTTTCCCCAGGCGGCGACGAGCTGCGCGGCGCCGGCGGTGTCAGCCTCGACCACCGGGGTCAGATTGAGGTCCTGCAGGATGCGGCGCACCTGCCCGAGCGCGACCGAGTGCGAATGGGCACGCCTGATGTCCGAGATGGTGGCGCCGTTGACGCCGAGCAGGCAGTGCTCGACCCGCTGGAACTGCTCGCCAATGATAAAAAGCCCCGACTCCGGCAGCAGATGGTGGATATCGGACACCCGGCCGGCCAGGCTGTTCTCGCAGGGCAGCATGCCAAGTTGGGCCTTGCCGTCGCGCACCGCGTCGATGGCCGCCTCGAAGGAGGTGCAGGGCAGCGTCGTCATCGCCGGATAGGCGCTACGACAGGCCAAATCCGAATAGGCGCCGGCGACACCCTGGAAAGCGATTACGCCGCTCACGGTTTGAACGCGGTGGATAGGAGCGATTCGCAGGGCGCGCACCGGCCATGGCCGCGCGGGCGCGTTCGAGGTCCTCTAGCGGTGTCGACCCCGAACGGACCATGTTCCATGCGCACGCAGGCGATTCGCATCCCATTCTCCAGCGCCCGCAATTGCTCCAGATTCTCGCGCCGCTCCAGCGGACTTGGCGGCAACGAAACATAGCGGTCGAGCACAGTCCGCCGGTAGGCGTAGATCCCAATATGATGCCACCGCGGCCCCGGACCCCAGGGGATCGCCTGACGGGAGAAGTACAGTGCCGGAGCGATCGCACTGATCGTCTGCGAAGGCGCAGGCGGCTTTGACGAACGAGACGGTGGTGGCTTCGACCTCATCACGGATTGGCACGACCAGAGTGCCGATATCGACCGTCGGATCGGACAGCGGGGTAATGACAAGTCGCAGGGCCGCCGGGTCGAGGGTCGGGAAATCGCCCTGCAGGTTGACCACGACGTCATGGTGGCGATGCGGGTCAAGGTCGGCCAGCGCGGCGTGCACCCGATCCGAACCGGACGGCAGCGCGGGATCGGTCAGCACTGCCCGACCGCCTGCCGCACGCACCGCCGCGACGATCTCGGGATCGCCACAGGCCACGGCGACCGGCCCGATGCCGGCCTCGCGCCCGCGATCGAGCACGTGGACGATCATCGCCTTGCCGTTGATGTCGGCCAGCGGCTTGCCTGGCAGTCGCGTCGACGCCATGCGGGCGGGGATCACGACGATTGGATTCAAGCGGGATTGTTTCCTTCGGCTGGTTCTGCGGCCGATCGCTCGACGAAGCGTAGCACGCGCCGAGGCGGGTTGAAGTGCGGTTTTCGTTTCCCTATGGTGCCGTCAGTTTAAGGATGCGCCGATCCACGGTGCAACGGTGGGCCGGTGTCCTGTGTCTCGAATAGAAAACCGCGGCCGTTGCCGCCTTCATCGGATCAGGAAGTCAAAGCCGCATGAACAGCATGGAAGTGAACAAGGCGATTGCGGCTGTCCTGGTGGCGGGCATTGTATTCTTTCTGACCGGGCTGATCGGCGTGAACCTGGTCCATGTCAGGCCACTGGAAAAGCCCGCCATCGAGATCCAGGGTGCGCCGGCCGCATCGGAGGCAGCAGCGCCGAAGCCGGCGGAATTGCCGCCGATCGCGCCGCTGCTGGCCAAGGCGGATATCGCCACCGGCGAGGCGACGGCGAAGAAGGTGTGCGCCGTCTGCCACACCTTCGACGAGGGTGGCAAAGCCGGGGTCGGGCCGAACCTTTACGGCGTGGTTGGCGGACCGCACGCTCATATGGAGGGCTTCAGCTACTCTGAGGGGCTGAAGGCGATAAAAGGGCCGTGGACCTACGACGAGCTGAATGAATGGCTGCACAAACCAAACGCCTATGTCCCCGGCACCAAGATGGGCTTCGCCGGAATCAACAATGACCAGCAGCGGGCGGACGTGATCGACTACCTGCACACGCTGTCACACAACCCCGAACCGCTGCCGTCGCCCTGAGCGACACAACCGACTCGCTCCTGGCGGCCGCCATCGCCGCCGCCGATGCGGCTGGGGCCGCCATCCGGCCGTTCTTCCGGGGCTCGATGGCTGCCGATCTCAAGGTGGACCAGTCACCGGTCACGCGGCGGATCGGAACGCCGAGCAGGCGATGCGGGCGATACTGGGCGAGCGTTGCCCCGACTGCGGCATCCTCGGCGAGGAGTTCGGCCTTGAACGTCCCTCGGCTCGCCGGCGCTGGGTGCTGGACCCTATCGACGGCACACGCGCCTTCATCACTGGCCGCCCGACGTTCGGCACCTTGGTCGCGCTGCTGGATGGCGATACGCCGCTGATCGGCATCATCGATCAGCCGGTCACCGGCGAACGCTGGATCGGCGTCGCCGGCCGGCCAACGACATTCGCGGGTAAGCTGGGGGGGCGGGCGGGCACCCGCGCCTGTGGCGGATCTTGCCCACGCCGAACTCTCCTGCACCACGCCGGACATGTTTGCCGGCGACTGGCCTCGCTGGCGCGGGTTGGCGACCCAGGTCAGGCGCACCTACTGGGGCGGTGACTGCTACGCCTACGGCTTGCTGGCGCTTGGCCAGATCGATGTGATCGTTGAGCGTGATCTCAAGCCATGGGACTGGGCGGCGCTGCTGCCGGTGGTGGAGGGTGCCGGTGGCAGCGTCACCGACTGGCTGGGGAACTCGCCCCGCACTGACGGAGATGGCCGCATCATAGCGGTCGGAGATCGTTCGCTATTGCCGCAAGTGGTCGCTGCTTTGGCTCTCACATAGTCCGAGAGTTCACCGCCGTGCGGCCTGCCCGCAGCGGGAATCAGCCGCCGGACATCGCGGCAGCCGCTGCTCCGCGTGCGGCCACGACATGATCCGACCGTAAGGGCCGCCGCCGATAGCTGGCTCGCGTCTACTGCATTGTGAAACCGACGGACCGCCTGGGAATACTACGATTTCCGGGGTGACCACCCGTACGCCTTGGCGCAGGCGCCGCCCATGAGTGTTGCCCGTTCGGTGTCGGTCAGGCGGTCGGTGTGTAGGAAGGGCTCGACGGCCTGCTCGTAGTTGACGACGGCAAACGCCCGTGTCCAGTCCGTGCCCCAAAGGCAGCGGTCGAAACCCCAGGCGTCGAAAACGCGAGCCAGCGGGTCCCAGATGTCGGCAAAAGGATAAGGCTCGCGGGACAGTGTGCAGGCACCGCTAATCTTGATCACCGCGTTCGGGCGCCTGGCGAGGTCAAGGACCTTCGGGAGGTCGACCCAGGGCTGCGGCGGCGCGGGGGGCACGCGCGGCTGCAGGATGCCCAGATGGTCGATGATGAACCGCGTGTCGGGGTGGCGATCGATGAGCGCGGTGCCCACGTCCAGGTTGTCCCAGCACAGAATATTGACCGGGAAATCATGACGGACGGCCGCGCGCAAGATCCGATCGAGGCCCGGGTCGTTCGGATCGCGGCCTACCTCTTTGGGCAGCATGATGCGGATTCCGACCGCGCCCGGCGTCTGCTTCCAGTCCCGGATGACGTCAGTCACATCCGGGTCGTCCGGGTCGACCGGCTTGACGATGGCTAAGCGGTCGGGATGGGCCCGCTGCACTTCCACCGCGTAGCTGGCGTCGTAGCGGTACATGGAGAAGGAGGAGATGAAGATCGCGCCGTCGACGCCGACTTTGTCCATCGCCGCCACCATCTCGTCGCCCGTGACGTGATCAGGCCAGTTCGGCACACTGTGCCAGGGCCGTTTCGCGGTATTCGCCTCGTAGGCATGGACCTGTAAATCGATAATCGTCATTGAGCGAACTCCTTTGTTCCGCCGCATGAGTTTGGCGATCGCGGGAGGTTTGTGTCCAGAGGGTCCAGGATCGGCAGGGGCGCGCTATGACCGATCACCTACACGGCGGTGCTGTCAGCCCGGCCCGCGCAGTGCGACTGCCGGGTTCGAGATTCACCGTCCGGAGCGTTCGACAATGGTTCCGTAGCTCGGAGGAGAGGCAATCGTCACCGCCCGCCTTGCCGCAGCGGCAGGTTGGTCCGGTAAATCAGGCGCTTCAGCGCCAGCGCCAACTCGAACGAGCGTACCCCCGGAATGTGCGTCAGCCGTCCGCGTAGAAACGCCTCATAGGAGGCCACGTCGGCGGCGACGACCCGCAGCAGGTAGTCATTGGCGCCCGTCATCTCGTACATCTCCATGACCTCCGGGCACGCCTCGATCGTCCGCTCGAACGTGCGCAAAGCCTCATCGGTGTGGATTGCCAGCTTGACGGTCACGAACACGTTGATCGGCAGACCCACCTTGTCCTGGTCCAGCAACGCCACATAGCCGCTGATGACTCCGCCTTCCTCCAGCAGCTTTTGCCGCCGGTGTGAGGACGACGGAGACAGATGTGCGGCATCACTCAGTTCCTGTGCCGTGGCCCGTCCGCTGGCCTGAAGGTGATCCAGGATCGCCAGGTCCAGCCGGTCCAACTCCATCGACCCATCCTTGCCTCAGACCATTTTTCAGGCCGGCTATGCCGCCAAAACTGGTCTGCCTCATTGTTTGATCGCATAATTCACGCGCCTGGGACGTTCCGCTCCACGCGATCATGCTCTGCCCGCGGCGTTGTGACCGTTCCTGCCAAAAATGACACTCCGCCGGGGTCACTATGGCAAGCTTTCCCACGCTGCCATACCTACTATGTAAGATTACGGGAAACCGAGAAGGGACAACATCCATGGACATCGGTCTCGAGCGCGCCGCCATAACCCTGGAATCGCGCTTTGCCGATTTGGATCAGCCGGTCCTTCTGACGGGCATTCAGGCCCTGTTGCGGCTGTTGATGGAGCAGCGGCGTCTCGATCAGGCGGCCGGCCATAACACCGCTGCTCTCGTTTCCGGCTATCGCGGCTCGCCACTGGGCGGTCTCGACCGCGAACTCTGGGCGCAAAAGACCCTGATGCAGGAGCACGCGGTCCGATTCGAGCCAGGGGTGAACGAGGATCTCGCCGCCACCATGCTTTACGGCACCCAGGAACTCGACGCCTTCCCCGGCGCCAAGGTCGATGGCGTCTATGGCATGTGGTACGGCAAGGGACCGGGCGTGGACCGTTCGGGCGATGCCCTGCACTGCGCCAACATGGGCGGCACACACAAATACGGCGGAATCCTCGCGGTCGCCGGCGACGATCACGGTGCGCATTCCTCCACCTATCCGCACCAGACCGAATACATCTTCCAGAATTGCTTCATTCCGGTGCTGAACCCCTCTTCGGTGCAGGACGTACTGGACCTCGGCCTCGCCGGCTGGGCGCTGTCCCGCTTCTCCGGCCTGTGGGTCGCCATGAAGACCACCGCCGAGACCATGGAGCAGGCCTCGACCGTCGTCGTCCCCTCCAATCCGACCTTCGTCGTTCCCGATTTCCCGCTGCCGCCGCACGGGCTGAATTTCGATCACACCCTGAATTTTCCCGCCGATCGCGCCGAGCTCGAACGCCGCATGATCGAGGAGCGAATTCCCGCGGCGCTTGCCTGGGCGCGCGCCAACAAGATCGACCGCCTGGTCAGCGGTTCGGCGGATGCCTCGATCGGTCTGGTGACCATCGGCAAGGCGCACGAGGACACGCTGCACGCGCTGCGCCGCCTTGGGCTCGACCAGCACCCGCAACTGGCGGTCTACAAGGTCGGCATGACCTGGCCGCTGGAGACCGAGGGGCTGAAGGCATTCGCCCGCGGCAAGCGCGCGATCCTGGTCATCGAGGAAAAGCGCAGCTTCGTCGAAAGCCAGATCCGTGACGCGCTGTATCATCTGCCGGCGGACGAGCGGCCCGACATCAGCGGCAAGACCGATCCGCTGGGTGCGCCGCTGCTGTCCGCGCTGATGGAGCTCTCCCCGGAGAGCGTCGCTGGCGGCATGGCGAAGTTCCTGGGCAGGGCAGGGCTCAATCTGCCCGCTCCGCCGATGCCCGCCGCCGTTGACCGGCCGGACGGGTTGCTCAGGCGAGCGCCCGCGTTCTGTGCCGGGTGCCCGCACGCAACGTCGACCAAACTGCCCGACGGCAGCTTCGCCAGCGCCGGCATCGGCTGCCACTTCATGGCGCTGGATGACGGGCCGCAGACCCGCACTTTCACTCATATGGGTGGCGAGGGGGTGCCGTTCGTCGGGCTGGCCAGCTTCACCGACATGAAGCACATGTTCGCCAATCTGGGCGACGGCACCTACATGCATTCCGGGCATCATGGCGCTGCGCCAGGCGGTCGCGTCAAAAACCCGGATCACCTACAAGCTGCTGTTCAACGATGCGGTGGCGATGACCGGTGGCCAGCCGGCCGAGGGCTCCCCGACCGTGCCGATGCTCGCGGCGCAGGTCGCCGCCGAAGGCGTCAAGCGCATTGCCGTCGTGGCCGACGAGGCGGATCGCCTGCCGCCCGCCGCCGACCTGCCGCCCGGAGTGACCCGCCACACCCGCGAGGAACTCGACGCCGTCCAGAAATCGCTGCGCGACTTCGAGGGTCCGTCGGTGCTGATCTACGACCAGGTCTGCGCCACCGAGAAGCGCCGCCGCCGCAAGCGGGGATCGATGGCGCAGGCCACCCGCCACGTCGTGATCAACGAGGCGGTGTGCGAAAACTGCGGCGACTGCTCCACCCAGTCCGGCTGCATCGCCATCGAGCCGGTGGAAACCCCGCTCGGCCGCAAGCGCCGCATCAACCCGACAAGCTGCAACGTCGACCTGTCTTGCCTCAAGGGTTTCTGCCCCAGCTTCGTGACCCAGGCCGGGCCGCCCGCCGCGCCGGACGCAGACACCCAATGGCAGGCACAAGGAGGCCGAGTTCGCCGCCAGCCTGCCGCAGCCGGTATGGCCGACGCTGGGGGTATGGCGCGGGCTGTTCGCCGGCATTGGCGGCGGCGGCATCGTCACCTCGGGCGCCATCCTGGCGATGGCCGCCCATCTCGAGGGCCGCGCCGTCAAGACACTGGACTTTACCGGCCTGGCGCAGAAGAACGGCGCCGTCGTCGCGCATGTGCAGATTGCCGCCGACGAGGCTGATCTGGACGTGGTGCGCATTCCGCTGGGAAGCGCCGGACCTGATGCTGGCCGCCGACCTCGCGGTCGCCTGTCAGCCCGGAGTGCTGGAGCGGAACGCTAAGTCCGCCGTCGTGATCGGCAACATGGATCTGGCAGCCACCGCCGAATTCAAGCGCGACGCGTTGCTGTCGATCGACGCCGCGTTGCATCGCCGGACCATCGAGAAGGTCACGGACCCCAGGCGCTCCCTTTGGCTGCACGGTGTTCGTCTAGCCGAGCGTCTTTTCGGCAATTCCCAGGCCATGAACACCATGTTGCTTGGCATGGCCTGGCAGCGCGGCGTGGTCCCGGTTGGCGAGGCGGCGATCATGCGTGCCATCGAACTGAACGGCGCGGCGGTGAAGCTGAACAAGCGCGCCTTCCTGTGGGGGCGCATCCTGGCCGAGCGTCCCGAACTGGTGGGACAGGTTCTCGAGGGATTGAGCGAGGGGCCGCCGGCGACGCTGGATGCGCTGATCGCGCAACGAATGGAGGCGTTGAAGGGCTATCAGTCGAAGTCGTATGCGCGTCGCTATCAAAAGCTGGTGCAAACGGTCATTGACCGGGAAACCGCTGTGTTCGGCACGCCCGGACGTTTGGCTCGGGCCGCGGCCGAGGGCCTGTATCGCGTCATGGCATACAAGGACGAATACGAAGTGGCGCGCCTGCACGCGGCCGCGACCTACGGAGAAAAGCCGGAGTTCCACATGTCGCCGCCACTGATCACCGGCATGGACAAGGCGACCGGGCGGCGGCGCAAAATCGCCATCCCCGGCTGGCTGGCGATGCCGCTGTTTCGCGTGTTGCGCCACGGCAAACTGGTGCGGGGCACGCCGCTGGATCCGTTCGGGTACCAGGCCGAACGCCGTTCGGAGAGCGCGCTGATCGACCAGTATGCCGCCGACCTGCAGACCGTCATGGCGGCGCTGCGTCCTGACAACCTCACCGTGGCGGTGGCCGTGGCCGAGCTGCCGGACCAAATCCGCGGTTTCGGCCCGGTGAAGGATGCCAACCGCGCCAAGGCGCAGGTTCGCCGGACCCAGTTGCTCGCGCAGCTTTCCCGGCCGGTTCCGGTGGCGATGGCGGCCGAGTAGTGTCACGGGAACACTCTGGGCTGCTGACCAGCGACAAATCCGCCAGGGCGCTTGCGTAACGCCGGTGGCCCAGTGCATCTTTTTCCCAATCAGGCGGCGAGGCCGGTCAGCGAAAAATTATGCACTAGCCGATCTGATCCAGTTCGACACCGTTTCGGATACGTCTCAGACTAGGCTCAGTGGGGGAATTCCATCATGGACTTCAACGACACACCCGACGAAGCCGCCTTCCGCATTGAGGCTCGCGCTTTCCTTGCCGCCAACGCCGAACTCAAGGCTGGCGCCCGACCCGTGCTACGGCAGAGCGGTGTCGATGCCGACGCGGTTGCGCGATGTAAGACCTGGCAGGCGAAAAAGGCCGATGCGGGCTTTGCCGGCCTGACCTGGCCGAAGCGCTTTGGCGGCCGGGAGGCCTCACCCATCCTGCAGGTGATCTACAATCAGGAGGAAGAAGATTTCGCCGTGCCGCGCGGCCTCTACGAGATCGGTCTGGGCATGTGCATCCCGACCATGATGACCTATGCGCAGCCGGAACAACTCGACCGCTACGTCCGCCCGGCATTGCGGGGAGAGGAGGTCTGGTGTCAGTTGTTCAGCGAACCGGCGGGGGGCTCAGACCTGGCGGCACTGCGCACGCGGGCGGAGCGTGATGGCGACGACTGGGTCATCAACGGCCAGAAGATCTGGACCTCCGGCGCGCATCTGTCCGATTTCGGCATCATCGTCGTTCGCACCGATCCGAACGTGCCAAAGCACGAGGGCCTGTCTTTCTTCTTCCTCGATATGAAATCCCCCGGCATCGACATTCGTCCGATCCACCAGATGTCTGGTGCACGCCATTTCAATGAGGTGTTTTTCACCGACGTGCGGGTGCCTGATAGCCAGCGCCTGGGCGCCGTGGGGCAGGGGTGGAAAGTCTCGCTGACCACGCTGATGAACGAGCGTCTGGCGGTCGGCGACGAGCAACGTCCCGGCGTGGACGATCTGTTGGAACTCAGCCGCTCGGTCCGAGCCGACGGCAAGCCGGCGATCCAGAGCACCGCGGTGCGGGAGCGGATCGCGTCGTGGTACGCGCAGTCGCAGGGCTTGAAGTTTACCCGCTTCCGGACGATGACGGCGCTTTCGAAGGGCGAGACTCCGGGACCGGAGAATTCCATTCACAAGCTGGTCAACGCATCGAAATTGCAGGACATCGCCAGCTATGGACTGGACCTGATGGGGGAGGCGGGGCTGGTCGTCGACGATGACCTGACGGAAGCCTATGCGATGTTCCAGGCGGCGCTGCTGTCATCGCCGAGCGGCCGGATCGCCGGCGGTTCAGACGAGATTCTTCGGAACATCATTGCCGAACGAGTGCTGGGGTTGCCGGCCGATATACGGGTCGACAAGAACAAGCCGTTCAACGAGGTGCCGACCGGCCGGCGGTAGGGCGCACGCCGCAACGAGGCGCCCAGGGGGTGCTTGCATCACGGCCCCCCGGTCGGTGGTCTGCTGCCGACGGCGATTAGTCGTGCCGCGCCGCTGTGGGTGCAAGGCCCGAGTGCTTACGTCATTCTCCGTCCTACGAGCGGGTCCGACAAAAGAGAAAGCGCCGTTGCCCGACTATTGACGACAAGGGTTGTCGTCAGCGATAGAGCCCGCGATGAATTGCTCGATAGGTGGGCGCACGGTTTGACCGCGCCGGACCTGTGTTTGTTGCCAAAAGGGGACGCCGCCACATGGGGGAGATCATTACTAGACCGACTCCATTGGTTCCCATGCCATTCACCGGTGAGAGGCTGACGTCTGACTATTCTGGCCAAACCGAGATCGAGCATTTGCACCGCTATCTCCTGGCGCGAGAGTGGTGCCGCGACAAAGACATCCTCGACGTCGCCAGCGGCGAAGGCTACGGCACAGCCTTGCTGGCACAGGTCGCGCGGAGCGCGGTGGGCGTTGAGATCGCATCCGACGCGGTGGCGCATGCATCGTCGTCATACATACGAGAGAACCTGCATTATGTGCAGGGCGATGCACGCTCGTTGCCAATCGCAGACGCCTGCCGCGATGTTATCGTTTCATTTGAGACGATAGAGCACTTCTCCGGACAGCAGCAATTTCTCGACGAAGTTCGCCGCGGTACTGCGTCCCGGCGGGCTGTTTGTGGTGAGCACGCCGGATCGTGACAACTATTCACCAACTGGCTCGCCGGTGAATACGTTTCACGTCAAAGAGTTGACCGGGGCCGAATTCGACGCCCTGCTGCGGTCCAGATTTCCAAACGTATCCTCTGCCCTGCAAAGGCCGGTGTTTGGTTCGGTCGTCTTGCCCGCGGACTCTGATTCGGCTGCGCCTCTCTGCTTCGAGCGGCGGGGCAGCAGCCATTTCGAAGCGTCCGTCGGTCTGGCTCGCCCGCAATATATTGTCGCGTTTGCCTCCGACGGTCCGACGGTTGCCTTGCCCTCGAGCGTCTACATCGAAACCGGGCGGCTCGGCGCGTTCAATCCGGAGCAGTTGGCCGCAATGTTGGATGCGGCCCAGGCCGAGGCGGCCGCAGAGCGCGGTGCGCACGTCAGGCAGCGGCAGGAAATCGACGTGCTGCGAAAGCGCATCGCATCGCTGGAGCCTGATCTGGAGGCCTGTAAACACGAATTGGCCGAGGCACGTGGTGAGGCAAAGGGGTTATTGGTGGCAAACGAAATGGCCGAACGGGCGTGTGAGGCGTTGCGAAACGAGCTGCTGTCGAGGCGCACGGCCGAGGCGGCTTTGGTCGTCGCCATGACGCAACGCCCGCCGGATGCCGCATTGCAAGAGCAGGTGCAGCGGTTGGAAGCGGCCATCGCGAATATTCGAATGTCACATTCTTGGCGGGTCACCGCGCCATTGCGACGGATCAGCCGCCTTGTATACCGTCGCCGATGAACCATCCTGGTGGCGACCGGTCATCTCATCAAGCAGGGCGATTTCCACCATTCCGCAGTGTCGCGCGTCAGCGGACAGCCGACGCAACGGCCTCCAGCGAGCCGGTGCCAAAATCCTGGTCGGGCTCCAAATAGGATCCCTCGGCCCACTCGTTCCAGGCGTTTATGAATACCGCGGTATCCTGACCATGCGCCTCTGATCGCGCCGCATGTAAGGTCGCCCGCAGCCATCGCCTGAAGTTGGCTGGAGTCGCGCCCTGGAACACGGCGGCATTGCCACCGCGCCGTGCCGTGGTGTCCCAACCTACCATCACGCCGCGGTGGCGGGGGCCGGGCAAAGTCGCCACAAACCGATCAAGCACCGCGTCGACGGTCGCTCCATAGTCGTATACTTCGGCAGCAAAGCCCGGTGCCCGTTCCTCCACCGGAACATCAAATGGTCGCAACGGCAGGCCATGTGGTGGAAGTTCGAAGTAGGCGTCGAGCCCGAGTGCATGTGGCACCGCCGGCAGTGGAGCGTCATCCTCGAGGTGCACCCATCCACCGATAAGGTGTAGCTTCGCAAAGCCCTCTGCGGCGAAAGCCGCACGGAGCCGGCGGATCGAGCCGATCTTGTCGGGGAGCTCGGCCACGCGATACAGCGCAAGCATCGGCTTGCCGTCAGGCGCAGATAGCGCGGGTCCCGCATGATCGGCGCCACATCAGCCGCGAACGCACGCTCCCAATCAAGCGCGTAGTCTTGCGCCAACAGGACATCCCCATCTAAGGGTCCAGGGCTCGTTCGCCCAGCACAGCATGAACGGGAAGTCCGGCTCTCCGGAGGCAACCACTGCTTCGATCGGAAATTCAGCAGCCGACGTCCGTTGAACCAGTACTAGTGGTAGGAGAACGCCGTGACCCCGTACCGGCGGGCCAGTTCGGCCTGTGCTGCCCGGGTCTCGGGCAATCGCAAGGTCGTAGAAGCCCAGGTCGGCCGGAAGCCGAGGCTGCCGGTGCCCGCTGAACAGTGGCATCGCTTTCGTAGTATTGCTCCACTCCGTAAAGCCTTTGCCCCACCATCGGTCATTCTCCGGAATGGGATGGAACTGCGTCCGATAGTTGGCAATGATATGAACTGTGGAACTGGGCACGACCGACGGAGATCGAGCGAGGCGCGACGACTCGGCAACCCGCATACCCGCGTCGTAGCAGAACAAACTGACCAGGCGTTCGACGGCATGAGCGGTAAATCCATCGTCGGTCAGAGGCTCCGGCTCGAAGTCATCGTAGCCTAGCCGTAGCCCGCCGAGTCGGACGCAGGACGAAAGGGTGGATCCAGTACATCGATCCGCCGACGAAATCTCGCTCAAAGGCGCTCGCGTTCAGGCCGATGTCACGCAGCAACTTGTATGAGCGGCCCTCATTCAGTCTCCATAGCAGTGCGCGCCACCGTAGATCTGGCCATCGGCGACCACAATTCCGAAGTCGGCGTCGGAACGGAACGCGTCCAGGATGACTTTCACCCGCTCGACAGATCCGAGCACCCCGCATATCAGTTGCTTCCGCCACTCGTTGCCGTCTTGGCGGAGCAGGCTCCGCTTCGTGTGAATCTTGCAGACCAATTCGTAGCCGAACAGCGCGCCAGTGCGGATCAATGCAAGAAACGGATAAATGTCGCGCCCGTGATTGTCCACAAACAGCAAATGTGCGTTGGGGAATCGTTGCACGATCGTAGTCGCGAGGTTGTCCGCGATCCCGATTACCAGCGTCACGAAAAGATCAAATGGTTCCGTAATGTTATCGAACGCCTCCACCATCTCGGGCCATAGCTCGGCATAGAAGACGTGCACCACGACAGCGATCTTTGCCGCCGGATGGTGGCTGCGCAGTTGAATGAACTCCGGCCGCTCGTTGGGCTCCAGCCATGCGGCATTCTCATGCCGCTGACGGTCCGAAGGGCGGCCTGCCGGCGGTTCCAAACTCGGTACCGGTGCAGCGATTTGAGCGGCTGCTGCTGCCGCAGGTACAGGGACGAGCTGATCTGGCCCGGTTCGACCCGGAACCGAGGCTCCGCTACCGTTATCGCCCGCGCCCCGTAGTCCGCCCCGCAGGCTTATCGGAAGTTTGTCCCCGAGCCACCGCAATGGCCCTGTTACCCTCCATGCGGTAGATTGCCTCATCAGGTCTAGTTGGTGAATGTAATGATCGAGTTGCACCGCGAGATGGTCGCGCTCTCGGCGCAACGAAAGTGCCTCCGCGGCAAGCTCTTCATTCCGCTTGCGTGCGCCGGTAAGTTCCTGCCGCAGGGCCTCCACTCGGGCGGAGGCCTGTGCTGTTAGCTGGTTGGTAGTGCGCGGATCGGCCGATGGTTCTCCGACGGTTCCGGGTTCCCCTCGGTCCTCCTCTGGCGCCTGTCCGGTGTCGACCCTCATGCTTTCGGGCGCGCCCCTATCATGGTCTCCCGTGCTCGCTTTCTGGCATCCTCGCTTTCCGGCGATCATTCATCTCCCTCACCTGCTCCTGCTTCTGAGAGTTGGGTCACGTTCCCGGAGTAGAGTAGCCAGCGCTGGTTAGCCAATGCTTCCGCGATAGTCCACTTCAAGGGGCGCGAGCACCGCTGCGCGCCTGACACATGCAACTACAGCGCCACTTACTCGTTTGACGTCTCGCGGACGCCAGTCGAAAGGATCTCAACCTTCGACGACGTCGGGCCCTCGCCGAACTCCTGGGCGGCGAGGCGTGCCACGACGACGGCCCCCTGGGCCGGAGAAGTCAGCATACGGGCCGTTCATGTCGGCCAGCGCGCCCACGCGGATCGCCTGGTTTTCTCGAGCGCGCGCTCGAGATCTTTGAGGCAATTTCGATCGTCGGACTACCCCCCAGGACGACGCCAGTGAGCCGACTAACCCCACCCCCGCGCCAGTTTCCGCACCGCAGTCGACGCGTTTCGCTTGCCTTCCCCGGCGTAGTCCTCGTGCCAATCCTCGATCTTTGCCGGATCGTACAGATAATTCACCATCAAGGTCGCGCTCTCCTTGGCGCCTTTGTCGGAGGTGTCCCCCGCCATGTTCAGCCGCTCCACCCGAGCGCCATTGGACAGGTGGAAATGCGCCACCGGGTCCCGCGCCCGCTTGCCGTTCGCCTCGACCAGCAGGTAGCGCGCGGCCAACCGGGTGAGCACCGTCTCGGCGGCCCGCCGATAGGTCGCGTCCCGCCACCAGTGCCGCTTGCCGATAATGCCGGCCAATGCCGCCGCCCCGGTCTCGGCCGGGAACGCCGCGGTCAGCGCAGCGGTCTCCTCCTCGCTCAGCAGTTTCGGTTCGTCCGCGGCCAGCAGCGCGTCGAGCCAGCGGCGGAACTCCGGCAGCGGCGACAACGTCGCGAAGGTCTTCAGATTGCGGAACTCGGCCGATAGTTCCTCGACCACGCGCTTGATCAGGAAATTCCCGAAACTGATCCCGGCCAGGCCCGACTGGCAGTTGCTGATCGAATAGAAGATCGCGGTATCGGCCTGCCCCGCGTCCTGCAGCGGCGCCTTCTCGTCCAACAGGTCCTGCACGCTGCCGGCCAGCCCCTTCACCAGCGCCACCTCAACAAAAATCAGCGGCTCCCCCGGCATCCGAGGGTGGAAGAACGCGTAGCAGCGGCGATCCGAATCGAGCCGGTTCTTCAAGTCGCGCCACGAGCGTATCGCGTGCACCGCCTCGTAATCCACCAGCTTTTCCAGCAGTGCGGCCGGGCTGTTCCAGTCGATCCTTTGCAGCTCCAGGAAGCCGATGTCGAACCACGCCGCCAGCAGCCCGCGCAGATCGCTGTCCAACGCGGTCAGCAGCTTGTCGGAGCCGCGCAGCTTCAGCAGGAAGCCGCGCAGGTCGACGAGAAACTTCCGGCCATCGGGGATCGAGGTGAACTGCGTCAGCAGCTTCAGCCGCGGGGGCTCCAGCGCCCGCCGCAACGCCGCCTTGGCGCTTGCCCGCTCCGCCGGGTCCGCAGCGGTCTGGACCTTGGCGAAGGCTGCGGCCACCGCGTCCGGGTCAGAATCAAAGCTGGCCAGGGTGCGCAGGAAATCCCCGCGACCGGGCTCATCCAGCGACAGATAGGTCTGCGCCAGCTTCGCCGCCCGGTTGCGCGCACTGACCTCACCGCCGCGCCCAGCCAGGCACGTCTTCATCTGCGCTTCGAGCGTTTCGTCTGTGTCGCCCGAGACGCTGGATGCCATGTCCCGCCAAACCGTGGTGATCCGGCGGATGGCGCGATCCAGCAGACCGGTCGAAACAGCTTCGCTCATGCAAGCCTCATCTGCACCTTGACCCGTAGATCGTAGCGGAAAATCGTTGCCGGGTGATCATAGCCGAAAGGCTGGAGATGCAACGCCTTTTGTCGCTTCGGTATGGGCACGGATCAATGCCGGCAGCAGATCCTCCACCACCATGCCAGGTCCGGCCAGAACCGCCGCCCGCCCGTGCAGATAGGCGCCCGCCGAGGCGGCGTCCCAGGCGCTCATTCCCTGGCGCGAGCAGCCCGCCGATCAGTCCCGGCCAGGACATCGCCGGCGCCGGCCGTCGCCAGCCAGGGCGGCGCGGAGAAATTGATGGCGGCTCGCCCGTCAGGTGCGGCCACGATCGTGTCGGCGCCCTTCAGCAGCACCACCGCGCCGGTGCGTCTTGCGGCGGCTCTGGCGGCCGACAGCCGATCAGGCGACGGCATCGCCGAAAACCCGGGCAAACTCCCCCGCATGCGGCGTCAGCACGGCAGCGCCCCGCAACCCGTCCGGATCGCCGGCGAACGCCGAAAACACGTCCGCGTCCGCCGACCACAGTTCGTCCCGCCGCGATCAGGGCGGGAAGGACGCGCGCGGGCTTCGGCCGCGCCGAGACCGGGGCCGCAGACCCAGACGACGCGGCGCTTATCGGCCAATAGTGTCGGCAGGTCGGCCTCGCTGACCAGCAGACCCGGCTCGCCGCCGCGGTACACCGAAGCCGATCCGCGCGCCGCGATCGTCACCATGCCCGCGCCGGCTCGGCGAGCCGCATCGGCTGCCAGGCGTGAGGCTCCGGTCATCTCGGCGCCACCGACCACCGTCACGTGCCCGCGGGTGTATTTGTGCGCCTCGCTCGTCAGCGTCGGAAGCCGCCACAGCGCTGGGCAGGTTGGCGAAGGTGTCCGGCTTGATCGCCGGCAGCACGCTGTCCGGGATGCCGATGTCGGCCAGCTCGATCTCGACCGCACAGGTCCCGGCCAGGAAGCAGAAGGTGGCCTGGCTTCAGGCGGAAGAAGGTCACCGTCATCTCGGCTCGAGAGGCATGGCCGCGAACCAGTCCGCTGGCGCCGTCCAGCCCCGAGGGAACATCGACAGCGACGATCCGCCGCGCCGCCCGCAGCGTCTCGGCCGCCGACGCCGGTCACCGGCCGGGCAAGCCCCGCGCCAAAAACCGCGTCGACCACGAGGTCCGCCCGCGCAGCCTCGGCGGCCGTGAACGGAACCATCGGGCCATGCCACAGACGAGCGGCACCGGCGGCGTCGGAACCTTCCCGCGGCGGCCCCAGCGCGGCGAGACACACCGGCCAGCCGTCCTGCCGCAGCAGCCGCGCCACCACGTAGCCGTCACCGCCGTTGTTGCCGGGCCCGGCCAGCACCAGCACCTGGCCGCGGGCCGGCATGCCGCTTGATCGCGCGAGCGACGGCTCGGCCGGCGGCCTCCATCAGCGTCGGGCCGGGATGGCCTGCCGTCGCCGCGGCGCTGGTCGGCCTGTCCCATTTGCTCCGGACTGAGCAGCTCGGTTCGACAGCCGAGACGCCGGATCAGGTCGGGGTCGAAGGTCATGCAGGTTCCCAACGATGGAGGAATTCAATCTTCCAGCGGATCAGCGGGCGACGCGGCCAGGCGGCGCCTCAGGCGGCCTGCGTCAGCCGCTTCACGAACGCCGAGAGCCGGTGGCGGCGCAGCTCGCTGCGCGCCTTGTCGTCGGACGTCATGTAGTTGAACTGCACGCTGTAGCGTTGGCCGACAAATTGCCGATGGCCGTGCCAGGTGGTGGGACCGTTTGGAAACACCAGCAGGGTGCCGTTCACCGGCGGCACCTCGACCGCGAAATCCTCCAGGTCGTTTGGCCCGCGCAACAGCCGCAGGCAGCCTTCCTGGCGGGCCCAGGCGTCGCTCTGACGATTGAGGTACAGCAGCACCGTCACCCGCTTGGCCAGCGAATTGCAATGGATGCGGCCGTCGCGGTCGCTGGTCCAGCCGCGCAGCGTCACCATGGTCGGCGCATCACTCAGGTCCAGGCCGAACAGCCCCTCGATGGCGGTCCGCAGCCGCGGGCCCTCCATCGCCTGCATCAGGCCTTCGCGCGCGGGCCGAGCCGGACGGCGTCGACCGGAAAGGAGCCGCGCTTTCCCAGCGGCGGCAGATCGGCCAGCACTGCGTCCAACGCGGAGGGCGGCACGAAATCCGGCACCATGACGTGCGGGAATGGCTCGGTCGCGACCGGCGTCGAGATCAGCTTCGCGTAATCCAATTCAATCATCCAAACCTCAATGGCTCCGGCGCCCCCCAGCTACCCCACCATGTCATCCTCGGACTTGGTCGGAGCCTGCCGGTCCTGCGAAGGCGGGGGAACCACGTCTTAGGGCCGTACAGGCCTTCATGCATGGCCGCGCCTTAGCAGCAAAGCCTCGGTCAGGTCGAGCAGGTCGTCCGGCCAATATTCCTCAGGTCTGGGGCGGCGCACACGCAAGCCTGGATCGGGCCGGCAGGTCAGCACCGGCATCGTCCAGCGCACCGGCAGGGCCGATCGGCCGTCCGCCGCACCCAGCAGGGCGCCGGCGATCGCGCGCATTGGTGTCGGTATCGCCGCCGCATCCGACAGTCTCGATCAACGCGGCCTCGCCCCGGTGCCGGCGGCCAGATGAAGGAACGCGTTCTGCAACGCGATCAGCACCCAGCCCATCTGGTGCTGATAGTCGGCGGGGCGACGCCTGACGCGGCCTGCCGCAGCGCATGTTGCAACCGGCCGCGCGTCCGACCGGCGGCCGCGGCGGCTCGCATCGCGGCATCGATCATGCCGCTCCGGTCGGCGCCGGCAATGGCCGCGGCGATCGCGGCGGCGAACGCGGCGCAGGCGGCGAGGCAAACCGGATGCGGGTGGGAAAGCCTGGAATCCTCCATCGCGGCGCGCGCGGCGTGCTCTGGATCGACGCCCAGACGCCGATCGGCGCGACCCGCATCAGTGACGCCGTTCGCCTGGCTGGCCCGATCGGCCGCGCGCCGCGCGGCCGACGCCTTGTCCACGGTCGCATTCGCCGCCGCGGCAAAGGCGCGTGCCGTCGGTGGTCGCCGCAGTCGAACGGCTCGGAGCGATACCAGCGGCCATAGGCCGTGGCGGCCGCTTCGGGTCGTATTCGGCTCTGCCGGCGAGACTGCGTGCCAAAGCAAGGCCAAGTTCCGAATCGTCGGTAGGCTGGCCGGCCAGCGTGTGCCAGACCGGACTGACCGCCAGATCCCGCACGCCCTTTGGGATACTTCGCCCGGATGTCCTTGGCTGTGCGGAACTCCACCTGGCTGCCCAGGCTGTCGCCGATCACCAGCCCAAGCATGCAGCCGAACGCGCGATCCAGCCGCTGGCCCTCGCTCGGCCGGGGCCAGCCGAGCGTCACCCGGGCTGGCCGCGCCGGCTCCGGACTGCGCCGCCACGTGCGCGTCCGCAAAGTCGCGACCGCCTTCGGCGCACCGCCGAAACAGGCCGACGGCCGGCTGTCGCCGTGTTCGTCGTAGGTGACGGGCAGACCGTCCTCGGCCAGCAGGACCCCGCCCGCGGCGGCCAGCAGCGCATGGCCGGCGGCGATGTCGTGCGCGTTGACCGGCCGCAAGCGTCACCGTCGCGATGCCATCCCCCACCGCGACCCGGGCGAGGCGATAGGCGATCGATGGCAGCGGCATGAACCGCGCGGGGGCGCAGGCGGTTGCAATTCCATACCGGCCGCTGCCAGGCGCCGTGATTGAGGAACACCACGTCGTCGGCCGCGAACTCGCGCGTGCTCAGGTCGATGGCCACCGCTTTGCCGTTGCGGGTGATCTGGCCGCCATCGGCCCAGGCGATCAGGTCCGGCCCGCGGTCCGGCGCACAGCGGGGCAAAGACCACGCCGAGCACGGGCGTTCCCTGGTACAGCAGAGCGACCGAGACGGCGCTGCCGCGGCGACCTTCCAGGAAGGCGCGGGTGCCGTCATGGGGATCGACAACCCAGCAATACCCATTGGCCTCCGCCGCCAGCACGCCGGCTTCCTCGCCGACGAAGCGAGCCGGCAGCAACGCGGTCAAGTGGCCGCGCAGGAAGAGTTCGATCTCATGGTCGAGCGGCGCGGTCGTCGTGGTCGACGAAGCGCGGTCCGTCGCGGCCGGCTGAACTCGGCTGGCGAGCATGGCGCCCGCCTGCCTGACAAGCTCGATAACGGTCGGCAGGATCACGGCTGGCGTTGGCAGCGAGAGTGGGAGGAGGGGGGTGAGGGCGGCATCGGGTGTGACATACTACGCGGTTTTCACTGACCGCCGATACGCCGGATATGCCGCCAGGCTTTGCGCGCGGATATCGGGTGGACGTCTGGCCGCTGCGAAGACGGGGCTAGGTTTCCGCCGCCGAACGCGGTATCTGCATTGTTGCTCGCATGGATAGTTCCACTCCGCCCCACCTGAGACAGCAGGCCGGTCCGCTGCCGGTCTACCAAGCCTTGGTCGCCGAAGGCAGCCTCGCGCCTGATGCCGCCCAGGCCATGGCGGTCGAGCGCCTGCAGGATTTGTGGGAGCGGCTGCGTGGCTACGATCCGGAGACTGCCTCGGGAGTGGCGCCACCGGAGCCGCCGCCGCCAGTCTGCTGGCGCGCCTGTTGCGCCGTCGACATGCCGAGGAATATGTGCCCACCGGCCTGTATCTGGTTGGCGAGGTCGGCCGCGGCAAGTCCATGCTGATGGACATGTTCTTCGACTGCCGCCGACGTGCCGCGCAAGCAGCGCATCCATTTCCACCGGTTCATGCAGAACGTGCATGCGCGGATGTCATGCATGGAAGCAGGCCAGCCCGGCAACACGCGACCCGATTCCGCCGCTGGCCAACAGCATCGCCGCGACTTCCGCGCTGCTGTGCTTCGATGAGTTCCAGGTCAACGACATTGCCGATGCCATGATCCTGGGCCGGTTGTTCCAGGGCCTGTTCGACCGCGGCGTCGTCGTCGTCGCCACCTCGAACACCGCGCCGGACGACCTGTTCAAGGGACAGCCCGGGCCGCGATGCCTTCCTGCCGTTCATTGCGCTGATCAAGCAGCGGCTGGAGGTGCTGGTGATGCCCGGCTCCCGCGACTACCGGCGGGAGCGGCTACGCGGCTCTGCGGACCTGGCATGTGCCGGCGGACGACAGGTCTCCGCCGAGAGCTGGATGCCGCGTTCGACAAGCTCTGGCCGATGGCGCCGAGCCGGCCGCGATGACGCTGACGGTGATGGGCCGCGCGCTGACAGTACCCGCAGGCGGCCGGTGGCGTGGCTCGCTTCGATTTTGATCAGCTATGCAACACCGCCCTCGGGCGCGGGTGATTACCTGGCGATCGCGACGGCGTTTCACACGCTGATACTGGATGGCATCCCGCTTCTCTCGCCCGACAATTTCGATCAGGCTCGGCGGTTCATCGTGCTGGTGGATACGCTCTACGATCAGCGGGTCAAGTTGATCGCGTCCGCCGATGCAACGCCGGATAAGCTCTACGAGCATGGCAGGAATGCCAAAATGTTCGAACGGACTGCGTCACGGCTGGACGAGATGCAAAGCCAGGACTGGCTGAGAGCTGGCGCGCGTGCGGTAGCCGACGACTATGTCGCTGGTCCTTCGCCGAAAGTCCCGCTGCCCGACCGTTGGTCCGACCCGTCACGACCGGCTCCCGCGCCGCCTTGCCCCGCGCCGGGCACGTCGCCCTCACGAACCATTTGGTCTGACTAAATGCGGACCGCCGGCGTGTTTCGCCCGACCAACGCGCGAACAGCCGCCTCGATCGCGCCAAGATCGTTGGGCAACACGACAAATCGTTCCTCCCGCTGCATCAGGTCGGCCATTCCGGGCGGCAGCTCCGGCCGGTTGCCGGTGGCGCGTTCCATCGCATCGGGGAACTTCGCTGGATGGGCGGTGGCCATGGCAACGGTTGGCACCCTGGTGCCGTCGGCGATTCCCGCCGGGCAGGCGCGGGCGGCGGCGATACCGATCGCGCTGTGCGGATCGGCGAGATAGCCGCAAACGTCATGCAGCCGGCGGATTTCGTGCCTCGGTCCCCGCTTCGTCGAGCCTGAAACCATGAAACCGCTGACGCGCCCGGTGCCAGACGGAATCGGCGACAGCTCATCCGTCCGGTCTCGCGAAAGCCAAGCATCGTGGCACTGGTCGCCACCGGATCGCGATCGAGAAGCTCAAACAGGATGCGTTCGAAGTTGGAGCTGATCTGAATGTCCATGCTCGGCGACATCGATGGCTGGACCGGCGCGATTGACATGTCATTGGACTGAAGGAATCGGGTCAAGATGTCGTTTTGGTTCGATCCAATCACCAGCCGAGGCACAGGTAACCCCATCCGGCAGGCGACCCACGCCGCGAAAACGTTGCCGAAATTGCCGGTTGGGACGCTGAACGCGACCTCTCGTTCCGGCGCGCCCAGCGCCAGCGCCGCGGCTGCATAGTAGGGGACCTGCGCGGCGATGCGCGCCCAGTTGATCGAATTAACCGCCGACAGCCCCATCTCCTGCCGGAAGCCAGTGTCGGCGAACATCGCCTTCACCAGGTCCTGGCAGTCGTCGAAATTGCCTTCCACCGCGATATTGCCGACATTGGCCGCGTGCACCGTGGTCATCTGACGGCGCTGGACCGGACTGGTGCGGCCGTGCGGGTGCAGGATCATGATGTTGAGGCGATCACGCCCGGCACAGGCCTCGATGGCGGCGGATCCGGTATCACCGGAGGTGGCGCCGACAATGGTCACATGCGCGTCGCGTTGTTTCAGCACATAGTCGAACAGGCGGCCCAGCACCTGCATCGCCAGGTCCTTGAAGGCCAGTGTCGGGCCGTGAAACAGCTCCTGTGCAAACAGGTCGGTCTCCAACTGGACCAGCGGCACGATCGCCGGATGACCGAAGCGGGCGTAGGACTCGCCGCAGATCGCCTCCAGCGTGGCGAACGGAATCGAGCTGCCGACAAAAGGCTGCATGATCCGCGCCGCCAGCTTGTGGTACGGCAGGCCGCGCATGGCTCGCCAGTCCGCCTGACTGAAATGGGGCCAGGTTTCCGGCATGAACAGGCCGCCGTCCTCGGCCAGGCCGGCGAGCAGGACGTCGGCAAACTCGCGTGCGGGCGCCTGCCCGCGGGTGGAAATGTAGCGCATGGCGGCCTTCTACGCCGCTAAGCCAGCTCGGGGAATGACGATTTTCGCGCTGCGCGTGAAAGCACATGCCGAAATGTGGCAGTGCATCGCGCCAGGTCGCCGAACGTGGACGTTCGGGTCGTGTCCCGGCGGGCGACGAGTCGGGTGGCGGCTGGGGCGGCGACGTCGGGTGCGAACCGTGTTGTGTGCCAGCGGCGCAATCTGAGCGCACCGTGAGAAATTCGTTATCGCCGTCAACGAGGTGTCGAGCCTTTCGTCGCCGGCGGTCGATCATCCTCGCCGATCCGTGATGACTGTTGGAGCCTGTACGCGACTGAATTAACGATTTTCGACGCCAAATTAACGAGATGATGACTGTCAACTAATATCACTGCTGTAACAGTCGTCCGGGTTAAGTGACGATCCGCCCGAAAGGTGCGGATTTTCGAATCGAAGGCGGGCCGCGCATGAAATCCGAGCATGCAGATATGCAAGGATTGCGTGAATTGACCTCAGTCGAGCCGATCGGCGGATTGTTGCGCGAATGGCGGCGCAGGCGCCGTATGAGTCAGTTCGACCTTGCCTGTGCCGCGGCCATTTCGACCAAACATCTGAGCTTCCTTGAAACCGGACGATCCCGCCCGAGCCGTGACATGGTGCGGCACCTTGCAGAACGCCTCGATGTTCCCCTGCGGGCCAGAAATGTCCTGCTTGCCGCCGCCGGTTTCGAGCCGGAGTTCCCGCAACGGGATTTCAATGATCCCGCGCTGGCTTTTGCCCGCGGCGACATCGAGTTGGTGCTGGCCGCGAATGATCCCAATCCCGCCATGGCGCTCGATCGGCACTGGTTGATACTTTCGGCCAATAAGGCAGTGGCGAATCTGGTCGTCGGAGCCGAACCGATCCTGCTACGGCCGCCGGTAAACCTTTTGCGGCTCTGTCTGCATCCGGCGGGACTTGCCTCCCGAATCGTGAATCTCATGGAGTGGCGCGCTCACATCGTCGCCCGCCTCCGCCGACAAATCGACGCCAGCGGCGACACTGGACTGATGGATCTGCTCGAGGAGATAAGCGACTATCCACGTCCCCCCGGGGCGGGGTCCGGGCCATCCTGGGCGCCCTGCTCGGGTCTGCGCCGCACGCGCGGGCTTGACGGCGCCGAAGACGTGACCGGCATCGCTATACCATTCCAGCTCGTCACCATCGATGGCACACTGTCATTCTTCAGCACCACGACACGCTTTGGCATGCCAGCGGAGGTTACGCTGTCAGAGCTGGTCATCGAGGCTTTTCTGCCAGCGGACGAACAGACATCGGACATCCTGCGGCGGAATGCAATTCAAGCCCAGACGCAGGAGCACGCCAATTCGTTGACGGAGGATCGTCGGCTCGTTGCCTCAGTCTGAAGCGACGCCTTACGCCGGGCCCGGAGGGGCCGCCAGCAGAACACGATTGATCCGCTGCAGTGCCGTGAAGGTCTCCCGCCAGGCTCTGTCAAAGGCCTCGGGTTTGCTGCCACGCCGCAACAATATCTCGCCGATCTGCCCGGACGCTTCTGATGCCGTCGATCAGCGGCAGGACCGCGGACGCCAGCGGCGGCAGTGCGACCGGAACGTGCAGGCCGTCGAAGCTGACCAGAAACGTGCCGTCGGGCCGGATCCCGCGCGCCAAATCCTCACCGGTCACTTCCCGGCAGATCGGAACGGAGTTCTGGCGCAAACGGATCCGCGCCGCACGGGGGATCGGTGGCGCGCACGCAGTAGACGATGTGCACGGCCATGTTGCCAGCCAGTGCTTCGGCCACCGCGGCGCGCTCAGTCGGGTTGAGGACGTTCAGCCGGGCGCGCAGCTTCCCGTCAGGCAGCATGGCAATAGGGTCATAGCGGATCGGCTCGACCCAACAGGTGACGCGCAATCCTGCCCGCCGCAGCAGTAAATCGAGCTGGGTGACCGTAAAGGCCTGGTCGCGGGGATTCAGCAGCAGGTCGTACAAGCCGGCGTCACCGCCGTTGATATGGTCGTCGAAATGGCGGTTCTGCCGCAGCCACTGGGTTTGCGGCAACTGCCGCATAACCCGGCGAGCTACATCCAGCCGCTGTTGCGGTGCCTCGCCGACCGGCGCCAGCATTCGCAGTCCCTCCTGCACCATGTAGACTCCGGTGCGACCGTGGGGGGCATAGACCATCAGGCCCAGCCCGCCGCCCGGCGCGAGGACCGAAAGCAGCGCGTGCAGGCCCTCGATCGGATCGGGCAGATGGTGCAGCACGCCGCAGCAGTCGATGTAATCGAATGGCCCGAGCCCTGATGCAGGAAGCTCCAGCAGCGAACGTTGCTCCCACACGATATTGGTCAATCCGCGCATCGTCGCGCGGCCGCGGGCGATCTCCAGCGCCGCGCCGGAGCGATCCAGCCACGTCACCTGTCCTTGGCGGCCATGGCGAACCATCTGCTGCGCCAGCATGATGGTTGCGTCTCCGGTACCGCCCCCTGCCATAAGCGCTCGAAGCGGCTCGCTCGATGGCCGGGTGGCGCCAAAAACCCAATGATCGATCTCCCGAAGATGGCTCGGGCTGCCCACGATCAATCGTTTCGCCTCGTCGCGCGGGTCGCGGCGCGGGGTAGGGATAGGCTTCATACTGATCGGCAAGCTGGCGGTCTGTTGCGTCGGGCATGCATCGGGCATAGACCGCCGCGATGGTTCAAGCCAGGGCGAGGGATTATCTCGGGGCACGTGGCTATTTTGGCATCGGCGCCGAGGGGGTCTCGAAATCAGCCAACATCGGCGCTCTGCTGCGCACCGGCCACGCTTTCGGAGCGGCGTTCTGTTTCACCATCGGCGCTGGCTGGGATGCACGCGCCGCCCGCACCGCCGATACCGCCGACACGCCATCGCACGTGCCACTATGGCGTTTTGTGGATCTGTCGGACATGGTGCTGCCGCGCCGCTGCGCTCTGGTGGGCATCGAGTTGCTTGACGACGCCGTCGATCTGCCATCGTTCCGACATCCGTTGAGCGCGGCCTATGTTCTGGGGCCTGAGCGGGCCGGACTGTCTAGCGGCCTGCTGAGCCGGTGCGACCACGTGGTCCGGATCCCGACGCGGTTCGCCCTGAATCTCGCGGTCGCCGGTGCACTGGTCCTGTATGACCGGCTGCTGCAGCACGGCCGTTTCGCTGATCGGCCGGTTGGCAGCGGCGGCCCCATCGCACGACCAGTCACTACAACAACTCCGACACCGAGGCGTGGACATGGTCCGCCCCGCTTCCGCCGAACTATCCCCGACTGGGTTGCGCGCGTGTCAAATCCGGATCCACCCAAGGAGTGAACGAGCAACGCTTGTTCCGCACGGTCGGCGGCCCTATTGCTCCCGCCATGATCGCACGCTTATCTTTTTTCCTGATCTATTCGCTGCTGTTCGCATCCGCGGCATCGGCCGCTCCCAAGCCAGGCAAGCGCCCGCCGTCGCGCCAGGTCCCAAATCCATCGGCAAGTTCGATGACTGGACCGCCGCCACGCTGCAGGAGGCCGGCCAGACGGTATGCTATGCGTTCACCCCTGCGCAGAGCTCCGCCCCGTCAATGCCGGGCCGCGGGCGGGTAATCCTGACCGTGACCGAGCGCTCGTCGGGCCGTGATGCGGTCGCCATCGAAGCCGGCTTTTCCTTTGCCGCGAATGCAACCGTGACGGTGCAGGTGGACCAGGCCGGCCTGGGCTTCTACACCTCCCAACGGGCCGCCTTCGCCCGCGATGGCAAGGCCACCGTTGCGGCGTTTGTCAAGGGAAGCCGAGCGATTGCCCGGTCTCCGGGTCCTAAGGATGTGTCAGTCACCGACACCTTCAGCCTGAACGGTTTCAACGCTGCCTATGCAGCCATCGTCAAGGCCTGTCCCGCGAAATGAGCGACGTGATCGATCTGACGGCTGCCGATCGCGAACGTATTCTGGCGAAATCGGCAGCGTTCGACCCGCCGCCGGTGGTCTTGCCCGACGGCCGGCGCGACCTTGTGGGCATGTCGCGCGCCGAGCTGGCCACTGAGATGGCTGCGATCGGCGAGGCATCATTCCGCGTCAAGCAGTTGTGGCACTGGATCTATCACCAAGGCGTCACCGACTTTGCCCGCATGTCATCGATCGCTCGGCCTTTGCAACAAAAACTCGCGGCACGGTTCGTCGTCGGCCGGCCGGAGGCCGTCGTGGTGCAAACGAGCGCCGACGAAACTCGCAAATTTCTGTTTCGTTTTCGAGACGGACAGGAGGCGGAGACAGTCTATATCCCCGATCCGAGGGAGGACCGCGGCGCGGTCTGCGTTTCGTCCCAGGTCGGCTGCACACTGTCCTGCCGGTTCTGCCACACCGGCACCCAAACCTTGGCGAGGAACCTCGGTGCGCCGGAGATCGTCGGACAATTCATGGCCGCTCGCAACTCGTACGGTGAATGGCCGTCGCCGAAGGGCGAAACGCCGCGGCTGCTGTCGACCATCGTGCTGATGGGCATGGGTGAGCCGCTGTTCAACTACGCCAACGTCGCCAAGGCCATGACGATCGCCATGGATGGCGAGGGGATCGGGCTGTCGCGGCGCCGGATCACCCTGTCCACATCGGGCGTGGTGCCGATGATGGATAGGGCAGGGGCCGAGCTGGGGGTGAACCTGGCGGTCTCACTGCACGCGGTGACCGATGAACTGCGGGATGAATTGGTGCCGCTAAACCGGCGCTACCCAATCCGCGAGCTGATCGCCGCCTGCCGTCGTTACCCCGGCGCCTCCAATGCTCGGCGCATCACTTTCGAATATATCATGCTAAAGGGCGTCAACAATTCCGAGGCCGAGGCCCGGGAGCTGGTGCGACTGATCGCGGGTATGCCGGCCAAGGTAAACCTGATCCCGTTCAATCCGTGGCCGGGGTCGAAATATGAGCCCACGGGGAGGGTGGCGCTGGAGAAGTTCGCCGGCATCCTGAACGCGGCGGGATTTGCCGCACCCGTCAGGATGCCTCGGGGGCAGGATATTCTTGCGGCCTGCGGTCAGCTGCGGACCGCGAGTAGGCGGCAGCCTACGGGCGCTTAGGACCGCAGACGCCGGCCGGTCATTTTCCGCACCGTCGCCCCCCGAATGTTTGTCACAGTATCGCCTTCAGCGCTCTGGTATAGTGCGCCTTTGTGTTCTCATCGGCCAGCCGCGCGGCGGCATTGTTTCGTAAGCGGTGCCACAGTTCCGCATTACGGTAAAGGTTGACCACGTGGTTCGCGAAGCCGCCCGGGTCGGCGATGTCGGCCAGAGAATATCACGTTCATTGGTCCACCCCATTTGTCCTCGTAATAACTCGGTGGAAACGATAGGCAGCCCGAACGACGCAGCCTCATACAGCTTGAACGGCGCGCCGGCGGCAAACCGCGTGGGAGCAACGAACACCCGGTGGGCATGGTAATACGGTTCGGTGTCGATCACCTGCCCCCGGAACGAGACGCGGGGATGATCGCTGAACCTCTCGAACGTGATGCCGTCGGCGGTGTAGCCTACGATCGTGAGAGATGTTTCGTAGCCAAGTTCCGCCTCGATGAAGGGAAGAACCAAGTCGATAAACCAGCAAATGCTGTCGTAGTTGGGACTGTCGTATTCATGAATTGCACCAACAAACAACAGACCGCTCCGGTCCGCGAAGTCGCGCGGCCCCAAGGCGGGTTCGCGAACGTGCCCGATCACAGATACGTTCTTGAAACCGAGCGGGCGGAGCCAGCCGGCCTCACCCTCCGTCACCGCGACGACGTGCTGACAAAACGAAGCGTTGTGAAACTCCTTGGCCAGCGCTGCATCCAGGTCGAATGCCTCGCCGCCCAGTTGCGCGCGGCCCAGCGCCCGCAGCGACGCGATAGCCTCGGTGTCCAGTATGACTTGCGGCAGGCGCCCTGCCGGGAAAGTGCCGTTGCAGAATGGGGTGGATGCGATCCAGGTTATGCGTTCTGGCTACCCAGATGATATCATAGTATCCCTCGCGGCTGTCGAGGAATTCCGACAGATCGTCGAGCGAACGATCGTAAAGCGCCTCGACGGTGTCGGGCATGTCGGCAAAGATCGAGGCGACGTGGGAGCAATGTTCCTGAAGGGGGAAGACCGTCACCTGAAGCCCAAGCTCTGCCATCGTTCTCAGCAGATCATTGGATCGCACAAATCCGGACCCCAGCATCCGAAGTGGTATCCGGTCCTCAATGAACAGTACGCGCCGCCCGCCGGCGGTGGACCGGGCGAAGGCAGCTCTCCGATCCGGATCATGTCTAAATCGTAAGTAGTCGATGCCAGGACCGGCATGCTCATGACGATGAGCCACCACAGACGGGTCGTAGACGACTCGATACCTTGCTTGTGTCATGCGGGCGCCCAGATCAGCATCTTCGAAGTATAGGTCGGTGGGATCGTCCCTGAATCCACTTAACTGCTTCAGCAGACTGGCGCGGGCCAGCAGGAAAGCGGTTGGACAGAAATCGACGTCGCGCACGAAATTGGCTTCCGGGGCAAGTGGTGAAGCCCCGCGCATGTGTCCGTAAGCGACTCCATCACGTCCAATAAGACCCCCAGCCGCCAGCAACCGGCCATGCGTGCTGATGATTTTGGCACCTACGGCGCCAATACGCGGATCGGACGAGAGCCTGTTCAAAGCCAGCAAGAGCGCTTCCGGTCCAGGTTCCATTTCATTGCCGAGAAGCAGGACCGAATCCGCTGTGACACACGAAATCGCCGCATTGGAAGCACGGACAAATCCCAAATCTTCAGCGAGCCGCAGCAGATGCGCGCCATGAATATAGCGGGAGACGTATCGGGTCCGTCCGGTTGAGCCGGAATCGACCAGAAACAGCTCGACGTTTCCCCGAAAGCTCTGCCGCAACGAATTGAGTGCCTGTATGGTGACGGGGAAATCGTCACCTAACACCATCACCACCGAAACGGCGGGCGTGCCGGTGAAGGCAAAGTCGATCGGATGGCGCGCAGCGCAGGGCAGCAGGTTTTCAGCCCGGGTGCGAAACAGCGCCAGGGCCTGTCGTTCCGTCGCCGCATCTTCGGTCGACGGCTCGAGTGCCTGACCCGGGGCCAGATCGCGGTCGACGAAATGTGCCGGCGGGTCTGGTGCGGGGCCCCTTAGCCGCGGCACTGCAACTGCCTCCTGCCCAGAAGCATCGTCGCAAACACCTCCCCCGTCACTGCCATTGGCCCGGCTCTCGAGGCGGTAAGTTTCAGATGCAACCGAAGCCGCCCCGGCGAGCGCACCAGAAGTTGTGCGCGCAGTGGCGCTGGGCGCCGCCGTAGACGAGGGCGGTTACATCTTCTTCAGCAACATGAACGCGACCCTCGGCGAGTTCCAACGGTAAGATAGTGAAGCAGAGGCGGGGTGCCCGACGCGGCCACATCCGGGTGGTGCAACAAATAGCGATCGCTGCTGAAAGCCGTGCTCGGAGCCCGGGCCTGACTGTCGCCAATCAATACGAAGTGGCGAAGACCAGACCAGACATCGTGGACGCCATCTAGCTGGCGATAATACCACAACAGGTCCAGGAATGCATTTGGTCGCAATCCAGCCTGCAAACCGACCGTGACAAAGTGTTCGAGAAGTCCCGGATTTGCCGGCGGCGATACTGCCATCTGACCCCTGTAGTGCTCCAACGAAAAATATGGACTGGGATTTGCCCGATCATGATGCAGAACATCGTACAACTCTGCTGTCCCAAACGGTTCCGGAAGCAAGCCCGGATTGTTGCTGGTGATGTGCCCGACATCGATCAGCGGGTGTGGAGATCGTCTCTCCGAGCAACCACTGATCACGAAATGAATGAACGGATCAACGTCGGCCCCCGCGACGTCAGGATTTGTCGCGGCGTAGAACTGGCGGTCGAACAGGAACGAAATCGCCGGGCGCGATCGCAGCGGCAAATCCAGATACAGACGGGCAGCATCGTCGTTCCGCACCGAGATTTTCTGGTACAGCGTCGCATCGACGAATGGCGATGACAGAACGAGTTCGATAAACTCCGACGGTTTCAAATTCTTACGTCCGCTCCTCGATGTTGTCCATGACGTTCAAGTAGGCGATAGGCGAACGCTGAGTTGGGGGCAGCGGCGGTGACAAGCTGCCGGTAGCTCTATCTTCCCGGTGACGGAACCCGATTGTGTCAGGGTAGGCCATCCGGCGGCGGATACCCCCTAAGAACCGCCTCGCTTGGTAAAACACAAAATGGTGATGTCCGGGGCTGGTGAGATTTGTGCTGGTCTCCGCGGCTGCCGGAGCGCAGTCGTTGCTGTGTCAGAAGATCTGGGTGCGCGCTACCACGGGACTGCTTCGACGATGACCAGGCTGGCCCAGACTACCGCCGAAGGTCGTCGGCACCTTTCCCCGCCAGACAGGCGGCGGTATAGATCATACGGAATGACCTCGAAGGAACCAGCGATATGCGCCAGATGACCCTGGTCGGGTTCCTCCAGGCCCAGAACTGCAGCAATTTCGTCGGCTCCTGGCGTCATCCACTGGCCAGCCAGGATTTTGCCACCGCCGAATGGGCGATTATCGCCGCATCGGGCGCGCGCTTCGAGGCTGGCAAATTCCAGCTCGGATTCTTCGACGACCGCTTGGCGATGCCCGACCTGTTCGAGCAGCCTGTCGGACTTAACGCGACGCGGAAGCAGTCGGTAGAATCGGCGCACACGATTCGCACCGCCCGCCGGACCCAAGCCGCATGAGCAACTTCCGCCCGATCAACCGCGACATGGACTTCCTGATGCCGCCATCGGTCGACGAGTGGCTGCCGCAGCGCCACCTCGCGCGGTTCGTGGCGGAGGTGATCGAGGGACTGGACCTGCGTGCGATGACCGGCAGCTACCGCGGCTCGGGCGAGGCGTCCTACCATCCCCGGCTGCTGCTGGGCCTGATCATCTACGGCTACGCCACCGGCGTGTTTTCCAGCCGCAACCTGGAGCGTGCGACTTACGATTCGGTGGCGTTCCGCTTCATCGCCGCCAACGAGCATCCCGACCACGACACCATCGCCAATTTCCGCCGCCGCTTCCTGCCGCAGATCGAGGCGCTGTTCGTGCAGGTGCTCGGCGTGGCCCGCGAGATGGGGGTGTTGAAGCTCGGCACGGTGGCACTGGATGGCACCAAGATCCACGCCAACGCCAGCCGCCACAGCGCGCTGTCGTATGAGCACGCGAGCAGGATCGAGGCGCAACTGAAGGCCGAAGTGGCCGATCTGCTGGGCAAGGCGGAGGCGGCCGATCAGGCCGAGGTGCCGGACGGGATGCAGGTCCCCGAGGAACTGGCGCGGCGGGAGAAGCGGCTGGCCGAGATCGCTCGCGCCAAGGCGGTGATCGAGGCGCGGGCGAAGGAGCGCCATGCGCGCGAGCGGGCCGAGTACGAGGCCAAGATGGCGGCCCGCGATGCCAAGGCAGCACAGACCGGCAAGCAGCCTGGCGGGCGGGTGCCGCAGCCGCCGGTCGAGGGCCCGCTGCCGACCGATCAGGTCAATCTGACGGACGAGGAATCGCGCATCATGCCGGTGGCCGGCGGCGGGTTCGAGCAGTGCTACAACGCCCAGGCGGCGGTGGCGGCGGACAGCCTGCTGGTGGTGGCCGCCGATGTTGTGCAGGCGCCGAACGACAAGCAGCAGCTTGAGCCGATGCTGGGCAAGATCGCAGAACTGCCGGCCGAACTGGGCAAGGTTGGCGAGTTGCTTGCCGACAACGGCTATTTCAGCGAGGGCAACGTGAACGCCTGCGCCGCCGCCGGGATCGAGCCGGTGATCGCGATGGGGCGAGAGGCGCATCATCCCACGTTGGCTGAACGTTTCGCAGCGGACCCGGCGCCGCCGGAGGATCCCACGCCGGTTGCAGCGATGCGCCATCGGCTCCAGACCAAAGCGGGCAAGAAGCGCTACGCCCTGCGCAAGCAGACGCCCGAGCCGGTGTTCGGGATCATCAAGTCGGTGCTCGGGTTCCGCCAGTTCCTGCTGCGCGGCCTGAACAAGGTGCGCGGCGAATGGAGCCTCGTGACCATGGCGTGGAACATGAAGCGGATGTTCGCCCTGGCCGGGGCGAACTGAGCCGCATCGTGCCTATCGTGATCCATTTCGGCGCGTTCGCGCGCGGCAAACCCTGCGTCGGAATGGCCCGCGCGAAGGCAAGCGTGAAAGTCGAATCCCTGCTCCGCGTCAGGCGCCGTGGTGCCTGGAAATACAACACGCCGACGATGATTTCCTGATTTCCGGCAAATCAACTCCGACAGGCTGCTAGACCTCGTGACCGACGGGCGAGCGGCATGGAATGTCGTCACCTCAATGAACGACGGTGAAGCGTTGAACATGGGCCATGCATCGCACGGCGATCACGACCGCCGCTATGACCGAGCGGACGAATTCATGGAAGTCGTTATGGGCCATTGGGACGCGTGGGAAGACGGCGCCATCGTCGCCGACCGCGAAACCGGCCTGTTCGCGCATCCCGAAAAGGTCCATCGCCTGGATCACGAAGGCGCGTTCTTCCGCTCGCGAGGACCGTTCACCGTGCCGCGCTCAGCCCAGGGGCATCCGGTGCTGATCCAGGCCGGACAAAGCGGACGCGGCCAGCGCTTTGCCGCACGCTGGGCGGAATGCATCTTCGTCAACTATCATGCGCTGGCGCAGGCCCGACGGGACTACGCCGGCTTCAAGAGCCAGGTGGAAGCCGCCGGGCGCGATCCGGAGAAGGTCTTCGTCTGTGCCGGCGTCTATCCCGTCGTGGCTGAAACCCGGGCCGAGGCGGAAGATCAGGCCGCCCTGATCGACAGCCTGCCGAAGGAGATCGATAGTCTGTCGCTGTTGTCGGAGGTGCTGAACTTCGATTTCTCCAAACAGCCTATCGATCGGGCCTTCACCCAGGAGCAGATCGACAGTTGGACTGGCGTGCAGGGCATGCGCGACCGGATCCGCCGCGAACTTGGCGACCGGCTGCCGACGCCGCGGGATTTCATCAACATCACCCGGCGCGGCACCTTCCATGACCATCCTCGATTCATCGGCAGCCCCAAGGAGGTCGCTGACGGCATGGAGGAGTGGTTCACAACTCGCGCCTGCGATGGCTTCGTGATTGCGGCTTCCCACGTGCCAGGGGCTTACGAGGATTTTTCCCGGCTGGTCGTGCCCGAGTTGCAGCGTCGTGGGCTGTTCCATACCGAGTATAAGGGGGCGACCCTGCGGGAGAACCTCGGGCTGGACCGGCCGGCGGTCGGAGCCTGGCGGCTGAGCCCCTGATTTCCAATGCGCAGGGACGCGTCTGCCGTCAGTCTACCTCCCGTGCCGCGTGCACTGGCGGCGCCCGCCTTGGCCTAGGCCAGATCATTGTAAGTCAGCGCAACATTGTCGTTGCATATGTGAACGGATTGCCACGAAATTCATTTGCAGCCTCTGCTGCCTTCGCGACCTCTCGCCGGTCTGCTACAGTTCCGCCCCGGCGCATGTCGCCGGCTTCCCGCCGGCCGCACCCAGCGGTTCGCGCGGCGGCCTCAGTGAAGGAGAGCACCGATGAAACTCTATTACGCACCCGGCGCCTGTTCGATCGGCATCCACGTCCTGTTGGAAGAAGTCGGCAAACCGTACGAGGCCGAAGTGGTGAACCTGCGCGAGGGCGCACAATACAAAGCCGACTTCACCGCGATCAACCCGAAGTCGAAGGTGCCGACCCTGGCACGTGACGACGGCTCGGTGCTGACCGAGTTCCCGGCCATCGCCTACTGGCTGGCGCGCAACAATCCCTTCGCCAATCTGTTGCCTGACAATATCGATCTTCAGGCCAAGGCCTTGGAACTCATGGATTACGCCGTCGCGACCATCCACATGCAGGGCTTCGGCCGCCAGTTCCGCGCCGCCAATTTCACCCCCAATCCGGCGGATGAGGAGGCAGTGAAGGCCAAGGGCAAGGAAATCGCCGAACGGGGCTTCGCGCTGCTGGACAAGGCGCTGCAGGGCAAGGACTACGCCGTGGGCAACTTCTCCATCGCCGATGCGGCGATCTTCTACGTCGAGTTCTGGGCCGGACGCGTGGGAATGACGCTTCCCTCCAACTGCGCCGCGCATCTCGGCCGCATGATGGCGAGGCCGGCGGTGCAGCGGGTGATACAACAGGAAGGCCTGGCCTGACCGATGAACGACGCTCCCGACCTGCTCACGCCGATCGCGTTCTGGTTTCTCCGGCACGGCGAAACCGACTGGAACGCACAAAATCTGTCGCAGGGGAGCGTCGATGTTCCACTCAACGAGACCGGGCTGGCGCAGGCCCGGTCGGCCGCGCTGCTGCTGCGCAACCGCGGCATCACCAGCATCGTTTCGTCACCGCTTTCTCGTGCCAAGGTGACGGCGGACATCGCTGCCAAACAGCTTGGGCTGCCGGTGGAGGTCGACAGGGATCTGCGCGAGGTCGCCTTCGGGGTGCAGGAAGGCAAGCCGATGTCGGAGTGGTTCACCGCCTGGGTGGCGGGAGCGCTGACCCCGGCCGGTGCCGAAAGTTTCCCCGACCTGACGCGTCGGGCCGTGGTGGCGATCAACCGGGCGATTCGCCGGCCGCCGGTGGTGCTGGTGGTGGCTCATGGCGCGCTGTTCCGGGCGTTGCGCGGCGCCATGGGACACGAACCGAACGTGCGAACACGCAATGCCGTGCCGGTCTGGTGCGAGCCACCCCCCAGCGGCAAGAGCATCTGGGGAATTACCTACGCCGATTGATCAAATCGCTTGGCATATGGTTCGGCAGGGGGCATCTTGCATATGTCCCGGGCATCCGACGCGGGAGAGAGCGGATCAGACCCCGCCGCCGAAGGCGCAACCGGCCCCCGGAAACGCTCAGGCACACAGGACCGCGACGGGTTAGGGATCTCTGGAAAGCCGGGTAGCGCGAACGCGTGACCCGCACCGACGGAGAAAAGGGCGAAAGCCCTGAATCTCTCAGGTTCCGCGACAGAGGGGGGTCATTTCCATCGGCATGTCGCCGGTGGTTGGCCCTGCCGCGGAGACTGTCATGGCTCGGAATGCACTGCCAGACGATCCAGCGACCCTGTCGCCGCCGTTGCGCACCGTCCCGCTCGACGCGTGGCACCGCCAGCTTGGCGCGCGGATGACCGCGTTTGCCGGCTACGCGATGCCGCTGCAGTACGATTTCCCCGCGGAGCACGCGCACGGCGACCTCGCATCGCGTTGCCGCGGCGGGGTGATGGCGGAGCATTTGCACACCAGGTCCGCCGCCGGATTATTCGATGTGTCCCACATGGGACAGGCCATGGTGACCGGAACAGACGCCGCGACGGCGCTGGAACGACTGATGCCGGGGGACATTGCGGGGCTGCGACCGGGTCGGCAGCGCTACACCCTGCTGACCAATGAGGCCGGTGGCATCGTGGACGACCTGATGGTTGCCAGAACTCGACGCCGGGCGGCTGTTCCTGGTCGTCAACGCCAGCCGCAAGGACGGCGATTTTACCCATATCGCAGCCAACCTTCCGGTTGGGGTGACGCTTCAGGTTTGCGACGACCGCGCGCTTCTCGCGCTGCAGGGCCCCGCGGCGTCCGCTGTGCTGGAACGCCTGTCGCCACGCGCCGCCGCCCTCCGATTCATGGACGTTGCAACCCTGTCGCTGGACGGCATCGAATGCCTGGTTTCGCGGTCCGGCTACACCGGCGAGGACGGCTTCGAGATCTCGCTGCCTGCCAGCCGGGCGGAAGCGCTGGCTGAGCGGCTTCTACGCCAGCCGGAGGTCGTCCCGATCGGGCTGGGTGCGCGCGATTCGCTGCGCCTGGAGGCGGGGTTGTGCCTGTACGGCAACGACATCGACGAACTCACCAGCCCGATCGAGGCCGGCCTGACATGGGTGATCGGCAAGCGCCGCAAGATCGACTGGGACTTTCCGGGCGGGCGTGTAATGTGTGATCAACTCGTCAACGGGGTGGTGCGGCGCCGAGTTCGGCATCCGACCCGATGGACGGGCGGTGGCCAGAGCACTGACAACCATCGTTGCCGAGGATGGGACGGAAGGCGGAACGGTCACCTCCGGCGGATTCGCTCCGACCGTCAACGCCCCGGTCGCCATGGGCTACGTTCGCAAGGACCTCGCCGCCGACGGCACGCGGCTGCAACTGATCGTCCGCAGCCGGCTGGTGCCCGCCACCGTCGTCCCGCTTCCCTTTGTCCCTCATCGATACACACTCTGAAAGGAACGCCCCAATGGCCAACAAGAGTGCGGACAAGCGCTACACCCGGGAACACGAATGGGTGGTGCTGGACGGCGACATCGCCACCGTCGGCATCACCGATCACGCGCAGGAGCAACTCGGTGACCTGGTACATGTAGAACTGCCGGAACTGGAGCGCACGGTCGCGGAGGGCGAGAGCATTTCCGTGGTTGAGAGCGTCAAGGCGGCGTCGGACATCTACGCGCCGTTGGCGGGCAAGATCGTCGAGATCAACGAAACGATCGTCGAGGATCCTTCCATCGTCAACAGCGACGCCGAAGGCGAAGGATGGTTCTTCCGCCTCGAACTGGATGATCCCGCGACGTTCGAGCAACTGCTGGACCAGGACGCCTACGACGAATTCCTGGAGACATTGTAGGCATGGACGTGCTGGCCGAACTGGCGGAGCTCGAGGCTGCGGATGGTTTCGTTCGACGTCATATCGGCCCATCCGAAACCGACCTGACGGCCATGCTGCGGGTCGTCGGCGCCGCGACGCTGGAGGATCTCGCCGCCAAGGCCGTGCCACTGTCGATCCGGTCGGATGTGGGATTGGCGCTGCCGGACCCGGTGGATGAGGCCGGCGCGATCGCGGAACTCCGATGCCTCGCCGGCCGGAACGTGACCAACAAGTCGTTGATCGGGATGGGTTATCACGGCACGGTCACGCCGCCGGTGATCCTGCGCAATGTGCTGGAGAATCCCGGCTGGTACACGGCGTATACGCCCTACCAGGCCGAAATCGCGCAAGGGAGGCTGGAGGCACTGCTCAACTTCCAGACGGTGATCTGCGAGTTGACCGGCATGCCGATCGCCAACGCCTCGTTGCTGGACGAGGCAACCGCCGCGGCGGAAGCGATGGCCATGGCGCATGCGCTCAGCAAGACCGAAATCGGACGTGCTGGCGGTGGCCACTGACCTGCACCCGCAAACTCTGGCGGTGCTGGCGACGCGGGCGAAGCCGCTCGGCATCACGCTGGTTCGTGTCGCTCCCGGAGACGTCGCCGCGATCGGGGCCGCCAATCCCTTCGCGCTGCTGCTGCAGTACCCGGGCACGACCGGGGCGCTGCGCGATCTGTCGCCGGAAATCGATGCGGCGCATGAGGCCGATGCGCTGGCGATCGTTGCGACCGATCTGCTGGCCCTGGCGCTGCTGACGCCGCCCGGTGAAATGGGCGCGGATGTCGTCGTCGGGTCGGCGCAGCGCTTCGGGGTGCCGATGGGTTTCGGCGGCCCGCACGCGGGCTTCTTCGCAACGCGCGACGCATTCAGGCGGGCGATGCCGGGCCGGCTGGTCGGCGTCTCCCTGGATGCGGTCGGGACAGCCGGCGATGCGGCTCGCGCTGCAAACGCGCGAGCAACACATCAGGCGGGAAAAGGCGACCTCGAACATCTGCACCGCTCAGGTGCTGCTGGCGGTGATCGCCGGGTTCTATGCGGCCTGGCACGGACCGGAGGGGCTGCGGCGGATCGCGCGGCGGGTGTCGTTGCAGGCGCGCATGGTGGCCGACTGCGCCATCCGGGCCGGTCTGACGGTTCGCCACGATGCGTTCTTCGACACCGTCGTCGATCGAGTGCGGCGATGCCGGCGACATGATGCGGCGCGCCGCCGAGGCCGGCATCAACCTGCGGCGCATCGACGGCCGGTGGCGTCGGCGATCGCGCTGGACGAAACCGTCACCCGCGCCGACCTGGTGGCCCTGGCTGGCCTGTTCGGCGTCGAAGCTCGGCGGGCGGTCGCCTGCATCCCGGCCGGGTTGCTCCGCGGATCGGCGTTCCTGCGGCAGCCGGTCTTCAACCAGTACCACTCGGAGCACGAGATGCTCCGCTATCTGAAACGACTGGAGGACAAGGACATCGCGCTCAACGCGCAGCATGATCCCGCTCGGGTCGTGCACGATGAAGCTGAACGCGACGGCGGAAATGATCGCCGTCACGCTGCCCGGCTTCGCCGATATCCATCCGTTCGCGCCGGAGGATCAGACGACGGGGTATCTGACCCTGATCCGCCGGCTGGAATCGTGGCTGTGCGCGGCGACCGGTTTTTCGGCGGTCTCGTTGCAGCCGAACGCCGGATCGCAGGGCGAATATGCCGGGCTGCTGGTGATCCGGGCCTGGCACGAGTCGCGCGGCGAGGCGCACCGCGACGTGTGCCTGATCCCGTCCTCGGCGCACGGCACGAATCCTGCCAGCGCGGCGATGGCCGGCCTGAAGGTGGTGGTCGTCGGCTGCGACCGGGAGGGCAATGTCGATCTGGCGGATCTGCGTGCCAAGGCGCAAAAATACGCCGATCGTCTGGCGGCGCTGATGATCACCTATCCCTCGACGCACGGCGTGTTCGAGGCGGCGATCCGCGACATCTGCGCCGTGGTGCATGAGCATGGCGGTCAGGTCTACATGGACGGCGCCAACATGAACGCCCAGGTGGGGCTGACCTCGCCCGCCTCGATCGGCGCCGATGTCTGTCATCTGAACCTGCACAAGACGTTCTGCATTCCGCATGGCGGCGGTGGCCCCGGGGTCGGGCCGATCGGCGTGGCGGAGCATCTGGCCGCGTTTCTGCCCAACCATCCGCTGCGTGCGGATGCGGGTCCGGCCACCGGCGTCGGTCCGGTCTCGGCCGCGCCGTTCGGCAGCGCGCTGATCCTGCCGATCTCCTACGCCTATATCCGCATGATGGGCCCGGCCGGGCTGAAACGCGCGACCGAGGTGGCGATCCTGTCGGCCAACTACATCGCGACCCGGCTGCGCGGTGCGTATTCGGTGCTGTATTCGGGACCGGGCGGCATCGTTGCGCACGAATGCATCATCGACTGCCGGGGGTTCGCGGCCGAGGCCGGCGTGCAGGTCGAGGACATCGCCAAGCGGCTGCAGGATTTCGGCTATCATGCGCCGACGATGTCCTGGCCGGTCGCCGGCACGCTGATGATCGAACCGACCGAGAGCGAATCGAAAGCCGAGCTGGATCGATTCTGCGACGCGATGATCGCGATCCGGGCGGAGATCGCGGCGATCGCGGCGGCACCCTGGATCGGTCCGACAATCCGTTGAAAGGTGCACCGCACACCGCCCGCGAGGTCACGGCGGATGTCTGGACTCATGCCTATACGCGGAACCAGGCGGTGTTTCCGCTGCCGTGGGTCGCGGCAACGAAATACTGGCCGCCGGTCAAACGGGTCGACAACGTTTATGGCGACCGCAACCTGATCTGCACCTGCGCGCCAATGGACGCCTACGCCCAAGCCGCCGAGTAGAGATGATCGCGATCAGTGGGGGTCGCTCGTTTGGTGGGCTGGCGATATAATTTTTCAGATCGACCCCACCACCTTGATCCGTGCACGGCGGTGAATTTCGGTCTGCGCCAGCACCGGTGTGTCGGCGCGGATCCGGTCGATTACGGCATGTACATGGTAGCGGATGCCAGTGCTGGTAAGCAGCACGGGATTGTCGCCGCTTTGCACAGCTGCATCGACCACGGTGCGAACCCGGTCGATGAACTCGTGCAGCTTGCTCTGAGCGCAGGGCAAGCTGACGGTCCTCCGCGGGGCCGACGAGTGCCTCGGCGAACGCTTCTTCCCATTGTGACGACATGCGTAACGATAGGGATGTAGCCCGCTGGCCCGACATGGCTATCGCTGATCTGTCTCGCCAGCCGCGACCGAACGTGCGCGACGATCGCCACCATGACCTTGGAGGACATGCCGCACGCCTCCTGCACCGCCTCGAGGATGGTCGGGAGATCGCGAATGGACACATGCTCGATCAGCAGGACCTGAAGTATGCGTTGCAAACCCCCAACGGTAATTGACGCGGGTATCAGGTCCGAGACCAGCTTTTGCTGCTCCATCGGAAGCTGGCTCAGCAGCTTCTGGGTTTCCGAGTATGATAGCAGTTCAGCCACGTTTTCCTTGAGCAACTCGGTCAAGTGGGTGGTCAGGACGCTGGACGGGTCGACAACGGTGCAATTTTTCGTAAGCGCCTCCTCCGCTAATGCTGGATCGATCCAACAGGCGGGCAGACCGAATGCCGGGTCGGTGGTTGTTTCGCCCGGCAGATCCGGCTGCTCCCCTTTCGTGTTGATTGCCAGCATCAACATCGGCCGGAGCTCGCCTTTGCCGGCCGCGATATCCTTCACGTAGATAAGATAGTTGTATGGCCCAAGCTCGACATTGTCCTGGATGCGGATCGAGGGCAGGACGAACCCGAGGTCGCCCGCCATGGTGCGGCGCAAGCTCTTGATCTGTTCTGGCAACTTGGGACCGGTGCCTCCGGCCAGCGATAGCAGGCCATAGCCGAGCTCAACCCGGACCATGTCGATGGCCGCGACGCTCTTGACGCTGTCGTCCGCCGGGGCTTGCGGCACCGGTAAATTTTCCAGAGCGTGATCCTGTCTGGAACGAAGAAACGCGCCTCCGGCGGCCATGCCCGCAACCGCCAGGAACGGAATTGCCGGCAGGCCGGGCATCAGCGCAAGGACCGCCGCGGCGCCAGCGGTCATGGCCAACGGTTTCGGCTTGATGCCGATCTGGGAGAACAGGGCAACGGACATGCCGCCCTCGACCGACCCCTTGGCGACCACGATTCCCGCGGCGGTCGATACCAGGAGAGACGGGATCTGAGATGCCAGTCCGTCACCGATGGTCAAGGTCGTGAAGGCAGCGATCGAATCCGCGACCGACATGTGCGACCTGACGAGGCCGATGATCAGGCCGCCGAATATGTTGATCATCGTAATGATCACGGCGGCGATCGCGTCACCGCGGACGAATTTCGCGGCGCCGTCCATGGCGCCATAGAAGCCGCTCTCGGCTTCCAGTTCCGCGCGCCTCCGGCGAGCGATGCTCTCGTCGATCGCCCCGGACGAGACGTCGGCATCGATCGCCATTTGTTTTCCTGGCATCGCGTCCAGGTAGAAGCGTGCCGATACCTCGGCGATACGGCTGGACCCCTTCGTGATGACGATGAAATTCACAATCAGCAGCATGATGAAGACGACCACGCCGATGGCTACGTCACCCCCCATCAGGAAGCCACCAAATGCAGCGACGACCCGGCCGGCGGCGTAAGGACCCTCACTGCCGTGTGACAGGATCAAACGTGCGGTGGCCACGTTCAGTGACAGGCGCAAAATCGTGGTGAGCAGCAGCAGCGTCGGGAAGCTTGAGAAGTCGAGCGGCCGCTGCAGGAACATCGACACCATCAGGATCAGGACCGCGGTCATGAACGAGAATGCGAGTCCCAGATCCAACAGCATCGTGGGCATGGGCAGGATAAGGATCGACAGCAGCAACAGCACGCCACAGGCAAGCCCGATGTCACCCCCCGGGGTGAACTTCCGAAGCCGGACAAAACTGAACGGGATGCCTTGCATGGCTCAGTGCCAATTTGCTCGGCTCAGTCGGTTCCGGACGCCATCGGGGGCGGCACGTCAATTCCTTGCGCGACATAGTCGTGCAATTTGTTTCGAAGCGCCCTGATCGAGATGCCGAGTATCGCCGCGGCGCGGGTTCTGTTGCCCCGAGTGTATGTCAACGTGCTGACGATCAGCTCGCGCTCCATTTCCATCAGTGAGCGGGCCACGAAAGTTTCCGATCCGTCCGCCGGGTCGGCCGGGTGGTGGGGAAGGCGCCGCGCGGAATGACCTTGATGCAGATCGAGGTTGTCACCGGAGATCACGTCGCCTGCCATCATGACGACCGCCCGGTGAATGATATTCTCCAATTCCCTGACATTTCCCGGCCAGGAGTATGAGTGCAGGAGTCCGCGTGCCACGGAGGAAATCGAGGGTATCAACAAGCCATTCTGGCGTGCATATTTTCTGACGAAATAGTCGGATAGCGCTTCGATGTCAGCGGGCCGGTCACGCAAGGCCGGTAGCTGTATCGGGGCGACGTTGAGCCGAAAGAACAGATCCTCCCGGAACGTCCGCTTGGCGACCTCCTGCCACAGGTCCTTGTTCGTCGTCGCGATCACCCGAACGTCGATTTTTATTGGCGACGTTCCGCCGACCCGGTCGACCTCACGTTCCTGCAGCGCTCGCAGCAACTTTGCCTGCAGGCGGCCATCCAGTTCGCTGATTTCATCCAACAGGATGGTGCCCCGCGCGGCAAACTCGAACTTGCCGATGCGCCGGCCTACCGCGCCTGAAAACGACCCCTTTTCGTGGCCGAACAGTTCAGACTCCAACAGATGTTCCGGAATGGCCGCGCAGTTCAACGCAACGAACGGACCGCTGGCGCGTCGTGAATGGTGATGGATATAACGGGCGAGCACCTCCTTGCCGGTGCCGGATTCACCCTGGATCAGCACCGACGCCTCGGACCAGGCTATCTGTTCCGCTTGGCTTACGACCGCCATCATCGCCGGATCGACGGCAATCAATGCATGAGGGGCGAATCCCAGGCGTGCGCTCTCGTCCCGTCCGCGTGCATCGACCACGCCTCGAGGTGACGATGCCCAACCTGTTTTTGTCAGCCGATTGGTCAGCTCCCGGCGCGACACGAAGCAGGTCGTCGTGCCTTGTAAGGGCGGGATCTGACGCTAGAGCCTTCACGCCTGTGGCCGCTCCGATTTGACGATTTCGGTCATGGTAATCCCAAGTCGGTTGTCATCGACCATGACGACCTCGCCACGGGCGACCAGCCGATTGTTGACATAGATATCGATCGCCTCGCCAAGTTTGCGATCGAGTTCGACCACTGCGCCGCGACCCAGCTTCAGTAGCTGGCAGACCTGCATCGTGGCCTTGCCCAGAACGGCGCTGACGGTGACCGGAATGTCGTATACGGCCTCCAGTTCATTGACTGTGCCGCCTTCGGGGCCTTCGTTGCTATCCGACATGTTGCGTGGACTCCCCTTGTGTGATTCTCAGTGCGAAACTGCTCTCCGCGGCGTCACCGGCAGCCAGGGGCAACATTGCGTTCCGGATCTCGTCCCACGTCCTTGATGCGTCGATCCGGACCTCGCCCTGCTGCCAGGCGATGGTGATGCCGCCATCGGTCGGTTCCTCGGCCTGCTGCGTCTCGATCTCGCGGCAGGCATCATGCATGCTATGAAATGAAACTGTGGTCCCCGCCTCATCGCGCAGTTCGATCTTCGACTGCGATCTGAGCGCCGACCGAAGCAGGTCCATGACGGCGCGTGTGCGCCCCTCCATTTCACCGCCTGACAGATTTGGCAGCGCGGTCTCAAAGGCTGCCGCGAGCCAGCGAGCGATGGCGGCGGCATTTTGCTCCGCCATTTGCTCGAGCGCGTTGTCGATATCGTCTGCCCGCGCCAGCAATTCCGCGAAAATCCGCCGCCCGTCGCGCCCAAGAGTATGGTTGCTGGCGGCGGCGGCCGCGACATAGCCGTCGTTCCAAGCCTCCTGCCGAGCAGCAGAAAGCTCGGCAGCCGTGAATGTCGGCTCCGGGGGGGCGGGGTCCGCGGCCGGCTGCTCCGGCAGATTGAAATCCTCAAACATGGAAGCGGCCGGACGCGGTGGCATTGCCTGGGCCATCTCATTCGATGACCTTGTCATCGTTGCTTGCACTGATCTCGATTTCTCCCGAGGCCGCCAATTCCTTCGCCGTCGTCGTTATGTGTGCTCTGAGCGTCCTCCACGTCCTTGATCTTGACCGGCCCAAGCGCGGCCATGTCGTCGCGCAGCATTTTCCCGGCGCGTTCGGAAAGTTGCGATAGAAACAGCTTTTTCATGGTGTCCGTGGTGCCCTTGAGCGCGATCGGCAGCTTGTCCTTTTCGATCGAGCGCAGCAGAATCTGCATCGCGCTCGGAGACAGCCGTTGAAGATCATTGAAGGTGAACATCAAGGACTTTACCTTTTCCGCTGACTCGCGATTGCGTTCTTCCAAGCCGGCGAGGAAGCGAGTCTCGGACTTGCGATCGAAATTGTTGAAGATCTCGGCGATCCTTGCATGCGCATCGCTCTTCGACGCGCGCGCGAGGTTGGACATGAACTCGGCGCGAAGGATTTTTTCCACGCCGTCCAACACGTCCTTCTGAATCAACTCCATGCGAAGCATGCGCATGACGACCTCCATGGCGAACGTATCCGGCAGTATGGACAGAACGCGTGCGGAATGGTCGGGCTTGATCATCGATAGCACGACCGAGACGGTCTGGGGGTATTCGTTCTTCAGGTAGCTGGCCAGAATCTCCTCATTCACGTTGCCCAGCTTGTCCCACATGGTGCGTCCGGCGGGGCCCCGGATTTCTTCCATGATCTGAGCGACACGATCCTTCGGCAGTGCGTTCAGCAGCATCGATTCGGTATTCTCGAAGCTGCCCATCAGGCCGCCGGCGGCACCGAAGTTTTCGACGAAATCGCTGCACAGACTCTCGACCGTGTCGGAAGGAACGACTCCGAGTTGTGCCATCGTGGACGAGAGCACCCGGATCTCGTCTTCGTGCATCATGGTGAAGAGACGCCCGGCGTGGTCGGGGCCCATGGCAAGCATCAGAATGGCGGCTTTCTGAATGCCGGTGATCTTCTCGCCGTTCATCGAACTTTTTGAGCCGGCCATGTCATCCCCCCATCCAGCCGCGGATGATAGCCAGCGTGGTGTCTGGATGACGGTCCGTGAGGTCGACCAGCTGACGGATCGCGGACGCTCGGATCTGACCCTCGATCTGGTTCAAAGTCACGGTTAACTCATCGGCCAAGGCCGCCTGATTGCCTTGCGCGCCAACCTGCCCCTTGTCGGGCCCGGCCAGCGCCAGCGCGTTCGATCCAAAATCGCCGATCAGCAGAGCGTCCGGTGACTGGCCAGCGATGGCCACGCCACCCTGGGCGCCCTTGAGGCCTTGTATGATGGACCTGGTCATCAGCACGATGATGACGAACGCAGTCAGACCCAGCGCCAGCGCTTCCGCCAGGCTGATCAGATCGCGCCTCGCGGTGTCCGGACGCACACCCTGCTCTGCCTCGGGCGGACCCATCTCGTTGATGAACGGCATGCTGACGACATCGACCCGGTCGCCACGTTTCTCGTCGAAACCGACAGCGCTCTTCGCAAGTCGTTCGATCTGCTCGAGGTCTTTCTGTTGGCGGGCGTGCCACGCATGTTTGCCGTCCGGACCCACCTCGTCGACGCCGTCCACCATGACCGCCAGCGTGACCCGCTCGATCTGGGGCTGGTCGCGGATCGTGCTGTGGACCGTCTTGCTGATCTCGTAGTTGGTGGTCTCTTCCTGCCGCCCTTCCTGGCTGCCGGTGGTCTGCGGCGAGGGATCCGCGTTCGGCAGGTTGTTCTGCAGCGAGACCGCGGCGACTTGATCTGTCGTCTTGTTGTTGGAAGTGACATTCTGCGTGCTGCGAACCACCGTCCCGTCCGGATCGTAGCGCTCCAGGGTGTCGTTGGTCTTGTCGAAGTTCATCCGGACCGAGGCTTCGGCATGCACGTGACCGGTGCCGAGACTTCGCTCCAGCATCTCCTCAACCGAGCGCGCCAGCCGCAGCCCCGTAGCGCGGCTGAGATCGTCGCCGAGCCTGGACTTGGTGCGGATATCCTCGGGATCGCCGGCCTGAGCGAGCAGATGCAGATGCGAGTCAACCAGCGAGATATTTTCCGGTCGCAGGTCAGGCACCGCGCCGGCCGCAAGATTGATGATCGCCTGAATACCTTCCTGGCCGAGCGGCTGATTGCCGGCCAGTGTCAGCATGATGCTTGCCTGGGCTTCCTTGCGACTATGTGCGAACGGCTCCTTGCGCGGCAGCACGAGGTGTATCCGGACATGTGAGATGCCGTGCATCGCCTCGATGGTTCGGGCCAGTTCACCTTCCAGCGCTCGGCTGCGCTTGACGTCCTGGTCAAACTCGGTCAGCGCCAGGTCATTGCCGCGATCGAAAATCTCGTTGCCGATGGTGCCGGATGCCGGCAGGCCTTCCTTTGCCAGCAGGGCGCGCGCCGTGAAAACGTCGTCGGCGGCGACCATGATGCGCTTGCCGTCCGCCTCGACCCGGTAAGGAATCTGACGGTGTTCCAACTGCTCGACGATCTGCCCAAAATCACGCTGATCGAGGTCGGCATACAGGAGCATCATGCGGGACGTGCTCACCCCGCCAAGTTCCAAGAACGCAACGATACCAATCATGCCAAGCAGTACGCCGGTCAATGCCAGGATGGGTGTCATGCCTAATTTGCGGAGGCTGTCGAGAAGGCCTTTCATGATTTTTGCTCGGGAATCGGCCTCGCTCTACCTGCGTCGCTTGCACGCGACTCGCGTTTCGCAAAGTTAAAGTCTTCAACTACCTGAAATTGATTGCTGATCCGTTAATGGTCGGATCGGGGCCGAGGGCGTGATCGAATGTTGCGTCGCCTCGCCATACTCCATATGCATGACGGGGACCCCCATATGGAGGGACTATCCATTGACCAAGGAAGTCAGCGCCCGTGTCTGAAGCAAGCATGTCCGAAGCAGGCAGTTCCGAGGCGATCCGGATGACCCGGCTGCCATCCGGCCTTACCGTTGTCACCGAACGGATGGACCGGGTGGAGACCGTCTCGTTTGGTGCCTACATCGGCACCGGTTCGAGGAACGAAACAGCGGAGGAGAATGGGGTTTCCCACTTCCTGGAGCACATGGCCTTCAAGGGCACGGAGACCCGTAGTGCCGCCGCCATCGCGGAAGAGGTCGAGGCGGTGGGGGGCCACATCAACGCCTACACGGCGCGCGAGCAAACCGCGTATTATATCAAGGTGCTAAAGGAAGATACCGCGCTCGGGGCCGACATCATCGGTGATATCCTGACCCATTCGACCTTCGAATCGCAGGAGCTTGAGCGCGAGCGGGGCGTGATCCTGCAGGAAATTGGTCAGGCCAATGATACTCCGGACGACATCATCTTCGACCACTTTCAGGACATTGCCTACCCTTCCCAGCCGATCGGCCGGCCGATCCTTGGCTCCGAGGAGGGTATCCGTCTGATGCCCCGTGCAACGCTGACCGACTACATGAAGCAGCATTATGGGGCCGGGAACGTCGTGGTGGCGGCCGCGGGCAACCTCGAGCATAGCCAGATCCTGGACCTCGTGGGTCGCCACTTCGCCGATCTGCCAGCAAGTGTCCCACCGATCATGGCGCATGCGACATACAAAGGCGGCGAGGTCCGCGAGGAAAGGGACCTCGACCAGGTGCATATCGTCTTGGGCTTCCCGTCAGTCGGCTACGGCCATCCGGACTACTATCCAACCTTGCTGCTGTCATCGCTGCTGGGCGGCGGCATGTCCTCGCGCCTGTTTCAGGAAATCCGCGAGAAGCGCGGGCTGGTCTATTCGATTTACTCGTTCAATGCGCCGTATGCGGATGGCGGGCTGTTCGGCATCTATGCCGGCACCGGAGAGGCCGAGGTCGAGGAATTGGTGCCCGTGGCGTTGGAGGAGCTTCGGAAGGTGCAGTCCGAGGTTACCGAGACCGAACTTTCCCGCGCACGATCGCAGGTCAAGGCCAGCCTGCTGATGTCACTGGAAAGCACCGGCAGCCGCTGCGAGCAGTTGGCGCGGCAGCTTCAGGTATTCGGGCGCATCATCCCGACACAGGAGACGATCGCACGGATCAATGCCGTCACCACCGAGGATATTCAGCGCAGCGCCGCTCGGCAATTCCGCCAGGACCCAACCTTGGCGGCGCTTGGCCCCGTGAGCCGGGTGCCCGAATTGCGGGCGGTGGTGGAAAAGTTGAATGCCTAGCGCGATCGACTCAGTGCACGTTTGGCCAGAGCACGATCAAGCTGAGCGGAATTTGAGTGCGTGAATCGTGCGCTGTTCGCTGGGATGACCTCACGGGTCGCATAAACGCGGAAATTGGACCATGACCGATCCACTTGCTCTCCTGGCCGACCTGATTTCCCGAGCGACCCGAGCCGGCGCGGATGCCGCGGACGCCGTGCTGATTTCGGGGACATCGCTGTCGGTAACCCGCCGCCTGGGCAAAACCGAACATGTCGAACGGTCGGAGGGACAGGACCTGGGACTGCGGGTGTTCCTGGGCCAGCGGGTCGCCATCGTATCCTCAACAACGGCCGATCCCGGCGCGTTCGCCGACTTGGCCGAGCGTGCCGTGGCAATGGCGAAGGTGGTGCCGGAGGATCCCTTTGCCGGCCTGGCGGACACCGCCGCGCCACCGGAGGCGGTCGATCTGGATATGGAAGATCCGACGGTTCCGACGGCCGCGGACCTGGTGGAACGGGCAGCGGCGGCCGAGGACGCTGCCATGGCAGTGCATGGCATCACGAATTCCGAGGGTGCCGAGGCGAGCTATGGCCGGTCAGAGGTGACACTGGTGACGTCGGCGGGCTTCGCGGGGCGTCGCGCCGGCAGCAGCCATTCCATTTCGGCGACGGCAATTGCCGGTGCCGGCGTGGATATGCAGCGGGACTACGACCATCACAGCACGGTCTATCTCGCCGACCTCGACGATCCTGCCGAAATCGGTCGCAGCGCGGCGGAGCGGGCTATCGCGCGGCTCAACCCGCGACGGCCGGCAACGGTCAGACTGCCGGTCCTATACGCCCCGCGCGTGGCGGGAGGGCTTCTCGGCCACCTTGCAGGGGCGATCAACGGCGCCACGATCGCTCGTGGCACCAGCTTTCTCAAAGACAAGCTACACCAGGTGGTATTTTCCCCTGGTGTTAACATCCGCGACGACCCGCGCCGGGTGCGCGGTGCCCGGTCGCGCGTCTTCGACGGTGAAGGAACACCGACGACGGCACGGTTGCTGGTCGAGGACGGCGTCCTGATGACGTGGGTCCTCAACTCCCGTTCTGCCCGTCAGCTCGGCATGGTTTCCACCGGCCACGCGGCCCGAGGTGTCGGCGGCCCGCCGTCCCCGTCCACAACGAACCTATATCTTGAGCCAGGCAAGCTGACGCCGGCGGAATTGATGGCGGACATCAAGCTCGGGCTCTACATAACCGAGTTGATGGGGAGTGCCGTCAATGGCCTCACGGGCGATTATAGTCGCGGCGCCGCCGGCTTCATGATCCGTGACGGCGCGCTGGCAGAACCGGTGGCCGAGATCACCGTAGCCGGCAATTTGCAGGGAATGTTCGCAAGCCTCGTCGCCGCGAACGATCTGACATTTCGCCGTGGCGTGGACTCGCCCACTGTCCGGATCGAGGGGATGACGTTGGCTGGGGCCTAGATTCGGCGCCCGGCTGGTTAAGGCACAGAGTACGCGGGTTTGGCGACCCGCCTCTACGCTTATCCGCTCCGACGCACCATATTGGGCGCGGACAACCAAAAGCGAAATAAGATGCGTCGCAAGAATTTCCTGTTTGCAGCCATTCCCGCGCTGGCTTTGGCGCTGACACCGGGGCTCGCGGACGCGCGTGCCGGTGGTGGAAGCTCGATGGGCAGCCGCGGAGGCATGACGTTCTCCGCCCCGCCCTCCACGAACACGGCGCCCTATTCGGCGCAGCCGCTACAGCGGAGCACGACGCAGCCCTCGCCCGGCTATCAGTCGCCGGGATATGCATCGCCTGGCTACAACCGGCCCGCGTTTGGCGGCGGCGGCTTCGCATCGGGGCTGATGGGCGGGCTGATCGGTGCCGGAATTGGCGGCCTGCTGTTTGGTCACGGCTTCTTCGGTGGCGGGCTTGGGTTTGGCGGGTTTCTCGGCTTTCTGCTGCAGATCTTTCTTCTGATCATGTTGGGCCGATTTCTGTTTCGGCTATTTTCGGGCGGCCGACGCCCGGCCTTAGCCGGAGGTCCCAACATCTTCGCCAGGACCGGCGCACCGAGGCCTGACCCGGTGCAATCTCAAGGCGGCCAACCCCGGGGAGGCAGCGGCGGGCCACCGCCGATCACCATCGCTCAGGCTGACTACCAGCAGTTCGAGCAACTGCTTCAGGGCATCCAGGCGGCCTGGAGCCAACACGACCTGAGCGGCTTGCAGGCGATGGCCACTCCAGAAATGGTCAGCTACTTTGCAGACCAGCTTTCTGAGCAGGTGAGCCGGGGTGTACGCAATAGTGTTACCGATGTTCGCCTGGTCTCCGGCGACCTGGCGCAGGCGTGGGCCGAGCAGGGGCGCGAGTACGCAACCGTGGCAATGCGGTTTTCGATGGTCGACGTGACGCGCGACGCCGCCGGAAAGGTCGTTGACGGCAGCCCGAGCGAGCACGTGACCGCGACCGAAATCTGGACCTTCGTCCGCTCCCGCGGCGGCCACTGGATATTGTCGGCCATCCAGCAGGCACGATAGGCACTGAACGCGCGGTCCGGGGCGAGGGGACATGCGCGACAGGATGACGGCGATACTGCCTTGCAACGATCTCGATGCAGGCGAAGCTTTTTCTTCGTGGCGATGACGGATACCGCATGCTGTGGAACCGGACGCTGGGCAATGCCTACACTGACCCCCAGCAGTGGAGGGGTGGCTGGTGCCAAGGCGCAATCCGTACGATGCCAACGGGCTGACCGTAGCAAGACAGGTCAATGTTCCGGCCCGTTGGTAATAAATTCATATGTGACAGGCGTAGGCGGTCAAGACGCAGAGGCGCCAGACTAGGCGACCCGCATCCAGCTGGGCTATCGGCTGGGGCGCCGTCTCGCGTCGGTGGGCGCGTGAGGGGGCGTTGCGGGAAGGTCTTCCTCCAGCACCGTGAGGTGGATGGAGTACGACGTTTCGCCCTCCTCGGTATCCTGGTGCACGGTGCCGATCGTTTCATCGTTCACCACCAACTCGACCGACAATCCTTTGCGCGGCGGTGCGACGATCCGGATTCTCTCGCTGCCAAACAGTTTGCGCAGGTATGTCTGCAGACGTTCGATATCCGTTGGGGTCATAGGGTGGTTCCGCGCGAAAGGGTCAGGCCGTTTAGCCCCGAATAACGCGCCGGGTCCAGCCCCTCGGGGCGATGGTCAGTCCAGCATGTGACCGAAGCGTGCGGCCTTGGTTGCCAGGTATTCGTCATTGACGCCATTGGGCTCGAACGCATGAGGTTCGCGTCCGACGACCTCGATCCCGCACGCCGCCAGCGCCGCGACCTTTTCTGGGTTGTTGGTCATCAGCCGGACGCGTTTGATGCCCATGCTCTGCAACATCGTTGCACCGACCATGAAGTCCCGTTCATCCGCGCCCCACCCCAGGGCCCGATTCGCGTCCATGGTGTCCAGGCCCCTGTCCTGCAGACCATAGGCACGCAGCTTGTTCACCAGACCTATGCCCCGCCCTTCCTGTGCTAGATACAGCAACACGCCCGCGCCATCCTCGGCGATACGGTGGATCGCTCCTCGCAGTTGTTCTCCGCAATCGCAGCGCATGCTGCCGAGCAGATCGCCGGTGAAACATTCGGAGTGGATGCGGACCAGGGGCGCCTCGGACAGCTCGGGGTGACCAATCACGATTGCGAGATGCTCGATCGCGGACCCGTCGGCGCGGAACGCCACGACGCGGCTGTCCGGAGCCCCGGTGAGAGGGACCAAGGCGGACGCGACGCGACGCAGGCCGGTGGTGTCATGGACCGTGTAGCGAAGGATATCGGCGGCGGAAACCTGGATCAGGTCATGCGTCTCCGCCACCGCGGCAATGTTGTCTGGGGCCGCGCCTGCGAGCACGGCCGGCAACAGGCGGCCTATCTTGACCAGGCGCAGGGCGGCGGCAGCTCCAGGCGGCGTGGCAACCAGCCTCAGCAGGTGGCGCACTGGCGGTTGCGGCACCGTTGGATCGGCAAGCTGTTGATAGATTTCGACTTCAGCGACCGCCTGCGTGATGGTTACAGCCGCCGCCTCGGCATCGAGGGGCATTGGTGACCGCAGGATTGCCGCCGCACGCGCAGGCGCCATAAGCAATACCGGCGGGCTGCCGATCAATCCCTCCAGTTCGTGTAGAGTAGCCGGGCTCGCGGTTTCGACCGCGAGCAGGACCAGCGGCGCATCGGCCTGGAGGATCACCGGCACGCCACGCCGAAGTTCCGAAGCGGCACGGTTTACCAATCGTAGGCGCAGCCTTTCGCCGGCGTCCGATCTGGCTGGATCAAGCGGCATGCGTCACCCGCCGGCACATCGAGGAGCGACTCGGATCAATGCCTTGCAAAGATTTGGACCAATCTGAACCAACTTTCGTCATTATTGAGTTGTACGTTCCGATTCGGTGCGCCGAGCCATGACGGCTGCTGTCATCATCCCATATGGGGCGGTGTCGAACGAAATGAGAGGTTCAGGAGATTACTAATCGCCGCTCTCGCGCTCCATCTTGTGATTGACCCACCATCCGGCCGCGATTTTGTCCGGTTTGGGAAACATCTAGTGTAACGTGCCTGCCTTGGACGAATCAGAGCGGTGGCGCCATCGCCGATCCGCCTCCAACACCGGGAAGAGGAATTTGAGTATGTCTGCTGAACGCCCAGTCCTGATCGTCGACGACGACGCCGCGTTGCGTGAGACTTTGGTTGATCAACTTGCCGTCGACGGCGAATTCGTGGCCACCGAGGCTGCGTCTATCCAGGAGGCGGAGGCACGACTTTCGGCCAAGGATGCGCGGTTTGACGCCATCATCCTTGACGTCGGCCTGCCGGACGGCGACGGCCGCGATCTGTGCGCCAGAATGCGCAAGCAAGGTCAACGGATGCCGATCATCATGCTCACCGGGTCCGACGGCGAGACAGACGTTGTTCGTGGCCTGGATTCGGGGGCAAACGACTATATCGCCAAGCCGTTCAAGCTTGCGGTTCTGCTCGCTCGCCTGCGCGCCCAGCTTCGTATCTTTGAAAACAGCGAGGACGCGGTCTTCACCATCGGCCCCTATACGTTCCGCCCGGCGGCAAAACTGTTGCAGGAGCCGGCCAAGAATCGTCGCATTCGGCTGACGGAGAAAGAAGCCGCCATTTTGAAATTCTTGTATCGCGCCGGCACTCGCTCGGTCGCCCGGCAGGTGCTGCTGAATGAGGTGTGGGGCTACAACGCCGCGGTCACGACCCATACGCTCGAGACCCACATCTATCGTTTGCGGCAAAAGATCGAACCGGATCCGGCGAACGCCCGGCTTCTGGTGACCGAGGGCGGCGGTTATCGATTGGACCCCGAGGGTATTCCTGCCAACCGGGCGCCGGCACACGTCCACGCCTGATCGCGACCGGGTATGAGCTAACGGCAAGAAGCCCTCTCGCGAGGGCTTTTTGTCGAAGCGGGATCATCGCCAGGGGACTCAGAGCTTCTCCACCTGCGAATACTCCAGTTCGACCGGCGTTGAACGACCGAAGATCGACACGCTTACTTTCACCCGGCCCTTTTCCTCATCCACTTCCTCAACCGTGCCGTTGAAGCTGGTGAACGGGCCATCGGCGACGCGCACCTGCTCGCCGATCTCGTACAGAACCGCCGGTCGCGGCCGGTCCACCCCTTCCTGGCTCTGTTTCAGGATGCGCTCCGCCTCGGCTTCGCTGATCGGGGTCGGCCTGGTCTTGCTACCCAGGAAGCCGGTCACCTTCGGTGTGTTCTTCACCAGATGCCAGGCATCGTCGGTCAGGTCCATCTTCACCAGCACGTAGCCCGGGAAGAACTTGTGCTCGCTGTTGATCTTGCGGCCCCGCTTGACCTCCATCACGTTTTCTGACGGCACCAGCACTTCCTCGAACTGCTCAGCCAGTCCCTTCTGGGCGGCCTGCTCCTTGATCTGCTGCGCGATCTTCTTCTCAAAGCCGGAGTAGACGTGGACAACATACCAATTCTTGGCCATTTCCGCCAGGATCCCTCAAATGCCCACGTTGAACAGGGCGCGCACGCCGAGACCGATCACCTGATCGACCACGAAGAAGAAGATCGCGGCGATGGTGGCCATGGCAAACACGAGACCCGTCGTTACCAAAGTCTCCCTCCGGCTCGGCCAGGTCACCCTGGCCATTTCCGTTCGGACCTCACGCAAGAACCTAACCGGTTGAAACGCCACTTCCGTCCATTCCCTATGCTGATCGCCGGCCGGATACCACGCCATTCGCTGCGAGGCTGGCAGGGGTGGAGGGTCTCGAACCCCCAGCCTCCGGTTTTGGAGACCGGCGCTCTAGCCAATTGAGCTACACCCCTAAGCGCGCCCGGCGCAAACCTGGGATCACGCGCGACACGAGGCGTAGAGAGAATGCGCGCGCCATATTGTCAAGCGCTTAAGCTGCACTACGCCCAGCGGCGCCTCGCCTGGGCCCGTCTGCTGTGGGCGGCCTCTCTGTCTTCTCTCAAATCGAGGTTCATGAGCAGGCCAAGACCTCTTCAAAGGTTCCCTCTCCGTTCTTGACTCCGTCCGCGGGCTATGAAAAGTTTGCCTCGAACGGAAAGAGAACGAACATGCGCGGATTTCCTTCCAGCGTGATCGACCCAGAGAGCGATCCGGACACGGCGATCGACCGCGACGCCTTGGCCGCCCTTGAGGCCGCCGGCCTACCCGATAGCGAACCATCCCACCGAATGCCCGGAAAACGTGCGGCCGGCCGCGGCGCGGTCAGCAACCCGGGGGTCCGCTTCGACCAGCATACCGCGGCCGCGTTCGATGATGGCTGGGACACGTTGACGGCGGAGGTTGGCGAGTTGCCACGCCTGGACACCAGCCTGATACGCGATGCCTCGCGAACCGTGATAAGCTGGAACACCTCCCCGGATATTGGCTTCGACCGAGCAGTCAATCCCTACCGTGGCTGCGAACATGGCTGCATATACTGCTATGCCAGGCCAACGCATGCGTATCTCGGTTACTCACCTGGCCTTGATTTCGAGACCAAGCTGATCTTCAAGCCGGACGTCGCGGAGCTGCTGGAGAAGGAGCTGCGCAAGCCGGGCTACGTCGTCCGCACCATGGCGCTGGGATCGAACACCGACCCTTACCAGCCGGTGGAACGCACGCTGCAACTCACGCGGTCGGTGCTTGAGGTGCTGGACCGTTTCAACCATCCGGTTGGCATCGTCACCAAGTCGGCCGGCGTGCTGCGCGACCTCGACATCCTGGCATCAATGGCTGAGCGTAACCTTGTTCGGGTGCATCTGTCGGTCACCACACTCGACAGCCGGCTTGCCCGGGTGATGGAGCCGCGAGCGGCCACCCCGGCTCGTCGTCTGCACGCCATTGCGGAACTCACCAGGGCAGGTGTACCGACAGGGGTGCTGGCGGCGCCGATGATACCCGCGCTCAACGACAGCGAGATGGAGAAGATCGTCGAAGCCGCGGCACGCGCCGGTGCCACCCACGCTGGCTATGTCCTGCTCCGCCTGCCGCTCGAGCTGCGGCAACTGTTCGAGGAGTGGCTGCACACGCATTTTCCCGATCGCGCGCGCCACGTGCTCAGCCTGGTCCGCGAGACCCGCGGAGGCAAACTGAACGATCCGAGGTTCCATCACCGTTTTTCCGGAGAGGGCATCTACGCGGATCTGCTGGCGCAGCGCTTTGCCCGTGTATCACGCCAGTTCGGTCTCAATGAATACCGCGCCCAACTTGCGTGCGAGCGGTTCGCCGTTCCTGACGATCCCACAGCCGGAAACCCGAGACAGATGTCGCTCTTCTGATCCCCTGGTATTGACCCCGGCCGACATCGCCGCACAGGCTGTCCAGTCAAACGACACAGGGCCATCCCGCCCGGCTCGCCAGCGATCGCCGACACGCGATTGACGCGCGGTGAACCCGCAACCTATGTTCCCGGCCAACGATAATGGGACCGCTCCGGTCCGTGGCTGGGAGACTGTCCCGAGTGGACGATGTCGCGCGTATATTGCAGCTTGTAATCAACGGTGCGGCTGCGGGCTGTATCTACGGGCTCATCGCGCTCGGCTTTGTGCTCATCTACAAAGCCACCGAGATGGTGAACTTCGCCCAGGGCGACATCATGATGCTGGGCGGCTTCGTCGCCTTCAGCCTGATCGTTCATTACGGGCTGCCGTATTGGCTCGGCGCACTGCTGGCCATTTTAATTACCGCCGCTTTCGGCTACGCCCTGGATGCCATCGTGCTGCGCCGTGTCATCGGCCAGCCGCAGTTCGCCGTGGTCATGCTGACGCTCGGCCTGGGTTTCATCTTCCGCGCTGCCGCCGGCATCACCTGGGGCTATGATTCGGTCGGATTCAACACGCCGTTCACCAACAAGACAGTCAATATCGGCGGCCTCATTCTCGGCGAGGACAATCTTTCGATCATCGTCGGCACATTACTGCTGTGCGGCGTACTTTACCTGTTCTTCAGCAAGACCCGGGTCGGCGTCGCCATGCAGGCGGCGTCACAGAACCAGCTTGCGGCGTATTACATGGGCATCCCGGTGCGCCGCATCTTCTCGCTCATCTGGGCGATCAGCGCCGGCGTCGCGTGCCTTGCGGGCATCCTGCTGTCGCCGGTGTCGATGATCGACGTGAACATGGGCTCACTGGGCATCAAGGCGTTCGCCGCCGCGGTGATCGGCGGCTTCGGCAGCATTCCGGGGTGCCTCATCGGCGGGGTCATCGTCGGCATCGTCGAGCAGTTCGCCGGATACAAGCTGCCCGCCGGTTTCCAGGAGGTCACCTCCAACGTCGTTTTGCTGCTGATGCTGATGGTCCGACCGCAAGGCCTGTTCGCCGAACGCATGGGCAAGCGGGTCTGACCATGCGCCATATCTTTCGCACCGATTACCGGCAGGACATCGGACTGTGGCGCCATAACGGCGATCGCTTCTGGTACGGCCTGCTTGCCCTGCTCGCACTGATCGCGCCCGGTGTCCTGGGCGAATTCTACATCGGCGAGCTGGGAGCGGTCTTCATCTTTGCCATCGCCGGCGTCGGCCTGATGCTGCTGGTCGGCTACACCGGTTTGATCAGCCTGGGCCACGCCGCGTTCCTGGGAATTGGCGCGTATGTGAATTCCGTGGTCCTGGCGCAGGGCGTGCCGTTCCTGATCACCCTGCCGCTCGCCGGCCTGTTCACCGCGCTGTGCGGCGCCGCGATCGGACGGCCGACATTGCGTATGAGCGGGCTGTACCTCGCCATCGCCACGCTTGCCTTCGGCAGTATCGTCGGCACGGTGTTTCAGAAGTGGACCGCGGTCACCGGCGGCTTCGACGGTTTCGCCGTGCCGACCCCTTACGTGTTCGGCATCCCAATCGAGAGCGCAGCGGGTATCTATTACGTCTCGCTTGCGGTGCTGGCATTCGTGATGTGGATCTCGGCCAATCTGTTGCGGTCGCCGATCGGGCGCGCGATGGTGGCGATCCGCGACAGCGAGGTCTCGGCCCAGAGCATGGGCATCAACCTGGCGCGGTACAAGACGCTGGCGTTCGCCATCAGTGCCGGCATGACCGGACTCGCCGGCGGCGCTGTTCGCGCACTATGTGCGGTATCTGGCGCCCGACGCGTTCGATGTTCTGTTGTCGATCCAGTTCGTCACGATCGTCTTCGTCGGCGGCCTCGGGTCGCTCCGCGGCGCGGTGCTGGGCGCCATGTTCGTTCGCCTGTTGCCGCAGTTCATCGCCGTCGTGCGCGACGACCTGCCGTTCGGCATCGGCCGGCTGCCGGGGCTGGAGCCGTCGCTGTTCGGCCTCGTGCTGGTGCTGGTGATCCTGTTCCAGCCGGGCGGGCTGAACGGCATCTGGCTCAAGGCAAAAAGCTGGTTCCAGGAATTTCCGTTCAAACGGCAGGCCAGTTTTCGCCGGCAGAAATCCTATGCGCGGTCGGAGAGACTGCGATGATCCTGTTTCAGGCCGAGGACATCTCGGTTCGTTTCGGTGGCATCCGTGCCGTCGACTCGGTCAGCTTCGATGTCAACGAAGGCGAGGTCTTCTCCATCATCGGCCCCAACGGCGCCGGCAAGACCACCATCTTCAATCTGATCAGCCGCATCTATACGCCGACCTCCGGCAAGCTGATCTTCGAAGGCCGCGAATTCACCCATACTCCGGCGCATCGCATCGCCGGCCTGGGCATCGCCCGCACCTTTCAGAACATCGAGCTGTTCCCCAACGCGACATTGCTGCAGAACCTTCTGATCGGGCGCCACTCTCACTCCACGGTCGGCTTCTTGTCGCAGATGGCGTTCCTGCCATCGGTCAGACGCGCCGAACTGGCGCACCGGGAGAAGGTCGAGGACGTCATCGCGTTTCTTGGCCTGCAACGTTACCGCGGCCAACTGATCGCCAACCTGCCCTATGGCGTGCGCAAGGTGGTTGAACTGGGGCGTGCGCTGTGCACCGAGCCCAAGCTGCTGCTGCTGGACGAGCCGTCGTCGGGATTGAATGTCGACGAAACCGAGGGCATGGGCTTCTGGATCGAAGACATCAAGAAGGATCTGGGCATCACGGTGATCATGGTCGAGCACGATATGGCGCTGGTCAATCAGGTGTCGGATCGGGTGATGGCCCTGAACTACGGCAAGGTTCTGGCGATGGGCAGCCCGCGGGAGGTGCAGACCCATCCTGAGGTGATCCGCGCCTATCTCGGCGGCGATGTCGAGGTCGCGGCATGACCGAGGCATTGCTGCGGGTCGACTCGATCGAAACGTTCTATGGTCCGATCCAGGCCATTCGCGGCGTCACGCTGGACGTCGATGCCGGCCAGATCGTTACTGTCCTTGGGGCGAACGGAGCCGGCAAGACGACGGTCCTGCGCACCATCTCCGGCGTGCTCGATCCGGAGCGCGGCAGGGTGGTGTTCGAGGGCCGCGATATCGCCCGGCTGCCGCCCGACGCGGTGATGCGGCGGGGCATCTGCCACGTGCCGGAAGGGCGGGAAACGTTTCCGTTCCTGACGGTGCACGACAACCTGATGATGGGGGCTTATTCGCGCCGCGACCCGGATGGTGTCGCCCGGGATATCGAGCTGTGCTTCAAGTATTTCCCTCGGCTGCAGGAACGCCAGTATCAGCGTGCCGGTCTGCTCTCGGGCGGCGAGCAGCAGATGCTGGCGATCGGCCGAGCGCTGATGGGGCGTCCGAAGCTGCTTCTGCTGGACGAGCCGTCGCTGGGGCTATCGCCGTTGCTGGTGCAGCAGATCTTCGAGATCATCCGCCGCATCAACCAGGAGCAGAACGTTGCTATCCTGCTGGTCGAGCAGAACGCCCATCTGGCGCTGCGGACGGCGGACTTCGGCTATGTGCTCGAGGTTGGCCGCATTGTCGCCGCCGACCACTGCAAGGCGTTGATCCAACGGGCCGACATCAGGGAGTTCTATTTGGGTCAGAAAGAAGCCGGCGCGCGCGGCCAGCGCCGCTGGAAAAAGAAACGTCTGTGGAATTGACCATGCAAGCCGCTTCCGGTTCCGCCTTCGTATCGATCCCGGCCATGGTGGCGCGTCAGGCCGCGACGCATGCGGCCGAAACGATCATGCGCCGCAAGGATCGCGGCATCTGGAAGGCCATTACCCGCGCGCAGGTTGCCGAGCAGATCAGGCGGATCGGTGGGGCGGTGCTTGCCGCGGGAATTGGCCGTGGCGATGCGGCGGCGATCATCTCCGAGACGCGCCCCGAGGCCGCTTATACCGACCTTGCGATTCAGGGTGCGGGCGCTGCCAGCATCGTGATGCACCCGGAAGAGACTCCCGACCGTATCCAACGCATTCTGCATTCCAGCAATTGCCGCCTGCTGTTCGTCGAGAGCGAGGAACAGGTGGACAAGGTCCTGACCGTCCGGGAGCGTTGCCCGGCACTGGCCAGCATTGTCATTTTCGACATGAAAGGACTGCGCGAATTCTCCGGTCCAGGCTGCATGAGCCTCGACGCCTTCGCAGCGTCATCTCCCCTTGCCTCGGAGTGGGACGCATCCGTCAATGCCGTCAAGGCGGACCAGCCGGCGGTGATCCTATTCCCGCGCGACGACGCCGATTTGCCTGGCCGGGAGTTTAGCCATGGCGATCTATCACGGATGATCGGCGGCGCGGGCGCTCGGTTGATGTTGCGGCCACGCGACGAGCGGCTGGCCGTGTTGCGCATGTCGGATGTCACCGAGCGGATATGGGGCCTATATCTCGCGTTGAGCACAGGTTGCGTCAGCAACTATCTGGAAAGTCCGGAGACTGCGGTCGAAAACCTGCAGGAATTGCAGCCGACCGTTCTGGGTGCCGACGCCGAGGCGTGGGCGCATCTGCACGCACAGGGCCACGCGTTCGGCCGAAATCGGCGACGCGGGTGCAGCGGATGGCATATAATCTGGGTTTGAGGGCCGGGGCGGCGTGGCGGCGGCGTGCCGCGCTGGCGGGCCGCTTGTTCTGCGCGCGGTCCGTCGCGAGCTGGGGTTGAACAGACTGCGGTCGGCGTATGTCGCCGGCACGCCTGTCGCCGCCGCGACACTGGACTGGGCCCGATCCCTGGGTATCGCCATCCAGCACATCGACGAACCGGGCGCCGGAGGTGATCAGGCGGATGCCGAACCCCGGCCGCTGATGCAGAACGCTCACGCCTGACCGGCGCGCTGCATGGCTTGCTGTTCCACACAGGACAAACGCCCGGGAGGGAACGCGTGGGCGCCTTGCGGGTTCTTGAGGGGAGTGATCGTAGCCATGGCCCCCTGATAAACACCGGCGCGCGCAATGAACATCCGACCCGTGCAATTCTTCACCATCATCCTGACAGCGCTGGCCCTCGTGCCGGTAGGTGCCCATCTTCTGGAGCTTCCGAACAAGCTCCCCCTCGATGAGCCAAGCTACATGGTTGTCCAGTCTATCTATCGCGGTTGGGCCCTCCTCGGCGTCATCTTGATCGCTGCGACCGCAGCAAATGCCGGCGCGGCGATATTGGTGCGCCGCCAGACCATGCCGATGGGTTTCGCCGCCGCTGCCGCTGTTCTTCTCGCGGTGACGCTGGTTGTCTTCGCCACCTGGACGTTTCCTGCCAATCAGGTGACCAACAACTGGACCATCGTCACCAAGTCCTGGCAGTCGTTGCGCTTCCAGTGGGAATATTCGCACGCCGCCAACGCCATCCTGACATTCCTGGCACTCTGCTCAACGACCGCTTCGAGTTTGTGCTGGTCGCATGGGGCGCCCTGACGGCGACGCCGGGTCACGCGTGAGAAATCGACGCCAACTCGCCACCCTACAGGAGATCCCACTCGTGGCGATCATCCTTGGGTGGACCTGAATTGGCCCCCGAGCCTAGTGTGCGGTGCGTCAACGTAAGGACCCGTGCTGATGGACTTGAAGGACCATATCCGCGGCATTCCGGATTTTCCCAAAGCCGGGATCCTCTTTTACGATATCTCCACGTTGCTGCGGGAGGCGGACGCTTGGCAGGTTGCCATGGGTCGCATGGCGCGCGCGGTGCGGGCCTACATGCCCGATCTGGTCGCCGGCGTCGAAAGCCGCGGATTTCTCATCGCGGCGCCATTGGCGCTGAAGCTGGGGTGTGGCTTCATCATGATCCGCAAGCGCGGCAAGCTGCCGGGGGAGACCGTCGGGCTGGACTACGCCCTGGAATACGGCCAGGACCGTGTCGAGATCCAGGCCGATGCCGTGCATCCGGGCCAGCGCGTGGTCGTGGTGGACGACCTGCTGGCGACTGGCGGAACGATGGCAGCGGGCATCGCGTTGCTGCGCCAGGTCGGTGCGGTGGTCCCCGCCGCCGCCGCACTGATCGAACTCAGTTTTCTCAAGGGCCGGGCTCGGCTCGACGTCCCGTGTGAAGCGCTGGTTTCGTACGACGAATGACGACGCGGCTTCGCGCAGTCCCGAGAACTGCCTCGGAGCGGCCAAGCCCGATCGCGCTTTCGCAACTTCGACTTCCGGTCGGCAACCATCCTCAGTGAGGCGCCCGCTGGACGATGTTCCCGGAGCCCATCACGACATTACTCGCGCCCCCGCCGGACAATCCACCGCCCGGTGTCGTTGCGACCTGCTGCTGAGCGATCGGCCCCGGCCCAGCCGCGGATTGTTGCTGCACCACATTGCCGTTGCCGACGGTCACAGCCAGCGGCCCCTCGTTGTTGATGATGATGGGCCCTTGGCCATGGCCATGACGGTGGCGATAGCGATAGCCGCCATCGTCGGGTAACGTCTGAACCTGGCGGCTGGGTGCCAGGGGCGTGCCAAAAGAGAAGCCCGCAAGAAAACCGGGATCGCCCCGCAGGCGGGTGATCATGTCCTGATCCTGAGCCTGATGGTCGGCTGGGGTCATGCCGTTCTGCAGATCGCGGGCCGTCACGAATGGCGTCCGGGTGAATGGCAGCGGGCGAGCGAGGCCGACCGGCCCGGCACCGATCCCGGGGGCAAGGCGAAGTCCGCCAGATTCCTGCGCCGCGGCCGGGACGGCCAACGTCAACGTGACGAGGACTGCAAGGATTGATCGGCTGGTCATGACGAACTCCTCGGAAGAACTATGCCGGTGGCCCACAATGTTAATCTGTCCGGCGACAGTCGGCCGTCGGTGGTCGATTGATTTCGCTCGCGGTAAATCCCTAGAGACCCGGAACGAAGCTCACTCGCGATCGATCAACTTCCAGTCCGGATACGGCCGCGGATTCGCGGCTTGTCGCCGCGGTCGCTGTCGCATGCCGGGCAAGTCGTCCAGGCCTTCGTCGTCGGGCATATCCATTGACCGGTCGCCCGCTGACTGGTCGCCGCCGAAGGACTGGATGACGTCGCCATGACCGCTGATGCAGACCTTCCTTCCATTGACAGTCTGGCAGCTCACGCCACCCGAACCGGCGCAGTTCAGATTGCCATTGACCGACTGACACCGCAGTGACTCGGCGGATGCCGACCAACCCCACCACAGCATTGGCAAGACCGCGAAAGTCGCAACACGCAAACAGCGGGACATGATAGCCTCCTCATTTGTTGGTCAGGTTGAGGATACGCTGGTTGGCTCTTGAGGAAGCGCCGTATGCATAGTTGTAGCCACGGGTGTAGGTGGTGGTTGCCAAAGCGCCGCTCGGGCCCTGGGCATTGATCGTTTGTCCGGCTGACGAGCCGCGGCCTAAAGCGAGATTGGCACCAGTCACCACCTGCGTGCTGACGAGGGGATGGCAACCCGACGGTTCGCTGCCTCCCATGGTGGCGAGTTGCTGTTGTGCGGAAGAGCCCCTTCCGGTGGTCCGATTCAGGCCTACCGTCACGCTGGTCGAAGACATCGGACAACCGCGGTTGGCGTCGATCTGGTCAAGCACGGCGGTAGGGTCTCGCATACGCAGGCCGCCGCGATCCTGCGCCGCGGCTGGCAACGCCGCCAACAACGACAGGGCGACGAATGTTGGTCTCAACATGAGTGTCACTCCTTGACGGACTGGCCCTCGAGGCCCGCAGCCGACCCCGCTCTTCCGCGGGGCCGGATCTCTGTTGGTCCGAGGTTCAGGCACGGCAGCCAGGTTTTATTGTCCGCCGGTGAAGACCTGCTGCGAGGCCGACGACCCGAAGCCCACCGCGGCATTCTTGTTGCGCCCGCCGTCAACGACGTTCACGCCATGACGCCCCGCGGCGCCGCCGAGGGTGACCACCTGCTGATCCGCCGAGGCGAACGCGCCGGTGGCGAAGTTGTTGTTGTAGCCGCCGTTGGTCACCGAGCGGCCACGGCCGGGGGCGGAGCCGCCGAGCGTCAGAGTGGACTGTGTGGCGCTGCTGCCGAAGCCGCGAGCCAGATCGTTGTTGCCACCGCCGTTGGTATAGACCCGGCCGCGTCCGGACGCGTACCCGCCGACCGTCGTGGTGTCCTGCCCGGCGTAGCTGAATTTTCCCAGCGATGCTGCGTGATTGCCGCCCCCGTTGGTGATCACGCGGCCGCGGCCGTTGGCAATGCCGCCGAGGGTGGTCGCGGACTGATCGGACTCGCTGAACGCACCCTTGGCGAAGTTGGTGTTGCCGCCGCCATGGGTGATCGAAACGCCACCGACCTGCTGCGCGCTGGCGGGGCTGACCGAGATCGCGGCGGCGACGGCGACGAGGGCGAGGCTGGAGAGGAGCATACGGCGCATGGCTTTGTTTCCTTCAGTGTCTGTCCGGAGTTTTGCGTGTCCGGCTGTCGGTGATCGACGAGCGGAAACCTAGCCGCCGCTGCTGAAGGCCGCTGTGGAACATTCAACACCGCGGAATTTTTTTGCGGGTGGCGATAAAGCCGGTGATTTAGGTGGGAGCGCGCCACTCCCCAACGCTGCTGGAGGGCGACAAGAGGCTACCCCACGCCGATCAGATTGGGAAAACCCGCCGCCCTCCGCCTCTCGTCTCGACCCGGGCCGCGGATCAGTCCATGGTCCGGGAAGCAAGAGCAGGAGACGCGGCAATGCGAGGTGGTGACAGGCTTTCTGGCAAGGTGGCGATCGTGACCGGCGGGGCCTCCGGCATCGGTGCGGAAACGGCACGTGTGTTCGCCCATCACGGCGCCTCCGTTGTGCTGTGCGATGTTCAGGACGAACTGGGCGAGACCGTTGCGCGGGAAATCACCGACGCCGGCGGTGTCGCCGAATACCACCGGCTTGATGTCTGCTCCGAGGCGCAGTGGGTTGCTCTGGTCGAGGCGACCGAGAAGAAGTATGGCAAGATCAACGTACTCGGCAACATCGCGGGCATTTCCGGCCGCCCGGCCGGCATGACGGTTCAGACCGGCAACATCGCCGGCTCAGCTTTGGCCGACCAGACCCTGGAAAGCTGGAATCGCATCATGGAGGTGAACGCAACCGGCGTGTTCCTGGGCACGCGCAGCGTCATTCTCCCAATGCAACGGGCCGGCGGCGGCTCGATCATCAACATCTCATCCATCTGCGGCATCGTCGGCTCCTTTGCCAACGCGGCCTATCACGCATCGAAAGGCGCGGTTCGGATCTTCTCCAAGTCAGCCGCGATCCAGTACGCCAAGGACCAGATCAGGGTGAATTCGGTCCATCCCGGCTTCGTCGATACCCCGATGGCCCGGCCCGGGCTGGTCGGCAACGAAAGCGGCAAGGCGCGCATGGAGGCCACGCCCCTCGGCCGATTCGGCAAACCGATCGACATCGCAATGGGCTGCCTCTATCTGGCGTCCGACGAAGTCCGCCTGGGTGACAGGGACAGAACTCGTCATCGACGGCGGCCTCACCGCGAACTGATCTCTGACTGTAATGCCACCTTGACGGACCGCCATGTTGCCCGACAGTTTCCGCGAACGGGGCGTGATGCGCGCCCGGCCGGGGGAACGCAAATGGCCAAGGGTCTGGGTATCAAACGGCGGCGGCTGATCGCCGGCGGCGCGGCGATCGGTCTGGCTCGCCCGTTCATCGCTCGCGCCGACGCCAATACCGTCAAGATCGGCATGCAGAGCATTTTTTCCGGCGCCATCGCGCTGCTCGGCACGTCATCGCGAAACGCCGTGACAGTGGAGGTCGAGCGCATCAATGCCGCTGGCGGCCTCGCCGGGCGGCCGATCGAGATGGTATTTCGCGACTCGAAGGGCCAGCCTCAGGAAGCCGCGCGTGTGGCGCGCGAACTCGTCAACACCGACGGCTGCGAAATTCTGTTCGACTCCGAGGCTTCGTCGGGCGCGTTCGCGGTGCAGGAAGTGGTACGCGACCTCGGCGTGCTGTGCATCCACAGCGCCAGCGAGACCTCGGCACTCACCGCCGACCCGAAGCTGCGCGTGCCGACCGCATTCCGCGGGGCGCGCCAGGGGGTGCACGACAGCATCACCGCCGGCAGTTACGCATCCAAGGTGGCCGACGCAAAGAAGCTGACTCGATGGGCAACCTGCTCCCCCGACTACGCCTATGGCCGGGACACCACCGCGCAGTTCCTGTCCTACCTGAAGCACTTCAAGCCGGACATCGAGGTCATCACCGACGCATGGCCGAAACTCGGTCAGCCCGACTTCACCGAGGTCATAACGAAAATTCTGCAGGCCAAACCGCAGGCACTTTACACGACTCTGTACGCTGGCGACCTGTCGGCCTTCATCAACCAGGGCAACATCTACGCTCTGTTCGGCCAGACCTCGGTGTTCTCGCCCAATATCGCCGACTACCCGGTGCTGACGGCGGTGAAGTCGCTGCCCGCAGGCATCTTCTCCGGTGCACGCTACCTGACGACGTTTCCCGCCACTGCGCAGAACAAGGCATGGGGTGACGCCTATTTCGCGCGCTACCATGAATACCCGACCAACTGGTCGTGGCAGGCGGCGACCTGCATGCAATTCCTCGAAGCCGCCGCGAAAAAGGCTGGCTCGCTCGACAGCAAGAAGATGGCCGACGCGCTGCGCGGTCTCACCATCGACAGCCCGTTCGGGATGCAGGGCAAGATCACCATGCGCGAGGATCAGACCATCGTCGACTACGCGATCGGCTGGGGCACCACGATCTCCCAGGCACCATACGTGACCAATCTCGAGCCGGCAGACTGGGGACAGATCTTCGAACTCGAAACCGAGTGGAAGAAGTCCAAGAACTACATCTGAGCCCGCCCCGGCATGGATCTCGATGCACTGCTTGGATGTGTAACGACCACGTCGTGTCTGGTGACGCAGACCACGAGCGGCCTGATCGTCGGTATGCTGCTGTTCCTGGTGGCCGCCGGACTGACGCTGATCTTCGGCGTGCTGAAAATCGTCAATTTCGCGCACGGCACATTCTACATGCTGGGTGCCTACCTGACCCTGACCGCGACTGCCTTCACGGGGAGCTACGCGCTTGGGGTCCTGGCGGGCGCCGCGGGCATGGCTCTGTTCGGCATCGTTTTCGAGCGGTACGCGATCGCTCGTGTCTATGGCAGCGACGTCCTGATGCAGCTTCTGGTCTGCTACGCGATCGTTCTGATCTTCGACGATGTCGTGAAGCTGGTCTGGGGCGCTGACTTTCTGGCAATGGGAATGCCGCCAGCCTTTCAGATCCCGCCGTTCTTCATCGGCGGCGGCGTCGTGCCTCCCTTCTACCTGGTGCTGATCGGCATCGCCTTCGGTATCGCCGCCGCGCTCGGCCTTGTCCTGTCCGGAACCCGCGTCGGCAAGACCATCCGCGCCGCCGCCCAGAATCCCGACATGGTCTCCGCGCTCGGCATCAACACCGACCTGCTCTACGCGCTGGTGTTCGCCGTCGGCGGCGGGTTGGCCGGGCTGGCCGGCGGACTGGCGGCGCCGGTGCGCTCGCTCACCCCCGGGATGGGCTTCTCCATACTGATCGAGAGCTTCATCGTTACTGTCATCGGCGGCATGGGCTCGATCGCCGGCGCGCTGATCGCCGCGATCGCGCTAGGCCTGCTCCGCAGCTTCGGCACCATCGGCTTCCCGACCCTGACCGAAGAGCTGATGTACGCCTTCATGATCGTTATTCTGGTGGTGAGGCCGAGCGGACTGTTCGGGCGCGAGGTGGTCTGATGCGCCCCTCGCTCGCCCGCGACATTGCCATCGCGGCGGTCGTGCTCGCCGCTCTGCTGCTCGTGCACGCTCTGTTTCCCAGCAAAGGTTTCGCCGACTTTGTCATCCGGTGCTCGTCGATGGCGCTGTTCGCGACATCACTGAACATGCTGGTGGGCTACACAGGTCTGGTCTCGTTTGGTCATGGCATGTTCTTCGGCCTCGGAGCCTACGCCTTTGCATTGTTGATGCAGCGCACCGAGGTCCTGATGCCGGTCGCCTTCGTCGCCACGCTGCTGCTCACCGGCGTGGTCGCAACGGTTATTGGCGCGATCTGTATCCGGCTCAAAACGATCTACTTCGCCTTCGTCACCCTGGCCATGCAGATGCTGATGCACAGCATCGTCATCTCCGCCGTTGCATTGACCGGCGGCGACCAGGGGCTTCAGGGCGGCATTCCCCGCCGTGCGTTTTGGGGCATCGATCTCGGCCAGCAATCGACGCTCTACGTGGTCGCCAGCGTCGCCCTGGTGCTCGGGCTGCTGCTGATGCACCATATCGCCGCCACCCCCTTCGGCACCAGCCTGCGGATGATTCGCGACAACGAGACCCGCGCGAGCTTTCTCGGCATCGGTGTCCAGCGTGTAAAGCTAACCGCTTTCGTTCTCGCCGCATTGTTCGCCTCGACCGGCGGCGTGGTCATGAGCCTGTTCGTTTCGGGCTCATATCCCGAACTGATCAACTGGCCGCTGTCGGGTCAGGCGATCTTCGCCATCATGATGGGCGGCATCGGCACCTTCCTGGGTCCTACCGTCGGCACGATGCTGTTGCTGGCACTGAACGACTTCGTCACCCGGCAAACCGAGTATTACGGGCTGGCACTGGGCCTCATCATTCTCGTTTTCGCGCTGGGACTACGGCGCGGTCTGCTCGACCTGCTGATCAGGGTTGGTGTCCTGATCCGGCGCCGGGTCGCGTGATGCTGCGCGTGGAAGGCCTGACCAAGCGCTTCGGCGGCGTCGCCGCGATTGACGATGTGACGCTTCGGTTCGAATCCGGATCGCTGACCGCGATCATCGGTCCCAATGGCGCCGGCAAGAGCACGTTCTTCAACCTCATCTCCGGTGCGCTCGTCCCGGATGCCGGACGCATTGTTCTGGACGAGACCGACATTACGCACGAGAATCGGGCGCGGATCGTGCGCCGGGGTATCGGCCGAGCGTTCCAGGTGACGAGTATCTTTCCGACCATGACGGTGGCCGAGAATATGATGGCCGCGGTCTGCGCGCATCGCGGTCAGTGGACCTGGCTTGGCCGCCGCTTCCCGCCGCCTGGCACCCGCACCCGAGCGCTTGAGGTGGCCGACCTTCTCGGCCTCGCCGACCAGGCTGATGTGCTATCGGCCAATTTATCGCATGGCGATCAGAAGCTTCTCGATATCGCCCTCGCGCTGGCGCTGGAGCCGCGCGTGCTGCTGCTGGACGAGCCGACCGCGGGCATGGGACCTGAGGAGCGCACGCGCATGATGGAGCGCGTGCATGCGCTATGGGAGCGGCAGGGTCTGACACTGGTTTTCATCGAGCACGACATGGACATCGTGTTCCGGGTCGCCGGTTCGATCCGGGTCCTGTGCTACGGCCGCGTGCTGGCGGAAGGGAGCCCGGACCAGATCCGCAACGATCCGAGGGTGATCGAGGCCTATCTCGGCACACCCGAGGATCATGCCGCATGAGCGCCGCCCCGCTGCTCGAAGTCGAGGGACTCGACGCCTTCTATGGCGCCAGCCAGATTCTTTTCGGTGTCGGCCTGACCCTTTATGAGGGCCAGACTGTCGCCTTGCTGGGACGCAACGGCGCCGGAAAGAGCACGACAATGAAATCAATCGCCGGGATAGTGCCGCCGAGACGCGGGCATGTGCGGGTGCGTGGCAAGGACGTCACCAGCCGGCGTCCGCATGTGGCCGCGCGAGCGGGCCTGGCCTATGTGCCCGAGGATCGCCAGGTCTTTCCCGATCACAGTGTGCAGGACAATCTGTTGATTGCGTCCAAGCGCGGTCCGGATGGTCAGGATCACTGGACGATCGACCGCATCTGGAGCGTGTTCCCGTTGCTCGAACGGCTGCGGACGCGTACCGCCGGTCGGCTGTCGGGCGGCGAGCAGCAATTGCTCGCCATTGCGCGGGCGTTGATGGGCAACCCGATCGTGCTGCTGCTCGATGAACCGAGCGAGGGCTTGGCCCCGATCATCGTGGCCCAGATCGGCGGCTTGCTGCGCGATCTTCGAGCGCAGGGTGCAACGGTCCTGCTGGCCGAGCAGAACATGCATTTCTGTCTGGGTATCGCGAGCGATTCGGTGGTGATCGACCGCGGGCACATCGTTTACCGCGCGGCTATCGCCGAACTGCGGGGGAACGACGACGTGCGGCGGCGCTATCTGGCGATGTAGACTGCCGCAACGACATGTAATGTTTTTTAGCAATGGAATCTTGTCACGGATCCGAAATGGGCCGGCGAGGTCACCGTTACGCACGCAATTAAGCACGAGCGAATCCGCCAGCACCACGGCCGTCGCTGCAATAGCCGACTCTGCTCGCATCGATACGCACCGATGCGACCGCAAGGCAAGGCGCGTCAGGCGGCCACTACAGCTTCAAGTAATTTACGCAACACGCCGAAGTTGATTGGGTGTCGGCTCAGGCCGGGTGCCGCCATACCTATCGACTTTCCTTAGGTGGGCTTTCGGCCACGTTATAGTCCCATGCGCCGTCGACCGTAATAAAGTACAGCGCGTCCGTATTCGGTTTGGTCCAGGCCTCATGAATCATCTTCGCTGGCATGTAAGCAAAGGCGCCTGCGTTCAGCGCTACCGGGTCGCCACCGTCATCATGCTTCATAACGAAGGTGCCACTGATGATCGAGATTTTTTCATTGGCGGAATGCCAATGTCTGGCACGTGAGTGTCCGGCGGGTTCCAGATAAGAAGCTCCGTTGTTCGAGTCGCTGGATCTATATGCAAGATCGTCACCTTGGTCCCTCCGGGATACACCTGCCACTTCTGGTCTTGAGGTTGGAGAAAGACGGGGTTGGCCGCATCAGGCTCGGGGGCCGGCGGACTTTGCGCGAACGCCAACGGGCAAACAACCGTCGCCATCATCATCTGCGCCAATCAATTTGTTCATCCGTCATGCCCCATATTCTTGGTTGTTGTCTGAAAAGTCGAAAGGCGTTCGCAGTATATCATCGACAGCGCTCGAATTCCAGTGAATCACAGTCCGTGCGCCAGATTTCGGTCCAAGGGTTCCGGGATGATCGAAACGACTCAGAGGACGAAATTCGCGCGGCCGGCCTGACAACATCATGCGTCCGCAAGTGGCCAAGCGGTGGACGCCTCCAGGATCTTGAACGCGGCGCACCCGCCGCCGATTTGCGCGACAGGCCGGTCCGGTTCTCGGCGCGTCGTGTCAGCCACCCTCACCGAATGCAACCCAGCGACGAGACCCGGGTTCCGTGCTGGCCTCCTCGGCGGTAGTCTGCCCCGAGATTAACCGACGGGAGGATGTCGGATGGCCGAGCGCAGAAGACGCGTATCCGTCAAATACGTCGATGTGACCATCGATGTGATCCTGGACGACCCCATCACCCCCTGCGTGGACGCGCTGGTGCTCCTGCCGTCCTCATCCCGGGATTCCGAGGATTTCGACGACATTGCCGTGCTCTTCGCCGAGGCCGGCCTGCACGTCCTACGCCCGCAGCCTCGCGGCATGTGCGCCAGCGTCGGACCTATGGAGGGGCTGACGCTGCACGACTACGCCCGCGACGTTGCCGAGGTGATCCGCCAGCTTGTCGGCCATCCGGCCTTTATCCTCGGGCACGCCTTTGGCCAGTGGATCGGCCGCTGCCTCGCCGCGAACCACCCCGACCTGGTACGCGGCGTCGTCCTGGCCGCGGCGGCGGCCAAGTCTCCCAACCCGCAGCTGCGCGACGAATTGGCAAAATGCGTCGATACGGCGTTGCCCGACGAGGTCCGGCTGGCGGCACTTCGGGTCGCCTTCTTCGCACCCGGTCACGACCCGTCCTCCTGGTTGGGCAACTGGCATCCGGAGGCGTCGAAAAGCCAACGTGCCGCCGGTGCCGCGACGCCGGTCGAGGACTGGTGGACCGCCGGGTCCGCGCCGGTACTGGACCTTCAGGCCGAGCACGATCCCTGGCGGCCGCCGGCGACCCGCGGCGGCATCGCCGACGACCTCGGCGTCGACCGGGTCAGCGTCGTTGTCATCGCCGATGCCAGCCACGCGCTGATCCCCGAGCAACCGGCAGCCGTGGTTCGCGCCGTGCTCGACTGGACGAGCAGCCTGGCGCACTGAAGCCGCTGGTGCGCGCAGGCCTGGCGGCGCGGCGCAGGCCATCCCGTGCCGCGTGTTTGAGAAGCCGAGAGAGGATCCCATGCCGAAGCCAAGCGCCGCCCCGCCGTTTCGCGCCGATCATGTCGGCAGCCTGTTGCGGCCCAAGGAATTGCAGGCGCCCGCGCCGCCTGGAAAGCGGGAACCATGATCGCACGACGCGCTGCGCGCGGTGGAAGATCGTTGCATCGCCGCCGCGATCGCGAAGACAGGAGGAAATCGGCCTGCGCGCCGCGACCGACGGCGAATATCGCCGCGCCTACTGGCATTATGATTTCGTCGCCGGCCTGGACGGCGTCGAAATTTACGAGCCGGAACAGAAGATCCAGTTCAAGGGCGGCGTGCCGCTGGGCCACACGCTGCGCGTCAACGGCCGCATCGGTTTCGGCAAAGCCGATCATGCTGGACGATTACAAATTCGTCGCCTCGCACGTCCACTTCGCGACACGCGTGCCGAAACAAACCATCCCCTCGCCCTCGGTCGTGCATTTCCGCGGCGGGCGCGACTGCGATCGACCAGACATCTATCCCACGCTCGACGGCTTCTTCGCCGATCTGGGCGAGGCCTACAACAAGGCGGTCGCGTCGTTCGGCGCCGCCGGCTGCCAATATCTGCAAATCGACGAGGTCAACATCGCCTATCTGTGCGACCCCGAACAGATCGCCGCGCTGAAGGCCCGCGGCGAGCACGTCGACAATCTGCTGGACATCTACGGCGCCATGCTGAACCGCGCGATCGAGGCGCGGCCGGCCGGCATGACCATCTCGATGCATCTGTGCCGCGGCAATTTCCGTTCCACTTCGTCGCGACCGGCGGCTACGAACCGGTGGCCGAGGTGCTGTTCAATCAGATCAACGCCGATGCCTACTTCATGGAATACGACTCCGATCGCGCCGGCGGCTTCGAGCCGCTGCGCTTCGTGCCGCGCGGCGACAAGATCGTCGTGCTCGGCCTGGTGACCAGCAAGACCGGGGCGCTGGAAACCAAGGACGAACTCAAACGCCGGATCGATGAGGCGGCGAAATATCTTGCCGCTGGAACAACTCGCGCTGTCGCCGCAATGCGGCTTCGCCTCGACCGAGGAAGGCAACACGCTGACCGAGGATCGAGCAATGGGCGAAACTGGCCTGTGCGTCGACGTCGCGCGTGAGGTCTGGGGCGGGGTTTGACGCCAGTCTGGCTCGGGAAGTCTCTTCACTACATCAGGTCGTGCGGGCGACGGCGGTGGCCGTGATTCTGGGTGGCGGTTGGGGCGGCAACTGTAGCTTGAGTTGCCGGATCAGAAGCTGGAGTTCCGGCTCGGGCTGGGTGTAGCGGGTCAGGTGCAGTTCGCGTCCATCGGTCGTCGGCAGATGGACATCGATCATCTGCATGGCGGCGAATTTTTCCAGGGCGCTGCGTGCGGTCAGTCCCGGCGCCAGGGCATGCAGCCTGCGTTGCAGGGTGACCTGCAGGCAGTAAGCCAGGAATGCGATGAAGATATGCGCCTCGATCCGCCGCTCGTCCTGATGGAACACCGGACGAATTGCGAGGTCCTGCTTCAGGTTTTTGAATGCCTCCTCGACCGCGACAAGCTGGATGTAGTACTGCCACAACAAGGCGGGATCATTCTCGGTGAGGTTGGTGCGCAGCAGATACCGCCCTTCGCGTCGACGCGCCGTGCGCAGTTTTGGGCGGTTGAGGCGGTAGATGAACATGGAACTTTCCTTGTCCATTTCGATCTCCACCAGACGCCATGCCGTCGGCGCGCGCGATCGTGCCGCGCCGAGCTTCATCAGCATCTCCTCACGTGATATTTCCATGGCAGCCAGCTCGCGCAGCCGCTTCCACAGCCACTTCATCTGCCGCTGGCGCATCGCGCGTTCCTTGCTGACGCGATCGACACTTTCGGCATAAACGTAAAGTTCGCTGTCTTCGGCGAGCAGTTTGACCTGCACGCCCACACGTGCCTCGACCCAGGGCTTGGCCAGCAAGGACTTCTCCAGCCGCGACAGACGGCCTTTCGGGGTTCCCACCAGGTATTGCACCGGCGGGTCGCTGGCGCGCATGTCGGCCAGCACCGCTTCGGTCGGAATGCCGCGATCCATCACCCACACCCGCCGTGCGCGGCCGTATTGCTGTGTGATCTTATCCAGGAACGACCGCAGGGTTGTGCAGTCCGCGGTATTGCCGGGGAGCACCTCGTAGGCCAGCGGCAGGCCGTCTGGGGTCACGACCAGCGCGATCACCACCTGTGGGCAATCAGGCCGTTTGTCACGACTGTAACCATGGCGGCGCTTGTCGCCCTCCGGCACGTCCGCGGCATTGATCTCGAAATACGTGCTGGTCAGATCGTAGAGCAACACGTCAAATTCTACATTGAACAGGTCGCGCCAGCGGGCTGTCAGGTGCGCGAACAAGTCGGCTTTGTGCGCCAGCAGAAAGTCATGACAGGTGTAGAGCTTGTGCCGCGTGGCCAGGCGGAAATCCGACCCAAGCAGATCAGCCATGGCGCTGCGGCCGAACCAGTCGCGGTGCAGCTTCCACTCGCTGCCCGGCGCGATCAGCCGGTACGACACCAGCACCTGCAACACTTGATCCCACCGTGTGCCTTTGCGGTTTGCCGGCAGACGCTCGGACCAGAAGCGGTCGAGGTGCAGGTCTTCCCATAACAGTCCGGCCAGCCAGCACGCGCCCCATTGCCGTGGGCGGCACAACCGTATCTCCGACAGGCGAAGCTGCACGACCGCGTTGTCGGGCGTCACTGCGGCGCAGCGATCCTCGGGAAACAGCGCCAGGGTCCGCGCCTGTCCCGCTTCCTCGTCGAAAACCTCGATGGATTTGCGCCAAGCGGCCGCCTGCGACGGGCTGATCTCGCCCAGATACAGAACGTGGCGCTGCACCACTCGCCCGCCCTGCAGGCGCTGGTTCTCCACCACGCTCCAATAGCTGTGGGTCTTGCCGTCCTTCTTTCGTCGGGTCTGGCGCAGAAACATGACCCGGTGAGTTTAGCGAAGCGAATCAGCCTTCGGGAACAGGGTAGGTCTTCACTACAGCCGCTTTCGGAGAGGTCGTCTGATATAGACAAGCAGTTTCAGAGGTTTATCAAACCGTATCCGTGCCAAAATCGAGTTGTTCGGGGTCGAATCCGGAAAGACGGGCTAACCCCGCGACGGCCCCACCGTGTCGGCCGCCTTCGCATTCCGCCTTCCAAGGGGCTCCGACTGGCCCACGGTGGAGTCTTTTCTGGTCTGCTTCTCGGACTGGGCATTGATCGCGGCGCCCAGCAGGACGACGAACGACGAGAGATACAGCCAGGTGAGCAGGACAATCACGCCGCCCAAGGACCCGTAGGTCTTGTCGTAGCTGTTGAAGTTGGCGACGTAGATGGTGAAGGCGATCGACCCGACAAGCCAAAGGCAGGTGGCAGATATCGCTCCTGGTGACACCCATCGCCACCGCGGCTCATCGCGATCGGGCGCGTAACGATAGATAATCGCCAATCCGGTCAGGACGACCGCTATCAGCAGGGGCCACTCCAAACCCAACAGTAGCCACTTTGTCGTGCCGCCCAACCCGACCAGTTGGATCGCGGCGGGCAGGACAGCCAGCAACGCGATAATGATCAATCCACCGATCACCAGGCCCAGGGTCAGGCCGATGGCAAGCGCATTCAGCTTGAAAAAGCCCCTGGTCTCCTTTTCTTCGTAGGCGATGTTGAGGGCGGTGATGAGCCCGCTCATGCCGCGAGAGGCGCTCCACAGTGCCAAAAGCAAGCCGACGGCGACGCTCACGCCCAGCGTTCCCGTAGAGGCGGTGACCAGCGAGTGCAATTCATCCGACAGCAGCCGCTGGGACTGTTCCGGCAGCACACCGGACAGCGCCCCGACCTGCGCCTCGACCTGCGCGGGATTGAGGATCAGCCCGTAGATCGAAACCAGCGCCGCCAGCCCGGGAAACAGTGCAAGCAGCAGCGCATAGGTGACGCCACCGGCGACAAGAAAGAGATTTGCGTCGGAGATCTCCTGCCAGGAGCGCCATGCCACATCGGTCCAGCCGGTCACCGGAATCTCACCAGGACGTTCAGCCTGCCGACCGCGACCCTCGGCACCGGTTGCGGATCGCGGCCTCGCGGCCATCTCGCCGGTCGACTCTTCGGGCCGCACCAGCCCTTCGAGTTGGTCCTTGAGTTCGTCGATACGGCCCTGACTGCTCATCAAGCGTGATGTCCCTGATTGTCCCGGCTCGATCGTACCTGACCATCGCTGGGAACCGAGGGAATAAGCGAGCGAAGCGCCGAGGGGTTGCGGCAGGATGCACGTCGGCGCCTCAACATGCCGTAGGGTTGACGGCGAATGCTCTTGGCCTGCTGAACCAGGGAATAAATCCAGCCTACCGTTTGTGGCGAAATAATCAGCTCGGGAATGGTCTCGTTACGCCTTACTCAGACGCAGGCGCCGCATCTCCAGATATTGCCACAGCAACAGGATCGGCACGCCGACGACGATGTCCCGGGCACGCCGGACGAATGAAACCCCAAGCGACAACTCCGGCGGCACGCCGAAGATCGCGCCCAGGCCGACATATCCGGCCTCCTGCACCCCGACATTCACCGGCACCAGGAAGGCCAGAGCCGCAGCGGCACTCAGCAGCGCCTCGATCGCCAGGGCGTCGCGGAAATCGATCGGCACCCCCAGTGCGCGATAGGCGATCCAGCCGGCAAACCCGGTGCAGATCCAGCCGAACAGGTGCACGACCCAGCCCAACGTCAGCTTGACCGTATGACCGTAGATCAGGCCAAGTTCCACCTGCACGACCTCGACCCGCTCGCGGGCGTCGGCAAACCTTCGGCTGGCGATGCGCCGGCCGATACGCGCAAACAGCGGTGCGGCACCCTTCTGCAGCCAGACGAACCCGAGGCAGGCACTGATCGCCAGCGCGAGGCCGATCTCCACCGGCACGGCCAGCCCCGAGAGCGGCGCGCGCGCCAGCAGGATGCCCAAACCGATACAGGCGAACGCAATCTGCGCCAGGAACTCGGCCGTGACATCGACCACCGTGGAGGCAGTGGCGGTATGCCACTCCAGGCCGTGCAAGGTCACCGCGCGGGCGCCGAATACGAACCCGCCGACCTGCGAGAACGGCAGGCAGGTCGACGAAGCATCGCGCACCATGCGGCCCCAGGTCAGCACCCAGGGCCGACGTATCGCGCGGGCCGGGGTAATCATCTCCCAGGCGGCGCCGAGAATGACGAACAGCACGAACTGCCAGCCGACGATCAGTCCGAATTTCGGCCAGCCGACTCGGCTGATGGCGGTCAGGATGTTGCCAAAACCGAAATAGGACACCAGCAGCAACGCGGCAACCAGGCCGAGCAATGCGAGAACGTAAGGCAAGCGCTTCATGTTGAGCGGCTTCTGCCCGCCCATCGTCCCCGGGGCAAGCCTGCGCGGCGCCAGTTTGAGCCGGACCGTGGCGAGCCGGCGGCAGATCGCGCCGGAGATCGGCAAAAACCAGAGCCGCCATGGGTGAACACTGGGCTTGCCAACGCCATTCGCGGCACCGGCTCTGGGTCCGGTTTCCACCCGGTGGACGCATCGGCTATGGAGCACGTCGGACGGCCGACACACACCGGACCACCTCCGTATGGAAACCGGCTGACACTGGAGTGGCGGTGAAAGGAACTGGGAGATGACGACACTGGTTACCGGTGCGACCGGCTTCGTCGGCTCCGCGGTCGCGCGGGTGCTGGCGGCGCGCGGCCACTCGCTACGCTTGCTCAGCCGGCCAACGAGCGATCGCCGGAATCTTGCCGGGCTGGAGGCGGAAATCGTTACCGGCGACCTCACCGATCCGGCCTCGCTGCTGCGGGCGGCGACAGGCTGTCGCTATGTGGTCCATGTCGCCGCCGACTACCGCCTCTGGGTGCCCGATCCGGACGCCATGCTCCGAGCCAATGTGGATGGCGCCGTTGCCATGGTGCGCGCGGCGGCGCAGGCCGGAGCGGAGCGGATCGTCCATTGCAGCTCGGTCGCGGCCCTTGGGCAGATCGGCGACGGCACCGCGGCGGACGAGGACACCCCCACCGACCCGGCTGATTTCGTTGGCGTCTACAAGCGATCCAAATACCTCGCCGAACGTGCGGTGCTGGATCTGGCCCGCGCCGAGTCGCTGCCGGTGGTGGTGGTCAACCCCGCCGCGCCGGTCGGCCCGCGCGATATCAAACCGACACCGACCGGCAAGATGATCCTGGATGCCGCCGCCGGGCGGGTGCCGGCCTATATCGATACCGGTCTCAACATCGTGCATGTCGATGACGTCGCCGAGGGTCATGCGCTGGCACTCGAAAAGGGCCGCATCGGCGAACGGTATGTCCTTGGCGGTGAGAACCTGCTTCTCTTGGAGGTGCTGACGCTGGTGGCCTCCGTCGTCCATCGTCGTCCACCCTTCCTGCGGCTGCCGGAAGCGGTGGTCTGGCCCGCCGCGTTCCTCATGGAGAAGCTGGCCGGGGTGACCGGAATTGCACCCATCATGACCCGCGACCACCTGAAGATGGCGCGCAAGAAGATGTTCTATTCGTCATCGAAGGCCATGAGGGAGCTTGGATACCGGCCACGCCCGGTTCGCCTGGCGGTGGAAGATGCCGTTGCATGGTTCCGCGCCGACGGCAGGCTAACCAAGGCAAGTGCGCCCGACAAATGACTGTTCTTGCAGCCCTATCTCTACTCATGTGGCTGTATCTGTGGTTCGCCCATGGCAGCTTCTGGCAATCCGGTCCGGTGCTGCGGTCGGTGCATCCGGACGCTGTCCTCACTCACGGCACGCGGAATGCCGGTGTTCGCTCGGCTGCCGGCAGGGCTGTCGCCGCATACGCGCCAGCCATCCCATCGGCGGCGATTATCGTGCCGGCGCGCGACGAGGCGCCGTTCATAGCCGCCACGCTCCGATCGCTGGTTGCCCAGGACTATGCGGGTGCGTTCCGCGTGATCCTTGTCGATGACGGCAGCGCCGACGGCACCGGCCGGATCGCCGCCGGTCTGAACGACCCCAGGCTTACGGTGATCACCGGTGCGGCCTGTCCCGCCGGCTGGAGCGGAAAGCTCTGGGCGGTGCAGCAAGGGCGTCGCAGAGGCCGGCGCCGTGGACCTGCTGCTGCTGACCGACGCCGACATCATGCATGAGCCCGGTCATCTCACCGCCCTCGTGGCACAGGCCGAGCGCCTCGACCTGGATCTGGTGTCCGAGATGGTGCGGCTGGCGTGCGATAGCTGGGCGGAGCGGGCGCTGGTGCCAGCCTTCGTGTTCTTCTTCCAGTTGCTCTACCCGTTTGCATGGGTCAACGATGGGCTACGTGCCACGGCGGCGGCCGCCGGCGGAACGATCCTGATCCGGCAACGGGCGCTGCAACGAATCGGCGGGGTGGAATGCATCCGGGACGCGTTGATCGATGACGTTGCGTTGGCCGCCGCGGTCAAGCAGGGGGGGCGCATCTGGCTTGGCCACGCGACGCTGGCCCGGTCGGTCCGGGAATATCCCGCCGTGGCGGACATCTGGCGCATGGTGACCCGGACTGCCTATGTGCAATTGCGGTATTCGCCGCTGCTTCTGCTGGCCACCACGGTCGCGATGCTGCTGACCTGGATCGTGCCGCCCGCCGCCACCCTGGTCGGCGGCGGCATGGCGTTCTGGTTCGGACTGATCGCCTGGGTCGTGCTCGCGATGTCCTATCTGCCGACACTTAACCGATTCGGTCGGTCACCCGTCTGGGCACCGTTCCTGCCACTGATCGCGGCGTTCTATCTGGCCGCGACGATCGGTGCCGCTGTCAGTCACTACCGCGGTCGAGGCGTAGTCTGGAAAGGCCGCGCCTACCGGGAGGGCGGCGCATGAACGACGTCGGGTCAGCCGCCGTCGCTGACGTGGAGACCTGGTCCGGCAAGGATCGTGGCGATGAGAATTTTCCCGTCGGCTCTCTGCTCATCGAGCAAAAATATCGCCGGCCGATGCACTGTTACTACGCGTTTGCCCGCAATGCTGACGATATCGCCGATCGATCCGACCTCGCGCCTGACGACAAGGTCGCCAGACTGGACATCATGGAAGATGTGCTGCTTGGCCGTCGCGACAGCGGCTCCCGCAGTGCCCTGGCGCTGCGCCAAAGCCTGGCTGAAACCGGCGTGACTCCGGTCCATGCCACGGAACTGTTGATCGCGTTCCGCCGCGATGCCACCCAGCTGCGGTACACGACGATCGACGACCTTTACGATTACTGTCGCTATTCGGCGGTCCCGGTCGGCCGTTACGTTCTCGATCTGCATGGCGAGAGCCGCGCGACCTATCCGCCGTCCGACGCGCTGTGCGTTTCATTGCAGATCTTGAACCATCTGCAGGATTGCGCCAAGGACCTGGCCGAGCTCGACCGCTGCTATCTGCCGCGGGCGCTGCTGGAGCAGTATCGGCGCTTCGGTCGAAGATCTGCGGCAGCGACACGAAACGCAGCCGCTGCGACGCGTCTTCCTTGCCTTGCTGGACCAGACGGATCGCCTGAACCGGGTCGCGACGGAACTTCCTAGGACCGTCCGCAATCGCCGGCTGAAACTTGAGACCGCGGTCATTGTCGGCTTGGCCACGCGCCTGGCACTGAAACTCAGAAATAACGACCCGCTTGCCGGCCGGGTGAAGCTTGGCAAGATCGATGCAGTCATGAGCGTCGCGAGTTCGGTCTTCCGGCTATGACGGCCGGGGCACGAGCCGCGGCGCCGCTTGGAGTGGACGCGGCAGACCTCGCCGCGGTCGAGACGATCGTTCGCAAAGCCGGGACATCTTTCTATCACGGCATGCGCGTGCTTCCCGCCGAGCGGCGGCATGCGATGTATGCCATCTATGCGTTCTGCCGGATTGTCGATGATATCGCCGACGAGGACGGGGCGTTGCCCGATAAGCTCCGCGCCCTGGCAGACTGGCGCAAGCGAGTCGCGGGGCTATATCACGGCCGGTCCGAGGATGCGGTGACGCGGGTGCTCGTCGCGGCGGTCGCCCGCTTCGCACTTCGGGCCGAAGACTTTATCGCGGTGATCGATGGCATGCAGATGGACGCCGAAACCGTCATCGTCGCACCACCGATGGAAGTCCTCGATCTCTATTGTGACCGAGTCGCTTCGGCTGTGGGTCGGCTCTCGGTCCGGGCGTTCGGTGATGCTTCGCCCGCCGCCGATCGAGTTGCGTTCGCCCTTGGCCGAGCGTTGCAATTGACAAACATCCTGCGTGACATACAGGAGGATGCAGAGCGGGGACGATTGTATCTGCCGCTGGAGTATTTGCAGGACGCCGGCGTGCCAGCGGACGCCGCGGCCGCGCCGACCTCGCCGGGGCTGGCGGCGGTTTGTCAGCGACTCGCGGCACTGGCTCACGGCTATTTCCGCGACGCCTTCCAGGACATGAAGCATTGCGACAGAGCGGCCATGAAGCCCGCGCGGTTGATGGGTGCGACCTACGACTCGATTCTGTCCGAACTGGAAAAGCGTGGGTGGCGACGACTGGACGAACGGGTCAGCCTGCCAAAGTGGCGCAAACTGTGGCTCGCCTGCCGCTACGGGCTGCTGTAGGCCGACGATCACATCGCAACCGGTGATTTAGCTTGATCCGAAAGGACTTTCCGACGCACAGTGACGCCAGTCGATTCGGGTATGTTTCTGGCCCCGACTGTTCATCTGCTTCACGCCCTCTTTTCACCCGGAGCACACGCTCGTGAGTACTTCGTGCAAACGCTTGATCGTCGCGCTGGCGTTGGTCCTGCCGGCCGCGGCATTGGCTTCCTCGCCCGTGCTGGCCGCCAGCCAAAGCAACCCAAAGCACCATCATAGCTCGGTCCACAAAACCAGTGGCCACAAGACCCACAAGAAGACCCCGTCAACCACCAGCTAGACTTTTCGGCTTGCGCGCCCCCCGTTGTTCCCTTGCAAAGGCGAGGGAAAGCGGGGGTTGAGCACACGGTTGCCTCCGGTCCTTATCCTGTGACCAAGGCGGCCTGTCGGTAAGTGCCTTTCAATGCATTTTGGGTTGGCGTGGGCCAGCCTGCGTGCCCTGGTCGAGCGACCGTCGCCATATTCGACAAAATGTTACTACGGCGCAGTGAATGCGAGCGATGACAAAACTCGCCACCGCTGAAGCGGGATAGCGCCGCCGGGCCTGATGGACGGCATGCCCGTGACAGGCCCGCGGCGTTTCGTCAGGCGTGCAGCCGAGCGATGTCCAGCAGCACATTTGCCTCCAGCGCCTTCTCGTCGAGCCGGTGCTTCACCAGATCGCCGATGCTGACGATACCGACCAAGTTGCCTGCGTCGATCACCGGCAGATGTCTGATCTTCGCCAGCGTCATCGCACCCAGCGCCGTTTCAACGGCATCCGTCGACTGACAGGTGACGATCGGTGCGCTCATCAGCCTATCGACGGGAAATGTCAGAACCTGCGCACCAAATTCGGCGATTGAATTGACGAAATCCCGCTCCGAGAAAATCCCGACCGGGCGCATCCACTGATCCTCGACGACGACCGCTCCGATGCGGTGTTCGGCCAACTTCGCGATCGCCGAAATCACCGTGTCGCTCGTCGTGACCTTTACGACTCGGTTGCCCTTGCTGCGCAGAACGTCCGCGATGGACATTGTCGTCGCTCCCATGCTGATCACCAACGTGCCACCATATGTGGGCAGGGTCTCCGGCAATCCCAACTGCATGACTAAATGTTCAGGTCGTCGGATTGTCCAGGGGCAACGCCGGGCTGCGGCCGGGGCGATGATGATGCGGCGGTTCTGTTTGCCCTTATTCTCGATCTTCACGACCCGCATCGGTCCGATTTCTCCGGTCCGCGCGATATGGGTCCCGCCGCATGGCTGCAAGTCAAGCGGTTCGTTCCCGTCGCCGATCCGGATCAGCCGCAACCGGCCAGAACCGCGCGGCGGCTTGACCGACATCGTGCGAACCAGCCCCGGTTCGGCATCGAGCACAGACTCGTCGACCCATTCGATCCGCACCGGGTGATCGGCCGTGATCAGGGCGTTCAGTTGTGTCTCGATATCTTCCTTTTTGGGCGATACGGGCAGGTCGAAATCGAGCCGCGACTTCTCAACCCCGACCGAGCCGCCGGTCACCGCCGCTCCCTTGATCAGACTGCACAGAAGATGCATCGCGGTGTGCATTCGCATCAGAGCGTGCCTGCGTTGCCAGTCGATCGCGGCCTCCACGCGGGTGCCTGCGGGCGGCGGCACGGCGTCCGCGGCCGGCTGATGCAGTATCGCACCGCTGTCGCCCTTCAGGGTGTCGATGATGGCGGTTTCGCCGCCTTCCCACCGCAGTTGGCCGGTATCGCCTGGCTGGCCGCCGCCACGGGCATAGAAGACGGTGCGATCAAGCACGATACCGTCGGGCCCCGATGCGACCACCGTCGCCGAGATGCTTGCCGCGGCGGGATCGTTGAGAAAAACACATTCGGTCATGGTTCTGTGCCTAGATGCGGAGGCCGGTCACGCTGCGTCACCAGGCGAGACAGGCCGAACGAGGTCCCGAGGTTGGCGTGGTCGCTCCTCCGAACGGGGTATGCATCCGACGCCACGCCTGGTCTTGCGCGTCTCGCCCAATAGATCCGCTACGCCGAGCCGCTCGCAGACGCCGCGCAGGTCGCTGTTGAGGGACAACTCCTTGGACAATTCGCGCGTGTAGTCATTTTTCGATGCTTCAACGTAATCCTTCCTACCGATCCGCGTGCAGTGTCCTTCCGAGACATAGCTTTCCGGTATGAGCATCATCTTGCCCCGGCATTTCTTGTGCCAGAACCGGATGCCGGCGCCGCTGTCGTAGTAGTAGGTCTCCCGTGCGGCGGCCTGGTCCGCAGGTGTCGAGGGATGCATCCAGAAATTCCGCCACCAGCCGCAGCCCTTTTCGAACTGATCCCGGCTGGAGCCCCGCGTGCCGCAGCCGAGGACCTCCCAGTAGCGCCGCTTCCTTGGCCGAAACGTTGCCAGGCGTCCCTCCTTTGGCGCGACGGCGGCGCCGGTGCCGTCCGGCAGATCGGCAAACTGCTCCGCGACGGCACGCATTTTGTCGCGACGCAGGATCAGATCCGCGTGCCAGAAGGCCAAACGGTCACAGAACAGAAAGATGAACTCCAGCGGAAAATGCAGCCACATCGTAGGCAGACCAAACGGCTGATTGAAATCGATGCAGATCGCACCGTCGATCAGCGGTGGCGGTCCGACCCGCGGATCGAAGCCGACGACCGGCGTCCAACCGACCTCGCGCACCAGATTCTGTTGCACCAGGCACCAGTCGTGATCGACATTCCAGCACAGCCACGGCCGTTGCACGCCGTTGATCGCAGCCGCCCACTTTTCCCCGGCGGCACGGATATCCGCCATGTCCAACCTCAATTCCCGGAAAGCCTCCCAGTGGCCGGTTCCCAGGATGTATTTCCAATCCTCGGGCGGTCTCATGGCTGTGGTACGGGCGCTCGGGCATTGACCGCAATCACCGACGTTTCGTTCAGTCACGGGTTCAACCATATCTGGCGCAGCCAATCCCGTTTCGCCGCCAGCCAGAAAAGGCCGAGCGACGTTATAACGTTCGAGAAACGTCCATCGAAGGCGGCCTCGATCGCGGTGCCGGCCTGCCAGACCCTGACCCGGATGTCCTCGTTTTCAGCGGCCTCGCCGGCATAGCGGGCGACGCCGTCGGCGGCCGCGACCGGCGCCCGGACCCGCCCGGCGTAGAGCTCGCACGCTTCGTCGGCACCTCCGGGGGTCAACAGGAAGCGTCCAATCCGTTCCAGCCGGTCGGCGGCCATCCGCATCTCTTCCTGCACCTCGCGCAGGATGGTTGCCGCCGGTTCCTCGCCGTCGTCGCAGAGGCCGGCCGGCAATTCGACCAGCACCGGATCGAGGCCAGCGGCCAGCGCAGGCAGACGAAACTGCTCGATCAGCACCACGCTGTCGGTCCAAGGATCATAGGGGACCAGCGCCGACGCTCGGCCGCGACGCCAAAGTTCCCAGGTCCGGGTGCGCGGACATGGCGCCGTCGAACCGGCGATGGCGGAACTTCACGACGTCGAGCGGAAAACGGCCGGCCCACACCCGAGTGTCCAACTCGATCACAACATCGGGATGGGCCGGGATGGCCACCGTGGAATCGATCGGGCATAGGGCCTTCTACGTGGCTGACCGACGCCGCAAACAGCATCAGCCGGGGCACCCCGATCAAGGCACGACGGAAGACGCAAACCGATTCGAGCCGGGCCGACCAGAGGAACTGGTCGATCGCCGTGGCACTGCGTCAGCCTGTACCCGGCGGTCCGCAGTGCCATGGCGTCTCGCGCCAGCGAGGACGGATTGCAACTCACATAGATGACAGTTGCGACGCCCCAGGCCGCGACCTGGGCGATTTGAGCCGGCGCGCCCGCATGCGGAGGGTCCAGCACCGACCGCGGAAAATCCGGCAAGCTCTTTCGCCGACAGCGGCTGGCGGGTCAGATCACGACCGACGACCTCGACCCTGCCCGCCAATCCCGCCCGTTTCGTCGCCTCATTACTGCGCGGCGATCGAGGCGACATCGCCCTCCCACGCCACCACGCGGGCCTTTGTCGCGAGACCGAACGTCAGGGTGCCGCATCCCGCATACAGTTCGGCGACACGCGTGCGGGCGGCGCCGGTGATGCCTGCCGGGAGGCCGGCCAGAACGGTCTCGACGATAGCCCGCTCACCGGCCGCTGTGGCCTGCAGGAAGGCGCCCGGCGGCGGCCTGACCTCAACGCCGGACAGCATCGCCACGGCCGGTCGGAATACGCAGACCGGTTCGGCCGTTGCGTTTCCGGTCACCCAGGACATCCGGGCAACGCCATTGGAGCGGGCGAACTCTATCAACGCGGTCCGGTCGTCCAGCGTCAGCGACGCATCGGTCCGCAGCAGCACATCGGGGCCCGTATCAAGCAGATTGATGGCTACCGACGCCTCCCGCCGAATTGCGCGCGTGGCCTGCAAAACGGCCCGCAGCGGCGCCAGCAGGGCCACGAGAGCCGGATGCAGAACCGTGCAGTGCATCAGGTCGGCGACGACGTTGGAGTTCGCCATATGCAGACCGAGAACAATATTGCCGCGCTCTCGCCTGGCCGCGAAGTCCAGCCGGCGTCGCTGACCCGGCGCGCCGGGAATCAGCTGGACCGGGCTCCGGTGGGGTGAAGCCGGCTCGTTGCAGGGCAGACACTAAAAGACCCCGCTTCCACTCTGCATAGTCCCGGTCACGCCAGTGCTGCAACGCGCACCCGCCGCAGCGGCCGAAGTACTGGCATGGCGGGTCGACACGAGCGGCGCTGGGCTGGTCGATACTGACGGCCCGGGCAAGCCATCCCTCGCCGCGCGGACGCACCGGTTCGGCTGAAACCAGTTCTCCAGGCAGGACAAACGGCACGTAGCACCGGGTTTCATTCGGCAGCAGACCGACGCCATCGCCTTCGGCACCAACGCGGTCGATACGCACCTGAGCACATTGGTGGTGCGGCTTTGGCGTGTCGCCTCACCGTTGATGCAGCCGGCGCAGCGGGGGCTCGAAGCCTGTCAGCCGCACTTCCGTTGGCGTGCGTCTCGGACAGTCGGACTTGACCGCGCTGACGCAGCTGGATGACGCTCTCGCTACGCCCGGCTGACGCCCGCCGCGTTGAGGCGGCGGGCGGTAAAAGGCCAGACCTATTCGGCCGCTTGCCGCTGTTCGGCGGCGGACTGCCAAGCTCTGGCCACGGGAAGCACTTCTTTTGCAAACAGACGCATGCTGCGTTCGCTGACCTCGAACGGGCTGGCGCCAAAGCGGAAGGCGCACAGGCAGCCGATGTCTCCCATCACCGCGCGGCGCCCCTCCAGCTTGCGCAGGATCTGGTCCGGCGTGCCCCACAACTGCTGGTCCACGTAGCCCCGCACCATGTCGTCGAGTCCAGCGGCGCGCATCGCCTCTGCGCCAACACCATATTCCGCATAACCCTTCGTCTTGGCATAGTGCTCGCCCATCATTTCGTAATGATGCATGACGGAGTGGAAATACATCGCACAATATTGCTCGGCGTTCGCTTTCGCGCGGGCGGCATCACTGTCGCAGACCGTCATGAGTGCCAGCAGCGGTGGCTTCGGGGCCTTGCCGTGCTGCTGGGCGAACGCTGCACGGTAGGTGTCGAACTCAGCCCTGTGCACCTCGTCGGGCTTGTAGAGGAACGACATCATCTGGGCGCCGAGTTTGGCTGCCACCTGCACCGAATCGCTGCTCATCGCGACCTGCGTCGTGCGGTCGCGGAAGCTTTTGAACGGCCGGGGCCGAAGCATCGCGCGTGGCTGGTCGAAATAGCGTCCGTGGTGCTCTTCCATCACGCCGGTCTCGAGCGCATCCAGGATCATCGGCGCCATCTCATCGAAGCGATCGCGGAACTCGTCCATTGAGACCCCGAACTGGCCGAACTCGCGCCGTGACAGACCGCGGCCCAGCCCGAGGATGAGGCGGCCGCCGGACAGTGTGTCCAGCAGTGCCGCTTTCTCGGCGACACGCAGCGGCTGGATGTTCCACGGCAGGATCACCGCGCCGGTGGCGAGCCGGATGCGCTTCGTGAGCGCCGCGATATGCGCGAGATAGACGAAGTTGTCGGGGCAGAACGAGTAGTCTTCGAAATGATGCTCGACGACCCAGACGTGATCGTAGTCGAGTTCGTCGGCGAGAACCGCCTGCCGCACTTCCTCATCGTAGACCTGCCGATCACTCACGTTCTGCAGACCGAACGCTCCCATGATCTGAACCATACCGATTTCCATAGTCATCCATCCTCCTGTTTCGACTGCCTTGGATTCTTCGTTGTCAGGCATGCCACCACGCCGGGTTTGCTCGGCATGCCGGGTCGCCTGTGCAGGCTAGCGCGATTCCGGGGGGTGAGGAAAGCCATGCAAGCCCTGGCCGGGCCGGTATCGGCTGAATGCCAGAGCCATCGTTTCGGCGTGCGCTTGAGGAAAGCCGAGCGACGCGGCTCACCGCTTGATATCAGGAGTATGGGGAATTGATTGGCCGCGGCACCGCCGGCCCGCCCGAACCGCTGGTTGCGACCCATCTCGGACATTCGAACCGGAATTCTGCACCGGCCAACACTTTGATTTCACACAGGCCGACGGTTCGTGCCGAATTCTTGATTTATGCGTTATTGGGACACCTCGTAAGCGGACGATTTCCGCAAAAGGGGTGGATGATGGAACGAGAGCACGAATGGCGAAGCGCGGCCGGGCGAGGCGGAGCGACCACAAGAGTCTGGCGCAGCCTCGCACGGCCGCGGTGGCAGGATGTCGCGACAACGCAAGACGGCGGCGGTGCTACGACTGCTGCGCGGTGAAGATCTGGAGACGGTCTCACGCAGCCTTGGCGTAACCGCGGCGACGCTGAGCAGTTGGCGTGACGCGTTTCTTGCCGCCGGTGAGGCTATACTGACTAGCAAACCCGCGAGCGGAGAAGAACTGGAAAGCGACCGGCTGAAGGCCAAACTGAGGGACGCGCTGATCGAACGCGATCGGTTGCACGAGAAGATCGCTCTCCTGGAGGCCGATCGCCCTTTGGCCCGGCGGAGGCGCAGGCCATGAGCCGCGCCACGTCCCCGGTGAACGGCAAGCCCTACGGACTCGCTATCGTCTGCCGGGTCTGGCGGCTCGCACGCTCTGGTGTCTACCGCCACCTGACACCCGCGCCTGCCGCGTCACCTCGGCGTCGTGGTCCGACTGGTGCGATGACTGATGCCGCGCTGACGGTAGCGATCCGCGCCGTGCTCTCCGCCAGTCCTTTTCACGGCGAGGGCCATCGGAAGGTTTGGGCTCGATTACGTCACGCCGGAACCCGCACATCATTACGGCGCGTGCTCCGGCTGATGCACGAAAACGATCTGTTGGCACCCAGCCGTTTGGGGTCGGCGCACGGGCCTCGCGCCCACGAACGGCACCATCATTCCAGAAACAGTAGACATGATGTGGGGAACCGATCTGACGGCGACCTTCACCGGTGAAGGTCACGCCGCGGTGTTCATCGCGGTGGATCATTGTTCGGCCGAATGCGTCGGCATCCATGCACATCCGCGCGCGACCCGCTTCGAGGCGTTGGAGCCGATCCGGCAGGGTGTGCGGCGTCATTTCGGTGGGTTCGCCGCCGCCGTCGCGCGCGGCCTAAGGCTGCGACACGACCATGGCTCGCAATACATGTCGGACCACTTCCAGAAGGAAATCACGTTCCTAGGCATCGAGAGTTCTCCCGCCTTCGTGCGCGCTCCGGAAGGAAACGGCTGCGCCGAGCGGTTCATCCGCACGCTCAAGGAGAACTTGCTCTGGGTCACGACCTTCGAAACGATCGAACAACTCCGCCAAGAAATGCTGGCGTTCCGAGAGACCTACAACACCAAGTGGCTGATAGAACGGCACGGCTTCATGACGCCCTCAGCCTTCAGACAGAGACAGCTTCAACCCGTCCACAAGGCGGCGTAGGGTTCAATCGGTGTAGCCTGCCTGGAGAACGCGGGCGCTCCCTTGAAGGCGATCAGAATACGACGTTCCAATCCCGCTTCATGCTCACGACGGTGATGCCGTAGTCTTGAGCCTTGTCGAGCCCCTCGGACAACGGGCTGAGCCGGAACTCTCGGTCGTAAGCTGCCTCCCGGGCAGCGTCATCATGGTGGAGAAGCAGCGCAAGCCGAGGCCCTGAGCCGGACTTCGCGTAACGCATCATGGCAAGATCGCCGTCGGAGTTGCCGAACGCCAGTAGTGGTCTACGACCGATATGCAGGCCGATGTTCAGCGCCTTCACTTCCCGGTCGCCAAAGCTGTTGAGCTCCGGCAGCTTCACGAGCGAGACCCGGTTGTCTCTCAAATCGTAGCGCAGTTTCACGCTGGAACCGATCACCTGCTCTCGTGGGATGCCGTAAGCTTCCTCCGCAACCGCGCGCATGAAGTCCACGCCACCTGCCGACACGATATAGGTCTTGAAGCCGTTCTCCCGTAAGTAAGCAAGCAGTTCGACCTGCGGCCGATAAGTGCATTGCTTGAACAGGCGGGCGAATTTGGGATGTCTCGCCGTCGCTAGCCATCCGCTTGCAGCTTGCTCAAAGTCCTCATCGGTTATGCCCGCATGGGTGGCGAAGGCCAGTTCGAACAGCGCCTGTTTGCCAAGTCCAAAAAGCGTATCGTAATCGTGTTCGAGCACCGCCTTGAACGGTTGACGCTCGCTCATTGTCGGGTCCTTGGCCGACAACTGCCTCACGCGGTCAAAGGCGAAAAAGAACTGTATCTGAAGCGGCTGCTCGCACCAGAGCGTCCCGTCGTTGTCGAACGTAGCAATGCGCCCGGCCGGCGGCACAAATTCGGTGCCTCCTTGCTTTGTCACACGCGCGACAAAGTCGAGGATCGCGGATTTCGCCGCGCTGTCGTTCCACAAGGAAAGCCACTGACCATGCGCCATTGATGCCTCCAGCCCAGAGGTGGCTTTGAGCCTCCACGGAAGCTCGCGGTTTGACACCAAGTCAAGAAGAGCACTTGCTACCCACCCGTGGTCGGGTTCCAACGGGAGGGGGAAAAATGCATGACCATCTGGCGGTCTTCACGGCTATCGGGATCGGGCTTGGGTTAGTGCTCGCATCAACCCAAGTGTCGGTCGCCCAGCAAAATCCAGTGACAGCAATCGACATCGCGCTCGAACCCGACGCGACGATGATTAAGCATGCGATGGCCGCCAACGCTCGTCTGCTCAAGTCTTTCCCGAAGGGGTTTACTCTGGATGAGACGCACCATCCGCACATCTCTATGTTGCAGCAGTTCGTCCGCACGGACGACCTCGACAAGGTATTTGCGGCGGCGAACGCGGTTATGGCCAAAGAGAAGCCCACGGCATGGACGCTGAAGGGGTTCAAGTATTACTACATCCCGTCTCCGCCTCTCGGCCTCGCGGGAATCGTAGTCGAACCGACTGAAGACCTGCATCGGCTGCAAGATGAACTCATCACCGCCGTCACGCCCTACACCGTGAAGACCGGCACCCCGGCGGCGTTCTTCAGCGAGGAGGGCGGACGCGACATTCAAAAGTTTCTCATCGACTACGTCGCCAATTTCGTCACAGACGCGGCAGGCAAACAATTCAATCCTCACGTGACGATCGGCGTCGGAACGGAGGAATATCTTAACAAGATGTTGGCGGAGCCATTCGCTTCGTTCACGTTCTCGGCGGCTGGCGCATCGGTCTATCAGCTTGGCAGCTTTGGCACGGCTCGGAAGGAACTTAGGGCGTTAGCCGTGACACCCTGAGGCAGGGCAATTTTGCGGGTTTTCCGTCGTCTGTTCATGCTGCGTAATTCTTGATTTTCATACCGATCTAGGGGGGCCGCTTACCACCCGCAGCGGCGGAGCTCGGACCAAATGGTCCAACAAGATCGGGTCTTTGCCGGTATTGTTTTCGGTCGGCGTGGCAGATGAGGTAACCCGGAGGTCGATGCGCAACTTGGCGCGTGTCCCTGGAGTGCCAGCCAGCGCCAGGTTCGAATCGAGGACATACGTATGTCGGCAAGATATTGATAATTATTGGTAAAAACGTGGCTGGCGAGGCCGGAGTCGAACTGGACGCCGGACTGAGGCCGCGCCTGGAGCCTATTGGACCGATCCCGGCGTGACGACGCCGGCTGCGCTCACTATATACCGGGGCGCTGCCACGAAAGCCCCAGTATGACCGATCCCGCCACCGAGATCGCCCGCCGTCGCACCTTCGCCATCATCTCCCACCCCGACGCCGGCAAGACCACCCTGACCGAGCACCTGCTGCGCGCGGGCGGGGCGATTCAGCTCGCCGGCAACGTCCGCGCCAAGGGCGAGCGGCGGCGCACCCGCTCCGACTGGATGGGCATCGAGCGCGACCGCGGGATCTCCGTCGTCACCTCGGTGATGACATTCGAATATTCGGGCTGCGTCTTCAATCTGCTGGACACGCCCGGGCCACGAGGATTTCTCCGAGGACACCTACCGCACGCTGACCGCGGTCGACTTCAGCGGTGATGGTGATCGACGCCGCGAAAGGCATCGAGGCCCGCACCCGCAAGCTGTTCGAGATCTGCCGCCTGCGCGACATCCCCATCATCACCTTCATCAACAAGATGGACCGCGAGGCCCGTGATCCGATCGAACTGCTCGACGAGATCGCCTCGACACTGGCGCTGGATACCGCTCCCGTCACCTGGCCGGTGGGGCGCGCCGATGGACTTCGCCGGAACCTATGATCTGCGCCAGCGGGAGATGCACCTGATCGAAGGAGCTTGTCGCAGTCCGACCCTCGGATGCAGGCGGTCGCCGACGAAGTCGACCTGATCCGCTCGGCCCTGCCGGAGTTCGATCTCGAGAGCTTCAACGCCGGGCACCTGACCCCGGTCTATTTCGGCAGCGCGATCAAGGATATCGGCGTCCACGACCTGCTCGACGGCCTGGCCGAATACGGCCCGCGGCCACGCGCGCAACCGGCCGACACGCGGACCGTCGAGGCGACCGAGGCAGGACTGACCGCGCTGGTGTTCAAGATCCAGGCGAACATGGATCCCAACCATCGCGACCGAATTGCCTTCGCGCGGGTATGCTCCGGGCGGCTGGTGCGCGGGATGCGCCTGAAGCAGGTGCGGACCGGCAAGTCGATCCCGTTGCACGCGCCGCAGTTCTTCTTCGCGCGCGAAAGGGAGATCGCCGACGAGGCGTTCGCCGGGGACGTGGTCGGCATTCCCAACCACGGCACACTGCGGATCGGCGACACGTTGACCGAGGGCGAGGATGTCCAGTTCACCGGGGTGCCCTATTTCGCCCCAGAAATATTGCGCCGGGTGCGACTGGATGACGCCATGAAGGCCAAGAAGCTGCGTCAGGCGCTGGTGGAGCTGGCGGAAGAAGGCGTCGTGCAGTTGTTCCGGCCACAGGATGGATCGGCGCCGCTGGTGGGCGTCATCGGAACCCTGCAGTTGGATGTCCTGCAATCCAGGCTGGCCGGGGAATACGGCGTCGCAATCGGCTTCGAAACGTCGCCCTATTCACTCGCCCGGTGGGTATCGTCGGCCGACCGACGCTGCGCTGACGAGGTTCATCGCCGCGAACCGCACCGCCATGGCCGACGATGTCGACGGCGACCCGGTGTTTCTGGCAACCTCGGCGTTCATGATGCGGCGCGCCGAGGAACTGGCGCCGGGCCTGACGTTTCGCGACATCAAGGACGTCCGGGCGGAGAAGGTCGCGGCTTGACTTCAGCCTGCGGCGCCGGCCGGACCAACAATGCGGCCGGCGCCGATCGCTGCCTCAAGCCGTCATATGCGCCCCATGACAAGAAGAACGATGACGATCAGCAGCACCAGATCCGAGCCCGCCGCTTGGATAATATCCCCAGCCGCCGCTGTAGGGCCAGGTCGGCAAGGCGCCGAGCAGCAGCAGGATCAGTATAACGATAAGAATAGTGGACACGACGGGTTCCTTACTTCTTGAGCGCGTCGCGCGCCGCGTCCTTTAGGCCGCCGGCGGCGTTCTGGACCTTGCCGGCGGCTTTCTCGGCCTTGCCCTCGGCCTCGAGTTGCGCGTCCCCCGTGACCTTGCCGGCGGCCTCCTTCACGGCGCCCTTAGCCTGGTGGGCGGCACCTTTGACCCGATCTTTATCCATGATGCTTGGCTCCTGGTGTGACACGGTTGATAGGTCAGTAGCCGGTATGCTTCTCGGCGGAGTTGCGTGATGCCCTTTCCAGCTGCCTGCAGATCCTCACCGGCGCCTTGAGTGGTGTGGCAGGCGGACAGCAACGGCGCGGCCGCGGCCAAAATGACAATGACCAAGGCCAGTCTAGCCTCCGTTCGCATGAGCGTCCTTTCGTTTGTTACGGACATGTCGGGAAATTGCCATGGTGGGGAGCCGATGCAAGCCAGACGCAGGTCGTATCAAACGAACGTGTCGTCACGTCGGCTTGAGGCGTTTTGATAACGCTCTTGTTACCATTGCCGATCGGGCCGCTCGCCGCCGAATGCCCAGCCGCAATCCCTTGCGTCACGGTCTCTTGGCATGTGGCGGCGGATGGGGTTGAGTTCGACCCAGCATTGAGCGGAGAAACAGGCAATGGCCGGTCTCTATTACGAGCAGTTCTCGGTCGGCCAGGAGTTCGATCACCCCTGGACCCGCACGGTCACCGAGATGGACAACACGCTGTTCAGTGCCCTGACCCTGAACGTGCAGCCGCTACACCTGGACGCCCATTTTGCCGCCACCACCGAATTCGGCCAGCGCCTGGTCAACTCGATGTTCACCGCCGGCCTGATGGTCGGCATGAGCGTCAACGACACCACGGTCGGCACCACGGTCGGCAATCTGGGCTTCACCGACATGCGCTTTCCGAAGCCGGTGTTCCACGGCGACACATTGCGGGCGCGGACGAAAGTGGTGACGATGCGGGAGAGCAAGTCGCGGCCGGATGTCGGCATCGTGGAGTTCGAGCACACCTGCTGGAACCATCGCAACGAGATGGTCGCGATCTGTCGTCGCCAGGCGATGATGCGCAAGCTGCCGAAGGACGCCGCCCCGGCATGAGCAAGCCGCCGGAGGACAAATCCGCCAAGTCGTCGGCCAAACCGGACCGCGTGGCGCGCGAAGCCGAGGCGCTACGAACCAACCTGCTGAAGCGAAAGGATCAAGCTCGGCGTCGGGGTGAGGTGAAGGTCAAGCCGGATCGGTAACTCTCGCCAAAGCTCTCGGTCCGTGTGCCAGGGCAACATTGTCGAACTTTCATCCTCGGGCCGATACACGGCTGCCGACAGTCCGGGTTGGCGCTGAGCTCCCGGTCATTGGTTTCCTTGAGTTCCGGGGTCAGATTCTCGTTGCAAATCACCCATCTCGTACAGCGGACGGATTTCGATCTCGCTCGGGCCTGGCATCGGATTGGGGCAGCGCTTCACCCAAGCGACCGCCTCGTCCATGTCCTTGACTTCCCAGAGCCAGAATCCGGCGACTAGTTCGCGGGTTTCGGCAAAAGGCCCGTCTATGACCGTTCGGCCGGCACCATCGAAAGCAACCCGCTTGCCCTGTGAGGAGGGTTTGAGGCCATCGGCCGCAAGCATGATGCCGGCATTGCGCAGCTCATCATTGAATTTGCCCATTGCCTCCATTGCCTCCATTGCCTCTGGTTGGGTGGGCCGAAAGCCCCGTTCGCTGTCGCCGGTCGCCTTCACCAACACCATGACGCGCATTGTTTGTCTCCTTGTTAGACGTTTGCCTCACCCGCCCAGAATTGAAACAACGAATAGAGTTTCCGGAAAGCGACATTGTCCTGCAAATTTTTTGGCGCGGGCTCGGCTCGGTGAGCCGACCAGCCGAGGTCGGCCGGGTCTCCGCCACCTGGTGATGATACCGGTCGATCGTCTGCTTCACCCAGCCAACCACTCGGTTGCGGTTGCCAGTCCACATCGCCTTGTATCCGGCGACCTCAGCCTACGCGCATCGATGGCCGCAGCCGCCAGGATCACGTGCCGCCGACGAGGCGGCGGAGCGGTCGGTGGGTGGCGGTCAGGGTCGATGGAGTGTCAATGTTGTCGAAGGTCGCAGCCGGCCGGGATTGCTGTCCAGTCTCGGCGTCGAGCAGGGGTAGGGTGGTAAAGTCGTCGCCATGGGCCCGGCATAGTCCGCCGCCGCACAGGTTTTGCCGGCGCCGCCGAGACAGCGTAAGACTACGCTGGCTCCACGCCGTCATCGGGCAGGCGCGCAGGCAACGACATGGGAGCATCGCGGTCGTTGAACAGCGGACCAATGCTTTGGGAGGGGCGGCAGGACGGGCCTGGAGATCGCGCCAGATGGTGGGTTTTTGGCCGCCGGCATCGGTGCCATCCAATTCATGACATTGCCCTCGGGCGCGGGCAGAGGCGCGGCAGGCGTGGTTGTGATAGAGGGATTGACTTGGCGTCCCACGCGGTCACCGTGTAGGCAGGTCGGCTCGCAGACATTCGTGACCCGCGGCTGGGCGAACTGCGAATTGATTGCCTATACGATACGATCGGTTGCGGGTTATCGCATATGCTACGAAGGAAGTTATCGCCATGATTACCGTGCACCATCTCGGAGTATCGCAGTCGGAACGCATTGTCTGGCTGTTTGAGGAGCTGGAAATTCCGTATCATTTGAAACGGTATGATCGAGACCCGGCCACCGGTCTGGCGCCCGCCGCCTACAAGGCGCTTCATCCGATGGGTATCGCACCGGTCATCACCGACGGTGATCTCGTCCTCGGCGAATCCGGGGCCATCATCGAATATGTCATCGCCAAACATGCTGGCGGTCGTCTCGCGGTTTCATCGGAACAGCCTAACTTCGCAGACTACCTGTTTTGGTTGCATTTCGCCAACGGTACGATGATGCCCAGCGAAATGACTGGCTTTATCGCGTCACAGGTCGGAGCGTCGACGACTTTCAATGTCGTGCTGGAGGCCCTGAAGGCACGTGCCGATCTGGCGTTTGCTCTGGTGGAGAAGAGGCTGGGGGAAACTCCCTATCTTGCCGGTACCGAGTTCACGGCCGCGGACATCATCATGGGCTTCCCGCTCACGACCATGCGCGCGTTCACGCCCCGAGATCTCGGTCCGTTTCCCAACCTACGCGATTACCTGAAGCGGATTGGTGAACGTCCGGGTTATAAGCGGGCGATGGCGGCGGGAGATCCTGGCATGGCCCCGGTGCTCGAATAAGCAATATCTGACAGACGGCCCCCTGCGGCCGATCCAAGTAGTCCAGTCTTAGTGCGAACGGCCCGGACGCCGGGCCGTCGACCCGTGTCCGGATGACCGAACCACTCCCGGATGCGTCAGTCGTGGCTAAAGCGTACGCGCTGCCGCTGCGGTGTCACTACGCAGGTCCTGTAGTCATTCAACCGGCATCCAACCTCAACCGAAACTTGAACTGGAGCGCCTTCGACTGATCGCGGAAGCGAGGCCACGCCGAATCCTCCCACTCAATAGCGGTCATAGTGGTAATGGTGATGCCAGCCACCGGGTTCCTCGATCACGCATCCAGCGACCGACCCACCGACGAGGACCAACAGAAAAATCCCAAAAACTGCGCGCATCATTTTCTCCTATACCGCGGGTAGGCGTAGTAGCCGTAGCGGCGTTCTTCCCAGCGTTGGCGGTGCTGCCACTGGCGGCGCGCCTCCCAGCGTTCATGTCGCCGCCATTGGTGCTCCTGGCACCGTGGCCCACAATAATCACCACTCCAGTAGATTGGCTGAATGGCAGCGCCTCGATTGGCCACACCGCCCGCTTGCGCGGCAGTTCCAGTGGTCGCGGCCCCGAGCAGCAGCAAACCTAATATAGCGTTGCGCATGTTACATCCTCCTCAGCAATAATGATGAGAACCAGGTAGGGCGAATGCTGGGCGCAATGGTGTCAGCATTGGGTCAAACCACGATTTTGCTGACCGCTCACGCTATTGTGGCATCGACTTTATTTTGAGGGAGCGGCCGAGCCGCGAGCCAAAGAACAGGGCGCGACGGCGGAGAGCGGGCGAAAATCTCGACTCGCCCTGCGGCGGTGGGACCGATGGTTCAACGTTGCGCGGCCTTGCGCACACAGGAAACAGTCTCTCTTCATTGTGTTTGCGAAAGGTGTGGAGGCGGGACATTGACTGTCGCTGCCGGCCGCCGCGTAACCTTTGCGGATCAGGTGCAGCATCCTCGGCCGACGTTGTATGACAGGTCGACGTTTCGGCCCGGCGGTAGTGTGCGATCAATCAATAGTATGACCTGGCAGCCTTGCGGAATGGGCCGGTGCCCTGCTTGCGCGGCCCGCGTCCGGTAGCACGACCACCCAGGAGACTGTGTACGGGGTGCTGCAATGAGGCTTGCGCCAGGCCTCGGTCGGGGTGATGATCACCGCGGCAGAAGCCTTTGACCACTGCCGATGCGTGAGCAAAACCGAATCCTCAGTCGGAGATCGCGAAATGACCCGTCTGCTAGCTAGCGCCATACTCCTCACCGCCGTTGCCGCGCCTGCCTTCGCCTGCGACCTGCAGAAGTCGGTCTCGACTGACGGCCAAAAGCGCGCCGTTGCGTCGCAGCCCGCCTATGATCATTCGACTCCGGTGCGTAGCACCACGGTGGATCGGAAGCAGTCCTAGGCGAACCAGGTTCGTCAGCGCGCCCGGCGACGGTGGCAACGCGATGCTGGCGCGGGTGATGCCGCGCACCCTGCGGACACGATCGTTCGGCGATGGACCGTTTCGTCTGCCAGAGAGAGGGTCAACGCCACGCCCAGTTGGCGGCGCGTCGCTGGAGAAGGATGCCGATTTGGCCAAGACCGTCGGAGTTGGGATGTGCTACCGCTGGAGAGCCAGATCGACCGCCGGTCAGGTCACTGAGTAAGGCCCGTTCATCAGACCTTGGGGCCCAGGTGGTGAACGAAATATCATGCCGCGGGATCTGGGCCGGTTCTCCACCTGCTCCGCCGTCCGCCTTGCCTCGACCAAACAGCGATGCACAGCCTGCGGATTTCGGATCCACGCGCTCGTCGTGATCGCGCCTGAGCCAGGTGAAGCTGACCGATACGCAGAAGCTGAAAAAGCTTTGCGCTATTGCGCCGGGGTCTGCCTCCGAACAGATCGGCGCCAGCCAGGCGCAAGGCGGCGTTCGACCGAGCCGGTTCCATCATCTTTATAGGCACCCCATGGCCGCATTCTCCAATAGTCGCCCATAACCTGATCGAAGCGAGCCGGGGTGAAGCCGGTTTAGGCCGTTCCCGCACGAAGTGGTCATCTCGCCGAAGCGAATGCCTTGGGCGGTCTGATATAGATCGACTCGAACGAAATCGATATCGCCCGACAATTCTTCTGCCAAGCGTATCATCTCACTCAGCATGCTCGGCGGCTCGATCTTCGCCAGGGCAATTTGGCACCCGATCTTGAAACTCTAGCCGGTTCCAATCCCGATCATAGAAGTTCCGACAATGTGTGCCGAAGCGTCCGACATCGATCTGGATTACACGAACCTTGCCATCGAAGGTGAAATATTTCAGATCCTCGGCAACCTCCCCGGCGTCGTTTTCGAGGAACTCCTCAATCATGATCATCGGCTTGATATGTTTATAGATGCGCTCATGAGTTATATCGGCGTAGTTCATGGACAACCATCGGTCGCATTCGGCTCTTATTTCGTTGCGGTCGACTGAACGTCCGTCACGCACGATCCGAACCCAACCACTCCCGTGAGACGCCTTGACGACGTAACGGTTCGGCAGTTCGTCAAAGGGAATTGTGCCGACGTCCTGCGTCAGATGCAGAAGTTCAGGAAGAACGCTTGGACCGATGGTTCGTGCGACCCAGTCGCGCACTGCGGCTTTGTCTGCCCACAGGGCAAAAAGGGGCCGCTGGTCGAAGAGTTTTCGAGCCTGGAATCTTCTCGTTGAAGGTCTTAGGGGCGATGACATTTGGAAACCGACCGAAATAATATCGATATAGTCGCCACGACTTGAGGGTTAGCGAGCGGGTCAGAACCCTAGGGACCATCAGCCGGAGCAGGTGTTTGACGACCTGGATCGGGTTAATTTGGGGCATGACCGGGCACGTGGCACGTTGCAAAAAAGAGCATCTTTTTCCTTAGAAAATTTTGTTTCTATCGCCTACACGAATATTTCGGTCTCCATGTTGCTCCGATTATGACAATGCATCCGATACAGCCTAGGTTTTTCGACTTTTTGTCTATGTTGCCGACCCGCAACAGAAATTCTCGGTGGCTAACCACGGTAAGCCTTCGGCGACAGTACCGTTCTCGTTGCTTGGCGACTAGCTAGACGTATTGGCGATGGACCCCCCCTGTATGGCTGAGGGTCTGCCACCAATGCCCTCAGTCGCGGAGCGCAAGCTTGTCGGCAGGCACATTAGGTGCTGCAATCAGAAGGGCGAAATCAAGGGACCGGCGCTCGGCGGCAATACACGCCTGCCCCGAGCCGAATTCTCCAGATCATCTCATACAAAGAGGCAAGCCATGAAAATGCAAGGGATTCCCGCTGCTGTGGTAGCAATACTATGCATCACGATCGCCGCCTTGGCTCAGTCGCCCAGCAACGCCGATGCTGTCCGGGGAGTAAACGATCAGAAAGCAGTTTTCGGCTGAAACTTCTCTCAAACGACCTGTACAGATGCCGGGGGTGTTGAAACAAGTGGCGGTGGGCGGTGACGCAGTGCTGGGAATCGATCCCGACGATAGTGCTTACTCCTGGAACGGATTCGCATGGGGGCAACTCCAGGGAGAGAAGATCAAGCAGCTATCGGTCAATGTCCACGAGATATGGGGTGTGAACCGGTCAGAGGACCGCTTCCGGTGGAACGGATCAGTCTGGGAATCTCTGTATAGAAGTGCGGATACCATTTCGCTAGCAGGCCGAGACGAGAAGAGGGGGAAGGCAAAGGCCGCAAGTAGTATGCTCTACATCGTTTGTAACTATTATCCGCCCGGGAACCAAGCCGGCCAAAAGCCCTACTAGACCTGGGGAGTTGGAAAATTGTCCAATAATCCTGTGGTTTTACGGCGTCTCGGTCCGCGTCCCGGCCGCATCTGGTGCGGTGTCGTCCCACCGTGCCTTTATTGCAATTTCCCGTCATGCGGACATGAGCCGGCCGCCATCGGTCACAACAGCTCGTCCGGCAACGCCTTCTCATCCTTCAATTCCGACACTGCGGGACGATTCGCTAAAGTTTCTTCTCACGCTCAAAAGCCCAGACCACCGCGACCAATGCGACAACGCCGACCGCGAAGCCTGCCGCGCCGCCCCATAGGCCAGCGGTGGTGCTGCCGATCGTAAAGCCGACAGCGCCCCCAGCGATGGCGAGGACAACGGGGATGAGGCAGCCTATGGCAAGCATGCGAGTAGTGTAGGGTCAGGCTACGACGGCGCAACTGCTTGCCAGCCACGGCTCGCTTGCGGTTCCGAAGCCCGCGACGGCTACTTTACAGTATGGCCGCTTCCGGAACCACCACACTAGACACAAAGCATCGCGCGCAGTGCTTCGAGTTCCCGCAACGCCTGCAACAGCAGCGCACGCAGGCGCTCGCCGTCCACATCGGGCTTGGGACGTGATGTCGGCCTGGTCGCCTGCATCAGGGCCGGGGAAGGCGATGCCAACTCCAGACCCGGGATCAGCAGGCCATTGTCGACCGCGCGATTGGCCTTTTCGGCCTCGGCCGCGGCTCGTTCATCGGCGGTCGGCGGCGGTATATCGTCGGACAACCGCCCACCCCCTTCTCGCAGCAGCCGTTGGACGCCTTTGATCGTATAGCCCTGGGTGTAGAGCAGATCAGCGATCCGGCGCAGCAGGACGATGTCATCGGGCCGATAGTAGCGCCGTCCACCACCCCGCTTCAGGGGTTTCACCTGCGCGAACTTGGTCTCCCAGAAGCGCAGAACATGCTGTGGGATATGAAGATCGTCCGCTACCTCACTGATTGTACGGAAAGCATTAGGTGCTTTCCTCGGTCGCGCCCGCGGGCCAGGCTCATGCTCGTTATGCCGTTGGCCCTCGCTCAGATCGATGTCCATGGGCCGCCCTCCGGTTCAATTTCCGCGGGATAAGGCCCATTCCTGTCAGGAAGGTCATTCATCATCATCCGGACCGGGTGTGGTTCCGTTGACATGGGCCTTCAGCACATGGCTGGGCCGGAAGACAAGAACACGCCGCGGCAGGATCGGCACCTCTTCGCCGGTCTTCGGATTGCGACCAATCCGACGGCCTTTCTGCCTGACAGAAAAGGTCCCGAACCCACTGATTTTAACAGTTTCACCCTGCTCAAGCCGGGAGGCTATGCGATCCAGGACGTCTTCCAGCAGATCGGCGGACTCGTTGCGCGACAGCCCGACCTGAGTATAGATCATTTCGGCGATGTGAGCGCGGGTGATCGTCAGCATGCACGGACGCTAGGCAGATCATACCGGCACGTCAAGAAAATTGAACAGGAAAAATCACTCAGGATCAGGGGTTTGCGACCGATCCTCGCGACCTTGCTTGCGGCTTGCGCGGTCGAAACGAGTGGGATGCGCGCAAGACCACGTCATAGGTCAGGATATCCCGGGCCGGCCAGCCGGCTTCAATGGATCGGGTGAGCCGCGTCCGTACTCAACGAGGAAGGGCTGGCCGCTCGCGGGATCACCGAAAGTGTTTATGAACTAAAGGCGGATCAGGGCCGAACCCCAGACCAGACCGCCGCCAAGCGCCTCCAGCAGCACCAGGTGACCGGGGCGGATGCGACCGTCACGCCGAGCTTCGTCCAGCGCAAGGGGAACTGAGGCGGCTGAGGTGTTGGCATGTCGGTCGACTGTCACCACCACCCGCGACGCCGGCAGGCCCAGCTTGCGTCCCATCGCATCGATAATCCGCCGGTTGGCCTGGTGCGGCACCAACCAATCGACGTCCGCGCGGGTCAGGCCGTTGGCCGTAAGCGCCTCCTCCACCGCCTCGGCCAGGCGGGTTACGGCATGACGAAAGACCTCGCGGCCGTTCATCACCAGATGGCCAGGCTTATCTGGCTGACCGACCGCGCCATCAACGTAAAGTATATCGCCTAGCGTGCCCTGGGCGTGGATGTGGGTGGACAGGACACCTGTCTCGCCGCCGCGCACGCCGACGTCCCGACCAAGGGGACACTCGTCGCCCGCGCGCAGGAACACCGCGCCGGCGCCGTCGCCGAACAGCACACAGGTGCCGCGATCCTCCCAGTTCAGGATGCGGGAGTAGACCTCACTGCCGACGACGAGGACACCGCGCGCCTGCCCGCTTCGGATCATGCGTCGGCGACCGATACGCCATAGATGAAGCCCGCACACGCCGCCGATAGGTCGAAACCGAAGCCGCGTGTCATCCCGAGCGCCGCCTGCACCCGCAGCGCCGTGGCTGGGAAGGCCTGGTCCGGTGTGCTGGTCGCCAGGATGATCCCATCCACGTCGAGGCGGTTGCTCCGGCGTCCGCCAAGGCCTCACGCGCCGCGGCGGTGCCCATGAACGCAGCGGTCTCATGCCGGGCGGCGAGGTGCCGCTGGCGGATGCCGGTGCGTTCACGGATCCACTCATCCGAGGTGTCGACCGTGCGGGAAAGTTCCTCGTTGGTCACGACCCGTTCAGGCAGATAGCCGCCGCAACCGGCGAGGATGGAACGAGGCGGCATCGTGGATCCTGATCAGGCGGTGGCGGGATGACCGTCGTCGATCGAGGCGGACCGCGCCCGTGTCCTCGGGCACGGCCAGATGCGGCGCCGGCGGCCATGCCCCGACCTGGTGCGGCGCGACCACCTGTGAGTTCGTCAACAGCGATCCATCGGCCTGGCAGCCCACGACCGGCGGGTCGCCAGCCTGCGGGCTCGGCTCTTGCGAGTTGGCGCCTTGCGAGTGGGTGTCGCTGCAGGCCGGGTGGCCGCAACCCGCATGGCTGGACGGCCGCTCGACGAGACACTCCCGACCCGCACGCCAACGCTCGGCGCGTTTTCGTGCAACTCGCTGTCAACAGGAACGGTACCCTGCTTGACCAGCGGAATACTGCCGGAACCCTTCTCGTCGCGCGTGCTCCGCTCCGCGGTGGTGCTGTTATCCAGCCCGAGGCGTGCCAGATCGTCGCGGATACGCGCGTTGAACCGGTGCACGACCATGTCCATGGCAACGTCGACGGCGTGTGCGAAGCCCAATGCATCCGTGCCACCGTGCGACTTCACCACCACGCCGTTGAGCCCGACCATGACAGCGCCATTATAGCGTCTTGGGTCGAGCCACTCGCGCAGCCGGTCGAGACCCGGCCGGACCAGCAGGTATGCGATCTTGGCCAGGATGCCACTGGTGAACACCTGTCGGAGAAACTCCGAAATGAGCTTGAGGGCGCCTTCGCCAGTCTTCAGCGCCACGTTCCCGGTGAAGCCGTCCGTCACCACCACGTCGGTCGTACCCGCGGCAATGTCGTGGCCCTCGACGAAGCCGTGAAACTGCGGTCCGAGGTGGCTGGCACGAAGGATCTCGGCGGCCTCGCGAACCGTGTCGTCGCCTTTCAGCTCCTCGGATCCTACATTCAACAGTCCGATGGTCGGCGCGGTCAGCCCAAGCACGGTGCGCGCGAAGACGTCGCCCATCACGGCGAATTCGACCAGGTTGCGAACGTCGCACTGCACGTTGGCCCCGAGATCGAGCAGCACGACATCGCCGCGGGCGGACGGGCCAATCGCGGCCATCGCCGGCCGGTCGATGCCGGGCAGCATTTTGATCACGATCTTGGACATGGCAAACAAGGCACCGGTGTTGCCCGCAGAAACCAGTCCGGACGCTTCGCCGCTGGCGACGGCGTCGACGGCGATGCGCATGGACGACTGGCGACTGCGCAGAGCGGCGGTAGGTTTCATGTCGTTGTCGACGACGTCCGGCGCATGCCGGACCGTAGCATGCCGCCCGCGCCCGCTTGTTCCGCCCGAGCAAGGAGGTAATGCGTCGGTTCGTCACCGATCAGCAGGAAGCGTGCCGCCGGATGCCGTTCCGCGGCAAGTTCCAGACCCTGAATTACCATCTCGGGCGCTCTGTCGCCCCCCATGGCGTCCACCGCGAGCGTAAAGGCGCAGGTCGCCGGCGACGCGGAGGTACGCCGCGACCCGGCCTCAGACGCGGACAGCGCCCCGCAGCGGCTTGCCGGCTGCGACGACTTCGCGCCCATCATAGTGGCCGCAGTGGCTGCACACATGGTGCGGCCGCTTCAGCTCGCCGCAATTGGCGCATTCGGCGTGCGCCTCGTGCGGCAGCGCCTGATGGCTCCGCCGCATCCCGGCACGGGAGGGGGAGGTCTTTCTCTTCGGTACGGCCATCTGATGAGGCCCCTTCTGGAACGGCGTGGGCTCCGCGACCCGTGGTCACGAGAACGATCCACGGGTGGACAAAACGCGAGCGGCGGCGTCTAGCAGAGCGTCAGCGCTATCGCAATGGCTGTTCAATACCGGAACAGTGGCGGTCATTGTAGTCTCCTCGGCGATTCTTTCAAAGTTCCACTGGAAAAACCCTCGGACGACCCTGGCCCTAGGACACTCTTCCCGGCGCTGCCTGCCGTGCCAACGACGGCCACCCCGGTGATAGGATCTCGGACGGTCCGCGATGCAGCGCCGCCAAGGTCTGCAGATTGTCCCGGATCACCAGCACCCGGCGGATTTTCTGCGACGGCGTCAGCAGACCGTTTTCCACAGTAAAGGGCGCCACCACCGCGTGCTTGCGAATCCGCTCGGTAACCGACAGCCGCATATTGGTGCGGTTCACCCCTAGCGCCGCCGCCACGTCGTCATATCCCTGCGCGGGCACGATGAGTGCGCTCAGGCCGCTTCGGCCATCCCCGGCGACAACCGCCTGCGCGATCTCCGCCTCCGCCATCAGCATACCCTCGATCTTGGCCGGTGAGACGTTCTCGCCCCCCGAGAGGACGATCATGTCCTTTTTTCGGTCAGTGATCCGCAAGTAGCCATCGTCGAGTTCGCCGATGTCGCCGGTGTGCAGCCAGCCGTCACGGATCGCCGCAACGCTGTCCAGCGGGCGGTTCCAGTAGCCATCCATGACGAGGTCGCCGCGCACCATGATCTCACCGTCATCGGCGATCCGCACCTCGACGCCGTGCAGGGCCTTGCCCACGGTATCGATCCTTATCGCATGAGGCGGATTGGCGCTGATCACCGGGCCGGCCTCGGTCTGACCGTATCCCTGCATGATCTTAAGACCCAGCGCGAGGAAGAAGCGGCCCACCTCGGGCTCCAGACGGGCCCCGCCTGAGGTCGCGGCCACCAACCGGCCACCAAATCGAGCACGCACCTTGGCGCGCACCAGCCGGTCGAGCACCTGGTCCGCCAGCCGTTCCAACAGGCCGAGCCGCGTCTTGTCGACCCGTTTCATGCCAAGGTCGAGGGCGGCGCGGAACAGGTACTGGCGCCACGGCTTTTCGCGTCCCACTTGGGTGATGACGCGGGCACGGATTATCTCCAGCACACGCGGTACCGCGGTCAGGATGGTCGGGCGCACCTCCAGCATGTCCGCCGCCAGGTGTTCGACTCCGCGGGCGTACACGATCTCGGTGCCGAGGCTGGCGAAGAAGAACTGGCCCACGGTGTGTTCGTAGCTGTGCGCCAGCGGCAGATAGGACAGGTAGATCTCGTCCTTCAGGTGCAGTGGGCGGACCAACTCGAACGCGCCGGCGCAGTTGGATAGGATGCAGCGATGCGGCAGCATCACGCCGCGGGGGGCGCCGCCGGTGCCGGAGGTGTAGATCAGGCAGGCCAGCGCGGTTGTAGGGATGGAGTCCGCCTCCTGCTCGATGTCGTCGGCTGGGTTGCTGGTCGCCTGCCAGGTCCGTCCAGGCCACCACGCGGGACGCCGCCGGCGGGCCGTCCGGCAGACCATCCATCACCACGAGCAAATCGAGTTCGGCCGGCCGATCGACAAGCGGGGCCGCCTGGGTCCCCGCTGGTGCTTCCACAGGCGGTCCGCGGGATACATCCTCGGGCGAATTCGCGGGATGGCCATCGTGACCGCCGAGCCGTCGCCCGGGCGTTGCGGTTGCCTTGATCGCGGCCAGCCGCACTCTCTCGGCGAGTGAAGCCGAAGATACGATCGCCGCCCGGGCCCCCGAATTGCGGAGCAGATGTGCGTGATCATCGACCGTATTGGTGGTGTAGGATGGCACCGGTACGGCTCGGATCGCCATCAGTGCGGTCTCGGCGATGGGATATTCTGGCCGGTTCTCGGCGCAGATCAGCACGCGGTCTCCGGCGCACACCCCGGCGGCTCGAAGATTGCGGGCGCAGGATGCCGCGATCCGGCCGAATTCGCCCCAGGTGACGGAGTGCCACGCGGTGTCGCGATGGAATCTCAGCATCGGCTTGCGCGGCCAGGCGCGTGCCAGGGCGAACATCATGGCGGCCAGATTCGGCCAGGTCGGATAGGTTTGCACGCTTCCTCCGGCGCGGTGCCCGCGGGCGGCACACCCTTTGACGTCGGGTGTTCTAAGCTCCTAGATGTCTGCATTACACAGCCCGGTCCGACCTGGCAAAAATCCGGTGTGAATGATAGCCGGGCAAGCTCGGCCCGAGGCCACCGTCGCCCTACGACGCAACGGCCCCGGCAACGCAACGGCCCTGACGCAAGGAAATAGTGCCGCGATGAACGACGCGAAACTCGCCCTAGCCAGCGAACTCCCGGCCTGGGATCTGTCGGACCTGTATGCAGCCCCAGACGATCCGGCAGTCGTGGCCGATGCCGCTTGGGCGAAGGACATGGCGGCCACGTTCGCTTCCAACTACAGCGGCAAGATTGCGGCCCTTCCCGGGGGCGCCATCGCGGCAGCCATCGCCGAATACGAGCGCATCCAGGAAACCCTCGGGCGCCTGTCGTCGTACGCGCAACTGCTGTTCGCCGGCGATTCCACCGACCCGACAATCGGACAGTTCTACCAGACGATCAGGGAGCAGGTGACCACGATCAGCAGTGACTTGATCTTTTTCACGCTGGAGTTGAACCGTCTTACCGACACCGTGCTGGAGGCCAAGCTTCGCGATCCGGCGCTGGCGCATTATGGCCCCTGGCTGCGGGACCTGCGGGTGTTCCGGCCCCACCAGATGACCGACGAATTGGAAAAGATCAGCCATGAGCGGGACCTCACCGCCAACAGCGCCTGGGTGAGGCTGTTCGACGAGACCATCGCCGCCATGAGGATCCGGCTGGACGACAAGGACCTGACGGTCAGCGATACGCTGAACAAGCTGTCCGACCGCGATCGCTCGGCGCGAGAGGCAGCCGGCAAGGCCATAGGCAAGGCGTTCGGCGACAACATCCGGCTGTTTTCACTGATCACCAATACGCTGGCCAAGGACAAGGAGATCGAGGACACTTGGCGCCATTACCCAAGGCCCGGCAGCGCCCGCAATCGCGGCAACATGGTTGAGGACGAGGTCGTCGATGCCCTGGCCACCGCGGTTCGGCAGTCCTATCCGCGTTTGTCGCATCGTTACTACCAGATGAAGGCGCGCTGGCTTGGGCTGCCGAAACTACAGCACTGGGACCGCAATGCGCCGCTGCCGAGCGACGATGACCGGGTGATCGAATGGGCCGAGGCGCGGGAGCAGGTGCTGACGGCGTATGGCGCCTTCAGTCAGGAACTGGCTTCGGTCGGCCGCAGGTTCTTCGATCAGCCGTGGATCGACGCGCGACTGAAGCCCGGCAAAGCCGGCGGCGCCTTCGCGCATCCCACGGTGCCCGACGTGCATCCCTACCTGCTGCTGAACTACCATGGCAAGACACGGGACGTGATGACCCTGGCGCACGAACTCGGACACGGGGTGCACCAGGTAGTTGCGGCGCAGCAGGGTTACCTGATGTCGAGCACGCCGCTGACACTGGCCGAGACCGCCAGCGTCTTCGGCGAGATGCTGACGTTCCGTTCGCTGCTGGACCGGGCGGCCCCGGCGCAACGAAGGATCATGCTGGCAGCGAAGACCGAGGATATGCTCAACACGGTGGTGCGTCAGGTCGCTTTCTACCAGTTCGAGACCCTGCTGCATGACGAACGCCGGTCCGGGGAGCTGCTGCCGGAACGTATCGGTGAGCTTTGGATGCAAGTGCAGACCGAAAGCCTCGGGCCAGCGTTCGACTTTACTCCCGAGTACAGCGTGTTCTGGTCATACGTGCCGCACTTCATTCATTCGCCGTTCTATGTCTATGCCTATGCATTTGGCGACTGTCTTGTGAACGCACTGTATTCGGTGTTCCAGGGCGGCCACCCCGGATTTCAAGCGAAGTACCTGGACATGCTGCGGGCAGGGGGCACCAAGCGGCACAAGGAGCTGCTGGCGCCGTTCGGCCTCGACGCGTCGGATCCGGCGTTCTGGAGCAAGGGTTTGGATGTTATTTCTGGGTTCATCGATGAATTGGAGGCAACGGGTTAAGGATCAGGATCGGCGTAGAAATGGTTGGGACCGGCAGATACCGTACCGAGTCGTTTGTTTCGGCGGTGAAAAGCACCCGCTGGATCCGGTGGTGGACCAGCCGCTGAAATTTTAGAGCATGATCGCGCCCAGCGGAAACGTCCGAAAGCGTGAATTATGCGATCGAACAATGAACTGGTCAGCCGGTCGGATCTCAACGCCGCACCACCGGAGAAGGAATGCTCTCAATCATGACGTTGACCACGGCCGGCTTGCCACTGGTCAACGCCCGTTCGATTGCTCCGGGCAGGGCCTCCGGCGCTTCCACCAGTTCACCGTGCCCGCCCAGAGCGGTCGCCACGAGATCGTATCGAGTTGGGCTCAATTCGCAGCCATAGGTACGGTTCGGACCATAGTCCCGGACCTGCAGGTTATATTCCGCGTTCCAGCGCGCATCGGTACCGACGATTGCCACGTACGGTAGATCAAGGCGCACCGCCGTTTCGATCTCCGCCATATGGAAGCCGAACGTTCCGTCGCCCAGCACAGCGAAGATGGGCGCCGACCGTTCGACCACCCGTGCGCCGCCGGCCATCGGCAGTGACGAACCGATCGATCCCGCGACGCCATTGATCATCCGGCGATCGTTTCGCAACAGGCTCTGACCCCATTGGGCGAATTCGCCGCCGTCGCAAATCAGAATACTGTCTGGGTCGCGATCCAGATACGGCTGCAAGGTCCGAAACACCTCAGCCGGATGCAGTTTGCCGGGCGTCCCGGAGACCAGTCCCGCCCACTCGCTCGGCCGGTCATCGAAGCAGGACCGAGCGTCGGTCAGCCACGCGCGATCTCCGTTGACCCGCCCCGCGCCACGCAGGACCAAAGCCTCTCCGGCCGGATGAGTGTCGGCGATGCAGCCAAACGCCAACAGTGGACCCTTGAAACGGACCGCTCGATCAAGCAGTGCGCCATCCGGATCGATGGAAATGAAACGGCAATCCGGCGGGAAGGGTGCCGCGCCAAACTTCAGCGTGAAGTCGAGTGCCTTGCCAAGCAGCACAACTAGATCGGCCTCACGAACGACGTCGACGTAGGCACCGAGGCTGGCGTCGTTGAAGCCGCGGGGGCCTTCACTAAGGCATGTCGGGATGCCGAGCGAGGTCTCGATCCGGCGCAGCAGAACGCGGCCGCGGCGGGTCGCGAGCGCTGGCGCGCCGATCACCAGCGGTCGCTTCGCCGCCGCCAGCAGGCCGATGATCGCGTCCGCCGCAACATCGTTCAGGTCGACCACCGGCGAAACGAAATCTGCTTCCGCGGGCCACATCACGGCACTCAAGGGAATGCTCGCATCCAGCACATCGGTCGGCAGGCTGAGATGCACGGGTCCCGGTCGAGCTGACGTGGCGATGCGAACGGCGCGCGCGACATCGAGTCCGAGCCGGGCGGTCTCGGTGGCCATCCAGGCCGCCTTCGTTACGGGTGCGGCCATCTCGACCTGACGCAATTCCTGGAACCCGCCGCGGCCCAACTGATCGGTCTCGGTGTGGCCGGATAGCAGGACCATCGGGGTCTCCTGGCCAAGGGCGGTGAACAGGGCGCCCACCGCGTTGGCATGCCCGGCCCGCCGGTTACCCAGGCGATGCCGGGCCTTCCGGTCAGGCGCCCGTAGGCATCCGCCATATGCACCGCCGCCGCCTCATGCCGGACGTGCATCAGATTCAGTCTGGTGTCGATCGCGGCATCGAACAGCGACATGATATGGTTGCCGGACAGCGTAAAGATGTCTGTATGGCCGGCGCGTTCGAGGGTGCGCGCGACAATGTCGGCGCCGCGAAGTGTGGCTGTCATGCCTGGTAGGTCCTTGCGAGGGGGCGCCCGGCCGCATCGGTCGCGGCCGGGATGGTCAGCGCCGCGGGATCAGACCGGATCCCATGGGTAAACGTCACGGGTCCGCTCCAGCGGCGTGAAGCTGCCCTGGACCGCCGGCAGCCATTCCGCCGCCAGCTTCTCGGGTGTCCAGCCGTCGACCCGCGCCATGATCCGGATCGGCCGAGGTTGGTTGTAGAGATAAACCTCGTTGCCGCGCACACCAAAAATCTGACCGGAGACATTCGCCGCGGCATCCGTGCCAAGGAAAGCGATCAACTGCGCGATGTGGTCCGGGCGAGTCTTCGCGCGCGGGCCTGCAACTGTTCCTCGGTCTGGCCGGGCACCGTTTCGATCATGCGGCTGAACGCGTGCGGCCCGATGCAGTTCGAGCGGATATGATACCGTTGCATATCCATCGCGATGTTGCGCGACAGCCCGGCGATACCAAGCTTCGCGGCGCCGTAGTTCGCCTGACCCACGCTGCCGATCAGGCCGGAGGTGGAGGTGATATGAACGAAGCAGCCACTCTCCTGCTTGCGGAAATGCGTCACGGCCGCGCGGCTGACATAGAAGGCGCCATAGAGATGCACCTTCATCACCGCGTCGAATTCTTCGGTCGACATGTAGTGGAACATGCGGTCGCGCAGAATGCCCGCGTTGTTCACAACCATATCGATACGACCAAAACTGTCGATCGCCTGCTTCACCATGCCTGCGCGTCGTCCCAGCTCGCGACGCTGCCGCCGTTCGCGACCGCGCGGCCGGCGCCATTGGCCTGGGTGATTTCGGCGACCACGCGTTGCGCCGGGCCGACGTCCTGGCCCTCACCGGTGACGCTGGCGCCAACATCGTTGACCACGACCTGCGCGCCATTCGCGGCGAGCGCGATCGCGGTCGCTCGCCCAATACCACCACCGGCGCCGGTGACGACGGCAACCTTGCCATCCAACATGCCCATTGCATTTCCTCCTTCGAACAGGGTCGCCGGCAGCATGCTGCAAGGCGTATTGCGTGTCACGCCTCTGGGCGCGGATGAAGTCGCCTGATGCTTTCTCAAGCGCGAAGAGCTGCTCGCTGTGGTAGGGCATCCTCACAAATCTAAGCTGGGCCGGCCTCGGCCATCCAAACCCCGGATCGCGGCCTGTGCCGCCATGTTAAGCGTCAGTAGACCATAGTTTGCTCAATAAGACTAAGTATTAGGCAAATCGTCTCGTCTGATTGCATCGATTGGATAGAAATCAATCATGCTGCATTGCAACGCGAGCGGCGAGAAGCTATAGCTTTCCGCATTGGCCTGGGCCCACGCCGCGATTGGGGAGATTGTTATGCAGCTTGGCGTTTTCATTCCGATCGGCAACAACGGCTGGCTGATCTCCACCACGTCACCCCAATACAAGCCCAGCTATGACCTCAACAAGACGATCGTCGACAAAGCGGAACAGTTCGGCTTCGACTTCGCACTGTCGATGATCAAGCTGCACGGCTTCGGCGGACCGTCCCAGTTCTGGGACTACAACCTCGAATCGTTCACCTTGATGGCCGGCCTTGCGGCAACGACCACGCGCATAAAACTGTTCGCAACCTGTGCCGTGCTGACGATGCCACCGCCGGTCGCGGCCCGGATGGCGGTGACGATCGACAGCATCTCCCACGGCCGGTTCGGGGTGAATATCATCTCCGGCTGGCAGCGGCGCGAATACACTCAAATGGGCATCTGGCCAGGATCGGAGCACTACAAACGCCGCTACGAATATTGTTCGGAATACGTTACAATAATGCAGGAGCTCTGGGCGACCGGACAATCTGATTTCAAGGGCAATTTCTTCCAGATGGACGACTGCCGCTGCCTGCCCACGCCGACGTCGAAGATCCCGATCATCTGCGCCGCGCAGAGCGATGCGGGAACGAAGTTCGCGGCGCAATACGCCGACTACAATTTCTGCGCCGCGTTCGGCTACAACACACCCGCCGCGGTCGCTCCCAGCGTCGCGCGTCTGGTCGCGGCGACGCGGGAAACCGGCCGCGACTGCGGCGCGCTGATACTGATCATGATCATCGCCGATGAGACCGACGCGGCGGCGCTGGCCAAGTGGGAGCACTACAAGGCGGGCACCGACAACGTGGCGCTGGCCTATCGCGACGAACAGGCCGACGACGATCCCAGCACCGATGTCTACGCCCAGCCGAACCGTCGCCGCGCCACCGGGATCGACAAGCTGCCGACCAACCAGGGCGTGCTTGTCGGCTCCTATGCCAGCGTCGCCCGGATGCTGGACGAACTCGCGGCGGTGCCGGGCGTGCAGGGCGTCATGATGACGTTCGATGATTTCGTCATCGGCATGGAGCAGTTCGGCACCCGGATCATGCCATTGATGCGGTCAAAGAACGAAATCAGGCAGGCCGCCTGACTGGTCGAGCGCCACGGCCCGCTCACCGGTGGTCAATCGGTGACGAACATCGACGCCGAGTAACCCTGGGCGAACAGCAAGGCCCGAAGGTCGGCGTGATCCACCTTGGCGCGAGCCTCCCGCGCGACGATCGGCTTGGCATGGAATGCGACACCCGAGCCCCGCCGCGCGCAGCATGTCCAGATCGTTGGCCCCGTCGCCAACCGCCAGTGTTGCCGACAGCCTCACGCCGCGCTGTCCCGCCAGCTCGATCAACGTGGACAGCTTGCTGTCGCGGTCCAGGATCGGTTCGGCGACTTGCCCGGTCAGCGCCGCTCTCATCCTGCAGCAATGTGTTGGACCGGTGCACGTCAAACCCCAGCTCAGCCGCGACTTTGCCGGTGAAGAAAGAAAAGCCGCCGGAGACCAGGGCGGTCAGCGCCCCGCGCGCCCGCATGGTCGCGACCAACTCGCGCGCGCCCGGGGTCAGACGCACCCGCCGCCAGGTCTTTTCCAGTGCGTCGATCGGCAGGCCTCGCAACATCGCGACCCGCTCCCGCAGCGCCGCCTTGAAATCCAGTTCGCCATTCATCGCTCGGCTCGTGATGGCGGCGATCTGATCCCTGATGCCGGCAAAACCGGCCAGCTCGTCCAGCGTCTCGCCGGTCACTATGGTGCTATCCATGTCGGCGATCAGCAGCGCCTTGCGTCGGCCGCGCGCCTTTACCGACATGGCATCGATCGGTTTGCCATCCAAAACCCCTTGTAGCAGCAGCGGGTCGGGGAGCGAGGCCACCTTCATCTCAGCCGCCTCTCCGGCCGACAGGATTTCCGCGGCCCGCCCCGCACGGCATCGCGCACTCGGCCGATGATGGCCGGCGTCAGGGACGTCGCGTCGCGCCGGGCAATGAGCGTCAGGACGTGGGTGAGGGGCGTGGTCATGGCTGCGAAGACCGTGACAGCGGCTCGACGCGGGCGCAAGCAGTTGCCGGGAAGGCGCTGACCCACATTAAGTTTGACAGGCCAAAGTGCAAGCTCCATGGGGACCTTGCCGGCCCGAAACATGTCAGGTTTAGTGCCGGTCCGGTTTCATGCCGGTCAGGTTCCTGACAGGCAGGACGGCGACAGGTTCCTCCGGCGAACCCAGCAGATGAGCGGGTCGCGGGATCATGCGGCAGCCTGTTGGCGCATGTGCCCAAGGCCGCGCCGCTACCCACCAGCGGGCTCGGCTGCTATGTGGGGCACCCGAAAGGACATGCCCGAAAGGACTGCGATGGCGACGTATCGCCTGGCGGCAAGTGGTTCACGCGCGAAGTGTACCTGCAGGGCAGTGACCCGGGTCTCGCACGCGGCCGGGGTCGATGGACCGATCAGGGGAGGCGCCCCGGTCGTCCCGATGTGGGTCCGCGAGATAGCCATCAAGGGTCCCTGATCCGTTGATATGTTGATAGGTTGCCGTCGCCGTTGCACGCGTGGGCCGGTTGCTGATCAAACCTCCGACGCAGGTTGCGTTGCCCCGAACAAGGCCCCCGCCAATGAAGTCGTGCGAAGTTCCCGCTGCCCTTCTGATCGCCGGCCCGACCGCCAGTGGGAAATCCGCCCTGGCGCTGGCGGTCGCGGAACGGATCGGCGGCACGATCATCAACACCGACTCCATGCAGGTGTATCGCGAACTGCGTGTCCTGACCGCGCGTCCATTCCAACGACGAGGAGCGCCGTGTGCCCGCATCGCATCTATGGCGTCCGCCCGGCGGCACAGGCCGGCAGCGTCGCGTGGTGGCGCGAGGCGGCGCTGTCGGCGATGACGCAGGCCCGGGAGGCCGGCCGGCTGCCGATCCTGACCGGCGGAAGCGGCCTTTATTTCGCCGCGCTGACCGACGGCCTGGCCGAAATTCCGGACCCGGGCCCGGCCGCCCGTGCCGAAGCCCGCCGTCTGCTGGCCGAACAGGGTCCCGCCGCCCTGCACGCCAGCCTGCAGGCGGTCGATCCGGCAACCGCGGCCCGGCTGCGACCGGAAGACAGCCAGCGCATCGCCCGCGCCTGGGAGGTGTGGCGCGGCACCGGCTCGGGCTTGGCCGCTTGGCAGAGCCAGCCGCGGCGACCCCGCGCCATGGCGGTTCTCCGCCATCCTGCTCGATCCGCCGCGCGACGCGCTTCGGACCGCCATCTCCACGCCGGCTGGAGGCGATGCTGCGGCAAGGCGCGCTGGACGAGGTGCGGGCAATTGCTGGCGTTGAAGCTCGACCCGACGCCTGCCAGCGATGCGCGCACACGGCGTGCCGGAGTTCTCGGCCTATTTGCGCGGGACGATCTCGCTGCAGGAGGCCGGTCGCCGTACCGAACTGGTGACGGGCCAGTACACCAAGCGTCAGGCGACTTGGTTTCGCCATCACAGACTTGCAGCCCAGCCCCGCACATTCGTGATCAATGCGCCATATACGAATTCTGCGCAATTTTCGGAAAGTTTCTGGACCGGGAATTGTTCACGTTTATTCAAAACAAGGGTTGACCGTAGGTTTCATGCGGCCTATCCGTGCGCTCCCTTCGAAGCAACGAGCTTCTTCAGCAGCGGGAACCGGTCAGATGTCGGCGGAAATGGACCAGTCAGGGGCGGAAATACTGCTACGCGCGCTCAAGGATCAGGGCGTGGAAGTCATTTTCGGCTATCCCGGCGGCGCCGTACTGCCGATCTACGATGCGCTGTTCAACCAGAACGCGATTCGCCACATCCTGGTGCGCCATGAGCAGGCGGCGGTGCACGCGGCCGAGGGCTATGCGCGCTCAACCGGCCGCGTCGGGGTCGTGCTGGTCACCTCGGGGCCGGGCGCGACCAACGCGGTGACCGGCCTGGTGGATGCGCTGATGGACAGCATCCCGGTGGTCTGTCTGACCGGACAGGTGCCGACCCACCTGATCGGCAACGACGCCTTCCAGGAAGCCGACACCACCGGCATCACGCGGCCGGCGACCAAGCACAACTATCTGGTCAAGCGCCCGGAAGACCTCGCGCGGGTGGTGCACGAGGCATTCTACGTGGCGCGCAGCGGACGGCCCGGGCCCGGTGGTGGTGGACCTGCCGAAGGACATCGTCATCAACAAGGCGCCATACGCGGAACCGGCGGCGCGGCACCCCAGCTATCGGCCGCGAACCGAGCCGGATCTTGGCCAGATCGTCAAGGCGGTTGCGCTGCTGAAACAGGCGAAGCGGCCGATGATCTATGCTGGCGGCGGGGTTATCAACTCCGGCCCGGCGGCGTCCGAGGCGTTGACCCAACTGGCGCGGGCCACCGGCTTTCCGGTCACCAACACGCTGATGGGGCTGGGCGCCTATCCCGCCAGCGATCCGCGCTTCCTCGGCATGCTGGGCATGCACGGAACCTACGAAGCGAACCTGGCGATGCACGGCTGCGACGTCATGCTGGCGGTCGGCGCACGGTTCGACGACCGCGTGACCGGGCGGCTGAATGCGTTCAGCCCGGGCTCGCGGAAAATCCACATCGATATCGATGGATCTTCCATCAACAAGAACGTTCCCGTCGAAGTGCCGATCATCGCTGACGCCGGCAAGGCGCTGAATGCGCTGCTGGCGGAATGGCATGCCGAGCGCCGAGCCGGACGATACTCAGGCACTGGCGGCGTGGTGGCGGCAGATCGACGAGTGGCGGGCGAAAAAGAGCTTGAAATTCACTCAGGATCTGGCGCGCGGCAGCATCATCAAGCCGCAATACGCGATGCAGCGACTGTTCGAGATCACGCGCGAGCGCGGCCAGGAAACCTTCATCACCACCGAGGTCGGCCAGCACCAGATGTGGGCGGCGCAGCATTTTCATTTCGAAAAGCCGAACCGCTGGATGACCTCGGGCGGACTCGGCACCATGGGCTATGGACTGCCGGCGGCGATGGGCGTGCAGATTGCCCATCCCGACGCCCTGGTTGTCGACATCGCCGGCGAGGCTTCGATCCTGATGAATATTCAGGAGATGGGCACGCTGGCGCAGTACCGGCTGCCGGTGAAAGTATTCATTCTGAACAACCAGTACATGGGCATGGTGCGGCAGTGGCAGGAACTGCTGCACGGCGGACGCTATTCGGAGACCTACTCGTCGTCACTGCCGGATTTCGTCAAGCTGGCGGAAGCGTTTCACGCCACTGGGATGCGTGCGCAGACAGTGGATGAACTGGATGACGTGATCCGCGCGATGCTGGACTGTCCGACCGCGGTGATCGCCGACATTTCCGTCGATCCGGCGGAGAACTGCTTCCCGATGATCCCGAGCGGCGCGGCGCACGACCAGATGCTGCTGGGACCGGAACATGAAGCCTCGGGCGCCGGCATCACCGACGAGGGTCTGGTCTCTGGTCTGACCGCCGCTGTTCCATTTTGCCTGTCCGGCGACGGCGGGGCATTACCCGGGGCGCTTCCTGGCGTCGCACCTGATGTTCTTTTTCCCGACCTTTGGTTGACGAGATGTCCTCCCCCTCTGACACGACGCAGCGCAGCGCCACCATTTCGGTCCTCGTCGACAACGAAGTCGGGCGTGCTGGCGCGCGTCATCGGCCTGTTCTCCGGCCGCGGCTACAATATCGACAGCCTGACCGTTGCCCCGGTTGATGCCGCCGGCGCCCACAGCCGCATCAACATCGTCACCTCCGGCACCAGCATGGTGATCGAGCAGATCAAGGCGCAGCTCGATCGCCTGGTGCCGGTGCACCGCGTCGCCGACCTGACCATGGACGGGCCGCACGTCGCCCGCGAACTGGCGCTGGTGAAGGTGGTCGGCACCGGCGAGCAGCGGGTCGAGGCGATGCGCATCGCCGATACCTTCCGCGCCCGGGTCGTCGACACCACGCTGGGGAGTTTCGTCTTCGAACTGACCGGGGCAGTGGACAAGATCGACGCGTTCATCGAACTGATGCGCGACCTGGGTCTGGCCGAGGTGTCCCGCAGCGGGATCGCCGCGCTGGCCCGCGGCGCGCGGCGTCATCTAATTTGCACACCGAGTAGAGCAAGAGGAAGCACATCATGCGCGTCTACTACGATCGCGATGCCGACGTGAACCTGATCAAGGGCAAGAACGTCGCCATCATCGGCTACGGCAGCCAGGGCCACGCCCATGCGCTGAACCTGAAGGAAAGCGGCGTCAAACAGCTCGCCATCGGGCTGCGCGCCAAACTCCCAGGGCGTCGCCAAGGCGGAGACCGCCGGGCTGAAGGTCATGGATCCGGCGGAGTGCGCCAAGTGGGCCGACGTCGTCATGGTGCTGACCCCCGACGAGGGCCAGGGCGACCTCTACCGCGAAAAGCTCGGCCCGAACATGAAGTCCGGCGCCGCGCTGGCCTTCGCGCACGGCCTGAATGTGCACTTCAACCTGCTCGACCCGCGGCCGGACATCGACGTTTTCATGATCGCGCCGAAGGGTCCCGGCCACACCGTGCGCAGCGAATATCAGCGTGGCGGCGGCGTCCCCTGCCTCGTGGCCGTGGCGCAGAATCCGTCCGGCAACGCGCTGGAAGTGGCGCTGTCCTATGCCTCGGCGATCGGCGGCGGACGCGCCGGCATCATCGAAACGACCTTCAAGGAAGAATGCGAAACCGATCTGTTCGGCGAGCAGGTCGTGCTGTGCGGCGGCCTGGTGGAGTTGATCAAGGGCGGCTACGAAACCCTCGTGGAAGCTGGCTACGCTCCCGAAATGGCCTATTTCGAGTGCCTGCACGAAGTCAAGCTGATCGTCGACCTGATCTATGAGGGCGGCATCGCCAACATGAACTATTCGATCAGCAACACGGCCGAGTACGGCGAGTATACATCCGGCCCGAGGATCATCAACGCCGAAACAAGTGCCGAAATGAAGCGCGTTCTGGCCGACATCCAGAGCGGCCGCTTCGCGCGCGACTGGATGCTTGAGAACAGGGTGAACCAGACCAGCTTCAAAGCCACCCGCCGCAGGCTGGCCGAACATCCTATCGAGCAGGTCGGCGAGAAACTGCGCGCCATGATGCCCTGGATCGGCAAGAACGCCCTGGTGGACAAGGCGCGGAACTGATCCTGCGGTAGCTGCACGAAAACGCCACGATCCGTGGGTCGGGTTTGCTCGGTATAGTCGCTGGACCGGAAACATCCGGCCGGGGCGCCCGTCGGTGTTGTCGTTGCTCGGCGGGTCTGCGGCGTGGCCGCCGGTCTGGAGATAGTTCGCGATGATCACTGCATTCGTGTGCGGCGGCGAGCACTTGCACCGCCTGCCCGCAACCGCCTCCGTCGAACAGTTGCGCGATGCCGGCTGGATCGATCTCGTGGCCGCGGGGCCGGACGAGATCGACCGCGTGCAGCGGGCGACCGGCCTGCATGTTCCGACCGAAGCGGAACTAAGCGAAATCGAGACGTCCAGCCGACTGGCCACCCGCGACGGCGTGCTCTACCTCAGCATGGCGCTGATCAGCATGCACCATGACGACGGCCCACGTGGCGTGGCTGCCGGTTTCGTGTTCTCGCCGGACCGCCTCATCACTGTTCGCTTCGCCCCCAGCCTGGTTTTCGATGGTTACGCCGAGCATCTGCCGCGTGGTGAAAGCCGGCAGGCGACGGGGGCGCATATTCTGGTCGGTCTGCTGGAGGCGATCGTCGACCGCCAGGCGGACGGGCTCGAGCAGGTTCGTGCCGACCTTGAATCGATATCACATGGCATCTTCGCCATGGGGCGGGGGCGAAGTGCCGGCCGCAAGAACGAGGACGCTTTGCTGCGTCGGACCCTCGGCCAGCTTGGCCGGATCGGCGACTTCATCTCCCACATCCGCGAGACCCAGGTCGGCGCTGGCCGTATCGTACCCTACGTCGAGACCATGACAGCCGAATGGCTTCCCAAGGACCTTGCGCCCCGCCTGACGACATTGCGCCAGGACATCACCTCGGTCAGCGACTTCGACACCCACCTGAACGACAAGCTGCAGTTTCTGCTGGATGCAACGCTGGGGTTCATCAATATCGCGCAGAACAACGTGATGAAGGTGATGGCGATCGCGTCCGTGGTCGGGATCCCGCCGGTCCTGATCGCCGGCGTCTACGGCATGAACTTCAAAATCATCCCGGAATACGACTGGGCCTGGGGGTATGCATGGGCATGGGGCCTGATCATCATCACCACACTGATCCCGCTGGCCATCTTCCGTTGGAACAAGTGGCTCTGAGCAATTTCCTCAGTGTCATGCGAGGAGGTCGAGGATCCACAGCTTACAATGTCGCCGGTTTCGATATCACTCTGTGACCGGAACGACCCTGCTCACCAAGAGCGACGGACCGTAACGCCTCGCAGCCTCGACCCGACCCGAGCGGCTTAGCTATCCCGGCTGCTTGTCCTTGCCGCCTTTGGACAGCGACAGCGGCACATACTGCACGCCACCCTCCCGCTGGATCAGCATCAGCACGAATTTGCGGTCGGCACCCCGGGCGGCGTCCACCTGCTTCTGCACGTCGGCAGGCGAGCTGACCTCGCCCTGCTGCACTTCCATGATCACGTCCCCCGCCTTCAGGCCGCGTTCCGCAGCCGGCGTGTTCGGGGCAACGTCCGTGATCACCACGCCCTTCTGTCCATCCTGCAGGGAGAACTTGTCCTTCAGGTCCGGGCTGATCGGAGCAACCTTGAGGCCGAGTCCATTGATATCGGTTGGTTTCGTGGTGTCCACGAGCTTGCCGGGGTCGACCGCGGCCAGTTGGGCGTCGGGGGGACGCTCCGCCAGAACGGTCTGGACGACAACCTCCTTGCCGTCGCGCCACAGCACCACCGGCACTTCCTTGCCGACCTCGGCGTCGGCGACGATGCGCGGCAGATTGTGCATCTCCTTGACGTCCTGGCCGGCGAATTTCAGCACGATGTCGCCGTTGCGGATCTTCGCCTTGTCGGCGGGGCCGCCGTCCGTCACCCCGGCGATCATCGCCCCGGATGCGTCCTTCAGGCCCAGGCTGTCGGCGATATCGGGCGTCACCTGCTGGATCTTCACGCCCAGCCAGCCGCGCCGCGGGTGGCCGTAGTCACGCAGCTGGCCGACGATGTTCTTGGCCATGTTCGACGGGATCGAGAAGCCGATGCCGATCGAACCGCCGGAGGGCGAGAAGATCGCCGTGTTTATGCCGATCACCTGGCCGTCCATGTTGAACAGCGGGCCGCCCGAGTTGCCGCGGTTGATCGCCGCGTCAGTCTGGATGAAGTCGTCGTACTGGCCCTGATGGATGTCGCGCCCACGCGCCGAGACGATGCCCGCCGTGACGGTGCCGCCCAGGCCGAACGGGTTGCCGATCGCCAGCACCCAGTCGCCGACCCGCGACGCCGACGAATCACCGAAATCGACCGTCGGCAGCGGCTTATCCGACTTCACCTTTAGCAGGGCGATATCGCCGCTTTCGTCGCGCCCGAGGATCTGGGCCTTCAGCGTCGTGTTGTCCTGCAGCGTGACGGAAACTTCGTCAGCACCCTCGATGACATGATTGTTGGTCACGACGAGACCTGACGAGTCGATGATGAAGCCAGAACCCAAACTTTGCGCTCGCCGCTCCGCCCTGGGCTGGTCGTCGCTTCCACCACCACCACCGCCACCGCCACCGCCCCCTGACCCTGACGGTTGCGATTGAGAAAATCCTTGAAGAATTGCTCGAACGGGGATCCGGGTGGGAACATTGGGATCTCGGGACCCGCCCCGGGGCCGGTCTTCGCGGTCATCGTCTGGGTGGACGACACGTTGACCACCGCCGGAAGCAGTTTGGCGGCCAGTTCGGCGAAACTTTCCGGCGCCGCCCGGGCCAAGGCGGGTTGGACCGCGGTCAGCGTGCCGGGCAGGGGAGCTACCAGCGCGAAAGACGCGCCCAGCAGGGTGGCGCGGGCAGCGGTGGAGCGGAGCAGGCGCATGATCAAGGTTCCTGGCGAATAAGCCGCATGTGGTCCGAAAATCGACGGTAGCAAGTCATCTGATGAATTACAGCCAATGTATCATCCGCCGGCAGCCGCCTCAAACTGAACCTTATCACGCCATGGCGAGACGCCGCACGGCACATTGCTCCGAGCGCCCGTCCGTCAGGTCCGCCTGATCGTCACACTTCTCCCGGCACCCACATTCCCTATTTGCCGGGATCGGCCGGCGGGATCTGCAGATAGCGCAGGTAGTCGTTGTCCGGGGTCAGCACCAGCCTCGCCGCACCGTTGCCGAATATGTCGCGATAACCCTGAAGCGTCCGCCATATGGCAAAAAAACCCGGATCCTGGCCGAAAGACTGGGAGTAGATACGGGTTGCGTCGGCCTCGCCCTCGCCACGCAGGTTGTCAGCCGTCGCACGCGCGTCGGCCAACAGCACGGTGCGGTCGCGTTCGGCGTCGGCTCTGATCCGGGCCGACGCCTCGGCACCCTCGGCACGTGCCTGGGCAGCGATACGCTGGCGTTCGGACTGCATCCGCGACAAAATTGCCTGCGTATTCTCCTCCGGCAAATCGGCTCGGCGGATGCGAACGTCGACCACGGTAACGCCGAAGCTCTGCATCTCGGTGTTCACCTGATCGCGGATGGTCGACATGATCCGGTCGCGGTCCGCCGACAGCACGTCCAGCAGCTTGTTGTTGCCCAGCACACGGCGCAGGCTGCCGGTGACGATCGAATTGAGCCGGCCGCGGATCGCATCAGGAACCGGGCCAAGCGCCTGGTAAAATCGCAGCGGATCGGAAATGCGATAAACCGTCAGGGTATCGACGATCAGGCGGCGCTGGTCGCCCAGGATCACTTCCTCACCCGGCAGTTCGACGTTCAGCAGCCTGCGGTCGAAACTGATGACATTTTGGATCAACGGTAGTTTTGCGTGCAGACCGGGGGTCTCGATGGGCCGCACGATCTGGCCGAATTGGACGAGCAGCACCTGCTCGATCTGGGAGACGGTGAACAGGGTGCCGCTGGCTAGCACCACCAGAACGAACAGCAGGGCGATCCCGCCAATGGTGAACCGGTTCATCGGTCTGCTCCCGGTGCCGGCGAAGGCGAGGTAAACGCTCCCGCGGCCGTCCCCGAGGGCGAGCCAGGTGTGGGTCCGGATGGCGACGGCGGTGATACCCCCGGCGCTGTTGCCCGCGGGGCAGACGGGTTGAGCGGAAGGAACGGCACCAACCCTTTCAGCTTGTCATCGACCACCAGCGGCTGCGAATGGCTGAGCACGTCTGTCATGGTATCGAGGTAGAGCCGGCTCAGCGTAACCTCCTTGGCTGCCTGGTAAGCCTTGAGCACACTGTCGAAGCGCTGCGTCTGGCCAGTGGCCTGCGCCACAGAGGCCAGCTTCGCGCCCTGGGCCTCGGCAATGATGCGCGCCGCGTCGCCACGCGCCCGCGGCACGATATCGTTCCGGTAAGAGTTGGCCTCGTTCCGCATTCTTTCGGCGTCGGTGTTCGCCCGCTGCACGTCACGAAAGCTTTCGATCACGGCGGCCGGCGGATCGACCTTCTGCAACTGCACCTGGGTGACTTCCACACCGGCCTGGTAGCGGTCCAGGATCTCCTGCACCTGTTTCAGCATGTCGGTCTCGATCTGCGCCCGAGCCTGGGTCAAGGCGGGCTGGATCGGTGTGCGCCCGATCACCTCCCGCAACGAGCTTTCGGCCACCGCGCGCACCAGGATGTCCGGGCTGGCGGTGTTGAACAAAAACGCCGACGCGTTGCTGACACGCCAGAACACCGCGACATCAATATCGATGATGTTCTCGTCGCCGGTGAGCATCAGGCTCTCGGCCAATACGTCGCGGCCGGTGGTATCGCGACCATCATCGATCCGACCTGAGACGCCGGAGCGGTAGCCGATCTCGGTCCGGTTGATGCGGGTGACGGTCGGCAGCAGAGCGCTCTCGATCGGCCAGGGCAGGTGCCAGTGCAGCCCGGGCGGTGTCCAATAGCTATAGGCGCCAAAGCGCAGGACGACCCCTTGCTCGTCTGGCTGCACCCGGTAGAAGCCGCTGCCGATCCAGATCACCACAACCAGCAGCCCCAGCAGTGCGAGGCCTCGCCCGCCGGAGAAGCGGCTGCCCGGACTGCCGCGCCGCCCGCCGCCGAAGCCGCCCCCTGTCAGACCGCGGACGTAGCCTTGCACCTGCGCGATCAGGCGGTCGAGTTCGGGGGGATAGCCTTTGCCGCCCGGGCCACCGCCGCCGAACGGGCCGCCACCGCCGCCGCCGAAGGGCCCGCCACCGCCGCCGAAGGGCCCACCGCCGAACGGGCCGCCCGGCTTGCGCGGGCCGCCACCCGATTCCTGCCGGTCGCCGCCACCGGAGCCGCCGGCGGGATTGCCCCAAGGGCTGGCGGGGCGCTTCTTGTCGCCATCGCCACCGGACGATCCGGACGCACTACCCCGGGGACCGAGGCCATCGCTGTTCCATGGCATGGGTGGAGAGATACTCCTGTAATACCGCCGGGTACTTGCGCCGCTGGCGGGAACGGTGCCATGGGCCATATCGTTCTAGAGTGGCGCTCACGGCCGCCCGCTTATCCGCTTGCCGTACGAGGTTTGCAAGATAAGGGTTCAGTGTCATGGTTGAGGCTTCGGCGGACGCGCTCCGGAATGTACTGCGGGCGATCAAAGATCCGGCATCCGGGCGCGATATTGTCACCGCCGGCCTGGTCGAGGGCATCGAGGTTCGCGGCGGCCTGGTACAGGCGACATTGCTGACCGATCGCGCCGGCGCACCCGCCATGGAGCCGGTACGGCGTCAGGTCGAGGGGCTGTTGGGCCGGCAGCCAGGCGTGACCAATGCAACTGCGATCCTGACCGCGCACAAACCCGCATCGGGTCGGCCGGCTCCGGGCAAATCACCGCCGCCGCCGCTGGCCACGGTCATGCCCACGCCGGGACTCATGGCGGACCGCAGGCGGGCGCGGCGGCAAAGCCAATGTTGCTGCCGGACGTCAGATTCATCGTCGCTGTCGCCTCAGGCAAGGGCGGTGTCGGCAAGTCGACCGTCGCGGTCAATCTCGCGGTCTCGCTGGCGCGTCAGGGCCATCGCACTGGGCTGCTCGACGCCGACATCTATGGGCCGAGCCTGCCGCGGATGATGGGGATGAACCGCAAGCCGGAGGTGCGCGACGACAAGATGATCCCGCTGCAGGCGTGGGGCCTGTCCTGCATGTCGATCGGCTTCCTGGTCGATGAGGAAACCCCGATGATCTGGCGCGGTCCCGATGGTGATGGGCGCGCTGGAGCAGATGATGGGGCAGGTCGAATGGGGCCCGCTGGACATCCTGGTGGTGGATATGCCGCCGGGCACCGGCGATGCACAGCTTACCATGGCCCAGCGGGTGGAACTGACCGGCGCGGTGATTGTCTCCACGCCGCAGGACATCGCGCTGATCGACGCCCGTCGCGGCGTGCGCATGTTCGAGAAGACCCGCGTCCCGGTGCTCGGCCTGGTCGAGAACATGAGCTACTACTGCTGTCCGAATTGCGGCCACCGCGCCGATATCTTCGGCCACGGCGGGGCGCGGCTGGAGGCGGATCGCCTGGGCACCGAGTTCCTGGGCGAGATCCCGCTGCTGCTGGACATCCGCACCGCGTCCGATGCCGGCACACCGATCGCCGCCTCCGCGCCGGAAGGCGAAGCGGCGATGGCTTACGATGTTCTGGCCCGCCGGGTGTGGGAGAAGGTGGCAGGCGCGGAGGCGTCGAGGCGCAGCGGGCCGCGCATCGTGATCGACTGATCCCGGCTCCTAGCGTCACGATGTAACGAATTTAATGATGCCAGCTGTGACCGCTCCAACGATGGCTACCGTTGGGACTATGAGCATGCCCGCTGTGCCAACCACCACCACCACCGCCGCCAGTGACAGCAATGGCGACCAACGGGATCAGAAGCGCCAAATCGAGTGCGACCATGGCACTCTCTTGTTTCTCCATGTTGACCTCGCTTTGAATGGCCGGAACATCGGCACACGCCTCGACATTGCCGTAGACACACGCCTGGTGGGCAGCAGCCAATGAGTTCAACGTCGCTTGGTTCGCGCAGCCAATCAAAATCGAGCACAACATGACTGTCGGGACAGGGCGCATGGTTACTTCAACATTCCGAACATCGCTTTGGGCTACGCTTTCGCGGGCCACGTAACTTACGACCGCTTCGCTAAAATAACTTTAATCCCGCATGAGATGCTCCAAAGCCCTCATCGATGGGGTTTGCCCTAGCCACCTGGCTTGTTGATCTCGCGTATCCGCTCACTTCAGACGACGTCGGAAAGTAGGCTGAGGACCGGCATTTTCGATACGACCTCGGCAGATTATGCCCTATGCAGGAATAGTCTTGATCTGGCACAGGGTTGGGATCAATTGAACGATCCCAAGCCTTTCGCCAGCGGTGCCGGCGATCGGCGGTTCCATTCCGATATCAAATTTAACGGGTGGACTTCGTCCAGCACACGACGGATGATACCATCGGTCTTGGCGCTGGTGCATCAAACGCGCCTTCGGTTCATCCCCGGCGCGGGCCGGTCCTGCTCTTGCGCAGGCGAGGGGACTCACGACTTGCAGTGCTGTGAAGAAATGGTCGCGAATTGCCGGCAAACTCCAGTGATGCACTTCAGGAGCAGCGGGTCAGGGCCATCGGCGAGTGCTGCGAAAATTCGTATCGATCCGGCTCGCGAACCGTGACTTACCGATTGACGCAATTGAGCGGCATAAAAGTTGAGCTGGATTTCAGGGTCACCCGGCCCCTTCCACAGCCGCGTCTCTCAACCCCGATCATCATGCCATCATACCGATGCAACCTCTTTTTCCGGCACCGCGACTGGGCGCGCTGACGAACGCAGTCGCTCTCGGATCGACTGGAATATCACGTAGAGCGCCGGTATCGCGAAGATGCCGATAATTGACGCCGAGAGCATGCCGCCAAACACAGGTGATCCGACGTCGCGTCTCGCCAGGCGTGATGGGCCCTCGGCGATGACCAGGGGCAGCAGTCCCAGGATAAACGCGAAGGATGTCATCATCACCGGACGGAAACGCTGCCGCGCGCCCTCGGTCGCCGCCGCGAGGAGGGGCATGCCCTCGGCCCGACGCTCCTTGGCGAATTCCACGATCAGGATGCCGTTTTTTGCCGCCAGGCCGATCAGCACCACCATGCCGATCTGCGCATAGAGATCGAGCGTCAAGCCCGCCAGCACCATTGCGGCAAAAGAACCAACGACGCCGACCGTGACCGACAACAGCACCGGGACAGGGATCGTCCAGCTCTCATACAGGGCGACGAGGAAAAGATAGGCGAACAACACCGCGAAGCCGAGGATGATCGCGGTCTTTCCCTCGGCGCGCTTCTCCTGGAACGAGACGTCGGTCCACAGGCCACGATATCCGCGCGGCAAGGTCTTGGAGGCGACCTGTTCCATCGCGGCGAGCGCCTGACCTGAAGAGATGCCCGGAGCAGGGCTGCCCTGCACCGTCACCGCAATCTGGTTGTTATAGCGGATCAACGCCTGTGGTCCGATCACCGGCCGGACCTCCACGAGACTTCGCAGCGGGATCATTTGGTCGTCCGCGCTGCGAACGTTGATCCGGTAGATGTCGTAGATCGAAGACCGGTCATCGGCCTCCGCCTGGACCTGCACCTGCCATGTCCGTCCAAATAGGTTCATGTCGTTGACGTAATATCCGCCCAGCGAGGCCTGCAGCGCCTGAAAGATCGCCGCAAGATCGACCTTCAAAATCTGCGCCTTGTCGCGATCGATGTTGAGGTAGACCGAAGGCGTCGCGGCGGAGAAAGTGCTGTACACGCGGCTGAGCTTGGTATCCTGGTTCGCCGCCACCAACAGTCCGCGCAGCACCTGGGCGAGCGACTGCGCGCTGCCGCCGCCGGTGTCCTGCAGCACATAACTGAATCCACCGCCGGTTCCGAGGCCGATGATCGGCGGCGGCGCGATGGGCACGGCACGTCCGCCGCGTACCTGGCGGAATTTTGCCCCAAGCCGAGCGATCATTGCCTGCACGGATTGATCGGGGTCCGCACGCTCTTCAAAGGTTTCAGCGAGACAATAAAGAAAGCGGCGTTCGGCTGCGAGTAGTTGTCGATGAAGTTCAGTCCGATCGTGGCGGAATAGTCCGCGATGGCTGGCTCCTGCTTCAGGATCCCCTCGATCTGTTGGACGACCTCGGTTGTCCGGCCGACCGAGGCGCCGTCAGGCAGTTGCACGATCACAAAGAATGCGCCCTGGTCGTCTTCCGGCAGAAAGCCCGTCGGCGTGATCTTTCCCAAAGCCCAGATGCCGGCCATGGACCCTGCCACCATCACCAGGCCAAGGATGGAGAGACGCACCAGACGAGCAACGATGGCGCCGTAGCCGTCGCGCACCCAGTCGATCCCGCGCATCAGCCGACCGATGGGTCCACGGCGCGGCCCGTGATGCGGCCGTAGCAGGATCGCGCACAAGGCAGGGGACAGCGTGAGTGCATTGATCGCCGAGAGAAACATGGAAACAGCGACAGTGACGGCGAACTGGCGGAACAACTCGCCAGAGATCCCGGGGATGAACGCAACCGGAACAAACACCGAGAGCAGCACCAGCGTGATGCCAATGATCGGGGCGAAGATCTGCCCCATCGCCAGCTTGGTGGCGTCGGCGGCGATAGTTCGGGATGCTGCTCCATCACCTGCTCGACCGCCTCGACCACCACGATCGCGTCATCCACCACGATGCCGATCGCGAGCACGATGGCCAGGAGCGAGACCGTATTGGCCGAATAGCCGATGGCGTTCAGCACAATGAACGTGCCGATCAGGCTGACAGGGACCGCGATCGTGGGGATCAGTGTGGCGCGCAGATTGCCCAGGAACAGGTAGACGACGAGCACCACCAGGATGAACGCCTCGATCAGGGTCTTCCCCACCTCGTGAATCGTTGCCGTGACGAAGGTGGTCGGGTCGTACGTGACCTTCCAGTCCAGGTCATCGGGGAAATCATGCGCTGCGCCGGCCATGACCTGCTTGACGCCATCGAGCGCGGTGAGGGCGTTCGCGCCCGGCGCTTGATACACCGCGATCAGCGCTGCCGGTGACCCATTCAGTCTCGTCGACCGATCGAGATTGGCAGCACCGAGTTCCAGACGCGCAATATCGCCCAGGCGAAGGACCGAGCCGTCCGGATTGGTCCGGATCACGATCTGTTCGAACTCCGCGGTGGACGCTAGCCGCCCTTTGGTCTGGATGTTGAGTTGTAATTGCTGGTCATTCGAGATCGGACGGGCACCGATCCGGCCGACAGGGGCCTGCAGGTTCTGCGACTTGATCGCGTTGATAACGTCCGCCGAGGTCAGGCCCAGCCCGGAAAGCCGGTCGGTGCGTATCCAGGCCCGCATGGCATAGTCCTGCGGACCGAACAGTGTCGCATCGCCGACCCCTGGCGTGCTCCTGATCTGGTCAAGCAAGTTGATCGTAGCGTAGTTTGAAATATACAGTTCATCGTGCGTTTGTTTGGGCGAATACAGCGAGACGACCCCAAGCAGGGCGGAAGACTGCTTCTTCACAGTCAATCCTTGTTTGCGCACGTCCTCCGGCAGTTTCGACAGCGCTACCTGGACACGGTTGTTAACATTGACGGTGTTGATGTCCGGATCGGTGCCAAGTTCGAACGACACCTTCAGCGAGTAGCTGCCATCGTTGCCGCTGACACTTTTCATGTAGATCATCTTATCGACGCCGACGATCTGGCTTTCGATCGGCTGCGCGACAGTCGATTCAACGACGGCCGCCGAGGCGCCGGGATAGACGGTGGTGACCGACACCTGGGGCGGCACGATATCAGGGTACTGCGCGATCGGGATCACGAACAGGGACATCAGGCCCGCAATGGTCGTGACGATTGCGATCACCGTCGCGAGCCGCGGCCGGTTGATGAATATTGCCGAGAACATGGTTCAGCCTCCGCTGAGCGGTGGCGGCGCCGGACTGGCGACGACGGACGCGCCGGGGCGCAGGCTCTCCATGCCCTGCACGACCACCTGCTCACCGCCCTTCAGCCCGTCATCCACGATCGCGTATGGACCCGACTCACCTCCCAGCTTCACCCGCGCCACCGCCGCCTTGCCGTCCACGACGACGAAAACGTAGGGTCCCTGCTGGTCGACGACCAGCGCCGACTGCGGCACGAGCACCTTTTCCTCGGGCTTGTCAGCTTCGACCGATACACGAACGAGCTGCCCGTCGATCAAGGCGCCATTTGGGTTGGGGATGGTCGCGCGAACCAGGACAAAATCGGTCGCGCGATCTACCGTGACATCGACGAAATCTATCCGTCCGGTCGGGTCATATGTCGAACCATCGGAGAAACGGATACGCACACCCAGCACCTGCTGCCGTGCCTCGCGCGCCTCCCGCTCCTTCACCTTCAAGAACTCGCGCTGGCTGACGGGAAACGTCACATACATCGGATCGTGGCTGACAATCGTGGTGAGTACGCCACTGTCCGGCCCGACGACGTTTCCCTTGGTGAGTTTGGACCGGCCGATCTGCCCGCTGATCGGGGCGACGATGTCGGTGTAGCCGAGATTCACGTTCGCGGCCTTGAGATTGGCGTCGGTGATGACGACCTGGCCCTGCGCCGACGTCTCCGCCGCCTTGCGTTCATCGAGCAACGCGCGCGAAGCGACGTCGGTCTTCGTCAATTCCTCGGTTCGTGCCCGCTGCGCTGTCGCGTTGGCGTAATTCCCTTGCGCTTCAAGCAGGGCGCCGCGCGCTTGCTGGACCGCGGCGTCGAAACTTTCCCGTTCGATACGGTAGAGGACATCGTTCTCCTTTACGAAATTACCCTCCTTGAACAGAACATCCTCCAGAAAACCTGTGACGCGGGCTCGGACGTCCACCCGATCCATAGCTTCGATCCGTCCGACGAATTCGGTCGCCTTGGTGATAGGTCGGAGTTCGGCCGCCACCGTTCCCACCGGAATTGTGGTCGGCTGCTGCGCCCATCCCCGCGGCGCCCCGGCGAGAGTGCACAACGCAGCGGCCGTACATAGGAGAAGGCGCATTCTGTCTCCCTCCGTTGATCTTGCCCAAAACGCTTCGAGCGATGCACAGGACATGATCACCTGTCACTATCGCGGGTCATAGGCTTATGGGCAGGGATTCGCCAGACGGTCAGTCAGCTCGGCAGGTCTCACATCCGATTGCCGGTGATTGCGTAACGACACGCCAGTCCCGCGATGTCTCCCTCCAGATGATTCCCCTGAATGTGCCCCTGTAGCGAGCCATCGTTGACCTGACCAGCGAACGAGCCGTCCTGTGCCACGGTGGCTTGGAAGATCGGAGTTGGATTGCCTCTGATCATCGGGTGCGGCACGGCGTAAGTGAACCGGCCACTTGCAACCGTGATGATCGGCTGACCTGGTGTTTGGCACGCGGGAGCATCCGCGCCATTCCTGGTCGTGGCGATGACGGCAATCGTGTTCCGGTAGGAGCCGTCGAACGCTGTCACCGGCGCAGGTCCAGCTGAGTGCCCGCGCATTGTCCCCATCGAGCCGGCGCAGGCCGCGACAGTCGCCACTATAGGAACCAATAGACCCAGGCGGACCCAGGTCAGGTCCGCATTTCCGCGGTTGGTGGTGCGCATTCACTTCAACTCCATTTAGCGCCGGAACACAACGCCGGTGATACTAGACCCAACTCCAGGCGATGGCGCTCCGGTGAGCGGGCGTCAAATCTTGGCAAGCATGAGAACAATGCGCGAGCTGTCCAGATCGCCTGCCACAAGGTTGCGCCAAATCCGCCAAATCACGTGATGATGGCGAATTGCTCGAAGGAGGGCAACGGCTTCCTTGCTGGAGTCGCGCGATAGAAGTCATTCCCATGACTTCGGGTCAATTCGACACTTCAAGGTCATGTCGGGCAGACCGGATTCTATTGCGAGATCGGCCATGTTGGCGATGCGAAACGCACGGGCGGAGCTGCTTCATTGTCCGACCCGGTAGGCTCCTCATGATCCGCTGTCATGGCAAGCTGACGGAGTGCGCTGAGACCCAAGCGAGGCGGACCGCTCGGGTTGGCCTGTTCGTTCTGGTATCTGCCGCCGCGGGATGCGCATCGATCGGACCCGGCAGTGTGCCGCGCGACCGCCTCGACTACATCTCCGCGGTCGGAGAAGTCATGGAAGGAACAGACACTGCTCAACATCGTGCGTCTCCGCTACGGCGACGCGCCAAGCTTCGTCGATGTGTCGTCGGTCATCAGCGCCTATACATTTCAGGGACAGGTCTCGGCCGGGGCGGCAATCAGTTCCAATCTGACCGCCACCGTTCCGTCCAACCTGGCGACGTTGGGAGGAAATGCAACCTATCTCGATCGGCCAACGATCACCTATACCCCACTCGGTGGGGAAAAATTTGCCAGAAGTCTCCTGATGCCACTGCCGCCCAGCGAGATCTTCGAGTTGATCCAGGCGGGCTATCCGGCGGACACCGTGCTGCTGATAACCACCCGCGCCGTCAACGGCGTCTACAACCGATCAGGTATCGGCGGACGGGCGCGTGAACCGGATGATGAGTTCTACCCGCTCCTCGACGCACTGCGCCGGCTGCAACTTTCGGGGGCGGTCAGTATTCGCCTCGTGAAGCGGGGCCCGGAGGAGCTCGGAATGCTCATACTGTCCAGCAAGCGATCGGAAGCAGTCAGCCAGGACCTGCAATACGTGCGAAAGACACTCGGTGTCGCACCTGATCGGAACGGTGAGGTCGCCATCAGCTTCGGACTGTTGCCCCGCGGCCCAAACGAGATTGCCCTGCTCACTCGATCCATGGCCGAGATCCTGTTGGAGCTCGCCGCTGGTATCGAGGTGCCCCCGGAACACGTTGAGCAAGGCCGTACCGCCATGGCAACTCGGCTTAGAAGCGCTGAGAATCCGCGCGATCGTCCGCTGATCCGTATCCAGGCGGCTGCATCCCCGCCCGCCGATACCTATGCTGTGGTTCGCTATAGGGGTACCTGGTACTGGATCGACGACCGTGACCTCGCCTCAAAGCGGGTCTTCTCATTCCTCATGGTCTTCTTTTCTCTTGCTGAAACGGGCGTAACGCCGCAAGCGCCGGTACTGACCATTCCGGCAAACTGATTTTATGGTGAAGGGAGCGGCTGCGGGAACAGCTCAAATCGCGCACCCCCCTTTGATCCAAATCAATGCAAGTCTATCGGAGCCGATCAGCTTTGGATATGATCCGACAGGCCGAGACATTGACCCACGCTGCGAAAGTCGACCCGATGGTATGCTATTGATTTTACGCGCGGCCGCGCGCGACCAGCCCTGCGCACATACCAGTTTGTGTTCACTTGCAATCGACAAATGGCGATAGGGTAAATCAAGGACATTGAATTCCGCGCTAGTTAAACGGCAGATCGTCTCCTCGGCCGCGGCGGTTGAGGAATACAACCTTATAGTTCACAAAACAGTCATCAAACAACCATAACGTTTGTTCCTTTCTATCCATAGCATGGGCAGGAGTCAGGGGGTCGAATGATGCAAAAATGGCTGGACACAGGGGCCACCCAGGAATATTGGCTAGACGCTTGGCAGCGCTCGGTGTTGTTCTTTGATATCCTCCGCGAGCGCGGAAATACCTACCTGGAACGGAGCACCGAGGAGGTTCCGAACGTGCTTGGCTTCAAGGCCGAGCTTGTACGGGATGGGCGTACACTGAAACGACCGGTGAACTACTTGCTGGTTCGCATCATCCCTCCCGCCGACGCCACGATCGACCCTGCCAAGGCACCTGTCATCGTCGTGGATCCACGCGCCGGCCATGGCCCCGGCATCGGCGGAATGAAGCAGGACAGTCAGGTCGGAGTGGCGATCGCCGCAGGCCACGCATGTTATTTCGTTGGCTTCCTGCCAGAGCCAATGCCGGGGCAGACCATCGAAGATGTCTGCAATGCTGAAGCAATCTTTGTCGAGGACGTTGCGGCACGTCATCCGGACGCGGAAAGCAAGCCGATGGTCATCGCCAACTGCCAGGCAGGTTGGCAGATCATGATGATGGCGGCGACCAACCCGGGGCGAACCGGCCCGATCATGCTCGCCGGCTCTCCCTTGTCATATTGGGCTGGGGTGCGCGGAAAGAATCCTATGCGCTATCTGGGAGGCCTGCTGGGAGGCACCTGGCTCACCGCGCTGTCCGGCGATCTCGGCGGCGGCATCTTTGACGGCGCCAACCTGGTCGCCAACTTCGAATCGCTCAATCCTGCCAATACGTATTGGACCAAGGCGCACAACGTCTATTCCAAGGTGGACAGCGAGGGTAAGCGCTTCCTCGACTTCGAAACCTGGTGGGGCAATCCGGTTCTGCTGAACGCGGAAGAGATGCAGTGGATCGCGGACAACCTGTTCGTCGGCAATCGGCTATCGACCGGTAAGTTACACACTTCGGACGGCGTCCGCATCGATCTTCGCAACATCATCGCGCCGATCATCGTGTTTTGCTCCTGGGGCGATAATATCACGCCTCCTCAACAGGCGCTGGACTGGATTCTCGATCTGTACGATGACGAGAGAGAACTGGCCATGAATGGCCAGACCATTGTCTACACAATGCACCAGAACATTGGCCATCTAGGGATCTTCGTTTCCGGCAAGGTTGCCAGCAAGGAACATAGCGAATTCGTATCCTGTGTGGAATTGATCGATGTGTTGCCGCCAGGGCTCTACGAGGCAGTTATAACCGAGGTCGACGAAGATACTGTCAATCCCAACCTCGTGCAGGGCAAATATCTGTTCGAGCTCAAGGCGCGCACGCTTGACCATATCCGAGCATTGGGCGGCAATGACTCGGCCGACGAGACGCGCTTTGCCACGGCGGCCCGCGTATCGGAGATCAATCTGGGACTTTACCGGACTTTGGCCGCTCCGGCGGTGCGCAGCGCTTCGACCGAAGCTGCCGCCGAGGCGCTGCGCGCAACACATCCCAATCGGCTGCGCTTTGCGATGTTCTCCGACAAGAACCCTGCCATGCAGCCGGTCAAGGCGCTGGCATCCGCTGTCCGTGCGACGCGCAAGCCGGTGAGCGAGGACAATCCATGGTTGGCGCTTGAGAAGTCGATGTCATCGTGGGTCACAACCAGTCTTCAGACGTTCGGCGAAATTCGTGACGCCATGACCGAGGCGGTGTTCCTCAACACGTATGGTTCGCCGTTTCTGCAAGCCTTGGTCGGGCTTGGCGCGCAGCCGGCCGCCCACCTCGGGCATGAACGTGATCTCATCCGGGCAGCCGCGGCGGCACAGTTACGATCGGAACTTGAACACCGGTTCGATGAAGGGGATCTGACCGAGGCTGCGTTGCGCGCGCTGATATATATTCGGTTGCCGGAAGGCAGTGTCGATGAGCGTGGTTTCAGCGTGCTCAAGCTCATCCGCGCATCGCGTCCGGCCGACAAACGAATGAGCGCGACGCAGCTCAAGGAAAAGATGAGGGAACAATATTTGCTGGTCTGTCTTGACGAAGAGCGGGCCATGGCCGGTCTCCCGAAACTGCTGGGAGCGGATACAGCAAAGCGCAAAGCGGCGGTGGATGCCTTGCATCAAGTCCTCGCCGCAAGCGGAAATGTATCCGTCGAGGGCAAGCGCCGCTTGGCCCGGGTCGAGGCGCTGTTCGGTGCCAAGGCGGAAAAGGCCATCAAGGTGGAGAGCGCCGATGCCTGACTCCCTGGAACCACCGAGGGCGGTCATGCACGAGAAATATGAGCGCCTGATAAAGACCGCGCGGGCCGAAGCCAAAATCAAAGTGGCCGTCGCGCACCCCTGCGACGACGTCTCCCTCGAAGGTGCCATTGAAGCTGCTCGGCTGCACCTTATCGAGCCAATTCTTGTCGGACCGGCGCAGCGCATCCGTCTTGTTGCTCACGGTGCCGGCCTGGATATTGGCACAATGGAGATCGTGAACGCGGAACACAGCGAGGATTCCGCCGCGAAGGCTGTTGAACTGGTGACGGCTGGGCGTGTTGAGGCGCTGATGAAGGGCAGTCTGCACACCGACGAGCTGATGGGAGCGGTGGTGTCGCGACAGGCCGGCATTCGCACCGCACGCCGGATCAGCCACTGCTTCATCATGGACGTGCCCAATCACCCCGACGCCCTGATCATTACTGATGCCGCGATCAACATTGCGCCGAGTTTGGACGACAAGGTAGACATCGTTCAAAATGCAATCGACCTCGCTCATGCGATCGGTGTTCCCGACGTGCGGGTTGCGATTCTCAGTGCGATGGAAACCGTCACCGGGAAGGTGCCCTCAACGATCGAAGCCGCGGCTTTGTGCAAGATGGCCGAGCGGGGCCAGATCACCGGGGCCATACTGGATGGCCCGCTTGCACTTGACAACGCGATCAGTCCCCAGGCGGCGGCGATCAAGAAGATCGTTTCTCAAGTGGCCGGGCGCGCGAACATCCTCGTGGTGCCCGATCTAGAAGCAGGCAATATGCTCGCCAAGAGCCTGTCGTTCCTGGCACATGCCGATGCCGCCGGGATCGTGCTTGGCACGCGTGTTCCGATCATCCTGACGAGCCGCGCGGATACTCTTCTGACACGCCTCGCGTCATGCGCTGTCGCGGTCATGGTCGCGGCGGCGCGACGCAAGGCTGCCCTGGTCACAATCAGCTGAGAGTGATTGCAATGAGCGACCAGAATATCAGGCAAGTGCTCGACGGAAAGAAAGCCCTGGTGGTGGGCGTCGCCAACGATCAGTCGATCGCCTATGGATGCGCGAGCGCGTTCCGAACCGTTGGCGCGGAACTGGCGATCACCTGGCTGAACGAACGAGCGCGGCCCTACGTCGAGCCACTGGCACAAGAACTCTCGGGGCGTCGATTACCGGCGAACTGGATGTTTCCGTGCCTGGCGAGATGGAAGCGGTGTTCGACCGGATCCGGACGGATTGGGGCAAGCTGGATATTCTCGTGCACTCGATTGCCTTCGCGCCGCGGGACGATCTGCAGGGTGGACTTCTGGACTGTTCCGCCGATGGGTTTGCAAAGGCGATGGACATTTCCTGCCACTCCTTCATCCGCATGGCGAAGCTTGCCGTCCCGCTGATGACCAACGGTGGAACCATGTTCGCAATGAGCTATTACGGCGCAAATCGTGTCGTGGCGAACTACAATGTGATGGGCCCGGTCAAGGCGGCGCTAGAGGCAGCTTGCCGCTATCTCGCGTACGAGCTCGGCCCGCGAGGGATACGGGTTCATGCCATTTCGCCCGGGCCACTGAAGACACGAGCGGCATCGGGCCTGAAGGACTTCGAGCTTCTGCTCAATCAGGCTGCTCTCAAGGCGCCTCTCGGCGAACTCGTGGACATCATGGACGTCGGTTTCGCTTGCGCCTATCTGGCGACATCGCTCGCCAAGCGTATCACGGGGGGTACCGTCTATGTTGACGGCGGAGCCAACATCGTTGCCTGACCCGACGGCCGATCGAGAGTGATGATGACAAACAGCATCGCCGTGATCAACGCTGGCTCGTCCAGCATCAAGTTCGCCATTTGCAACGCCGCGGGCGACGCGGACATTCTGTTCCGCGGTCAGATTGATGGCATCGGTGTCTCACCGCATCTAAAAGTGGCCGACGCTCGAGGTGAAATAGTGGCCGAACGCCGGTGGCCTGCCGACGGCTTCGACCACGACGCGGCCACGCGCGAGATACTCACGACGGGCGCACACCTGAGCTCCAAAACCCCGGTCATAGGCATCGGCCATCGCGTCGTGCATGGCGGCGTCAAATATGGTGCTCCCATCAGAATGAATCGCGACCTGCTGGCTGAACTATCGAAGCTCGTGCCACTGGCCCCGTTGCACCAGCCCCACAATCTCGCGCCTATACGCACAATCTTCGACGCTGCTCCACATCTTCCTCAAATCGCATGCTTTGATACGGCCTTTCACCGCGGCCAGGCGCATATTGCCCAGTCATTTGCGCTGCCGCGTCAGTTCACCGAGGAAGGCGTCCGACGATACGGGTTCCACGGCTTGTCGTACGAATATCTTATATCCAGACTGCGCGAACTGTCCCCCGCGGTCGCGTCGGGGCGGGTCGTCATCGCCCATCTCGGCAATGGTGCGAGCCTTTGTGCCATCAACGACGGTCGGAGTGTGGCGAGCACAATGGGCTTCACCGCGGTGGACGGGCTGATGATGGGAACGCGCTGTGGCGCACTCGACGCCGGCGTCATTCTGTATCTGATTCGAGAGCATCATTTTGATGCCGATGCCATCGAGGATCTGATCTACCGCCGATCCGGCTTGCTGGGTGTTTCCGGCATTTCATCAGACATGCGGGCGCTGCGGGCATCCAGTGACACCTTGGCCAAGGAAGCGATTGCTCTGTTCGTATACCGCATAGTCCGGGAGGTTGGATCGCTGATCGCGGCCTTGGGCGGAATAGACGCCTTGGTATTTTCAGGGGGGATCGGTGAAAACGATCCCGCGACACGCGCGGAGGTTGTCGAAGGGTGCCGCTGGATGGGAACGATACTGGACCTGGCCCGCAATGGGCGTGGCGTGGGCTGTATCAGTGTCGATCAGTCCCCTGTTCCCGTTTGGGTAATCCCGACCGATGAGGAACGCCTGATCGCACATCACACGATGGAGGTGATAAACTCAAGCTTGGCGTGAGATGTCGGAATTAAGGAGGGTGGCCTGGCTGCCACGCGACAACGAGCAGCGACCGTGCTCGTCGTCACCCGGCTTGAACCAAGAACACATAGGCAACGTCGACTGTGCCAGATGACATTGATCGACCAAGAAACGAACAGGTCGCGGATTTCGCCGCCAGAGTGTCGCTGATTGAGCGGAGCATTCTGGTGTTGCTCGTCGTGGGCCTGTTCATTGGTGTCCTGGCGATTGTGCGGCCGTTCGCCACCGCAATTCTGTTTGGCGCGGCCGTGGCAACAGCGGCCTGGCCAGTGCGTCAGGCCCTCGTAGGACGTGGCATCGCCCATGGCACCGCGGCTGGGCTTTTGCTCTTGCTTTCGGTCTTGGTCATCGTCTTGCCTACGATCATCGTCGCTCCACGCCTTGCTGATCACCTCACGCAGGGCATGCAACGGATGGAGACATACTTTGCGGCGGCGCCAAAATCGCCTGCCTGGATCAAGGAATTACCGTTGGTCGGTCGCCGCCTGGGGGCGGCATGGGATCGAGTGGCCGATGCCCAGGGAAGCGTGCGAAAGCTGGCCGAACCGTACACCGCCGATCTGGAGCAAACAATAATCGGTTCAGCGCGGGCGCTGGCCGACAGCGTGATTCAGGTCATCCTTTCGCTCGCGATAGCGACGATGTTCTGGATCAACGGCGATTCGCTGGTTTCAATACTGCAGGACGCGCTTCGCCGGCTTGGCGGCCCGGTCGCCGAGCAGGCCCTCGACGTCGCAGCCGGAGCGATACGGGGCGTCGCCTATGGTGTGATCGGCACCGCCGCTATCCAGGCAATCCTGCTGGCTGTCGGTCTCGCCGTCGCAGGTGTTCCCGGTGCCGGCGTACTCGGCTTCGTTGGTTGGCTGCTCGCAATCAGTCAAATCGGCGGCCCGCTGCTTATCGTGGTCTGGGGCGGCGCGGCGTGGTGGTTGTTCCGTGAGGATCATCAAGCCTGGGGTGCATTCATGATCGCATGGGGCGTGTTCGTCAGCACGGTCGACAATTTCATCAAACCCTGGCTCATAGGCGTCGGGATCCACATGCCGATTTCACTGACCATCCTGGGCGTCTTCGGCGGCTTTATTGCCTTCGGGTTTTTGGGCCTGTTCATTGGGCCGACGCTGATAGCGATCATATTCAATCTACTCAAGGCCTGGCGCGTCACCGTTGTCGGTCACCCCGCGGTTCGGCGCATCGAGCCGTCAGGCTAGCGCGGATCAGTGGCCTTTCCTTCGCCGCCTAGAATGTGGTTTCTTGTGTCGCAGATGACAGCCACTATTTTCGACCGGATCGAGGGATGCAGTTGGCGAGACGCGGTTAGACGGGCGTCCCGGTTCTCGCTGGGAACCACTGAGTGCGTCCCACGTTGCGCAGGCAGCACCAGTCCTTTTCGCCTGCCATCAAGTCGCCGTAGCGCACCCGCGTTGTTCGGCTAGACCCGGGATGGCCCGCACCTCCCTGCGCGATGTCAGTCTGACCGCGCTACTCGCCGTGCAAGTTTATTTTCTCTTCTTTTTGCAACCTGCGGCCGCCATCGGTTTCGACCTTCCCTTCGATGAAGTCATTTTCGCCGCGGTTGTCCTGCTGGTCATTTTGGTTTCGCCCAGCCGTGTTGCCGCGGCCGTCACAGCCCTGTCACTGCTCTCGGCGAGCGCCGCCATCATCATGCATCGGCGTCTGCCCTCGCCCGTCACGGATTGCCTGGCGGCCGCCGCCGCGCTTGGCGCTCTCGTTTCGGCAAGTTGGGTCGTTGCGCGCAGCGTCTATTCGCCCGGACCGATTACGGCACACCGGCTACGGGGCGCCATTATTTTATACTTCAACGTCGCGCTTGCATTCGGGGTTGTTTTCCGTTTGGTTTACGCGTTGGCACCAGACAGCTTCAGGGGAATAGACGCCGACGAGACGGCGGATCAATTGGCTGCCGATCTGCTGTATTTCAGCGTCATTACCTTGAGTACGACGGGCTTTGGCGACATCGTTCCGCTGCATCGTATCGTGCGCAGCATGGCGAGCCTGGAGGCAATCGCCGGTCAACTCTACATCGCCACGGTGCTGGCTCGCCTCATCACGCTGCAGCAGACCGACAAGTCACAAGGGGGTGGCCGCTGAGGATTTCGGGGGCTCGCTGGCGAGGACGCGGAGCGCATCCGAGATCGTTGCCCCACGCGCTATGCCGTGGATTTTCTCGCCGAGGCCCTCGGCGCGCAGCAGGTCACGTACCTGTCCACGCGCATCGACAATGGTAAAGGTCATACCGCGGACCTGAAGGCCTTCGTTCAGTTCGGCCAAACTCCGTGCCCCGGCGAGATCGATTCTCGGCGAGCCGGAGAGATCGCAGACCACGTTCAGGATGCTCCTCGCTTCGGCGGTCTCGACCCGTTCGAGCACGCTGGCCAGAACATACTCTGCGTTGAGATAGGACAGCGAACCTTCCGGTCGGAATGCCAACACGCCAACCAGGGGCTCGTTTTCCGGATGCCGGTGGATGTCAGAGGTACTGCTCAGTGCCAGGTATTCGCCCAAGGAACGCCACATTGGGCTTCGACGATTGTGCGATCAGCAGCAGGACCAAATCAGGGCCGCGAGCAGGATACCCTGCAGGACGCCAAGCAGCAGCACTCCGATCAGGGCGGCCATCGCATTGACGAAGTCCACCCGGCTTGCCCGCCACATGTGTGCTATGGCGCGAAGATCGATCAGACCTGTCACAGCCGTCAGCACGACCGCGGCCAGCACGGCCTTCGGCAGATCGAACAGCAGCGTGGTCAGGAACATCAGGCACAGCGCAAGGGTCAGCGAGGCGAACACGAGCGACATTCGGGACCGCGCTCCGGCCCGCTCATTCACCGCTGTCTGCGACAGGCCACCAGCCACCGGGTAGCCGCCCACGACCGCGGTCGCGATGTTGGCGGCGGCCAGGCCAAGTAATTCCCTGCCGGGATCTATGGTCTCGTGATGCTTGTTCGCGAACGTGCGCGCCGCGGCGACACCTTCGATATAGGCCAGCAGCATGCATCCCATGGCCAGTGGGACGATGCCTTCCTGATCGCGCAACCGCGCCGTCGGAAGAACGGGCACCGGCAGGCCGGGGGGGATCATGCCCGTGACCGTTACATTTAGCCGATCGAGGTGGAACAACGCCACCGCGACGATTGAGAGCACGACCACAAAGAGGGCGGCGGGTCGTCCTGGTAGCCACCGCTCGCCGCACCACAAGAGTGCCAATGCCGTTAGCCCGATGACCAAGGTGGCGAGGTTGGTTGCGTCAAGCTGTCCAGCCAGGATGAACACCCGCTCGGGGACGCTGTGTCCGCCGCCGCTGACGCCGAACAGCGCAGGCAATTGCGTAATCGCAATCGTCAGTCCCGCGCCGGCTTTGAAACCGGTCAGAACACTGTCGCCGATCAGCTTCACCAGTTGGCTGAGCCGAAACGCCCAGGCAATGAGGCAGAACAGGCCGACCACGATTGCCGCATCGGCGGCGATCTGAACGTGCCGCGCGGCATCGCCTCCGGCCATGTCACCCACCGTCCCCGCGATCATCAGTGAGATCGCTGACGTGGGCCCTATCGCCAAATACCGAGATGAGCCGACCAACGCGTAGCCGAGACCTCCCATCAGGTAGCCATAGACCCCGATCCCAGGTGGCAATCCGGCCAGCGTCGCATAGGCGAGCGAGACAGGAATTGCATAGGCTGCAAGCGTGATGCCGGCTACGAGGTCGGACGACAAGAACTCGACGGGATAGCCGAGCAGCCGGGCATCTGGGGACACGATCTCGGCCTATCCGGCCAATGTCGCCCATCGCCGTCAGTGCATCGGGCAAAAGATACGAGTCCTCAATTTGCAAACGAGTTCTCGTGCCATGCTGCGTTTCCTCTTCAGGGCGGAGACATCGTGGAAAGAACGGACCCGGCAAAGGTGATCAGCCGTTAATTCAAGGGGGCACAAAATCACTTTTCGTTACGATAAAGGCATGTGCTTGCCACGGCTGTTCATCAAGATAGAGTCCGCGCGCTGCCAAATCGCCGCCCTCCCGCTGGTAAGTGGCGCTACCGATCAAATCATCAAAGCCGCCATTGCGCATTGCCGAGATCGGTATATTGCAGCCGCACATAACACTGACTCTGATTAGGTGCATAGTTCACCGTTACCAGCAGCCGTTCGTCACCACGGCCCTGCCAGGCAAAGAGCAGGAAGCAATCGCACGTCCAGTTGCCCTCCCAGGCGGCGTGACATTCCAGCAATTGCCAGTTTCCCTCGCGCATCACTGGCCGACGCAGCACGGCCAGAAACCTTTCGTAAAACTGCTCCAGCCTCAGGTCGGTCGGCTCCTCCGGCCCGCGGATCAAATGGGGGGAAATGCGTCTGGTGCAGCCTTGGAATTGACCTTGGTTGAACATCCGCAGCCCGGGCGACAGGAATGTAATGACCGCCGCCGCCTCGTGGACGTTCGGGTGAGAACGTCGCCGCTGCCCTCGGCTCATCATGATTTTCCAGGAAACGACAAAGCTGGAGCTGGTAATCCAGACTGGCTTGAAAATGCTGGCGCACCGGCCGGGCATGCCCATCGCGCAATCGGTCGTACAGCCGCTTGTCGTAGGCGTAGTCGAATCCCTGTTGCTGCATGGTCCATTCTAAATCCCAATAGACTTCAGCCATGAACAGAAAGTGCGGATGCGTGCTCCGAACGGATTCGGTCGCCCTCGGCCAGAAGGGGTCAGCCTGGATGCCCCAAGTACGTTCGAACACGTCCGGCAAGACCAGCATGGCCATGTCGCAGCGCACGCCGTCGCATTGCGCGGCGATACGCTCCAGCTCATCAATCATTGCGCGCTGCAATTCCGGGTTGCCGTAGTTGAGCTGCAGCGTGTCGGGCCAGCCATCGAAATACGGATCGCGGCCGTGCGCGAACACCAGCGGACGTTCCTTGGTCTGTACTCGGCAGTAGTTTTCAGGCGAACCTGACAAATCACCCTCAGTGCCATGGACAAAGTAGTCAGGGTGCTCGTCGATCCACGGGTGATCCGGCGCCATGTGGTTCGGGACGAAATCGAGCATCAGTTTCAGTCCGCGGCTTTGCAGACGTTGTCGCAAGCGTGCGAGCGCCGAAGTGCCGCCGAGATCGCGATGGGCGGTGTAGCTGTGGATGGCAAACCCGGACCCAGCGATGTCTGCGTCTGCGAGGTCCGGCAGTGTTTCAGCGAATTCGCGGCGCCACGCTGGATTCGCACGTGAGATCGCCTGCGCCGCCGGGCCGGTCTGCCACACACTCAGGAGCCAGATCCAGTCAAAACCCATCTCGACCAGACGATCCAATTCAACGTCCGGAACATCGTCCAGCGTTGCGCGGTGGCCCAGTGCCTTGGACAACTCGGTCAGCCAGACGCGGGTATTGATCTGGTACAGCGCCGGATAGCGTGGGTCGGACATGTCAGCGCCCTAATCCGCTGCCGTCCGCCCACCGCTCACCTGCTCCTTGATGACCCTGGCCAATGTGCTCCCGCGTTCGGTCTCCAGCAGGGTCTTGGCGTCAACGCGTGCAAACAGATCGAGGAGAGGGGCGACCAGAGCGGTCCATCCCGTCTGGTGGCTGGCCCCCAGGTCCGGCGCCGTTGTCACCGTGAAAATACTCGTAAAACAATATCAGGTCGCGCCAATGTGGATCATCCTGGAACTTGGCCGGCGCCACCGTACACCGGCCGGTGTCCGTCAGCATCGCGCAGGAACGTACCCATCAGCCGGCGGACGATCTCCTGCGCAACTTCGAACAGAGTCATGTACTGCCCCGAACCCGTCGGACATTGCACTTTGAAGTCATCGCCGTAAAAACTGTACAGATTGACCAGCGCCCTGACGATCAGCGCATTGATCGGCATCCACACTGGACCTCGCCAGTTAGTGTTACCACCGAACATACCCGTGTTTCATTCGGCCGGCAGATATTGCACTTTATAATCCTGATCACCGATGCTGGAATAGCAGCGGATGTTCCAGATGATAGCGCGAGAGCGAACGGATGCCGTGCGGACCCAGGAATTCGTTTTCATTGAGCATGTAGCTGAGGACACGCTCGAGTTTTTTCTTGTTAAGGATCGACAACAGCCTCCGTTGCTTATAGCCGATGAAGCCCGCGTCCGTGGGAGCCACCTGGGCAGCCAATTCAGGATGGCGCTTGCCAAACTGTGCGATCAATTCCATCAGTTGTGGATTGCGCGTGATAGAGTCCGCCTCGAACACCGTCGATGCGCATAGCGGCAACAGCCCAACCAGCGACCTCACCTTCAACCGCATCGCCTGGCCGTCCGGGAGCCGCTGCAGATCGTAGAAGAACCCATCCTGCTCGTCCCACATCTCGTCTTGATTTTCGCCGATGCGGTCCATCGCATAGGCAATCCACATGAAATGTTGGATGAATTTGAAGGCGATCTCCTCATACATCGGATCGTATTCTGTGAGTGTGAGTGCGATCTCCAGCATATTTTGGCAGTAGAACGCCATCCATGCCGTCCCGTCTGCCTGTTCCAATGAGCCACCGGTCGGCAGCGGCGCGCTGCGGTCGAATATGCCGATGTTGTCCAAACCCAGAAATCCGCCGGCAAAGACGTTGCGTCCTGCAGGATCCTTGCGATTGATCCACCAACTAAAATTCAGCATCAACCCCTGAAATGAACGCTCCAGGAACCGCAGGTCGGCCCGGCCCAGTTGCTTCTCGTGCCGGTACAGCCAGAGAGTTGCAAAGGCGTGCACTGGCGGGTTGACGTCGCTGAAGTTCCATTCGTAGGCCGGAATGTGGCCGCTCGGGTGGAAGTACAGGCTGCGCAGCATCAGCAGCAGCTGCTCCTTGGCGAAATCAAAATCGACCTGCGCCAGCGAGATGGTATGGAACGCCAGATCCCAGGCCGCGCACCGCGGATACTCCCATTTGTCTGGCATGGAGATCACATCGGCATTCAACATGTGGAACCACTCCGTGTTCCGCACGTCGCGACGGACGGACTCAAGCAGCGGATGACTCCTGTGCTCCCCGCAGCCAGCGCTCCAAATCAAAGTAGTAGTACTGCTGCTCCATAGCAGCCCCGCCAGTGCCTGGCGATGGACCCGGCGCTGATCGTCGGTCAGTGTCGTGGGCGCAATCCGATTGTAGAATTCATCGGCGTCGCCTATTCGTCTATCAAGATTTTCTCGAAATCACTGAAGGGGGCTTTGACTTGGCGGCCGTGAGACGCAGGCGGACGGTCTTGACTGCCGCCGCCAGGAACGTTAAGGATATAGCGGGCTGCGGCCTTGGTGCCAGTCTTCGCCGGATTGACGGCCTCTCTTTTCCGGAGATGACGTAGTGTGGAACGCATCCTTGACATAGGGCGAAGCATTAGGCTGGCCCCAAAGACGCTGCATATTGCTCTCATTTTCGGTGAAGAGCAGCTCCGGAGCTCCCTCGCAATAAAGCCAGTACTGGCCTAAATCGTTGTGGGAGGCCTGAATGGCGCCGGGCCCCGTTTCATGCAAAGCAAGGCTTTTCACCGACCTCGACCCCAGGACCAGGTGTTACGAAACCAAAGTGTCGGAAGCAAATGAAGCCGGGCGGCATCCGGCCCGCGGTTATGCACGCTGATTTGTACAAGGATGTCTTCCGGGCCGTTCTTGGCGTATTCCACGAACACATCAAAATAACGGTCTTCTTCAAATACCCCGGTATCGAGCAGTTCGTACTCAAATTCTTCCCGGGAGCGTCTCCGGTTGACT
>CAVWZM010000023.1:0-60578 GCA_963759425.1 uncultured Alphaproteobacteria bacterium
CGCCGGCGACGCCTCGTCGCGCCGCGGGCTCGGGTGGCGATCCATAGCGAACGACGAGTCCCTGTTGGACGGGAAAGTTTGACCGGCGTCATTTGATGGTGATGGGGGATGCAGTGATGACTTATGCTCGGTATGAACGATGACAGCCAAACCGAAGAATTCTTCTGTTTGGCTATCGGAATAAGCCCATCTCAAACTTGAGACTTAATGATTGGTTTATGAAATTAAACCCGCCATCATCGCATAAGATTGTTCCATATCAGACACCTATCGGTCGTCTATCCATCTATGGCGGAGATACCGCTTCGCCTAACCAAAAATATTCGATATATCATTCTCTTCGAAGATTGCAGCTACGCTCTGCGCCGGCGTTGCACAACCGGCGCTGGGCCCAGACCAAAGGAGTCCATAAACTCCGACACAAGGCTGCTTTCTTGCTGCATTCCTCTGCAGAACGAGGCATGGAATTCAGTATATTTGTAATTTTGATAAAACAGGATATCGATAAGTTTTGAAAGTTTTATGCCTTTGACACCGTCGTGACCAAAGTATTTGTCCTTGATAGTGATCAGGTCAAAATAGAAATCCCCAGGCAAAGCTTGAATGTGCGAGTATCTTTCAGCCCCTGGTGACGGCGATTTGTTTTTTTGAAATTTTGTTAAAAGATAGTCTTGTTGGCCATTCCCCGGGAAATCCACCGAATTGGTTGGCACAACGTAACCCGTGAATGCACCTAATGTCGGATTGTATAGATTATTACCGTGATTGCAATAATAAAAGACTTGATATTTTGCTTGCGGAAAATCACTGGAAATGCTGGCGCCCGCCCCATGGGCGGTGATCAGTGCCCCAGAGCTGGTGGCCTTTCCTGCCCCCCTGGTCCAGGCATATGCTCGCACCCGCCCCCATCCATCCTGAATATCGTTCCTGACCCAGGGGCTCGCCGGGTCTTTTGTATAGCTGCTGGCCATAATCATTCTCCGCTACCGTGATCCTCAACATGCCAGACTTTGCGCATTAGGCAACGCGGAGTCATGCTGGTTGAGCGGTAATTGTTGCTAACCTCTTCGATTATCGCTAACGCCATAGCTAGGCCACCCATCCGGGTCCTGTGCAAAATAGTCAAAATCTTGCCACCAATATTCTGGTCATTGTCAGTTGCCTATTTCGTTGTCACTGTCTCCGGGTCCATGAGCCGCTCGTGATAAGCCTGTGTGACACCACGCTTGATCAGTATTCTGACGGCATCACTGCGCGACCGGAATTAGTTCTTGATCTGCCATTGGTCCAATAGCTTGACGTCTGGCTGTCTCAACGTCACCGACACTGTCACGACGGGCAAGACATCCGGTCCTGCGATGGCATCTGCCGTCATCGAGGGTCTGAAGCTTGCGCAGCAGGGTCTCTTGCCACCACCCCACGGGTGAACCGAGAATAGAACGACCGTCGGGGAAATGGCGGATGACAGGGCAATGACCGGGCAAACGAGAAGATCAAAAGCGAGCGCTGTTGGGTCGTTCATTCTGGTCGTGTTGTTGGTTCACGAGCCGTTAGTGCCCCGCCAGCGCGGCCAGTCCGGCCTTCGCCACCACCGCATCCTGCGTGAAGATACCGCCACTGGCGCCGATCGCGCCGATCAGCTTCCCATCCACGACGATCGGAAACCCGCCCTCGCTTGCCACCGCCCGTGTCAGCATCAGAATACTCAGCGCGGAGGGCGCCCCGCCGGTATTTACCGCGGTCTGGAACACGCCGGACGGACGGCGGTAAAGCGCCGATGTTCGAGCCTTCGCCTGCGAAACCTCGGTCGAGCCGTATTGCGTTCCGTCCATCGTTGCGTGCGCGACCAGAAAGCCCGCCGGGTCGGCGACCGAAATCGACATCTTCCAGTTGTGCTTCCTGGCCTCGGCCATGGCCGCGGTGATCACCGTCTGCGCCTGGTCCAACGTGATCGGCGTGCCGTAGGGGATGTCGAATGGCATCGCCTCGGGCACCACATCCGGGGCCGGCGAGGCCGTTGGTGCCGGCGCCTGGGCGTGGCCCGCCGGAGCGACGAATAACCCGGCAATGACCGCGGCGGCAACGTTCGCGACAAGAGCCCGCATCGACATCTCCTCCCTGACTGTTCCCGCCGTCTCGGCTGGGGCGGACATTCATTACGATCGAAGTGGTTCCCCGGCAAGCCGCCGCGCTGGCGGCAAAACTTGACCGCAGGGGATTACAGGTCTCCCATGTCCGGCAGGAAAATCAGCAGGAGCTAGCGAACCATGCACGACACGGTGATCCGCGGCGGCACGATTGTCGATGGAACCGGCAAGCCGGCCTATACCGGCGACGTCGCCCTTGACGGCGGTACATTGCGCAGGTCGGCGGCAAGGCCGGCCCCGGCCAGCGTGAAATCGACGCCGACGGCCTGCTGATCACACCCGGCTGGGTTGACGTCCATACCCACTACGACGGGCAGGCCACCTGGGATCCGGTGCTGGCGCCTTCATCCTGGCACGGCGTGACACCATTCTGTTCGGCAACTGCGGCGTGGGTTTCGCTCCGGTGCGCAACGAAGACCACACCGCCCTGATCGGGATGATGGAATTGATCGAGGAAATTCCCGGCATCGCCCTGGCCGATGGCCTGAAGTGGAACTGGGAGACCTTCCCGCAGTATCTCGACGCGCTCGACCAAATGCCGCGCGCCATCGATATCGCCGCGCAAATCCCGCACCATCCGCTGCGGGTCTACGTGATGGGCGACCGGGCGATCAGACGCGAGGCGGCGACCGCCGATGACATCGCGGCGATGCGGGACGCGGTGAAGCAGGGACTGCACGCCGGCGCCTTCGGCTTCACCACCTCCCGGACGAACTCGCACAAGACGCCCGCTGGCGAGATGGTCCCGGGACGTTATTCCGAGGTGCGCGAACTGCTGGGTATCGGCTCCGCGTTCAAGGACATGGGCTACGGCGCGTTCGGCGTGAACAGCGATTTCGACGACGAAACGGAAGAGCTGGAGTGGATGACCAAGCTCGGCAGGACACCGGGCGTCCGGTCTGGTTCCTGCTGACCGACCGTCCCACCGACAAAATTCGCTGGAAGCGACTGATGGACGGCGTGCACAAGGCGCGCGCGGCTGGCGCCATGTCACCGCCCAGGTTGCCGGCCGTCCGGTCGGGGTGATGCTGGGGATCGATACGGCACTGAACCCGTTCTCCATCCGGCCGAGCTATCAGGCCTGCTGCAACTGCCGGTCGCTGAGCGCATCCGGCGCATGCAGGATCCGGCACTGCGCGCGCAGATCCTTTCGGAAGCGCCATCACCCGCATTGCTCAGCCGGCTGTCGCAGTTCCGCCAGCATATCGTTACGCGTTGGAACCGCATGTTCCCGATGGGCGATCCGCCGAACTACGAACCGGAGGAGCGCGACAGCATCGCCGCGATGGCCGCCCGCTCGAACCACACGCCGGATGAGGTCGCCTACGACTATCTCGCCGGCGGCGCCGAGCGGTTCCTGTTTTTCCCGATCGTCGGCTACAACGAAGACAATCTGGACATCATCCACACCATGCTGACCGATGACGCGACCATCCTCGGTCTGTCGGACGGTGGCGCGCATTGCTCCTCCATCGTCGATGCCAGCGTGCCGAGCTGGATGCTGATCCATTGGGCGCGGGACCGGTCGCGTGGGCCGAAACTGCCGCTGGAGCTGATGGTTAAGCGGCAGACCAGCGAGACCGCGGACTTCTTCGGCTTCCGTGACCGCGGCCGCTTGGCGGTCGGCAGGAAGGCCGACGTGAACGTGATCGACTATGCGGCGCTGCGGCTGCACATCCCGGAGGTCCGCTACGATCTGCCGATGAGCGGCCGGCGGCTGGTGCAGCGGGTGGACGGCTACCGCAACACCTTCGTATCCGGCGTTTCCACGTTCGAAGACGGTGTATATACGGGCGCCACGCCAGGCCGGCTGGTGCGCGCCTCCGCCGGATAGGCTAGCAATACTCCGATCGGGCGGCGCGGCGTCGTCGACGCCGCCCGTTTTCTTGCTCACTGAACCGGAGAGAGATTATGGAAAAGCGCACACTCGGCCAGTCGTCCCTGCAAGTGCCGCCGATCACCTTCGGCTGCAACGTGTTCGGCTGGACGGTGGACGAAAAGACCTCCTTCGCTTGCTCGATGCCTGGCTGCACGCCGGCTTCAATTTCCTCGACACCGCCGATGTGTATTCCCGCTGGCATACCGGCAACAGCGGCGGCGAGTCCGAAACGATCATCGGCAACTGGATGCGATCCCGCGACAATCGTGACAAGATCGTCGTCGCCACCAAGCTCGGAATCGAAATGGCGCCGGGAAAGAAAGGTCTCTCGCGGGCCTATATGCAGCAGGCGGTTGAGGCGTCGCTGCGGCGGTTGAAGACCGATCATATCGACCTATATCAGTCGCACCGCGACGACCCCGACACGCCGATCGAGGAAACCTTGTCCGCTTACGCCGACCTGATCAAGCAGGGCAAGGTGCGCGAGATTGGCGCTTCCAATTTCTCAGCCGACCGGCTGGCGGCGTCGCTGAAGATCAGCGCCGACAAAGGCCTGCCGCGCTATCAGAGCCTGCAGCCGCAATACAGCCTGATGGAGCGTACGGAGTTCGAGGGGCCTTTGGAAGCGCTGTGCCTGCGGGAAAAAATCGGCGTCATCGGCTACTACTCCCTGGCGAGCGGGTTCCTCACCGGCAAATATCGCTCCAGTGCCGACACCGCCGGGCGTCCCGTGGTGCCGGCGTGGCGAAGTATCTGAACGACCGCGGCCTCGGCGTACTGAAGGCGCTCGACGAGGTGGCAAAGCGCTACGAGGCCAAGCCCGGCCAGATCGCCATCGCATGGCTCATCGCTCGGCCTGGCGTCACCGCACCGATCGCCAGCGCAACGAACCTCGAGCAGCTCGCTGAACTGGCGGAGGCGGCGGAGATCGAACTTGATGCGGAGTTGATCGAGAAACTCGACGCCGCCAGCAAGCCTGGTTGACCCGCCAGGCGCCGGAACAGTCGCGGAGACACACGGCGTTCAGCTGGCCCGAACACAACTCGCACCATACGCATCGCTCAGTAGCCCATTTGAACCGAAGACCCCGGGAATGGTCACGGGCCTGCGGACCTCAGCGCATCCGCACGCGAAGGTGAAGAGAATCGGCGGGGTGAGCGGCACCTATCGACGTTGTACCGGTTATAGCCGTGCACGCAACGTTGGAAGGAAGCCTGGCTCATGCCCAATCATATCTACCGGGTCATCGAACTGGCCGGATCGTCCGAGATAAGCCACGCCGATGCCATCAAGAATGCGATTTCCCGCGCGTCCAAAACCACCCGTCACCTGCGGTGGTTCGAAGTGACCCAGATGCGGGGCGAGATCGAGGAGGGTGAGGTTCGGCACTACCAGGTGGCGATGAAGGTCGGCTTCACCCTGGAGGACTGACCAGGCAAATACATGCAACGAAGACTGGATAGGTAACGAAGAGCGGGCGCCGGTTTTCCCGCTCTTCGTCACGTGAGACGAATTTCAGGCGGCTGGCATAAGCACCTTGTCGATCACCTGGATCACGCCGTTGGACTGCGCGACATCGCTGATGGTGATGTCGGCGATGTCGCCCTTGGCATCCTTGACCAGAATGTTGCTCGACCCGTTCATCATCAAGGTCAAGGTCTCGCCTTCGACGGTTTTCAGTGTTGCCTGGCCTTCGCCCGTCAGGATCATGGACCGCAGCTTGGTCGTGGTGTAGGCACCTGGCACCACGTGGTAAGTCAGGACCTTGGCCAACGCGGCTTTGTTCTCTGGTTTCAACAGCATATCAACAGTGCCCGCGGGCAGTTCCGCGAACGCCGCGTTAACCGGGGCAAACACAGTGAATGGCCCCGGGCCGTTCAGCGTGTCCACCAGGCCAGCCGCCTTGACCGCGGCGACCAGGGTGGTGTGGTCCTTCGAATGCACCGCATTGCCCACGATGGTCTTGTTCGAATACATCGCCTCTCCGCCGACCCGCACCGTTTCGGCAACGGCTGGGATGGCTAGCGATGCGGCCAGCGCGGCCGCAACGACTGTCTGATTCAGACGCTTCATTGTTCACGACTCCGGAACGAGGCGACCTGCATGGTCACCGCCTGTATTCGTGCGGCCGCTTCGATTGGATCAGTCAGACCGGAAATTGTTTGCCGATCGCGACCGGATGCGCTCGCCCGGCCCAAGCCACATTCCGGCCCGGACGACGGCATGCTAAGGAGGTCTCGTCCGAGATCGTGGCGCCGGGATTCCGAACCAGCCACGAACGGGTCGCAACGCCGAGACCATCCGGTGCATCTGATCATGGAGCCCACTGATGTCCTCCCTGGGTGGTAAGACTGCCTTCGTCACAGCGGCCGGGCAGGGCATCGGCCGAGCGACGGCGATCGCCTTTGCCGCCGCCGGGGCGAGGGTGATCGCGACAGACGTCGACGCGGCCAAGCTCACCGGTCTGGATTCGCGCAACGCTGCGGACCGCGGAGCTGGACGTCCTGGACCCCGGGGCGATCGCGCGCGCGGCGGCGGACGCCGGACCGGTCGACATATTGTTCAATTGCGCCGGCTTCGTGCACCAGGGCACCGTGCTGGACGCCACCGACACCGAATGGTCGTTCGCCTTCGAGCTGAACTGCCGGTCGATGTTTCACACCATGCGGGCGTTCCTGCCGGGCATGCTGACGCGCGGGCAGGGCGTGATTCTGAACATTGCGTCGGTGGCATCAAGCCTGAAGGGCGTGCCGAACCGCTTCATCTACAGCGCGACCAAGGCTGCGGTAATCGGCATGACCCGCTCGGTCGCCGCCGACTACGTGACCCGGGGCATTCGCTGCAACTGCCTGTGCCCCGGCACGGTGCTGACGCCGAGCCTCGAGGAGAGGATCGAGGCCAATGCGGGAGCGGCGGGTTCGGTAGATGCCGCGCGGGCCGCGTTCGTCGCGCGTCAGCCGATGGGGCGGCTCGGATCTCCGGAGGAGATTGCAGGCCTCGCAACCTATCTCGCCGGCGACGATGCGCAGTTCATCACCGGGCAGGCAATTGTCATGGACGGCGGCCTGACGTTATGACTAGACCCCGCCCCATACCGAGCCGACTCGAATGCTTTGACCAGTATGGGAGAAACGTCATGAAGTTGCTGCGCTACGGTCCGCCCGGAGCCGAAAAACCCGGCTTGCTCGCCAGTGATGGCACGATCCGCTCCCTGGACAGCCTGGTGCGCGACATCGACGGGTATGCCCTGTCGGATGCCTCGCTGCGGATGATCGCCAGCGTCGAGCCCTCCACCCTTCCCCGCGTAGAGGGCAATCCGCGCATCGGACCCTGCGTGGCTCGGCCGGTCAATTTCGTCTGCATCGGGCTGAACTATGCCGACCATGCCGCGGAAACCGGCAGCCCGATCCCGAAGGAGCCGATCGTATTCCTGAAGTCGCTCAGCGCCTTCTGCGGCCCGAACGATGACGTGAAGCTGCCGCGCGGGTCGGTCAAGACTCGACTGGGAAGTCGAGCTGGGCGTGGTGATCGGCAAGCTGGCCAAGTATGTGCCCGAAGATGAGGCAATGAACCACGTCGCTGGCTATTGTGTGGTCAACGACGTTAGCGAGCGGGAATTCCAGAGCGAGCGCGGCGGCACCTGGGACAAGGGCAAGGGGTGCGACACCTTCGGCCCGACCGGCCCTTGGATGGTGACCAAGGACGAGGTGTCCGACCCGCAGGACCTGCCGCTCTGGACCGAGGTGAACGGCAAACGCATGCAGGACGGCTCGACCCAGACGATGGTCTTCAACGTCCGCCAGATCGTCAGCTATGTCAGTCACTTCATCACCCTGCACCCCGGCGATGTCATCGCCACCGGCACGCCGCCCGGCGTCGGCCTGGGCGTCAAGCCGGAGCCGATATTCCTTCGGGTCGGGGACGTCATGCGCCTTGGGGTCGAGGGCCTGGGCACCCAGACCCAGCGGGTGGTACCGGCGTAGCCTCGAGGTCGTCGGCGGCGCCGCGTGACCCGGCGAGGCTACATCTCCTCGTCGGGCAGCGGCACGCCCGCATGCGGCCCAAAGCGGCGCTGGCGAAGGCGAAATAGCTCCACCAGGTTGGTCACGCCCGGCAGCACGGCAGCAATGCCGCAGTGCGGGCATAGTGGTGTGTCGCCGTCGTCGATCCAGTCGATGACCTCCGACGCCGTGAAGGTCTGAAGGCAGCAGAAACAGCCGCACTCCATGAGGCTCTCTCCAATCTTCCTGCTCGTCGCCGGGTCGACCCTGCTCCGGCTGGGCTTCGCCGCGACCACCGGCCTGGGGGTGGACGAGAGCTATATGGTCACCGCCGGCCGGGTTCTGAGTCTCGGTTACTTCGACCACCCTCCGGCATCATGGTGGCTGTCCGGAGGTGCGGCGATCCTGTTCGGCACCGAGGCGCCCGTGGTGGTGCGACTGCCGTTCATCCTGCTGTTCGTGCTGTCGCAGTTTCTCATGTGGCGCATCGGCTGCCTGATTTCCGGGCGTCGGGCGGCGCTCTGGGCGGTGATCGCGCTCAACCTGTCGCCGGTGTTCGGCGTGACGACGGGGACATGGGTGCTGCCGGACGGCCCACTCGACGCCGCGCTCTTAGCCGCGGTGCTGTGCCTGCTGCATGCCTTATCTGCCGATGAGGCGCTCACCAGCCAACCGTCTCGCCACGACCTCGCCCCGCGGCAATCGTGGCGGGCGTCGGATGGTGGGTCGCGGCGGGCCTTTGCGCCGGGCTGGCACTGTTTTCGAAATACTCCGCTGCGCTGACATCCTGGGTCTGCTGCTGTTTCTGCTGACCGACCGGACCCACCGGCGCTGGCTGGCACGGCCCGAACCCTATCTCGCGGCAGCAGCGGCACTGGCAGTATTCTCCCCGGTGCTGCTCTGGAACGCCACGCACGGCTGGGCGTCGTTTGCGTTCCAGGGTGATCGGGCAGCCGGGATCGGGTTCCACCCGCTCGCGCCGGTGACGACCCTGGCGGGAGAGGCCCTGTTCGTGCTGCCGTGGATCTGGCTGCCGATGATTTTTCTATTGGTGCGAGGATTCCGGTGGCAAGCCCCATGGACACACCGCCTGCTGGTCTGGCTCGCGGCGCCACCCAATCTGGGTTTCGCACTGGTCTCCGTGTGGTCCGGCCAGCGTGTGCTGTATCACTGGGCAGCGCCGGGCTACCTGATGCTGTTCCCGCTGCTGGGCGAGGCAATCGCCACGCTGCGGGACCGCGCCTGGGTCCGGCGCGTGGTCGCCGGTACGGCCGTGCTCGTGCTGGCCGCGGTGACGGTGATCTCGACCCAGATACAATTCGACTGGTTGGGCAGTAGCCTTGCCACGATCATGCACCGGGATCCGACGCAGGAGGCGGTGGACTGGACCACCCTCGGCAACGATCTGCGGTCGCGGGGACTGCTGCCCGCCGGGACGGTTGCCGCAGCGGTGAACTGGCGAGACGCCGGCAAGATCGGCTATGGACTGGGATCGGGCGTGACGATGCTCTGCCTGTGCGTCGAACTCGAGACAGTTCGGCTTCGCTCATCCGCTGGACGATTTCGCCGGACAGACAATGCTCTTGCTCTTGCTCGATCCGGCCGATCGGACAACGCGGGAGGTGGAGGGCTGGTTCAGCACGGTGACGGTTCAGCCAGGGACGTCGATCAGGCTCCGCGGCCGGATACTTCGGACAGTAACCGTGCTGCGTGGTGAGGGCTTTCGCCCAGAGGCGTTGGCGTCGCCGGGGTTGCGGACCCATCCCTGAAGGCGCGAAACTTGCTTCCGCCGATTTGCCAAACCGGCAAACTAGCGACGGTTCAGGGCTGACGTGACCATGCGGGGCCCCAGTGATCCAATCGAACTCACGGCGGAAGGTACGAATGTCGGCGTTATCCGATCGCGTTTTGAGCTTGCAGGAACTTCGTTTGCTCCAGGGTCGGTCCAACCTGCGCGGCGGGTTGCGGCTCGCGACCCACGGAATGATGCTCGCCGGAGCAGGCTGGCTGGTTGCCGCCTCATCCAGTTGGACCTTGCTTCCCGCCATGTTCCTGCTCGGCCTGGTGCAGGTGGCGCTGTTCGCGCCGGCGCACGAGACGATGCACCAGACGGCATTCGCCTCGCGACGGGCGAACGCCATCGTCGGCTGGCTTTGCTCCTGCCCGTCATTTCTGAACTGGCATTTCTATACCGCGTTTCATCTTGCGCATCACCGCCACACCCAGATCCCCGGGCAGGATCCGGAGTTGATGGCGCCGCCTCCCGCCTCGCCCCGTGACTATTGCTTGCGGATACTGGGTGTGCCATTCTGGCAGCTCCGGCTTGGCGTTGTGGTGGATTGCTGGCGCGGCGACCTGAGCGCCCACCCCTATGTCCCGGCCGCCGCGGCGCCCGGCATCATCCGCAGCGGGCGGGCAATGACTATTGCGATGGTCGGCGGTTCGTTGATCTCGGCTGGCTATTCGGCTGGGCGACGCCGCTACTTTACTGGATCGGGCCGCAGTTGATCGGCCAGCCGCTGCTGCGGGCGTATCTGCTGGCCGAACACACCGGCTGCACCCAGGACCGTGACGGACTGACCAACACCCGCACCACACTGACGAGCGCACCGGTGCGGCTGTTGATGTGGGAGATGCCGTATCACGCGGAACATCACCTGTTTCCGTCGATCCCGTTCCATCGGCTGGCGGACGCCCATCGGCTGATCGGTTCGAGGCTTCGCTTCGTACAGCCCGGTTATGCGCGCTGGAATATCGAGTTCGTGCGATTCCTGGCCCAGCGATAGGAGCTTTGGCACCGGTACCCTTTGGCCACCCCCCCGGTTTACGAGAACGCTCGGCCCGCGACTGTCTGTTGCCGCGCGCGCTCATGCGGCATGCTGCGTGCCTCGCGCGTTCTCCAGGGTGACGAGATCGACCCCCATGCGCAACAGCCGTTTGGCATTGTCCAGGCTGCTGACATGTTGAACCAAAACGCGTGCCAGTTGGGAGTGAGATACCTCGATCAGCTTTCCCAGCATCGCCAGATCGTCGCTGGCCCATCGGTTCAGGTCCTTCTCCAGCAGCGTCACGATCGAGGCGCTGAGCAGGGAAAGTTTAACCGGCGGCAGGTGCAGTCGATCTGTTTGAAATGCCACCATCTGACAGTATGGTCTCAGCCGCATCGTGCACTCCTGGACGCGGTTTCTTGGCACGCCATGTGGAAGATTGGAGAGCACCAGGACAAGGTGCTGCTGCAACCGCCGATCCAACGCCTGACATGCCGCCACGTAACGTTCCATGCGGCGACGATCCAGGAATAACTCGAAGTCGACGGCGACAAGGACAGGCAGCAAACTGCCGCCGCCGATCAGCTCTATCACCTGCTCCGCGGCGGCCCCCAGCACCAGGCGATCGAAATCGAAATCCTCTCGTTGGGCCCGGCAAGACCGAGAGCGCGCGTTCCACATCCTGTCCCATCAGGCGAGGCAGTGTGGCGAAGTGGCCAGCGACCTCGAGGCGCCGCCGGCTGCGCAGCGCACTCAGTTCGCAGACCAGCTTAAGCGCTGCCCCGCGCAATGTCTCACGTGCCTGCTCTTCGATCTCGGCCATGCGACTGCTCAGGCGCTTAGCGAGGGCCTCGGTCAGTGCGCCCCGCGAGCGCCCAGGCTGATCGGGCGGATCATCCACGACGGTTGTGACGGCCGAGACGTATGCGGTAGTTGACAGCCCTCCTTCGCCGATCAGACGGCGCGGATGTCGCGGGCAATCGTCATCGCCCGCAACGCAGCTTCTTCTTCCCAGGCGTGAGATAGCGCACCGACGACTTGCGGCGTGGTCCAGGCGATTGCCTCACTCGCGGGCTCGCCCGGCCAAACCGCTCGCATTCAGATGACCCGGTAAGCGGTTAAGTCCAGGCGGCCGGGCAGCGCGGTTATACCGCTTCCGCCGAAAACCGGCGCGGCACGGCACAACAACTGCACCCGCCAGCATGCGCCGCCGTTGGCGCGGCACCGGGATCAGCGCTTGGCGCCCCGCCGCCGATCGCCGCCATCGTCAACAACCGTGGCGCCATCGCATAGCAGTCCGGACACGGTTGAGGTTGGTCATACTCCGCCATTGGGCGGACCTCGTTGAATGGACCGCAGTCCGGGCATTCGTATTGATAGGTCGGCATTGCCGCACCTCCTTCAGCAGTTGCGCAATTGTGCCATCTCTCGGTCAGATCGGCCATCCTTGGGTGCACCGGTACGCGGCCCGTCGCATAGCGGGTTGAAAGTGCTGCTCTCGGGGCTACTGACCCCGGCGCCCGGATCAAGCGCGGTTGAAACCGCATTGCCGGATGGCTGTGATCGTCCGGGCGAGTTGTCCGATGACCGGTTTGAGGTTGTTTGAAAAAAGGCCCGTGGACCATGGAATGTGGTCGGACGATTAGCCGACCAGATGCCCGCCGTCTCCCGCGCCGCGATAGAAATGGCCGACACAGAGCCGGTCGATCTGCGTCATGCCGGCGGCGATCGCTGACAGCGGAACCTCGCTGGGCTGATCGAAACCCCAGGGATTTTGCAACTTGATCTTCTCGGTGGGCCCCGAACCGTCGTAACCGGCGAAGGCATATGAATGATCGCCGATCAGGTTATACGTGGAGTCTGCGTAAGTTGTGTCGAACGTGATCAGGTCGTTGTTATTGGTCCATGAAGCGAGCGTCGCGGCCGTGAGCCCGAGCGGCGAGGCCAGGAAGCCTGCTTGGCCGGTCATTGCTTCCATGGCGACCAGCGGCACTCCACCATCCTGCACCGAGCTGGGATAGCCGCCCCAAAGAGTGGAAACGGCCTTTTCGATCACCGAAGGCCAGATTTCCTTCTGCGAGCCGGACTGGGCCTGGCCGGCCTGAGCGTTGACGCCGTCGCTGATGAAGTCGTTATCCACCGTGACGTTGACCTGTGTCCATTTGCTGGTGAAGTTCAACGCCCCGCCAGGCGTGCCGATCTGCTGAAACAGGTGTACCGTCTCGGTGCCGTTGGCGTTCTGGTAGATCATGCTCGGCAAGAAGGAGGGATCGTCTTGGATGACACTCTGTCTGGCAATCTCATCGAGCGCTGATAACAGGAAACAGTCCGAAACGCTGCCCTGGCTGATGTCGCCCATCGAGACGGCCTGAGCCGAGCCAGCCTCCCTAAGATACATGGCATCGGTCAGGCCGTTGAAGGTGCCGAGGTTTGTGGTGGCGCCAGCACCAGACAAGTTCAGATCATCATCACCTGTCGGGTCGTGGAAGGCTTTGGGGGCGTTCGTCATGCTTCCCGCGGGTGCGTGATGCCCGGCAGCCACGCCGCCAGCCTGGACGCCGCCCCCGCGATGGCGGACGGCCAACCTGTCCCTCGTCTCAAGCGTGATCCCTGTGCTGGTGTGGTCGGAGCTGCCCATTAGGTTTCCTCGTGTTCACGTGATAGCCCTCGCAATGTATCTTATTTTTGACGCGAGAGTATCAAGAAAACACGAGTCCCTATTGGCGGGACAGCTTTTGTTGGTCGACTTACCGATCGCCGTAGGGGAGACAGCTCCCGTTGGCCGAAATCCAGGGGTCGCCGAGGGCATTGTTGCAAACCCCGCAGGGCCCGTGTCGCCGCCACGTCGGGGCGGAAGCAGCTAAGCGCTACGCCTGTATTGAAATACCGGCGTCCGTTGTGTCCGCACGTGTGATCAGCGATTGCCTGACACGGTGCAGCAAATTGGAATGGTCGTCCTCCGACACATTGTCGCTGCGCATGACCAGCCTGATCAACGGGTCCTGCAGCATATTGGCCAGCGTAAGTGAGCTTACCGTCGGCGTGCACATCGTAGACACCATTCCCGTTGAGTACGAACTCCAGAGTGCTCGCTGCTAACCAATACGATAGAAATGAAGTGTGTCTTAACGTTGCCGCGCCCAGGGTAAATTTATGTCCGCGATGCCAACTTCTCGGCGAGGTATGGCTAATCTGCACCACTTTCACACCGCCGGCTCGCATCATCCCTGCCGCGAGGCTGACAGGTAGCGGCGACCCCGACACGAGATGATGTTTCGGCTAGATCGACGCGGGAACGGACCCGCTGGTATTGACCAATTTCGCGTCCGGCCACCCCCACATGCATGCCAGCCAGCGCGTCCAAATGCTGGCATTGCAGTACCCGCGCATACAGATTTGGTGGAGTCAGGCCGGGCGCGTTCCCGGGAAACCCATGAATAGCAGCGCCACCCCAACGCAACGTGCGATGTTCATATTCATTTGCTTTGTCTGGGGCACCACCTGGCTGGCAATGAAGATTGGCATCCAGACCGTTTCACCCGGCGTCTTTGCTGGTTTGCGTTGGAGCACGGCCGGTCTTGTCATATTAGCGGTGCGCCAGATCCGGGCGGAGCGGGTGTTGCCGCCGCCTCGCCTGTGGCCCAGGCTGTTGTTCGTGTCGGTGATGCTGGTGACGCTCAATCAGGTCATTCAGCTGTACGGTCTCAAATACATCACAGCGGGCCTTGGGGCGGTGATTAGTTCAGCCCTGACGCCGGTCGCGCTGCTGGGATTTTCGGTCGCGCTCGGGCAGGAGCGTTTCAGCGTCCGACAGTTCGCGGCGATCCTCGTTGGCGTGATCGGCGTGCTGACGCTGTTCGGCCCCGCCGCGCTGGCCGGCACGTTGGACTTTCGTGAGCTCGCGGGTGCCGGCGCGGTGACAGTCGGCTGCCTGTGCTACAGTCTCGGATCGGTCATGACGCGGCCGATGATGCGCACTGTGGAGCCGGTGCAATTGGCTGGGCTGACCGGTTTGATCGGCGGGATGGTGCTGCTGTCGGCCTCGCTTGTGGCCGAACCGGGCGCGTGGCAGTCCATGCGGCTCGCCTGGGGATGGCCGGCGTTCCTGGCCTGGCTGTATCTACTGGTTCCCGGCGCGCTGATGTCCACCACAATGTATTTCTTGCTGGTCCGCGATTGGGGCGCCAGCCGTCCCGGCACCTACGCCTTCATCTCGCCGGTCATCGCGGTAGCCGTCGGCTCCACCTTTTTCGAGGAGAAGCTCGATTGGGGCGATGCGCTCGGCATGGCCTTGATGCTGGTGGCCGCCGGTTTGGCATTGCGGCGCCGGCCGGCGGCGGTTTTATCAGCCACGCAACCTTCCGCGCTGCGTTCGGCGGCAGATTGACCGGACCGAGAACGCAACCTAATTGTGGCCGGGTCAACAGCGACTACCAGAAATCTTCATCTTTCACGCGACGGTCGGCACCGCGCCCCACGGCAAATCCGGTGGCATTTCAAACCGATTTGGCGCGATAGTGGAATGCAATCTTGTGGCGGCGGCCTTGGCGGGCCATCAAGACCAGCTGCCGCCGGTGGCTGCCACGCAGGCTCGCCCGGTACGGCGCCGGTCGCAAGACGATAACGGTCGCGGATCAACCGCGCCGAACTGGGAGAGTTGACCATGTCCAAGCGAGTGACGCGCCGACGCACGTTGCAGGTTGCCGCTGCCACCACGGCCCTGCCACTGGTGCACATCCGCACCGCGGGCGCCGCCGGCAAACTCAATATCGGCTTTTGGGATCACTGGGTGCCGGGGGGCACGCAGAAGATGCGCGAGCAGGTTCAGGCATGGGCTGACCAGAACAAGGTCGAGGTCACCGCCGACTTCATCACCTCACAGGGCAACAAGCTGGTGATCACCGCCGCGGCCGAGGCGCAGGCCAAGGTCGGCCACGATGCCCTGCCGATGGTTCAGTGGGATGCCTTCAACTATCATGCCGACCTGGAACCGGTCGACGAGGTCGTTCAGAGCCTCAGCGCGAAATACGGCAAATTCGATCCGGTGGTCGAATATCTGGCGAAGCCCAAGGACAATTGGCTGGCAATTCCCGGCACCGACCCTACAGCGAACCTGACCTGCTGCGGCCGCATCAGCATGCTGAAGAAGTTCGCCGGCATCGATATCCAGGCGATGTACCCGGCGGAACCCGGCGCCACGCCCCAGGCCGCCGAGTGGAACTATGACACCTTCCTGAAGGCGGCCGAAGCCTGTGCCAAGGCCGGCTATCCATTCGGCATGGGGGTGGGTGGGACCGGCGACTCGAACAACACTGTCGGCGCCATTTTCCGCGCGTTCGGCGCCGAACTGGTCAGTGCCGACGGACAGATCAAGGTTGATTCCGACAACGTACGGAAAGTGCTGGAGTACGGCCAGAGACTGGTCAGGTTCTTCCCGTCCGACACGGTTAGCTACGATGACGCCTCGAACAATCGCGCGCTGATCTCCGGCAAAAGCGCGCTGATCTGGAATCCGCCGTCGGCGTGGGCGGTGGCGAAACGCGATGCCCCGGACGTTGCCAAGGACTGCTGGACATTCCCATGTCCCGCTGGACCGAACGGGCGCTATATCCCCTACGTCTACATGTTCTACGGCATCTGGAAATTCAGCAAGAACAAGACCGCGGCGAAGGAACTGATCGAATACCTGCTGCAGCGAGATCAGATCGAGCAGCGGGACGACGTCTGCGAGGGCTTCAACCTGCCGCCACAGCTCAGCATGGCCGATTTCAAGATCTGGGCCAACGTCGAGCCGCCCAGGGGGACGATGTACAATTACCCGATCCGCCCATGGCATAACTCGCTGCCGAGTGTCGCGGGATATCCCGCGCCGCCCGAGTATGCGATCCCAATGACCAATCGCGCCTGCATTTCCGCCATGTGGGGCCGGCTTTACAGCGGCCAATCGATCAATCAGGTGATCGCCTGGGCGAAGGACGAAATCGAGGGATACGTTCGTTGAGTGCGGAGCCCTTGCCCGAGGGAGTTCCGCTGAAACAAACAGTCGTCGCAAGCCCCGGGCTAGTCCTGTGCGGCCGATCTTATCGTTCCGAATGGGACGTTCCGGAACCGCGCCGGGTTTATAACTTGTCAAGCCTGTCGCGGCGGTGGTCCGGAGCGGTTGACATACCAAAATTCTCACCATGATACTCGACCGTAGACCTTGCCTTTTCTCATCGGTTGATGGTTACCGAATCAGGGGAGCGGATGCGTTTCAACTGATGTCTTCCTTCACGATTTTGGCGTCGCATCGCGGGCTCGTTTGCAGCGTGAACTAGCGCCGGACCGACGGTCTCGTGATCTTCACCGCGCCCGAGAAGGTGCCGTTGTCGCGCCGAGGCTGACCGCATTCATTCCGAAGCTGACCGCGGAGCAAAGTGTTGAGCTCAACTGAGATGTCGCCCCCCGACGCGTCGACGATCGAAGTCGGCGGTTTTCCGATCCGCGTCTGGCGCAAGGGTAACGGCCCGCGTCTGGGCTTCCTGGCAGGGTTTGGTGGCCTGCCTCGCTGGGTGCCTTTTCTCGATGAACTTGCCGCGTCCCGCACCGTCATTGTCCCTTCGCTGCCGGGGTTTCCTGGGGGTGACCGCGGCCACGCGGAACTCGATTCCCATCTCGACTGGCTGCTCGCCGTGCACGAAATTCTCGAGAAGGCGGGTCTCGCCGGCGCCGATCTGGCGGGTAGCTCGGTTGGCGCGTCCCTCGCGGCTGAGTGCGCCGCGCTCTGGCCAGACAGCGTGCGCAGGCTGGCACTGATCGCACCGTTCGGACTGTTCGACGAAGCTAACCCACCGACCGATCCGTGGGCTCAGCGGGCCGACGCGGTGCCTGCTCTCATGTGCGCCGATCCCGAGGCCTGGTCAGCGCTGAAGGCGCCGCCGGACGGCGCCAATTCGATCGAGTGGCCGATCGAACAGGTTCGCGCCAACGAGGCCGCCGCGCGGATCTTCTGGCCTTTGGGCAATACCCGGATCGAGAGGCGGCTGCGGCTGATCAAGGCGCCGACGCTGCTGCTATGGGGCGAGCACGATCGTCTGATGCCGCCTGCGTATGCCGAGGTGTTCGCAAAGGGGATCGGCGGGGGAATCGCCGGGCAGACCACGACCCGCGTCATCGCCGGCGCCGGACATCTGGCCGAGTTGGATAAGCCCGCTGAAGTCGCGGCCGAGTTGCTCGCCTTCACCGCTTAGGCAACGTGCGAGAATAATCCGATCCCGCCCATAGCCTCCTCGGGCGCCGCGCCCCAGGTTCAGCGCCCTGACAATTTCATGAGCTCTTCGGGATACCGTGCCCCCCGCACCGTGATCTTCGCAGCCGTATCCTCGATCTCGCGCAGATCGTCGGCGGCAAGATCGACCGAGGCAGCTCCAACGTTCTCTTCGAGACGCGCGAGCCTGGTCGTGCCTGGGATGGGCACGATCCAGGGCTTTTGGGCAAGCAGCCAGGCGAGCGCGACTTGCGCGGTCGTTGCGCCTTTGCGTGCCGCGATCCGACCCAGCAGGTCCACCAGGGCCAGGTTGGCCTTGCGGGCGTCCGGCTCGAAGCGCGGGATCCGGCCACGCAGGTCCGAATTCTTGAACGTTGTCGTTTCGTCGATTTTGCCGGTGAGGAAGCCTTTTCCCAGCGGGCTGTAGGGGACCAGGCCGATGCCCAACTCGGCCAGGGTTGGTAGGATTTCGGCCTCGAGTTCCCGCGTCCACAGCGAGTATTCGCTCTGCAGCGCGGTGACCGGCTGGACCGCATGGGCGCGGCGGATCGATTGCGCGCCCGCCTCGGACAGGCCGAAATGCCTGACCTTTCCCTGCTGAATAAGCTCCTTGACCGCTCCCGCGACGTCCTCCATCGGCACGTCGAGGTCGACGCGGTGCTGATAGAGCAGGTCGATATAGTCGGTCCTCAGGCGCCTCAGCATGCCTTCCGTGGCGATCTTGATATGATCTGGGCGGCTGTTCTGGCCGCCGAGTCGCTCACCGGTATTCGGGTCGATGTTATGGCCGAACTTGGTGGCAATCACGACGTCTTTGCGGAACGGAGCCAAGGCTTCGCCGACGAGTTCCTCATTCCTGAACGGGCCATAGTTTTCCGCGGTGTCGAAGAAGGTGACGCCGTGCTCGACGGCGGCGCGGATGATCGGGATCATCTTCTCCTTGTCCGGCTTTTGACCGTAGGCGTCGGTCATGCCCATGCAGCCAAGCCCGATGGCAGAAACTTCGAGGCCGCTGTTGCCAAGTTTGCGCTTTTGCATTTGTTGCATCCTGCCTTTGTGTTTACCGACTGGAGCCGTCGCGGCGGCTCACTTGCGGTATTGTTCGTCGGTCACCTTTTCCATCCAGTCGACGACCTTGCCGTTCAGCGCTTCCTGAAGGGCGATGTGGGTCATGCCCGTGGTCGCCGTGGCCCCATGCCAATGCTTCTCGTTCGGCGAGAACCAGACGACGTCACCCGGCCGGATTTCCTCCACCGGTCCGCCTTCGCGTTGAACCCACCCGCAGCCGGCCATGACGATCAACGTCTGACCCAGCGGATGAATGTGCCAGGCGGTCCGGGCGCCGGGCTCGAACGTGACGCTGGCGCCACGAACACGCGCGGGATCGGGTGGCTGGAATAGCGGGTCGATCCGAACCGAGCCGGTGAAATATTCTGTCGGCCCCTTGCCGGAAGGCCGTGAACCAATTCGCATGATCTCCATCGTTTTCTTTCCTTCGTTTCGTTGACACAATCAATGTTCGCGCCTCTGCGGCAGATCAGAGTTTGCCACGTGCTCCATCAGGCCATCGGCAACAGCGTGATACCCGGCACTGTCGCTGATATGATCTCCCACTTCCCGGCGTCGGGGAAGGGTCAGCCCGGTTCGAGCCGCATCGTGGTGGGCAATATTTCAGCGCGCACCATTTCCTGCGCATGGCTGCTACGCTGATACTTCCTCAGGATTTCGCGGCTGGTCCGGGCGACCGCATCGGGGTCACTGGCCGGGATCGCGCGCACAGGCAGCCGCTTGCCGGCAAACTCCAGCGTGGCTGCCCCGCCCGCCGCGAGGTCTCTGTACCAACGTCCCTTGGTGCCGAGCCACGAACGCACGAGGACTTCATCGTCCGCCACCGCCAGCCATATCACGATCGCGCTGTCCGGGTGCTTATCGGTCCGGATGTGGACCTCCTGCAATTGGTGCAATTCGCGCAGGGTTTCCGCGTCGAAATTCGTCATGATCTGTTTCCCTGTGATGCCGGAGCGCCGGCGGGGCATGCCGGTTGCCAGTCCTGATTTAGGACCTGCATCCGTCGCAAACTACCCGCTATGATCCGCACACGCTTATGATTCAGGCTCATGAATGCCACGCGAAAACTTCAACGATCTGCTCGCCTTCGTCGCGGTCGCAAAAGAGCGCAGTTTCACCAGGGCAGCCGCGCAGCTCGGCGTTTCGCAGTCCGCGCTCAGTCATACCATCCGCGGACTTGAGGAGCGACTCGGTCTTCGGCTGCTGACCCGCACCACACGCAGCGTCTCACCGACCGAGGCCGGCGAACGACTGCTGCGTACGCTGGGTCCTCGGTTTGAGGAGATCGACGCCGAGCTTGATGCCTTGAGTGAGCTGCGGGAGAGGCCAGCCGGGACGGTTCGCATCACTGCCACCGACTATGCCGCCGACACCATTGTCTGGCCAAAACTAACGCAATTCCTGCGGCAGTATCCGGACATCAGGGTCGAGATCATCATCGACTATGGCCTGACCGATATTGTTGCCCAACGTTTTGACGCGGGCGTGCGAAGCGGCGAGCAGGTCGCAAAGGACATGATCGCCGTGCGCATCGGACCGGATACCCGCATGGCGGTCGTTGCGGCGCCGTCGTATTTCCAGAAGCGTTCACCGCCCGAAAAGCCACAGGACCTGGTTGACCACAACTGTATCAATTTGCGGCTGCCCACTCATGGCGGGCTCTACGCGTGGGAGTTCGCGAAAGGCAAGCGTGAGCTGAAGGTTCACGTCGAGGGCCAGCTCGCCTTCAACGGGACCTTTCAAATGCTCAACGCGGTGCTGGCCGGATTCGGCCTGGCCTATGTGCCAGAAGATCTCGCCCAGCCTCACCTCGCCGAGGGTCGTCTCATACGAGTGCTTGAAGACTGGTGTCCCAACTTTTCAGGTTATCACCTTTACTACCCAAGCCGGCGAAATCCCTCACCGGCCTTTGCTCTGGTCGTGGATGCACTGCGTTACCGAAACGCCCGCCCGGTCCGAAACGCTTGACAAGTCGCGGCATCGCCTGCCTGCCGGCACCTTCGCATCGATCCGTTGCTAATACCCCAGCGCCAGCCCGTCCTTGCGTGGTTCCGAGCCCGCAACCAGGCAACCCCGCTGGTGATCGATCCAGATCGCCTGGCCGCCGCCATGTGGCCGGTCGGCTGGCTCCGGATGGTGCCCCATCGCTGCCAGCCTGCGCACGACTTCGTCCGGGATACCGCGCTCCACCTCCAGCTTCCCTGGTAGGAAACAGCCGAGGCAGATCGATCGCCTCCTGAATATCCAGCCCATACTCCAGAAAGTTGGTCAGGAACCAGGACTGGCCCATCGGCTGATAATGCCCGCCCATCACCCCGAACGGCATCACCGCCCGGCCGCCCTGCATCAGCATGCCCGGAATGATGGTGTGCATCGGACGCTTGCGCGGCGCGATGCAGTTGGGGTGGCCACGCTCGACCCGGAAGCCGGAGCCGCGGTTGTGCAGCATGACCCCGGACTGCCGCGACAGGATGCCGCTGCCGAACGAACTGAACAGCGAATTGATGAAGCTGCATGCGTTGCCGTCCTTGTCGACGACGCACAGGTAGACCGTGTCCCGGTGAGGCGGCAGCACCAACTCGCCCGCCGCCGGCAGGTCACGTATCGCGGCGGTGTCGGAGATCAGCGCCCGCTGTGCCGCCAGATAGTCCGGGCTTAGCAGTTTCTTCACCGGAACGTCGACGGCGCCCGGATCGGCCAGAAAGGCGTCGCGGTCACGGTACGCCAGCCGCGCCGCCTCGACATGGCGGTGCGCGCGGATCACCCCGGATGGGCCGTCCGGCGCCGAGGGCAGGCCGCCGAGCATCCCCAGGATCATCAACACCAGCAGCCCCTGGCCGTTGGGCGGGCACTGATAGACGTCATAACCCTTCCAGTTCAGCGTGATCGGCTCGACGAATTCGGCATTGTGCAGGCCGGCGGCAAAGTCCTCCTCGGTGTGCAATCCGCCGCGCGCCCGTAACGTGGCGACCATGTCGGCGGCAACCGGCCCCTCGTAGAACGCCTTGGCGCCGTGCCGAGCGATGGCTCGCAGAGTCTCCGCCAGGGCCTGCTGGGCGAACAGGTCGCCAGCCGTGGGGGCCATGCCGCCCGGCAGGAAGTGCAAGGCCCCGCCCTGGCGCAGCTTACCCTCGCTGTGCTTCCAGTCCTGGGAGACTTTGGGGTGCACCGGCCAGCCATCATCGGCATAGCGGATGGCTGGACGCAGCAGCTCGTCCAAGCCTTTGCGGCCATGCGCCTTGAGCAGGCATTCCCACGCGCCGACAGCCCCGGGTACCGTGACCGCGTGGGCCGAGGTGCTCTCGATGGCACGGATCTGGTGGCTCTCATACCAGTCGATCGTGGCGGCGGCCGGGGCGCGACCGGAACCGTTCAGGGCATGCACCTGGCCAGTGCCGGCCGGCGCGTAAAGGCAGAAGCAGTCCCCGCCGATGCCGGTCGATTGCGGCTCGATCACGCACAGCACCGCCGCCGCGGCGACCGCCGCATCCAGCGCATTGCCGCCGGCCCGGAGGACATCGAGCGCGGTCAGCGTCGCCGCCGGCATCGAGGTTGCCGCCATGCCGTGGGTGGCATAAACCGGGCTACGCCCGGGAAACTGAAAATCGCGCATTGGAAACCTCGGGGCAGGGACGACAAAAAGTCACAATATATCAGGCGGCAGGCTTGGCAACGCGACAGGGGGACGGCCATGCAGAACCAGATCGACTATGCCGATTTCGAGCGCGTCGACATCCGCGTGGGCACCATGGTCGATGCGCGGCCTTTCCCCGAGGCTCGCAAACCGGCATTCAAGCTGACAATCGACTTCGGACCCGAGGTCGGCGTGAAAAGTCCAGTGCCCAGCTTACGGTTCACTACAAGCCGGACCAGCTCATCGGCCGTCAGGTCTGCGCCGTGGTGAATTTCCCGCCGCGCCAGATCGGGCCATTCATCAGCGAGGTGCTGACCCTGGGGATGCCCGACGCGGACGGTGCCGTGGTGCTGGTCAAGCCTGACCTGCTGGTGCCCGACGGGGGCAAACTGTTCTGATCGACGACCGTGCATCGGTGGATGGGCATAAAATCGCTCCGAACCTCCGCGGCTCGGTCCGGTGGCGCACATCTGGCGGAACAGACCGCCGAACTCTCGCCCGCAGTGGTAGCAGCCGCTCGCTCCTAAATGGACCTTCAGGGGCTAGACTGAACTGATAGAATTCCCCGCAGGGTCATGAGGAACACACATGCCGAGACATATTGATGCTGGCAGCGACGGATTTCCCACGTCCGATCGCAACCGCCTGCGGCGGCTGCACGAACGCGGCCGTTATGACCGCGCAAGCATTTATCCCGCTCCTTGATGCGGCGATGATATGCCACATCGCCTACATCATTGATGGCCAGCCGGTACTGCACCCCCACGGCCTTCTGGCGAGAAGGCGACCATCTATACTGGCACGGGTCTTCTGCCAGCCGCATGCTGCGATCGCAGCGGGACGGACTGCCGGTGTGCCTGACCGTGACCCATCTCGACAGCCTGGTGCTTGCACGATGCGGATTCAATCATTCGGTCGACTACCGTTCGGCCATGTGCTTTGGCACCGCCCACATCATTGAGGACGCGCTGGAGAAGTCGCGTGCACTGGATCGGATGATCGAACCGATTCTACCCCGGCCGCGCGGCGACACTGCGAACCAGCACCGCGCTGGAACTGAAGGCGACAACGCTCATCGGCATGGTGATTGATCAGGCCTCCGCCAAGATCCGTTCCAAAGGTGTCGGTGACGAAGAGGAGGATTATGCTCTGCCCATCTACGCGGCGAAATTTCCCGTGCGCACGGTAGTCGCTGAGGTCGAGACGTGTCCTCGCATGCCGGAAGGTGTGGCGCGACCGCCTGGATTGGCGGCATTCGCGCCCGGCCGTCGGCTGGACGAGATCATGCTGGAAACCTACGACGCGGCCGGGCTGCCATGAACGCACGCCTGAGACGAGGTGGTATCACTCCGACGCCACTATGAAACCCCGGCTCGGCCGGCGGATCGGCCAACTCCTCCGATATGCTGCTGACCTGAGCCATTCGGGGACCGCGGCGGCAAAGCCGGGACAGTTCTTCGACCGACGCCACATCGCCCGCGATCAACGCCTCGACCGTGCCGTCCCGGCGGTTACGGACCCAGCCGGACACACCCAGCTCACGCGCCTTCGCTACCATCCAGTGACGATATCCAATGCCTTGCACCTCGCCGGCAATAATCAGGCGCTTGGCGTTCATTCAGCATTCTCCCGGGTCAGGGCGATATACCGGGCGGCCAGCGCGATCTCAGCGCCGACCGCCGGCCGCCTCGCCGCCGCCTCCGCATCTTCACCCCAGAGCTCGGCCTGAAACAACTCATCCAATGCACCGAGCGCCGTCGCCGGCCTCGGCGCCCAGTTCGCCCGCGGCCAAGGCAAGGCCCAGGACCAGGCTGCCAAGTGCTGGAACGGCGATACCGAGGCCGGCAACAACATGCACATCCAGCCGCTCGACCGTTCGCTTCAGTGCCTCGATGCTGTCCTTGTGCTGCTTGATATAGCCAACGCCGGCGGTGACCCGAAGCGGCGCGTCATACCGAAGCGCCGCCCAGTCCAGCCAGGGTTGCCACAACTGCCGCTGTCGCTGGACCAGACCCTGAGGCGATTCGGCCCGGTAGCACAGCAGATCCGACTCGCCGTAGCGCGCGATCGCATCGATGGTGGGCGCTGGATCGGGAGCGATCCGCTCCTGCGCGGTACCGGCCAGACGTGTGAGCGGGGTGTCCGAGAAGTTCATCTCGCCGCCCTTGTCCTGCCCCGCCTGCTGCCATTCCTCGGCCACCGCGAGCGCCAGACGGGGTGGTCCAATGACCAAGGCAGAGCCACCGGGCAGCCGCATCGGTCGCCCGTCGAGCATGATCCCATAGCCACCCGCCACCGGCTCAGCCGTCGCGCTGTCCCAGAAACGCCTCAATCGTAACCCCTCACCGCAACAGGTTCCGCAGCACGGCGGCGGGATTGGGAGGAGCCGGATTTCCTGCCTTGGGGTGGGAGGTCTCGCTTTCGGGTGGTGCCTTGCCGCCGTGCGCCGCCGCCAGAACCGGGCCGCATACATCCCCACCACCGCCGCTCAGCAGTTTGTCCGCGCCAAGCAGTCCGCTCAGGGCGCCCAGCGGCGAGGCATTGCCGGCTATCGCGCCGGCCACCGCACCGATATTCGACTCCGCGGCGCCGATCTTGCTGACCCCAACCTTCGGCGCCTGAATCGGGCCGGTGACCGTGACCGGCACTACGACCGGCTGGCCGGCGATGCGGGCCTCGGGCCGCAATGTCAGACCCAGCGTCTCCTCACCGAGGTTGATCGTCCCGCTGCCTGTCATGGTCAGCAGCGACGAACTCAGCGCCATCGCCCCGATGGTGCCGACACCGTGCCGCGCGTCAAGCCGCACGCCAAAGCAGCGAAGCTCGCTGCTGCCGCCGCGCCCGACCAGATCGAGCGCGTTGAGCGGGTCCATCACCCGGCCAAGGACGCTGCCCAGCAGGCGATTGTCGAGCGAACCGCCGGGGATCGCCAGACCCAGTGAGCCGTCCACCGAGCCGGCGATGGCATGGGGGGTCGAGCCGGCGCCGCTTAGTTCGGCATAGGCGTCGAGATTGCCGTTGGCGTAGGGTGGCTGGCCCAGAAGGGCGAACACGGACTTCAGCCCCAGGCCGGACGCACGCAGCGATACGTGCATCGGCGGCGTCGGCTGGCTGGCGTCGGCCGAGAGCTTGGCCTCCAGGTGCCCTTGCGGGAGGTTCGCGGTGAAGTGGTCCATCGTCAGCTTGCCACCCGCCAGCGCCGCGTGGACGGCGATCGCCTTGTAATCCGCCCCGCCGGCACGCAGGCTTGCAACCGTCAGCCGCACGTCGGTGTCGGCTCGCCGAAGCTGGTCGAACGGAATCGGCTGGTCGGAAAAGATACGGTCGTCACGCTTGCGCGGTGGTGCCTTGGCGTCCGGGGGGGCCGCCGGCTGTGCAGCCGCCGACGAAGGCGCCGGCAACTGATCGATCGCGGCCTTCACAGCATCGAGGTCGATGTGATTCGACGTCAGCGTCGCGGTGAGGGAAATCCGAGGCTGCAGGCCAAGCTGCGCCTCACCGGCGAGATCGGCGACCGGGCTGTTCAAGGTAAGGGCATGCACCGTCACCCCGTTCCGAAGTCCTCCGGTGGCGTCGGTCAAGGTGCCCTGAAAGGCGATGGACTTCAGCGGCGGCAGCGGGTTGCGGGCGAGGGGAGACAGCGCCGCCAGGTCCGGTATCTGCGCCGCCAGCGCAAGGTTCGCCCCGGTCAACGCGGCGGCATCGGCCACTTCGCCCTTGGCGGTCAGAGTTGCTCCCGCCGCCCGCGCCGTCACGTCGACCGGAAACGGCCGCGGCTTGGCTCCGGGCAGCAGCAGCGCCGGAGGGCCGAGCGTCGCGGTCATTGTCAGAGGGGCGTCACTCAGGCGCGCATCAAGGTCGGCCTTGATCGGCTGCTCCAGTGCAGATCCGGCGATATCCAGCCCGTTCACGAACAGGCCCGGAATCTCGGCTGGCAAGATCGGACGCCCCGACATGCAGCGCCAACGCCGACACGGTGGGCCATTCACCGCCCCGATCGGCAAGTTTTGCCGCGAAGCTGACGTCCCGCAGGGGTGGCGTGCTGATGCCTGGAAGGAGCGGTGCCAGGGCCGCCAGATCAGATGCCGTACCGCTCAGCGACAGGTCGTAGCCCTTTCCCAGCAACGGCTGGGTCAGCGATCCGTCCGCCACCAGCCTGGCCCCTGCGGCGGTCACCGCGAGTTTCATCGGCCAAGGCGTTGTTGCCGCGTTGTCCTGCAGCCGGGCGAGCCCGCCGGTGTCGGCGACCAGGTTGATGGCGGTCCCGTTATAGGTCGCGTTCAACTCCAGGTGCAGCGGCGCATCGGGCGATGCGGCGGCGACATCCAGTGTCGACAGGTCGAGTGTCGTGACCTTCTTGGTGCGGTCGTCACGATAGGCAATTTTGCCGTGCTGAATACTGATCGCCGCCGCGCTCACAATGGTCCGGCCGCCGTCGTGCCCCTGGGAGGTGTCTTGTGGCGGTGGCGTGGAAGCTGCCGGCGGCGACACGTCTGGTGACATGTGCCAATTGGGGCGCCCGGCCGGGTCGACTTCCAGCAAAATGTCGGGATCGATCAGTACCAGGCGGTCGATCTCGACCCGGTGCGACAACAGCGGCAGCAAGCCAAGCTGTAGTTGCATCCGGTCGAGCGTGACCATTTGCGGGCGAGAAAACCCAGCCGGATTGGCGAAGGCGACATCACGCGCCTCGATGGTTGGCTTGAGGGACAACTTCAGGCCGATCGGGCCGTTCAGCGCCAGATCACGGCCGGTGGCGCGCTTGACGGCTTCGATGATGCGAGGCTTCAAACTGTCCGGGTCAAATCTGGCCACGAAGACGCCAATCGAACCGGCCGCAACGACGACAACGGCCAGAACCGCGAACAGTGCGAGGCGCCAGGGCGTTTTCCAGGCGGAGCGGCGGCGCGATTTCATCGGCGTCTTTCTGCTGGTTGCGCTGGCGGCGCGTGAAAGCCCAGCGTCTGAAACGTCGCCTTCATATGGGGTGGCAAATCGGCTTCAACCACCAGCCTGCCGCCCGCGGGGTGTGGCAACTCCAGCCGTCTGGCGTGCAGGTGAAGCTCTTTCGCCAGACCCTCGACGATCGCGGCGAAGGCATTGTTCTGATCCGGTTCGGCATACTTGACGTCACCCAGGATCGGCGCGCGAATGGCAACACAATGCACGCGCAGTTGGTGGGTGCGCCCGGTCAATGGCTTCAACTCCAGCCACGCCAGTTTTTGGGCGGCGTGATCCAGCGTCCGGTAATCGGTCACAGCGCGCGCCCCCTCGGGGTCGTCACGCTCGGCCGGAGCGGTGCGCTCCCCACGGGTGCCCCCGATGCGGATCAACGGCATGTCTATGCGGCCCTCGACCGGAACCGGCCGGCCGGCCACCACCGCCCAGTAGGTTTTCTCAATGTCCCGCCCGCGAAAACCAGCGGCAAGCTTCGCGGCGGTGCCTGGGGTGCGCGCCAGCAGCAATGCGCCTGATGTGTCACGGTCCAGCCGATGCACCAGCCGCGGCCGATGGGCACCGTCGAACCGCAGCAGGTCCAGCATTCCGTCCAGGTGGCGGACAATGCCGGGGCCGCCCTGCACCGGCAGCCCATGCGGTTTGTTCAGCACCAGGATGTGATCGTCCTGATAAATCACCAGGTTTTGCAGATCGCGGACTTCGCCCGGATCTAGCCGGACCGAACGCGTAGTCTCATCAGGCACGTCTTCGTCCGGCTCCGACATCGGCGGCACGCCGAATCGACTGGCCGGCCACAAGCCGGGTCGCGGTCTCGGCGCGGCTGTCGTCCACCCGGATCTTGCCGGTCCGGCACAGCTTCTGGATCGCGCTCTGCGGCACGCCCGGAAAATGCCGGCGGAACCACCGATCGAGGCGGATGCCGGCCTCATCCTCGGTCACGATGCTTGCCTGGATGGTCATGCGGGGGATTTGGCGCCGTGCGTCCACTCGGTCAAGCGACCATGGCCGGCGTCAATCTCAGCGGATCGTCGTGGAAGGCGCGACCCGCCACCCCAAGGCCCGGTCGTATCCGATCATGATCGCTCATCACCGGCCGCGCGCTTGGCGCGAAGGCCGGACCAGTGTTCCAGGCGCCGGGCGATCTCGCGTTCGAAACCGCGGTCCTGCGGCCGGTAGAACTCGATCCGATCCATGCCGTCCGGAAAATAGTTCTGCCCGGAAAAGGCCTCCTCGATGCCGTGATCGTATTCATAACCGGCGCCGTAACCGAGTTGCTTCATCAATTTGGTTGGAGCGTTCAGAATATGCGCTGGCGGCATCAGACTGCCGGTCGATTTCGCCGCGGCCCGGGCCATGCCGTACGCGGTGTAAAGTGCGTTCGACTTCGGCGCGGTGCCCAGATAGACAACGACCTGAGCGATGGCTAGTTCGCCCTCGGGTGTGCCCAGTCTCTCGTATGTCTCCCAGCCTGCCAGTGCCAGCGGCAGAGCATTCGGGTCCGCCATGCCCACGTCCTCGGCCGCGAAGCGGACCAGACGGCGCGCGATGTAGCGGGGATCTTCGCCGCCGTTCAGCATGCGGGCGAACCAATATAGCGCGGCGTCGGGGTCGGATCCCCGTAACGATTTATGCAGCGCCGAAATCAGGTTGTAGTGCTCTTCCCGGTCCTTGTCGTACAGCGCCGCGCGCCTGGCCAGCAGGCTGGAAAGGTCGGCGACGTCCAGCGGCGGCGTGTCAGGCGGCAATGCGGCGACCTGTTCGGCCATGTTGAGTATGTAACGTCCGTCACCGTCGGCCATGGCCCGAAGCGTGCCGCGGGCTTCGCCGGTGAGTGGCAGCGGGCGCTTCAGCTCGCCTTCGGCACGGGCGAGCAACTGCTCGAGCGCGGGATCGTCCAATCGCCGGAGAACCAGGACCTGACAACGGGACAGCAGCGCACCGTTGAGCGCGAACGACGGGTTCTCCGTCGTGGCGCCGACCAGTGTCACCGTGCCGTTCTCCACTACCGGCAGGAAGCGCATCCTGCTGCGCCCGGTTGAAGCGATGGATCTCATCGACGAACAGCAACGTGCCTTGCCCGGTTCGGCGACGCCTGGTCGCGTCATCGAATGCGCGCTTGAGATCGGCGACACCTGAAAACACCGCCGACAGCTGCACGAAGCCAAGTGTCGCCCGGGCCGCGAGTAGGCGGGCGATGGTGGTCTTGCCGACCCCGGGCGGACCCCAGAAAATCAGCGAGGCCAGTGAACCGCGCGCCAGCATCCGCGTCAGGGTTCCGTCGGGACCGAGGAGGTGATCCTGGCCGACGACCTCGTCGAGTGTCGCCGGCCTCAGCCGATCCGCGAGCGGCCGGTTGGCGTCATGCTCCCGCGGACCGCCCTGTGGCGGCAACGCCGGTTCGGCGGCGGCGAAAAGATCTTCACGGTCGGACACGTGCCCAACATAGTATACGCGACCGGCTCAGGCGAATTCTGCCCGACGTCTCAGCCTGAGGCAGCGCTGGGTCGTGTTTCGTCGCGGCGCCAGCGAACATAGGGTCGGCATCCGGCGGGAAGACCGCTGAGCCGGTGTGGACCTGAACCGCCGTCCTGCCACCAAGGACCGGCAGGTTATTCGTCGGACTCGTCGTCCTCCCTGACCTGCACAGGACCGCTGTCCTGGCCCTTCGCGGTCTTGTCGCGATCAACCAGTTCGATCACCGCCATGTCGGCGGCGTCGCCGTAGCGGACACCAGCCTTCAGCACCCGCGTATAGCCGCCCGCGCGAGCCCGGTACCGTTCCGCCAACGTGCTGAACAGCTTGGTTACGATGACGTCGTCGCGCAGCTCCGCGTAGGCCAGGCGCCGGTTGGCGAAGCCGCCTTTCTTGCCCAGGGTGATCAGCTTCTCCGTCACCGGACGAAGCTCCTTCGCCTTCGGCAGCGTCGTGGTGATCTGCTCGTGCTTCAGCAGCGCATGGGCCATGTTGCGGAACATCGCCAGGCGATGGGTCGAGGTAACGCCGAGCTTCCGGCCGGCAACTCCGTGACGCATTGATCGGTTCCTTTTGCCGGCTCAGAAAGGTTCTTCAAGCCGCTTGGCCAGGTCTTCTATGTTCTCCGGCGGCCAACCGGCGACGCTCATGCCCAGGCCGAGACCCATGGATGTGAGAACTTCCTTGATCTCGTTAAGCGACTTGCGGCCGAAGTTCGGCGTGCGCAGCATTTCCTGCTCGGACTTCTGTACCAGGTCGCCGATATAAACAATATTGTCGTTCTTCAAGCAGTTCGCGCTGCGCACGGACAATTCCAGCTCGTCCACCTTGCGCAGCAGGTTGCGATTGAACGGCAGGTCGTCCTGCGGCTCCTCGGCGCGGATCTGCTGTGGCTCATCGAAGTTGATGAACAGTTGCAGCTGGTCCTGCAGGATGCGCGCGGCCAGCGCCACCGAGTCCTCCGGCGTCACCGCCCCGTTCGTCTCCACTGTCAGCAGCAGCTTATCGTAATCGGTAACCTGACCCACGCGGGTCGGCGCAACGCTGTAGGACACCCGGCGTACCGGCGAGTAGATCGAGTCGACCGGGATCAGTCCGATCGGCGCGTCTTCCGGCCGGTTCACGCTGGATGGCTGATAGCCCTTGCCCAGGTTGACGGTGAACTCCATGCCCAGCTTGATGCCGTCATCCAGGGTGCAGATGACCAACTCGGGGTTCATGATGTCGATATCGTGCCCGGGCTGGATCTGACCGGCGCGGACCTCTCCGGGGCCCGTCGCGGTCAGCGTCATCCGCTTCGGTCCCTCACCGTGCATCCGCAGCGCAAGCTGCTTGATGTTAAGCACGATGTCTGTCACGTCCTCGCGCACACCCGCGACGCTGCTGAATTCGTGCAGCACCCCGTCGATCTGCACCGCGGTCACCGCCGCCCCCTGCAGCGACGACAGCAGGATGCGGCGTATCGCGTTGCCCAGGGTCATGCCGAAGCCGCGCTCCAGCGGTTCGGCGACGACGGTGGCGACGCGCGACGGATCGGCGCCTGGCTCGACTTCAAGCTTTTCAGGCTTGATCAGAGACTGCCAATTTCTCTGAATTACTGCGCTCTGCCTCATGCAACTAACACCTTTCGAACCCCACCAGCGTGCGGCTCACGTCCTGTGGACAGCGTTCCCGCCCCGATCAATCAGGGTAACGGCTCGATCCGGGCCACGCTCCCGCACTGGGTCACGCTTCTGCTCCTCGCCGGGCAAAACTGGCCGGCGTGATGCCTCGATCAGACGCGCCGGCGCTTGCGCGGCCGGCAGCCGTTGTGGGGGATCGGCGTCATGTCGCGGATGGTGGAGACGGAGAAGCCAACCGCCTGCAGCGCCCGCAGCGCGCTTTCGCGACCGGAGCCAGGGCCGCTGACCTCGATCTCCAGCGCTTCCATGCCATGCTCCTTGGCCTTGCGTCCGGCATCCTCGGCCGCCACCTGCGCGGCGTATGGAGTGGATTTGCGGCTGCCCTTGAAGCCCTGACTGCCGGCTGAGGACCATGCAATCGCGTTGCCCTGCGCGTCGGTGATGGTGATGACCGTGTTGTTGAACGTGGCCGCGACATGTGCCACGCCGGAGGTGATGTTCTTGCGCTCCTTGCGGCGAGGCCGAGCGGCGGGTTTCGCCATGATTGAGTGATTCCTGCTTCAACTGCTGACCGCACCGAAGATCGGCACGGCAATAAGGCTGGTTAGATGATGGGCCCACGCTTCGCCCGGGCCCGCGCGGACCCCGGCCTGACAGTGTCTGGACTTGGCGGATGTCTTATTTGGTGACTTTCTTCTTCCCGGCAATCGCCACGGCCTTACCCTTTCGGGTGCGGGCATTGGTATGAGTGCGCTGTCCACGCACGGGCAGACCACGGCGATGGCGAAGGCCACGGTAACAGCCCAGGTCCATGAGCCGCTTGATGTTCATGGCGACCTCACGCCGCAGGTCACCCTCCACACGGTACTCGCGGTCAATCAGTTCACGGATGCGGAGGACTTCGTCATCCGAAAGCTGATTGACCCGGCGATCGTCCGGGATGCTGAGCTTCTGACAGATTTCAGCCGCCTTGGTCGGGCCGATGCCAAAGATGTAGCGGAGCCCGATCGTCACTCGCTTGTTCGTCGGAATATTCACGCCGGCAATACGCGCCACGCTTGACCCTCCTGTCGTCCGGCCGTGCCGGACCATCGACTGCCGCCGAGGACCGTCCCCATGCAGGCCAAAAAATGCACAAGAGGCGCTTACCCAGGGGGTAGCGCCGGAGCGCGCGAATATAGTTTGCGCGTCGCAGGAGTCAATGACGGCTGATCAACTTGCGGTGATGCCCTCAGCGTTCGCCCGTCGCCCCCAGCGCCGCATCAATCTGGCGCGAGACCTCATCGATGTTCGCCATCCCATCCACCACCCGCAGGATGCCGGCGCGCTCGTAGTGCGGGAATGATCGGCGCGGTCTGGCGGTGATACACCTCCAGTCGAGCCGACACCGTATCGCGGTTGTCGTCGGGCCGGCGAACAAATTCGGTGGACCCGCAAATGTCGCAAACGCCTGCGACCGACGTTGGTTTGAACTGATCGTGGTAGCTGGCGCCGCATTTGGCGCAACTGAACCGGCCGGCGACGCGATCAGCCAATTCGTGGTCGTTAATCTTCAGTTCAACCACCGCGTCCAGTTTCACGCCCTTACGCGCCAGCATCTCATCCAGGGCCACGGCCTGCGGCACGGTGCGGGGAAAACCGTCCAGGATAAATCCGGCGGCGGCATCGGGCTGATCGAGCCGCGAGTCCAGCATCCGCACCAGGATGTCGTCGGATACCAGCGCGCCAGCCTGCATCACCGCCTTGGCCTCACGCCCGATCGGGGTGCCGGCGGCAACCTCCTGTCGCAGCATGTCGCCGGTCGAGATCTGCGCGATGCCGTACTTGTCCTGCAGGCGTTTGGCCTGCGTGCCCTTGCCGGCGCCCGGCGGCCCCAGGAGGATGAGTTTCACCGTCGTCCCTTTACCCTGGTCTTGCGCATCAGGCCCTCGTACTGGTGCGCCAGAAGATGCGATTGTATTTGCGTTACCGTGTCCATGGTGACCGAGACGACGATCAGGATCGAGGTGCCGCCGAAATAGAACGGCAGGCCGTAGTCGCTGATCAGGATTTCCGGCAGCAGGCAAATCAGCACCAGATACACCCCGCCCACGGTGGTGAGCCGGGTAAGCACGCGGTCGAAATACTGCGGCCGTCGCACTGCCCGGTCGGATGCCGGGAATGAAGCCGCCGTATTTCTTCAGGTTGTCGGCGGTCTCCTCGGGATTGAACACGACCGCGGTGTAGAAATACGCGAAGAAGATGATCATGAACGCGTACATCGCCATGTACAGCGGCTGACCATGCGAGAGTTGGCCCGGCGGCTGCCTGCAGCCAGGACGGGCCGTTCGTCGCGAAGCCCGCGACCGTCGCCGGAATCAGCAGGATGGAGCTGGCGAAGATCGGCGGAATGACACCCGACGTATTGATCTTCATCGGCATGTGGGTCGAGTCGCCGCCGAACATCCGGTTGCCGACCTGGCGTTTCGGATACTGCACCGGAATCCGCCGCTGCGCCCGTTCGACGAACACGATGATGCCGACGGTGACGATGGCGATCACCACGAACAGCAGTAGGAAGAACGGTGACAAAGCGCCGGTACGGCCGAGTTCCAGCATCGAGGCCAGCGCGCCCGGCAAGTTGGCGACGATGCCGGACATGATGATCAGACTGGTGCCGTTGCCGATGCCGCGGGCGGTGATCTGCTCGCCGATCCACATCAGGAACATGGTGCCACCGACCAGGGTGATCATGCAGGAGAAGACGAAGAACAGGCCTGGGTCGATCACCGCAGACCCGAAGCTGCCATGCATGCTCTCGAGCCCGACCGCAATGCCGTACGACTGGAACATGGCGATCAGCACGGTCAGATAACGGGTGTACTGATTGAGCTTCTTGCGCCCCTGCTCGCCCTCCTTCTTCAGCGCCTCCAGCGTGGGGACGGCCGCCGACATCAACTGGATGATGATGCTGGCACTGATATAGGGCATGATGTTCAGCGCGAAGACGGTCATCCGTCGCAGCGCGCCGCCGGTGAACATGTCGAACATACCCAGGATGCCGCCGCCGCCGTGCTGGGTCAGCATCTCGGTCATCACCGAGGCATCGACGCCGGGAACCGGGATGTAGGTGCCCAGCCGGTAAACGATCAGTGCTCCCAGGGTGAACCAGATACGCTGCTTGAGTTCGGTCGCCTTCGAAAAGACGCCGAGGTTCATATTGGCGGCGAGCTGTTCGGCAGCGGAAGCCATGGAGTGTCCCTTTATCGTCGCGCGCTATTGTCGTTCCGGGCGAGGCCGGCTGCAAGCGATTAGCCTGCCCGCGTCCGGAATGCGGCAACGCCTATTTGGGAGCGCGATAGTCACGCTCCAACGCATCTCTCCTCGTAGCCCCCCGCCGAGCTGGCCATACCCGGGACGAATCGCCCGGAACGGTCACTGGCACGTAGGGCGCATCGCGTCTCAGGTCCGTGTCGGTCGGCCGCGCGATCAGTCCGTGGCTGGCTCGCGCGCGGCGACCCTCGGTGGCACGGTCGTGACGATCGTTCCGCCCGCCTGCTCGACCGCCGCCTTTGCCGCCACCGAGGCACCCGAGACGGTGATGTTGACCGACTGGGTGATGGCGCCATCGGCCAGCAGCCGCACGCCGTCCTTGTTGTCGGACGCCAGACCGGACGCGATCAAAATGGCCTCGGTGATCGGCTGCGAGGCGTCGATCTTGCCGGCCTCGATCGCCGCCTGCAGCGCGTCCAAATTGACCGGCGCATAGACCTTGCGGAAGTGGTTGTGAAAGCCGCGCTTGGGCAGCCGGCGATAGATCGGCATCTGACCGCCTTCGAAGCCGTTCAGCGCGACACCTTCACGCGCTTTCTGCCCCTTGACGCCTTTGCCGGAGGTCTTTCCCTTGCCTGAGCCGATGCCACGGCCAAGTCGCTTCGACTTCAGGCGCGCGCCGGGATTGTCGCGCAACTCATTCAGGTTCATGTCAGGACAGCTCCTCCACCTTGATCAGGTGGGCCACCTTGCGGATCATGCCGCGGCGGCGAAGGAGTATCCTCCAGCACGCGGCTTGCACGGATCTTCTTCAGGCCGAGGCCGGCCAGCGTCTCTTTCTGCCCGGGCTTGCGGCCGAGGGCCGACGCGATCTGCGTCACACGCACCTTAGGCATTTGCCGTGGCCTCCTGACCTGGGGGCAGGGGGGTCGTGCCCGGCGCCGGCAGCTCGCGGCGGCCGAACAGTTCCGGCACCTTCTTGCCGCGGCGCGTCGCCACGGAGCGTGGGCTGGCAGCATTTCTGTAACGCCGCGAACGCCGCCTTCACCATGTTATGTGGGTTGCGGCTGCCGAGGCTCTTGGCCACCACATCGCCGATTCCCGAGCGTTTCGAACACCGCGCGCAATGGGCCGCCGGCGATGATGCCGGTGCCGGCGGTGGCCGAGCGCAGAACCACGTTGCCGGCGCCGAAATGACCCTCGACGTCGTGATGCAGCGTCCGGCCTTCCTTCATCGGGACTGCGGATCATGCTGCGCTTGGCGCGTTCGGTGGCCTTGCGGATTGCTTCCGGCACCTCGCGTGCCTTGCCTGCGCCGTAGCCGACGCGCCCCTTCTGGTCGCCGACCACGACCAGCGCCGCGAACGCAAACCGGCGTCCACCCTTCACCACCTTGGCGACGCGGTTGATGGTGACCAGCTTGTCGATGATGCCGTCTTCGGCATCGCGGTCGCGTTCCCGCTCCCGGCCACGCCCGCCGCCTTCTCTCGCCTCACGAGCCATTCAGTATGTTTCCTTTTCAAGACGCCAACCCGCTGCGCGGAACGGCTCGGGCCTCTTCAAGACGCCAACCGGCTGCGCGGAACGACTGGGGTCCGTCAAAACGCCAGCCCGCCTTCGCGGGCGGCTTCGGCGAGCGCCTTCACCCGGCCGTGATAGATATACGCGCCGCGGTCGAACACCACCTCCTTGACGCCCGCCGCCAACGCCCGTTCGGCCACCAACTTGCCGACCGCCGCCGCGGCCGCCTTATCGGCGCCGGTCTTCAGCGTCGCCTTCAGGTCCTTGTCCAGCGAGGACGCCGCCGCCAGGGTGCGGCCGTGCGTGTCGTCGATGACCTGCGCATGGATATTCTTGCCCGAACGAAACACTGACAGGCGCGGCCGGCCATGCGACTTCTGCCGAAGCTGATAGCGCAGCCGCTGCCGGCGGCGGATGGCGAGATCCTGCTTGGCGCTCATTTCTTCTTGCCTTCCTTGCGCCGGATGATTTCGTCGGTGTAGCGCGCGCCCTTGCCCTTGTACGGCTCGGGCGGCCGGAACGCAGCGGATTTCGGACGCGACCTGGCCGACCTAGCCGCTTGTCCATGCCCTCGACCTTGATCAAGGTCGGCCGCTCGCAGGTGATCTTGATGCCTTCCGGCACCGGGTAAACGACGGGATGCGAGAAGCCCAAGATTGATCTCCAGGTTCTTGCCCTGCACCGCCGCACGGTAGCCCGTGCCGGTGATTTCCAGCGACCTTGTGTAACCCGCGGAAACCCCCTTCACCATGTTGGCGATCAGCGCCCGCGTCGTGCCCCACATCATGCGGGACTGACTTTCCGTCCCGCGCGGCTTCACCGACACATGGTTGCCGTCGATCGCCGCCTCTACATGCTCGCTCAGCGGCAGCTTGAGCTCACCCAGCTTGCCCTTGGCGGTGACAACGCCGCCGGCGATGGCAACCTGTACGCCGCCCGGTATCTCGACCGGATATTTTCCGACGCGTGACATCGACGCGCTTCCCCTAGAACACGCGGCAGAGCACTTCGCCGCCAACATTGGCGGCGCGTGCCTCTGCATCGCTCATGACGCCACGCGGCGTCGACAGGATGGAAATACCCAGGCCGGCATAGACCCGCGGCAGTTCCTTGATCTTCGCGTAGACGCGACGGCCCGGCTTGGAGACGCGGTTGATCTCCTTGATGACCGGCTCGCCCTCGTTGTACTTCAACTCGATACGCAACTGCGCGATGCCGGGCCGAACCTCCTCGGCCGCATAGCCACGGATGAAACCCTCGCGCTTCAGCACGCCCAGCACATTGGCCCGCAGCTTCGACGCCGGCGCCAGGCAGATCGAATGCCGTGCGCGTTGCGCGTTGCGGATGCGCGTCAGCATGTCCCCCAGGGGATCGGATAGTGACATCGTGCCGCCCCCTTACCAGCTCGCCTTGACCATGCCGGGAATCTGCCCGGCACTGGCCAGATCGCGCAGCGCGATGCGGCAGAGCTTGAACTTGCGGTAATTACCGCGCGAACGGCCGGTGATCTCACAGCGCAGACGAACCCGCACCGCGGCACCGTTGCGCGGCATCTGCGCCAGCTTCAGCGACGCATTGAAGCGATCCTCAACCGGCAGCGTCCGGTCCATCACCACATCCTTCAACGCCCGGCGCTTCGACTTGTCGCGCTTGGCCATCTGCTGTCGCATCGCGTTGCGGTTGACCTGGGAAAGCTTGGCCATCCTGTAGATATCCTCCGGAACCTACTGGTCCGCCGGGTCAAGCCCGGGGACAGGCGGTTTTCCAAAAACTCAGTTGGCGAAAGGAATGTCGAACGCCTTGAGCAAGGCCTTCGCTTCGGCATCGGTCTTCGCGGTGGTCACGAACTGGATGTCCATGCCGCGGATGTCGTCCACCCGGTCGTAGTTGATCTCCGGGAAGATGATCTGCTCCTTCAGTCCCATGGCGAAGTTGCCACGGCCGTCGAAGCCCTTGCCCTGAATGCCGCGGAAGTCGCGTACCCGCGGCAAGGCGATGGTCACCAGCCGGTCGAGGAATTCATACATCCGCGACTTGCGCAGCGTCACTTTGCAGCCGATCGGCAGGCCAGCGCGGATCTTGAAGCCGGCGATGGCCTTCTTCGCGACCGTCTTCACCGGCCGCTGTCCTGCGATCACCGCCAGTTCGGCCACCGCGGCGTCCAGCTTCTTCTGATCCCCGGTCGCCTCACCAACGCCCATGTTGATGACGATCTTCTCCAGCTTCGGCACCTGCATTTCGTTCGCGTAGCCGAACTCCTGACGCAGCATGGCCTTCACCTCGGTCAGGTAGCGCTGCTGCATGCGCGGCCTTTCCTTCGGCGAGCCAGCCGGGACGTCCACCCCGGCGATTTCCACGCGGCGCGCGGCGCGCTGGGCATCCTTGCCGGCGGGAGGTCCGCCGGTACCCCGGTTGCCCGCTGTCTTGGCGCCAGTCTTGGCACCCGCCTTCGCCTTGCCGCCCTTGGGCTGGTTCTTGGTTCCGCTCATCGACACTAGCTCTCGATCACTTCGCCGGTCGCCTTGGCGACGCGGACCTTCCGGCCGTCGTCCAGGATCCGAAAGCCAACCTTGGTGGGCTTCTCCGACTTCGGGTCGATCAGTTTCAGGTTCGACAGGTGGATCGTCGCCTCTTTCTCGACGATGCCGCCCGGCTGGCCCATCCCAGTCGGTTTGGTGTGGCGTTTGGCGACGGCGCAGCCCTGCCACGATGGCGCGATTGGCCTCGGGGAAAATGCGCAGCACTTCGCCCCGCGGTTCTTGCTCCGGCCGGTGGTCACCACGACCGTGTCGCCCTTGCGGATACGCGCGGCCATTTATAGCACCTCCGGCGCCAGCGAGATGATCTTCATGAACTTGCGTCCGCGCAGCTCACGCACCACCGGGCCAAAGATGCGGGTGCCGATCGGCTCCTGCTGCTTGTTGATCAGCACGGCGGCGTTACGGTCGAAGCGAATGGCGCTGCCGTCGGTGCGCCGAACCGGGAACGAGGTGCGCACGATCACCGCCTGGTGCACGTCGCCCTTCTTCACCTTGCCGCGCGGAATGGCCTCCTTGACCGAAACGACGATGACATCGCCCACCGAGGCGAATTTCCGCTTCGAGCCGCCCAGGACCTTGATGCACTGCACCCGGCGCGCACCGGAGTTGTCGGCGACTTCAAGGTTGGTTTCGGGATGAATCATCGGACCGTCTCCCTTACGCTGACGCTGAATCGTGCGGCGCGGGGGCCGGTGGCGCGGGATGCGCCTCGACGATCTCGACCGCCGCGGCCGCGACATCGCCGACGATCGCGCCGTTGCGCTCGACCAGGGTCCACGTCTTCCGCTTGCTGATCGGCGCGCATTCGATGATCCGCACCATGTCGCCAATCTTGCAGACGTTCGCCTCGTCGTGCGCCGCGTACTTCTTCGACTTGCGGATGAACTTCTTATACAGCGGGTGCATCACGCGACGATCGACAAGAACCGTAATGGTCTTGTCCATCTTGTCGCTGGTCACCCGTCCCGTCAGGACGCGCCTTGGCATCGCCCTTCCTCCTTACAACTGAGCATGATTGGGCTGGGCGGGGGCGGAGTCTGCTTTTCCGCCTGGATGGTTTTCACCCGCGCGATCTCCCGGCGCACTTCGCGCACCCGGGCGGTGCCTTCCTGCTGGCCGGTGGCGCGCTGGAACCGCAGGTTGAACTGCTCCTTCCGCAGATCGAGCAACAGGGCGGCCAACTCGTCCGGCGTCTTGGCGCGAACGTCGCTGGCCTTGTGCATTGCCGCCTTGGCCATCCTAGCTGTCTCCGATCCGCGCGATGAACTTGGTTCGTATCGGCAGCTTCGCCGCACCCAGCGTCAGCGCCTCACGCGCCAGTTCCGGCGTCACGCCGTCGATCTCGAACATGATGCGGCCGGGCGCCACACGTGCCACCCAGAACTCCGGCGACCCCTTGCCGGAGCCCATGCGAACCTCCGCCGGCTTGGTCGACACCGGCACATCCGGGAAGATCCGGATCCACACCCGCCCGGTGCGGCGCATCGCGCGGGTGATCGCACGCCGAGCGGACTCGATCTGGCGCGCGGTGATGCGCTCCGGCTCGAGCGCCTTCAGGCCGAAGGTGCCAAAGTTCAGCGCCGTGCCGCCCTTCGACAGGCCATGGATACGGCCCTTGTGCTGCTTGCGGAATTTCGTTCGTTTCGGAGACAGCATCGTAACTTACCAGTCCATCTACCGTTGCGGCGCCTGCTCGGCCGCGCGGCGGTCCTGAGCCGTCGGGTCGTGCGCCAGGATTTCGCCCTTGAAGACCCACACCTTGACCCCGCAGGTGCCGTAGGTGGTCTTCGCCGTCGCGATGCCGTAGTCGATATCCGCGCGCAGCGTATGCAGCGGTACGCGGCCTTCGCGATACCATTCGACGCGGGCGATTTCAGCCCCGCCAAGGCGGCCGCCGCAGTTGATCCGGATACCCTGGGCGCCCAGACGCATCGCCGACTGCACCGCCCGCTTCATCGCGCGACGGAACGCCACCCGCCGCTCGAGCTGCTGCGCGATGTTCTCGGCCACCAGTGTCGCATCGATCTCCGGCTTGCGGATCTCGACGATGTTCAGCGCCACCTCGGCCTTCGCCATCTTGGTCAGGTCCTTCTTCAGAACCTCGATGTCCTGGCCCTTCTTGCCGATGACCACGCCGGGACGCGCCGCATAGATCGTCACCCGCGGCTTCTTCGCCGGGCGCTCGATCACCACACGCGACACCCCGGCACCACGCAGCTTGGTGCGCAGATGGTTGCGCAGTTTGATGTCCTCGTGCAGCAGCTTGGAGTAATCGGTGCCGGCGAACCAGCGGCTGTCCCAGGTGCGGTTGATGCCCAGGCGCAGGCCGATCGGATTGACTTTGTGACCCATACTATGCGGCCCCTCCTGAGGCTTGGCACCCGTGCCGGAACGCCGCGCCCGATCCGCCGCAACAACGCCCCGGACCCGGCCGGCAACGCTTGCGTCGCGGGGTTGTGCGACCTCGTCCTGCTCGCGCTCCGTAACCACGATCTTCAAATGGCTGAACCACTTCTCCACCCGCGACGCTCGGCCACGGCCGCGCGCATGAAACCGCCGCATCACGATCGAGCGGCCGACCTCGGCGCGGGTCACGATCAGCCGGTCGACATCGAGCTGATGATTGTTCTCGGCGTTGGCGATCGCGCTCTCCAGCGCCTTCTTGACCTGATGCGCGATGCGCCGCTTGCTGAAGGTCAGCGTCGCGACCGCGCTCTGTGCCGGCAGGTTGCGGATCATCGCCGCCACCAGATTCAGCTTGCGAGGGCTCACGCGCAGATTGCTGACGATCGACTGCGCCTCGTTGTCCGCCAAATTCCGCGGGCCTGGTGGCTTGCTCATGTCAGCCTCGCCTCGCCTTCTTGTCGGCCGAGTGCCCGGTGAAGGTACGCGTCGGCGAAAATTCGCCGAACTTGTGGCCAACCATGTTCTCGTTCACCTGCACCGGCAGGAATTTGTGACCGTTGTAGACGCCGAAGGTCAGCCCGACGAACTGCGGCAGGATGGTCGAGCGCCGTGACCAGATCTTGATGATCTCGTTGCGCGACGAAGCCCGTACCGCATCGGCCTTGTTCAACAGGTAACCGTCGACAAACGGACCCTTCCATACGGAACGCGCCATTCTACTTGCCCTTGTTGCGGCGGCGGATGATCAGGCTGTCCGTCCGCTTGTTCACGCGCGTCTTGTAGCCCTTGGTCGGGAATACCCCACGGCGTGACCGGATGACGACCGCCCGAGCTGCGGCCCTCGCCACCACCGAGCGGGTGATCGACCGGGTTCATCGTCACACCGCGGTTGTGCGGCCGGAAGCCCTGCCAGCGGGTGCGGCCGGCCTTGCCGAATTTCTGGTTCATATTGTCCGGGTTGGACACCGCGCCAATGCTGGCCATGCACTCGGCCCGCACCACACGCAGCTCACCCGAAGTCAGCTTGATCTGCGCATAGCCCGAATCCTTGCCGACCAGTTGGGCGTAGGTTCCGGCCGATCGGGCCAACTTGCCACCGGCTCCGACCTTGAGCTCGATGTTGTGGATGATGGTGCCGACCGGCACAGCGGCCAGTGGCATCGCATTGCCGGGCTTGATGTCGACCCGGGCGCCCGCGATCACCTGATCGCCGACCTTGAGCCGCTGCGGCGCCAGGATGTAGGCCAGCTCGCCGTCCTGATACTTTATCAGCGCAATGAACGCGGTTCGGTTGGGATCGTATTCCAGCCGCTCCACCACCGCCGGAACGTCGTATTTCCGCCGCTTGAAGTCGACCACGCGATAGGCCTGCTTGTGGCCGCCGCCGCGGAACCTCGTGGTGATCCGGCCATGATTGTTGCGGCCGCCGTGGCTGTGCTGACCCTCGGTCAGCCCCTTCACGGGCTTGCCCTTCCACAGCTCCGACCGGTTGATCAGCACGGTGCCGCGCAGACTGGCCGTGACCGGATTGAATTGCCTGAGTGCCATCTCGCGCGCCCTATGCGAGGTCGGTGGTGAAATCGATCGTCTGGCCCGGAGCCAGCGTCACGATGGCTTTCTTGACGTCGGAACGAACGCCGAGCCGGCCTTTGAACCGCTTGGACTTGCCCTTCTGGATCAAGGTGTTCACCGAGGTGACCTTGACCTTGAACAGGGCCTCGATGGCCGCGGCGATCTCCGGCTTGGTCGCGCCGATGGCGACCTTGAAGCCGATCTGGTTCCGCTCCGACAGGATTGGTCATCTTCTCGGTGATCAGCGGCGACCGGATGATCTGGTACATCGCCTCCTTCGAAAGCGGCTTCTTCAGCGTGGCGGTCATGTCGGATCTCCCGCCGACGCCGACGGAGGCAGGCCCATAGGCTCACCCGCCATTGTCTCGGGCGCCAGGCTGTCGGGCCGCTCGTCCTGCGACGGCGCTGCGCCGTTCAGCCGCTGCTTCAGACCCTCGAGGCCGGCGGTGGTGATCGCCAGCACGTCGTGGTTAAGAATATCGTAGACGTTGGCGCCAACCGTTGGCAGCACGTCCAGCTTGTGGATGTTGCGGCTGGCACGCAGGAAATTCTCGTCTACCGCGCGATCGATGATCAGCGCCGAGGTCCAGCCCAGTGCCTTGATGCGCTTGGCCAGCGCGCCGGTCTTCACCGCCGCTCGTGGCGCTGTCCAGCACCACCAGCTTGTTGTCCGCCAGCTTCTGCGACAGCGCCGAGATCAGGCCGAGGCGGCGCACCTTCTTGTTCAGCCGGTATTCGTGAGAGCGCACCACCGGGCCATGGACGACCCCGCCGGTGCGGAACTGCGGCGAGCGCAGGCTGCCCTGGCGCGCGTTGCCGGTGCCCTTCTGCTTGTACGGCTTCTTGGTGGTGCCGGACACCTCCGCCATCCCCTTGACCTTGTGATTGCCGGAGCGGCGCTTCGACAACTGCCAGTGGACCACCCGGGCCATGATGTCCGGGCGCGGCGTGGCCATGAACAGGTCGTCCGGCAAATCGGCGCTGCCAAGGCGTTGGCGGGCGTGCCGTCTTCCGGCGCCATCCCCTGGTCGAGGGACATGATATCAACTTGCATCTTCGTATTCCTCAGCCCGCCGTCGGCGACTCGGCCGCGGTGGCTTCGACCAGCGCCGCCGGATAAGGCGCGTCGGCCGGGCGCTGCCGTTTGACCGCATCGCGCACCAGCACATAGCCGTTCTTGGCCCCCGGAACGGCTCCCTTGATCATCAGCAGACCCTTCTCCGCGTCGACCGCCGCCACCTCCAGATTCAGCGTGGTGATCCGTTCGACACCGAGATGGCCGGCCATCTTCTTGTTCTTGAAGGTCTTGCCGGGATCCTGCCGGTTGCCGGTGGAACCCAGGCTGCGATGGCTGATCGACACGCCGTGCGACGCTTCGAGACCAGAGAAATTCCAGCGCTTCATGCCGCCGGCGAAGCCCTTGCCCTTGGACGTGCCGCAGACATCGACCTTCTGGCCGGCACTGAAATGCGCCGCCGACAAGGTGGCTCCAGGCTCCAGCAGAGCGTCCGCCGCGACCCGAAACTCGACCAGCCTTGCCTTCGGTTCAACCTTCGCCTTGGCGAAATGCCCGCGGTTCGGCTGCGTGACGTTCTTCACCTTGGCGCGGCCCCAGCCGAGCTGGACGGCGGTGTAGCCATCCTTTTCCTCGGTCCGTGCGGCAACGACCTGAACCTGGTCCAGATGCAGGACGGTGACCGGCACATGTGTGCCGTCGTCCCGGAAGATCCGGGTCATGCCAAGCTTGCGCGCGAGCAGACCGGTGCGGAGGCCCGCAGCCGATGGCCGCGGCGATGATATTGCAAATGACTTGGCCATGGCTTCAGATCTTGATCTCAACGTCGACGCCGGCGGCGAGGTCCAGCTTCATCAGCGCGTCGACCGTCTGCGGTGTCGGCTCGACGATATCCAGCAGCCGGCGATGCGTCCTGATCTCGAACTGCTCGCGGCTTTTCTTATCGACGTGCGGTGAGCGGTTGACCGTGAAACGCTCGATGTGAGTCGGCAGCGGGATCGGTCCGCGAACCCGGGCACCCGTGCGCCTGGCCGTGTTCACGATCTCCCGGGTGCTGTTGTCCAGCACGCGATGATCATAGGCCTTAAGCCGGATGCGGATATTCTGGTTGTCCATCGTTCGCTCTTCAGGTTTCCCGCCGAAACGAGAGCCGGCGCCCGCCCGGTCCGTGTGGGGTCGGGCGAGGCGCCGGCATCGTTGTCGTTATCAGGCCGTAATGCTTGCAACCACGCCGGCGCCGACCGTTCGGCCACCTTCGCGGATGGCAAAACGAAGCTGTGCGTCCATCGCGATGGGCGCGATCAGTTCGACGTCCATGGTGACGTTATCCCCGGGCATCACCATCTCGGTGCCCTCGGGCAGTGACACCACACCGGTCACGTCGGTGGTGCGGAAGTAGAACTGCGGCCGGTAGTTGGTGAAGAACGGGGTGTGGCGGCCGCCTTCTTCCTTGGTCAGGATGTAGGCTTCGGCCTTGAACTTGGTGTGCGGCGTGATCGAGCCCGGCTTCGCCAGCACCTGCCCGCGCTCGACGTCCTCGCGCTTGGTGCCGCGCAGCAGCGCGCCGATATTGTCGCCGGCCTGGCCCTGATCGAGCAGCTTGCGGAACATCTCCACGCCGGTGACGACCGTCTTCACCGTCGCCTTGATGCCGACGATCTCGACTTCCTCGCCCACCCGGACAATGCCGCGCTCAACCCGCCCGGTCACCACGGTGCCGCGGCCCGGAGATCGAGAACACGTCTTCGATCGGCATCAGGAACGGCCGGTCGGTCGCGCGCTCGGGCTGCGGAATATAGGCATCCACCGCCTTCATCAGCTCCAGCACCGAATCATGCCCGAGCTCCGGCTTGGTGCCTTCCAGCGCGGCCAGCGCGGAGCCCTTGATGATCGGAATATCGTCGCCCGGGAACTCGTAGAACGACAGCAGCTCGCGCAGCTCCATCTCGACCAGCTCGACCAGCTCGGGATCGTCCACCAGGTCGATCTTGTTGAGGTAGACCACGAGCGCGGGCACGCCGACCTGGCGGGCGAGCAGAATGTGCTCGCGGGTCTGCGGCATCGGGCCGTCGGCGGCTGACACCACCAGGATCGCGCCGTCCATCTGCGCCGCGCCGGTGATCATGTTCTTCACATAGTCGGCATGCCCGGGGCAGTCGACGTGGGCGTAGTGGCGGTTCTTCGTCTCATACTCGACGTGGGCGGTGGAGATCGTGATGCCGCGGGCCTTCTCTTCCGGCGCCTTGTCGATCTGGTCGTACGCCGTGTAGGTGGCGCCGCCGGTTTCCGCCAGCACCTTGGTGATCGCCGCCGTTAGCGACGTCTTGCCATGGTCCACATGACCGATCGTGCCGATGTTGCAGTGCGGCTTGTTCCGCTCGAATTTCGCCTTACCCATCGTCGTATCTCCGTAAGATCCACCGGATCTGTTGGGTTGTGCCGTCTAGCAGTCGGTTTGAGAGCGTGTTCTACCTTGCCCCGACGCCTCGCCCCGCACGATCACGCTCTACCAGCGGTAATGGCTGAAGGCCTTGTTTGCCTCGGCCATCCGGTGGGTATCCTCACGTTTCTTGACCGCCGAACCCCGGTTGTTCACCGCATCATGCAGTTCGTTCGACAGCCGGTCCTGCATCGTGTGCTCGCCGCGCTTGCGGGCGGCATCGATGATCCAGCGGATCGCCAGCGCCTGGCGCCGCTCGGTGCGCACCTCGACCGGCACCTGATAGGTGGCACCGCCAACCCGGCGCGAGCGGACCTCAACGGCCGGCTTCACATTGTCCAGTGCCTCATGGAACATCCGCACCGGGTCGGCTGCCTGGCCGCCGCGGCGCTTCAGGACATCCAGTGCATTGTAGACGATGCCCTCGGCCGCGGACTTCTTGCCGTCATACATCAGCGCGTTCATGAAACGGCTGATCACGACGTCGCCGAACTTGGCATCAGGCAGAATTTCGCGCTTGTCCGCGCGGTGACGACGAGACATGCGATCGCCCCTACTTCGGTCGCTTCGCGCCGTACAGCGACCGGCGCTGACGACGCTTGGCGATGCCCTGGGTATCCAGCACACCACGCAGAATATGATACCGCACGCCCGGCAGATCCTTCACGCGGCCGCCACGGATCAGCACCACCGAGTGTTCCTGCAGATTATGGCCTTCGCCCGGAATGTAGCTCACGACCTCGTAGCCGTTGGTAAGCCGCACCTTGGCGACCTTGCGCAGGGCCGAGTTCGGCTTCTTCGGCGTCGTGGTGTACACGCGCGTGCAAACGCCGCGCTTCTGCGGGCAGCCCTGCAGCGCCGGAACCGTGTTCCGGGTCTTCTGCGGCTCGCGCCCCTTGGCGATGAGCTGGTTGATGGTCGGCATGGACCTCTTTCTCTTCTCCGTTCGCGCTTCGCCTCGAGTCTGGCGCGATCGCCGGCTAACAGGCAAACCCCCTGGCACGGGATGTGGTCCCATCCCGCGGGGGTACTGAGACAGACGGCCTGAGCCCCCTCGGAAGAAGGCGGCGCCGCATGCGTCGTTGTGCCTGCGAACAGACGACCGTCAACCGGTGACCCGGGGTCGGCCGAGGGCCGGATACCTAGAAGCCTGCACCGGGCAAGTCAAGCGTGCTGGCAGGCAGATTGAACGCAGGCTGGATTGGGACGCCAGCAACTGTTAGCCCGTGGCAATACGCGGCCGCCCTCAGGCCGCCACTCGGCTTTTCTGATCGGCTAGTGAAAGGGGCGATAGGGCCATTGTCGAAAAAACTGTGTCGCGCCAATCGTGCCCGGTTTCGGCGTCTCTGGCTGTCCCTGCCGCTGTCCGCAGGAACGACCCAGCAACGTGCCATGCAAGCACCAAGGCGGAGGCGTGGCTGATATAGGCCGCAACCATCAGCGCTATCCGGTCAAGTCTAGGCGAGCCCTATCCGGGTCGTCGCCCAGGTAGTAGGAGTCCCGTGCGTGGCTCCGATAGAAACGCTCTTCCTCGGGGGGCAAGCCCGACGTCCTGGATACCACGGGGAGGTGGCGGCACGTATAACGCCCGGCGACCCGCACGGCCTTCAAGAAATCACCTGGTTTCGAAGAAGCGCTTGTTGTAGAGCGCAAGGTGTGTCGATGTCCGCCTTGAAGACGGGGTCTCCTCCGGGCAGCGGGTCGAGATGGCATTTCCCAGAACTGTGCTCCCAGTCCCAAATTTTTCAGTATTGACCGCACAATTAAGAAAGTCCTCCTGTCGCATGGCGGTGCGGTCCGAGATGTCGAATGCAAGGCCAGCCTTCCCTATGGACAAGCTCTCCGTTAGGGCAGCGAGCTGGGCGAGGAAGTCGTCCGGCATCGCCGAGTTGAGGAGGAGGTCCGGGTCGGTCACACAGAAGAACTGCGGCAGCAGGGCGAGGCTGGCGGGGTCGAGGAAGACGTCACGGGGGCCTTTGTTCTCGTCTTGGGCGATGACAGTCACGCCGGGTCCGGGCGCGTCCAGATAATCGCGCATAGGCGGATAGGCGGATGCATTGTCGACCAGGAGTGCCGCGGTGCAAGCCGCGGAGCCGGAGCTGCTCCACCATGCCGCGGGCGTAGGAAACAGCGTTAAAGCAAGGGATGATAACGGGGATATCCACTTGCAGCGCAGCTGCCGATCGACAAATAGGGCCGGAGATGAGGCAACCGCCTCATGTCGGCAACTGCCGAAGCAATCTTCGCTTTCAGATTGCCGCCGCAAAGACGGAGCGGCGGGCAAGGCTATCGAAGAACTGCGGCAGGACATGGCCCAAAATATCTTGATGCACAAAGAGGATGTTGAACTGCTTGTCGCCAAACTCGCGGTCGCGCGCCACCGGCAGGAAGCCGGCGCGAATGAGCCGGGTGACGACGATGTCGCGACTCTCGGCTTGACCCTGCCAAAATTCGAAGCCTTCGGTCTCAAGGAAGATGGCGCGGGTCCTCGGAGAGGAGACGCTCGCCACCCAGCCAGGACGCGGTCGGCTGCTCCCTCGACATCCACCCAAAGGAAGACGGAGCGGTCTCGCCAGTCCGACACGTGGGTGTCCACAAAGTCATCGAGGGTCACGGCCTCCACCTCAAACTCCGCATAGGTCGCGTCCTCGTTGCGCCGAAGAAGGGAGGTCTTGCCCGTGTCAGCCCCTTCGGTGCTGGAGGCTGCGACAATGTTCTCCCGCCACATAAGCGCGCGTCAGAGTGCGCGGCGCATATACCACGGTACGGCCAACTTGGTCGCTGACGGCTAGGTTCCAAGGTCCCGAATTCCGTATTCCTCAAGCCTATTCCGGTTCTTCGCATGGATCTGCGGATTGGCCTCGAAGGCATGCACCTCGCAGGCCGGTGCTGCCTCACGCACAGCAATTGAGGCCGTACCATCATTCGCGCCAATATCGAGGAAAAGGCTTGGCTCCAGTGTGTCAAATAAGCCCAGGAACGCGTCCTGCAGCCGCCGATTGCCTTCCGGCCCTTCAGACGGCAAATCGGCGTTGAGCTGCCGCACTAGGAGATAATTGGTCAAGTTGAAGAGCCGCCGCAAGCCGAGGTGATTGGCGACCCAGGACTTAGTCCGATCAATCGTGTTCAGCAGGAAAAGCATCCCTGTTTCTAAGGCATTTCCTGTATAGCCGACTATAGCCCGCGCGAACCGACGTGCCGCGATTGCCACGTTGTCTCGGGGAAAAGAGCCCGGACCGGTCGTCGTCATGGAACCTGCTCGTGCATGAACGCCTTCGCGGATAGGACGGCGATCGGGGCCTGTCGCGCAGCAGCCTGGCTTACATGCGGAGCAGAACAGCGAAGCGCAAGAGAAAGGCCACAAAGCGGAACCGATGAGACCTTAAACTAATGCAACGGGCTTAACCCCGTTGCGGCGGGCCCGACTGCGGCCTCTGTTCGACGCCCGGCGATACGACCTGATCGCCGGACGGGCTAACAGGCGAAACCCCTGGCACGGGACGTGGTCCTGACCTCCCTCGGAGGAAGGCGGCGCCGCATGTGTCGTTGTGCCTGCGACAGGACCGTCGACCGTGACCCGGGGTGGGCCAAGGGCGGGATACCTAGAAGCCTGCACCTGGCAAGTCAACGTGTTGGCAGGCAGATTGGCGGTCGGGCTCGAACTGCTTGGAGTAGACGGGAGACGGTGCTCGCGCGGCCGCTCAGCCTTCCTGATCGGCCAGTGCGACGATTGCCTGGGCCCAAAGGAAAAACTTGTTGGTTCCCAGTTGCCGCACCGTCGTGATACCCAGCGCGCTCTTCAAGGCTTGCGCGTCGGCGGCGGTAATCCCGCTGAGCGTGTCCACCGGCGCGTCGGCGATCGCCTTCAGGCTCTTGATTTCGTAGTCCTTGTCGACCGCTTTGTTGATGTTCATCGCGAAATCTCCCGCTTGATCGTGGTTGGATTTTTCAATCAACATTCAGGCTGTCTATCATTATTCAGGCGGATCAGTCCATTAGCAATCCTCCGGAGCGGATGGAGGCCGCCAAAGCTATCTAAATCCGGGCGCGCCGCCGGCTGGCGGATGGAGCCAAATCCGGGGCCCAACACCCGTCCTCCACTGATCCACCGCTTCAACCGGACGTCCGCATGGTCTAGTCATGTGAAGTCGCAGGCGCGCCGAACGCTACCGTGCGCGCACCCGGGTCTACGTGTTTTCCTTCGGAGACCATCAATGTGCGGCATCGCCGGCTTGATCCTGTCGTCCGGCGCGCCGCCACCTGACCCGGGCGGTGTTGTCCAAGCTGATCGACCGCACTGCGCCACCGCGGCCCGGACGGCACCGGCCACGTCACGAGCGGCCGCGTCGCGCTGGTGCATAACCGGCTGTCGATCATCGACCTGGTAAGCGGCGATCAGCCGCTGTTCGCCGGCCCCGCCAGCCTGGTGGCGAACGGCGAAATCTACAACTACCTGCGAGCTGCGTCAGGGCATGCCGGGGACCAGTTTCGCCACCAACAGCGACTGTGAGGCGCCGCTCCATCTGTGGCTGCGCGACGGCCCGGACTATGCGCGCCATCTGCGCGGCATGTACGCCATCGCCATCCATGAGCGCGTGCGCCGCACCGTCACCCTGTCGCGCGACCCGTTCGGCATCAAACCTCTTTACACCGCCACGATCGAGGGCGGTCTGGCGTTCGCCTCGGAGCCCCAGGCGCTGCTGGAGGCGGGACTGGTGCGGCGCGCGGTGCGGCCCGCGGCAGTCGAGGAGTTGCTGCAACTGCAGTTCACCACCGGCGGCGACACCATCTTTGAGGGCATCCAGCGGCTGCTGCCCGGCGAGACCATCACCTGTGCCGACGGCCACATCCTCGATCGTCAGCGCATCACGCATTTGGCGGCATTGCCACCCGAGGACATCACCGAGGACGCCGCCATGCTGCGGCTGGACCAGGCGCTGCTCGAGAGTGTCGACCTGCATCAGCGCAGTGACGTGCCGTACGGGATGTTCCTGTCAGGCGGCATCGACAGCTCGGTTCTGCTTACCCTGATGGCGCGGCTGAACAAGGAGCCGGTGCTCGCATTCACCGCCGGCTTCGATGTCCCGGGCGCGGTCGACGAGCGCGCGCACGCGGCAACGGTGGCGCGTGCCGTCGGTGCAAGCACGAATCGATCGAAATCACCGAGGCGATGGTCTGGCGGCACTTGCCGGAGATCGTCGGCGCGATGGACGACCCGGCCATGGACTACGCCATTATCCCAACCTGGTTTCTCGCCAGGCGGGCGCATCAGGACGTCAAGGTGGTGCTGTGCGGCGACGGCGGTGACGAGATCTTCGGCGGCTACGGCGCTATCGCAAGGCGGTGCTGCCGTGGTGGCGGGGCGGGCGGACCATGTGGTCGCGCGGCAGCTTCGACAAGGTGCCGGTATTGCGGGCGCGCCCCACCGCCTGGCGCGACGGCATGGCGGCGGCCGAGGTCCTGGCGGCGGAGGGCGGGCGCTCCACGCTGGCGGCGGCGCAGGCGTTCGACATGACCGACTGGCTGCCGCACGACCTGCTGCTGAAGCTCGATCGCTGCCTGATGGCGCATGCGGTGGAGGGACGCACGCCGTTGCTGGACCCCGGCGTCGCGGCGGCGGCTTTCCGACTGCCCGACGCGATGAAGCTGCGGCGTGGCGTTGGCAAATGGATCCTCCGGCGCTGGCTGGAGAAGAATTTGCCGATCGCCCGCCCGTTCGCGCCGAAGACCGGCTTCACTGTCCCGGTCGGCGCCTGGATCAAATCCCGGGGCACCCGGCTCGGCCCCTTGGTGGCGGCGCAGCCGGGCGTGGCAGAGATCGCCCATCCCGACCAGGTCGAGGCATTGTTTCGCGACATCCGGCGCTGGCGGCACGGCTTTGCCTGCTGGAAGCTGCTGTTCTACGCGCTTTGGCATCGTCGCCATATTCTGGGGTTGCCGCCCGCGGGCGACGTGTTCGAGACGCTGGCGACGCGATAGGCCGTTCCAGCCCCATCGTGCCTATATGAACCGTCTGTTTACTATCCAATCGCGTTATTCGCCCGCCCAGGTATTCCGCTCACGAACGCATGCCTGTTTTGACGTCCCTTATTTTGTGGGGGCATGGAGCGACCCGGCACAGCGGACCATGGATGCGCACTACGGGCACTCCGGCGCGGTACGCGGACGGCAACGTTGAGAAGCCAAGATGCGCGCCGAGGAGGCTGTTCGCTATGTTGATATCGTCGACCAGATGTGCCAGCCGCGCGGTCCCTGGAGCGGCCGACTTTCGGAGTTGACTTCGCTCAACGCTCCCATCATTAGGGGCGCGCTCGCGACCGGCGACGGGGCTGTAGCTCAGTTGGGAGAGCGCCTCGTTCGCAATGAGGAGGTCAGGGGTTCGATTCCCCTCAGCTCCACCACCGTCTCCGGTCGGCCCGTTTTCCGCATAGCACGTGTCGCGGTTGTTCCGAATCTATGTCCAGGATGAGCCGTCTGCGATCCCGGCAGGGCCTCAATTTCGGTCGTTGGCCGAATATCGCGCAAAAATTGTCTGTCCCGTGCTGCCATCTTCGACATGGGAGTGCCGATTGCCCGGCGAAGGATACGACTTCGGGCGAGCGGAACACACAACGCACCGGAGATATCCCATGATGCCGATCATCCCCTCACCACTGCCCTTTATGCCGCCATCCTGGGCCTGCTCGGGGCCGCGCTGACCGCCAACGTTATCGTCGCGCGAGTCGGCACCGGCGTCACCGCCGGCGACGGCAGCATGGCGCGACTTGCCCAGGCAATCCGTGCTCATGCCAATTTCGTTGAACAGGCGCCCATCGCGTTGATTCTCATTGGTCTTGCCGAGGCGTCCGCTGCCCGGCCGATCGTCGTGAATGTCCTTGGCGTCGCCCTCCTCGTGGCGCGCTTCGCGAGCGGCATCGCACTCAACCGTTCGCTAGGGCCGTCGCCGTTGCGGCAGTTCGGTGGAGGATTGAGTATACTGGTGGCGATAGCGGCCTCGATTGCCATCCTGCTGGCGCTGGCGGGCATCCGCTAGGGGGCCGCTCCCGACGGACCCATCTTCGCGGTCGGGTGACAGCCCACAAAACAACTCGGGTGGGAAAATCCAACGGCCGCGCCCGTTTGATTTTATCCTCTCGCCGACTGCGGTCGGCACTCACCGGCAAGCGACCACGCGGGCCATTGTGCCACTACGTCTGTGTTGCGGGCGGCGGCGGTCAGGCCGCCGCCACCTATGGAAACATTTGTGATTTCGGGCACGAACAAGGGTTGTGGTCGCGCTCGAAAATCGCGATCCTGCGCCAGATGAGGTTGGATCCCCGATTTCATCTCGTGCCGTCTCTCGAATACGCCTCATCGGCGGTCTTCCGACTTCGCAACGGAACAGGGTGGGTGAAATCATGTCAACAGCATCTCAGGGTCGACGTAGGGGCAGGTGTCGGACGATCGCCCTGGTGGCGGCTGCCGTCGCGGCGATCGCGCCGGCGGCGATGGCTGCTTCAGTGACGGATCAGACATTGCTGGCGGCGGCGAGTGACAGCGACAACTGGATCACCGCTGGCCGCGATTACGCCAGCACGCGGTTCAGCCCGCTGGCCGAGATTACCCCAGCCAATGTGCAAAGACTCGTGCCGAAATGGTCGTTCTCGCTCGGCACGCTCGATGCCCAGCAGACCACGCCGCTGGTCAATGACGGCGTGATGTATCTCACCGCGGCACACAGCCGTATCTACGCCGTCGATGCGCGAACCGGCCGGCAGATCTGGGGTTATGTGCACCCGGTCGAGGAAGGCACTGTCCGCAAGATGTGCTGCGACGCCGGCAACAAGGGGGCGGCGCTGTACGGCGACAAGGTCTATTTCACCACCAACGACGCGCACGTCGTCGCGCTCAAGGCGGCGACCGGCGAAGTGGTCTGGGACACCACGGTCGGCGACTGGAAACTCGGCCAGACGATGACCGTCGCGCCGCTGGCGGTGAAGGGCAAGATCATCGTCGGACTCTCAGGCGCCGAATTTCCCACTCGACTGTGGGTGGAGGCGCTGGACGCCGAGACCGGCAAGGAAGCATGGCGCCATTATACGATCCCCGGCGAGGGCGAAAAGGGTGTCGAAACCTGGGGCACCGCCGACGCCGCGGTGCACGGCGGCGCTTCGACCTGGATCACCGGATCATACGATCCGAAGATCGACACGCTGTTCTGGGGCACCGGCAATCCCAATCCGGATTGGGATGGCGTTCCGCGGCCGGGAGACAATCTCTATAGCAATTCCACCTTGGCACTCGATCCCGACACCGGGGCGCAGAAGTATTATTTCCAGTACACGCCCCATGACGTTTGGGACTTCGATGGCGTGAACGAGGCAATCCTGGCCGATATCGGCGACCAGAAGCTGTGGCTGCACGGCGACCGCAACGGTTTCCTCTATGCGGTCGACCGCACCAATGGTCGTTTCGTCTACGGTTCACCGATCTCGCAGATCAACTGGATGACTGGCTTCACCGAGGACGGCCGCCCGATCGTCAACGAGGCGAAGTTCCCCGCCTACGGCAAAGAGGTGAAGGACATCTGCCCCGCTTCCGAGGGCGGCAAGTGGTGGAACCCGATGAGCTACGACCCGCAACGAAAAGTCGTCGTGATCCCCAGTCGCGAGATCTGCACCGACATCCTGACCGCGCCGGAGAAGCAAGTTGACGGCCACACCCGTTGGGGCGTCGAGCGGCTTGGTTGGAACAAGGGTCATGGTCAGCTTGTCGCTTTCGATGCGACCACCGGCAAGAAGACGTGGACGGTCGACGCACCCTCTCCGTTCATGGGCGGCGTCGCGACGACAGCGAGCGGACTGACATTCACCGGCACGCCGGAAGGGGAATTCAAAGCCTATGAGACCGCGACCGGGAAAGAACTGTGGTCGTATCAAACCGGCTCGGGCATCGTCGGCAGCCCGAGCACCTTCGTTGTAGGCGGCAAGCAGTATGTCGCGGTTCCGTCGGGCTTCGGTGGCTGGGTCGGCTGGGCAACGGTCGGGCGCGACGGAGGAGGCGCCCCGCAGTTAAAGGACAGCCGCAAGGGCAGCACGGTCTTCGTATTCGGACTGTTCGGCGATTGATGCGGTCTCGGTGCGATGCGGATCGACCAAGGGCTATACGCGAAGGATAGCCATGATCTCTCGGAAAACCGCGTTGCTCGCGATGCGCCTGCTCGTGTTGGCTTGTCTCGCTTTAGGTTCGACCGCCGCGGCTGACGAACCGCTTAAAAATCCCTACACGGGAAATGAACCGGCGATCGCGGAAGGGCATCAGCTCTTCCTCGACACCGGCTGCTACTCTTGTCATGGTCACCACGCCGAGGGCGGCATGGGTCCGAACTTGACCGGCGCCGGCAACCGCTGGATCTACAAGCCGACCGACGCGACCCTGTTCCGCACCATCAGCAATGGCCGCGAGGGCACCAATATGGCTGCCTGGAGGGACACGTTGTCACCAGACCAGATCTGGAAAATCATCGCCTTCATCCGTTCCTTGTACAAGGGAGATCCCGACAAGATCGTCTGGTAGCCATGATGTAGTTACGACTGTAGAGACACCTCAACAGATCATTATCAGTCGACGGACATTTACGACGTCACGCAATGAATGTGTCGTTTCCGGCTCTTGTTTCGGCGCCAATAACCCCGCCGCCATCGGTTACCGTCAGTATGGCGTGCCGCCCGCGCGCCCTTGTTTCAACGCCCGGGCGTACCAGGCGAACTCGGCGAGAAAGTCCTGCAGCGCGGGCGCCAGCCAATCCTGTTGCGGCCGCCCCTCGACGTCCAGAGCGCTCGCGATGCGCGGGATTGGCAGCAGGGTCGGGATGCTGGGCATGCCCAGTTCGCCCAAAGTCATTCGAAGCTGCATCGCCGCCCGCACCCCACCGAACTGGCCGGACGAATAGCAAACGATCCCCGACGGCCGCCAGAAATACTCCTCGAGGAAATAGTCGAGCAGATTTTTCAGCGGCGCCGGAATGCCATGATTGTATTCGCCGCTGACGATGACAAAACCATCAGCTCGGCGATACAGCGCCGCCAGTTCGTCGAGCCCGGCCGGTGCCTTGCCCGGCTCGTATTCACTGTAGGTGCGTTCCAGCAGCGGCAGCCGCAACTCCATCGGATCGACCAGCACCGCCTCGTGACCGACGGACCGCAACGCATCCACCAACAGGCGACCGGCGCGGATGGCGTTCCGTTCGGGACGAACCGAGCCTAGCAGCACGGCGACGGTCAAATTGGTATCGGACATTGCGGAATCTCCGTCCAAATTCGCCGAGCCAGCGTTATCATTGCGACCTTACCAGCGAGCGGTCAACCAGTCCGCCGTGCTCAAGGGATTATCTTCAGGCTGATTGTGTCGCGAACGCTGCCCGGCTCATCGTTCGATCGCATGATCGCCATTCAAGGGTTCCATCGGATGCGATCTTGCTCAACCATTCGCCGAATCGGCCTAGTGGCTCGCCTGCGACCGACCGTGCCGCTCCAGGCACTATCGGCGTTGCGTGTTTATAAGCTTAAGTAATGATATTCGTCGTCACCCGCTTCTCCTGAAAATCGGGTTTTTCCACGCCGATCGAGGCGAAGTAGTGCCGGCCTGCCGCCGCGCTCCGTCTTGCGGTACGCCACGGCCGGGCGCAAAATCCACCCAATCAACCAGGAGGATCGTGATGACCAAGTTGTTGTCCCACCCGCCGGAACGTCTGCATCATCACGCCTACGTGGTGAAGGATCAGGAGGCCAACCGCCAGTTTTTCGAGGATCTGCTTGGGATTCCGCTGACCGCCACATGGTGCGAGCGGCATTTCAGCCCCTGGGTCAAGCGTGAGGTGGATTTCTGCCACACCTTCTACAGCCTCGGCGACGGCGGCGCTCTCGCGTTCTTCGCCTTCGCCGACGATGAGGTCTACCGCAAGACCCAGGCCGCCGCGCCGCCGAGATCGGCGCATTCGACCATGTGGCATTCAAGGTGTCCGACGAAGGCTACGATGAGCTCGTGGCCCGCCTGAAGGCGGCAAACGAACCGGTGCGGGAGACTGATCACGGCTACTGCAAGTCGATGTACTGCACGTCGCCCGACGGCCTGATCGTGGAATTCACCGTCGATTCGGCCAACGTCGCGCAGATCGATGCACTGCGCCGAGCCGACGCGCACAGCGAGCTGGCCCGCTGGGTGGCCGGTGACCACCGGACCAACAACGAGTTGCGGGCGCACCGCGAGGCGGCATAGACCGGATTGCAAAACAGCGAGCTGGACTGCCCACGGGCCACGTTCAGCAACGGCCGACGTGACCCTCCCGGATATGCGGTGAGGGACGCTGCCTGAAGCACTCGGCCGCGTGGCGCCGCGGTGCGTCAGGCTGTTAGCCTGCGCGCATGATCGAGACCCCACCCAATGAACATCTCAACGGGGGACATCCCACCCGGGAGGTCCTGCAGGCCCTGCGCCGCATGGGGCTGCTCGATAACGCGCCCGGGGCGATACAGAGCCACGTGGCGAGCGGCTGACCGGCGGGGTTTCGTCGGACATCTGGCGGGTCGATCTCGGAGCGGCCCGATCTGTGTCAAGCGCGCGCTCGCCAAACTTCGCGTCGATGCCGACTGGCGTGCGCCGGTGGAGCGCAACATCTATGAGGCGCGCTGGATGCGGGTCGCCGGTCAGGCGGCGCCGAGCGCCGTGCCGACGTTGCTGGGTCAGGATGCAGCCGCCGGCATGCTGGCGATGAGCTATCTGCCGCCGCAGATTACCCGCTGTGGAAGAGCCTGCTGCGCGACGGCGTCGCCGACCCGTGACTTCGCCGCCTCGGTCGGCCGCGACGCTCGCGCGCATCCACGCCGCCACCGCCGCCGATCCGTCGCTGGCCGAGGTGTTTCCGACCGATACGATATTCTTCGACATCCGGCTGGAGCCGTATCTGATCGCGACGGGACGCGCGCATCCCGACCTGGCCGGCCGGCTGGACCGGCTGGTCGCCGTGACGCTCGCGAACAAGCGGGCGCTGGTGCATGGCGACGTCAGCCCAAAGAACATCCTGACGGACCGGACGGCCCGGTATTTCTGGATGCCGAGTGCGCCTGGTGGGGCGACCCGGCCTTCGATCTCGCTTTCTGCCTCAATCACCTGCTGCTGAAGTGCCTTTGGGTTCCCGGCGCCCGGGCGGCTTCCTGGCCTGCTTCGAGCCATGGCCGGGACCTATCTGGAGCAGGTCAACTGGGAGGACGCGGCGACCCTCGAGGCGCGGGCGGCCGGTTTGTTGCCAGGGCTGCTGCTGGCCCGCGTCGATGGCAAGTCGCCCGTCGAGTATATCACCGCCGAAACTGCCCGAGACGTTGTCCGCCGTGTCGCGAGGTCTCTTCTGCTAAGCATTCCCGAGCATCTGGCCGACGTCGCCATGGCATGGGAAAGCCAGCTCCGCCATGAGCCGCCCAACTCGGCTCGGAGCGCCAACCAGATGGGCGGCCGGAGCAGGCGACGGACCAAAGGACGGAACAATGACCGACACCAGCATTGCCTTTATCCATGCCCGTCGCGTCTGGGACAGTCGCGGGCGTCCCACCGTCGAGGCTGATGTCCTGCTCGAAGGCGGTGCCGTGGGACGCGCGATCGCCCCTGCCGGAGCCTCGACCGGGTCTGCCGAGGCGGTGGATTTGCGCGACGGCGGTCCGGCATTCGGCGGCTACGACGTCACCCAGGCGGTGTCGCATGTCAACGGCATCATCGCCCATGCGGTCATCGGCATGGACGCCGCGGATCAGGAAGCGCTGGACGAGCGGCTGATGGAACTGGACGGCACGCGCAACAAAGGCCGGCTGGGCGCCAACGCGACGCTGTCCGTGTCGATGGCCGCCGCCCACGCCGCCGCCGCCGCCGCGGGCCAGCCGCTGTATCGCTATCTCGGCGGCCCCGATGCGGCGCTGATCCCGTTGCCGCAGATCCAGATTTTCGGCGGCGGCGCGCATGCCGGGCGCCGCGTCGACATCCAGGACTTCATGGTGATGTGCCCCGCCGCCGCGTCGTTCGGTCAGGCGCTCGACTGGACCGCCGAGGTCTACCGCTCCGCCGGCCTGCTGATGGCCGAGGCGGGCAGCGGCCGGCGTCGCCGACGAGGGCGGCTGGTGGCCGGCTTTCGCCACCAACGAGGATGCCCTGGACACTCTGGTCCGCGCCATCGAGCGCGCCGGCTTCCGGCCCGGCGAGCAGGTGGCGATCGCGCTCGACATCGCTGCCTCGGAGTTCCGCCGCGACGGCGCTTACCGCATGGCGCTGGACGACACGCGAACTCGACCAGCGACGGCATGGTGGAACTGCTGACCGGCTGGATCGGCCGCTACCCGATCCTGTCGATCGAGGACCCGCTCGCCGAGGACGACCTCGACGGCCTGGTCGCGTTCACGCGCGCGGTCGGTGACCGGGTGCAGATCGTCGGCGACGACTTGTTCGTGACCGACGCCGACCGGCTGCGCGAGGCGGCCGCCCGCGGCGCCGGCAACTGCGTGCTGCTGAAGCCCAACCAGCGCGGCACGCTGACGGAGGCGCTGGATGCGCGGCGCGCGGCGCAGGATGCGGGCTACGCCACGATCGTCTCGGCGCGCTCGGGCGAAACCGAGGACGTCACCATCGCGCATCTCGCCGTGGGCTGGGGCGCCGGGCAGCTCAAAGTCGGCAGCTTCAGCCGCGGCGAGCGCATGGCGAAATGGAACGAGGTGCTGCGCATCGAGGAAGCGCTTGGCGGTAAGGCCCGCTTCGCTGGCGGAGCGGTGCTGGGCCGATCGGGAGCCGAACGGCCCGGCGGCGAGCGACCCGGGTCCTCTGGCTAATCGGCGTGCCGTCGGCGGTGGTGGAAATGATGGCCGGCGTTGCGTGGCACGCCGATTGGGCGGGTTGCCGTCGCCCGGTCTGTGGCGTTGCCGGCTTGGCGCGGGTAGGACGGTCGGAAATTGTGACTATTACTTAGTAGATATATTTAGGCGATCATTACGTTACCTCCTGGCCACTCAAAATCCATTCAC
>CAVWZM010000024.1:0-242099 GCA_963759425.1 uncultured Alphaproteobacteria bacterium
GGTTTTCTTTCGCCCGTCGCGCCCTTGCGGCGCGGCCGGCGAACGTGGTAATTGATCGCGAAAACTGAACCCATTCTGAACCTAAAACCCGGCATGGAACGCATTCTGCCGGGTTTTTTGTGCCCGCTAAGAAGCCGCTACGCGGCCTCTGCCGATCGGACCCGTTACCGGGCGCCTAGGTACCGCCGACGCCGTCTCCGGTGATCTGGCGGCCATTGCGCCGGCATCTATGTTCTCGGAGTAGCTTCGCCGCCTCCCGCGATAGGACGGGGCCCGGTGCGCAACCGGCCTACTATAATGCCGTTGGCGCTGAGTGATTGGCGGGCCTATGATGTTAGTCAATCCCGGACATAGCATCGCGTCCGCTCGACTTCTCCAAAATGAGTTTACCTTTCGGGTGCCATGATCCGGCCATTGGGAAAGAAAGGGGAGACATGCCATGCCGATCGTGCAGAGCCGACGCCACCTCCTGACCATGTCGCAGTAGCAGCCACTGGCTTCGCCGGGTTAGATGCTGCAGGTCACTATGGCGGTCGAAAATCGTTCGCCGCCCAGCCGCCGCCGGAAGTAGCGATGATCCGGATGGACACAGGGCCGGCCGTTTGCCTTGCGCCCCAGTTCGTGGCGCGGGAGTTGCTGCACGCGGAGGGCTTTATTGACATCCGCTTTGACAGATCTGGAGACGGATCTCCGACCCCGAAATTGGCGCGAGACGAAATGGATTGGGCCCTCGAGTTTGCACCGTCGCTGATCGAGGAATTGGACACGGAGCACCGGTGACAATCGTGGCGGCGTGCACATCGGCTGCTTCGAACTGTTTGCGCACGATCACGTTCGCGACGTCGCCGATCTTAAAGGCCGGATGTGGTGCGCCCCCAGCCCCGAGACGCCGAAACACCTGGTGAGCATCATGGCGAGTTACGTCGGGATCAACCCAAAAAGGGATATCCACTGGGTCAGCGATCGTCGACCAGACCGTTGAACTTTTCGTCGACCGGAAGGTCGATGCATTCTTCGCCTCCCCCCCCGCCCTCAGGAACTCCGTGCCCGCGGCATCGGCCATTCCCTCGTGAACAGTTCGACCGATCGGCCATGGTCGCAATATTTCTGCTGCATGGTGACCGGCCGCACGGAATTTATTCGTAAGTATCCCGTGGCGACCAAGCGCATAGTGCGTGCTATTTTGAAAGGCGCCGACTATGTGTGACGGAACCTGAGCGAATGGCGCAATTGCTGGTCGATAGAGGCGATACGACGCGAGCCGACTATGCGCCACAAGCACTCAAGGAATTACCCTACAGGGCATGGCGGGAGTATGACCCGGAAGACACGGTGCGCTGGTATACACTGCGTCTGAACGAGGCAGGCTTCACCAAGGCAGTTCCCCAGACGTCATCGCCAACCACACCGATTGGCGCTTTCTCAATGAACTCAAGCGTGAGATGAAGACATGATCGCGCGGAGGTGGCCATAGGTCACCGCCGACCTGTCGGGGCGGGATATGGATGCCGCCATGGGCCGCCATCCAGGGCATGCACGAGTCTCTCGGCCATCGGCTGGCCGGACCCTTTGTGAGCATCAGCGTGATCGCAACATGACCGACATATTGACCAGTTTGGGTTACAGCGGGACAAACTTCCCGTAGGTTTCTATATGTGGAACGACTACGCAGCCCAAATCGTCCAAGCTGGTGAAGCTTTTGCTGCAGGGCGCGCATTCGCTTCGGCCTGTGACCAGGTCGGATAAAGCTCTCCCGAGAACAATCCGACAGCGTTCGGGTTTGCCGCCGGTCAGTTTCAACAGTCTGGTTTCGTCACCGGGATAAATAATATCGACCGAAGTCCGGACCGGTGGCGCGACGCCTTTTGTTTCTGAGGGCCAGAAGCCATTTTTTCGTTTGGCCTCACCCATTGTCGCCGTTCCGTTTTCTGCCGGCATCGAGGAGATCCCAGTGATCGCGCAGCACATCCAGGCCGCCCTGGAGGCGACCGAGAGCGGTGGATGGGTTCAGCTTCCACTGTTTCGCGTAGGCGCGAAGCGAGGTGCCGCCGCACACGATTTCCTCGGTGATGTCAGCCAACCGACCGAGGGCATTTTTGGCTCCCTGGTAGCGCTCAAGGTTTGTTAGGAAATCCTGAACAAGTCCTCTCTCGACACGGTCACGGATCGATCTGTAGGAGGAAAGCCGCAACGGCGGAGTTGGTCTGAGATGCGGCAATACGCTAGCGAGCGTAAGCTTCGACAAACACAGTAAGCAAACCCGCCGGGCGAAGTTCCTTGCCAAGATGGACCAAGTCGTGCCGTGGCGCGAACTCTGCGCCCTGATCGAGCCGTTCTACCCCAGGTCCGGCAACGGGCGCCCACCGGTCGGCCTGGAGCGCATGCTGCGCCTCCACTGCCTGCAGCACTGGTTCAATCTGTCCGACCCCGCAGCGGAGAATGGCTATACGACTCGCTCTCCATGCGGCGCTTCGTCGGCATCGACCTCGGCCGCGAGCCGGTGCCCGACGAAACCACCATCCTGAACTTTCGCCATCTGCTGGAGCGGCACAACCTCGGCAAGCCGCTGTTCGAGCGTGTGAACGAACACCTCGCCTCGCGCGGGATGAAGGTGGCCGGCGGCACCATTGTCGATGCCACCATCATCGCGGCGCCCAGCTCGACCAAGATGCAGCCAAAGCACGCGACCCGGAGATGCACCAGACCCGCAAAGGGCAGCGATGGTTCCGGGATGAAGCTGCATATCGGCGTGGACAGCAAGACCAAGCTGATCCACTCGATGACGACCACAGCGGCGAATGTGCACGACGCGAAGGTGCTAGGCGAGTTGCTGCATGGCAACGAGACCCGGGTGTATGGCGACCAGGCGTATCGGGGACAGAAGGCAGCGATCCGCGCGCACGCGCCGAACGCCAAGGACTTCACCAACCAGCGCTATCGTTACCGCGGTGTGGTCGATGAGGTGGAGCGAGGCAAGAACCGGACGAAGTCTTGGGTCCGCGCGAAGGTCGAGCATCCATTCGGCGTGATCAAGCGGGGTCTGGCTTTGCCATGGTGCGCTACCGCGGGCTGGCGAAGAACACGCAGCGGGCATGGTGAGCTGCGGCCTCGCCAATCTGTTCATGGTTCGGCATCGGTTGTTGCGCGTCTGACAGGGGTAGTGTGTCCGGCGAGCTTCAGCCGAGCCTCAAATAGGACGAATTGCGCCGTCGGCTCTTCGGTTCGTGCGACAAATCTTCGATGGTGAGTCCGGGCTCGCCTGGCGAACGCAATTACCGCCCAGGCCTCATCAAGAAAGGCTTGTTCAGACCCTCCCTAGGCGGCGCTCGGATGGATCGCCGTCAGTGACGCCGCCTGGCGCCAAGCCAAGGCGCTCGACGGATGACCCGAGCAGTCCGGCCACGCCCGTCTCCCACGCTTTTCGATATCGTGCCCCGGCGGCGAACTGGGATCGGCCGATCGAGCCGAACTTCAACAGATTGTAGAGGCCGTCTACAGCGCGAAGGCCACTGACCTGTGCGGCGGCCCGTTTGTTCGGGTTCAAGTCGTTCGGATCGACCCAGGTCGCCGCTTCGGCGCTGCCATTCCGGACTCGGGTCAGGTTTGGGGTGCCGTCGAACTCTGGCTGATCGAGCACGACTGTCCGGATGGCTTTGCCACCTTTGCGTCTTAAGACGCCAGCGCGTTTTGGGGGTCCTGCAGGGGTTGCAGGGGGCCTCAGCGAAGCGCTCAGCTTTCAGCCTCGGCCATCGCGCGCCGGGCATCGGCTGCGACACTGGCCATCAACAATCCATCAGCGACCGCTAGCCGGCATGCCGCGGTGACCATCTGGCCATTCAAGGTGGCGAGCTGGTTTCCCACGCCGACACTAAAGGGGGGCGGGTCAGGAAGCAGGCAGCGGTTCAATGCCTGCTGCACGGGTAGGTTGTAAATCAGCCGTGTTTCTAGCCCGCGCCAGAGCCCGGGGGATGGGGAATAGGGCGGTGTCCATATCCAGTACATCAAAAGCCGACCCGCTTTCGGCGCATCAAAGATGCCACCCCACTGGATGATTGCCGGCGGTCCGCCGCTGACGCTTATGGATGGGAGCATGTCCTCTCCAGTCAGCGCTACCGGCGGGCGGGTGTACGCCGGCGGCTCGATGAGTTTGTGATGCCGGAAAGTGGTCCCGAGCCCCAGCCACCCAACGATTGAAACTGCCATTATGCTGCCTCCGCGTCGTCGGTGCTTGTGTCGTCAAAGCGCGGGTATGCCTCGCTGAACTGTTCCTCCAGCTGCGCCGGCGGGGTCGCCTGTGGGTCCTTCTTCCATCGCGCTGCTAGCTCGATCCAGGGCGTTGCCGCGGTGGCGGCACTCTGACCACCAAGTTTGATCAGGAACCCATCTTCGGGAAGTCCGGTTAGCTTGAACCGGGGTAACTTCAGCTCGAACGTTGATGGCACGTGCCGAGAAAACCCCGGGCCGTCGGTGGCCATGCTGGCGATTTCTATTTTGGCAATGCCCGACATGACTGTCAGGACCGAGCGCAGTTCGTCGACTGCAGCAGTCAGCCTGGTTGAGAGAACCGGGCCAGCGTATTCCAGGATCGCCTCGAAAATGTAGTCCTCGATCGCCCGATCCATACGCCGAATGCGTGAAACAGCCAGGTCAATTTCCACAGCCAATATCGACATAGCCGCTTCGGCAACCTCGGCAGCGTGCCGGTCCTGCTCTAGCTTACCCTCGAGTTTCTCTCGCTTTGCGGACTGGGGCTTGTTCGAACCGTCCTTTCCCGCTGATCGGAAATAGGCCAGATAGGATAGAACATCGCCAGCCTTGAGATCGTCGATTGCCTTTTCCGTCTTGGCCGGAGCCTTGATCCGCGTTTCATGCGCCACCTTCCCCGCGATCATGGCAGAGAGCTGGGCGTCTTCGCGGGCGAGCCAAGCATTGAAGCGGGCCAGTAGCCCCCGCGCTGGTTTCAAAGTATCGACGTTGACGCCGAGGTCCGAAGCCGATGGCACCGGCCAGTACTCGATCTGGTCGGCCGTAATCTTCTCGATCGCGTCCCGGTATTCGCTATCGTCCTCAATTGTCGCGCCGGCGTAACTGTCGACGATCGAGTTGTTGGCGGCGCGCATGGCGACCAGTTCGTCCATTCGTGCCTGCGACAACGGCTGCAAGATAGCGTCGATCTCGGCCTGGCGCTCGGCTTCAGCGACGCGCGCGGCCTCGGCTTCTTCTTGCTCGACCTGCCGCCGCTCGGCCTCGTCGGCGGCCTGACGGGCACGCCAACGGGCTTCGTGCTGGCGCTGCAAGTCGGCCATTTCGTGCGGATTAAGGTACCGACCAAGCTCGGGGGAGAATAGCGGTGCGGCCTGGGGCAGCCCGGTTTCCGGTGGCAACTCCATGATCAGCCTCCGCTACGGGATCAGCCTGTCCGATTGCCACAACCTACTTTTTAATTCCCAGGTTTTGTCGATGTCCGCAGCCGACCGCGGCAACTCGGTGGCGGAAATGGTGTCCAAGATCCTTGACGCTGACCTTCCCACCACTCGCCAACGCGGCCGCAACTCGCTCCTCGGCCTCGTCTCGGCGGGCCTGTTTCCGATCGGCACTGGCCTTGAGCGACCGCAACATATCAGTTTCGACGAAAGAGGTCACGGCATCAACTCCAATCAAACGAGATCAAAATGCGGCATAGCCTCGATTTGCGTCAAGTTATTAGAGGGCGCGCACCTCGGAGGCATGCAAACCATTGTGCTGGCAACAGGTGGTTTGCCTGTTTAAGTAAGCGAATGGATTACATTGTTACTTGGTTAGGCGGTGGCCGGGAGCAAGCCAAACTCCCCCGGCCACCTTTGGGGTTTCCGCCTGCCCGGCGCAGGCAACAGGCAAGCCCCGCGGCGAACAACCCCGTGTCCGGCAGTCTACTTCCGAACGCTGAATTTTAGCAGTTTTCACCAGCGCTGATGAAGGGGAATGTCGAAAATTGTCACGGGCCTGGTGACAACTGTATCTGCGGCGGCTGCCAGGGAGGTCGTGGTGTAGGCCGCGGCAGTTCGAAGCAGGATACTGGCGCCGGTGAATGTACAGGCTGTGATGACCATCGGATCGCTGAACTGGTTCTCGACTTGGATGTCCTGACACTCGTAGCTGAACCCAAGCTGTCCCTGGCCGGCCCTGATGCTGGCGACTTCGGCGGGAAAGTCAGCGGCATATAGATGTCCAGAGATATGGATCTCGTTGCCGACAAGGTTTGCAGTCGAGATGACGCCAATTTTGTGCGTGGCATCGTGTCCGGCCATGCGGCCATCACGGGCTGCGTTGATCCCCATGCCTACAAGGCTGCCCAGGGCACGCTCCGCAGCGGCCCGGGTGATGATTACCCGTTTGCCACCACTGCCGCCTGGCGCGCGGTCGCTGGGTTCGTCGACCCTGGTCAGAACACCGGAGAAGTCATGGCGATTAGGGTGCGGGCCGAGCGGCATCCCCAGCGACATGGCCTGCAGGCGGATGGTGGTCATTGCCGGATACCCCAGAGAGTTACGCCCAACAACCGATCGGGATTGGCGTTCGTGGTGCAGGAAGTCCGCATCGATATCCGACTCCCAGCCGGGATCGGGATCGGAAAATACGGCGTGACGTTGTTGGTGATGCTGCAGTTTGCAGGAAGCCGCCTTGGCTGACGTTGGCCATGAAGATCACCTCCGCCGCTGCGGCACCGATGGCCAGGTCACCCAGCCATGCTACGACGCCGATCGAGCTGGTCAGCAGGTTCTGGGTGTCGAACATGAGAAAGAAGCCGGCCAGGTCGTGCGTGGTCGCGCTCGCGATCTGGGCGTAGGAGCCGCGCGTGTTGGCTGTGCCGCCGGGATCAACCGTGGTGCCGAGGTTCAGGTTCGTCTGATAGCCGAAGACGTCGATGGCCGACCCAGCCCAAGCGTTGGCGAACGTGTCGGCGAACAGATGGACTTGGATGGCGGCGGTGTCGCTCAGCGCATTTGACGACATCCGTGCCGCGATCCGGATGCCAGCAGGGAGGGCAAGAGGGAAGGAATACGTGGCGGTTTTCCATGTGTTCGCGGCACATCCCAGGGTCGGGACAACCACGAACTCACTGCCACTGCCGCCGACTCCTATGTCGACGGCAACCGCCGTTCCTGAGGCTGCGGAGATGCTGATCGTGACCACGATCCAGGCCGAGTCGATCGGGTTGGATGACGTCAGTTCGGTCCATGCGCCCATGGCGTAGGTCGACGAGGCGTGCGCGGTGAGGGTCGTTCCTTGCGAATTGGCGGTGTTCGCCCCGATCTCGACGGCGTTGGCTAGAGAGAAGCCACCGGGCCATATTCCCGCCATCAGGTCCGAACTCCATAGAAGGTGGCGCCGATTTTCCGGTCGGGGGATGTGGCAGTAGAGCACTGCGCGCGCACCGCGATCCTGTTTCCAGCGGCAATGGGGAGCGGCAGGTAGGGCATGGCGCTGTTGAGCACTTGCGCATTGGAGTTGAAGTTGATGCCGCTGAGAGCGAGGTTCGGCAGAATGATTTGCTCGGATGCCGCGGGCCCCACGGCCACGTCGACCAGCCAATACGTGAGGCCCACCGTCGCGCCAGTTTGATCCGCCTGGTTGTCGAACGCGACGATGAAACCCTGCAGGTCGCTGGTCGTGGAGGATGTGAGCTCGGTGTAGGCACCTTTGGTGTTCGGCGTTGCGCCTGGGTCGACCAGGGCACCGAGGGCACGCTGCGGAGTTGAAGCCGTACGTGTCTACAGCGGACGCACCGCCGGCGGAGAAATAAGTATCGGCCCAAGAATAAACTTGAACCGGAACGCCGTCCGAGGCCGCAGCGGCGGCGATCCTGACAACGATGCGCGTGCCGGCCGGAATGGGGAAAGGCAGCAGGTAAACGGGCGTGCGGCGGCCTACGGCTGAACAAATGAGATTGCTGATGACAACGATCTCTTGGCCGGAAGAGCCGATCCCGACATCAAGGCCGATCGAGTTGCCGGACGACAAGGCTCGCATTGTGACCTGCAACCAAGAGGTGTCGCGGGAGGCACTTGATGTAACCTGGAACCACGCGCCCTTGGTGAAAGGCGTCGCCGAGGCGGTTGCCGTGACGTAAGAATATACAGTCGGTGCGGCGAACCCTAGGCCGCCTGGCCATGCTCCAGCCAACTAACCGGCTCCCAGCCAGAATGGCGCCGGCCCGACGGCGGCAAGGGCGAGAACAGCGAAGAATATAAACGCCACCATAACTTCGATGGCCGTCCTGACTACGCCGGCTGGAAGTATTCTCCTGGCCTCGGGAGAGGCTGCCACATCGCTCATACGTCGAACGTCCATTTCTTGCGTTGCATGCATATCACGAACTGCCCCCGTTCCCGAAGCAGTTAGTTGGCGAAATCATAGAGCTCATCTGCCATCTTTATCGGTATGCGTAATTACATTGTGCAGAGCACAATAACGTTGGGGTCCTGCTGCCAAGTTGTTGTCGGCGTGTCCGGGCTGCACATCCAGCACGCCCAACTCGTCTCTGTCTTTTTTCTGAACCAGAAAAAGCCCCGGCATTCTGGACACCGGAGCGGCTTGGGCGGAGGTGTGTCGTCTGTATCCACAGTAGATATTTTGCTGACAGAACCTACGCTTTTCCTCTTTGCCATTGCATTTTCGCCTTGATCGAGCACCGTATCATGACGATATATGTAGATATTGTATTGGTTGTGTACAATGTGTGGGACGTAGTGAATGCTAAGTATTTTCGACCAGACCATTCAGCTGCGGTGCGACAATGGATGGTTGGCCCGGATCGACATGTGGCGGCGCGAGCAACGGCCATCGATCCCGTCTCGATCGGCTGCCATCCGGGAACTGGTCGATGCGGCGTTCAGCGCATTTGAACGAAGCCAGGTCGGGGACAGCAGTGCGCCGAAACCCGGTCTATAGCGCCATCGCTGCGGTTCTCGACCAGCACGAGATCGCCCATGCCACCGTGCACCGTGGAGGCAAGCATCCGGCGGTTTTGTTCAGACACGCCGGGCAAGAGCATCGCGTTGTGATCTCGCTGACACCATCGGATCGACGGGCGCCAGCCAAGGCGCCGAGCGTTGGTGCGCCGCCTGCTACGAGCACGGGGTGAAATGATGGGTGACCTATTTCTTGCTGCTGGCGTGGCCATCGTGAAGCCGGGGCGGGGTCCGAGGCCCATGAAGGCATCCAGGCCGCCCACGGCATCGTCCCGCGCATACCCGCACCCTGATGCCAATAGGCTGGCCGATTTCGATGTCCCCCAGCTGATCCGGGCCAACTCGTCACTCGGCCGCGACGTCGAGCGCTGGCAGGGCGAAGGCCTGGTCGATGTGCTCGATCACCCCGCTAAGCGTGGTTGCATCCTGGCCGCGCTGACCGAGGCCGGGCGGCGGGCGGCTCGGTTGCCGCCATGAAGGTCGACCAGAAGCTGATACGGGCGATGAATGGTGAGAACGATACTGTACCGCGGGCCTCCCGGTGACCAGAAGCACGGCCTATGTCCTGGCGCTGGATACCTCCAGGGACCCGAAAGACGCACGGTTCCTAGCGTTCGAAATGAGCAGCCAGTGGTCATGGACACGCCGCTGTCGCTGGCGGAGGCGCGGGAGCGGCTGGCCCGCCTCTAAACGAGAACAGGCGCCCGGCGAGAGCGCCTGTTCCTCGACGAGATGAAATAGACGGGGCCCGCGGGCGACACCGCAGCCGGCGCGGCATGGTCCGGCCGAACGAGGCAATCGTCAAGTCGGAACCACGTTACGTCTGCGACAGACGCCAGCCGTCAGGCACCGCATGACAATGGTCGTGACGACCGTGGCCATCTCAGGTCCTTGAGATGGAATTGCGGCATCAAAGGGGACACGTCAGAGGTGCCCCCTTTAACTCGCAACTCCGGCTTGCTTTGACGATCGCCCGGGCTTGCCTGACAGGGCGCGGCAAACTCGTGGCTGAGATAGCGGGCATAGTCCGGAGCAAGCTGCCAGTGTGCCCAGTCTCCCCGCCTCTGCCCCGAATTCCGGTTATAATATGGCCCACAGCCATATTTAAATCTGAGCCGTGAAAGCTACCCAAACCTCATAGTGGGAAATTCACAGGTCGGTCTCTCCCACGAAAAGGTGGAGTTGCGGCATCAAGGAGCCGGGATCAGATCCGGCCCCTTTGCCTCCCAAACCCGGCCTATCCTGCGGGCCGCCGTTAAAGGGGTTCGTATTTTACGAAACCCTTTGGCGTGATGATCCCGCATTGAGGCATCAAAGGGGTCACGTCAGACGTGACCCCTTTTCCCCAAACCGGGCTACGATCCTGCCGGTCTGACCACCTTGGCGATAAAGGCACGCACGCGCTCATCAGCAGCCGGATCAGGTTCCAGCAACACCTTCCAAGCCCGGCCCTTCGGACTGTGCTCAACCACGCGGCACCCGGATCTCGACCACCGGCTTGGCAGGACGCTTCGGGCGATGGCGGTTGGTGACCACGGTCATGCTGGAGATGTAGGGCCCGCCTCCCAGGCGACAACGAGGCCGGGTGCCGTTCCACGGTGACGAGGTGCTGGCCGTCATCATGGAGGACGGCAGCCAGCAGATCGTCGTTCAGCAAATCAGCGACCGATTTGGGCTAGCATGGAATGGCCAACGGGAGAGAATTGAGCGAGATCAAGTGCTTAGAGAAGGTCGGCTTATGATACGCCTACCTTCCGTCAGCGGGTAGCAAGACCAAGTAACCCTGCCCGGCGGGTCATACACCGCTGGCTCCAGGGGATTGACGTCCCTCGTGTGTCGCCTGAGCTTCGTGAGGCTGTGTGACGTACCAGCGGGAATGCGCCGCGGTTCTGGATCGGTATTTCACCACGGGCTACGCGCTGGATGCCGATCGCCTTCATCATGACCTAGCCAGGCGCGGACTGTTTCAGTTGAGGCCAGGGCAAGGTTGTAAGGTCCTACCGAACCGTCAGGGCCCTCAGGCCTGTGGACCCGAACGTTTATTTCTCCGCCGAACGGCGTTCCGCCACCGGTCGCCATGATGGGGAATGCTTATACGGCCCGCGCGCCAGCACCGGCGTTATCGCCCGTGCCACAGGCCACTTCAGGCTGACCAGTCGATTAGTCAACCTAGCACAGGGTTTCTGAGAAACCGGTCATATGGTGTTTCACCACTCAATCTCCGCTCCCGACCCGACGCGGCCGTAGGTCCGCCTGCTGGCGATCCAGGAAGCGGACGAACTGCATAGCCGGACGCTGATGTTCGGCGCCTGTGCCGGCAACTCGGCCGTCCCGGTCGACCTCTGGGGATAGAGCTGCGGCGGGCTCGCGGCCAAGGCCGAACTGCTGACTGGCGACCAACCTGTGGTGCCGATAGCTCCGATGGCCACCTCGAGCTAAACCGCCATGCACCGGGCGGGGCGTACCAATTCACCTCCGCGGTAGTCGCGGCGGCCTCCCCGGTTACGAAAAAGGACTTGGCTGGAGACCAATTGACATAAATTTCGGGTTTAGAAAACGTTTTCCTGCCGCGAGGGAGGAAATCATGAACAAGCGCAGCGCGACAAAGCGCTCTGACACATCAAGCGATTTTGCCCGCCGCAATTGGAGCCGTCGTGAATTCACGCAGCTGGCTGCGCGCGGCACCGCGTCGGGAGTAGCACTTTCAGTGCTGTCAGCCATATCTGGGCATGCCCAGACGTCAGCGGCTGCAATTCGCGTCGCGTTTATCACGCCATCTGCGCGTCCCGCGGCCAACCAGCCGGTTCCAATGCTGGATGCCTTTCAAGCAGGTCTTCCAGCGCTCGGCTGGACCGAGAGCGACACGTTCATCGTCGAATCGCGCTTCGCGGCGGGTCAGTTTCAAAAAATTCCTGAATATGTCACCGAGCTAGCTCGGCTGGATGTGAAGGCAATTTACGTGCTCGGCAGCCAGGCCGCTGCGCTTGTGAAACAAGAGACCACAATTCCAGTGGTTATGATTGGGGACCCTATCGGGGCCCAGCTTGCTGCGAACTCTGATCGGCCTGGCGGGACCGTGACCGGCCTCGCGAGTGTATCACAGGAGATCTGCGGCAGCGGCTGAAACTGCTCAAAGACGTCGCGCCAGACCTGACCCGCGTGGCTTTCGCCGCCAACCCTGAGCACCCGGCAACCCCCAATGTCCTGCGCATGACCCGGACCGCGGCTGAGATGCTGCGGATCGATCTGTCCCAGTAGACGTCCGATCGGAGAAGGACATGGAGGGCGCATTCGACATGATGGCCAAGGCGGGAGCCACAGCTTTTATTTTTTACCCCGTCCCCATGTCAGACGACCGCTTCCGCCAGTTGGCAGAGTTGGCCGTGCAACGCCGGCTTCTTTGGTCAGATGAGGTGCCACGGAATATAACGCTAGGCGCCCTCTTGAGTTATGGTCCAGACTACCCTGAGCTCTCACGGCGGGCAGCCGGCTATATCGACAAAATATTGAAGGGCGCCAGGCCTGCGGATCTGCCGATCGGCGTTCCAACCCAGTTCGACCTGGTCGTCAACCTGAAGACCGCACAAGGCCTCGGCCTGACTATTCTGAAGCGGTCCTGTCAGAGGCGACAAAAGTCATCCGGTTGACCCCGCTGCCAGCGCATTTTATCCGGTCTGCCTTCGTGATATGAGCGCCGGCCGCGAAACCGAGCGACGCCGCCCGCTCCGTCGGACGTCAATACCTTTGAAGATACTGACGGCGCGGAATACGTCATCAACAAGTGCACGTGGGGATGCCGTGGTCGTCTTGCAGACAAGGCTTCTTGGCCAGCGCCAAAGGATCGTTGCGACAAAAAGTCGGCGAAGTTGCTTCCGCGTATCTAGGGTTTGGACGGGGTCCCGAACGTCCACCCCACATCGTCATCTTCGATAAGTTCGGTTTCATGGAAACGCTGTATTTAGTCGGCGAAAGCCCCAGAACCCGGCTACCTTCAGCCAACGTCATCTTCTCCCCGTCGATCCAAATATACCGGTTGTTGCGCTTGTTCCTCACCTGCACCTCCCGTGGAGCCCAGATGCAGTTCCCCCGCTCGTATCCCCGGTTGTTGTCAACCCGCTCGATCGACATCCCCGCCGGCCGCTCCCCCATGTCGGCATAGAAGGTCGCAAAACTCGCCCGCCACTCCGGACACACCTGGATCCCCCGCCCGCCATAATCCTTGTAGTTGGTCCACTCAGGGCGATAGCACCGGCCGATCATCTTCGACCAACTCTCATAGGCTCGCGTGCCACTCAAACCATGTCGAATATTCACCCTTCTAGCTCCATCCTTCATCGAAACGATTATACCACTAACACCAGGAGATTACTAAGTTTTTGGATTTTAAAATTTTGGCATGGCCGCTTGTCCGTGGCGAATGTTTGGAGTTTCCAGGCAGATTTTTTTTGGAATGAACATGTGGGTTGGAGCAATCGAGGAACCCCTCGGGGAGTCCCGTTTGGTTTTGAGATGGGACCCATTTTACCGCAGCTCTCGGCTGACGGTCTCTCACGTCGTCATTCGTGTTCTATTAGGGTAAACTCGCACGAAACAAACTTGCCTTTCGCTCTAATCGGCCGATTTCCATGTGCTTTATGGGTTGATTACTGGATCGTGATACGCTATGTATCGTGATGTCCAAGACCCACACGAAACGAAAGCAGCGCCATGGCCGTCTACGGATACGCTCGTGTCAGCAAGCGCCGGACAAGACCTGGCGGTCCAAGAGAACGCGCTACGGGGAGCCGGATGCGATCTCGGTCCGCGCTGAGAAGGTCTCTGGGACCAGCCGCGATGGCAGGACTGAGCTACAGATCCTGCTCGACTTCATGCGGTCTGGCGACACACTTGTAGTGACCCGCATCGACAGATTGGCGAGGTCACTGACTGACCTGCTTGCACTGGCCCAGGAACTGAAGGCGAAGGGTGTGGAGCTGAGGGCACTGAGCAGCCCGTCGACACCTAGACCGCGGCCGGGAAAGCGTTCTTCGGCATGCTCGGCATCTTCAGGAGTTCGAAACGAACCTTCGCAAGGATCGGCAGATGGAGGGCATCGCCGCTGCTAAAGCAGCGGGCGTCTACAAAGGCCGCGGCGTAACCATCCAGGCTGATCAGGTGCGCCAGCTCCATAGCGAGGGCGTGGGGGCCACCCAGATAGCCAAACGGCTGAACATCAGCCGGGCCATCGTCTACCGGCTCACTGTCGCCGCCTAGCCAGTCTTCACCGAGCCATGGCCGTCTGGAATGCCTGCGTGACCGGGTGCGGTGCCTCGTCATATACCTTCGGTATATACATCTTCTCCCCGTCGTAAGTTTTTGACCTCAGGCGCTTCTTCCGGACCGGTTTCGTGACTATGGCTTTAACGGGCTTGGGAGCGGTGCTGGGCGGGTTTGGTTTTTTCGGGGGCTTCGGGTCGCCCAGGATTTCCCGGAGCCGCTGGCGGCCCACGTGGACGGCCATTAGGCGTGCTCTCGATCAGGTGTCGCAGCTCGGCCAGAAGGCGGAACCTGTCAGCAGCGTTGACCACTGACCAGCGGAATGGGCAGCGCGCCGATCGGGTCCTTGCGCAGCGTGCTTGTAGTTGATGCCAATGCGCTTGGCTGCCTGGGCTCTCGAAAGGCCGGATGAGGCCACCATTTCGGCCAGGGTGTGCTTGTAATTGCCGCTGATGTGATGGCGCCTGCGTGGATCAGCCTCCCCCACTGCTCCGTCCATAAGTTGCTCAGCCCTGAACGGGATCGGTGCGTGCTTGCCCATGCCGTGAATATAGCCGGCTATGGTCCCGCCTTCATCAATGAGGCTTCGGTCCGGTGCAAACACCCCACCTCCAGCACAATCATATCGACACCCGACCAAACCCATTGAATGCTCGCGTAGGTTGTGTGGCTCTGTTCGCGCCTTAGGTAACTGATGGGACTACGATCCGGACCAATCTTCCGTTCACCCACCTTCCACCCCCTTAGGCTTCCAGCTTTTGCTTTTGGCTTTTGCGTCCCACCTAAAGGGGGCAAAAGCCAAAAGCTGAAAGCTCGCTTTTACGTAATATCGATACCGTGACAAAAGCTGCAAAAAGCTGCAACACATCGGGCGCCGTCTAGGTGCGCCATATGTTGATGCGGTTAAAATCGATAAATCCCCGTCTTTTCAATTTCATAAGAGCGTTGTTCTCGTCTGTTAAGGCGACTTTCGTGAGCTTCGGTCGGCAGCTTTTGCCTTCCTCGATTGGCAAAAGCTGGACTTCAGAGAAAAAACCGACATCAATAAGCCTATCCCGCAGTGCAGCACGGGTGATTGATCGGGCCTCGGTGCCCTCCAGACCAGGGTCATCGGACCAACCCATGCTTGTATAAACGTGTTGTATCTCGGACATCAGGACAGCCGCCTTGTCGGGGAGATGTGCCGTTTTAGCCTTGGTTAGCTTGACGACTGGCGGGGCGTCCTCCGTTTGCCTCTCGTCATCGACTAGGCGAATGACCCTGGGGACGAATTGGTGCCAGTTGTCAGGGGTCCTGCGGCGCGCCTTGCCGCTGGGTGCGTCGAAGCTGATCTTGAACGAGAGATGACCGAGATCCAGCTCCTCGTCGACGACAGGGGTCATCATGATAATGTTGTCGAAGCGCCAACCTTTGGTCCCTGCTGCCATATTGCCTAGCCGAGTTGATCCCGGTGTGGTCGCACCAGATTTGAGCGATTTCCTTTTTGCTCAGGCTATCGACTAGAGATGTGCACTGGGCCCAGGTTTGTTCATCCCTTTGGTCGCCGGGCCCGAGGCTCATGACGTTGTCGAAAATGACCCCGTCGACGCCGCCGAGCATATCGATGAGCGCCAGAACGAAGTTGTGGCCCGCTTCGGTGTTGAGTGGCGGCATTCGCCCGAGACCTGGAAACAGCTTGGCGAACTCATCCTCTCGCGCCCTGGAGTAGATCGTGAGCTGATGGGGCGGGATTGCTGTGCCACCCGCACGGCGAAGCATATCACCGGCCCTCGTTTTGACGAGAACGTTGGGCATCTCACCGTCTATGATCAGCCACTTTGAGGGCCGATCGCAGTCCCAGTTAAAGAGGCCCCGTCCTGATGCCATCGCGCCGGCTAGAGCATAGGCGAAGTTGGTCTTTCCAGAGTCCGGTCATGCCTACCAGAAAGGTCCTGGTCGAAGGGGTGATGACGTCACCCAGAAGGCGCGTTTCGGGCGGGAAATCCAGGTTTGCCCATGTGACAGCTGAAAGCGCATCAGCCAAGTCAGGATCAAAACCAGGCGTGGGGGGTGGCGGCGGTGCGGGGTCCGGGTCAAGCGGGTGGGCTTTCCGCCGATCCCATCCAGGATGCTCAAGTTGGTATTCAGCGTCCGGAAGCGGCAGAAGGCTGGCGCGATCGGGTCCGTCGTTCATGCTGCTGGCCCCCCTAATGCTGACGCTATCGTTCGGGCAGCTTCTGCGGCCGGCAATCCGGCATCCCCGGCGGCTTCGAGCAATATCTGCTTCGCCTCGCTCGGAGTGACCGAGCCGCGGGTGATGTGCTCCCGCATTTTGAAGGCTGACCAATTCAGCCGACCGTTTCGTGTCCCTTCCTCGGCTGTGCGCACGACACGGATTAGACCGTTGATGCCAGCCGGGGACGCCTTCAGGCCAACCCTTGCGATGACTGGAACGGGAGGCCGGGCGGGTGGCCAGATCATCTGGCTGAGCCATACAGGCCACGCCGCCAGCGGGGCGTGATCGAGGCACTCCAGTCCAGCGCCATACCAAAAAACGCAGTATCCGCCAGTGCCTCTAGTATCGACCCCGAGACGTTCGCCTCGACCCTCGGTGCACCGGACGCCATGGCTGTGGTGCATATACAAATGAATGCCGCCGCCCCTGGTTCGATACGTTCGGGTTCGGGGTAAATGTTCGTAGTACCGATGCCACCAAGCCCGTGCCTCGGAATGTTTGATGTCAATGTCGAGAACCGAGACGTTAGATGCCGCACCAGTGGCCACGCCGACTAACGGCCCGGGCCAGTTCCGCCACAGGAATTCGATGTATCCCAAGTCTCTGCTGGCATCGTGAAAGCCGCCCTTACTGCCATCCTCGGACTTCGGCCGCGATGGCCTCTTGTTGGCCGAGCACGGGAAAACCGCAAAACCGCGATTGGCGAGTGCCTTGGCGCACCGCAACGCTTCGTCGCGGTCGAACACCCCAGGCGGCTGAGCGGGACCGTCGTCCCATGGAATGGAAGTGGTCATTGGCGCAGTGCATCATGCGCAGGATCGCTTTGCGTCGAGCCAAGCTCGGACTTCAAACTCTATCCAGATCACCCGCCCTGTGCCGATCTTGATCCGACGAGGGAACTTCCCTGCCTTTTCAAGACGATCGATGTGCATTTTGCTGTACGGAACCAACAGCTGCACGTCGGAAAGCCGAAGGGAGCGATCGGGAAGTTGCATCATCATCCATGATCCATTTCTGGTGTTACCGCACGGGGTTGCGGGTGACCAGAAGGACTAGAGATTTCGGAGGCAGTGTCGAATGACTTAAAATGCGAATATTTGTCAGACAAAATCCTAATTTGTGTTCGAACGAGCTTCCAGGAGCCGGAGTAGGTGCTTTTCGATCGCGTCGACGCTATTGCCGTACTCGGCCCCAAATTGATCATGGAGATGTTTGGCGCACTTTAGGCGCAGGGGACGTCCTGTTAGCTCTGGGAAGCTTACTTCGGAGATGCGATAGCATAGAAGCATGTCTTTTTCTTTCTGCGGGTTGCGGGTCCCCTTGGGCGCTCCTCTCGCTCGGTACAGGGATAAACTTGGACCATTCCTTCGCGGCTCGGTGAGAGCCGACTAGCTCGACGAGCTCCTCGTAGAATGTCTGTGCGCGATCGTTAAGTATTGGCAAACTTGTTCTAACCTCTGTTTGGGAAGCAACGCGTCGACAACCGCTCCTTCTATTCCTGGGCCCCCGACCGTTGGGACGAACGTAGCCTGCTTAGGCCCCTTTCTCGGATCGACCTCTCCCGGGAAGGTGAAGTAAAGGCCCTCATGCTGAGGATCGGATGAGACCGGTGTTATCAGAAAATCTGATGAGCTCGGTATGTCCTCAGAGTTTGATGAGACCGGTGGCATCTTCGCATCTCCTGTGGCTAAGGTGTCCAACGTCTGCGATTTTTGAACCAAAGTTTCTATTTTGCTCCCCCAGGCATCCAAGCCCTTCCGTTTTTCGTCTAGATAGGCTGTACCGATTGTATATTCTTGTGACGCCGCCCTCCTTGTGATTCAATATCCGACTGATAGTTGACACCGCGATCCCTAGCCGTGCCATCCCGGTGCCGGCCGACCGGCGGAGGTCGTGCAGGCGCCAATCTTCTTCGATCTGCGAAAGGCTTTGGGCTCGTGCCTTAATTTTGCTGTAGCCTGAGATGTGCCGGTCGCCACGGTTCGAACTGAACACATAGGGCCCCGTGCGGGGCAACGCGGTTACGACGCGAATCGCGTATGGCGAAAGCGGTACCTCATGGGATCGATCACCCTTGGTGGCCTCTCGGGGCAGCGCCCAGACCCGTCCGGCAAGATCGAGATCCGCCCAACGCATCGAAGCGACCTCTTCCCGACGCTGAGCGGTTAGAATGAGGGTCTGGAGAAACGCACCGGGGACGCCTCCCATCACTTCGGCCGCTTTCCAGAGTCTCGTGATCTCCTCGTCCGACAATACCCGATCACGTTCACGCTCGGCACTCGGGGCTTTGATGTTCACAACCGGCGAAGCCGTCAGGATCTCCCTCTCTACGCCCCACGAAAACAGCCTTCGAATAGCCGCTAGCACGCGGTTTGCGGCGATAGGATTTCCCCTGTCGACCAACTCATCGAGCAACTCGATCACATCCCGGCGCCCGATTGAAGCGGAATCCCTGCCGCCCCAGCGGGATACGACGTGTCGCTGCAGGGTCCGGTTCGTCTCCTGCCAGGATCGGTTCTTCGGCTTGGCGTAGCGCTCGATGTATTGGGCCACCAATTGTCGAACATCGTCAGAACCGCGTGAAGGTTGCTCGGCCTTCACAATCGCTGGGTCAATCCCGCGGCCCACATCACGCAGAAGCTCGCGCGCCCGCTCGCGCGCTTGGTCGACCTTTGGGTATGCAGCAAGGGTGCCGATAGTGAAGCGGCGTTGCTTTCTGGCAATTCGGTAAAACACAACCCAAGTCTTGTGGCCGCTGTCGGCAACCCGCAGACCGAAGCCGGGCAGATGAGCATCGAAGTATTCAACCCGCCCTGTCTTCGGAGATGTTATCTTATCAACGGCAATCTGGGTCAGTTTTAACGTTGGCATCAATCTTCCCTTTCAGGGTAACGCCTGGGTAACGGCAGAGGTGGTTAATCTATGTTACCCCGTGGTTCCCGGTGTGGATCATCCCAGGCGGAAGATCAAGATACGATAAGGGCTTTGCACGCCTGGAAGGATTCGTGTGCTACCCGATGTTACCACCTGTCACACGCTTCCTAATCTTGGGGCCGTGGGTTCGAATCCCGCCGGGGACACCATCCTCTATAAGTCGGCGGCATTCACGTCACATTGCCTGCGTGTAGCGGGCTTTGTCCCACGCGCACGGCGGACAGGTGAAGGCTGCCCGCCAGTCACCGTCCTTGCTGGAATCCGAGAGGATTGCACCACCTCAATCCGGCGAATCTCGCGAAGTCGCCGTCAGTGGAATTGAGTTCGAGCCCGTGCTCGATCGCCAACGCCGCGAGATGAGCGTTTGGAACCAGATTACCGTGCACTCCCGGCGCCATAAGTAGCCGTGCCAGGATTTCGGTGTGACGCTGGGTCGGCGCGGGAACCCACGCCGAGCCGCTTCCCAGCGGCATCGACCCGAGTTCAGGCGTCCCGCATGCTCAGGGGGCGGGGAAACACTCGGGGATTGGTAACTAGGCGCAGGAACGCCAGCAGGGACGCCCCCGGTAAACCCACCCGCTCTGAATTGTTCAGGCAGGCGTCAAGCCACGAACGCGCGCCGACGTGCTGAGGTGCGGCTGCGTTAATGGCGTAAATCAGTAGGTTGGCATCCACCAGGGATCAATGGAAGCTTTCGCCCTCCGCCGTCGCCAACGCTTCGGCGACATCGTCCAGGGGGAGACGAGGAAGTCCGAGATCGGTGCTCTTGGTCGCGAAGGCAGATTTGGGCTTATCGCCGTCGGCCATCGCTCGGAGCCCGCGCCGCAGCGTGTCATTCACGGCATCCTTCAGACTGATCCCGCGCGTGCGCCGCAGTGTTTCAAGCTCAGCGCTCACGTCCGCGTCCAATGTTAAGGTGGTTCGCACGCATCGGATGTATTATCGGTGATGTCTCGATGTCACGAAAGCATAGCGCCGAAACAGGCCCGACGATCGCGCGATCAGCGGAGGGCCGGAATTTCTAGCGTCCGAGGCGTTTGCAATCGCGCCCACGAGCCGCCACGGCGCGCCTTGCTACATTCCCAGCGCGTGGCGGTAGACGTCGAGCAACGTCTCCTGCTCCTCGACTTCGGCTGCCTCCTGCTTGCGGATGCGGATCAGCTGGCGCAGCACCTTGACATCGAATCCGGCTGACTTCGCCTCGGAATAGATGTCCTTGATGTCTCCGGCGAGGGCCTTGCGCTCTTCCTCCAGCCGCTCGATGCGCTCGACCAAGCTGCGCAGACGCTCGACCGCGAGGCCCCCGGTCTTGATCTCGTCCTCGCTAACCGCCTTCACCGCCATGATTTCAGTCTCTCCGCTCGAGCAGGGCGGGCGGCAATAGCTTTGGCGATCCCTCGGGTCAATGGGCGCCCGTCAACCCGACCACCCACACCGGCTAGTTGCCAGCGGCTTCCACAACAGGCTTCCCGGCCAGATCAGCCCGAGGTCAGGAACGGTCTTCAGTGCCCGGGATGTGACTTGGCCAGAGCCGCCTTTTGCTCCGCCGTCGCCTGTCCCTGATATTTGGCCTGCCACTCCTTATAGGGCATGCCGTATATGATCTCGCGCGCATCCGGATCAGCGATTGAAATGCCTTTCGCCTCTGCCGCCTCACGGAACCATCGGCTCATGCAATTGCGGCAGAACCCCGCCAGGTTCATCAGGTCGATGTTCTGCACATCCGTGCGCTCCTGAAGGTGCCCGACAAGCCGGCGGAATGCCGCCGCCTCCAATTCGGTTCGCGTCGCGACGTCGATATCTGGTGCCGGCATGGCTGCCTCCTTGCGGTTCGCCCCCGCTCGGGTTTGTCCGCCGGGGTTTGTCCAAACATGGCGTGACAAGTCCGGCTTCGCCATACTCCCCCCGCCGGTAAACAACTCGCGCCGGAAAAATGCCCTCACCCAAGGACGAGAGAGGAAACCGTCGATGCACCAGGCCACTCCCTGGACTGACTCGACCGCCCGCGCCGTCCTGCGTTCCCTGTTCGACACCGCCGTCGCCGCCGCCAATCCACGCGCCGTGCTGTCGCGGCACCTGCCGCCGAAACCGGCCTCCGGCCGCTGCATTGTTGTGGGTGGTGGGAAATCCGCCGCCGTCATGGCCGCCGCACTCGAAGATGCCTGGCCCGATGTCCCACTGGAGGGGACCGTCGTTACCCGCTACGGTCACGCGGTTCCGACCCGGCGGATCGAGGTGATCGAAGCCTCGCACCCGGTGCCCGATGCCAGCAGCCAACGCGGCGCCCTGCGGTTGCTGGAACGAGTCAGGGGCCTCACCAGGGACGACCTCGTCATCGCCCTGATGTCCGGCGGGGCCTCGGCGCTGCTTGCCGCCCCCGCACCGGGCCTCACATTGGAGGACAAGCAGGCGATCAATCGCGAACTGCTCGCCTGTGGTGCCAACATCACCGAAATGAATGCCGTCCGCAAACACCTGTCCGCGATCAAGGGCGGGCGCCTCGCCGCCGCCGCCGCGCCCGCCCGGGTCGTCACCTTGGCGATCAGCGATGTGCCGGGCGATGACCCCGCGGTGATCGGCTCCGGCCCGACGGTCCCGGATGCCACCACTTTCGCCGAAGCCCGTGAGCCTCATCGCCCGCTATGGCATCACGCCACCCTCCAGCGTGGCGGCTCGGCTGCGGCAGGATGATGACGAGACGCCGAAGCCCGGCAGCCTGACCAATGTGGAGTTCCGGCTGATCGCCACACCGATGATGGCGCTCGAGGCGATGGCGGGCAAAGCCCGCGACCTGGGCCTCGCACCGCTCATCCTGGGTGATGCGCTGGAAGGCGAGGCGAGCGAGGTCGGCACCATGATGGCCGGTATCGCCCGCTGCGTTCGCGACCATGGCCATCCGCTTGCAGCCCCGGCCGTTCTTCTGTCCGGCGGCGAGACCACCGTCAGCATGGGCCCTGCCGCGACCAGCAACGCTGGCGGCGACGGCGGCCGAAATACCACGTTCCTGCTCGGGCTCGGGATTGCCCTGGATGGCGCCGCGGGCATCTGGGCGATGGCGGGCGACACCGACGGGATCGACGGCATGGGCGAAGTCGCCGGTGCCATGCTCGCACCCGACAGTCTTGGCAGGGCGCGTCTGATGGGCCTGAATGCGCGCGAGCGATTGGCGGCGCATGACAGCCATGGCTTCTTCGGCGCCCTGGGCGATTTGATCGTGACCGGCCCGACGTTAACCAATGTTAACGATATCAGGGCTATCTTGGTCGCCTGAGACTAATAAGGGAGCCGTTCATGGCTGTCCGCGCCCAAGCTGCACCGACGTCGCCGCACCAAGATTATCGCCACCCTCGGCCCGTCGAGTTCCTCGCCCGAGGTCATGGGCCGCCTGTTTCAGGCCGGTGCCGATGTCTTCCGCCTGAACTTCTCCCACGGCACGCATGAGGAACACGCCGCCCGCTTCGCCATGATCCGAGACCTCGAGGCCAAATTCGACCGCCCGATCGGCATCCTGGCAGACGTGCAGGGACCCAAGCTGCGCGTCGGCCGCTTCTCCGCCGGGCGCGTCCATCTGCAGACCGGCCAGGGGTTTCGGCTGGACCTCAACGCCACCCCCGGCAGCGCGCAACGCGTGAACCTGCCGCATCCGGAAATCATCGAGGCGGCCTCGATCGGCTGCTCGCTGCTGCTGGACGACGGTAAGCTGCGGCTGCGCGTCATGCACAAACGACCCGACGCGTTGGAGACCGAGGTGGTGGTCGGCGGTCCGCTGTCGGACAACAAGGGCGTCAACGTCCCCGATGTGCTGCTGCCGATACCGGCTCTGACCGCCAAGGACCGGGCGGACCTGGAGTTCGCCGTCTCGCATGGCGCTAGCTACATCGGGCTGTCGTTCGTGCAGCGACCAGAGGACGTGATCGAGGCGAAGACCCTGATTGCAGGCCGCTGCTGGGTCATGGCGAAGCTGGAAAAACCCCAGGCGCTCGACAATCTGGAAGACATATTGGCGCTCACCGACGCGGTGATGGTGGCGCGTGGCGACCTCGGCGTGGAACTGCCTCCCGAGGAGGTGCCATTGGCACAAAAGCGCATCGTACGGATGGCGCGCCTTCTGGGCAAGCCGGTCGTGGTCGCGACCCAGATGCTGGAGAGCATGATCGGTGCGCCGGCGCCCACCCGTGCCGAGGCCTCCGACGTCGCCACCGCCGTGTTCGACGGCGCCGACGCGGTGATGCTGTCAGGTGAGACCGCGGCGGGCCAGTATCCGTACGAGGCGGTGAACATGATGGATCGGATCATTGCCCGGGTGGAGCAGGACAGCGGGTGGCGGGCGATGATCGACGCATCCCATCACGCGCCGGAAAAGACCGCGGCGGGCGCGATCGCGGCGGCCGCGGCGCAGGTGAGCACCACGATCGGCGCCAAGGCTATCGTCGCGTTCACCGCATCGGGCAGCACGGCGCTGCGGATGGCACGGGAGCGCCCGGCCACGCCGGTGATCGGATTGACACAGGATCAGGAAACGGCTCGGCGGATGGCCGTGGTCTGGGGTGTTCACGCGGTGGTCACGGCCGAGGTGCATGCCATGGGTGAGGCCGTCAACCGCGCCGCTCGGCTGGCGCTGACCGAGGGCTTCGCCGGTCACGGGGAAGAAATCGTCGTCACCGCCGGTGTTCCCTTCGGGCAATCCGGCACCACCAATGCCTTACGCGTCGCCACTGTTAAGTAGGCAGTGCACCGTCGGTAGAACATTTGTTTCTTCAACATAACCATCATGACTGTCTTCAGCCATCCCCGGCCCAGCTATCCCAACGCTCTTTCTGGATAATCCTGGCCCAGTCGCGCACTCGCAGGGACGCGAATTCGCTCTAGCCGGCACGGAATCAGCCTAAAATGATCTCCGCGCGGCTGGCTCACCCACAGGCGTTGCCCCGCAGCGTGAAGGAGCGAACGACACCACCGGCCACCGCGAACGTGGTATCGCATCCCAGATTGAGGGCTGTCGGGGGAAAGCCGCCGCCGTAGAAACCGCCACCGTAGAAGCCGCCGTTGTAAAAGCCCGGGAACGGGCCGGGGCCATAGTAAAGCGGCGATCCGGGCACGATCTCGACCTGCCTTTCCTCGTAGGCCAGAAATTTCGTTCCCCCGGTCTCGATCGTCCGAGTGGGAACGCCCATGGCCTCCACCAGTTCTGTCTCCGATCGGCCGACCAATTGCTGCAGTTTCGCCTGCCGCGCCGCGAGCAGGTCGGTGCAGCCCGGGGTCAGGATCGCGGTGAGCAGGGCCAGAGCCAAGAAACGACACATCAGCAAGTTGTCCACGGGCCTCGTCACCCGAACCGTTGGGCCGGCGTTGCCCATGATCATATGAGTTCGGGGGGCGGCAGCCACAACACCTGCCCGATCCGGTCCGCCCCGGAGGCGATCATGGCCAGTCGGTCAAATCCCATCGCGATGCCCGCGCTTGGCGGCATGCCGTGTGCCAGCGCGGCGAGAAAATCCTCGTCCAGCGGCCACTCGCTCGGCGCATCGTCCAGCGCCCGTCGCCGCGCGCGATCGGCCAGAAAACGGCCGCGCTGCTCGACCGGATCGGTGAGTTCCACGAACGCGTTGGCCAGTTCGATGCCGCAGACATAGAGCTCGAACCTCTCCGCGACGCGCGGATCGGCGGGGTCGCGGCGCGCCAATGCGGCCTGCGCTGCCGGCCAATGGGTCAGGAACGTGGGATGTTCGCGGCCGAGCCGCGGCTCGATCCGCTCCAATAGGAGACGGAAGAACAGGTCCTCCCAGGTCTCGCCATCGCGCAGCCGGGTTCCCGCGGCAGCAGCCAGCGCCGGGGCGTCCTCACCGAAGGACAGGAGATCGACTGCCACGTGCCGAGCGAACGCATCGGCCACCGTCAGCCGCTCGACCCGGCTCAGGTCGGTGGTGACCGCTCGGCAGGTCACGATCGGTGGCAGCACGGCTCGCAGCAGATCTGTGGTCTCGCCGATCAGATCGTTCATGATGGCGCCCGGCCTATACCACTCCAGCATGGTGAATTCCGGGGCATGCAGCGCGCTTGCCTCGCGGTTGCGCCAGACCCTCGCGAACTGGAAGATCGGGCCGGCCTGCGCCACCAGCAACCGTTTCATGGCGAACTCGGGACTGGTGTGCAGCCAGAGAGGCTGGCGGGTGCCGTCAGGATGCTCCCCTACGGTCGCGAAGGGGCGCAGATGCACCTCCTCCCCGGGCGTGGGCACGGCGTAAGGTGTTTCAACCTCGGTATAGCCGCGAGCCTCGAAGAAGCCTCGCACCGCGCGTGTCAGCGACGCACGGCGTTCCAGGAACGGGCGGCGGGCGGCCAAGCTTTCGGGGTGCCAGACAGGATCGGCCATACCGAGGAGTTTACCGAACGTCCACGCCGCGCCGCGACGATGCCACAAAGTCACCACCGTATCACCGCCGTTCGAGGCTTACGCCCTGAGGCTCGAACGGGTGAAAGGTGAGCGGTACATGGGTCTGTTATTGTTGCTTTTGGTGATCTTCCTGCTGTTCGGTGGCGGCGGTTACTATGGCTACCGATCCGGCTATTACGGTGGCGCGCATTACGGCGGCGGCCTGACCCTGGTCGTGGTTATCATCGTCCTGTTCCTGCTGTTCGGTGGCGGCTTCTATCACCAGCCTCCTCCGTGACATGCGCGATGGCTAACATTCAGCGCCGAAGGCTGGCCAGTCCCGTCCAACCGGCCAGCGTCCGCCGCATCGATTGCCTACCGGGGCAAAAATTCCGGATCGGCTAGCTGCAAGAATGGAGCGCTAACGAGCGGGTCAGGCGGCGGCGAACTGCCCGCGTCCGAACATTTTGTCGAGGGCCGCGGGTTCTGCCTTGTCGAACGCCGTGGTGCGCGCGCGAACCGCGTCCACCTCCGCCAGCGCCTTCTTGACCGCCGGCCGTTCGTCGATCGCCTTCACCCAGCGCGTGATGTTCGGGAACTTCGTGGCGGCGGCGTCGCCGAGCAGCGCCGGGACATTCCGCATCCAGGGGAAGGTGGCGATATCGGCGATCGAATACTCGGCGCTGCCCAGATAGGGCGATTCACCCAGCCGCCGCTCGATCGCCTCCGAGACACGGTGAGCCTGGGTCAGATAGCGGCTCTTGGAATAGTCGTTGCCACCCGGCGCAAACCGCACGTAGTGAACGAACTGACCGAACATCGGCCCCACGGTTGACATCTGGGTCATCAGCCACTGGATCGTGTCGTATTTCGCCCGGGTCTCGGTCGGCAACAGCTTGCCGGTCTTCTCGGCCAGATACAGCAGGATCGCCCCGGATTCGAACAATGTATAGGATTTGCCGCCCGGACCGTCTGGATCGACGATGACCGGCACCTTGGCGTTCGGATTGAGCTTCAGAAACGCCGCATCGAACTGTTTGCCCGAGAACACGTCGACCGGCTCGACAGTGTAGGGCAATCCCAGTTCCTCGAGCGCGATGTAGACCTTCACCACGTTCGGGCTGCCCATGCCATAGAGGGTTATCATCGGTTCGTCCTCTCCCTTGGTTTCAACCAACCCACATCATCGCATGACCCGCCATCACCCGGCAAAGCCGCTGTGTCCGCTGGCCGCCACCGGCGAACTCGCACCGCTTGTCGCTCTTGCCGCCCGCCGAGATAATGCCTTACGCTGCATTGCGGCAGGATTATTGCCTTTCACCTGACCAGCGGGCAAAGTGGTCACTTGCGCGTGAGCGCGCATCGGTGCCCGGGAGGTTCGCGCCAGGGGAATTTTGCGCCAAGGAAAGTCGCTTCGATGCCGGAAATTGTGAGACAAGGCCTTTACGATCCCCGGAATGAGCACGACGCGTGTGGCGTCGGCTTCGTGGTGAACATCAAGGGCCGAAAATCTCACGACATCATCACCCAGGGCCTGAAAATCCTGGAGAATCTGGACCATCGCGGCGCGGTCGGCGCGGATCCGCTGATGGGCGACGGCGCCGGCTGCCTGATCCAGATGCCGGACGGGTTGCTCGCCGATTGGGCACGGGCCAACGGGCAAAAGTCCTGCCCGCGGCCGGCCGCTATGCCGTCGCCATGTGCTTCCTGCCGCGCGATCCGACGGCACGCGACTATGCCATCGAGCATTTCGAGCAGGTCGTCGCCAAGGAAGGCCAGACCATGGTCGGCTGGCGCGACGTGCCGACCGACCTGACCGGTCTCGGCCAGGCGGTGATCGAGACCATGCCGGTGATCCGGCAGGCGATCGTCGCCTCCAGCCTGTCAGATCCGCGACCAGGACGCGTTCGAGCGCAAGATCCTGGCGATCCGCAAGCAGATCCTGAACAACCTGCGCGAGCCTGGCGGAAAAGCGGAACACGCTGCCCGGCCTCAGCGAAACTCTATATGCCGTCGTTCTCCACCCGGACGGTGGTCTACAAAGGTCTGCTGCTGGCGACCCAGGTGGGCAGTTTCTACCACGACCTGCGCAATCCGCTGACGACAGTCGGCGCTGGCGCTGGTGCATCAGCGCTTCTCGACCAACACGTTCCCGTCCTGGAAGCTGGCGCACCCGTACCGGTTACCTCGCGCATAACGGCGAGATCAACACCGTCCGCGGCAACGTCAACTGGATGTACGCGCGCCGGCGCTCGATGGAATCGGATCTGATCGGGCCCGGACCTGAACAAGATGTGGCCGATCATTCCGCATGGCCAGTCCGACACCGCCTGCATCGACAACGCGCTGGAGATCCTGGTCGCCGGCGGCTATTCGCTCGCGCATGCGATGATGATGCTGATCCCCGAGGCATGGGCGCGGCAATCCGCTGATGGATCCGGAGCGCAAGGCGTTCTACGAATATTACGCCGCGCTGATGGAGCCGTGGGACGGGCCGGCGGCGATCGCGTTCACCGACGGGCGCCAGATCGGCGCGACGCTTGACCGCAACGGGCTGCGGCCGGCGCGCTACATCGTCACCGACGACGACCACGTGATCATGGCCTCGGAAGCCGGCGTGCTGCCGGTGCCGGAGGAACGATCGTCCGCAAGTGGCGGCTGCAGCCCGGCAAGATGCTGCTGATCGACCTCGAGCAAGGCCGCATCATCGACGACGACGGAGATCAAGCAGAAGCTGGCGCGCGGAGCATCCCTACGCCGAGTGGCTGAAGCAGACCCAGTTCAAGCTGGAGGACCTGCCCGACACCGAGCAGCGCGGCCCGGTGCCGCGGCCGAACGACCCCGCGGCGCTGCTGCACCAGCAGCAGAACGCGTTCGGCTACACGCAGGAGGACATCCAGTTCTTCCTCGAGCCGATGGCGCGCGACGGGCGACGATCCGATCGGCTCGATGGGCACCGACACGCCGCTGGCGGTGCTGTCGGACAAGGCGAAGCTGCTGTACAATTATTTCAAGCAGAACTTCGCCCAGGTCACCAATCCGCCGATCGATCCGATCCGCGAAGAACTGGTGATGTCGCTGGTCTCGATGATCGGGCCGCGGCCGAATCTGCTGGGCCATCACGCCGGCAACCATTACCGGCTGGAGGTGTCGCAGCCGATCCTGACCAACAGCGACCTGGAGAAGATCCGCGACATCGAGAACCTCGCCGGCGGCGCGTTCCGCACCCAGACGATCGACACCACCTGGCCCGCCAGCGAAGGCGCCGAGGGGATGGAGCGCGGCGGTCGAGCGCGTCTGCCGCGAGGCGACCGACGCGGTGCTGGCCGACTACACCATCCTGATCCTGTCGGACCGCGCGGTCGGGCCGGATCGCATTCCGATCCCGGCGCTGCTGGCGACCGCGGCGACGCACACCATCTGATCCGCCAGGGCCTGCGCACGCAGCACCGGGCTGGTGGTGGAAACCGGCGAAGCGCGCGAAGTGCATCATTTCTGCGTGCTCGCCGGTTACGGCGCGGAGGCGATCAATCCCTACCTGGCGTTCGAGACGCTGGAGCAGATCCGGCACGCAAGACCAAGCTGCGCCTGTCCGCCTACGACGTGCGCAAGAACTATCTCAAGGCGCTGGGCAAGGGCATCATGAAGGTGATGTCCAAGATGGGCATCTCGACCTATCACTCGTATTGCGGCGCGCAGATCTTCGACGCGGTCGGGCTGTCCTCGGCGTTCGTGGAGAAATGCTTCACCGGCACGGCGACGACGATCGAGGGCGTCGGCTTCAAGGAGATCGCCGAGGAAGCGGTCACCCGCCATCGCAACGCCTACGGCGACAGATCCGCTGTACCGCGATCATGCTGGATGTCGGCGGCGACTACCAGTTCCGGCTGCGCGGCGAGACGCACGCGTGGACGCCGGAATTGATCGGCCGGCTGCAACATTCGGTGCGCGGCAATTCCTATGCCGGGTTCAAGGAATTCACCTCGAACCATCAACGATCAGAGCGAGCGGCTGCTGACGTTGCGCGGCCTGATGGCGTTCAAGTTCGCCGCCCAGCCGGTGCCGATCGAGGAGGTCGAGCCGGCGAAGCGACGATCGTCCATCGTTTCGCCACCGGCGCGATGAGCTTCGGCTCGATCTCGCGCGAGGCGCACACCACGCTGGCGATCGCGATGAACCGCATCGGCGGCAAGTCCAACACCGGCGAGGGCGGCGAGGAATCGGATCGCTACGTGCGGATGGCCGAACGGCGATTCGATGCGCTCGGCGATCAAGCAGGTCGCGTCGGGCCGGTTCGGTGTGACAACGGAATATCTGGTCAACGCCGACGACATCCAGATCAAGATGGCGCAGGGCGCGAAGCCTGGCGAAGGCGGCCAGTTTCCGGGCCATAAGGTGGACGCGAATATCGCCCGGGTGCGGTATTCGACGCCGGGCGTGGGACTGATTTCTCCGCCGCCGCATCACGACATCTACTCGATCGAGGATCTGGCGCAGCTCATCCACGATCTGAAGAACGCCAATTCGCAGGCGCGCATTTCGGTCAAGCTGGTGTCCGAGGTCGGCGTCGGCACGGTCGCGGCCGGGCGTGTCGAAGGCGCGCGCGGATCACGTCACGATCGCCGGCTATGAGGGCGGCACGGGCGCCAGCCCGCTGACCTCGCTGACGCATGCCGGCTCGCCGTGGGAAATCGGCCTGGCCGAAACGCAGCAGACGCTGGTGCTGAACGGGCTGCGCGGCCGGATCGCGGTGCAGGTCGATGGCGGGTTCCGCACCGGGCGCGACGTCGTGATCGGCGCGCTGCTGGGGGCGGACGAGTTCGGCTTCGCCACCGCCCCGTTGATCGCGGCGGGCTGCGTGATGATGCGCAAGTGTCATCTGAATACCTGCCCGGTCGGCGTCGCGACGCAGGACCCGGTCCTGCGCAAGCGCTTCACCGGCACGCCGGAACACGTCATCAACTTCTTCTTCTTCATCGCCGAGGAAGTGCGCGAGCTGATGGCGCAACTCGGGTTCCGCACGTTCAACGAAATGGTCGGCCGGGTCGACAAACTCGACACGCGGCGCGTCGGTCGAACACTGGAAGGCGAAGGGCGTCGATCTCAGCAAGCGTCCTGTATCAGCCGACGCCGAAGCCGGGGGTCGCGATCTACAATTGCGAAACGCCAGGACCATCATCTGGACAAGGCGCTGGATCAGGAGTTGATCGCCGCGTCCGAGCCGGCGCTGGAACGCGGCGAGCCGGTGCGGATCGAGCATGCCGATCCGCAACGTCAACCGCACCGTGGGCGCGATGCTCTCGGGCGAGGTGGCGCAGACGTTACGGCCACGCCGGCCTGCCGGAAGATACCATCTCCGTCACGCTGACCGGCAACGCGGGCCAGAGTTTCGCGGCGTTCCTGTCGCGCGGCGTGTCGCTGACTCTGACCGGCGATGCCAACGATTATGTCGGCAAGGGCCTGTCCGGCGGCCGCGTGGTCGTGCGCCAGCCGCCTCAGGCGCGAGCGCGACCCAGCCGAGAACATCATCGTCGGCAACACCGTGCTGTACGGCGCGATCGCCGGCGAGGCCTATTTCCAGGGCGTCGCCGGGGAGCGGTTCGCGGTGCGCAACTCCGGGCGCCGTCACGGTGGTCGAAGGCTGCGGCGATCACGGCTGCGAATACATGACCGGCGGGGTGGTGCTGGTGCTGGGCCAGACCGGACGCAACTTCGCGGCGGGCATGTCGGGCGGCATCGCTTACGTTTACGATCCGGACGGGCGGTTCAAACAACTGTGCAACCTGGCGGGCGTCGACCTGGAGACGATCGCGGCGCCTGAACTCGGGCTGGCGGATGCGCCGGGGCGGCCGCGGCAGCGCTCGATCAGCGTCGAGGACAACGGCATGGGCGATCCGTTGCGGTTCGACGCCGAGCGGCTGCGCATCCTGGTGGAGCGGCATTTGCTGTTCACCGGCAGCGCGCGGGCGCGCGCGTTGCTCGACAACTGGGACGCCGCGCTGCCGAAGTTCGTGAAGGTCGTGCCGCGCGATTACCGCCGCGCGCTGCTGGATCTTAAAGCGGAGCAGGACGCGGCGAAAACCGTCGCGGCCGAGTGAACTCTCGGCGCTGCGCGGCCGACGAATCGTCGTGCGGCCTGCATCACCGCCATGGCCGGGCTTGATCCCGGCCATCTGCCCTGGCGCGACCGCGGCGAAAGATGCTGCGGAGCCAGGCCCGGCCATACGCACGGTAAAACGCCGCCACGGCATTGCGGATAACGCCGGGCACGGTCAATGGAACGAAAGCGCCGCCTCAGGACACAGGCACGGACGTCAGATTTGGAGAGGGTTATGGGGAAGCCGACCGGATTTCTTGAGATCGAACGCCACGACCGCGGCTATGAAAAAGCCGCCGAGCGGGTGAAGAATTTCAAGGAGTTCATCAAACCTCTGCCGGCGACGGAGCTGAACGGCCAGGCGGCGCGCTGCATGGATTGCGGCATTCCGTTCTGTCACAACGGTTGTCCGGTCAACAACATGATCCCGGACTGGAACAATCTCGTCTACCGCGAGCAGTTGCAGCGACGCGTCTGCGGTGCTGCACTCCACCAACAATTTTCCCGAGTTCACCGGCCGGATTTGCCCCGCGCCATGCGAGGCGTCCTGCACGCTGAACATCGACGACACACCCGGTGACCATCAAGACGATCGAGTGCGCCATCGTCGATCGCGGCTGGGAAGAAGGCTGGATCGTGCCGGAGCCGCCGGCGCACAAAACCGGCAAGCGCGTCGCGGTGGTGGGATCGGGCCCGGCGGGCATGGCCTGCGCGCAGCAACTGGCCCGCGCCGGCCACGCGGTCACGCTGTTCGAGAAGGACGATCGCATCGGCGGATTGCTGCGCTACGGCATCCCCGACTTCAAAATGGAAAAGCACCTCATCGACCGGCGCATGGCGCAGATGGCCGCCGAGGGGGTGGAGTTTCGCACCAACGTCGAAGTCGGCGTCACCGTCACGGTCGATGCGTTGCTGGACGGAGTTCGACGCCGTCGCGCTGACCGGCGGCGCCGAATGGCCGCGCGATCTGGACGGTCACCGAACCGCGACGCTCGACGGCATTCATTTCGCGATGGATTTTCTGACCCAGCAAAACAAGCGCGGCGCCGGCGACGATGAGGCGACGGCGGCCGGCAACGACACGATTTCGCGCCAAGGGCAAGCATGTCGTGGTGATCGGCGGCGGCGATACCGGCTCGGACTGCATCGGCACCTCGGCGCGGCAGGGCGCGGCCTCGATCACCCAGATCGAAATCATGCCGAAGCCGCCGGAGAAAGAAAACAAAGGCCATGGTCTGGCCGGACTGGCCGAACAAGCTGCGCTCCTCGCACGCGCATGACGAAGGTGTCGCGCGGGACTGGTCGGTGCTGACCAAAGACGCGGTCGGCGAGAACGGCCGGGTCACCGCGCTGGACTGCGTGTACATCGACTGGGTCAAGGGCGCCGATGGCCGCATGCACGATGGTCGGAGGTGCCGGGCAGCGGGTTTCAGACTGAAGGCGGATCTCGTGCTGCTGGCGATGGGTTTCCTCGGCCCGCGGCGCAACGCGCTGCTGGAGCAGGCGGGCGTCGAGCTGGATCAGCGCGGCAATGTCGCGGCGAACACGGTGGAATACCGCACCTCGCGCGATGGCGCTGTTCGCCGCCGGCGACATGCGCCGCGGTCAGTCGCTGGTGGTGTGGGCCATCCGCGAGGGCCGGCAATGCGCCCGCTCGGTCGATCAGTTCCTGATGGGGACCAGCGCGCTGCCGCGCTAGGCCGGCAGGACGCTGGCCCCCGCTCCACCGGGCTGATGGGCCAGCCTTACTCGCATTCGTCGACCGCGAGGCGTCTCCTGGGCGTATGGCTCGCTCCCGGCCGCACTATGCGACCGGGTCGGCCTCCCGCTACTGGGACCGGGTGGCGTCCCACCACGGACAGACGCCCTGCATGCGCTGATAGTTGCCGTCGAGCACATACAGCGGCTCACGCTTGCCGTCGGCGGCGGCCTTCAGGCGCATCTCCCGCGCATGTTCGCGCTGTTCGGCCGGCAGCCAGGCGCGGTCGTGGCCCCACAGGCTGGGGCCGACCGTCACCTCGCTCGCCGTCCAGTTCCCGGGCGTCACTTCCTTGCCGCCCCAGCCGTATTCCACCATGAAGCCCGAAGGCGAGCGCAGGTAGTAAGAGGTGACGGCGTCGTTGGGATGCCGGCCGAGGGTCGTGGCGATCCGCTCCGGGTCGCCCAGGGCGATGTCGTAGCCCTGGCCGACGTCATCCAGTGAGAACAGTTCGACCATGAGATGGTGCAGGTCCTGCCGGCCGGTCTCGATCAGGGCCACGGTGTGATGGCGGCCGTTGACGTGCATGAAGTAGGCGCGGAATGGCGTCAGGATATAGTCGCTGATCCCGAAGCCCAGAACATCGCGATAAAAGCCCAGCAGATCGTCGATGTCGCGGACGTGGAACACCACGTGTCCCATTCCCAGCGCGCCGGTGCGGAACCCGGAAATCGTCCGCCCCGGGCTTGAACGGGTGTCGGCGATGGCGGCGCCGTGAAAGGCTTCCAGCCGGTTGCCGGCCGGGTCGTGGAAGCTGATGAGTTCTTTAACGAAACGTTGGTCGGCGGTCGACCTGGGCTCTCTGGTCACCGGCACACCGGCGGCATCCAGCCGGGCGGCGAGCGCCTGCAGCGCGTCTGAGTCGGCGACCTCGAAACCGAAATAGCGCTCCCCATCGGCCAGCGAGCGGTCAACCACCAGCCGTTGGCTGCGGTCGTCCATGCGGAAGGCGCGGGCCGTGTTGCCGCGCTCGACCATCTGCATGCCCAGCCAGTCGGTGGCGAAGTTGGGTCCACTCGGAGAGATCGGACGTGCCAATGCCGACATACCCCAGTCCCTGGATTTCCATCTCGAGCCTCCCTCTGTGGGACCACATATAGAGCATCATCGCGCGGGGCGGAATGTCAGCGGCGCATTTATCGTGCGATCACACACGGGCACGGCCGCGCTCGACAGACCTTCTGGCGCGTGCCGCTAGCGTCTTCCGTACCGGCGCCGCCCACTTGCCCGCCGGCCAGCTGTAACCTATTTGTTACGCATTATGCACGCACTGGACGCCCTCGGAAATCCTGTACGTCGCGCGATACTGCACGAGTTGCGGGCTGGTCCGCTTCCGGTCGGGGAAATCGCCGCCGGGCTGCCGGTCAGCCGGCCGGCGGTCTCGCGTCACCTCCGCCTGCTGGAAGACGCCGGCCTGGTGGAGGCCCGTGAGGAAGGCGCACGCAACGTCTACTCGGTTCGCGTGCACGGGTTTGCCAGCGTCCGGGAATTCGTCGACGCCTTCTGGGACACCGCCCTGGCTCGGCTCGAGGAACTGTCCCGCCGATGATGGTCAAGTCGGTGACGCTGCCGCTCGCCCCGAGCGCGGCGTTCGATCTGTTCACTGTGAGAATTGGGGAATGGTGGCCGGCCGATCGCCGTCACAGCCATGATCCGGCGAGCGATATATTCCTGCTCGAAGACGGCCGCTTCTATGAACGCGCACGTGACGGGCGAGAGGTGGAACTTGGCAGCGTGCGATCCTGGCAGCCCCCGCACCGCATCCTTCTGGACTTCTTCATTGCGACAGGCCGTGACAGGCCGACCGAGGTCGAGATCACCTTCACCGCCCGGGAGGGTGGAACGCAGGTGACCGTGAGCCACCGGCCGAAGCCCGAAAGTGAGCAAGCGTGGGCTGAGCGGGCGGCACGCTACGAGCAATCGTGGGACGCCGTACTGGCCGCACTTTCGCGAACCGCGAGCTAGCAGTTTGCATATGGTAACCATAAGTGTTACCATCCCGCCATGAGACAGTTCGCCGCCTCGATCACGATCCACGCTCCCCCGGAAACGATCTGGGCACTGCTGACGGACGCCGCCGGCTACAAGCAGTGGAATTCGACCGTCGCGCGGATCGACGGACGCATCGAGGCCGGCGGCAAAGTGACCGTACGTGGCCACGACGGCGCCGGGCAGGGCGTTTTCGCTGCGGATCACTGAGTTCAAGCCGCCGCGAAGGATGGTGTGGACCGGCGGCATGCCGCTCGGGCTCTTCACCGGTGATCGCACCTATTCGCTGACGCCGATCTCGGACGGCGAGGTCGAATTCACAATGCGCGAAGAATACAGCGGTCTACTTGCCCCCTTGATCAGTCGGTCGATCCCCGATCTGCAGCCCTCGTTCGAAACATTCGCCGCAGATCTCAAACGCCAGGCCGAGAGCACCGCGCGTCACGTTCTTGGGAAAGATTGAATGTGGTTTTGCCAGTGCCGGTATGTATACGCTCGGCCGGCTCGGGAATGGCGCTCGGTCATCGCCGCCCGTCGTCGTGCCGAGGGCTCGCCAAATCATCCCGGAACGCGAGCTGATCGGCCCCCCGCCGTAAAGGAGGAAACGTCATGACGACCGATCTCAACTACCTGGCCTACACCGCGATTCTTACCGCCGCGCTTTGGATCCCCTACGTCATAGCGCAGGTCACGACGAACGGCCCGCTCGCGCCGGCAAACTATGTCGATCCGACCCCCCGCCCGCTGCCGTTATGGGGCCGGCGTGCCGACCGGGCTTATCTCAACGCGGTGGAGTGTTTCGCGCCCTTCGCAGCGCTCGTGCTCATCGCCCACGTCTCCGGCAAGGCCGACGCGATGACGGCATTCTGGGCGGGTTGCTACTTCTGGCTGCGTCTCGCACACGCCGTGGTGTATCTGCTTGCCGTACCATACGTGAGAACCGTGATCTTCACCCTGGGCTTTGTCGCGGTCGCCGGGATCTTCTGGGAGGTGATACGGTAGCCGGTTGATCAGGTAGCCGACCGCAGCCTCGCCGCGCGGCGACCCGTCTCAGCAGGTCCGATCGCTGAACAGACGCCGGTATGCCTGGCGCGGCCGCGACTTTGACGCCAGCGCCGGCCGGTCCAGACCATCCTTGACCGCATCCCGTCGCCGCGACCAAACTCCGCCGCGATGGGACGTCCGGAGCGGGGGCCGAGCATACGGCCGCTGGCTGGCGGCGTCCCGGCTCGTAGGAACAGCGACAGGAAAGGAAGCGCGATGCCTCAGGTCACCCTGACGGTCAACGGAAAGCAGCACACGGTGGAGGTGGAAGCGCGCACCCTCTTGGTCGAATTGCTGCGCGAGAAGCTGGCCTGACCGGGACCCATGTCGGCTGCGATACAGTCAGTGCGGCGCCTGCGTGGTGCATGTCGATGGGATTTCGGCGAAGTCGTGCACCCTGCTCGCGGTGCAGGCGGACGGCATGGCGATCACCACGATCGAGGGCCTGGCGGCGGCGGACGGCACGCTGCATCCGATGCAGGAGATGTTCCGGGAGCATCACGCCTTGCAATGCGGCTTCTGCACGCCCGGCATGGTGATGTCGGCGATCGACCTCGTGCAGGCTCATCCGGACGGGCTCACGGAAAAGGAAATCCGTGAGGGCCTGGAAGGCAATCTCTGCCGCTGCACCGGTTACCACAACATCGTCAAGGCGATCGCCGCCGCGCATCCGCTGATGCACGCCAAAGCGGCCCAATAAGCACGCCGCGGGCAACAGGGAGACGAACATGGGCTTCGAAGGCATCGGTGCGTCCGTCCGCCGCAAGGAGGACGTGCGCTTCCTCAGCGGCCGTGGCAATTACACCGACGATATCAATCGTCCTGGCCAGTTCTACGCCGTCATCAAACGCGCTGACCGGCCGCACGCGAAGATCAACGGCATCGATACGACAGCCGCGGCCGCGGCGCCGGGCGTCATTCGGGTCTTCGTCGGCGCGGACATGGCGGCCGAAGGGATCGGCGGCCTGCCGTGCGGCTGGCAGATCCACAACAAGGACGGCTCGCCGATGGCCGAGCCGCCGCATCCGGTGATCGCGGTCGGCAAGGTGCGTCACGTCGGCGATCCGGTCGCGGTGGTGATCGCGTCGACGAAGCAGGAGGCGAAGAACGCCGCGGAACTGATCGAGGTCGACTACACCGATCTGCCCGCCGTCGCGAACCTGGCCGACGCGGTCGCGCCCGGCGCCCCCGAAGTGCACGACGGCGTCGCCGGCAACCTTTGCTACGACTGGCACATCGGCGACAAGGCCATGGTCGATGGCGTGTTCGCCAAAGCCGCACAGCGTGGTGAAACTCGACCTGACCAACAACCGGCTGATCCCGAACGCCATGGAGCCGCGCGCGGCGATCGGTGATTTCGACACCTCCTCGGGCGACTTCACGCTCTATACCACCAGCCAGAACCCGCACGTGATCCGGCTGCTGATGGGCGCTTTCGTGCTGCACATTCCGGAAAACAAACTGCGCGTGGTGGCGCCCGACGTCGGCGGCGGCTTCGGCTCGAAAATCTACCATTACGCCGAGGAAGCGATCGTCACCTGGGCTGCCGGCAAGGTGCGCCGCCCGGTCAAGTGGACCGCGGATCGCAGCGAAAGCTTCATGTCCGACGCGCATGGCCGCGACCATGTCAGCACAGCGGAAATGGCGATGGATGCGGATGGAACATTCCTCGGTCTGCGCATCCACACGCTGGCGAACATGGGTGCCTACCTGTCGACCTTCGCGCCCTGCGTGCCGACCTATCTCTACGCGACACTGCTGGCGGGCGTCTACAAGACCCCGGTGATCTACTGCGAGGTCAAGGCGGTGTTCACCAACACTGTGCCGGTGGACGCCTATCGCGGCGCCGGCCGGCCGGAGGCGACGTTCCTGCTGGAACGCCTGGTCGACGTCATCGCGTACGACACCGGCATCGACAAGGTCGAGATCCGGCGGCGGAATTTCATTCCCGCCGATGCGTTTCCCTACCAGACCCCGGTCGCGCTGCAATACGACAGCGGCGACTACCAGACGACACTCGAGGTCGCGCTGAAGAACGCCGACTGGGACGGCTTCGAGGCACGGCGCGCAGCGGCCAAGGCGCGCGGCAAACTGCGCGGGATCGGCATCTCGACCTATCTGGAGGCGTGCGGCATCGCGCCGTCGGCCGTGGTCGGCTCTCTCGGCGCCCGCGCCGGCCTGTACGAGGTCGCCGAAATCCGGGTGCATCCGACCGGCAGCGTGACGGTCTTCACCGGGACCCACAGCCACGGCCAGGGCCATGAAACCACCCTCGCGCAGCTCGTGGTCAGCCAGCTCGGCGTGCCGTTCGATCAGGTCGAGGTCGTGCACGGCGACACCGCGAAAATACCCTTCGGCATGGGCACCTACGGCAGCCGCAGCCTCGCGGTCGGCGGGTCGGCGATGGTCAAGGCGATGGACAAGGTCATCGCCAAGGGCAAGAAGATCGCCGCGCATCTGATGGAAGCCTCGGTCGAGGACATCGAGTTCGCGGACAACAAGTTCACCGTCGCCGGCACCGACAAGTCGAAGACGCTGACGGATATCTCGCTGGCGGCCTATGTCCCGCACAACTATCCGATCGAGGAACTGGAACCCGGCCTGGACGAAACCGCGTTCTACGATCCGAAGAACTTCACCTTCCCCGGCGGCTGCCACATCGCCGAGATCGAGATCGATCCCGAGACCGGCGTGGTGGAGATGGTGAATTTCACCGCCGTCGACGACGTCGGCCGGGTGGTCAATCCGATGATCGTCGAGGGCCAGGTGCAGGGCGGCGTCGCCCAGGGCATCGGCCAGGCGCTGCTGGAGGCCGCGGTCTACGACCCGAGCGGACAACTGCTGTCCGGCTCGTTCATGGACTACACCATGCCGCGGGCCAACGACATCCCGAACATGTCGGTCGCGACCGAGAACACGATGTGCACGCACAATCCGCTCGGTTCCAAGGGTGCGGCGAGGTTGGCGCGATCGGCTCGCCGCCGGCGGTCATCAATGCGGTCGTGGATGCGCTGAAGGAGTACGGCGTCCGGCACCTGGACATGCCGGCGACCGGGGCAAAGCTGTGGTCGATCATCCAGGCCGCCAAGCCGAGAATGGCGGCCGAGTAGCCCCATTCCGGACCGGGTCGGAGACACCAGCGGCCGAAGGCCGTGAAAACCATCGCCGCGGACAGCGGCAAAGTGCTATTGCCGCGGACGGCGGCGAAGTAGGCAAGGAAGCTCACGATGTACGATTTCGCATATCAGAAGCCCGGCAGCCTGGCGGACGCGGTCGAGCTGCTGTCCGCGGACCCGGACGCCAAGGCGCTCGCCGGCGGCCAGACTTTCATTCCGGTGCTGAAGCAAAGGCTGAACCGGCCCTCCACCGTCGTGGACCTGGCGAAGCTCGGCCTGGCCGGTATCACCGTATCGGGCGACAAGGTGACGATCGGCGCCATGACGACGCACGCGGCGATCGCCAGCAGCGCTGAAATCAAGGCGAAGATCCCCGGCCTGCAGCATCAGGCCTCGCTGATCGGCGACGAGGCGGTCCGTCATCGCGGCACCATGGGCGGTTCACTCGCCAACAACGACCCGGCGGCATGCTACCCGTCGGCGTTGCTGGCACTGGGCGGCACGATCAAAACCAACCGCCGCTCCATCGCGGCGGACGATTTCTTCCAGGGCATGTTCACCACCGCGCTGGAGCAAGGCGAGATCATCACCTCGATCGAGCTGCCGATCCCGGAAAAATCCGCTTACGAGAAGTTCCGCAACCCGGCCTCCCGCTACGCGATCGTCGGCGTGTTCGTGGCCAAGTTTGCCTCCGGCGTGCGGCTGGCGATCACCGGTGCGGGCCAGGGCGGAGTGTTCCGTCATGCCGAGATGGAGACGGCCCTGTCGGCCAACTTCTCGCCGGACGCGATCGCCGGCATCACGACGCCGGCGGACGAGCTCAACGGCGATATCCACGCCAGCCCCGAATATCGCGCGCACCTGATCGGCGTGATAGCCAAGCGAGCCGTTGCGAAGGCCACGTAGGTGCCGGTCATGGCTGGCCGCCGCTACGCCGGGGCCGGCCACGGCTTTCTGCAACCGAGCGCGGAAGGGCAGGCCATGGACTGGGTAACGTTCGAGACCGAAGGCGGCGGCCTGCTCAAGGTCCAGGCCCGGCACGTCGTGGCGATCTACAACGAGTTGGGGGCGGTCAAGATTTCGACCACCGCCGGCGGCGTGCACATCCTGGCGGCTGGCATGACGGTCGCCCAGGCTGCAAGCATGGTCGGCGACACCGAGCCGGAGTGATCGGCTCGATCTCTTGCTACCGCCGTGGCCTGATGTAATCCGGTAAAACGCCCACATATATGTATGATGAGCACCTATACGATTATACCTGTTAACGATGGAGCTAATTTTAACATAGGGGTCGCTGGAACCGACGGTACTCGACAGACGATATTGGGGTTCGTGACCGAAGCCGAGGCTGAAGCCTGGATCCTTCAGGACAAGCGCCTCAATTTGGCGGCGAGCCCCTTCTTCTCCGGCACCGGCTCGACCAAGCGAGCTTGGTAGATCGGCGACGGGGCCGCCCTGCCTGAGAAATGACGGTGCCCCCCGGCTCGTCCCAGCCTGATATTCTCATGTTCGTCAGCCCTCGAGCGCACTCGCAGCGTCGGCAGGCGTCCCAGAGAACTTCGTGAGCACACACCACCGCAGCCCTGAGCGCGATCTGCTCGGATACGGACGCGATCGCCCCGCATTGACCTGGCCCAACGGCGCGCGCGTTGCCGTCTCAGTGGTGGTGAACTTCGAGGAGGGCTCCGAATTCTCGATCGAAGCCGGTGACGCCGAAGGAGAACGCGTCGGCGAGGTGGCGAGCGTCGTGCCGCCAGGCCGCCGTGACCAGGGCCAGGAACAGATCTTCAACTACGGCATGCGTGTTGGCCTGTGGCGGTTTCTCGATGCGCTGGCAAAATACCGGCAGCCCGCGACCTTCTTCATGTGCGGGTTGGCCGTGCAGCGCCAGCCGGGGCTGGCCCGTGTGGTGACCGAGGCAGGACATGAGCCGGCCTGTCATGGATGGCGCTGGCGGCCGCACGCCGATTTCGACGATATCGGCGCCGAACGAGCGTCACTGCAAGCCTGTATCGACGCCATCGTGGCGGCAACCGGCGAGCGCCCGCTTGGCTTCTTCTGTCGGGGCAGTGAAAGTCCCTGGACCCGCACCTTGCTCCGCGAGCTTGACTTCACTTACACCAGTAATGCCTTCGACGACGACCTGCCGTATTGGCACAGCAATCCGCCACTGCTCGTCGTGCCGTATGCGCTTGACAGCAACGATATGAAGTTCTTTCACCCTAACGGCTTCGTCGAGCCAGGGCAGATGGTCCGCTACATCCAGGCGGCCCTCCTGGTGCTGCTGGACGAGGCCGCCGCCGGGCGCACCTCGGTATTGAATATTGGATTTCATTTGCGAATTTGCGGCCGACCGGCCCGCTTCCTGGCGGTGCAGGAAATTCTGCGTCACCTCGCCGAGCTGGGCGACAGGGTTTGGGTTGCCCGGCGCATCGACATCGCCCGGCACTGGGCCGTTGCCTTTCCCTTCCTCCAAGCGTGAGACATCGCCGATCGTCGGCTCGGCCGAAAGCGCGGACACCCGCAGCGGTCGCCGGCGGCCGACGGTTTGACATCGCCACTGTGAGGTTCAGGCTGGTGGGGATCATCGGCGCCAAGGTCGCGGAATGCTGGCTGCCCGTTGGTATTATGCGGGGCCGGAACTATCCGCTGTCTGGCTCGATTGGCAAACTCTCGAATGGATCGTGGGCCGGAACGGCGAGCGCTCGGAAATGCCGAAGGTTCCGGGTCAGGACGGTATAGCCTCGGCTCACGGCCGTCGCCGCAATCGCCAAATCCGCGAGCCCTGGCGCTTGGCCGGCGCCGCGCGCTTGGTCGGCCAGTCTACCCCAGCAGCCTTGCCGCTGTGACGTCCAATGGCAGGATGCGAGCGCTATAGAGGTGTAGCAGCGTTTCCAGCCACTCAGCCAGCCGGTCGGCCTTCCTGACCACTCCCGTCCGTCTGGACTTGGCGATACCCTCCTCCACCTCAGCCACGGTGATTACCGACAGATACATGCGCTCACTGTTGCGCTCGATCCAGGCGACTGGCTCTGGCCTCGGTTGGAGCTTGGTAGGTGCGCCAACCGAGAGAACATTGGTATCGACCAGGGTACAATGCCTCAAAGATCCGCCTCACGCGGCGCATCCGCCTCTCTGTCGTGCAGATCGCCTGGTTCAATTGGGGCCGCCATCAACAAGCGACCAAAAGAGGGCACGCGGGATAACCGCTCCCACTCCTCGAAACTGAGCACTACGGCCTGGCGTGCGCCGTGCCGGGTTATGATTGACGGATTTCCTCGGCGAGCACTTTCGATCACTGCCGAGAGTGTGGCCTTCGCGTCGCGGAGCTGAATTTCGCGCATTCTGCCTCAATGTGACTACTGTGGTCAGGATATGGATTGCTGGTTGCCATTGGGCAAGCGCGCAGCCGAAAATCGCGGCATCGCGCGGGCCAACGCTGCCCGTCTGGCGGGAGAGGGGCGCAGTGCAAGTGAATGATCCGGGTGTGATCCGGCAGCTTGACAGTCAGCCGGCGCAACGGCTTCAGTATCCGCGTCTGGCTGCGAACGCGGGAGCCAGTCAAATCCCGCACCAAGCAATAAATCGAGGGACAGGAGGCTAGCTATGGCAACCAGGGCTCCGTTCTTGAAGGCGCGTTACAGCGGTTACCATCATCGGCAGATCCCGCCGGAGGATACCGAACTCACCCATGTCGGCCCGGACACGCCCTGCGGCGAGTACATGCGTCGCTTCTGGCAGCCGGTCTGCTACGCCGATGAGCTGAAAGACCTGCCCGTGGCGGTCAAAATCCTCGGCGAGGAGCTGGTCGTCTTTCGCGACGGCAGCGGCGCGATAGGCCTGCTGGAGCGCCACTGCCCGCACCGCGGCACCTCGCTCGAGTTCGGTCTGGTCGGTGCGAAGGGGATACGCTGCTGCTACCATGGCTGGCTGTTCGACGTCGACGGCGCCATCCTTGAGACGCCGGGCGAGCCGGCAACCAGCACGCTCAAGGACAGGCTCTGCCATGGCGCCTACCCGGTGCAGCAGGCGCACGGCATTGTCTTCGCCTACATGGGACCGCCCGATCAGATGCCGGCGTTTCCCGACCTATGACAGTTTCAAACGGCCGGGCTACCGGATCATCCCCGGACAGAAATACTTCTATCCGTGCAACTGGCTGCAGATCCTCGAAAACACGATGGATGCGATCCACACCGCGTTCCTCCACACCATCGTCAGCGGCGCGGTATTCACCGACGAATTCGGCATGCTGCCGGAACTGGAGTTTGCCGAGACGCCTGTCGGCATCATCTACATCGCCACCCGGCGGGTCGGCGACAACATCTGGGCGCGCATGGTCGAGAACGTGCTGCCCAATCTGCAGCAGGTCGCGCCCGATCTGGGAAACCGGCCACGAACCGCATCCGTTCAGCGGCCCGATGATGAGCCGGTGGATCGTGCCGCTCGACGACACCAACACGATGCTGATCGAATTGCGCCATGTCAGCGAGACGGAGGGCGTCACCACGCCGGCTTGGTGGGCTGACCGCGGCATCATGTTGCCCGGCCAACTCGGCGCCGACACCTATGAGGAAAGCCAACGCCGGCCTGGCGACTTCGAGGCCCAGGTCTCGCAGCGGCCGATTGCGGTCCACGGCCTCGAACATCTCGGCACGACCGATCGCGGCATCTCGATGTTTCGCAATCAGATCCGCCAGGGTATCCGGGCGGTCAAGGCCGGCAGCGATCCCGTTGGCTTGTTTCGCGATGGCGGCGGTGCGATCCCGACCTATTGCAACGACACCGTCGTGCATGTTCCGCCGGCGAAAACGCCCGAGCTGGACAAAAAGCTGCTGCGTGAGACCGGGCGACGGCTGGCTCAGAGCTACATCGAGACACCGCCGCTGATGGCGGCCGCCGAATAGCCGCCGAGGCACGTCCTGCTGCCGGCCACGACGTCTACCCTGGCCGGCCAGCAACCCGGGAGATCAGCGTGTCCTGTTCGCGATCAAGGGGCAGAACTTGCTCGCAAATCCTGATTGCGCACTAATCGCCGGGGACATCACTCCGCAAGACCATGAGCATCTCATTGGTGCAGAGGGTGCAGGGCAGGCGAAAAAAGTCGGGGCTAACTGGCTACGAACCGGCTTGTTTTACCAGCGGAATCATCACGCCATGTGGCATGTCGTGCCGGCGGTGTCGGCGCGCCGTCGATGGGCGCTCTCAATCGTTCCAGCCTGCGTTGACATGCGTGACATGTCACCCGATCCGAAGGCGGTTCAGCCCAGCTCGACGAAGCCCCAGGCTCGGTCCCACACAGAGCGATCCGGCAAGATGGTGTAACCGCGTGATAGATCGCTGGACGGGAAACGCCGCGCAACGGACCGTCCTTTCGTAGTGCGACGAAAATTCGTCCCGACTGCTTGATATTGATTGCCTCCATGCCCCCACCGCCAAAAGCCACACGAATTGTTAAGACACAACCAACGCGGTATCTAGTCGAAATATTTCTGCTGAGACAGTATTGACCAAATTCACGCGGCCTTTGCACGCTTTGCGCCGACGTCCACTCACCGGCCGGCGCCGTCAACTGATCGTGCGGGCTTCACGCCCTGAGCCGCGCCGACGCCCGGAGACATTCAGCCATGATCGACCTCAGCCCACTCGTCGCGCAGGCCGGCCCGCGGTCCATGCCCTATTTCGACCCCGCCTTCCCCGATCGCAGGCTAGTCCTCCATGCCGCTCGGCCGCGCGACTGGAGCCCCGATCTTCCGGTGCTGTTTGTGCACCACGGCGTCGCCCGCAACGGCGAGGACTACCGCGACTATTGGCTCCCGCGTGTGGCCGCCGGCGGCATGTTGGTCATCTCGATCGAGTTCCCGGAGGACAGCTTTCCGGAATACCTTTGGTACAACTTCGGCAATTTGCACACCGCCACCGGCAGACCTAATCCGCGTGATCAGTGGACGTTCGGGATCGACCCGCGCCTGTTCGACGCGCTACGCCGGCAAGGCATCACCGAGGCTCCCCGATACGGCGTGTTCGGCCACTCCGCTGGCGGCCAATATGTTCATCGTATGCTGTCGTTCGGTTATCGGGACCAGGTTGCCGTGGCCGTCACCGCCAATGCCGGCACATACGCAATGCCCGATCTGGCGATTGACTGGCCCTGGGGACTAGGGGCGACCGATGTCACACCCGACGATCTCAGGACCTTGTTGAGCTTTCCCCTGACGATCATGGCGGGAACCGAGGACATTAAGACCACTGGCCGCTTTTTCCCCGGGGGTCCAAAATCGCTGCGGCAGGGTCCCACCCGTTTCGCTCGCGCCCACCGCTATCTGCAGACCGCGCGGGAAGCAGCGGCCCAGTTGGGTGTCTGCCTCGCCTGGCAGGTGATCGAGGTCCCGGGCGTCGGACACGACGGGCGTGGCATGTCCGAAGCCGCCGCTCCGCTAGTCGCCGATCTGCTGCAGCGAGCCGCATCGTCTGCCGACGCCCCGGATGCCACCTGGAACGCGACCGTCTTGCAGCCTAATCTGCCGGTCACAGGTCCAGATTAAGGTCAATCGAATGCAACGCCGTGACGTCCTGACATCCGCTGCCGCGGTCGCCGCCGCGCTCGCGGCACCTCGCATCTCTCGGGCCGCGGGCGCCGGGGTGGTGAACTTCGCGCCGCAGAGCGATCCAGCCTCGCTCGATCCGGTCTGGACCACCGCTGACGTCACGCGCAACGTCTCGCTGGCCGTGTTCGACACGTTGTACGCCTACGACGCGCAATTCCAGGTACAACCGCAGATGGTGCAAGGCCACCGCACCGACGACGACGGCAAGACCTGGGAACTGACCTTGCGCGATGGGCTGGCTTTCCACGACGGACAGCCCGTATTGGCACGGGACTGCGTCGCCACCATCAAGCGCTTCGGTGCGCGATATCCGTTCGGCCAGGCGCTGCTGCAACGGGCGGACGAGATGTCCGCGCCCTCCGACCGCGTCATCCGCTTTCGGCTCAACAAGCCGTTTCCCCTGTTGCCTACCGCGCTGGCGGAAGTCTACTGCGCCATCATGCCGGCGCGGCTGGCGGCAACCGACCCGATGGCACAGATTCCGGAAGTAATTGGCAGCGGGCCATTCAAGCTCGCGGTAAATGAACGCGTCCCTGGCTCGCGCACCGTATTCGTCAAGAACCAAGCCTATGTTCCTCGCCCGGATGGCACACCCAGTTTTAACGCGGGTCCGAAGATCGTCCACGTCGATCGTGTCGTCTGGAATTATATTCCTGATCCGGCGACGGCATCCGCGGCCTTGCAGCAAGGCGAAATAGACTGGTGGGAAAATCCCGCCATCGATCTGCTGCCTCAGATCAGGACCTTCAAGAACGTCACCGTGAAGGTGACCGACCGTACCGGCGAGATCGGGTGCCTGCGCTTCAACCAGTTATTCCCGCCGTTCAACAACGCGGCGATCCGCCGGCTGGTGGTGTCGGCGGTGGATCAGAAAGAAATAATGGAAGGGGTTGCGGGCGCCGAACCGTCACTTGCCGCGACCGATGTTGGCCTGTTCGTGCCGGGCACCCCGATGGCGAGCACCGTAGGGGTGGAGATCACCCGCGGTCCGAAGGACTACGCCAAACTGAAGCGTGACCTGGCCGACGCGGGCTACAGTGGCGAGAAAATCGTCGTCCTGGCGGCGTCGAACTATCCCAGCATCTGGGCTGAGGCCCAGGTTGCGACGGATATGCTGACCAAGATCGGCTTCAATGTCGATCTCCAGGCCCTTGACTGGGGAACGGTGGTGCAGCGGCGTGCAAGCCGGGAGCCCGTCGCCAAGGGCGGCTGGAACATTTTCTACACCTTTCTCGGTGGCTTCGGTAACATCTCGCCGGCGCCGAACATCGCGATTCGCGGCAACGGGACGGCGGCGTGGTTCGGCTGGCCGAGCAATCAGCAGCTCGAGGAGCTGCTCAACGCCTGGTTCGACGCGCCCGACACCGTTGCACAGCAAAAGGTCTGCGAGGCCATGCAAAAGGCGTTCTGGCAGAACCCAACCTACGCACCGCTCGGGATGTACGTCCAGCCGACTGCATTTCAGAGCTACATCAAGGATGTGCCCGAGGGCTGGCCGCAGTTCTATGGGGTGAGAAAGGATGTCTAGTGTCCTGTTCCGAAAATTCGTCATACCTTGCACCGGCACTTTTCGGACTTTCGAACCGATAGGGACAGTAGCAGAACATTGTTCTATAGTGTGGTTTATGGTTTCGAAGTCCGCTACGGCCGCCGATCGAAAGTATTGCGGCCTTCGAAACCACCACACTGGTATTCGATCGCGCAGAAGCGCGTTTCGCCACGCGGATTGGCTACTTCGAAGTAAGGGCGTCGTGTCGCGCGCTCCGTTGATGCACAATTCCAATGATGCACGATTCTAACCGACGATGATGCGCTCCAGGACGGAGTCCGACGACTCGCTGTTGGCCATCCGGGAGCGCTATCTCGGACCCAGCCTGCTGTCGCCATTCGCCGACGACCTCGCCCAGCGCCTGTCGCGGTTGCACGTCGGACCGTTGCTCGAAACTATGGCGGACATCGGTGCTCTCCACCCAGGCGATTGCGGCATCCGTTTCCGCCGGGCTGACCATTATCGCCACTGACCCGAGCGACGACGTGCTGCGGCGCGCCCGCGGGAAGCCGGGCACCGCGCGGGTCATTTGGCGGGTCGCCGACCCCTGCGCGTTGCCGTTCGAGGCCGGGACATTCGGGATCGTCGCCTGTCAGTTGGGTGTGATGGGGCTGCCGGACCACGTCCTCGCGTTTCGTGAGGCCCGGCGGGTGATGAAGACGGGTGCCCGGTTTGTCTTCAACGTCCCGGCGCAGATCCGCCACAACCCGGTCGCGGCGCGCGTGCAGCAATCGATGGATGAATTGTATCCGTCCGACCCACCACGGTACCTGACCGGGGTGCTCCATGGGTATGCTGACAACGAGGTGGTTGACGACGACCTGACGCTCGCCGGGTTCACCGACGCCATCTACACCACAGTCGATCTGCCCTACTTCGCGGCGTCGGCGCGGGACGCCGCCCTCGGCTACTGCCTGGGTACGCCGCTTCGCCATGAGATCGAGGCGCGGACAGCGGGCGATTGCGAGCCTACGGTCGAGGCCGTCGTCGCCGCTCTCAAACGGCGGTTTGGTGCTGGACCAATCGACACGCCGATGCGGGCGCATGTCATTTCGGCTTCTGGATGAGCCACGTGGCTGTCATCGGCGGCGGCATCGTCGGCATCGCGGCGGCAATCGAACTGCTGCGTGATGGCCACCAGGTCAGCATCATCGAACCCGGCGACCCGGGCGGCGAGCAGGCGGCCAGCTACGGCAACAGCACGCTGCTCAATCCCAGCTCGGTCATTCCGATGTCGTCGCCCGGCCTGTGGAAGAAGGTCCCCGGCTACCTGTCCGATCCACTCGGCCCCTTGGCCATTCGCTGGTCCTACCTGCCTCGGCTGCTGCCGTGGCTGACCCGCTTCGTGCGCGCCGGGTCGACCGAGGCGAAAATCGGCGCGATCGCCCGCGCGCTGCAACCGCTGCTGGCGGACGCACCGGCGCTGCATCGCAAGCTGGCGGAGGAAGCCGGTGTCGGCGATCTGATCATCCGGCAAGGGGTACTGTTCGCCTTCCCCGACCGGGCCGCGTTCGAGGCCGAGTCTCTGTCCTGGCGGGTGCGCCGGCAGAATGGCATTCGCTGGCTGGAACTGGATGAAGACGAGTTGCGCCAGCGCGAACCGGCGCTGGACCGTCATTATCGGTTCGCGTTGCTGGTGGAGGAAAACGGCCAGTGCCGCGATCCCGGTGCCTATGTCGCCGCCCTGGCCCGGCATGCATTAGCGCTCGGGGCAACGCTGCTGCGGACCGCGGCCACTGGTTTTCGCATCGAGGCGGGTCGGCTGCGTGCGGTGACGACCGAGCGTGCCGAGATCGACTGTGACAAGGCGGTGATCGCCGCTGGCGCCTGGTCGAAGCTTCTGGCGCGCGCGGCCGGCGACGCGGTCGCACTGGAGACGGAGCGCGGCTATCACGCGGTGATCAGCGATCCCGGCGTGGCGCCGCGTTATCCGCTGATGCCGAGCGACGGCAAGATGGGATGTGTGATGACGCCCGCGGGGCTGCGATTGGCGGGTCAGGTGGAGCTGGCCGGATTGCAGGCGGCCCCGAACTGGCAGCGTGCCGAGGTGCTGCTGAAATTTGCCCGCAAGGTTTATCCGGGTATTCCGGTCGATCTGCCGGCGGACCGGGTGAAGTTCTGGATGGGCAACCGGCCGTCCACCCCGGACGGGCTGCCCTGTCTCGGCGTGGCAAGCGGCTGTGCGCGACATCGTGCATGCCTTCGGCCACGGGCATGTCGGGCTGACGGCCGGAGCGATGACGGGCAAGATCATGGCCGACCTCGTGACGGGGCGACCGCCGCCATTCGACCTGGCGCCCTATTCAGCCACGCGATTTCGCTAGAGCTCCCGGCGATGCGCTTGGCCCTGCCCGGGTGACGGGTGGGTGGCCTCGAGCAAGAGTTCGCGCCCGCCGCTCAGTGGCCCCGCAGGATTTGGCTCAGAAATAGTTTCAACCGATCGGTTCGAGGGTCCTCGAACATTGACTTCGGAGGGCCGCTCTCCACGATCTCGCCCCGGTCCATGAACACGACGCGGTCCGCTACCCTGCGGGCAAAGCCCATCTCGTGCGTCACGCAGACCATTGTCATACCGCTTTCGGCCAGCTCGATCATGGTGTCCAGCACCTCCTTGATCATCTCCGGATCGAGCGCTGACGTCGGCTCGTCGAACAGCATGATCTTCGGCTGCATGCACAGCGACCGCGCGATCGCGACCCGCTGCTGCTGACCGCCGGATAGTTGCCCCGGGTATTTCTTCGCCTGTTCGGGGATCTTCACCCGCCGCAGGAAGTTCAACGCCAGCTCCTCGGCTTCGGCCTTGGGCATCTTGCGCACCCAGACCGGCGCCAGGGTGCAGTTCTCCAGCACCGTCAGATGCGGGAACAGGTTGAATGACTGGAACACCATCCCGACCTCGCGCCGAACCGTGTCGAGCGCATGCAGGTTGTCGGTCAGTTCCGTCCCGTCTACCACGATGCGGCCTTCCTGATGAGTCTCCAGCCGGTTGATGCAACGGATCATCGTCGACTTGCCTGAACCCGACGGACCGCAGACCACCACCCGCTCGCCCTGCGCCACCGTCAGCGACACGTCGCGCAGCACGTGCATGCTGCCGAACCACTTGTTCACCTTGTCCAGCACGATTGCGGGAGGCCCCTCCGAGACAGGATCGTCTTTGGGGTCGCCCGCGGAATTCATAACCTGGCTCAATTGACCATCATCCCCTCAGCGTTGGCGAGAGCGATCGAGGTCACGCTCCAGACTTCGGCTGTATTTCGACATTGCAAAGCAGAAGGCGAAGTAGACCGCCGCGAGCGCGATATAGACTTCGGTGGAGAAGCCTTGCCAGGGCGGGTCGCTCAGGGCGACCTTGCCCATCGTCAGCAGATCGAAAATGCCGATGATCAGCACCAGGCTGGTGTCCTTGAAAAACCCGATGAAAGTGTTGACCAACGGTGGAATCACCAGCCGGAGCGCCTGCGGCAGGATAATCAGGCCGGTCTTCTGCCAGTAGTTGAGCCCGAGCGCGTCGGCGGCGTCGGTCTGGCCCTTGGGCAGCGCCTGAAGGCCGCCGCGGATCACCTCCGCAAGGTAGGCGCCGGCGAACAGGATGAACGCGATCTGCGCCCGCAGCAGTTTGTCCACGTTCACCCCGTCCGGCATGAACAGCGGGAACATCACGCTGGCCATGAACAGCACGGAAATCAGTGGCACCCCGCGTATCAGTTCGACATACAGGACGCATAGCAACTTCACCGCGGGCATTCTGGTCGATCGCCGTCCGAGCGCGACCAGCACCGCCAGGGGAAATGAGAATGCCGCGCCGAATGTGGCCAGGATCAGGGTGATCGGCAGTCCGCCCCAGGAGTCTTCGGGGACCGCGGTCAGCCCGAGGACGCCACCCCACATCAGCAGTCCGACCAGGACGAGGGTCAGCACCCAGACCAGCGCCAGTTCCTTGCGCCAGAATCGCCGCATCGCGGAGACGACATAGAGGCCGATGATCAGCAGCACCACGATCGGCTGGCCGCCACTGCTCCCCGTACGGGATAGCGGCCGAACAGGATCAGGCGGTATTTGTCGGCGATGATCGCCCAGCATGCGCCGCTGCCCTTGGCGTTCCGGCAAACCGCGGTGTCGGCTACACCTTGGTCGCTGTACGGCACGCTCCAGACCGCGTGGATGATGCCCCATTCGACCAGGCCGAACACCGCGCGGGCGATGACATAGGCCAGTACCAGAGTGACCGCGGTGGACCACCATGAGTTGAGCAGGTTGGAGCGGACCCATGCCCAAGGGCCCGACCATGGCGGCGGGCGGGCGTTCCCGTATCGCGGGAGACAAAGGTACCATCCGCGACAATCGAGCGGCTCATCGCTCAGTGCTCCGTCAGCATGACGCGGGCGTTGTACCAGTTCATGAACAGACTGATCGACAGGCTGATGGTCAGGTAGACTGCCATGATGATGGCGATGCCTTCGATCGCCTGGCCGGTCTGGTTCAACGTCGTGTTGGCGATCGATACGACCTCCTGGAAGCCGATCGCAACCGCTAGGGAACTGTTCTTGGTCAGGTTGAGGTATTGACTGGTCAGCGGTGGGATGATCACCCGCATCGCCTGCGGCAGCACGACCTGGCGCAGCACGATGCCGCGGTGCAGGCCTAGCGCCATGGCAGCCTCCCACTGGCCGTGCGCAACGGACTGGATCCCGGAGCGCACGATCTCGGCGATGTAGGACGCGGTGTAGGTGACGAGGCCAATCAGCAGGGCGGTGTATTCGGGGCTGAGAGTGAGGCCGCCCTGGAAGTTGAAGCCATGCAGAACCGGAAGCCTAAGAATGAACGGCGCGCCAAGCAGGGCCCAAATGATCGCCGGCAAACCGATCAGCAGGGCGAGCGCCACCGGCCAGATCGGCGGGGCGGACGCCGGTCGCGTCCTGACGGCGTCTGGCATGACGGGCCCACAGCAGCGTGCCGATGGTACCCACCGCCAGGCCGGCAAGCGCCCAGCCATGGGCTGCTTCCCATTCCAGCTCAGGTAGCTTCAAGCCGCGGTTGGACAGATAGGCGGCAGCTGCCCAGATGCCAGGACTGCTTCGGTCCGGGCAGGGCCTGCAGCATGGTGTACCAGAACAACAACTGCAGCAGCAGAGGTATGTCTCGCAGCGTCTCGACGTAGCACGCAGTCAGCCGCGCCAGCAGCCAGTTCCTCGACAGGCGCCCGATGCCGATCACCAGGCCCAGTATTGTCGCCAGCACGATCCCCACTATCGCTACCCGCAACGTGTTCAACACGCCGATCAACAGCGCTCGGCCATAGGTATTCACCGCCGGATCGTAGGGCAGCGCGAGACTCGCCAATCGGAATGCCCGCGACCCGGCCCAGAAAACCAAAGCCGGTGGCAATCCGTCGGGCCGCGAGGTTCTGGCTGGTGTTGCTGATCAGATACCAGGCGATCGCGACGACGAGACCAACGATCAGGACCTGCCAGACGATCGCCCTGAACCGAGGGTCGGACCACGTCAGGCGGACCCGTCGCTTCGGCGCCCGGCGGGTTTGGCTCAGCCCGGGATTGGTACACAGCGTCGGACATCGGACGGTCTCTCCTCGCAAGGCGGCGGGCAAATGGGAAGAGAACGCAAGACCGAGGCCAGTCGAATGCGTCTCGGCCGGGGCGGCGCTCAAACTGCGTCAAACCTGGGCTGGAGATCAATCGGCTGACGGCGATTTCTCGTCGATGGGTCCGCCCTGGATGACCGGCCGGACCGCGGGCTCGGGGAAGGCACCCGACCGCCCGGACCGCGGGAGCGGGCGGAGGGAGCAAGGGCGTCCCTGACCAAGGGGGATTTTTCGCCAGGTGGCCGTGTCCTTCGCGGGCCCGGAGCAAACTGGCGGTGAATCCAGTCACAGGGCGGTCTCAGCTTCCCGAGTGCATGCCGGCAGTGCTCATGATGATGATGCTGCTTCTTTGCGGAACCGGCCCGTTCGCGATGCCGGATCAAGCCAGCGGAGCGCTGATCAACTCGCGCGGAATCGGCCAGCCGAGCTCCCGCATGTAGGTCTGCATCGCCTCTACCCTCGCGTCGGCCCCGGGTATCCAACAAAAATGTACCAGCCCGCGCTTGGCTGACGGCGACGCCGCTACGCCCGCCAGCCGAACGAAGGGACTGATCAGTTCGATATCGACATCGGCAACGCGGTACGAGACGTAGTTGGCAGCCGCCTGATCGGCATACGGCAGCGCCTCGCGCCCGTACAACGATGAATGATTCCGCATGATCCGTCCGATCAGGTCAAGCGAGCGCGCATGCCGTGCGAGGTTGGGTATGCCCAAGGTTCCCGTGTTGAAGCCAAGCGCTGCTCCAGGGGAACAATTGTCTTCTATGAACAGCCATTCGCCGACGAACACCGAAGTTGCGAGCAATTCGGTTGGTTCCACGGGCGCGCTGATGCGGTCGGACCGGGCGATGGCGTGTAGCATCGGTGCAACAGCGAGATCGAACAGTATGTCGGTGTCGACGTAGAGCAGTGGTTGAAAATTCCACGCGTCCCGCCATCCGGTGATCGCCAAACGAGCCGCCGTATAGCCGGTCCGATCGGCAGCCTCGCAGCGCAACACGACTACGGAGCCTCGCATGGCCGGTGGCACCAGCGTCCGGATTTCGGCGTCCGTCCTGTCGGTCAGCACAGCAACGTCCCCTTGATAAGCGCCAGCCGTCACCAGCGAATACAGGCTCGCCGCGAACTGCCGCATCATCGTCGGACTGCCAAACGCCGCGTAGTAGACCAGCGGTCGGTAGCGGTAAATCTGGGCAATCCGCCAGCCATCCCGCAGCAGCGTCAGCCGATGCGGAAGCTGTGAAGTGTCAAACGGCAGGTTCCACCGAAGATCGACCTGAAGGTCACCAATCCGCAATTTGAAGTCGGTATCCATCGATGCTGTTTCCGGCCACTCTGACTCGCCGGACGACCTCACCAACCATGCGGCTGACAGAATGTCCCGCAGAGCGTCGAGATTGGTTTCACTGATGGCCATGAACCAGTTCGATGGCCCAGCGGCGCCCTCCTCGAGCGACATCTCGTCGCCTGGCACCTGCGCCGTTAGGCTCTTGCCGCCAAGTGACAAGATCAGGCTACGATGATCGACCGCGCGAGAGACGATCCATCCGACCAACGGTGCGGACAATTCGAGACGCAGCGAGTCGAAGTCGTTCCGCAGTAAATTGCCAATGTCCGGCTGCAGCTCTTTGATGTCACCGAGCGATAGGAGGTCGGCGTCAAGGATTGGGCTGCTCAACGGTCGATGGACCAGTGCGCCCCGGGTCCGCTCACGGCAAACCACGGTGCCATGCCGAGTAAGCAAATGGGTAATGGAACCGGCTCCGGCCAGATTGAAGTCGCGGAGTTTCGCGGCAATACTGGAGGGAGAGCACTTGACCGCAGAGCCTGAAGTTATCCGACGAGAGGGCGAAGTGACAACACGAAATTGGCATTGTTGGTGTTACCGGACGAATGGGACGGCTCCTGGCGGAGGAAGTGCCGGCAGCCGGCGCGGCCCTGGTGGGCGGCGTCGGTCGTCCCGGCTCCTCCACAACTGCTCCCGGCGGGATCAAAATGTTCCCCGACGTCGCCGCATTGGCCGCCGCCTCCGACGTCGTGATCGACTTCACCAACGCCGCCGGCGCCCGTGCGACCGCGGCGGCGATGGCTGAGTCCGGCAAACCCTGGGTGCTGGGCACCTCCGGCCTGTCGCCCGAGGACGAGGCCGCCGTCGAGGCCGCCGCGCAGCGCATCGCCGTGGTCTACGCGTCGAATTTCTCCGCCGGCGTCAACTTGGTGCTGGCGCTGGCCGAGCGGATGGGCGCTGCGCTGCCCAGTGAGAGCTACGATGCCGAGATTGTGGAGATGCACCACCGGCAGAAGGTCGATGCGCCATCCGGCACCGCGGTCGGGATTGGCCGTGCGGTGGCGAAGGGGCGCGGCGTGCGACTGGATGACGTGATGGAGAGCGGGCGTCACGGCCACCCCGGCGCTCGCAAGACCGGCGCGATCGGCTTCGCCGCCTTGCGCGGGGGGCAGGTGGTCGGGGAGCACACGTTGATCTTCGCCTCGGGCACGGAGCACATCGCGCTGACCCATCGGGCCTTCGACCGGCGCGCCTTCGCCACCGGCGCTGTGCGTGCCGCGATGTGGGCCGTGGCGCAGCCGCCGCGCCTGTATTCGATGATGGACGTGCTCGGCATGCGCCACGACGCCGCCGGGCGGTAAGAGGTGCTACGGTGAGCCAAGTCGCCTTGCCGGCTGTCGGGAGCAACGTTGCGGCCGGCGCGCAACGTCGGCGCCACGCGACCACGCGAATCGGCAAAACATCCTGCCGAGGGGCTTGCTGCCGGCGGAGGTTGGTCTTAATCCGACACCAGATTGGCGTAAGCTGGAGAATGATGCGTGTCAGCAACCACACACGACCATGACGATCACGGACATGAACACGGTCACGGCCACGACCATGATCACGGCCATGACCACGACCATATGCCGGGATTTGTGGCGCGCTGGCTGTTCAGCACCAATCACAAGGACATCGGGACGCTCTACCTGCTGTTCGCGGTGATCGCAGGCATCGTCGGTGGTTTCCTCTCGATCCTGATGCGGGCGCAGTTGCAGCACCCGCACGGCACCGTGATCACCTCCGGGCAGGAGTGGAACACGATCGTCACGTCGCATGGCCTGATCATGATCTTCTTCACGGTCATGCCGGCGCTGATCGGCGGCTTCGGCAACTGGTTCATCCCGCTGATGATCGGCGCGCCGGATATGGCGTTCCCGCGGCTGAACAACATCAGCTTCTGGCTGCTGCCGCCGGCCTTCGTGCTGATCATGACCGGTCTGTTCCTGGGCGAGTCCGGCACCGGCTGGACGCTGTATCCGCCGCTGGCGCTGTCCAACTATGAAGACGGCATCGGCATGGACTGCACCCTGTTCGCGCTCCATCTCGCCGGCGCGTCCTCCCTGCTCGGATCGATGAACTTCATCGTCACCATCTTCAACATGCGGGCGCCGGGCCTGACGCTGCACAAGATGCCGCTGTTCATCTGGTCGGAGCTGGTGACCGCATTCCTGCTGGTGCTGGCGGTGCCGGTCCTGGCCGGCGCCATCACCATGCTGATCTTCGACCGCAACTTCGGCACGGCGTTCTTCGATCCGACGGGCGGCGGCGATCCGGTGCTGTTCCAGCATCTGTTCTGGTTCTTCGGCCACCCCGAGGTCTACATCATGGTCCTGCCGGCGTTCGGGATCGTCAGCCACGTCGTCTCGACCTTCAGCCACAAGCCGATCTTCGGTTACCTGGGCATGGTCTACGCCATGGTCGCCATCGGCGTGGTCGGCTTCGTCGTGTGGGCGCACCACATGTTCATTTCCGGCATCGACGTCGACACGCGGGCGTACTTCATGGCCGCCACGCTGGTGATCGCGGTGCCGACCGGCATCAAGATCTTCTCCTGGATCGCGACCATGTGGGGCGGGTCGATCGAGTTCAAGACGCCGATGCTGTTCGCCATCGGCTTCATCTTCGTGTTCACCCTGGGCGGCGTGACCGGCGTGGTGCTGGCCAACGCCGGCATCGATGAGATCGTGCACAACACCTATTACGTGGTGGCGCACTTCCACTACGTCCTGTCGCTGGGCGCGGTGTTCGGCATCTTCGCCGGCTTCTACTACTGGATCGGCAAGATGTCCGGGCATCAATACCCGGAATTCTGGGGCAAGGTGCATTTCTGGCTGTTCTTCGTCGGCGTCAACCTGACCTTCTTCCCGCAGCACTTCCTGGGGCTGTCGGGCATGCCGCGCCGCTATCCGGACTATCCGGACGCGTTCGCCGGCTGGAACCTGGTATCCTCGCTCGGCAGCTACATCAGCGGGCTCTCCACCCTCGTGTTCCTGTATGTCGTGTTCCGGACCTTCACGTCGAAGGAGCATGTGGCCGACAATTACTGGGGCGAGGGCGCGACGACCCTGGAATGGACGCAGACGTCGCCACCGGCGCACCACACCTACCTGGAACTTCCGCGATTCCGCTGAATTCCGTTTGCTCCGGCTCGGGCCGGCATGGCAGGAAGCGCGCCATGCCGACTCGCCGATTTCTGCTTGCCGCCGCGCCGGCACCTGTTGCCGCCGGCGCCTGCGCGCGGTCGGCTCAAGCCGCCTCCAAGCAGGCGGTTCCGGCCAGCTTCCGTGAGTTTTTGACCGGAGTCAGAGCCGAAGCGCGAAAGGCCGGAATCGCTTCCGCCACCCTGGACCGGGCCTTTGCCGGCGTGTCGCCGAACCAGAAGGTGCTGGACCGGGACCGCCATCAGCCCGAATTCACCATGACCTGGGCGCGCTACCGGGCTCTGGTCATCACCGACAAGCGGATCATCGACGGCCGCCAGGCGGTGGCGGCGAATCGGGATTTGTTCCAGCGCGTCGAGGCCCGCTTCGGTGTCGGTCGCCGGCGTGATCGCCGGCATCTGGGGGCTGGAGTCCAGCTTCGGCACCGGTACCGGCGACTTTCGCGTGGTCGAGTCGCTCGCGACGCTTGGCTGGGAGGGCCGCCGAGCCGGTTTTTTCCGGGGCGAGTTGCTGGCCGCGCTGAAGATCCTGGACCATGGTGACGTGGCTCCGGCGGCGATGACCGGCTCCTATGCCGGCGCCATGGGCCAGCCGCAGTTCATGCCGTCCAGCTACCTGCGCTATGCGGTCGACTTCGAGGGCCACGGTCGGCGCGACATCTGGACCAGCAAGCCCGACGTGCTCGGCTCGATCGCCAACTATCTGGCGCAGTCCGGCTGGCGCAGCGGCCAGACCTGGGGCCAGCAGGTCGTCGCTGCCATCCGGCTTGGAGCCGTCCGGTCGCGATCGAAGCGGCCGCTGGCCGACTGGGCGCGCGCCGGCGTGCGGCCCCTGAGCGGGCGGTGGGCGGCGTCCCTTGACACCCCGGCGGGCATCATCGTGCCGGACGGCGCGGGCGGGGAAAGCTTCGCCGTGTTCGCCAATTTCGCTGCAATCAGGCGGTACAATCCCTCGGATTTCTATGCCATCGCGGTCGGATTGATTGGCGACCAGGTGTTGGGGTGACAGACCTTCGCGCGGTCTACGCGACGTTGGCGGCCTTCGTGGCACATGGCTGTACCGAAGCACCGAAGCCTGACCCGCACTACGTCCTCGGCGGCCCATACAAGGTCGGGACGGTCTGGTTCTACCCCCACGAGTCGGACAATCTGGATGAGACCGGCCTCGCCGCGATCGTCAAGGACGGTCATGCCAGGCTGACCTCGGACGGGGAAGTGTTCGACCAAACCGCACTGGCGGCCGCCCATCCGACGTTGCAGCTTCCTGCAATCGCCCGCCTGACCAATCTGGAAAACGGGCTGCAGGTGACGGTGCGATTGAACGACCGTGGATCGGGCGACCCGCACCGGCTGGTGGAAATCACCCGGCGCACCGCCACCCTTCTCGGAGTGCAGGGCGACGCCGTTGCGCGCATGCGGCTGCAGGTGCTGCCCGCTGAAAGCCAGGCGACGGCGGACGCGCTGCCGGGTGCGCCGAAGCTGGCGATTTCGGCGGCCCCGCGCCAGGCGGTGGAGGTTGCCGCATTGCCACCGCTGGCCGGACGTCGCAGCCACGGCAGGAGAGCCACGCGAGCGGAGCGGTGCGTCTGCTTCGGCCAAGCAAGCCGAGGCGGTCGGCGTCGGCCCGCCGCTGCGCCTGCCGGAGGTGGTCGTCCGGACGGCGCCTCAGCCGGGCAAGTTGATGGTGCGTCTCGATACCTTCAGCCAGCGTCGGTATGCCGTCGATGCAGCAGGCCAAAATGAGCGCGGCCGGGGCCGCGGATCGTGCCAATCCGTCGAGGGGCGGGCGCGCAAGTTTCGAGTGCAGGTCGGCCCGCTGAGCGATGTGGCCCGACGCCGATGCCGTGCTGGATCAGGCGCTTGCGGCGGGCATACCGGATGCCCGCATCGTGATCGAATAACAGGAGGTTCCGTCGTGATGCTGACCCGTCGTCTAGGCTTGCTGGCCTCCTTCCTGGCCATCGGGATCGCTGCCGGCGATGGCACAGCGGCATCCGCCCGTCCCGGCCGGCGCGAATTCCGGGCCGGGCGGGCGCAAGCAGAAGCGACGAAGCGCCCGCCGGCAGTCCTGCGGATACCCCGCTCGGCCCGGTCGACACCACGCGCGCGGTGGGCGTACGGCATGGACTACGAGACCGGCGCCACGCTGATGGAGAAGCAGGCGGACGACGAAATGCCGCCCTCGTCGATGACCAAGCTGATGACGGTGTACCTGGTCTACGAGCGGCTCAAGCACGGCCGGCTGAAGCTGGAGGATGAACTGCCGGTCAGCGAGAAGGCCTGGCGGACGCAGGGCTCGAAGATGTTCGTGCCGATCGGTACCTCGGTGAAGGTGGAGGACCTGATCCGTGGCGTGATCGTGCAGTCCGGCAACGACGCGGCGATCGTCCTGGCCGAAGCGATCGGCGGGTCGGAAGACGGGTTCGTCGAACTGATGAACAAGAAGGCTCAGGAACTTGGCCTGACTCACACGTTATTCAAGAACTGCACCGGCTGGCCTGACCCGGAACAGCACATGAGCTGCCGCGACATTGCTATCCTGGCGGGGCGGATCATTCGCGACTTTCCCGGAATATTATCATTACGACTGCAGAAAAATCCTTCCGCTACCACGGGATCGAGCAGGGCAACCGCAATCCGATGGTGCAGCGGGGCACCGCGGACGGCTTGAAGACCGGCCACACCGAGGCCGGCGGTTACGGTCTGGTCGTCAGTTCCAAACGCAACGACCGCCGGGTCATTCTGGTGCTCAACGGCATGAACTCGATGCACGAACGCGCCGAGGAAGCCGAGCGGCTGGTGGACTGGCTGTTCTTCAACTTCGAGGACGTGACGTTGTTCGCCGCCGGCGACGTGGTGGACCGCGTGCCGGTCTGGCTTGGCACCAAGCGGTCGGTACCGCTGGTCGCCGGCCACGACCTCGTCGTGACCATGCCGCGCAACTGGCGGCAGAAGGCCTCGGTCAAGATCAGCTTCATCGCGCCATTGCAGGCGCCGGTCCCGCAAGGGTGATACGGTGGGCAAGCTGACGGTCACTGGCGAGGGGGTTCCGCATATCGACGTGCCGCTGCTGGCCGCTGACGATGTGCCTCGGCTGGGCCTGCCGGGACGGGCGATAGCGGTGCTGTCGCAGTACGTGACCGGGACGTGAGTCGCACGTGATCGCGGCGTCAGGCCATTTCGTTACGCTGGAAGGTGGCGAGGGCACCGGCAAGACGACGCAGTCGGCGCTGCTGGCCGAGGCGCTGGCGGCGCGAGGCCTGACCGTGGTGCGCACCCGCGAACCCGGCGGTTCGCCGGGCGCGGAACTGCTGCGGGACATCCTGCTGCGCGGCGACGTGGACTGGGCCGCCCGGCCGAGACGCTGTTGCATTTCGCCGCGCGGGCGGAACATGTGCACAAGACGATCCTGCCGGCGCTGGCTGACGGCGGCTGGGTGATCTGCGACCGGTTCTCCGATTCCACGATGGCGTATCAGGCTATGGCCAGGGCGCCGACCGCGAGTTCATTGCCGAACTGATCCGGCTGCTCGGCCGGCCTCCGGACCTGACGATCATGCTGGACGTGCCGGAGGCCATCGCGACGGAGCGGCTGCGTCGGCGCGGCGGCGACGCGGATCGCTATGAACGGCTGGACGCCGCATTCCATGCGCGCGTGCGGCGGGGTTTCGTGCCGATCGCCGCGGCGGACGCCGGTGCGCTGCGTGGTGCTCGACGCGTCGGGCGACATGCAGACCGTCCACACCGCCATCATGACGACGGTGAGGACACGGTTCGGGCTGGATCAGTAAGCCAGGGCTTCCTGCTCGACGGGGACCCAGCGGCCGTCCTTGACGACAGTCAGGAAGGAGCGGGTCGAGCCGTGGTGCTGCTCCGGCCCGAAGGAGAGTTCGGAGCCGAAGATGTCCTTGTAGTCGTGGATGCTTTCCATGCCCTTGATGAAGCTGTCGACGGTCAGGTCCTTGCCGGCCCGGTCCAGCCCAAGCAGCACGAGGTGGGCCGCGGTGTAGCCGACCTCGCCGTGGAAGTTCGGATCACGGCCGTAGCGCGCCTTGTACCTCTTGGCGAATTCCTGCACCTCCGGTCGCGGATCGTCCGGATAGGCGTACAGCGCCGGGGTCATGCAGTAGAACCCGTCGGTCGCACCGCCCGGCAAGGCTGGCGACCGCCGTGTCGTACGAGGCGAACTGGCCCACCAGATCGACATTCCAGTTCATCTTCCGCGCCGTCTGGATGATGATGTTGGTGTCGCGCACGATCGTGCCCATCATGACGACATCGCAGCCGGCATCATGCAGTTTGCTGACGTTGGCGTTGAAGTCGGTATCGGTCGGGCCGGTGCGCGGTGGTCTCCACGATCTTCAGGCCAAGTTCCTTCGTTTCGGCGGTGACACCGGCCAGAACGTCCTTGCCGAAGTCGGAGTCCTGATAGGCGACGCAGAAAGCCTTGCGGCCTTTCCGCTCGGCGAAATATTTCACCGCCGCGCGCATCTGGTCATAATAGGAGGCGAACTGGCCGAACTTCAGCCTGTTGAATGGCTCGTACATCGATCTGGCGGCGGTCAGCGGGAACATGTTCGGCACGTTCTTGGCGAACTGCGTCGGCATGTTGGCGTCGTTCATCGGCGTGCCGCCGTCGTCGATCGTCATGAAGACGTTATCATTGTTCAGCAGCTTGTTCATCGCCTGCACGGCGCGAGGCACCTGATACTGGTTGTCCTCGACGATGAATTTGATCTTCCGGCCGTTGACGCCGCCCTTCTCGTTGGCTTCATCAAATGCCATGCGGACAGCGTCGCTGTTGTTCACGCCCTGGACCGCCGTAACGCCGGACAGGTCGGTGATGGACCCGATGACGATTTCGGTATCGGTCACGCCGCGAACCTGATCGGCTGCGTATGTGATCGAGGCCGTCATCAGCAGACCACCCGCAAGAGCCGTCAACAACCCGCTCGTGAACCTTATCGGCATTCGGTATTCCTTCCATCGTCGGCGGAATTGTCCGCCAGTTCATCCCTGTCCGGGCTCGTCGCCGGGTGCGCCGAAGCTAGCCGGGACGGTCTATCGGATAAAGCCCCCTGGCCGCTGCGCTTTTTGACCGCTGAGTCGGCTTATCCGGCCATACATCCCAATGCCGGGTGGAGTGCGAAAGTTATAATTGCAACAAGGCCGGGGTCGTGACCGCATCCGGTCTATGCCGGAACGATGTCATCGTTCACACCATCACGATCGGACGCACGGGCGCACCGGTCGCGCCGCGGATCTTCGTCGCCAGCAGGATGAGGCATGCGGCGTGGACGCCGTCGGCGGCAAGTTCCTCCAGCGCCAGGTTCTCGATCAGGTAGACGCCACATTCGGCCAGAGCGAACTGATGCACCGGCATGAGCAGGCCCTTGTCGGGATTTGGCAGCACCTCGACCGCCATGTTGTCGGCGCCGATGGCAACGATGCCCTGGTCGATCAGCCATTTCGCAGCCGGCACATCGATGCCGGGTTCGCCCTCCAGGTAGCGGGCGTTGTCGATGCCGAAGTAGCGGCCCCAACCGGTGCGGATCAGTGCGATGTCACCCGATTCGACGGCGAAACCACCCTGGTCCGCCGCCCGCTTCAGGTCGTCCGGCGTGACCGTATGGCCAGGTGGGAGATGCGCGGCGCCGCTGGTGCCGGCAACATCGAACAGCACGCCGCGGGTGACCATCGGCGGCGCGTGCTCGATTCCCAGCCGGTCAAGGCCCCAGTCGGTGACAACATCGGCGGCGGCATTGCCGTTGTAGAGCATGTCGCCGTTGGAGAAATGACCCAGCGCGTCGATGTGCGTGCCGACATGAGCGGTCATCTCGATCCGTTCCAGGTTAGTGCCGGCGTCGTTGCGCGCGCCCAGCTTGCGCCTTCGCTTGATGGTGTCCCGCCACGAGCCAAATATCGACATCAGGAACGGTGTCTGGTTCGGCGCCATGTAAGGCGCGCCCATGAAGATCTCGTGGCTGACGTCGTAGATGCGCCCTTGTCTCACCGAGGCCAGCGCCGCCAGCCGCTTTTCCACCGTCAGCAGATTGCCGGCCCCGACCTGGTCGGACGGGCCCCACTGCGAGTGGCTATGGATCAGGTTCGGCATTCTGGACATTCCTGCATGAGGGAGCCCAGCGTGGCACCGACGCTTCGCGTTCGGCAAGGGCCAGCGCTACCTGGCGGCTGGCTCAGGCCAAGGCGTCCTGTTGCTGCCCCGGGGATAGCCAGCCGCGGTCCGCGCGGATCGCCGAAAGCACCGTGTCCACCGGCAATCGCGCCATGCCATCGTGGATCCCCGTATCAGGCGCGGTGATCGGGACGATCTGGCTGGCATGGTGAAACGGCCTGGTGGTGCCGAACAGCGCATAGGTTCTGATGCCAACCGCGGCGGCCATATTCATCACACCGGTGTTGTTGCCGACGTAGAACGCGGCCTCGGCGAGCAGCCCGGCCACATCCGCCAGATGCCACCCCAACGCCACCCTTACCCCCTGCGCTCGGCCGCCCAGCCGGGTCGCGGATGGCGTCGGCCATTCCCGTATCCTCCGGGCCGCCCAACAGAACGATCAGCGGCCAGCCCGCATCCAGCAGCGCGGCGGTCAGTTCGGCGAAGCGTGCGACGCCCCACTGGCGCAACAGTTCGCTGCTGCCGATACCCACCGCGACAAACGGATACCTGGGCGGGGCCCAGCCGGAGCCTCGCCTGCGCGCGCGCGGCGGCGGTGACGGGTAAGGTTGGTTCGGCGGAGGGCAGGGGGATACCGGCTGCCCCCAGGAAACGCGTCGCGCGGGTGTGCTGATGCAGCCGAGCGACGTCGCGCGGAAGGGAGGGACCGGTGTTGAGGAATAGGCGCTGGCGACCCCAACCGTAGCCGAGGCGATGTGGGATGCCGGCCAGCCACGCGGCGGCGGCGATCGACACGCTGTGGTGCAGCAGGATGATGGTGCCGAACCGGCCGTCGCGCATAAGTCGCGACAGGCGAACGAGCCCGATGACCCCATCATGCGTGCCGCGACGCCCGGCCGGATTGAGATCGAGCGGCAGGATCGCTTCGACCGCCGGTTCACCAGCGAACAGTTGCCCCGCGAGGCTGCGCGGCTTGGCCAGCAGCGTGACCGGTGCGCCGGACATCGCCGCGATGGCACGGATATGCGGCAAGTGCCACACCATGTCGCCGATCCCGGGCAGCGGTTGAACCACGGCGACGGGCGGCAGCACGGTCTCCCCGAACGGGATCTGTCTATCCACCCCGCGTTTCATTTCGCAACAAACAGCCTCAACCCCTATGGTCGCGAGAGGCGCAGGTTTACCACGGAACCCATCCGTGTCAGTGGCGGCCATCGCGCAGCGGGAGATTCGGTCCCGGAGGGTCCGCCACGCCCCCGGTTCAACACTGTGGCAAGGGGGGCCTGACGGGCTGGTCAAAGCTTCCGCGCGCGCCGACATTGTTCGATCATGCCGCATCCAGAAACCTGGCTGAAAGTGCTGCCCGCGGGCCTGTTCTGCGAACCGGGCGGGTTCTTCATCGACCCGCTGCGGCCAGTGGAGCGGGCGATCATCACTCATGGCCATTCGGATCACGCCCGGCCCGACCATCAAGCAGTCCTCGCCACCACCGAAACCCTAGCCATCATGCGCGCTCGGCTGGGAGCAGACCGTGCCGGGAATTCTCAGCAGGCACTGGCGTGGCACGATCCGATCACGATTGGCGACGTCCGTGTCTGGCTCAGCCCGGCCGGCCATGTTCTGGGTAGCGCGCAGGTGGCGATGGAATACCACGGGTCCCGAGCCGTCGTCAGCGGCGACTACAAGCGTGCCGCCGATCCGACCTGCGCCGGCTTCGAGCCAGTATCGTGCGACGTTTTCGTGACCGAGGCCACCTTCGCACTGCCGGTCTTCGTGCACCCACCCCCGGGACATGAGATCGCCCGACTGCTGGACAGCGTCGCGCTGTTTCCTGACCGAACACACGTCGTTGGCTGTTACGCGCTGGGGAAGTGCCAGCGGCTGATCGTGCTGCTGCGTCAGGCCGGCTGGGACGGGCCGATCTGGCTGCACGGCGCGCTGACCTCGATGTGCGACGTATACCGGGCGTTCGGCGTCGAACTCGGCGACCTGAGGCCGGCCACCGTGGCAGCAAAATCGGCTCTGGTGGGCGCCATCGTCCTCGCCCCGCCCGGCGCCATTGCCGACCGCTGGGCTCGTCGGTTGGAAGATCCGGTGGTGGCGCTCGCGTCGGGCTGGATGCGGGTCCGTCAGCGGGCGAAATCGCGCGGGGTCGAGTTGCCGCTGGTGATCTCTGACCACGCCGACTGGAGCGAACTGAACCGGACGCTCGACGACGTCGGCGCACCCGAGGTCTGGGTAACTCATGGGCGCGAGGAGGCGCTGATCCACGCCGCCGCGCAACGTGGCATTCGCGGCCGAGCGTTGCGGCTGCTGGGATTTGGCGACGAGGAAGAAACCGAAATGATGGAGGCGAGCTGACATGACCGAACCGCTGACGTTTCTTTTCAACGATGATGGCACCATTCCAAACTCGCACTTGCCGCTGCTGGTGTATCGCGCCGCGGTGCCGGCGGATGCCACTGCGATTGAACGCACTTTCACCGCCAATCGCTGGCCGCCGGCGTGGCGCGACGGAGTGCATCCGTTCCATCATTTCCATAGTACGGCACACGAGGTGCTGGGCGTCGCACGGGGCGAGGCTACCGTGCTGTTCGGCGGCCCGGGTGGTGAGGCGTTGACGGTGCGCGCCGGCGATGTGGTGGTCGTGCCCGCTGGCGTTGCGCATTGCAATCACGAACAGTCGGCCGATCTGCTGATTGTCGGCGGCTATCCGGACAATGCCGCCCGGCCCGATCTGCGGCGCGGGTTGGCGGCCGAACATCAACCGGCGCTGGACGCGATCAAGAGGGTTCTGCTGCCGGCTGCCGACCCTGTTGCCGGGCACGACGGACCGTTGCATCGCTTATGGGCATAAGCTCTACCGACCCGAGCGTGGCACGACACAGGTCGGACGCAGCGTCGAGGTCGTTCAGGCAGACACTCCGATCATCAGGCGACGCCCACGAGATGCGGAATGATTCTGGCTGCAGAAGAAGACATTCCGATCTTGTTAGCCATTGATTCATAAATGGGGAGATATCTCGGGAACGCTTGGCGCCTGCGAGGCGCCTGCGAGAGGGACCAAACCATGCAGACGAAGTCGAGGATGGAAATCGAGGGCGCCTCGAGCGTCCCCCTCGGGCCGGGAACCATATACCGCGGCGGTTGGACCTCGGTTCGGCCTGGTCGTCCTGACGCTGCTCGCAGGCCTGCCAATCGCCGCACGCGCGCAGTCTACATCGAACCAAAGTTCGAACTCGCACGTCGAGGTCGGCAAAGACGCCAGCAGCAACATTTCTATCGACAACGGTGCTGTCACCGTTGATGGCGAGGCAGTGCCGCCGGATGCGCGCGAGTTCACCAGTCGCCAGGGCAACCATTACCGAATCGATCGCCACGGAAGTTCGGTCCAGGTGCATCAACAATAGGGGAATGGGGGCGCGGCTGGTCTGGCCTCACTGATGAAAAACAGCATTTAGAAGGAGATTCGGTCCAGCGACATTCTCCGGGCCGGGTCGCAGGCAGAGTGCTCATCATTGTCGACGCTGGTGCACCAAGATATCAATGTGTCGACGGATGGGAGCGATCGGCTCAGCATGCTGATCGGAACAGATCAGCCTCGGTAGCAGCCCGACCGCGAGGGTGGATCGTCTCGTTCAAAAGGGGGAAGTGAACCATGAAAACAAGCGACAGCCGCATTCTGATCACCTTTGTCGGCAGCCTGCCGCGCGGTGAGCACTTGACCGATCTTTTGATCGAGGACGAACTCAACCCAGCGACCGACCGCACGACGCTGACCGCCGAGATCGAGCGCCGGGTCGCCTATGTCATGCAAAAGCAACGCGAGGCCGGCGTCGACGTGGCCAATGACGGCGAACAGGGGCGGATCGGTTTCCAGACCTATATTCCGCAGCGGATGACAGGGTTCGGCGGCGAATCAAAGCGGCCTTCGCCGCCCGAATTCACGGAGTTTCCCCAGTTCGCCGCCCGTCTGCAGGCTCGCATTCCGCGCACTGGCAAGGTGTTCGGCGCGCCCCAGGCGGTGGGACCGGTGAAGTATGAGGACATCAGCATCACGGAAGGAGAGATCGAGCGTCTCAAGCGCCACGCCGCCGCCCAGCAGCCGCCCTTCACCGAGTGCTTCATGACCTCGCCGTCGCCCGGCATCATCGCCACCACGATGCTGAACGCCCACTACGACTCGCACGAAGCCTACCTGAACGCGCTCGCCCGCGAGATGCGGCGGGAGTACCGCGCCGTCGTGGATAGTGGTCTGGTGTTGCAGATCGATGCGCCCGATCTCGCCATGGAGCGGGTGTTCCTGTTCCAGGACATGTCCGACGCGGAATACGTGCGTGTCTGCGAGACCCATGTCGCGGCGATCAATCTCGCCCTCGAGGGTATTCCGCGCGACCGGGTGCGTCTGCATATCTGCTGGGGCAACTGGGAAGGGCCGCATGTGCACGACATCGCGCTCGATCCGCTGTTGCCCGTGCTTTACCAGGCGAAGGTCGGCGGGCTGTCGATCGAGATGGCCAACCCTCGGCACCAGCATGAGGTCGCGGCGCTGCGCCGGAACAAGCTTCCGCCCGAGTTCGTGCTGCTCCCCGGGGTGATCGACAGCACCAGCAACTTTGTTGAACACCCCGAGGTGATCGCGCAGCGGATTGAGGCGGCCGTCGCGGCTGTTGGGGACCGTGAGCGGGTCATCGCCAGCAGCGATTGCGGCTTCGGCACCTTCGCGGGATGGGAGTGGGTCAGCGAGGATGTAGTGTGGGCGAAGTTGCGCACCGCCCGTCAGGGCGCGGATCTCGCTTCGGCTCGGCTTTGGGGGAAGGTGGAGGCTCGGGCATAGGGTCCCGCGAGGGCGCCCATCTCGTGGCACCGGGTGCGTGAAGCCGACGATCACGCATGGCGTTTGTATGGACAAGGGTATTCCGTGCGGCAGCACTGCCGACCCGGGGCAGCAACAGCATGCGTGTCCCGGCCGGCGACTGTGTCGGCGTGAACCCGCGATGACGCAATAACCGACCGTGCACCGGCCGTTGCTTGTCATCGATGGCGATTCGTTCGCGCATCGAGCGTTTCACGGATTGCCTCGTTCGATCCGGCGGAGCGGCGACCGCGGCGGCGGCGCTATTCTGGGCTTTGCCAACATTTTGCTGCGGCTGTTTGAAACCGAGCAACCAAGGGCCGTGCTGGTCGGGTGGGATACGCTCGATTCACCGAACTTCCGCCAGCGATTGTTTCCTGCCTATCAAAGCGGCCGGCACTTCGACGACGAACTGGTCGATCAACTGTCACTACTGCCCGTCTTCGTTACGGCGTGCGGGTTCGCCAATGCCAAGGCGGAAGGCTATGAGGCCGACGATTTTCTCGCCGCCGCCGCGGCCGAAGAAGAACGCCGGCGCGGGGTAGTACTTGTCGCCAGCGGCGACCGTGATGCATTCCAGTTGGCTTCCGCGTGCACCACCATCCTTCACCCGGTCAAAGCCGGCGAACTGGCGCGGATCGGACCCGCCGAGGTCAGAGAACGCTACGGAATAGAACCATTCCAGGTGCCTGATTTCATCGCCCTGCGAGGCGATCCATCGGACAAACTTCCGGGCGCTCGCGGCGTCGGGCCAAAAGGGGCTGCCGCGCTGCTGCGTCGCTACGGCTCGTTGGAACAGGCCATCGCCGAAGGCCGATTCGTTGAACAGGCGGATCAACTGCGGCTCTACAGACGACTCGCGACCATGGATGCCACGGCGCCACTGCCGTCACTCGACGATCAGACACCCATGTGGGACACGGCGGCGGCGCTGGCTCGCCAATGGAATCTCGTTCGCCTGGCCGACCGTCTGACGGAGCTTTCGACCGCGCAACCACCCCGATGATGCTGTAAACCAAATGCCAACCGCCGGTCGCGTTTGCCGGTAAGCTGAAATCACCTTTTGGGAGATAGGATTCGATGCAGTTGCGCAAATTCTGGCTGGCCATTGCCTTGGTGGCGGATGTCTCGAGCGGTTCGCTCGCGAAAGAGCCGCTCAGTCAGGCGCCCCAATTGACGGCGGTGGTCAAGGCAGCGCTGGAGGAGTTCGGCGTGCCGGGGGCTGCGATCGGGCTGTGGACCCCCAGGGGAAATTGGACCCTGGCCACCGGCCTTGCCGATGTGGCGTCCGAACGGCCGGTGAGGCGACGCGACCATTTCGGCATCCGCAGCATCACCAAGTCGTACACCGTTACTGTCTTGCTGCAACTCATCGCCGAAAGCCACGGCGCGCTCAGCCTCGATGATCCGGTCGCAAAACACCTGGCCGGAGTGCCGAATGGGGACAAACTGACCCTCCGTCAGCTCGCGAACATGACCAGCGGACTTTTTGACTACACGCAGGATATGGGATTTCGTGAAGCGTTCGGAGCCGATCCCAAGCGCTCATGGACCACGGACGAACTGTTGGCCGCCGCATTCGACGATCGCTCGCATCCACCAACCAATTTCAAGCCGGGAGCGCGATACCAGTACTCGAACACCAATACCCTTGTCCTGGGAAAACTTATCGAGGCCCTCACCGGCAGGGACTTCGATGACGTGCTGAGGGACCAGATCCTGCGACCGCTCGACCTCGATGCCACGACATACCTGAGCGGGACGAAGCTGCCGCGACCCGCTGTCCACGGTTACCAGGCCGCCACTGTGGACGCTCCCCCGGAAGACATCGTCATAAGCTTCTCAGCGCTCGGCCCCTCCGGTGCCATCGCGGCGACACTGCACGACCTGGCGGCGTGGGGCCGCGTGCTGGCCGACGGGTCACTCTTGCCAGCGGATCTGCAACAGCAACGCTTCGGAACCCACAAGACTTCGGCCGATCCCGCCAGCCCCATCTACGATGCATATGGGCTCGGCATGGGACAGGTGGCCGGCTGGTGGGGTCACACCGGTGAGGGTGCAGGTTTCGAAGCAGCCGTTTTTCATCAAATCGATCGAAATGAAACCTTTGCGGTGCTGCTCAACGCGTCCACCGCCCACGACGTGCCGGTGAAGATATTCTGTCGCATGCTCCAGGTCATGAATGAGAAGTCCGCCGCCCGACAGCGGCAGCGTATGCGTCCCCGGCGATCCCGACCTTTCACTGCGGGACCCGAAGGACGTTACGACCGAATAAGGGCGCCAGTAGCCGTCCACCGCGGAGGTGCGAACAAACCGGCTTTGCCGGTCGCCTCCGCACGACCGCCTCCGTCGTCGCGCGCGACCACCCGCCAATTCCGAGAGCAAACCATCAGCCTCGAGCGGATGGGATCGTCGGAGGCGGTCACGACGACCGCCTACGCCAACAGCGCCCGTGCCCCGTCCCACAGACGCTGCACAACGTCGGCCGCCGGCTCCGCCCGGGCCAGGCCAGCCGACTGCCCGGCCCAAACCTGCATCCGATGCAGATCGCCGCTCGCCTGGCCGGCGGCGCGCATCGGCGCGGTAAGAGCGCGCTGCACCGGATAGGGCGCGGGCGAGGGGGCTTCAGGTGCGGTCGCGGCACGCGCATAAGTGGTCGCGATACTGCGGCCGGCGCGCCCGCTGAAGGCACGGCTGACCATCGTGTCCTCGGGCAGCGTGCGGCCAAGAGCGTCGGCCCACACGGCATGGATCGCGGCCTCCGGACAGCGCAGGAAGCCGGTACCGATCTGCACCGCGCTTGCACCCAGCAACAGCGCCGCCGCCACCCCTCGGGCATCGGCGATACCTCCGGCGGCAACGACCGGGATATGCACGGCATCCACCACGGCCGGCAGCAGCGCGAACAGCCCCACCTGCCGCCGCTCGGCCTCGGTCGCATCGAAACAACCGCGATGACCTCCGGCCTCCGCCCCTTGCGCGACGACCACGTCCGCCCCCGCGGCCTCCGCCGCGCGAGCCTCGGCGACTGTCGTGACCGTTGCGAACCAGGCGATGCCGCGTTGCTTCATCCGCGCAACGAAGTCGGATGGGTACAGGCCCATGATCGACGAGACGATCGGCGGCCCAGCCTCCAGAATGGCGTCGCACTGCGCGGCGAAGTCGATTGGCGCACTGTCGCCGGCCTCGGGGCGGACCGGTGGTCCCCAGCCCCCGAGGAATTCGCACACGCGCGCCTCATGCACCGCATCGCGTTCCGGAACTGGATCGGGGATCCAGACATTGATCTGGAAACCGCCGTTGCTTTGTGCGCGGACCTGATCGGCCCAGGATCGGATCTCGGCCGGCTGCATCAGCAGTGCACCGCAGGCGCCTAGCCCGCCCGCGTTGGCGACGGCGATGGAAAGTGACGGCGGGCAGGCGCCAGCCATGGGCGACAGCAGGATCGGCACGCGCAGTCCGAAACGCTGGCAGAAAACGTCGGCTCGGTTCAACGGCATGGCATACTCCTTCGGCCGCTGAGCCTCCGCTGTCCCCGCCCGCCGTGCAAGCGAGGCTTGGCGATCGCCACGATCCTGGTTGGCAATCATATCTTTCATGGAGCGAAATGCCGCGACCGCAAGACGGCGTCGTCATCGGCCTTGGCGCCTTGGGAACCATCCCCGCCTGGTGCCGGACCGGTCATGTCTTGATGACAAACACCTTCAACGGCCGATCTCGGTTAATTTACCGGTACGGATCGCGATCCGCTTTGCCGCGTCCCAGCGAGTATGCCAGCCTTCGGCCTCGCTGGCGCAACCCTGAAGTGACTGCGCCGAAACGAACCTGGCTCCCTAAATCCCACTCTCATGGATATTCCGACAATGGCATCAGGCTCGACCGCATCGGTCCAGGCTCTGGGCGCGACCCCCGCCTCCCCCTCCGCGTCGCCGGAAGAGTTCACCTGGTTCGGTGGCACCGGCAATTTCCGCCGTCCCAACAACTGGTCGCCTCGGGGAGTGCCGATGCCCGGCGACACCGCGCTCATCCCGGCCGGCACGGTACGCGCCAGCGGCGGATCGCTCGCCGGTATCGACATCAATATCGGCTCGAACGTGCCAGTCAACGACCCGATCCTGGCCCTGCGCAACGAAACCCTGGGCGACGTGCAGGTCGTCACCCTGGAGTCGCAACCTGAAAGCGATCTACACGCGAACCGCTACGGCGATATCACGGTCGCGGGGACGGTTACCGCCGCCGGCGCGATTAGGGTCGGCGAGACCAGCGTGATCGGCAGCGGCGTTCCGGGAGATCTGGACATCAGGCTGGCGCGCGGGGCGAATCTGGATGTCACGGGTAGCCTCGTCGCATTCGCCATCAGCGCGGTCCATATCACTGGTCAGCCGCGCAGTACTCTGATCAATGATGGGCAGATTACCGCCGGCGGTGCCTCTGTCGAGGTCGAGACACCCGTCTCCGGCAACGGAACCTTCGTGGTCGGCTCCGGCAAATTCGCCGGCGGCACGTTAACGTTCGACCGCAGCGTATCGGCGGGCGAGCACGTCGTTGTCGACCCCGAGGGCACGCTCCATCTCAGCCGGCCGATGGCGTTCCTCGGTTCGATCACCCAGGTGCCCTTCAGCGCGGTGGTGCTGCCCAGCGATTTCACTTCGGCGAGCTACAGCAACGGGATTCTCACTGTTCTGGACCACCACAGAACCGTCGCGGCGCTGCATATCACGGCCTTCGACGACATGGGGTTCAACGTCGCCAGTGTGGGGGGTCACACAGTCATCTCGACGCCGGGCCCGATCGGTGCTCCGGCTGTGCTCGGGCACGGGGCGATGGCTTTGATCCCAACGGTCCACGACCCGTCGATTTGACCGTTCCGTAACGGCAAACGCTGGGTCGGGTCGGATCGCCGCAGGCCCGGCATGCAGGGAGCCCCGTCACCTGGATGCAGGTGCCGGCACCGGACAGCAGGGGACCTAAACCGGCAGGCGGATCCGCGCGCGCAGGCCGCCGAGCGGGCTCTCCTCGAGAACGATTTCACCGCCATGGGCGCGGACGATGTCGCGGGCGATCGTCAGGCCGAGGCCGGTGCCGCCGGCGGAACCGCTCTCGAACGGACGGAAGACACTTTCGCGGCGGTCGGCCGGGATGCCCGGACCGTCATCATCGACCGTAACCAGCACGGACCGGCCCTGCGCTACCGCCGCCAGCGCGACGTGCACCGCATGGCGGCGGGCATTGTCCACCAGATTGGTGATCGCACGCCGCACCGCGTCGGCGCGCAGCTTCAGCGTCAGGTCCGCTGGCACGTCGAGCGCCAGGTCGGCGCCGGCCCGCCGCGCGCCTGCGGCGACGTCCTCCAGCATCTCGGCCAGGTTGACCGGCTCCGCCTGCTCGGTGCCCTCGCCGCGCGCGAATGCGAGATAGCCGCCGACCATCCGCTCCATCTCCTCGACATCCGCGGTCATCTCGGCGACGTCCTCGCGCCAGTTCCTCGGTTCGCGGCAACATCGCCAGCGTCAGCCGCAGGCGGGTCAGCGGCGTGCGCAGGTCGTGCGACACGCCGGCCAGCATCTCCGTCCGCTGCGCCAGGAAGCGGCGGATGCGTTCCTGCATGCGGTTGAAGGCGGCGGCGGCCTGACGCACCTCCGCGGCGCCCTCCGGACGGATCGGCGGCACGTCACGGCCCATGCCGAACGCCTCGGCCGCACGCGCCAGGCGATGGATCGCACGTACCTGGTTGCGCATGAACAGCGCGGCGATGGTGAACAGCAACAGCGCGGTGCCGACCAGCCAGCCGACGAACAGGAAGATCGTGCCGGTGGCCAGGCGCTTGCGGGGCGCCTCCACATCCAGCACACCGTCCGGCAGCTGCAGCCGGATCAGCACCGAGCGCGGGTCGGAGGTCCAGTCCATGGTGAACGGCACCTGGAATTTCTCGGTCAGTGCCGCCGCCAGGTCGTCGTCGGCCGGGCCCAGGATATTGTGCCGGCGATGCCGCTCCAGCACGGCGCCCGGCTCCAGCTTCATGCCGAGCGAGAACTGGTCGCGCGCCATCTGCAGCGCCCACTCGCGGTCCGCGGGGCCTTGGAAGTAGCGCATCAGGTCGATGCGTGTAGGCGATCTCCCCGGCGATGCCGCCGACAGCCGGCGCGACACGACGTCGAGGTGGCTGCCGTAGAACATCTGCAGCGCCACCACCTGCACCAGCACCAGCGGCACCAGCATGATCAGCAGCGTTCGTCCCAGCAGCGAACGCGGCATGAAGCGTTTCAGCCAAATGCCCAATGGCGGCCCGAACGGCACGTGGATGCGGGCTCGCATCTCAGACCCCCGGCTTCAGGATATAGCCTCGGCCGCGCACCGTGTGCAGGAAGCGCGGCTCGCGGGGATCGGCCTCGATCTTTCGGCGCAGCCGGACCACCTGCACGTCGACCGCGCGCTCGCCGGAATCGTCCATGTTCAGAGCCTCGGCGATCTCCTCGCGCGACAGCACCTCGTTCGGCTTGCTCGCCAGCGCGGTCAGCAGCGCCGCCTCCCCGCCGGTCAGGCGGATCGGGCCGCTGGCGTCGCGCAATTCGCCGCGCTCCACGTCGAATTCCGCCAGGCCGATCCGCAGCGGCCGTGCTGGCGGCTCGGGCGGCGGGGCGGGCGGCGCGCGTCGCAGCAGCGCGCGGATGCGAAGCACCAGTTCCCGCGGCTCGAACGGTTTGCCCAGATAGTCGTCGGCGCCGGCCTCAAACCCGGCGATGCGGTCCTCAGGCGCGGCGCGCGCCGTCAGCAGCAGCACCGGCAGGTCGGAGCCTCGAGGGCTACTCCCGGGCCGAACCGGGTCCTGACGCTGCTCCTGGCGCAGCGACTGGATCAGATCGAGGCCGCTCTCGCCCGGCATCATGACGTCCAGCACCATCAGGTCGGGGTCGATCGACGCGCAACTTGGACCGGGCGTCGGCGGCGTCGCTGGCGGCGGTGACGCGGAAGCCCTCGCTCGACAGATAGCGGGCCAGCCGCTCACGCAGGCGGGCGTCGTCCTCCACGACCAGGATGTGGAAGTCTTCCACTAGCCACCTGAGGCGGCGATCCGCGGGCTCTCATCGATGCGCATCCCAAGACCGGTGCTGTGCGATCTAGGCGTCCTCAGCCGAACCGGTGCCATCCATATAGGCGCGGGCGCCGCTTGTCCATCATCGCGCGCATCACGGCGCGGAAGCCATCCACCGCCTGCGGCCCTGCCTGACGATAGGCCTCGCTGATCACGGCGCGCTGCGTGTCGAACAACCGGCGTTCCAGGGCCTGGCCCTTCTCGGTGAGCGTCAGCAGACGCATCCGTCGGTCCTCGAAGCCGGGCGCCTGGCCGACATAGCCCTGGTCCAGCAGCAGGTTCAGCACCCGGGCGAGCGACTGCTTGGTGATGCGCAGGATCGCCAGCAGCGCGGATACCGTGAGCCCGGGATTGCGGCCGATGAAATGCAGCGCCCGGTGATGCGCGCGGCCGAGTCCCAGTTCCTCCAGCACTTTGTCGGCGACGTTGGTGAAATCGCGATAGGCGAAGAACAGCAGGTCCTGCGCCAGCCGCATCTCGGCTTCGCCGAGATCACGACGCGGCGTCGCCGGGGGCAGTTTCGGCGGTGCGACGAAGCGATCGACCCTTGCCGCGCGGCGCTTCGATCGTTGATACCGGCGGTCAGCATGGCTGGCATACCATGGAGGCGTCGGCCGAATAGGTCAGCATTATTGACGTAAATAGCCCTGCGTTCTAATTCTGCCCCGCACACGCAATAAAATTACGGAGTAAGGTGGACTATGGCGCTTGTTCCTTTCGACGACCGAGACGGCTGGATCTGGCTGGACGGTTCGCTGGTACCCTGGCGAGACGCCCGGCTGCATGTTCTATCGCATGGCCTGCACTATGCCAGCGCCGTTTTCGAGGGAGAGCGGGCCTATGCCGGCAACATCTTCCGGCTGCGCGATCACACCGAGCGGCTGATCAACTCCGGTCGCATCCTGGGCTTCGAAATACCCTATCAGTGCGGAGGCAATCGATGCCGCTTGCGACGCGGTGCTCCGGGCCAATGGTCTGACCGACGGCTATGTCCGGCCCATCGCCTGGCGCGGCTCGGAGCAGCTCGCGGTTTCGGCGTCTGGAACCTCGATCGCATCTGTCGATCGCCGCCTGGCCCTGGCCGAGCTATTTCGGCGCCGAGAGGATGCAGGGTATTCGGATGGGCGAGGCGGAATGGCGGCGGCCATCGCCGGAGACCGCGCCGACGGCGGCCAAGGCATCCGGTCTGTACATGATAGGTTCAATGGCCAAGGTAAAGGCGGAGCAGGCGGGCTACGCGGACGCGCTGATGCTGGACTGGCGGGGGCTGGTCGCGGAGACGACGGGCGCCAATATTTTCTTTGTCATCGATGGTGCGATTGCATACGCCGACACCCGAAGGGTTCCTCGATGGCATCACCCGGCGCACCGTGATCAGTCTGGCGCGCCCGCAATCAGATGAAACTGGTCGAGCGACGCATTCGACCCGGACGAACTGCCGAATGCGACCGAGGTCTTCCTTGCCGGCACCGGCAGCCGAGGTCACCGCCGTGCGCGAGATCGGTGCGCACCGTTACACACCCGGCGTCATCACCGAGACCTTGATGAAGGACTATGACGGCCTTGTGCTTGCAGTCGCCGGACGAGGTCATGCGAATCGTCGCCTGATCCGACACCAGGAGAGTCCGAGTGACCGATAGCGAAGGGATTGGCAACGACGGGATCGGCGATGACATGACCCGCGACGGCGGCGTCGATCCCGGCAAGGTTGCGACCAGAGTTCCCGTGGCTGGCGCCGCCGAGGTCATTGTCATCGGGGCCGGTGTGGCGGGCCTCGGGGCGGCGGCGGCATTGCGTGCCCGTGGCCGGCAGGCGATCGTCCTGGAGGCCTCCACCCGTGCCGGCGGTCGCGCCTGGACCGACTATCCTGCCCAGCTCGGCGGCGTCTGGTTCGACATGGGGGCGGTCTGGTTCCACGACGCGGAGCACAATCCGCTGGTGATGACAGCGCGGGCCGCCGGCGATCGCCTGCTGCGCTCCGACGAGTTGCGGCGAGAGCGGACCTTCATCGGCGACCGCGCGGCGACGCATGCGGAACTGGAGGACTATGCCGACGCCTGGCCGCGCTATGAGGCGAAGGCGGACGAGATCCTGGCAACCGAGGGCGACGTCGCGCTGCCGAGGTGACACGACGGCTGGCCGGTGATCCCTGGGCCGCGACGATCGAGGCCTGGGAGGGGCCGGTGATCTGTGCCGCGGACGCCGACGCTGTTCAGTGCCCTGGACTGGCGGCGCAACGGGCTTGACGGGCAGCAATCTGGTGCCCGACGGCGGTATCGGCGCGTTCGTGCGGCGCCGGCTGACCGGCGGCACTGGATATCCGCTAGGCACGCCGGCCCGGCTGGTGCGGTGGGGCGGCCGGGCGGCCAGGTCACGCGTGGAGACCGATCAGGGCACGCATCACCGCCGGCGCCTGCATCGTCACCGTATCGACCGGCGTGCTGGCCTCCGGCATGCTGCGCTTCGATCCGCCGCTGCCGGCCCGGGTGACCGACGCAGTCACACGCCTTGCCGATGGGCCTGGCGATGAAGGTTGCTCTGCGCGCCACCGGTTCGGACCGCCTGGATCTGCCGCGGCATTCCTCGGTCGACCGGATCCTGCCGCGCGACCGGCGACGTGTCTGATGCCGTTCCAGTGCTGGCCGTTCGGGCGCGACTATGTGCAGGGCTGGATCGGCGGTTCCCCTGCCTGGGAACTGGCCCGCCTGGGCAAAGCCGCGGCCGTGGACTTCGCGCTCGGCTATCTTCGCGCGATGTTCGGCGGCCGGGTGGACCGGTTGTTCGCCGGCGGGGAGTCGCTGGTGACGCGCTGGGACAGCGATCCCTGGGTCCGCGGCGCCTATTGCTACGCCACGCCCGGGGCCGCCATGGCGCGCGACACGCTGGCCGAGCCGGTGGCGGACGGCCATCTGATGTTTGCCGGCGAGGGCTGCAACGTCGGCTACGCCGGAACCCTGGCGGGCGCCTGGCTCAGCGGCCAGCACGCCGCGACCATCGCCGCCGATGCACTCGGCAAGGCCGAAGTCCGGGTCTGAGGGTAATCCAGCGACGCTGCAACAGGCGGACTGTGATCGCCACCCGTGGATCGGGGCTCGTGCGACCATCGGTCCAGGCCACGGTGGTCATCGGGCGTTATGTCCTTACAAGCCGATCGGGGTCTGTTTCTCGGTTGACGATCCAACCCATTGGCGCCATGTGCCGCCGACGCAGGTGCGAGCAAGGACGGAAAACATGTACAACGACGTTTCACTTTTCATTGACGGCGTATGGACCAAGGCCGCCTCGGGCCGGACCATCACGGTGGTCAATCCGGCATCCGGAGAACCGATCGGCACCGTCGCGCACGCCGACCGCGCCGACCTCGATCATGCGCTCGATGCCGCCGACCGCGGCTTCCGGCAATGGAGGAAGGTGTCCGCCTTTGACCGCTCGAAGGTGATGCGCAAGGCGGCGGACATCCTGCGCGGTCGGGCGGATGCGATCGCCTCGTTGCTGACCTTGGAGCAGGGCAAGCCACTGGCGGAAGCCAAGGGCGAGGTCATGGCCGGCGCCGACGTGATCGACTGGTTCGCCGAGGAAGCCCGTCGCGCCTATGGCCGCGTCATCCCCGCCCGCGCCGAGGGCGTCTATCAGCTCGTCATCAAGGAACCGGTCGGCCCGGTCGCCGCCTTCACCCCGTGGAATTTTCCGATCAACCAGGTGGTCCGGAAACTGTCCGCCGCGCTGGCCGCCGGCTGCTCGATCATCGTCAAGGCGCCGGAGGAAACCCCCGCGTCACCGGCCGAACTGATCCGCGCCTTCGCCGACGCCGGCGTGCCGGCTGGCGTGATCAACCTGGTCTATGGCGTGCCGTCGGAGATTTCGGAATATCTCATCCCGCACCCGATCATCCGCAAGATGTCGTTCACCGGGTCGACCGCGGTGGGCAAGCAGTTGGCGGCGATCGCCGGGCTGCACATGAAGCGGGTGACGATGGAGCTCGGTGGCCATGCGCCAGCCATCGTGTTCGACGATGCCGACGTCGATACGGCCAGCCGGCTGCTCGCGGGCGCCAAGTACCGCAACGCCGGGCAGGTGTGCGTGTCGCCGACCCGCATGCTGGTGCAGGAGAAGGTCTACGACCAGTTCGTTGCCGGCTTCGTGGGTCATACCAAGGCGTTGAAGGTTGGTGACGGGCTGGAAGCCGGCACCGTCATGGGGCCGCTGGCGAATGCGCGCCGGATCGCCGCGATGGAGACGCTGATCGGCGATGCCGCGCAGAAGGGCGCCACCGTGCGCACCGGCGGCAGCCGCATCGGCAACAAGGGCAACTTCTTCGAACCGACGGTGCTGACCGACGTGCCCCTGGAGGCGCGGGTGATGAATGAGGAGCCGTTCGGCCCGCTGGCCATCATCTCGCCGTTCCGCGGCTTCGACGATGTGGTGGCCGAAGCGAACCGGCTGCCCTACGGCCTCGCCTCCTACGCCTATACGCGATCGGCGAAGACCGCCAATGCGATCGCCTCGGCCGTCGAGGCCGGCATGATGTCGATCAATCACCACGGGCTGGCGTTGCCGGAGGTGCCGTTCGGCGGCGTGCGGGATTTCGGGCTACGGGTCGGAGGGCGGATCGGAGGCGATCGAGGCCTATCTGAACACCAAATTCGTCACCCAGGCCGGGCTGTAGCGCCTCGGACGACCTCGGCCTGGGCTGGCTGAGGTCGTCCCGGCACTCCACGGAGCTGTGTCCGGTCAGTCGCGACGGCGAGATGGACATCGTGACGCCTGGTATTCGATCATCCAGGACGCGAGCGTCGCACTTCGACCGCGTTTCCGCCGTGTCGACTACTTTGAATCAAAGCGACTTGCACGCATGAACGCGTGATGATGAGTTCGAACATCGGATCGCTGGAGGAACCATCGGCCACGGCGCGGGGATGGGATCGGCAACGGACGGATCTGCCATCCCGAGGCATGGTTACGCCTGCCGGCACCGAGATTACCGAGTGGTCTGGGCTGCCCTTCGCGGCGGTGAAGCTGCTCTGAATGCTCCCGGGCGCGCTGTAGGCGAAGCTGAGAAGACCCGCAAGAGTGATGAACCCACGAGGCGGGTTTGGTAATGCAGAACAGCACAAAGTAGTCTTCCGCCTTGCGGCCCTTCCAAAGGTGCTTTGGTAACACGCCATTCCGAGCGCCGCTGGCATCGGTATTCCTTCAGCGTAGATGAGATCGGCGGGTTCGTGAACAATCTTCTCCACGAAGTTATGAATTTCGCGCGTTGTTGTTGCACCAACAATAGGCGCCATGACGATGCCTGTTCCAGGTTGTGGCCGCGCTGCTGTCCCGATTCGACACTTCAAAACAATGTCAGGAGCCAGGCGCCGAGTGTAACGCCTCAACGCCAAAATCTTGGCATCGTTTGCTCGACGATCAGGCAATCCTTTTCCGAGATGCTTTTGGTTTCAGATTGCGCAACGACCGGCTTTTATGTCGCCATCATGACAACCCGTGAGTATTGGTATCCGGCTCAACAACTGGGGGCAGAAAGGATTGAAACAGCCTACAATCCGACCCGGGCTCATCAAGAAGGACGAACCCCATGGCATCGCCTCCGATCAACCTTGGACACACACTGCCGACTATTCGCGATCCGCTCAACATACTGACGGATTTCGACAAACAGACCGCCAACACCGGCGGTATTCGCAGGATCAGTGCGAGCCGGTCTCCTCGCGGCCGCTTCGAAGTGACCGTCGAGGGTTTCCTGTTGCCGCCACTCTGGCGGAATAGCGGACAACCGCCACCCGGCCGCGTTCGCGCGCCAAATTTCAATAGTGCCTTCCTGACCAAGCAGAACGCCAAGGACTTGCGGGCGAGATGGCCGGCCATTGACCAGTATCAAATGGCTCATCTCTGGGGGCCCGGCTTCGGCGATGAGACCCCTGCGGGAATGATGTGGGCCCCAGCGCAGATGAATCTCGATATTCAAAACTCACGGATCGAGGAGTTCGTGCGGCAGTATTACCAGAAATCGATCCAGATCGGTGCGCCGGTGCAACTTAGGGCTAGCGCCGTGGCATGGGACTGGCAGGACAACGCCGCTGACTTCTTACGCTATGCGGAATACGAACTGGGCCGGGGAGCCGACGGAGGCTACGAGGCATGTGTCGTTTGCCTGGAGGCACCGATACCCGGGCGTTCCCGGCTCGGGCAAATTCTATGTCGAACGCAAAGGATAGGGGCGGCATCGTGTTTCAATCGTGCTGACGGCGGGCGTGATTATCGGATTGGCGCCGGTCATCGTGCATCGAGATAAACGCTCGCCCGCCGCATACCGGAAACCGGCACTCACGCCACTTATTCCTGAGCCACCCTTGTCCGCCGGGCTGGTCGGCGCCATCTCGCGAAAGATTGAGACAAAGCAAGAACGACCTGCCATATGCCCGATAGCTCCGCCGATCCGCCCGCCGACCCACCGGCGTATGACCGCGCGGCAATCTTCCACCCGGACGGCCCGTTGCATCCGGCGTTCATGGAGGAGGCAATCCGGGCCCTGCTGCGTGCCTGTCCGCTCGATCCAGCCGAACCGGCGCATTGGGCGTATCGTCGCATGGACAGCGCGCTCAACAGCCTGGCAGCCCTGCATCCCCGTGACGAAATAGAGGTCATGCTCAGCGTGCAGGCCATATCAGCGTATCACGCTGCCAACGTATGCTGGCGGATCGGCATGAACCATCACGTGCCGAACGGAGACAGCACCCGCCACGTGGCTGCCGCGACCACGGCGGCGCGGACGTTCGAGGCGATGCCGCGGGCGTTGGAACGGCGGCAGGCAAAGCCGTTGGCGATCCCGGTGGGACGCCCGGCGCCCCGCGTCTGGCCCGAAAGTGACGCGGCCCGGACGGTGCTTCATTGGGAGGCTCGCTGCCGTCGCGGGGAGGATAGCCCCGCCGCCGGCCCGGTCCGGAAGCAGAAGAAGGTGGTCGCCTGGACGCCCCGGGCGCTGGCGGTGGCCAGGCAGATGCGCCAACGCGACGAACTGGCGGCGGAGAATGACGGGCTGGATATCGCCGGCACGGAGGGCATCCTGCCTGGTGGCGGAATGATCGTGCCGCGGGACCCGACACCGCAGCAGCTAGCCTACATGGCGCGCCGGTCGGAGTTGATGTGCCGCCGCGAATGGCAGGACAATTTGCGCCGAGGGATCAGAGAGTATCCCAAAATCAGGCCGATCCGGGTGGGTGATCTCATTCCGTAAGGGAGGAACCGCGCTGCACCGTTGCGCGATGCTAAGCGCCGCGCGCCACCCTGGTCATCCGCACCAATTCTCGCCGTACATCCGCGGACTCCCGCACCGGCTCCGACCACGCGAAACGCACCACGCTTTCACCTTGGGCAAGGTCGCAGCCATCCACGTCCGCCGTTACCATCCGCCACTCGCCCGGCTGGCCGGCGATTGCGGCCAGAGCGCCCGCATGATCCCGGTTGCAGTGCCCGATGATTCCGGCCTCGGCCGCCATGATCGCCTCGACTGCTTCCGGTTCCGGCGACAATGCCGCCTTCGCCAGTCGGGCCGCACGACCGAACCCGCCCACGAACAGCCCGCTCATGGGCACGACCCGCCAGAGCGCGAAATCGCTGAAATCCGCATACAAACTGGCATACGGATGCACCGCCAAATAACGCGTCCTCAGTTCGGGTGCCGCCACTCGCTCGGCTGTCCCGGTCACCGTCAGTCGTGGCGCGGTCTGCGGATTTGTGCTCGCCGCCGCTCCGGCCACCAGGATCGAGCACCGCGGATCGGCCGCCAGATGCCGGGTGTGCTCCGAAAGGTCGGACAGCAGAAGCAGCAGCGAAAAGTCGGGCGCGCAGGCCGGAGTCACGAGCGAAGCAAACGGCTGGCCGTTGGTGCTGGTGGCCAACGTGCCCACCCGCGCCGCCCGCATCAGGCAGCGAGCCTGCCAAACGTAATCGTCACCGGTCTGCGCCATCAATCTTTCGCTCCTCGTCCGCAATGCGCCACAATCGTCCACCACGGTCCCTTGCCGTGAAGGCCCCCCACTGACATAGCCTCGCCATCGATACCGTCACGTTCCAGCAACCGGCAGGCGAACGGAGCCGCAAGGAAAACAAGATGAAGCAGACCATCGCCTTGGTCGACGACGACCGCAACATCCTGACCAGTGTCTCCATGACCCTGGAACAGGAAGGTTTCCAGGTCCGCACCTATACCGACGGCGAAAGCGCACTCCAGGGCCTGACCGCGCGCCCCGTCGACCTTGCTGTGCTGGACATCAAAATGCCGCGCATGGACGGCATGGAGTTGTTGCAGCGGCTGCGTCAGCGCAGCTCGATGCCGGTGATCTTCCTGACCTCCAAGGATGAGGAGGTGGACGAACTGATGGGCCTGCGTCTCGGTGCCGACGATTACATCACGAAACCGTTCAGCCAGCGCCTGTTGATCGAGCGAATCCGCGCCCTGCTGCGGCGTAACGAGGCGGGGAAGGCGGAGGGGTCCGGTACCGCGCCCGGAGGGGTCATGACCCGCGGCGATCTGGTGCTCGACGAGACCAAGCATCAGTGCACCTGGCGTGGCCATGATATCCAATTGACCGTCACCGAGTTCCTTCTGGTCAAGGCCCTCGCCGCTCGACCTGGCATGGTGAAAAGTCGCGATCAATTGATCGATGCCGCTTACGGCGAGAACATCTATGTCGACGATCGGACCATCGACAGTCACGTGAAACGAATTCGCAAAAAATTCCGCACCGGCGACGAAGAGTTCACCCACATCGAGACCCTCTACGGTATCGGCTACCGCTACAAGGAGCAGTGATTGCCCGACGGCGGCTTCCTGTCCGGCCTGTCCCGCGTGGCCACGCGTCCGCGGCGTTTTCGCCAGCGCTGGGTATCGCCGCTGCTGCGCCGTATCTTGCTGGTGAATGCGCTGCCGCTCGCACTGCTGGTGGTCGCCCTGCTGTATCTGGATCAGTATCAGAACGGTCTGCTGGAGGCTCAGGTCGCCGCGCTGCGGGAACAGGCGCGGGTGTTCGCCGGAGCCCTCGGCGAAAGCGCGGTGCGGACATCGGATACCGAAAATCCCAAGCTGATACCCGGACGCGCCAGTTCCCTGCTGCGTCGGCTGACCGAGCCGACACCGGATGCGCAGGCCCGCCTGTACGCGCCGGATGGCACCATCCTGGCGGATTCTCGGCTGCACCAGGGGCCAGGCGGTACGATGACCACCGAGCCGCTGCCGCCCGCCGTCGATCACGGGCCGATGCTCGCCATGATCGGCTGGATCTACGACCGTGTCCTGTCGATGCTTCCGCACCGCGCGCCACTGACCTCGATCGATCTCACGCCTTCCGCCGGCGGGCCTGGACTGGCAGCCAGACGTGAAGGAGGAATTGCGGCTGAACAGTTCCGGGGAGAGCAATCAGACGCCACCTTACATCCGTCGCACTCGGGACAATCACCTGCTGGTCACCGTCGCCGTCCCCGTCGAGCACGACAAGCACACTGTCGGCATCGTTTCGCTCACGCGCGAGGCGCGCGAGGTGGATCAGAGCCTGTTCACCGTGCGGATGTCGATCCTGGCACTGTTCGGCATGGCATTGCTGCTTACCGTCCTGCTGTCGTGGTATCTGTCGCTGACCATTGCGCGCCCGATCCTCCGTCTCGCGGAGGCCACCGCCGACATGCGCGAGGGGCATGGTCGATCCGCCAGCGTCCCGCCGTCGCTTCTGGTCCGCCGTGACGAGGTCGGGGTGCTGGCCTCCGCCCTGGCTGACAGCGCCGCCGCCTTGTGGGAGCGCATGGATGCCATCGAACGTTTCGCCGCCGATGTGGCGCATGAAATCAAGAACCCGTTGTCCTCGATCCGCAGTGCCATCGAAACCATGCGGCGGGTCGATGATCCGGGCCGGCAGCGCCAGTTGCTGACCATCATCGCCCAAGACGTGGTGCGGTTGGACCGGCTGATCAGCGATGTCAGCGATGCGTCCCGGCTGGACACCGAGTTATCGCGTGTCACCGCGCAACCGGTCGACGTGGTGCCGATCCTGCGCACATTGCAGGAACTCGACGAAGCGACTCGGGATGCGGAAGACGATCCCAGGCTGGAGGTGGTGGCGCCGCCGAACGGACTGGCCGTGTGGGCGGTCGAGGATCGACTGGTCCAGGTGTTGCGCAACCTGATCGGCAACGCCCGATCTTTCAGTCCACCGCGCGGCCGGATCATTGTGCGCGTCCGTGAGGCCGGTGGGATGGCGGAGCTGTGCGTGGAGGACGACGGGCCGGGAATTCCTGACTCCAACCTGGAACACATCTTCGACCGGTTCTATTCCGAACGACCGAAGGGCGAAAGTTTCGGCGAGCATTCCGGCCTCGGCCTTTCGATCAGTCGCCAGATCGTCGAGGCATTGCGGGGGCACATTTCGGCTGAAAACCGCCGCGACGCCGGTGGCCGCGTGCGCGGCGCCCGGTTCATCGTGCGCCTGCCAATGGTTTAGCGCCTTCCACCGACCCGCCTTCACCAATCAGACGCTGGCTTGCCGGCACAAATCGCATCGGGCGGATCGTCGCGACGCCGACGAAGTTTCCAATTAATTCAATTGCTTTGACCGATTCCGGTCGATTTGGCGCGGACGCGCGATCGCCGACGGCAGTAGCGTGCCACCAATTTATCGTGCACACTAAGCTCGCAGGCCAAAATCGTGTTTTAATGTTTTGTTAGTCTTTAACCATGGGAGGCACCCATGCCGTTTGACGGACTTGCTTACATCACGACCCAACCAAAGCCTTCAATCTGGACGCGGCTGTCACACTTCGTGCTGGGCATCCCGCCTGTCGCGAAATCGGTCCCGGCGCACATGTTCCAGCCGCTCCCGGCAACTCATCCGGACGCGGTCACCGTGCAGGTACTGACGGTCGGCCGAGCGCTGATCGAAGACCGCAAGGATTGGGTTCAGCGCCGGTATGAGACACGGGATGGTCGGCGCTGCGCCGTCGGGGCGCTCCGTGGGGCCGCGAGGCTGCTTTCGCTCCACGGCCCACAGACGTCGGCCAACACGATCCTGCTGTCGGTGGCGATGAGCCGCGGGTTCAACGACATCGAGAGCATGAACGACAACTCCACTCATCGTCAGGTCATTTCGGCCTTCGATGAGGCCATCAGCCGGGCTACCCAGCAGTCTAACGGGCTGCAATAGTATAGGGTCTGTCTGATCGCTCGGTGGTGGCGGTTCGTCGGCCGGCTTGGCGGCCAGCCGATCCGCCTGCGGCGAACTCAGCCACCGGCGCTCTCGCGGATCGGACGCCAGGCGCGACCATCGCGTGCGAGCAATGCGTCAGCCGCCTCTGGGCCGTCGCTGCCGGACGGATAGTTGGGGAAGTCGGTTGGCCGTTCTTTCGCCCAGACGTCGAGCACGGGCTGCACGACCCGCCAGGTCTCCTCAACCATGTCGGCGCGGTTGAACAAGGTCTGATCGCCGATCATTACGTCGTAGATCAGTGTCTCGTAGCCAATGTTCGGCTCGCGCGGGAACCAGTCCGCGTAACGGAATGTCATTTGAACCGCCGCCAGATCGACCACGGGACCTGGCCGCTTCACCTCAAATTGCAGTGCGATGCCTTCCTCCGGCTGAATGCGCAGCAACAGCCAGTTGGGTGGCAACCCTGCGACGTCGGTGTCTTCGAACGGCGCGAACGGCGCCGGCTTGAAGCGGATCGCGATCTCCGTGAAGCGGCGTGTCATATGCTTCCCGGTACGTAGGTAGAAGGGCACGCCGGCCCAGCGCCAGTTGTCGATGGCCAGGCGCATGGCAACATAGGTTTCGATCGGCGAATCCGGCGCGACGTCCTTTTCATTCCGGTAGGCGACGGCATCGCCCGAGGGCCTGCGTCGGTGCGGTTGCGCGCAGCGTTCGCGCTGCCCGCACTGGCGCCCATACTGGCCGCGCACCGTCGTCCACGACTTTCACCGTGTGCATCGCCGAGAACACATCGGTCTTGCGGCTGCGTACCGCATGCGCGTCGAACCCGGCGGGCGGCTCCATCGCCACCATGGCCAGCAACTGGAACACGTGGTTGGGCACCATGTCTCGCATCGCCCCGGTTTTTTCGTAGAACCGGCCACGGCTTTCCACTCCCACCGTCTCGGCCACGGTGATCTGCACGTGATCGATCCGGTCGCGATTCCACAGCGGCTCGAACATGCCGTTGGCGAAGCGCAGCGCCATGATGTTCTGCACCGTTTCCTTGCCGAGGAAATGATCGATGCGAAAAATCTGGTCTTCCCGCGCACTGCGCAGGATCGTCCGGTTCAATTCGCGCGCCGACGCTTCGTCGTGGCCAAACGGCTTCTCGATCACCACCCGCCGCCAGCGCGCCGACACCCCGTCGCGGTCAGGCTTTTCGTCGAACAGGCCGGCGTGCCCCAGGTGGGTCACCACCGGGCCGAAGAAGCGATCCGCGACCGCCAGATAGAACAGGCAGTTCCCGCCGGTCCCTGCTTTGGCCTCGAGGCCGTCGAGGTGGGTCTTCAACCGGTCGAACAGGCAATCATCGTTCAGATCGCCGCGCACATAGGAAAGGCTTTGCGTCAGATGGGACCAGGTCGTTTCGTCGACGTGATCGATCCGGCTCTCACTGGCGGCCTTGCCGACAAAGCTTGCCATCATCGCATGCAGGCTGTCGCGCCACTGTTCCGCGCTCAGATCGGCCATGTCCACGCCGACCAGGGCAAAATGCTCCGGCAAAAGGCCAGTCGTGGCCAGGTTGTAGAGCGCCGGCACCAGCAGGCGCTTGGTCAGGTCGCCGCCCGCGCCGAAGATGACCATGCAACACGGACCAGGCCGTTTTGATGATTGTCTCGGCGGCGCGCTGAGGATCTGGCCGTTGCGATGTGGCGCGTTCGTTCCGGTCGCGCCAGATGAATGTGGGTTCTGCTGGGGGGACGGCTTGGCGTCGGTCATGCTGCTTCATCCGTTCGTTGTTGGCTGCACGATGGTAAGCACAGGCCGCCAGACCATCTTCATGCTGACTGTGTTGGTATACATGGTCAGGCGCGTTGTCTGCTTGGATGGTTCCCGCGTTGCGACGTTCCGCTACGCGTTGTCATGCAGTTTGCACGTATGATTCTCGCGCTGCAACGTTCCGCTTCGCGCGATCACGCTATGGCCTGTACCATGCGGGCCTGCGCTTCTCCGCGAAGGCCGTGGTGCCTTCGTGGCCCTCGTCCGAATGACGTTGGGTCCAGCCCTCGTGCGACAGCGTCGCCATCTGCCGCTCGTCCAGCAGCAGTCCGTTGGCACCGAGGAAGCTGCGCTTCGTCATGGCGATCGCCGCCGGGCCACCGAGAAATATCGCGTCCGTCACGCTGCCCAGCTTTTCCTCCATCGCATGCTCGGCAACGACCGCGTGAATCAGGCCGATCCGTTCCGCCTCCAGCGCGTCGAACTGCTCCCCGGTCACGGCGTACCGACGGGTGTGACGCAGGCCGATCGCATTGACCATGTGGGTGGAAATCGGCGTCGGGGCCACGCCGACCCTGACTTCCGTGATGCCGAACCGCGAGTCCGGGGTGGCAAAGGCGACGTCGGCGCAACAGACAATTCCGACGCCACCGCCGAAGCAGGCGCCATGCACCAGAGCGATGGTGGGCTTGGGAAACTCGTTAAGCAACTGCATCGCACGCGTGGTGGCGAGAGACGCGTCGAAATTCTCTGCGGGTGCGTAGTCAGCGACCTGGCGGAGCCATTTGATATCCGCACCAGCCTGGAAGTGCCTGCCGGCGCCGCGGATCACCAGGCAACGCACCGCCGGGTCGACCGCGAGGCCACGCAAGCCGTCGATCAGCGCATCCAGCATCTCGGCGTTGTAGGCGTTGCCGACCGTCGGCCGGTTCAGCGTGATGGTGGCGACCCCGCGAGCATCGATGGATTGCAGGACCACGGGTTCGGTCACGGTGCCTATACTCCGGGCTGGGATCTGACGCAGCAGCCGAGATTGCCGGAGTGGCCGAGGAAGACAAGGGGTGTCCGCGTCCGGCCCGTCAGCCGCCGGGACGCCAGGTGTCGTGGCAGGTGATCATTGCCCGGACCGCCGAACCGGGGGTCGAGAAAATTACTCCGAAAAGCCATTGGCCGAGCACGGCTTGCTCAACTGTATCGGGGTGCAGGCCTGGTCTCATTGACGTCGTTGCGATCCCCATCGGCGGCATCCGACCTGCCGGCGATTTTCGCCGGATCGGCATTGCCGCCGCAGACCAGGATGCCAACCCGGGCACCGGCGGGTGGGCGCCAGCGTCCGGACAGCAGCGCGGCGATGGCCGTGGCGCCTCCCGGTTCGGCGATCAGCCGGAAACGGTCCCACAGGAGCCGTTGCGCGGCAACGATCGCGTCGTCTGTCACCAGCACCACCTCGGTCACGAAGCGGGCGGCAATTGGAAACATCAACCCGCCGACCTGCCGTGCGCCCAAACTGTCCGCCGCCACGCCCCCTACCGGAGCCCGAACCGGATACCCAGCGGCAAGTGCATCATGCAGCCCGGGACAATTCTCCGGCTCCACGCCGACGACCGAGGCGCTGCCGGCGAACCAGGCTGCGACGCCACCGATCAAACCGCCGCCACCCACGGCAACCAGGACATGGGTCAGATCCGGCGCATCCTGCTCGAATTCCCGCCCGGTGGTTCCCTGGCCTGCCAGCACCTCGGCCTGATCATAGGCATGGACCTCCAAGGCGCCGGTCTCGGCCTGCCGCTCCCGCGATGCAACCAGCGCCTCGGCATACGTCTCGCCGTGCTGCACCACGCGAGCGCCATAGCTGGCAATGCGCGCCACCTTCGCCGCCGGCGTCGCCTCCGGAATGAAGATCTCAGCGGTCAGGTTCAGTGCCTGCGCCGCGTACGCGACCGCGGCGCCGTGATTGCCACCGGAAGCCGCGATCACGCCGCTCGCCGGAACGGTCGGCCGACAGCAGCCGGTTGAACGCCCCTCGCGGCTTGAAGCTGCCGGCATGCTGCAACAACTCGAGCTTCAAGGTGATCGGCACGTTCTGGTGATCGCTCAGGCCAAGCTCGCGCCCGGTCAGGGACAGGACCGGCGTCCGGCGTATCCGGCCAGAAATTCTAACGGCGGCGGCCGAGATGGCGGAACGATCGATCATGCAATGCCTTTACCGGCAATACCTTCGCCGGCGAGGGCGACGCTCGCATGCGAAGCCCTACCGGACAAGCGGCTTCCATTTTCTCCGCATTGCGCTCAAGGTGGACGCTTATGACCAGCCAACGGCGCATGCACGGTAGTTGCGCTTCCAGGAACGGAAATGCCGTGCTGGTGGTCGGTCCGTCGGGATCGGGCAAGTCCGACCTCGTTTTGCGGCTGATTGCGCGGGGATTTCGAGCTCGTCGCCGATGATCAGGTGGAGATACGTGACGGTGTCATTTCCGCTCCCGCGGAACTCGCCGGCCTGCTCGAGGCACGAGGGCTTGGCATTGTGCGTCTGCCATACTGCAAACAGGCTCGTTTGACGTTGATCGTCGAACTCGGAATGCCACCGGAACGCATGCCCGCCCCGCTGAGCGCACCCCGAGCTCGGGAGGCCCATCGTCCGGATCGATGCCGCGGCGGCCTCCGCGGCGGATCGCGTCGTGCTGGCACTGGACTGCGCGCTCGGGATCGTCGGGCAGGTCGCCGGCGCGTTCGCCGCATGAGCAGGATAACCGAGCCGGAAAGTCCCCGCTCGGCGCAGGCTACTCCGGCGCCGTCGCCAGCAACCGTAGGCCCTGCCGCCCCAGAGGGCGCTCGCTCGCCGTTGCCGGTCGTGATCGTCTCCGGTCTATCGGGTGGCGGTAAGGCCTCGATCCTGCGCGCGCTCGAGGACGTTGGCTACGAAGCGGTGGACAATCCGCCGTTGCCGATGCTCGAGGAAATGGTGGCGCGCGCCGACGGCAAGCTCGCGATCGGCATTGACGCCCGCACCCGCGGCTTCGATTCCGCCCGGGTGCTCCAGGCGCTGGGCCGTATACGCGCCAATCCCGCGCTGCAGGTCGAACTGGTCTATGCCTGGGCTGACCCGGCCACGCTGCAACGTCGCTTTACCGAAACGCGCCGCAGACATCCGCTGGTGCCACAAGGCCTGGTTTCGGCGGGTATCGCCGCCGAACAGGTGCTGACCGCCGAGTTGCGGGAACATGCCGACGTCGTAATCGATACCTCCGGCCTGCCCGTGGCCGGGCTGCGGCGGTTGGTCGAACAGCGTTTCGGAGCCGGCGCGGACAGCGAACGCAGCCGGATGGTGGTTTCGCTGATCTCGTTTGCATATGCCCGTGGCCTGCCGCCGGAAGCAGATCTGGTATTCGATGCACGCTTTTTGCGAAACCCGCACTACGACACCATGTTACGCGACGGGACCGGATTGGATTTAGCGGTCGCTGAATACGTCGAGAGCGACGTCGACTTCGCCAAATATTTTGCCTGCCTTCTGGAGCTGGTCGGACTTGTCTTGCCGCGCTTCGTCGAGGAGGGTAAAAAATATGCAACCATCACGATTGGGTGTACAGGTGGCCGGCATAGATCCGTGCACCTGATTGAAAAGCTGGCGAAACATCTCACCTCGTGCGGTTTGGCGACACTCGGCGGGCAAGACGACGGCAGACATTGGCGGCTGCATGTGACCCATCGGGAACTCGCCCGGGAAGGTCTGCAGGGCGGGTTTCTCACGGAGCGCCCCGTTGCGCACCAGAAGGAAACAGACCTAGACAAGATTGCGCGAACCTTAACGGTTCATCCGCAGGAGGCCTGAGGGCAGTATGATGACACCTGAAGATCGCGGATCGCTTCGTCCGGCCGTGCTCTGGGACGCCTCGGTTCGAACATGATCGGGATGGTCCTGGTTACCCACGGACGGCTCGCCGAAGAACTGCGATCCGCCATGGAGCATGTTGTCGGCTCCCAGCGAAACGTCGATACCGTCTGCGTCGGTCCCGAGGACGACGTCGACAGTCGGCGCGCCGAGATCGAGGCCTGTATCGGCCGGTGCGACACCGGCGACGGCGTCGTGCTCCTGACGGATATGTTTGGTGGCACGCCCTGCAACCTCGCGATCTCGATGATGGAGCGCAAGGGCGTCGAGGTGATCGCCGGGGTCAACCTGCCGATGCTGGTGAAACTGGCGAAGGTGCGCTCCAAGCAGCCGTTGGCCGACGCTGTGAACTGTGCCGAGGAAGCCGGCCGCAAATATATCGCCGCCGCATCTCACGTGCTGCACGGCTGCAAGGTGAACGGCTCCGGCGGGTCCTGCGAATGAACGACGGGGCGGCCCAGCCCTCGCCTGCCGAGCGAGGGACTGTGGGGCCGTCTCAGTTGGATGCCGGTGTGGGGGAGCCAGAGCCGACGGTCGCTCCCGTACTGTCCCGCATTGTGGAAATTTGCAACAAGCGCGGCCTGCACGCCCGCGCCGCCGCCCGCTTCGTCACCATGGCGGAACGCTTCGGTGCCTCCGTCGATGTGCTGCGTGACGGCCAGAGTGTGTCCGCGCGGTCGATCATGGGGTTGATGATGCTTGGCGCCGGCCGTGGCGCGGAAATCGAGTTGCGGGCCGAGGGCTGGGATGCCAAGGAAGCGCTAGACGCGTTGGCAGCCCTGGTCGAGGCCGGCTTCGATGAACAGGATTGATCCCCCACCGCCGCAGCACAAGCGAATGGCCCGACCCGCCCTCGCTTGCCCCGACACTCGGCCCGAACGCCGGTTCCCCGGCATCCCGATCTCCGCCGGCATCGCCATAGGGCCGGTCTTCGGCACCACGGAACCTGAAGCCACCATCACCCACCACAAGATCGCCGCGACCGATATCGCCGCGGAAGGCGCCAGGCTTGAAGCCGCCATCGCGCAGTCCCGCAAGCAACTGGCGAAGCTGCGGGCACGACTGGCCGTGCTGCCGCAGGAGAGTCAGTCCGAAATCGCCCCCCTGATCGACGTCTATATCCACATGCTGGGTCCCTCACGTCTGCTGCGCGGCGTGCGGCGACGGATCGAGGAGACCCTGTTCTCGGCCGAAAGCGCGGTTGTCGCCGAGGCGGAGGATATTGCCGCCGCGATCATGACGCAGGCCGAGCCAGGCGTGTCCCCCGAGGACCTGGCCAGTCTGCGGCGTCGCGCCGACGAGATCAGGGAAATCGCGCGGCGCCTCGTGCGCAATCTCACCCGCTCGCCGTTCCGCAGTTTCGCTGGCCTGCCCGAGGGTGCCATTCTGGTCAGCGAGTCGCTCCGTCCCGCCGACGCGGCGTTGCTCGATCCGTCCCGGCTCGCTGGAGTCGCCACCGAGGAAGGCGGCGCCGACGGCCATACCGCCGTGATGCTGCGTGCCCTGGGCGTGCCCGCGGTGCTGGGAGCCGCCGGGTTGGCGCACGCGATCCAGACCGGGCGACATCGCCGTGGTGGATGGTATTTCCGGCGTGGTGACGCTTAATCCGGCGCCGGCCACGACCATCGCCGCCCGCCGCGCGGTCACCACGTTCGCCCGCGAGCGGCAGAAATACGCTCGGCTGCGGCGCCTGCCGGCGATAACCCAGGACGGCGAGACGGTCGAACTGCAGGCCAATCTGGAACTGCCGATCGAGCTGCCGCTGATCGTCCGATCTGGCGCGGTCGGGATTGGTCTGCTGCGCACCGAGTTCCTGTTTATGAACCGTGAGACCATTCCCGACGAGGACACCCAGACCGAGACCTACCGCAGCATCATCGAGGCAATGCACGGCGATCCTGTCAGCATCCGCGTGCTGGACTGGGGCGGCGAAAAGGAGATCGAGGCGCTGTCGCTTGCCGGCATCGTGCCGGAGGTCGCGGACGCCAATCCCGCGCTCGGCCTGCGCGGCATCAGGCTGCTGCTGCGCCGGCCGGAACTGCTGGAGACCCAGTTGTCGGCCATCCTTCGCGCCGCGGTCTTCGGTCCGGTGCGGGTGATCCTGCCGATGGTGACGAACGTCAAGGAGGTGCGCGAGGCGCGGGAGATGTATGAGCGGGTCGCCCGCAGGCTGCGCCGCCGCGGCGAGCGCATCCCCGAGAAACTGCCGCCGCTGGGCATCATGATCGAGACCCCCGGGGCCGCGCTGTCGGCTGACGCGCTGGCGCTGGAGGCGGACTTCTTCGCCATCGGCACCAACGATCTGACCGCCTACACGCTGGCGGTGGATCGCTCGGAGGCGGATGTGGCTGACCTGTATGATCCGATCCATCCGGCGGTGCTGCGCCTGGTGCAGTTCGCCACCGAGGCGGCGCTGCGCATGCGGATGCCGGTTTCGGTCTGCGGCGAACTGGGGGCGGCGCCGCGGATGACGCCGCTGCTGCTCGGGCTTGGCGTGCGGTCGCTGAGCATGAACGCCTCCGCCGTGCCGCGGGTGAAGCAGGTGGTCCGGTCAATCCAGATCGATGCCTGCGTGCGGTTCGCCCGGCGGTTGATGGAGCAGGGCGATCCGGAGCGCATCAAGGCGATGGTGGACGGTTTCAAGGGGGTAGGGGAGGGGTCGGGCTGACGTCGCGGCCCTCAGCTTGGGCGGGTTGACCGAATGGCGAGGCGTCAGTCTGAGGGCGGCGGCCATTGCTGCGCTCCGTGCAGGAGACGCAGGATCTCGATGCGGCCGTTCATGATGCGATAGATGACGATGAAGGGCGTCCGGCTGATTACCAGCTCGCGAGTGCTCCGCTGTCTGCCGACGCGCCCCAGCATGGGGTGGTCGCATAATTGGCGGACCTGACGCTCAATCTGTTCATCAATTCGCACAGCCACGGCTGGGTTATCCTGGGCAATGTAATCAATCTGGAGGTCTCGGGTGCGGTCCGCAGTTGGCAGCCAGATGATCTCCAATCATTGGCTCCGAACGGCCTCACTACGCCATTTAGCGCGCCGTTCCGCGCTTTTCCGCTCTACCTCTTAGTTCGACACCCATACCGTGTTCGGATCGTCGGCTTCGCGCAAAGCCTGTTCAACTTCGCTGCGGAACCACGTGTCGTATGCGGCGGCCTGATGAACACGGCGCTGGCGTTCGGCGGTGTCGGGCCGACGGCGGCCTTCATTCGCGGCTTGTTCGGGCGACCAGTCGGAGGTGTCGACTTCCACCTTGCGCGCGCCCAGGGCATGTAAAACCGCGATCGCCTTGCCTGGATCCCGGAAACGTCGAGCAACTCTTCCGCGCTCGTGGCGAGGGTGACGTGGTCCCCGTTGCGTGATTCGACGGTCACGAAGAACAGCCCGCCTACCGCCTTCACGGCGACCGAGCGCAAGCCGCCAGCCTGCAATGTGCTACGAAGCTGATCGAGGGTCATGGTGTTCATCAGACCGCCTTATCAAGCAAATATCTGATAACATCATGCAAATATCTAAAAACGTCAAGACGCGGCACGAGCCGTCACCGTAGCAACGGCCGCAGATTGCTCGGGCCGCAGGATGGTCGCAGCAGGACGAAGCTGCCGGATCGCGGCAGCCTTTCCCGTCTCGTTCCTCAACCCCCATCAGGCCGCCTTCGCCATCCCCCGCAGCACATACTGCAGAATGCCGCCGTGCTGATAATACGCCACCTCGTCTACCGTATCGATCCGGCAGATCACCGGCACCGTGTCCGCCGTCCCGTTCGGGCGATGGATCGACCAGCGACAGCTCCATGCGCGGCGTGATCGTTTCGAGGCCGGTGATGTCGATCGTTTCCTCACCGGTGATACCCAGCGACTTGCGATCCGTGCCCGCCTTGAACACCAGCGGCAGCACGCCCATGCCGACCAGGTTGGAGCGGTGGATACGCTCGAAACTTTCCACGATCACCGCCTTCACGCCCAGCAGCATCGTGCCCTTCGCCGCCCAGTCGCGCGACGATCCGGTGCCGTATTCCTTGCCGCCGAAGATCACCAGCGGCACGCCCTCCTCCTTGTAGCGCATCGCCGCATCGTAGATCGGCATCAGCTCGCCCCGACGGCAGGTGCTTGGTCATGCCGCCTTCGACATTGGTCAGCATCTCGTTCCGGATGCGGATATTGGCGAAGGTGCCGCGCATCATGATCTCGTGGTTGCCGCGGCGCGCGCCGTAGCTGTTGAAATCCTTCTGCTGCACCTGCCGCTCCAGCAGATAATCGCCGGCCGGCGAGCTCTTCCGGATCGAGCCGGCCGGGCTGATGTGGTCGGTGGTGATGCTGTCGCCGAGTTCCGCCAGGATGCGCGCGCCCTTGATGTCGCCGACCGGCTTCGGCTCCATCGTGATGCCCTCGAAGTAGGGCGGGTTCTTTACGTAGGTAGAACCATCGGACCAGCGATAGGTGGCGTTGTCACCCTCCACCTCGATCGCCTGCCACTGCTTCGGGCCCTTGAACACCTCGCCGTAGCGCTTGCAGGAACTGCTCCCGCGACAGGCTGGCGGCGATGACGTCGGCGATTTCCTTGTTGGTCGGCCAGACGTCGCTTAGATACACCGGCTTGCCGTCGTTGCCGATGCCGAGCGGCTCGGTGGTGATATCGTCGGTAACTTTGCCCAGCAGCGCGTAGGCGACCACCAGCGGCGGCGAGGCCAGGTAGTTGGCCCGCACGTTGGCATGCACGCGGCCCTCGAAGTTGCGGTTGCCGGAGATGCACCGCCGCGCCGACCAGCTTGTTGTCCTCGATCGCGTCGACGATCGCGTCATCCAGCGGGCCGGAGTTGCCGATGCAGGTGGTGCAGCCGTAGCCGACCGTTTCGAAACCGATCGCGTCGAGGTCCGCGGTCAGGCCGGACTTGTCGAGATACTCGGTGACCACCTGCGACCCCGGCGCCAGCGAGGTCTTCACCCATGGCTTCGGCTTCAGGCCCATGGCGTGCGCCTTGCGCGCCACCAGGCCGGCGGCGACCAGCACCGACGGGTTCGACGTATTCGTGCACGAGGTGATCGCCGCGATCACCACGTCGCCGTGGGTCAGATCTCGTAGTTCTTGCCCTCGACCTTGACCGACGTGCCGACGTCATTGGCCGGCACGCCGAGACTTTTCGTCAGCTCGGTCTTGAACGCCGCCGCCGCGTCCTTCAGCAGCACCCGGTCCTGCGGCCGCTTCGGCCCCGCCATGCTCGGCTGCACGGTGCCAAGGTCCAGTTCCAGCGTATCGGTGAAGACCGGATCGGGCGTGCCCTGGCTCGCGGAACATGCCCTGCGCCTTCAGATAGGCCTCGACCAGCGCGATGCGGTGCGTGTCGCGCCCGGTCAGGCGCAGATAATCCAGGGCGACCTTGTCGACCGGGAAGAAGCCGCAGGTCGCACCATATTCCGGCGCCATGTTGCCGATGGTGGCGCGGTCCGGCAGTCCCAGATCATCCAGGCCCGGACCGAAGAATTCGACGAATTTGCCGACCACGCCCTTGCGCCGCAGCATCTGCGTGACGGTCAGCACCAGGTCGGTGGCGGTGGCGCCCTCGGGCATCTTGCCGGTGAGGCGGAAACCGATCACGTCGGGGATCAGCATGGCGATGGGCTGGCCGAGCATGGCGGCCTCGGCCTCGATGCCGCCGACGCCCCAGCCGAGGATGCCCAGGCCGTTGACCATCGTGGTGTGGCTGTCGGTGCCATACAGCGTGTCGGGATAGGCGTAGGTCGTGCCGGCGTTGGTCGACGGTCCAGACACACTGGCCCAGATACTCCAGGTTCACCTGATGGCAGATGCCGGTGCCGGGCGGCACCACGCGGAAATTGTCGAACGCGTCCTGACCCCAGCGCAGGAACTGATAGCGCTCGCCGTTGCGCTCGAACTCGATGTCGACGTTCTTCGTGCCAGCGCGTCGGCGCGGGCAAAAACGTCCACCATGACGGAGTGATCGATCACCAGATCGACCGGCACCAGCGGGTTCACCTTCTGCGGGTCGCCGCCCAGGCGGATAATGCCGTCGCGCATCGCGGCCAGATCGACCACGCCGGGAACGCCGGTGAAATCCTGCATCAGGATGCGCGCCGGCTTGAACGGCACTTCCTTGGACGAACTGGCGTTCTCCAGCCAGCCGACGATCGCCTTCGCGTCATCGACTTTGTAGCTACGGCCGTCCTCGAAGCGCAGCACGTTCTCCAGCAGCACTTTCAGGCTGACCGGCAGGCGGGAAATGTCGCCCAGCGTCTTCGCCGCTTCCGGCAGGGAGAAATAGTCATACGTCCTTGCCCCCGACCGTCAGCGTGCGGCGTGTCTTCAGGGTGTCCTGCCCGACTGCTGTCATGGTCCTGACGCCCCGGTCGACGGGCTGCCTTCCGTTATGCGGCGAGCGGGTGGAGTGCACGCCGCGAATGAAATACCTTCTGGGCGTCGGGCTTAAACCACACCGGCCGGCGATCGTCCACCGGGCCGCAGCGCGAGGCCGTAGATGTGCTGCACCGGCGGAGAGGTCTGGCGGCTTTCCGCGGGCGAGCGGCTGGTATTCCGCGATCTGTCGTTCGCGGTGCGCGGCGGGCGGCGCGCTGGTGCTGGCCGGGCCGAACGGATCGGGCAAATCGACGCTGCTGCGGCTGCTGGCGGGTCTGGTGCGGCCGATGGCCGGCCGGGTGCTGTGGCGAGACGCGGACGCTCTGGCCGACCTGGCCGAGCATGGCCGGCGGGTCGCCTATGTCGGCCATCAGGACGCGGTGAAGCCGGGACTGACGGCGGCGGAAAATCTGCGGTTCGCGCGCCGTATCGCCGGCCGGCCGGTGACGCGCGGCGCTGGATGCCGCTGGACTTGCGGCCGCTCGCCGAACTGCCGGCGCGCATGCTGTCGGCGGGGCAGAAGCGGCGCCTGGCGTTGGCGCGGCTGGCGCTGTCGGCCGCGCCGCTGTGGCTGCTGGACGAGCCGACGCTGGGGCTGGACGCCGCCTCGATCGAGCGCTTCGGCGACGCTGCTGGCCGCGCCATCGGCCAGTGGCGGCATGGTCGTGGCGGCGACCGCATGTGCCGCTGCCGTTAGCCGATCCGATCACCGTCCGGTTGGGCTGAGCGGGCACTTCCTCGCTGTCCTGTCGCGCGACCTGCGGCTGTCGGTGCGGCACGGCGCCGACACCATGGCGGCGCTGTTGTTCTTTCTGGTCACCGCCTCGCTGTTTCCCCTGGCGATCGGGCCGGCGCCGGAGACGCTGGCCGCATCGCGCCGGGCATCGTCTGGGTCTGCGCCCTGCTCGCCGCGCTGCTGCCGCTCGACCGGCTGTTCGGCGCGGATCTCGAGGACGGGTCGCTCGATCTGCTGCTGTTGTCCGGTCTGCCGGCCGCCGGCCATCGCCGGCGGCCAAGGCGCTGTCGCACTGGCTGGTGACCGGAATTCCGCTGTTGCTGGCCGCCGCCCCCGTGGCGATCATGCTGCGCATGCCCGAGCACGCCATCCCCGCCCTGCTCGCTGGCCTGCTGCCCGGCACCCCGCTGCTGTCGCTGTTCGGCACCACGGGCGCGGCGATCGTGCTTGGCGCCCGGCGAGGCGGCGTGCTGCTGCCGCTGCTGGTCCTGCCGCTGGTCACGCCGGTGCTGATCTTCGGCGTGGGCGCGGCCGACGCGGTCGCCGCCGGGCTGTCGCCGCGACCGCATCTGCTGCTGCTGGCGGCGATGCTTGCGGCGGCGGTGCCGTTGTGCCCGCTCGCCGCCGGCGCCGCGTTGCGCTCCGCCGCCGGATAGGGAGGACCGATTCCCGATGTGCATCGACCTGGCGTTTTCCCGCGGCATCAACCGCCGATCAGCGGCGCTTGGCCGCGCGTGGTCGAGACCCAAGGCCGGCGTCAGAACCCCGTGTTTGGACGTGCCTGCCACAATGTGGAATGACCGTCCGATACATCGGGTGGAAAGCCTTCGTCGGCACGTCCGTTGGAGAAATAATACAAGGCAATCGATTTGCGCCACAGATCGGGCGGTCCCACGATGGCCTCGGGCTGACCATGGAATGACGTGCTCGTGGTGGAAAAAATGACGGTGCGGTTGAAGACCGGAAGCACCCGCAATGCGCACGCGCTCATTTGCTGATCCCATAGCTCGAGCCAGCCCGCGTTTGCTTCGGTCCACCCATCATTGAGATACACGAGCATATTCAGCCGACGGTCCAGCGCGAAGAAGGGATGTTTATTGTAGTCGGCGTGAACCGCGAGCTTACCGCCGCTCCGGGTCGCGTGCAGGCCGCCACCGAACATGTAAGGGTCCGGGATCAAACCCCACATCCCGGTGATTTTTTCCAGCAGTTTCAGGAACGCAGGTGCCGCGAGCTCGCCGAAGTAATGTTTGGTCAGCGGTCCGAACTTCGTTTTCCACGTGGTGCCGACCTTGCTTTTGGAGTAGGTGCCGTCATCGTGGGTCTCGATGCTGCCATCCGAGCCCGCTGGCCACTCTCTCAGGATGGCATGCAGAGCCTCGGGATTGAAAATGCCATCCAGAACGAGATGTGGAAAAGGCGACTGGGTCGGGTAACCCATGTGGTTCTCAAGCCGGTTCAGCGCATCGGGGGCAAACAGCGGTATTTCGTCAGCTTCGCGTGGCGCTGACCGCCGCCGTGTCAATGCATTCAGGAACATTTTTGCACCCTTGCCATGAGAACGCGGCGCGTTGGCCTATTACCACCGTTCGGTCCGATCTCATAGCACTGCATTACGTTGCCTCGAACAAATGGACTGGGCCGCTCGGGGACGCGCGTCGTCACGCGGGAGCGCCCGGCAGTTGTTGCTCCACGGGCTCACCTTCAGGTTGGCTTGCACAACGTGCGAACGCAGCAGGTTGGCCGCGCGTTGCTGGTGAGGCCTCGCGGTGGCGCCATCCTCGTCCCGTGCCAGTCGCAACGGTCAGGCTCGGCGGGTGACCATACCCGGAGTGGATATCAATTCCGCGACCCGCTCGACAACTCCGCCCAGCCCGAACGCGGGGAAGATGCTCGGCGTTCTACTAATCCCGACGGCTGCGAAGCTGATCCGAGTCCACAATCATCTCGGCCTACGAGGGAACGTGTTTTGTCGCCGGCCGAATCATTTCAGGCCGACTTGTTCCGACAGAACAAAATGGTTTGATCGCATGATTTCACGCGCCCGAATATTCTGCTGAGCGGCGATCATGGTGTAGATAGCCGCGCTGTGCGGGGTCGTCACCAGCAGCTTTCGGTACCTCGGTTGGGGATGAAGGTCAGTTGGGGATGGCGGCTGGTTTGGTCGAAAGAGGCTGGCGGTGAGAGAGAAGACGCTCGTCATTGGTTATGGCAATTCGCTTCGAGGCGATGATGGGATCGGACCGGCGGTTGCCCGGGCGCTCGCGAGCGAGGCGTTCCCAGCGATGGATTGCCATCAGCTCACTCCCGAACTGGCCGAATGTCTTGCCGATGTGAAACTCGCGGTGTTTGTCGATGCCGCGGTCAACACCAAGCCCGGCATTGTCGTTGTCCACGAGCTCCAGGGTGCGTCGGCGCGGTCGTCGGCCCTGGTGCACAGCACCGACCCAACGGCACTGCTCGATTTGACGATGAAGCTTTATGGCCGGTCGCCGCAGGCGTTTCTTGTCACCATCGGCGTGAGCTCGATGGCGCTGGGCGAGGGGTTGTCGGAGGCAGCGGCCTCGGCGTTGCCCAAGGCCGTCGCGGCTGTGCGCAGGTTGGTGTCGGACCGTCTGGGGGAACGCTAAGTCGCCGGGCAACCGTGTGCTGCTGTGCTGTGCCCAATGGCCTAGACAAAAGCTAATCAGAGTCAGGGTAAGGCTGCGATGGACCCGCGCGCAGACCTGCCCAGCCCAGCAGATGTCCAGCCGTTGGGAAGCGGCTCATGTGGGTGCCGATTTCTGCCAGGACTGTTGTTGCAGCTGGATTGCTGACGCGCGGGATCGTGCAAAGCAGGCAGATAAGACGGGTCTGACCGGTCTCCTCGTTGTCTATCCTGTTGCAGGCCGATCAGCGCGGAGGGGCGTCGTCTATTTTGCTGCTGCATATAAGGGCCGCGTAACGCGCCCATACGTTAAGTCCGGCGCAGCGCTCCCGTAGGAAGTCGGGCGGTCGCCTGTCCCGCAAGGCCCTTTACCGGACGCTTTCGCGCCTGACTTGGCACCTAATTGTTTTCTGCACCAAAATTCCGCTGCTTTTTCAATGCTTGTCCCGCTCGTTGCTGACGCGAGGAGCACGGGTTATCCTGAAGCAGTGGCCTCGGAGTCAGATCATGTGCCGCAGCATCAAGACCTTGTTCAATTTCGATCCGCCGGCGACCGATGACGAGGTCCGCGCAGCCGCGCTCCAATTCGTCCGTAAGCTGAGCGGCTTTAACACACCTTCGAAGGTCAATGAGGCCGCCTTTGGCGGTGCGGTCGAGGAGGTGTTCGAAGTGGCCCGGCGCCTCATCAGCCGGCTGGAAACGAACGCCTCGCCGCGCAACCGAGAGGAGGAAGCGGAGAAGGCGAGGCAGCGCACTGCCGAGCGATTTGGGTGACCGCCTTCGGTTGAGGTCTGGCAATCGCCGACGACGGCATTGGCCAAGTTGACTGATCGGAGATGTGGAAGGGCAAGTGCCCGGCGACCTCGCGAACAACGGATCCGGCGAGGCATGGCGACAGTTCGCCGGGGTGCCAAAGCGCCAAGCATGTCTCGCAATTCTTGATTTTTGTTACGTAGAGTCGATTTCCGACCGCGGCGGCATGTGCTCACCAATATCTGGGTGATAGGCTGCCGCCTATGGTCGCTCACGTCATCGGATTTGTGCTGCAAAATCTTCCCGCCCTGCTGTTCATCGTCGCCCTCTTGGTCGCGGCGGCTCGGCGTCGTCACGGGCCTGTCGCCGAGCGGTTCCTATCGTGGATACTGCTGCTTCCTGTTGGCATCACAGGGTTGTGGGCCGGCGCCTTTCATGTCTTCTTTCCCGCTACGGCCGCGAAGCTGATTGGGTGGGACGTGAGCCCGTTCCAGTTGGAGGTCGGCATGGCCGATTTGGCCATCGGCGCAACGGCCGTGATCGCCTTCTGGCGCGATCTAAACTTCAAGGCAGCCGCCGTGAGTGCCGCCTCCATTTTCCTGCTCGGCGATGCCGTTGGACATGTCAAGCAGATGCTGTTTGCGGGCAATTTTGCTCCCGGCAACGCAGGTGTTCCATTCTACATGGACATCATTTGCCCCGTTCTGGCGATAGCACTTTTAGTAATCGCCAAACGACAAAGCGCGATGCAGAAATCGTGAATTTTGCTATGGCACGATACGTTCGCTGGAATTCGGTTACGTTCGGCCTTATTGCATCCGCGCAGTGCTTTCCTAGTCGCTGCGGCAGGGCCGGCAATCGGCATGAGGCCGATCGCCAGTCCTGCGCTCGTCTGGCCAGACAAGAATACATACACCCAGCGTGTCGGTTGTGGCGGATCGTGGAACGGTCCTGCCACGCTCGGTCGGGCGCATCGACGTGGGCACTGATTGCCATCGCTATCCGTCGTGAGGGTCGGCTACGAGCGCCTTTCCGAACAATGACCCGACGCTCGGCGTATCAGTCTCGTATCGAATCGAGCACCGACCCGTCGGCATCCACCAATTGGACCTCCACCGCGTACGGGTTCTCCGCGTGGGTCGAGCAACTCAGGCACGGGTCGTACGCACGCAAGACCGCCGACACCCGATTGAGCATGCCTTCCTTCATCTTCTTGCCGTCGACGAAATGGCGGCTGACCTGATTGATGCTGCGGCCAATGGACAGATTGTTGTGCCCGGTCGCGATGATGAGGTTGGCCCAGACGATCGCCCCGTCCTCGTTGACCTTGTAGTGATGCGTGAGAACGCCGCGTGGGGCCTCGGCCATTCCGATCCCCTCAAGCGCGTTCACTCCGGCGTGCGCGCGAACGTGGCGGTCAAAAATCGTCGGGTCGTTCAGCAACATCTCCATCCGCTCGATCGAATAGAGAATCTCGATCAGCCGAGCGTAATGGAAATGGAACGAGCTCTGCACCACCTTGCCGAATCTCTGATGGTATTCATCGAATTCGATATCCGCCGCCGCCGTGCCGCAGCGGGCGACGACGTTGAGGCGGGCGAGCGGGCCGACGCGGTAGGTTCCCTCGGGAAAGCCGCGCGGCTTGAAATAGGGCGACTTCAGGAACGAATGCGGCACCGTCGCCTCGCCGATATAGTTCGCGTAGTCCTCCGCCGGCATCCGGTCGACGATGATGTCGCCCGATGCATCGACGAAACGGAGGCCCCCGTCGTACAGTTGCATATTGTCGTCGTCGTCGACCAGCCCGGCGTACATCGTCGGGGCATTGCCGAACGCGTCGATCTCGTCGCTGAACTTGTCGACGACACCTTTGAAGAAATTCAAGCGTCCGCAAAGTCGTGGCCTTTGCCGCCGGCAGCCCGGCCAGGATGCGGTCGCGCTTGGCCGGATCGAGCGGCGAGTTGACGCCGCCGGGAACGGTCCAGGACGGGTGAATGCGTGCCCCGGCCAGGCCCTCGATGGCCTGCTGACCGAACCTGCGCAGCGCTATGCCGTCCCTGGCCATTTCCGGGTGGTCTTCGATCACGCCGAACAAATTCCGCCGGGCGGGATCGGAATCGAAGCCGAGCAGCAGGTCGGGCGCCGACAGGTGGAAGAAGCTCAGGGCGTGGGACTGGATGATCTGGCCGCAGTGCATGATTTCGCGAAGCTTCACCGCGGTGGGCGGAACGGTCACGCACATGATCGCCTCGCACGCCTTGGCCGAGGTGATCAAGTGGCTGATCGGGCAAATGCCGCAGATGCGGGCGGTGATCGAGGGCATCTCATAGAACGGCCGGCCCTCGACGAATTTCTCGAAGCCGCGAAGCTGGGTGACATGGAAGAACGTTTCGGTGACCTGGCCGTCGTCGTCGAGATGAATGGTGATCTTGGCGTGACCCTCGATCCGCGTCACCGGGTCGATGACAATGGTTTTCATGACCTTCTCCTCAGCCGAAACCCAGCTTGGTCCTCAGATCGGGGACGCGGCCGTCCAGCAGCTCGTTGAGAACGAACAGGATCGAGGGGGCCGACGGAGGACATCCGGGCACGTGCAGGTCGATCTTGATGACGTCGTGCAGCGGCACGGCGTGCTTCAGCAGCACCGGGATATCGGTCGGAATGCCTCGCTCCGTATCGGCGCGTTCGATATAGATGCTCTCGAGCAACGTTTTCACCGGGATGTTGTTGCGCATCCCCGAGACATTGCTCGTGATGGCGCAGTCGCCGAGTGCCACCACGAAGCGCGTGCGCTCGCGGACCTTGCGGATCTTTTCGAGGTCGTCCTGGCTGCTGACCGCGCCCTCGACGATCGCGACGTCGACGTCGTGGGGATATTCGTGAACATCGACCAGCGGCCCATAGACCAGCTCCGCCTTCTGGGCGATGCCGAACAGCATTTCGTCCAGATCGAGCAGCGACATGTGGCAGCCGGAACAGCCATCCAGCCAGAGCGTGGCCAGGCGCGGCTTCTTCATGGGCGGGCCCCCCGCTTGGCGGCGAGTTGCGTGACGATGTCGCGCCGCTTGGTCATCTCCTCGACCCCCTGGCCTTTTTCAACCAGCGCGCCGGTCGGGCAGACCTGCACGCATTTGCCGCAGTTGGTGCAGGACGGAGCCTCGCCCCAGGGGCGGCCGTCCTCGGCGACCAGCAGCGAGCTGATGCCGCGCGCCGAGATGTCCCAGACGTTGGCGCCCTCGATCTCATCGCAAACGCGGACGCAGCGCGAGCACAGGATGCAGCGGTTGTGGTCCAGCACCCAGCGCGGATGCGACACATCCACCGGCAGACGCGGATAGTTGTAGGGATAGCGGACATGGGTGAGGCCGAGGGTCTGCGCCAGCGACTGCAACTCGCAGTGACCGTTCGAGACGCAGACCGAGCAGATATGATTGCGCTCGACAAACAACAGCTCCAGCGCCATCAGCCGGTTGTGCGCGAGGGTATCCGAGTTGGTGGTGACCGACATGCCGCTTTGCGCCGGTGTCGTGCAGGCCGGCATCAGGCGGCCGACGCCGGCGACCTCGACCAGGCACATGCGGCAGGAACCTGGAGAACTCAGGCCCTCCAGATGGCAGAGCGAGGGGATGGACCGGCCATTCTCGCGTGCCACCTGGAGAATGGTCTGGCCTTCGGTGGCGGAGTAAAGTTCGCTGTCGATACGAACCGAGATCTGAGGCATAGGCGTCGCTCCTACCGGCTGGGAACGGCATGCGCCGCCGTTTCGCGGATATCGCAGCGCAGACAGCGGCAGGCCTCTTCGCGCGCCTCTTCGGGCGGCAGCGCCGATACCGCCTCCTTGAAGGTCTTCGCGCGGACCGCCGCCGGCAGGAACCGCGCGTGGTGGCGGGGCGCCTCGCTGGGCTGAGGCGGCGTCTGGTCGTACTGCGAATTTGGGCATGATGCTGTCGTAGCGCGGTTCGCTGGCCAGATGGCGGTCGATGTTCCTGGCCGCTTCCTTGCCCCAGGCCATGGCGCTGGTGACGTTCGATGCGCCGGTCGCGAAATCGCCGCCGGCGTAGACCTTCTCGCGGCTGGTCGTCAGGGCGTAACGGTCGACCTCGAGCATGCCGCTGTCCTTGACCGCCAGGCCGGTCGCCCGGCAGAAATCCGTCGTCCACGCCTTCGCCGACCGCCAGGATGACGCTGCTGCAAGGCACCGACTGCACTTCGCCGGTATCGACCGGGCGGCGGCGGCCGGACGTGTCGAAGGCGCCGAGGCGGGTCTTCATCACCTCGATGGCTTTGACGGCGCCGCCCGTCGCCAACGATGCGATGCGGCGAGGCCAGGAAGATGAAGCGCACGCCCTTCTTCTTCGGCGGCATCGACCTCCTCGGCGATCGCCGGCATGTCCTTGCGTTCGCGGCGGTAGATGACGGTGGCGGTCGAGCCCTTGCGGATCGCCGTGCGGGCGCAGTCGATGGCGGCATTGCCGCCGCCGATGATGACGACGTTCTCGCCGAGGTTCGCCGGATGATCGCGGGCCTCCGCCTCGAGGAAATGCAGCGCGCCGTAGACGCCGGCCAGTTCGTTGCCGGCGACCCGGACCTCCGCATTCCTTCCAGGTGCCGATCGAGAGGAACACCGCATCGAACTTCGCTTCCAGGTCGGCCAGCGGAATATCGGTGCCGATGTTGGAGTTGAAGACGAACTTGACGCCGAGGCGGCGGATGATCTCGATCTCGCGGTCGAGCACCTCGCGGGGCAGCCGATATGCCGGCAGGGCGAAGCGCAGCATGCCGCCGGGCTCCGCGTGGGATTCGAACACGGTGACCTCGTGCCCGGTCAGCGCCAGGTAGAACGCGGCGGTCAGGCCGGTCGGGCCGCCGCCGACCACGGCGACCGTCTTGCCGGTCGGGGGGAGCCGTTTGGCGACGACCTTGGCCGGCCATCGCGTCGAACTGGTCCGACAGCAGAACGGAATCGGCGATGACGCGGTGCACCTCGCGCATGTTGATCGGCTCGTCGACGGCCTGGCGCCGGCAGCGGCTCTCGCACGGGTGCTGGCAGACGCGGCCGGTGGAGGCCGGGAACGGATTGTCCATGATGACCGATTCGAACGCGTCGGCCAGCCGGTCTTCCTTGTAGAGTTGCAGGAAGCGCGGAATGTTCATGTGCAGCGGACAACTGTTCTCGCACGGCGCCACCGCCAGGTCCTGACAGACGCCGGCGTGGCAGCGCTTCTCGCGGATGTGGTCCTCGAATTCGTGGCGGAAATGGCGCAGCGCGGTCAGGATCGAGTTGGGCGCCGACTGGCCCAGCCCGCACAGCGACGTGTCGCGGATCATGCGGCCCAGTTCGTCGAGTTCGGCAAGGTCCTCCTCGCGGCCTTCGCCTTTGGTGATGCGCGTGAGCGTGCGCAGCGCCTTGTCGAGGCCCACCCGGCAAGGCGTGCACTTGCCGCAGGATTCCGAGCGGGTGAATTCGATGAAGTAGCGGGCGACGTCGACCATGCAGTTGTCGTCGTCCATCACCACCATGCCGCCCGAACCCATGATCGAGCCGAGCTTGCCCAGCGCTTCGAAGTCCACCGGCGTGTCGAGCATGTTGTACGGAATGCAGCCGCCGGACGGACCGCCGGTCTGCACCGCCTTGACGTTGTGGCCGGGCGGCGGCGCCGCCGCCGGCGTCGTAGATGAAGTTGCTGAGCGGCGTGCCGAGCGGCATTTCCACCAGGCCGGTGTTGCTGCACCTTGCCGACCAGGGAGAAGACCTTGGTTCCCGGGCTTGGGCGCTGCCGATTTCGCTGAACCACGCCGGCCCCTTGGCGATGATGGGCGGGATGTTGTACCAGGTCTCGACGTTGTTGATGTTGGTGGGATGGCCCCAGAGGCCCTTCTGCGCGGGGTAGGGCGGGCGCGGGCGCGAGCGGCCGGAGCGTCCTTCCAGCGAACTGATCAGCGCGGTTTCCTCGCCGCAGACGAATGCGCCGGCGCCCTCGACCAGTTCGATGTCGAAGTCGAAGCCGCGGTTCAGGATATTGCCGCCCAGCAGGCCGTACTCCCTGGCCTGCGCGATGGCCACGTTCAGCCGGTGGACCGCCAGCGGGTATTCCGCGCGGACATAGATGATCCCGTGCGTGGCGCCGGTGACATAGCCGCCGATCGCCATGCCTTCGAGCAGCGAATGCGGGTCGCTTTCGAGTTCGTTGCGGTTCATGTAGGCGCCCGGATCGCCCTCGTCGGCGTTGCAGATGAGGTATTTCCGGCTCCCCACGGCCTTTCGCAGATACTCGAATTTCAGTCCGGTCGAGAAGCCGGCGCCGCCGCGGCCGCGCAGCCTGGCCAGTTTGAGCTGCTCGTTCACCCGTTCCGGCGCGCCCTCGAGCAGCACCTTCTGTAACGACCGGTATCCGCCGATCGCGATATATTCCTCGATGTCGTCGGGGTTGATCAGACCGCAGTTGCGCAGAACGATCTTTTTCTGGCCTTTGAAGAACGGGATTTCGTCCCAGGCCGGGATCGTCGCGCTGCCGCTGCCATAGTCGACCTGCGCGGTGACGTGGTCCCATTTTTCGATCTTGCACAGGACAAGGCTTTCCGGGAATGCCCGCTCCCGCCATGCCGTCGAGAACCTGTGCCACATGATTGGTCTGCACGCGGCGCAGCATGACCAGCGGCTGGCCGGGGTGCCAGACGTTGACCAGCGGCTCCTCGGCGCAAAAGCCGAAGCATCCGGTCTGCACAAGCTGCACGTCGAGGCCGCGTCGCTCGATGGCATTGGCGAAGGCGTGGTAGACGCCTTCCGCTCCGTTGCCGGTGCCGCAGGTGCCCATGCCGACGGCGATGCGCGGCCGCGAGGGCAGCAGCTTGGCCAGCCCGGCGTCGCGCACCAGGTCGAATGTGCTCTCGTCCAGAATGCGGGTCATGCACGCGGCTCCTGCTTGTTGAGAGCGTCCAGTTGAAGCTGCAGCGTCCGCTCGTTCATGTGACCGAAGACCGCGTGATTGAATTCGACGACCGGCGCCAGCGCGCACTGTCCGAAGCAGGCAACGACCCGCAAGGTCGTGCTGCCGTCGGCGGCGGTGACGGACAACTGTTCCTCCCCGTCGGCGGCGGACTGGAACCCCAGGCTCATCATTACTTTTTCGTACAGGTCACGCGATCCCCTGGTGTGGCAGGCGGTTCCGCGGCAGACGGAAACCGTGTTGCGGCCCTGGGGCTGCAGATTGAACAGCGCGTAAAAGGTGACGACGCTGAAGATTCTGGACAACGGGATGTTCGTTTTCGCCGCGATATACTCGATCGTTTCGACGAGGCAGATATTTGCGCGGATGGTTGCCCTGGACCTGTTGCAGGATCGCCAGCAACCCGCCCGGGCGCCCGGCCTGCTTGGCGAGCACGTTGTCGATGAAGTCTCGATCCAGGTCCGCGGACCACTGTGTCGAAGGGCTTTTCATTCGTGAACTCCGCGGCTGGCTCCCGCCAGAATGCAGGGTCGGACATCCGGCAATCGCGGTCGAATGCTATCTGAATTGCGATCGAAAAGTCGAAAGAATGCGACGCAGGCTCTCTCATTCATGCTGGAAAAGGCGACATATATGTCGAGCCGCTGGCAAAGGCTGACAAACTCGAACTGCCCCGTGTCTAGCAGCCACCTATCAGGGGCCAGTAATCAATGCTCGTCCCTTCTCAGAAACGTGATGGCGCGGTCAATTCAGTCGCGGATTATCAGTGGGCGTCGATCCGCTGTAGTCGTGGCCGACCAGACTTCGCCTTGAAAATCGAGATGTAATAAGTAATGAAATAGCGATGTTAGCACGTGGTGTCAAATCTCACAAATTTTCCCTCATGTCCAATGTCAGGGACCATCCGCAGGGTTTCTACCACAGGTTGTCCTGGATGCCAAATTTCTCGTGGCTGCGCTCATAGCCCGATCGTGTCACGGATTGACCGGTCGGGGACGTTCCCCGCAAACAGGGAAAGTCGTGGCTCACTCGGATCAGGTCCGCTGATGATACCCGGGAAAGTGAGGCGTCAACCACTCGTGAGCAAGGTTCACCCCGGAGTGTTCAGCCCGGGATGATCTTAATCGGCAGCGGCGGTCGAAGTGCTCTAAGGGCTGCGGGTCAACGGCCTGGCGCGGTCGCCCGTCGCGCGACAGTCGGGAGGCTTACTCCGGCATGGCAATGGGATACCAGGTGCGTTCCTTGTCCCGCTCCACCAGAACAGTGGCGTAGGCGTGCTGCGCCGCTGGATGGCTCTGCAACAGGCGAAGCGCCTCGTCGGGATCGGACACCGGGGTCTGCTGCACCTGCAGGATGACATCGCCCTTCTGCACGCCGCTGTCGGCCGCCGTGCCCATGGGATCGACCGAAACGACCGTCACCACCGAACGACCGTCTTCGCGCGGCTCCGAGGCCAATTCCAGGCCAAGGTGATGCTGCACCGCCAGAGTGCGCGCCACGGCCGGCTTGGCCTCGGGCCAGCCCTGGATCGCCACATGCACCGTCTGCTGCGCGCCGCCTCGGCTGATCAGCAGCATCGCGTCGCTGCCGATCGGAGCCCACGCCACCTTGCGCGCGAGGTCGCGGGGGTCCTTCACCTTCTGGCCGTTGAACGCGAGGATGACGTCGCCGGGCTTGATCTGGCCATTCATCATCTTGTCCCCCTCGCCCTCCAGCGAGGAGACCAGGGCGCCTTCACGCCCCGGGGTGCCTATGGCCTGCTGTATCATCCAGGTGACCGCCTGGGTGCGGACCGGCAGCATGCCCGCCTTGACGTCTCCGGTCGCCATCAGCCGGTCGAAGACGAACTGCAGATCGTTCGACGGAATGGCGAAGCCCAGCCCGACCGAGCCGGTCCCCGGCGCGATCAGCACGCTGTTCATGCCGATCACCTCACCCTGCACGTTGAACAACGGGCCGCCCGAGTTGCCGTGATTGATCGCCGCATCGGTCTGGATGTAGTCGTCGAACGGGCTTTCCATGATGTCGCGGTTGACCGCGCTGACGACGCCGGCGCTGACACTGCTGTCGAAGCCGAACGGGCTGCCGATCGCAATGACCGTGTCGCCGACCTTCAGTTTGTCGCTGTTGCCGAACGGAACCGGGGGCAACCGGCCGGCCATCGATCTTGAGCAATGCGATGTCCGCCCGCCCCGTCACGCCCACCACCGTGGCCTTGTAGCGGACGCCGTCCGCGGTGACGACGTGGACAGCAACCGAATCCTCGATGACGTGCTTGTTGGTCGCGATGAAACCTGCCGGGCTGATCACGAAGCCGGAGCCTATGGCGGTGTTCGTCAGGTCGGGGGTGGAGGCCCTGGCCATCTGCGACGACGTCGGTTCCTCCTGCTGCTTCGGCGGCTTTACCGAGACGATGCGGACAACGGACGGCCTCACCCTGGCGACAACCTGGGCGATCGGATCCGAGGGCGGTGCCGCCGCATCGGCCGGCCGAGGCGGCGCCGCCGCCCAGAAGCAGGACGACGAGAACCGCGGGAAGCAGATAAAGCCGTCGTTTCATGTGAACCTGCCCTGTCTCATGATGGGTGGCGCCCTTATGATGGGTGGCGCCGTGGTCGGTGTTACGCAATCCGGCGACGATTGGTTTAGCCTATCGCCGGCGATCTATCCAGGTAGATAAACCGTACCCGTTTCGCGATATCCAATTGAAAATGCTGCCGACAATGGCGCCTCGGTCATTTGGCCAGGGACCCTTGGCACAGCGTTGGTCCCGCTCCGCGGAGCTTCGTTACAGCGGTTGTCAAAAAGGGACCGCCCCTGACGGGGGAACCCGCCGGGGCGATCAACGAGGCGGCCGGGGGGCGGTCCGGGCGGCGCTGGCGTCAGGGGGCTGCAGGAGCGGTGCCGGTCACCCCAGTGGCTCGGCAAGTTCACGCCGAGTGCATGCCGCCCAGGCGTCTGCGTCAACGACTCCCTCCGCCGCCAGCGCGTCCCCCACTTGCCGCCGAAACATTCCCTCGTCTACAGGAGCGGTTGGGCGGCCGACCCAATCGGCCCCGGACAGGCGCTGCGACGGACTCCTGGCCCAGGCAACAATATGGAGGCTGCGTTGACGATGAAACTTTACGCCGATCCGATTACTGTGAATTGCCGCAAGGTCGTCGCCGGGCTCGACCTGATCGGCGCGCGCTACGAGCTGGTTCACGTCGACTATCTCAAAGGCGAGTATCGCTCTCCCGAGTACGTGGCAATCAATCCGAACGCGGCGCTGCCGACGCTGGTGGATGACGATTTCGTCCTATGGGAATCCAACGCCATCCTGCAGTACGTCGCCGACAAACTCGGCAACACCGCCTGCTATCCGACCGATCTGCGGGTTCGAGCCGACATCAACCGGTGGATGCTGTGGGAGGCCGCCCACTGGTTCTCGAGCTGCTACGTCTATCTGGTGGAGCACTGCGTCAAACCATTGCTGCGGGCGGAGACCGACTTCGCGGCCCTCGCGGCGGAGGACGCGAACTTTCACAAGCTCGCCGGCATACTGGACGCTCGGCTGGCGAAAAGCCGCTGGATCGCCGGCCCGGAGCCGACCATCGCCGACATCGCCCTGGCCGCCCCGCCGCACCTTCACCCCTACCAGAAGCTGCCGCTCGACCCACATCCCAACCTGCGCCGCTGGCTGGTCGAACAGGTTGAGACGCTGCCGTGCTGGGAACGCTCATTCGTCGGCGAAAACTTCACCCGCGAGCGCAAGGTGGCCTGACAGGAGGACGATGATGCAGGATGCGGTCGCGGGGCAGGATGCGATAACGAGCCAAGACGCGGTAACGGGCTCGGTCAACTACACGGTCGATAACGGCATTCCGCCGGACTACTACTTCTATGAGCCAGACGAGCCGGTCGAGCCCAATCCGCCCGGGACCGATCCCCGTGAGATGACGATCGTCAGCGGCTGGCCGCGCGTGGCGCAGTTCGACGTCGACCGCGAAGGCTTCGAACTCAAGCCGTTCCCGGCCGAGTTTTCCCGGTTCGACGATGCGGCGGCGGTGACCGAGGTCTTCTATCCGCAGGTTGTTGACTTCGTGAAGCGCAACACCGGCGCGAACCGCGTGGTGATCTTCGACCATACGCTGCGCAAGCGGCTGCCGGCCGACCTCAAGCAACAGACCACGGTGAACCGGCCGGCGGTGCTGCTGGTGCACAGCGATTATACTGTGGCGTCCGGCCCGCAGCGCGTGCGCGACCTGCTGCCGGACGAGGCCGATACACTGCTGCAACGCCGCGTCGCGTTCTTCAACGTCTGGAAATCACTGTACGATGTGGTCGAGGAACTGCCGCTGGCAATGTGCGACGCCACCAGCCAGTCGGACGGCGACATGCTGCGCATGGAGTTGAAATATCGTGAGCGCACCGGCGAAATCTACGTCATGCGGCACTCGTCGGCGCACCGCTGGGTGTATTTCCCGCGCATGCGGGCGGATCAGGCGCTGTTGCTGAAGACTTACGATTCGGAGACTGACGGCCGAGCGCGCTTCGTCGGCCACAGTGCCTTCGAGGACCCCACGACGCCAGCCAATGCTCGGCGGCGGGAAAGCATCGAAGTTCGCACGATGGCGTTCTTCTAAGGTTCGCTCAGACCGGTGGGCGGGCGGGTTCGGGGGCGGCTCTCCGCTCCAGGCCCGGAAGACGAAACTCGCTGTTAGCCCGGGTCGGGCCACGCTTCCGGCACCCGTCTCGCCAGCCACTTTGCCAGCGCCGCATTCACCGATGCCGGCTTCTCCTGCGCCATCCAGTGTCCGGACCGCACCACGGCCTCGGTGAGATCGGCACAGTCCTGCCGCATCGGCTCCGCCAAACGGGAGGTCACGGTCTGGCAGGTGTAGTCATACTCGCCATGTAGAAACAGCACGGGCAGGGTCAGCTTGCCGCCGTTCTTTGCCTGCTCGGCGAAGGTGACGTTGCGCCCGTGGTTCATGTACCAGGAATCGGGCCCAAAGAAGCCGTTGCGCTGCAGCGCCGACACATATTTGTGCAGGTCCTCCTCGGTCAGCACTTGGCTGTCCACCGGCAGATCCGGTGCCTGTCGCGAGGCGCCGAACCAGCCGCCGTTCCGTCGAACATGGGCGGTTCGCGAAGGCTGACCCTTGCCGGCCGCCGATCCTGCGCTGAAAAATTGCCTTCACGGAGCTCAGAACGTTGGCGTCGAAACCCGGCGCACGCGGCAGCGAAATTCTCCTCGTAGAAGAACATGTATTCCCATTGGCCGGCCGGGAATTCCGCCTCCGGATAGACCGATCGATCCACCAGCGGGATGAAGTTGGCCGGGGCGAAACCCCGCGAAATATAGGGAACGCAGAGGTTGGCGACGGCGAAGCACCGCTCCGGGTGATGGCTGGCCATGCTCCACGCCACCGGGCTGCCCCAGTCGTGGCCGACCCAGACGGCGCGCTCGCGGCCCAGGGCGTCGAGCAGTTCGATCATGTCGCGGACGCGTATTGTTCGAGCGCGTAATCCTCGTGGCGGGGATAGACGCTCGAACGTCCATAGCCGCGCATGTCGGGCGCGATGGCGCGAAATCCGAGCGCGGCGAAAACCGGCAGCTGGTGGCGCCAACTGATCGACAGTTCCGGCCAGCCGTGGATGAAGATGATGGGCGGCGCATCCTCCGCGCCGCAGGCGAGATAGAAAGAGGTGTGCCGGGCAGATTTTGCCACGTGTTCGGTTACCGGAAATGCCGCGGGCATGTTTTTCCCCCTGTTGGCTGTGGCTTCGACTCCTATCGTGCCGCGGTCGAGACCGTCCAGAACAACCGGCGCGTCCCAGTAGTGGCCGAAGTATGGCGGTGGCGCCGCCCGAGGCTCGCCGGGATATCGGAGTGCCGCTCGTCACGGTCAACTTCACTCTGCCAGTCCGATCGCGCGTCGAGCAGCAGTTTCGTTTCTGCGTCGACCAGACGATCGTGCTGTCGAAATCAGCAACCGCAACAGATTTGCGCCATCGGACTATACGTTCCGAGTCAAAAACCGCTCGGCATCAGGGCAAACGTCCGACCGCCCGGCAGGTTCCAGATATCGTCAGGGCGAAGATGTTTTGCCTCGCCAGGCACGCATTGCCGAGGCACGTAGGTTCGTCAGTTCCGTCCGTTTATGTAATGTTCCTGTTGCGGTCGGGGTTTTCCCCGCCTACACATTGCTCCACTTGCAAATCCAGGCTGCTCCCGTGGCATCGGATGCTTCGGCCTGAATTTGGGCGCCTTTCGACGATATATCTACCTGTGGAGATCGTCCTGTGACATCGCACTCGGCATGGTTCGGCGGGCGATCGGGCGCTCCCGTTCTATTGCTGGCTCTCTTGCTCGGCGCCTGCTCCACGAATGTCGCACAGACCGGCGGTTACGCTCCCGCTGGTGCACAACCGGGTGGCGCCATACGGCGCCCGGGCCGAGTGCTGGTGCAGGATTTCCCGGTCACTCCGCAGGCGGTACAGCTTGACTCAGGCATCGGTCCACGCCTGATGCGAACACTGGAGGGTGATGCTTCCGCAGCGAACGCAGGCGCTGGAGGTCCAGGACGCGATCGCCCAGTCGCTGCTTGACGGTATCCGCCAAATGGGCTTTGCGGCGGAACGCGCCTTGCCCGGGAACGCGGCGCAGCCGAGCGATCTCTTGGTGCGGGGCGAGATCCTCCAGATCGACGAAGGCAACCGGGCTCGGCGTCTGGCAATCGGGTTCGGCGCCGGCAAAAGCTCGGTTGAGGCAAGCGTCCAGGTGTACTACGCCAAGGCAATGCTCAGCCGCTGTTGTTGAGACATATGATGCCAACGCGAACAGCGGCCACAAGCCTGGCATGGGTGTCGGCGCGGCCTCGGCCGCGGCCAGCGAAAGCGTGGCACCCGCGGCCGTGTCCGGCGCCCTGGGCGTGCACGGCGAAAGACAGGGCGTAGCCGGGGAAGCCAGCATCTCGGCAACCGAATAGCCTACAACCTGGGGCAGTATTTCGTGCGGCAGGGCTGGATAGCCGCATCGTCCGCGCCCGCTCGCTCGCTCATGTGAGTCGGGAACGATGGGCGAACGCGATGGCCGCTCGTTTCCGTTCCGGATTGATCGGCAGAGCCGCCGTCAGTGATTACGCCTTGACGACGTTCTGGTGCTGGAGGGCTTGACACTGTTTGTCGCGGCACCGCTAGCCGGAATGGGCTTTCAGTTCCCGCTACTGGGCGGTGGCATACTGGTGCGTATCACTGGCATTTATGATCGTGCTGATTTCGCCCGGCGTTGGCGGACGACTTCTCGCCTTGCTGGCCGCATCTCTTGTCATCGGCGGCGCCGTATTCCGGATCCATCATCCTTCGATCGAATCCATCTGGTTGGGTCACATCGCGGCAATCATCCGCGCTGTCGGCGATCTCACTGGTCATCGGGCAGGCAGTATTCGCGCCAGGGCGGGTCACGCATCACCGGATCGAGGGCGCGATCATCCTCTATCTGAACGTCGCGGTGATATTCACCTCGGTATACCGGCTGATCTCTGAACTCGATCCTGCGGCATTCGCCAATGTCCCCGCCGGCCAGTCAGAGGCGGCGGCGGTGAGCGGCATGCTGTATTTCAGCTTTACCACACTGACCTCGACCGGATTTGGCGACATCGTGCCGGTGCACCCCATCGCTCGCAGCCTCACCAATCTCGAGGCCGTGCTGGGCCAACTGTATCTCGCCATATTGCTGGCCCGGCTCGTCACCCTGCATGTGGAAGCGCGCCGCGACTAGCCGTGGAATTGGCCCCTGGCGGACCGCCCCGGATGTGAAGCTTACAGGACTCGGCTTGCAATCCGCGCGGAGAGCGGCCTAACGTTGACCGCTGCCGAAGCGCGTTCCCGGGGGTATATCATGCGGAGCCACTGGGTTCTCCCGGGCGTCGTTGTTTGGTTTACTGTGTTTATATCGTTCGGGCCGGCACTCCCCTCCGCTGCCCAGACGCCAGCGGCCGCCCCCGCGTGGCCGCACACTTTGACGGTCGGCGGCGCCACCGTCGTGGTGTATCAGCCGCAGGCGATCGACTGGCCGAACCATGAGACGCTGACGACGCGCGAGGCGATGGCCATCACACTCCCCGGCGACGCGGCACCGGTGCTCGGCACCACCGAGATTTCGTTCTCTACCCAAACCGATGCCGCGACCGGGCAGGTGTTATCTATCAAATCCGCAACTGATCACATCGCATTTTCCGACGCTGAATACCGACCGGGCGGCACGGATCGAGGCGCGGATCAGGCAGGTGCTGCCAGACCGGCCGCTCAGGCCGATTCCCCTGCAGTCGGTTCTTCTCAGTCTCCGCCAACAGACAACGCCGGAGCGCCCCGCGGTCAGCAACGACCCGCCGGCAATCTTTTACAGCTCCAAACCGGCGTCGCTGGTGGTGTTCGACGGTGAGCCGGTGCTGGCTCCGGTCGGCAAGACCGGCCTGTCCTATGCGGTCAATACCAACTGGGAAATCTTCACCGACGGCAACAACTGGTACCTGCTGAACAACGGATTGTGGCTGGCCGCGCCTGCCTACAGCGGTCCGTACGCAGGTTACCAGGCTGCCGCCGGCGTTCTCGGCGCTTCCTGTGGACGCCAATTTCGCCGCCGCCCGCAAGGCGATTCCGCCACCCGCCAGCGGTCCGGGCGTCGTGCAGGTGATCTTCGTCAGCACCAAGCCGGCGGAGATCATCGTCACCTCGGGCGCTCCGCAATTCGAACCGGTGCCAGGAACCGGCCTGCAGGTCGTCAGGAATACCAACAGCGTGCTGTTTTTCGACCCGTCGAGCGGCCTGTTCTACCTGCTGGCCTCGGGCCGCTGGTTTTCCGCGCACGGCCTTGACGAGGCGTGGGAGCTTCGCCAGTGACAAGCTGCCGCCGGACTTCGCGCTGATCCCGTCAGACAGCCCACATGCCGATGTTCTCCCCTCCGTCCCTGGCACCGCCCAGGCGCAGCTTGCGGTGCTGCAGGCACAGGTGCCGCGGCAGGCAACGCTGAACCAAGCGTCGGCGAAACTCACCGTGACCTATGCCGGCCAGCCGCAGTTCAAGCCAATCCCCGGCACGAGCATGACTTACGCGGTCAACACGCCGTTCGAGGTGATCGGCGCCGGCGGCAAATTCTATGTCTGCTATCAGGGTGCCTGGTTCGTCGGACCGTCGCCAACCGGCCCCTGGGTCCTGGCGACAGCGTGCCGCCGGTGATCTACACGATCCCGCCGAACAGCCCGCTGTACAATGTTACGTATGTGAAGGTGTATGGCGCGACGCCCGGCCGCGGTGACCTATGGCTACACATCGGGCTATATGATGGGCTTCGTCACCGCCGGCGTCGTGGTCTATGGCAGTGGATACTACTATCCGCCGGTGGTCATCCCGGGGCCGGTGCCGATCTACTATCCATACCCGTATTCATATATCGGCCCTGTCGCCTACAATACCACGACCGGTGCGTGGGTGCAGGGCGGCACCGTCTATGGCCGGTACGGTGGCGTCGCGACGGGCGGCACATACTACAATCCAACCACCGGCGCCTATGGACGCGGCGGCGTCGATCTACGGTCCGAACGGCGGCGTATCGGGTGTCTCGTACTACAATCCCAGCACCGGCGGCTATGCGCGTGGCACCGCCTCGTGGAATACCAGCGGCGGTTCGGCTCAAGGGAGCTGGTACAATCCGCATACCGGCGTCTCCGGCTCCACCAACCAGAACTGGAACGCTTACTCACGCTGGGGCTCCAGCACGCTGACCGGTCCCAACCAGACGGTGCACACCAAAGCGGCAGCAATGCCCGAGGTTCCGCGGGCGGCTTCAGTTCCTCCACCGGCGCGGAGGGCGCCGGATACCGCGGCGTGAACGGCAACAGCGGGGGCGCGGTGAAGACGCAGAACGGCGACGTCTACGCCGGCCACGACGGCAACGCGTATCAGCACAGCTCGGACGGCTGGTCAAAATGGAGCAACGGCGGCTGGCAGCCGGTCAACCCGCCCAGCAACACGACAGGCAGCAACACGACAGCCAGCAAAGGTCTTCCACCAACCGCAATCCGCGACCAGCAATCTTCGACCCACTCCCAGTCCACCAGCCAGCAGCCAACCGCGAGTCCGAGCGCAAGTGCGGGAGCGCAAAATCGGACCCAGTCGCCGCAGGCGCAGCAGCGGACGAACACAACGGAGAATCCGAGCGCGGATCGCGCTCCGCGATGGACAGCTCGTCGTACCAACAACTGGAGCAGGACCGTCAGGCTCGCTCCGCCGGCGATGAGGGACGATCTGGCGGCGGCAGGCCGCTTCGGCGGCTGGGGCACGGGCGGCGGCCGCTTCGGCGGCGGCGGACGTTTCCGGCGCGAATGAGACCGTCAGATCAGATCACGGAGGAATCCATGACGCTATGCCAACGGACCATGAAGCTAATGCAACGACCGCGTCTTCAGTGTCATCCCCGGCGAGGCCGGGGACCCACGACTTGCAGTGTTGTGGAGGAAAAGTCGTGGGTCACCGGCCAAGCTTGGCCCCGCGGAATCCCTGCGGAACCCTGCGAAGGCGGGGAAGGCGGGGGAAGGCGGGGGTCCGGTGACGACACTCCAGCAGCAAGGGCCAGTTTCAGCGGCGCTTGACATTACTCCGGCGACTGACCTGGCCGATGTTTCTGCTCGGCTTCCTGGCATGCCTTTTCGCCGGAACCGCGTTCGCGCAGCAGCCGACCCAGGCGCAGGCCGCCGCCATCAAGCAGTCCTGTCGGTCCGATTACCAGTCTCACTGCTCGAGCGTGCCGCCCGGCGGCAGCGCCGCATTGCAGTGCCTGCAACAGCATCAAACCAGTTTGTCGCCGGATTGCCAGACAGCGCTGGCGGCGGTGAGCGGCGGACCGTCGCATCCGCCCCAGCCGGCGGCGCGCCCCCATGGCGCCACCCGGTGCAGCGCCCGCGATGTCTCCCCGGCAACAGGCCGCCTGATGCGCAACGCGTGCGGCGGCGATTTCCGCGCCTACTGTCACGGCGTGGGGCTCGGCGGCGGCCGAGCGATGGCCTGCCTGGCCGAGAATGAACCACGGCTTTCACCACCTGCAGGAGCGCACTCGCCGAAGCGCGTGGCAGCCCGATGACAAGGCGCCGCCCGGGTGGATTGGCGCCATGCCGTGCTGGCCCTGGTGCTGATCAAGCCTGTCTGGATGCAAGCGCGAAAACGCTTACGTCGCTCCGCCGCCGCCCCGTGTCGCGGTGGCGCAGCCACTACGTCAGCCGGTGACGCCTTATCTGGAGGCGACCGGCAACACTGTCGCCTACAATCAGGTCGATCTCGAGGCCCGCGTCGAGGGTTTTCTCCAGGATATCCGCGTCGCGGATGGCGCCGCGGTGCATCGCGGCGACACCCTCTTCGTCATCGAGCCGGCGCCCTATCAGGCTAAGCTGCAACAGGCGCAGTCGCAGCTGACTTCGGCGCAGGCTCAGGCGTTGCAGTCCGAGGACGAATACAAGCGCCAGTCCTCACTCGGGCGCAGTGATTTCGCATCTCAGTCGGTCGTGGAACAGGCCCTGGCCCAGCGCGATACGGACCGCGCGAACGTGATCAATCAGCAGGCTGCAGTGACGCTGGCCGCCATCAACCTCGGCTATACGCAGGTGACCGCGCCGTTCGACGGCGTAATGACCGCGCACCAGGTTTCCGTCGGAGGCCTGGTCGGCGTCAACGCCCCAACCAAGCTGGCGAGCGTGGTGCAGTTCAACCCGATCTACGTCTCTTTCAACATCAGCGAACAAGACGTGTTGCGCGTCCGTTCCAGCCTGCGCAAGTCGGGCATCAATGAGGCCGACCTCAACAAGGTCACAGTCGAAATCGGTCTGATGACGGAGACCGGATATCCGCACAGCGGCAAGCTGGACTATGCCGCGCCGACCATCGACACCTCAACCGGGACGTTGATGGTGCGCGGTGTCCTTGCCAACGCGGACCGAGCGTTGCTGCCGGGTTTCTTCGCGCGTGTGCGGGTGCCAATGGTGGCGCAGGAGGCCGAGGCCTTGCTGGTGCCCGATACCGCCCTGAGCGCGGATCAGTCCGGCCGTTATTTGCTTGTCGTCGACAAGGACGACGTGGTTCAGCAGCGCACCGTTACGACGGGCGCCCGGGTCGGCAGCCTGCGGGTGATAATGACCGGGCTCCAGCCAGACGAGCGGGTCATCATTTCCGGGCTCCAGCGCGCGGTCGTCGGCGACAAGGTGGCGCCCCAGCAGGGTACAATCCAGGCGGCTGCGTCCGCCACCGGCAAATCATGACGGCGGCACAGCGATGATCTCAAGCTTCTTCATCGATCGGCCGGTGCTGGCCAACGTGCTGGCGATCGTCTTCGTGCTGCTGGGCGCGGTCGCGCTGTTCGACCTGCCGGTGGCGCAGTATCCGAACGTCGTGCCGCCGACGGTGCAGGTCACCACACGCTACCCCGGCGCCAGCGCCGAGACGGTGATGAATACCGTTGCGCTCCCGATCGAGCAACAGGTGAACGGCGTGCAGCACATGCTGTACATGCAGTCCACCAGCGCGAATGACGGCACCTATACACTGACCGTCACCTTCGATATCGGCACCGATTTGAACTTTGCCCAGGTGCTGGTGCAGAACCGGGTGGCGAGCGCCACGGCTTCGCTGCCACAGTCGGTGCAGGCTCAGGGCGTCGTGGTGCAGCAGAAATCCACCGCCATTCTGCAGATCGTTACGCTGACCGCGCCCGATGGCCGTTTCGACAGTCTTTATCTCAGCAACTACGCCACGATCAATCTGGTCAACGAGCTGTCACGGCTTCCGGGCGTGGGCAACGTCAACGTTTTCGGCGTCGGTCAATATTCGATGCGCGTCTGGCTCGATCCGGAGAAGCTGCAGGCGCGGGGACTCGGGCGCCGAGGATGTCATTCTGGCTATCAAGCAGCAGAGCCAGCAGGTAACCGCGGGCCAGGTGGGCGCTCCGCCGGCCCCGGCAGGGCAGGCGTTCCAGTATACCGTGAATGTCGAGGGACGGCTTGCCGACGCGACCGCTTTCGGCAACATCATAGTCAAGGTCCAGAGCGGCACCAACGGGGGCACCGCGAGCATTACCCGGGTGAAAGACGTCGCCAGGGTGGAACTCGGTGCCCAAACCTATTCGCAATCGTTCCGCCTGAATGGCCAACCGCGGCCGGCATGGCGATCTTTCAGTTTCCCGACGCCAACGCACTGGCCGTCGCCACCAGCGTGCGCGCCAAGATGGCGGAACTCGCCAAGGCCTTTCCGCAAGGGCTGGTGTGGGGAATACCGTTCGATACCACCGGTTTCGTCAACGCCTCGATCCACGAAGTGTACAAAACACTGATCGAGGCCGGGATCCTGGTCCTGGTGGTGATCCTGGTCTTCCTGCAGGATTGGCGCGCCACGCTGGTGCCGGCGACGACCGTCCCGGTCACCATCATCGGCGCCTTCGCGGCGATGGCGGCGCTCGGCTTCACCATCAATCTGTCCACGCTGTTCGCGGTCATACTTGCGATCGGCATCGTGGTCGACGACGCCATCGTCGTGGTCGAAGGGGCAGCGCATCATATGGAGCGCGGCCTGTCGGCACATGACGGAACAATTCAGGCCATGAAGGAGTTGTTCGGGCCGATCATCGGCATCACTCTTGTGCTGATGTCGGTGTTCGTGCCCGCCGCCTTTCTGCCGGGGCTGACGGGACAGATGTATGCACAGTTCGCCATGGTCATTGCGGCGACGGCCTTGATCAGCGCGATCAACGCGGCGACTTTGAAACCAACCCAGTGCGCTCTGTGGCTGCGCCCCCCGGTTCCGCCGGAGCAGCGCAACATTCTGTCGCGTGCCTTCAACCGTGCCTACGCTCCGCTGCAGCATGGCTATGCCGCGCTCATCGGACATATGGTGAGGCACAGCATCCTGATGGCGCTGTTGGCATTGTGTGTGGCAGCCGTTGCGATATGGGGGGTTGCCCGCCTGCCGACCGCTTTCATTCCGATCGAGGACCAGGGCTACGTCATCATCGGTGTGCAACTGCCAGATGGCGCCTCGCTGGAACGTACCCAGCGTGCATTGGACGGGGCCGCACAAATCGCGCGTGCCACCCCCGGCGTGGATCAGGTCATCGAAATCTCGGGTATCTCGGTACTCGACAACAGTGCCTCGCTCGCCTCTTCCGGTGCCGTATATGTGATCCTGAAGGACTGGGGGGTGCGGGGGAAGGCGAAAGGAGAGGATCTGCGCAGCATCTATGGGCATCTCCAGGGAGCGCTCGACGAGATGGCCGAGGCCAGCGCCTTCGTCGTGATACCGCCACCAATTCAGGGCATCGGCAATGCCAGCGGTTTCAACATGATGATCGAATTGCGTGATGGTAGCGTTGATTTCTCCAAACTCGAAACGATAACCCGGGCGGTCGTCGCCGATGGCGCCAGCCAGAGCGGACTGCAGCACCTGATCAACACCTTTCGCGTCAGATGTGCCGCAACTCGAGGTCCTGGTGGATCGCGTCAAGGCGGAAAGCCTGCATGTGCCGGTCGGCGATGTGTTCGACACGCTGTCCTCCTATGTCGGATCGAGCTATGTCAACCAGTTCAACAAATTCGGCCGAACGTTTCAGGTCTACGCCCAGGCGGACGCAAAATTTCGCCTGCTTCCGGAAGACATAGCCAACCTCAGGGTCCGTAGCCAGGACGGTAAAATGGTTCCACTTGGCACCCTGACGGAGATCCGGCAGACTACCGGGCCTGCATTGATCACGTTGTACAATCTGTATCCAGCCGCAACGATCATCGGCGCACCGGCGCCTGGATTCAGTTCCGGCGAGGCCATGTCCTTGATGGAGCAGATCGGGGCGACGGCGCTGCCGCGCGGCAGCGACTATGAGTGGACCGCATTGTCCTATCAGGAGAAGTCGGTCGGCGGCCAGATCTATGCCGTGTTCGGCCTCGGAATGTTGTTGGTCTATCTCTGTCTGGCGGCGCAGTACGAAAGCTGGATCGCCCCCCTTGCCGTGATCCTCGCCGTCCCGCTGGCGCTGGCAGGACCGGCAATCGCCCTCGGCGCTCTCGGACTCGCCAACAATCTCTACACCCAGATCGGGCTTGTCCTGCTGATTGCCCTGGCGGCCAAGAACGCGATCCTGATCGTGGAAGTGGCCCGTGAGCGCCGCCTGATAGAGAACATGCCGGTCGTCCAGGCCGCGGTCAGTGCAGCAGAGACACGATTCCGTCCGATCGTTATGACGTCCCTCGCTTTCATTCTCGGCGTGGTGCCCCTGGTTACCGCGAGCGGCGCGGGGGCGGCGGCACGTGTCTCCCTGGGCATCAGCGTGCTGACCGGGATGCTCGCTTCGACCTGCCTAGCGGTTTTGTTCGTTCCCTCATTCTTCGTTGTGTTTCAGCGCATCGAGGAATGGGTAAAGCGTCGCGCGAAGCCGCGCCCTGTCGTGGGCGCGGTTGGACCGTGAAAGCGCGGCGGGGTCAGTCCAGCGAGGTCCACGCCACCAGCATGACATAGGCGATGATGGCGACGCCGGAATGGATTGCCATCGTTACCACGGGGTTCTTCCAGCGCCGTATCAGGGCGACGAGTCCCGTTATCAGAGCGGCGGCAAAAAACACTGCGGCAATCAGGCCGAACGAGCCTGCACCCGCCGCGACACCATGCGCCGGTGCCAGCAACGTCAGCAGTAGGATGGCCAAACCGCCGGCACCGATCGATCCGTGAGCGATACCAAACGAGGCGGGCGGACGTGCGACGCCGCCCTCGGCCGCGCGCAGATGCCACAACCCCAGGCCCGCACCGAAGGTAACGGCGAGCGTCAGCAGCAGCACCGCCGCGGACAGCAAGTGCCGCGGCTATGCAACGACGCCCAGCCCGCGGAGCCGCTCGATATCATCGCGGCTGTAGCCGGCGTCCCGCAGCACGGCTTCGTTATGCTGGCCGACAGACGGGGCACGGCTGGCAGGAACCTTCTCGACGCCATCGATGTGGAACGGTGTCATGACGGTCAGGCCCCGACCATCGCCGAATGGCACCAGCGCTCCGGCATGGCGCATCTGCGGATCGTCCAGCGCCTCGTCCACGGTTGCGACGATGCCGAAGGTGAGGCCGATGGAGTCGAGGATGGTGCGCCAGTCGGCCAGATCACGCGTGGCGAAGACCGCATCGAGGATCATGACCAGTTCCCTGGCATGCTGCTTCCGCGCGTCGGTCGTGGCGAACCGAGGATCGTCGGTCAGTTCCTCACGGCCAATCGCCGCAAGAAACGCCGGTAACTGTCGCTGCTCGTTGAACATCGCCATGATGAACCATCGGCCATCGCGGGACTGATAGTGATTCGCCAGCGCGTTCGGAGCGTCCTCGCGGCGCGGGCGCAGTGCCACGTGCTCGCCGAACAGACGCGTCTGCACGGCGCAGGCGTTCGCCCAAAGTCCGCTCTGCAACAGCGAAGATCGCACCAGGCCGCCAAGTCCGGTCTTCTCCCGCCGATACAGTGCCGTAAGGATAGCGGCATAGACGCCCGTTGCGCTCGGGAAATCACCCATTCCCGGCATCGAACGCGACGGCACCGTATCAGCGTCCGCGCGCACCATGTCCATCAGACCGCTGCGCGCCCAGTAAGCCGTCGAGTTGAAGCCGGTCTTCGCAGCTTCATCCCCCGCTTCGCCATACGCGGTGAACGACGCATAGATCAGCCGCGGGTTGAGCGGAGTCAGGTCCGCCGCCGCCATCCGCAGTCGCTCGCGCACCGGCAACGGGTAATTTGTTATGAAAACGTCGGCGGACGCCGTCAGGCGATGCAGCACTGCCTGGCCATCGGAATGCTTCAGATCGAGCGCGAGACTGCGCTTGTTGCGCGACGTGAGCTGCCAGTAATAATCCAGCTTCCTCCCCGGAATGGGAGAGGACGCCCGCCATGGGTCGCCGGCGCCCGGCGGCTCGATCTTGATCACGTCGGCGCCAAAGTCCGACAGGATGGTCGCCGCCGCCGGCCCGGCGACCCAGCTTGCGCAATCGATGACTTTCAGGCCCGTGAACAGGCTGTCTGTCATAGTCGAATTCTCCCCGCCATCACGGTGCCTGGTTGCTGAAGATGATCGTTCCGGAAGCCGCGAACATGCCGCCGACGCCGTGGCAGACCGAAATCTTCGCGCCGGGGATCTGGGCCGGCGCGACGCCGCGGATCTGTCGCACACTCTCCTGCAAAGCGTACATCCCGTACATGCCCGAGTGCATATACGACAAACCGCCGCCATTGGTGTTCAAGGGCAACGATCCACCCGGCGCGGTGTTTCGTCCGGCGATGAACGCGGCGGCCTCACCCTTCGGCAGAAAGCCCAGGTCCTCCAGCCCATAGAGCGGCAGATGCGCGAAGGCGTCGTAGATCATTAGATGGTCAACATCCTTGTGCGCGATGCCGGCTTCCTTGAAGGCGGTCGGGCCAGCGACTCGGAACGCGCGCGACGAGGTGAAATCCTCCATCTGACTGACCATCGGCGTTTCCGCGCTTTCGCCGGTGCCCAGTATATACACTGGCTTGGTCGGGAAATCCCTGGCGCGCTCGGCGGACGTCAGGATCAGTGCACCGCCGCCGTCGGTCACCAGGCAGCACATCAATAGCCGGAACGGATAGGCAATCATCCGGCTGTTCAGCACGTCGTCCGTCGTGATCGGATTGCGAAATGTCGCACGCGGGTTCTTCGCTGCCCACTCCCGCTGCACGACACAGACCTGAGCGATCTGCTCGACCGTCACGCCGTAGGTCTTCATGTAGCGCAGCACGGGAATGGTGAACATCGACGGCGGCCCCATCGGCCCGAACGGCTGCTCGAATTGCCCGGCCAGTGACGAAGGCGGCACCGAGCGCGGAGGATTGCCGATCCGCGACTTGCCGCTCTCGCCGTGGGTGATGAGGATGGTCTTCGCCAGCCCCAACTTCGATCGCCGCCGCGGCATGGCGGACGTGAATCATGAAGCTGCAGCCGCCAACCGACGTGCCGTCGATCCAGGTCGGCGTAATGCCCAGATAATGCGCCAGTTGCACCGGGGTCTCGTTTGCCGTGGCGATGCCGTCGATGTCCTTCGGCTTCAGGCCACAATCGGCCATCGCATTGATTGCCGCATCAGCATGCAGCCCGATTTGGGACAGGTCCGGAATGACACCCAGCTTGGTGGTTTCGGCGGCGCCAACCACGGCGACTGTATTGTGTGGCATCGGATCAGCCTTTCGCCGGGCGGAACAGAGGGAGCGTGATCGCATCGTCCTGAGGCTGGAACACAACCTCCACCGGCATGTCGAGCACCAGTGCCTCGGGCGTCTGCTCACAATCGACGATGTTGGTCATCATGCGTGGTCCCTCCGCCAATTCGACCACCGCGATCGCGTAGGGCGGTGTGAAACCGGGTACCGCCCGGTGGTGGATCACGTAGCTGAACAGTTTTGCCCGACCGCTCGCCTTGGTGACGGAGACCTTGCGGGATGCGCAGACAGGGCAGAATGGCCGCGGAGGAAAATAGACCTTGGCGCAGTCGTCGCAGCGCTGCAGCAGCAACTCGTTCGCTTTTGTGCCATCCCAGAAATGCTGTGTCTCCGGCGTCGGCTGCGGCAACGCGCGTCCGGCTTGAGCCATGGTCTGTAATCCTCCGGTCCTGAACCCAGGGGACGTTAGGCCGGGCGGGTCTGGGGGGCAACCCGGAGGCGGTGATGCGGAAACGAGATACCGGCTGGCTATTTCCGTAAGCACAACGAGCTGATCAGGTATCCGCCGCTGGTTGCGTCTTCAGGCCCCGGATCGGCGTCCAGTCAGGCGGTGCGGGCCACCGCAAGCCCGTCCAGCGCCTCCACGTGCGACCCGCGCACCCAGAGCGGGTTCACATCCAGCGCGTCGAGCATCGGACCCAGCGCCACGGCAGCATCGCCGATGCGTGCGATGACTGTGGCCACCGCATCGAGATCAGCCGCGGGAACGCCGCGTTGCCCCTCCAGCATCCTGGCGCCTTTCAACTCGCGCCAGCATGCGTCGCACCTCCGCTGCCGTGACGGGCAGCACACGCAGCGCGACGTCCTGCAATACCTCGACGAAGACGCCGCCGAGACCCACGGCGAGGACCGGTCCCCATTGCGGATCGCGGGTGCAGCCGACGAAGAGTTCCAGTCCCCTCTCGCGCATCGGCGATACCAGCACGCCATCGACGCGCGCACCGGCGGGTGCTGCTGCCATTACGCGGCGGAACGCGTCGGCGACAGCGTCGTCGCCTTCGAGATTCAGCGCGACACCGCCGATATCGCTTTTATGCTGAATGTCGGTCGAGGCGATTTTCAGCACGACGCGTCCGCCGAGGGCGCGAGCAGCGGCGACTGCCGCCGCCTCGTCTTTCAGCCAGCGTCGCCGGAACGATCGGCACGCCATGCCGAGCGAGATGGTCGAGCACGGCTTGCTCGGTGTGCGGCCATTCAGCGGGTCCGGCAACATCGGCGGGTGGAGTCCAGACGGCAACCTCGCGTCGTTGCTGTTCCGACCACCACCACGCGCGGCCAAAGGCTGAGAGACCATGCGAGATCCCCGCCGCGGTGTAGGGCAGGCCGAGATCGGAGACGACGCGTCGCGTGACCTCGGTAACCGGCTTCATCGTGTGGCTGATCATCAGGGCCGGCAGCGGCTGATCCTTCAGTCCCAACGAGATGTGGCGCAGGCCGGCGATCTGGAACTCGGTTGCCTGAGCCTCGGTCGCCGGCACATCGAACAGGCAGACCAGCGCCGAGAACGCCGGCTCGTTGCCCATGATCTTCAATGCCTTCTCGAACAGTTCCGGCTCCAGCACAGCCCCCCCGGTGATGTCCAGCGGATTGTGCGGCGTCCCGAAGCTCGGCAGTACCGCCAGCAACGACTGTGCCGTGGATGACCGGCAGCGGCGGCAACGGGACGCCCTGAACCTGAAGCGAATCAGCCGCGATTTCGCAGGCGCCACCTGAGACCGAGACAAGCCCTAGTCCTTTGCCGCCAATCACCCCGGTACGCGCGATCACGTCAGCGGTGAACAACAGGTCCTCGATCGAACTGACCCTTACGACACCGAATTGTCGGCAGATGCCTTCGAACACGCGGTCATCGCCAACCAGCGATCCGGTATGAGCCTGAGCCGACCGCGCGGTGACGTCGGAAAGTCCGATCTTGAGCGCAACAATAGGTTTGCCAACCGCGCGTGCCTTCTGCGCCACGGCAGCGAAATGATGTGGATCGCGGATCGATTCGATGAACATGGCGATCGCACGAATCCGCTCATCGTCGAGCAGATGGTCCGCGAACGACGCGCCGTCGAGGTCGGCTTCGTTGCCAGTTGAGATGATATGACTGAGACCGATCTCCTGCTGCTGCGCGAGGCCAGCGAATATCCCGGCGGTCGCGCCGCTCTGCGAGATCATTGCGATCGGTCCCGGTGAGGCGGGCGCGCGGATCGCGCCGGTCCACAGCGGCACGTCATCGAGGAAGTTGACAAATCCCAGGCAGTTCGGGCCGAGCACCGAAATGCCGAAGCGGCTGGCGAGTTCGGCCAGTTTTTGCTGGTTCGTGGCGCCGTCGTCACCGGTTTCCGCAAAGCCTGACGTCAGGATCACGGCGTTGCGCGCGCCGGCCGCGCCGAGATCGGCCATTGCCTCCTCGATCGCGGCCGCCGGCACCATGAGCAGGCCGAGATCGATCTTCACGCCCAGCGCAGCGCAGGACGTTGCGGCCGGCCGGCCGTGCACGATGCCGCCGCGCCGCGCAACGAGATGCACTTCGCCGTCGTATTTGAGGGTGGTGAGATTTGCGAATGTGCTCTTCGACCAGGTCGATCTGTCGGTCGCACCAACCAAAGCGATCGAGCGCGGCCGCAGCATGGTCGAAAGATCGCGTGTTCCGGCGGCCAGGCTCATTGGGGTTTCCTCGTTGTTCCGACTTGCGCTGACTATGGCCGCGTTCCGTCCCGTTGTCACCGGCTTGACCCGCAGCTACCCTTGTCGTGCAAGGAGTGAACGCCGATGTCGCAGGCCAGTCAGTAAGCCAACCCCCATTCCCGACGAGATCAGCGCTCCGTTCTTCGATGGGGCACGTGAAGGCAGGCTCATGCTGCAACATTGTACTGCCTGCGACCAGTGGAGCTTCCCGGTGCGGGAGCGCTGCCCGCATTGCTTCGCGGCAAAGCTGGAGTGGCGGCAGGCCAGTGGCCGCGGCAGCCTCTACACGTTCACCATCATGCATCAGGTGATGAATCCGGCCTTTGCTTCAGCCGTGCCCTACAACGTTGCCCAGATCGACCTGGCCGAGGGTGTGCGAATGACATCCAACGTCGTCGGCATCGACAACGACGCGCTCCGCATTGGCATGAAGCTGGAGGTCGTGTTCGAAGCCGCCGACGGAGATGTGCGTATCCCGAAATTCCAGCCGGCCCGCGGTTGAGCAGGAGACAGCGATCATGGCGAATCAGCCGAAGGGTGCCATCGTCGGTCTCGGCGTCACGCCGATGGGCAAGATCTATGGTCGCCGAGCCGTTGATTTCGCGGGCGAGGCGATCGCGTTGGCGCTGGATGATGCGGGCCTGACGAAAGGTGACGTCGATGGGCTGCTGATCAATGCGAACATTCCCGGTGACATGGACGTTCGCACGCAGATGATGCTCGGGTTCGAAAACCTGACTCTCGTCAACGTGATGAGCGCCTATGGCTCGACCGCCGGCAGCATGATGCAGTATGCCTGCATGGCGATCCGCGAGGGCCTCGCGAACGTCGTAGTGCTGGTCTACGCCGATGCGCCGCTCTCGCCGACACGGGGGGCCGGCCAGTCCTATGCGGGACCGCACCGCTTTCCGCTGGGCGGCATGGTCGGTCTGCGCGCGGCGTACGGCAATTTTGGTGCCAACCCGGAATATGCCATGGCGGCACGGCGGCATATGCATCTGTACGGCACGACTGTGGAACAATTCGGCACCATCGCGGTTGGTCAGCGGCAATGGGCGCAAATGAGTCCATGGGCGCAGATGCGGAAACCGATGACGCTGGAGGATCATCGCAACTCCCGCTTCATCGCCGAACCGTTGCGGCTGCTGGACTGTTGCCTCGTTTCAAATGGTGCGGTCGCGGTGATCGTTACGTCAGCCGAGCGGGCGCGTGATCTGCGGCAGCCGCCGGTGAATGTTCTGGGATATGCGCAGTGCGCGCCAGGGCGATAATCTGCGCACCGACCGGCATCCGGGGGTTGATACGGGTGCGAAACGGTCGGGCGAAATCGCGTTTCGCATGGCCGGTATCACGCGCGACGACATCGGCACATGCCAGCTCTATGACTGCTACACCTATACCGTGCTCGTTACGCTGGAAGACTATGGCTTCTGCGCCAAGGGCGAGGGTGGACCGTTCGTGGCGGACGGTAAACTTGGACCCGGCGGCGCGTTGCCGACGAATACCGGCGGCGGGCAGCTTTCCGGCTATTACATGTGGGGCTTCACGCCGCTGTCGGAGGCGGTGGTGCAGGCGCGTGGCCAAGGCGGCGCCCGCCAGGTGCCGCGCAACGATTACGTGCTGGTCAGTGCCAACGGCGGAATCCTGAACTACCATGCCACCATCATCCTCAGCCCGCACGCCTCTGGCTGATAGGACACGGAATTGGGACGGCGTCACCGCCCCACCCAGCGTTCAGGCGACCGTGAAGTTTGCCGCGTGCAGCGCCAGGCCATGGGAGAGGGTGGCGAACACGGTCGCTCCTCCCGCCGCATTGCCGTTGCTGTCGTAGGTCAACGACGCCTGTCGACTGATTGTAGATGATCCGCTGGTCGGCGGTGTTTGCGGCCGGTCCGACAAAGAACGCACTGTCGGGCAGCACCCCGGGCGCGAGTCCCGCGAAGATCGAGCTGTCGAGCTGGATCTTGTCGACCAGCGGATCGAAGTCGGTGATGGTGTCGACGTTTGTCTTGGCGTTCAGGGCAGTGTTGAAGACGAAGGTGTCGGCGCCACCAAGCCCGGTCAGCGTGTCGTTGCCATCGCGCCCATTGATGAAGTTCGGTCCAGCATTGCCGATATGGCCTGGCTCAGTTCGTTGCCGGTCAGGTTGATCGGCGTGGCGTCACCGGGGTTGGTGGTTTTGAGTATCTCGATCGACTGCCCGGCGCCGATAGTATAGTCGACGCTGGCGAGTACAGTGTCGGTGCCTTGTCCGGGGGCCTCCTTTGCCACGTCCCCGGAGAGATCGACGACATAGGTGTCGTTGCCGCCCAGCCCCTGCATGGTGTCGAAGCCGCCCCTGCCGTCCAGCACATTGTCGCCGTTGCTGCCGGTGATGGTATCGTTCTTGTCCGAACCGATCACGTTGCCGAAACCTCGCAGCGTGTCGGTGCCCTCGCCGGTCGCCGTGCCCTTGTACAGGTCGACGGTCACCGGGGCGGTGCTGGACTGGAAGGATACCGTGTCGGTGCCGTCACGACCGTCCAGGGTGTCGTTGCCAAGGCCGCCGTCAATGGTGTTCCTGCTGGCATCGCCCGCGATGGTGTCATCAAAGTTCGAGCCGATGACATTCTCGATGTTCACCAACGTATCCGTGCCCTGGCCCGTGGCGGTGCCTTTCGCGAGGTCCACGTTCACCGCCGCCGGGACACCGTTGAACTTGGCCGTGTCGATGCCCGAGCCACCATCGAGTTTGTCGTTGCCTGGACCGCCGACCAGAGTGTCATTGCCGCCAAGGGCGTTGATCGTCGACGCGGTCTGCTGCGCCACGATGCCGTCGTTCCCCTCGGTCCCCGTCAGGGTCGGATCGCGGGGATCGAGGATCCGATAGACGATATTGTTGACATTCGTGGCATCGCCGGTCTCGCTCGAATAGGCCAGCACCACGCGTCCATCGGCGAGCGTGGTCATGCTGATTTCGCCCTGGTCACCGGGTTGCGCGAGATGCACCAGACTGCCGGTGTCTCCGATTATATTGACGGACGAGCCGGGGCTCTGCGGTATGATGACGAAACGACGCAGGAAGATGTCCTCGTTGGGTGACCCGTCGCTCTCGGTGCCGACGCCCGCGGTCCACGCGACGATGAAGCTGCCGTCCTTGAGGCCGGTCACCTTCGGCAGGAGCCCCTGCGACGAGTCCCTGATCCTGGCAGCGGTATCTTCGACCCCCGCGGCCGTGAAGTGACTTATGATGAGGCCGTGGTCGTCCTGGTAGACGACGACGAACGAGCCATCGGCCAGCCTCGCGATGTCGGGGAAATTCGCGTGACTGTTTTGGTCGCTCACCAGCGCCGGGAAGGCTGGTGATGCCGTTCGGCGTGAGCGTCTGCAACAGGATTTCCGAAGCCCCGGTCGCCGAATTGACTTCCGCGTAGGCAGCGGTGACGAGATCCGTGCCGGACGGCATCAGGGCGATGTTTTCCTGGGAATTGGTGTCGCCCGGGACTTCGAGGGGGACATCAGCGGATATCTTGCCGCCGTCCGAGAATGCGTCGGCGTCGATCCAGCGCAGCTTGGTGTGAATGCCAAGGCCATTGGGCACCTGGAATGCGACCGCGGTGCCTTTCAGCGTCGGCACGGCGTCGACGAGCCGCTCATCGACCGGCGTCGGCTCAGGGCGGGTCAGGCTGTCGAACGGACTGAAGTTCGCCCCGACCGGGTGCACGGTGATGTCCTCGTTGTTCGGGGTCGGATTGTTGCTTCCCAATCCGGAGGTATTGCCGAAATCCGTTACGATCGCGCCGCTGCTCTCCTGGACGACGAGCGGCGTCAGCGACTTGATGTTGGTCGAGACGGAGGCGAGGAAGTTGAGGCTCTCGGAGCTGCCGGTCTCGTCGAGGTGGAAGCCGGCGATGGTCTGCCGCAGGGTCTGCCAGGCGAGGATGAAGGTGTCATCAGAGAGTGCGGTGACCCGCGGAAACTGAGCCAGCGTATCGGGCGTTATGATAACCTCGTTCCCGACAGTCGGTGTCGCGGCCATGGGATATTCTCCAGATTGCGGCACGCCGCACTGACGGGAGCCGGTTGAAAGAGAAACAAGTTGGTCTGACGGCGGCTGCGAAAGTGCCGTTGCGCTAGCCGGGGATGCTGGATACGTTCTATTTACATAACGAACGAAGCGTGCCCCGGGCAGGCAGCCGGTTGTGACGGGGATCGAACAGCCGCTCTCCCTTTTGTAGGTCATCGCTGCGTCACGGCTTGGTGGTGGGCGCGCTTGGTATTCGCGCCGGTCGCCGGGCGGCTGTGAACTGGTTCACAGGAGGGCAAAAAACCCACCGCTGGGTTCGGTTAGGTGACCCGTGGCAAAAGGAGCACTCAGCACCCCGGAGCGTCCGCCGACCACGGCCGCGACGGTGCCGCATGCGGTCGTTTCAGCCGAGACCGCGACCGCCGCCGATCATCGCGCTTGCCAGCCGCTCGCCACCGGCCCAATCCTCCGCGCAGGACCTGACCAGGAAACCTTCGAACCATGCCAGACACCCAAGGCGCCGACCAAGCCACACGAGGCGTCATCCAGGCCGCCCGCGACTTCCTGGCCGATCGCATCACCACGAACGCGGCACTGCGGGAACATCATTCGCATGGTCAGGACACCCAGACAGCCGGTCCTGCCCGACGCGGTCGCCTTCATCGAGACCTCCGACGAGGCCGCTCGGCTGTTGGCGCTCTGCCACGCGGCGCGGGTGCCGGTCGTGCCCTGGGGAGCGGGCACCTCGCTCGAAGGACACGTCACCCCGGTGCGCGGCGGGATCACGCTGGACCTGTCGCGGATGACCCGGGTCATCGAGGTCAGCCAGCCCGACATGGATTGCCGCGTGCAGGCCGGCGTTACCCGAGACCAACTGAACACCCACCTGCGCGATGCCGGACTGTTTTTTCCGGTCGATCCCGGGACCTCGCTCTGCACCATCGGCGGGATGTGTGCGACCCGAGCCTCCGGCACCAACGCGGTGCGGTATGGCGCGATGCGGGAGAACGTGATGGGCCTGACCGTGGCCCTTGCCGACGGGCGGCTGATCCGCACCGGTGGACGGGTGCGCAAATCCTCCTCGGGTTACGATCTGACCCGGCTGTTCATCGGTTCCGAGGGCACGCTGGGCGTCATCACCGAAATCCAGTTGCGCCTGCACGGCATCCCCGAAGCGGTGTCGTCGGCCACCTGTCAATTCCCCACGTTGCGTGACGCGGTGGAGACCGTCATCGCCATCCTGCAGATGGGCATTCCCGTCGCCCGCATGGAACTGCTGGACGACGTGCAGATGGCGGCGTGCATCAGCTACTCGAAACTGCAAGGGCTGGAGGCGCTGCCGAGCCTGTTTTTTGAATTCCATGGCACCGCGGCAGGGGTGGCTGAACAGGCCAGCCAGGCGGAGGAGATCGCCGCTGGGTTCGAAGGCAGCGGCTTCCGATGGGCCGTCGAGCCCAGCGAACGCGCCAAACTCTGGCAGGCAAGGCACGACGCGTACTGGGCCGGTCTGGCGCTAAGGCCGGGCCATCAGGGGATCGCCACGGATGCGATCGTGCCGATCTCGCGCCTGACCGAGGCCATTCTTGGCGCCAAGGAGGACATCGCCGCCTCCGGATTGACCGCGCCGATCGTTGGCCACGTCGGCGACGGCAATTTCCACACCGTCATCCTGGTGCCGCCGGAGCCCGACGGGCTGGCGCGGGCATGGGAACTGGACAAGAAGATCGTCGCCCGGGCCCTGGCACTGGGCGGATCGTGCAGCGGCGAGCATGGCGTCGGGATCGGCAAGCGCGAGTTCCTGGAGCAGGAGCACGGTGCCGAGGCATTGGCGGTGATGCGATCGGTGAAACAGGCGCTGGACCCGCGCGGCATCATGAATCCCGGCAAGATATTTCTTAACTGATACATTGCCGCGCGAAATCGGCTGCGAGCTGGCTCAGTTCGGGGGTCGCCGAGCCGGTCTCGACAGCACCGCGCCCGCTTAACCCAAGTTATACCAGCAGCCCTTGGGCTGATTGTTACGCGCGCGGGGTTGGTGGGAAATCGCTTGGACCGCAAAGCGGGTCAAGGCCCACAGGCGCGCGGTCAGCCGGTTTCGCGCGAGTGAGAGGGGCGTGCGCGAAATCACCAGGATTAACTGGGCTCGTAGACCGGGTCGAGCGGCACTTGGGTGGCCCAATGATCATCGCAATCAAAGTGACATTCGCGACCCTTCGATCACAAATCCTGGGAGGGTGGCAACCCGGAGCGTCGCTGGCGGTTCAGGCCTGCTGTTTTAACGGTGGAAAACATATGCCGAACCAAATTCTTGTCCTCGTGACCGAAGATGAGGAGCTGGTCCGTTTGGTTATCGTCGCCGCGCTGGAGGATGCAGGCTTCGAAGTGCTGGAAGCGGAACATGCCGAAGCCGCTATCAGCATTCTTCAGGCTCACTCTGTCCGCATCCATGTGTTGTTTACCGATATTCATATGCCGGGTGCCATGGATGGTCTCGCCTTGGCGCATCATGCCGCAAAGAACTGGCCTAAAATTGCGCTACTTCTGACCTCTGCGCGCCCCCGCCCGCATGTGCGGAATCTGCCCGTGGGGGCGCGGTTTGTCGGGAAACCGTATCGACACGTCCATGTCATACGCCATATCCGCGACCTGATGGCCGCGGCATGAGGGCTTGGCATGCGGTCTGAATAGGTCAGAGTGAGGCAATCACTGAGCCAATGGTGACGGCAAGCGCCTCGGCTATCTCCTCCTGGGTTGCCAAACGTTGCGGCATCACGCTAGGAACGAGCGGGATCGTCGGTCTTTTCCTGATTTGCGGCCGTGGTTGCTGTGCGGTTTAATGCACGCCGCCGAGCCAGTTGAGGAAAATTCAAACTGGCGAACGCCATGAACGCGCATCCGACGAGCGAGGCTTTAGCAATGCCCGCTGATGATGGTCGGCCACCAACGGCCGCCGCCTTATTCGAGGCCAATCCAAATGACCTACTCATCCAGGCGGTCGTGGATTATGCCATCTATCTGATCGACCTTGATGGGCGGGTGGCGAGCTGGAACCCCGGCGCGGAGAAGATTAAGGGCTATACAGCCGAAGAAATCATCGGTGAGCATTTTTCACGCTTTTACACCCCGGAGGATCGAGACGCGGGGGCTCCCGAGCAGGCACTGAGAAATGCCGCAGAGTCCGGCCGATTTACGACCGAGGCATGGCGCTGCCGTAAGGATGGCAGCCGGTTCTGGGCCATGGTCGTCATTGATCCGGTTTATCACGCCGGCAATCTGGTTGGCTTTGCCAAGATCACCCGCGACATGACCGAGCAGCGCGCTGAGCAACTGGCACTGCTTGAGACCGAGCGCCGGTTTCGCCTGCTGGTCGAGGGCGTTAGCGACTACGCCATCTACATGATCAGCCCGGAGGGAAAGGTTTCAAACTGGAATAGCGGGGCACAACGCATCAAGGGGTATCTGTCATCGGAGATAATCGGGCAGCACTTTTCGCGCTTCTACGTTCCGGAAGATGTGGAGGCGGGTATGCCGAGACGGGCACTCGAGACAGCACGGCGTGAAGGGCGTTACGAGGCCGAAGGTTGGCGGCAACGGAAAGATGGCAGTCGTTTCTGGGCCAGCGTGGTCATCGACGCAATCCTTGATCAAGGCACGCTGATTGGCTTCGCCAAGATAACCCGCGATCTGTCGGAGCGGCGCGAGGTGCAACTGCAGCTGGAGCAGGCACGCGAACAGCTGTTTCAGGCGCAAAAGATGGAGGCCATCGGACAGCTGACGGGCGGCATCGCGCATGACTTCAACAATCTGCTGGCCGGGATCAGTGGAAGTCTTGAGCTGCTGCAGAAGCGGGTCACGCAGGGCCGTTTCGGCGATCTCAGCCGCTTTATCAACGGCGCTCAAGGAGGCGCGTCACGGGCGGCCGCCCTTACGCATCGATTGCTTGCCTTCGCACGCCGCCAGGCGCTCGATCCAAAGCCGGTTAATCCCAATCGGCTGATTTCTGAAATGGACGATCTGGTCCGGCGCAGCATTGGGCCGACGATCAAGTTGGACACCGTCCTTGCGGCCGATGTTGCACCGGCGTTGTGCAATTCGAACCAGCTTGAAAATGCGATTCTCAACCTGTGCATCAACGCTCGCGACGCTATGCCCGACGGGGGCCGCCTCACGATTGAGACGGCCAACGCGCATGCTCGAACGAGCCTGATGTCTGAGCCCGGCCAATACATCGCGATTTGCGTAACCGACACCGGCAGCGGGATGCCGCCCGACGTGCTGGCTCGTGCCTTCGACCCGTTTTACACGACCAAGCCGACGGGTCAGGGCACCGGCTTGGGGCTATCGATGATCTACGGATTTGCCAAGCAATCCGGAGGGCATGTCCGGATCAGTTCAGAGGTGGGCCGTGGAACCAGCGTGCGAATTTACCTGCCGCGCCATTCCGGCGCGGCCGAGGAAGAGCTCGAGCTGAACCAACCCCTTGTTGCCGAACGGGCAAACATGGCGAGACGGTCCTGATTGTCGATGACGAACCGACCGTTCGCATGTTGATCACCGAAGTACTGGAAGAATTAGGCTATGCCGCGATTGAGGTCGCTGAAAGTGCGTCGGCGCTGAAGGTGTTGCAATCCGACGTCCGCATTGATCTCCTTATCACCGACGTCGGCCTGCCTGGTGGTATGAATGGTCGGCAGATGGCTGATGCCGCCCGGGAACGCCGTCCAAAGCTGCCCGTCCTGTTCATCACAGGGTATGCTGAAGTAGCGATGATCGGCGGCGGCCTGTTAGGACCGGGCATGCACGTGCTGACCAAGCCGTTCGCGATGGAAGCCATGGCCAATCGAATTAAATCGATCATCGCAGGCATCTGAGGCGCCACCGCCAGTTCAGCGCGACGAAACCCACTCTACCCATTTACCATTGATAACCTATACCGCGGCAGGCGAGATATCCCGGGCGCCGTCTAGCAGCATCTGACGAAACAGTCCGAGTAAAGTCATGTCCAGATGTGACGCCATCTGGTCGACCATTATCTTGAGCGCCGTCTCGGCGTCCATCGGCGGCTTATAGACGCGCCGGTCCGTCAGCGCGCTGAACACGTCGATGATCGACGCCATACGGGCCAGCCTGTCCAATTTGTTTCCAGCCAAACCCGACGTGGTAACCGCTGCCGTCCAGCTTTTCGTGGTGTTGCGCGGCGATTGTGATGATGCCCCGGGGCAGGTCGCGCACAGCCCTTCAGATAGTTTATCGACGAGGTGACATGGCCTTTCATCACGTCGAATTCCGGACCGGTGAGGCGTCCTGGCTTGTTGAGCACCTCGTGCGGGATTGCCATTTTGCCGACATCGTGCAGCAGCCCGCCAGCTGGCCAGGACGATCTGTTCGTCCCGCGGCAGCCCGAGATTGAAGCCGAAAAATGCGAGGAATGTCGCCAGCTCGCAGTGAGTGGACATACGAATAATTGTCGTGATCCCTCACACCATTGAGGATGCTCTTGAAATCGTTGCTGGCAACCGCGGCCACGAGCGGTTTGCAGGCGTCGCTGACGGCCCCGTAAAGGATCGGCTCGCCCTTGCCGATGATGTCCGATATTCCGTTGAACAGCTCCAGCGTGCCGATGAGCGCTTTCCCCTGCAGTGAGGGCAACAGTTTCCAACGCCGCTCGACAGCATGGTTCAACAGACCGGAGATGGCCGCGATCAGAGCGCTCCGCGCGTAGGGCTCAGCAATGTGGTCCTGGGCGCCGCACTCATGCACGGCACCGCGGGTGGGCTTGTCGTCCCCGGCCACGACCATAACGACCGGGACCGTTGCCAGCTTGTCGTCGAGGCGCAGCATGCGCACAAATTCGTAGCCTCCGGCTGCCGGCAGTTCCTCTCCCACCAAGGCAATCAGCGGCGGATGGGCGCGGCAGCCCACGATGGCGTGCGGGATGTCAGCGTATTCAGCGAACTGGTAGAACGACATCAACGACGAAGCCGCTTTGGACCGCTGTGCTGCGTTGCCGAGGGCGAGGGCGATGTAGGTCTTGCCGCCTTTGCCGGGCCGCTGGACGTCCATTCGTGATCCGATAAATCCAGGTGGGCAGGGCAAACGGCCCCGTCCCGGGCACGATAGCGCAAGCAGGACGCCCTATCCCAGGTTATTCAACGCACGGTTGTGAACGAGAAAATCGGCTACCGATGATAGTATGCTGATGCTTATGCCACCGGCATGACCGACCGACACCCACTTCGCCGCATCGCGTTCGAATGCGACTTCCCACCGCGAGGCGCTGGGTTGTCTCTCAGGCCGCCTTGCGGAACGTCGGCGGAATGCGCGCCTTCGCCAGTTGCCCGTGCAGCGGCTCGGCCGGCAGACCGGCATGCAACACGTCCCGCGCCTCCAGCAGTTTCTCCAGAGTCGATGCCGGTGGTGAAACCCATGCTCTCCAGCATGAACACCAGATCCTCGGTCACCACGTTGCCCGATGCGCCGGGCGCGTACGGGCAGCCGCCCAACCCGGCGAGGCAGGAATCGAAGGCGCGGATGCCTTCCTCCAGCCCCGCCAGCGCGTTGGCGATGCCCAGACCGCAGGTGTCGTGCAGATGCAGGCCATACAGCACCGGCCCGATCTCATCGCGCACCGCGCGGACGACTTCCTTGATCTGCGCCGGATGCGCGTAGCCGACGGTGTCCGCCAGCATGATCTGATCGACGCCCGCGTCGGCGAGGCCCTTGCACAGCGCGACCGTTTGCTTCGTCGTCACCACGCCGTCGATCGAGCAGCCGAACGCCGTCGATGCCCCCGCCACCACCGGCACTTTCCGGTCCTGCGCCTTCAGCCAGTCCATCACCTCCCGCATCATGACGATGGACTCGGCGGGCGTGCGATTGAGGTTGGCGCGGCTGTGGCCCTCGCTGACCGAGATCGGCATGCTGATCTTGTGCACGCCGCCGTTGTACGCGTTCTGCGCGCCGCGAAAATTGGGCGCCAGCGCCTGCACCGTCAGGCCCGGCAGCAACGCCAGCACGCGCGAGACGACCTCGGCGGTGTCCGACAGTTGCGGGATGACGCGCGGCGGGACGTAGCTGCCGACCTCGATCTCCCGCACGCCGGCGGCGGCGATCGAGGCGATCCATGCCACCTTGTCGTCCGTGGTCATGCGGGTCTTGGCGATCTGCAACCCGTCGCGCGGGCCGACATCGCAAATGGAAACGAATTCGCTCATGGGTCGGGGATCTCCGCGGTCAGGATGCGTTCCGGTTTCGGATTCAGTGATGACGAGCGTCCGCCCGTCCGGCGCGAGCGCGCAGTTCGTGGTCATGCGGCCGTGGTTGGATTGGACCCGATACAACGGCACGCCGTGCGGATCGACGACCCAGACGCAGCCATGGCCGGGATTGGAGATGTACAGCCGGTCGTGCCGGTCCATCGCCAGCCCGTCCGGTCCGACGAGGCCCGGCGGCACGCGCGCGAAGCACTGCGCCTTGCCGACGATCGCGTCGTCGCGCAGAGCGATCCGCCAAACCTCGCAGGACCGTGTCATCGCGATATACAGATGGGTCTGCGCGGTATTCAGCACCAGCCCGTTCGGGCTCGGGCCGGTCGCGATCAGCCGGTCGAGCCGGCCGTCCTTGTGCAGCCGGTAGACGCGGCCGGTCGGGTCCTGCAGCCCGGTCTGGCCCTGATCGGTGAACAGGATCGACTCGTCGTCGTGCAGGGTCAGGTCGTTCAGGCCCTTGAAACTCTCGCTGAGCACGGTCTGGATCACCGCCGAGGTCGCGCCGGTCGCCGGATCGATCCGCACCAGGCCATGCCGGTAATCGGCGGCGAGCAGCATCCCGTCCGGCTGCACTTTCAGCCCGTTCGGCCAGCCCGGATACTCGGCGACCAGGGTCCAGCTATCGCCCTCGATCCGGAAAATCCGCCCATACGGAATGTCCACCACATGCAGCCGGCCCTGGGCGTCGAAGCACGGGCCCTCGAGGAAGCAGTCGGCCGGCACGCCGGCGCGATTGCCGTCCGACCACTCGGAGCGTTCCAGCCGGCGAAACCGGTCCGGCACGCGGGTCTGAACGCGGGTGGGGATTTCGGCTGGGAGGGGCGAACCACATGGCGGCGGACAGTGGAATTGGCGCGCTCGGTTGGCAAGGGCCGAGTCGCCGCGCGTCAGTAGCCAGCGGTCAGTCGTCGCGGTGTACCCGCTCCATGCGTTCGTGACGTTCCTGCGCCTCGATCGACATCGTCGCGATCGGTCTCGCCTCGAGGCGTCTGAGGCCGATGGGTTCGTCGGTTTCTTCGCAGTAGCCATAGGTGCCAAGCTCGACTCGCACCAGCGCCTGGTCGATCTTGGAGATCAGCTTGCGCGCGCGGTCCCGGGTTCGCAGTTCCAGGGCGCGGTCGGTCTCCACGCTGGCGCGGTCGGTGATGTCGGCTTCATGGATGCCGCCCTGGGACAGGCTGGCCAGGGTTCCGTCTGCTTCCCGCAACAACTCGGCCCGCCAACGGAGCAACTTCTGACGAAAGTATTCCACCTGGATGGGGTTCATGAAGACCTCATCCTCGCTGGGACGATAATCAGGCGGCAAAGTCATCATCATTCGCGGTGCAGTCCTGGCTATCCTTCCGCCCGACCTCGGCGGCAAGCCAGGGTGGACGCCCGGCCCATTCCGGGTAGGGAACGCGCGGGCTTATACCTGGGCGTCCGCATCGCGCCAAGACCGTCCGCGAAAGCATCTCCCAACTACAACGAAAGCGTCTCTCAGCGGGGCTATTCAGCTCGGCACTATTTGCCGACCGGCACATCCGACCTCAGGCGGCAGCGAGTTTCCCGCGGAACCGGGCCGCATCCGACCGGCACGCCGCTTGCTCTATGTCTTTCGCCTAGTCTGTTGCCTACGTCTTTTGGCGTCCTTGCCACTGCCTCTTGCCACGGCGCTGACGTGATCTGCAGCCGAGGCCTTAACGTCTTCGGCCAGGATCGTAATGTCTTCTGCCTCCGCCTCATGCCTTTTGTCCCACCAAAACGCTCGCCGCCCGGGCCCTCAGAATGAACCGTTGCGCACGACGCGTCGGATCCGCGCCCTCGCCTTTTTGGTGATCCTCGGTCTGTCCCTGCTCTCACCCGCAATGGCCGACGTACGCATCAAGGACATCACCGATGTGGAAGGCGTGCGCGAAAATCAGCTTATCGGCTACGGCCTCGTGGTCGGCCTGAACGGCACCGGAGACAAGCTCAACAACAACGTGTTCACCCGTGAATCGCTGATCGGCATGCTTGAGCGGCTGGGTGTGAACACTCGGGATCAGGTTACCGCCTTGTCCACCAAGAATCTCGCCGCGGTCATGGTGACAGCGGAGTTGCCAGCGTTTGCCCGCAGTGGCAGCCGGATCGACATCACCATCTCCGCCCTCGGCGACGCCACAAATCTGACCGGCGGCACTTTGCTCGTCACGCCACTGCTTGCCGCCGACGGCGACGTCTATGCCGTGGCACAGGGAGCGCTCTCCACCGGTGCGATCGCGGCGCGCGGGGCGGGAGCGTCGATCACCCGTGGCGTGCCCACCGCCGGGCGGATCGCCAATGGCGCTACTGTGGAGAAGGAGGTGGCGTTTCGCCTGGCCACGGGTTCCATCATTCATCTCGGGCTGCGCAATCCGGATCTGACAACGGCGCAACGGATCGCCGCGGTGATCAACCAGACCGTCGGCCCGATCGCCAAGGCCACCAACCCGCGGACCGTCGAGATCGATTTGACCAACCGCGACATGCTCTCAACGCTGGGCATGGTCGAAAATCTCCGGGTTGAACCGGACAACGCCGCGAAGGTCATCATCGATGAGGCCAGCGGCACCATCGTGATGGGCGCCAACGTGCGGATCAGTACCGTGGCGATCGCCCAGGGCAATCTGACCATCCGAGTGACCGAGACACCGGAGGTCAGTCAGCCCAACCCGTTCGGTAACGGCAAAACCGTCACCGTGCCGCGGACGGACATACAGGTGGACGATCAGCACGACAAAAAACTGGGTATGCTCACCGCCGGCACCACGTTGCGGGAGCTGGTCGCCAGTCTGAACGCCCTGGGGGTCGGGCCGCGTGACCTGATCAGCATCTTGCTGGCGATAAAGGCTGCTGGAGCCTTGCAGGCCGAACTGGAGATACGCTGATGGCGATCGGCGCACTTCCACCGGCGATCCCGCCGCCGCGACCTCCCGCTGCTACCCCCCGTGTATTGCCGTCGGCGATCTCCGCGCCCCCCGATCTCGCGAAGATCGCCAAGTCCGCTCAGGATTTCGAGGCCATGGCGATCGGCCAATTGCTGCAGCCGATGTTCGATACCGTGGACACCGCTCATTCCGTCTTCGGCGGCCAACAGGGCGAAGAGGCCTGGAAGCCGATGCTGGTGCAGGAGATCGCGAAGCACATCGCCGCGCACGGCGGACTGGGTCTGGCCAAGCCAGTGTACGATGCGATGCTGCGAATACAGGAGACCAATTCAAAATGACACAGCATCTGGTCGATGCCGCCAACACATTGGCCGAGGTGCTGGCCAACGAGAACGCCGCATTGACCCGACTCGACTTTTCCGGCGCCGTCGCCCTCGGACAATCCAAGGAAGCCGCGCTGCTACGCCTCACCGAAAGTTTCGCCGCGATGCCGGTCCGCGAAGTCGGTTTGCTGCCGCCGGCCCTTGGCGACCGCATGAAGCAGCTGATGGGCGAAAATCGCAGGCTGCTGGAACGAGCCATTACCATACAGACCCGCATCGTCGGGATCGTCATTGGCGCCGCTCCCTTGCCGATCGTGGAGCAATACGCAGCCTATGGCGCCAAGAGCCGGCGGCGCAGGGCCTCGGCGGCGGCCCTGTCGTTAGGGGCCTGATAGAGCCCGCGATTGGCACGGTTTCCGGGGGAATTTGGAAACCTCGGCAAACGCCTGTCTGGGCGAAATGTGCCCGCAATCAACAACCCATTGTAGGTGGTTTTTGTTGACATGCAACCCAAGCGGCATGAAAGCAACGGCATGGTCCGAGCTCCACCGCTGAACCCATAGCCGGGCCATCGGCCGGGGGGCGCCGTCGCGATGTCTGCCGTAACGATCGAAGGCATGTCTGGAAGCCGCGATGCCGTCCGTCGGCACCGCTAGGGTTGCTCCAATCGACTGTGTGGCGCTAGACGGCCGATACGTCACGGCGGCGCGGGGTAGGGCGAAGCAACTTCTCGACCGGCCGCCGCTGCTGATCACACCACGGGAATGCACGCCAGTGGAGGCTTGCGCCTGGCCATGACCGACCCGGTGACAGGGGTGATCCGGATCGTCGCGCGAAAACCTCGGTCCGCCGACCGACGACGGGGGATCGGTGCGAGCACACAACTCTGTGGGCCAGCGCGCACCGCCGGTCGGGGGCCCGATGAACCTGGCCGACCGGCTGCACTGCCCAAGCTGCGGAAGCAGGCTGTCGGCCGCAGCGGGAATCAGACGCAAGTTCGATCTGGACCTCGGCGAAATGCGGAAACTGTGAATGGGTCGTTTCGATCGTCGACGGTATCGCCGATTTCGTGGGCGACCGCGTGGTGGCCGCCAGCGATCCCCTTGCCTTCTTTGGCGACCCCAGCACCGTGGAGGCAGACTCGGCGGGCCTTATGGGACAAATCCAAGCCGCGGCAGCGGGTCGATGGCCGGCCAGCCTAGGTGAGGTGATCGAACTTGGATGCGGCGGCGGCCAGCTGACCCGCATGTTGGCCGCGGACATCCGGGTGCGGGGATTGATGGTGACGGACACGGCGATGGACAGTGTCCGCCGTTGCCGCGAACTGCTTGCCGCCAGTGGCTTGGGCATGGACAAAACCTTGCTCTATGTCCGGCTCAGCGGTCAGGAAGATGCGATCCGCGACGCTGTGGCCGATATGGTGGTCGGTAGCTGTGTGGCACAATGCTTTGGCGATTTGAGGTCGCTTCTCGCGCTGGTACATCGGGTGCTGAAGCCAGCGGGCAGCGCCGCCTTCGTCATGCCCAATCGCCGCTACCATCAGGCCTTTTCCCAGGCTGCGGCGACCGCGCTGATCCAGCAGTTCGCTAGCGACAGGACATGGTCGGGACCAAGCCATGTCGTGATGCGGATCCTGGCTGAGTTGCGCCAACGAATCATTCACCAGGGCGACTGCGCTTTTCTGTCTTCATTTCGGGCAAAGCACTTGTTCGACAGCGACTCGCTCGAAGATCTGGCCCGTGAAGTGGGTTTCGCGACTGTCGATGTCATCCCGCTGCGCCCCGATCCGTTGGGTGGGGAAACATCACGTCGCTTGTTTCGAGATGCGGGGTTACCGGATGACTATACGAATGCGGTCGCCCCGTCGGTGGTCTCAGCCGGGGCACAGTTTTTCAGCCTGCTGTCGCGCCAGGACGCGTCTGCGTCCATGCTGCTGTGGCTGACCAAGGGAATCGGCCCGACCCTGCGGACCTTCAGCACCCGGTTGGAAGCGCCCGACATAGGCTTCACCGCTCCCGATTCCGCCCTTGGCGGTGCCCCGCCGCGGTGGTCGATCGAGATGACGGCCAGCAACTCGCCGCAAGGGGTCGTGCTGTCGGTCGGCGGATGGTGCCTGGTGAACCGAGATGTCCTGTGGCTGCGCCTCGGGCTGAACGGAATCATCCGCGACGCTCCGGTGTGGCGACCCCGGCCGGATGTGCATGAAATTATGAACTCTCACGGCCTGTATCATCCGCTGAATGCCCTTTGCAGTGGCATCGGCATCGATCTGATGTTCGATGGCGTTCATCCCCGAGGACGGCGTATTGTCGCCTTGACGTCGAGATTGTGCTGGCAAACGGCTTGATCGTGCGAGGACCTAGCCCCCCCTACGCTGGTCATGGACGAACTGCTGATCATCGCCCAGTGATATCGCCCCATGGTCCAGTGACAACCGGGAATTCGCTCTCCCGCGTCCCCAGCCAAACTACCTCGTGAGACCAGACAGCGAATGCTGCTATGGCAGGTGGCTTGCCCAGCTAGGCCAATCGGCCCGGTTGACATGGCGATGGCAAGTCGGTTGTGCCGTGCCGGGGAGCAGGACTTGGCGATCGGATGCGGTCGGATCATTGCCGGAACCATGCCTGGCGCGGTTGCCATACTGCTGTGCTGCTCGCAATGCCGCCGATCGGGTTCGCGGCTTCCTCAAAGCAGGATGCAGCGCGTCAAAGTCTGCGCGATGCGGAGCAACAAAGAAATAGCCAGCTCGCAATCGGCAAGGATGCCGCCGACCGAGTGGCACGCGCGGAGGCGGAGGCACTGCGCCTTGCGCAGGAACGTGTTGTCGCGGCGGAAAAGGTGCAGCAGGCTGACGCCACGACCCGGGATGTCGCCGCTCGGATCGATACGCTCGCGGCGAAGCAGCGGGAGGCCGAACAACGGTTGAAGCTTCGGTCCGCCGCGATGCAGCCGTTGCTGCCCCTGATGCAGCGTCTGTCGCTATATCCGGTGGAAACCCTGCTCGCGGTACCCGGGACGCCTGAATCGACTTTGCGAGGCCTGATGGTGCTGAAGGGCCTGTCGCGGCAGATCGAGGTCGAGGCGGAAGCGCTCAGGCAGGACCAGGCAGATCTGAACGCTGCGGGCGAGGCGCTGGCCAACGAAATGCCCGTGCTCGCGCAGGCTCAAGCCGAACAGTCGCGGGAGGCGGCGGCACTCGACCTGCAGATTGCCGCCGCCCATGCCGAGCGGGCAAAAGCTGAAACGGAGGCAAGCCAGGCCGCGGGTCAGGCCGCCGCCGCCGCCGCCCGTATGGAGACCCTGCGCGCGGCCCTGAACGTGTTGGAGGCGCGGGAGCGAGCCGAAGCGGCACGTCTGCGAGACCAGGGCGCGCCCATGACCTGGGGAGGGCGTCGAGCAAGCGTCGCGTCCGGCCGACACGCCAACGACGCCGCAACGTGAGGCAGCGCTGTCGGGTAAGGTCGGCTCGGCCCGTGTCGCCGGTGGTAGACTTCCCGCGGGGCGCCTCCAGTCACCGGTGATGGGAGTCATGGTGAAGGCATGGGGACAGGCGACGGACGGCGGTCCCGCGACCGGTGTGTCGTATTTCGCACCGCCCGCGGCCAGGGTCATCTCGCCGTGTGGCGGGCACGTGGTATTCGCCGACAGCTTTCGCAGCTATGGGCTGTTGCTGATCATCGACTGCGGAGGCGGTTACCACGTCGTAATGTCCGGGTTCGACCGGCTGGATGTCCGGCTGGGGCAGACCATCGTTGCAGCCGAACCGGTGGGTGTGATGCCGGGGTGGGAGCCGGGTTCGACCGCGCGCCGGCCGACGCTTAATGTCGAGTTGCGCCAGGACGGCCAGCCGATCAATCCGGCGCCGTGGCTCAAACCGAGCGGTTAGCGACGCCAGCTTACCAAAACGACACTGGACGCGACCGGGTCAGCCGCGCAGAACCTTGCGAAACTCTTTGTTCGCATCATTTTGACATTTCTGGTGTATCATAGACTGGTCACGCGGCGGGACTGGACCCGCGGCGCCGAGGGGGCACACGTATGGTTTTCCGCGCGCGACATTTGCGCTTTGGTCTTCTGCTTGGAACCGCCTTCACGGCGGGCGCCATCGCCGGGCCTGGCCTGGGCTTGCTGCATCGCGCGCTGGCTCAGGACAGTTCTCGCACCGACATGTATCAGTTCCTGAAAGTGTTCGGTGACGTCTTCAACGGGTGCGGGCGGAATACGTCGATCCGGTCGAGCGACAAGGAGGTCCTGGAGAACGCCATCAACGGCATGCTGACCGGCCTCGACCCGCACAGCTCCTACATGAATGCCAAGGCATTCAAGGACATGCAGGTCCAGACCAAGGGCGAGTTCGGCGGCCTCGGGCTGGAGGTGACCGAGGACAAGGGCCTGATCAAGGTCGTCTCGCCGATCGACGACACGCCGGCGTTCCGGGCCGGGATCAAGGCCGGCGACATCATCACCGCGCTGGACGGCAAGACGGTGATCGGCCTGTCCCTGAACGACGCGGTCGATCGCATGCGCGGCGCGCCGAATTCCAAGATCGTCCTGACGATCAAGCGGGAAGGCAGCCGACAAGCCGCTCGAGATCGGCGTGGTGCGCGAGGTCATCAAGATCCAGGTGGTGAAGTCGCGGATGGAGCCGGACAATATCGGCTATATCCGCCTGTCGCAGTTCACCGAGAAGGCCGACGCCGGCATCCGCGCGGCGGTGAAGGCGCTGAAGGCGCAGGCCGGCGGCCCGTTGCGTGGCGCTGATTCTGGACCTGCGCAACGATCCGGGCGGGCTGCTGGATCAGGCGATCGCGGTCTCCTCGGCGTTCATCGAGCAAGGGGAGATCGTCTCGACCCGGGCGCGGCATCGCCGATGACAGCCAGCGCTGGGATGCCCGCGGCAGCGACATTCTGGGCGGCGCGCCGCTGGTGGTGCTGATCAACGGCGGCTCGGCCTCGGCGTCGGAAATCGTCGCGGGCGCGCTGCAGGACCATCGCCGCGCGGTGCTGCTCGGCACCAAGAGCTTCGGCAAAGGGTCGGTGCAGACCGTGATCCCGCTGCCGGGCGGTGGCGCGATGCGGCTGACGACGGCGCGATATTACACGCCGTCCGGCCGCTCGATCCAGGCGACGGGGATCGTGCCGGACGTGACAAGTGGCGGAAACCCGCGACGGACCCGCCAGCTTCGGTCTGGAGCGCGAATCCGACTACAATCGCGTATCTGAGCAACAGGGCGGCACGCCGCCGCACGACTTTGCCGCCGCGCACCGATCTGCCGCCGATCGCCAAGCAAATTCCGGATAAGCCGCCGGAAGGTTTCCCGAAATTCGATCCGCTGAAACCGGATGAAACCGATTTCCAGCTACAGCAGGCCGTTGCTCCTCGCACAGGCGATGGTCCGGCAGAAGAGCGCCTCGGCGCGCTAGGGAGACGCGATGGCCGGCGCGAACGGTCAGAGGTGGCAGCGCAACCGCGACGGGTGGCGCTGGTTGCGATCGTTCTGGATGGCGACCCTGGCGCGACGGCGACAGGGACCTGGCGGGGTGCAACGGCTGGGCGCGCCACAAGCCACTCACGGCCTGATCGACGATATCGGGCGAAAAGGCGACGCGGCCCCGGACATCGAGAGGCCGCGCCGACGCGAGATGCGGGCCAGCGTCCCGGCCGGCGGACAAACACCAAGGCCGTGGCCATGACCGCGCGCACCCAAGTCGCGGAGACGCGGATCTGAGGCGGCCGGCCGGGCGAACCACGCCCGGCCCGGTCGCACGATCCTGATCCGTCGTTGCTGGAGCCAGCCGCGGACTGGATCGAAATATTGTCTTACCCCGGGTCGCGTCCGACGGACGGACCCCCATGCAGGTGTACGCGGCCGGTTTCGATCGTAGCTCCGCCGCCTCCGCGCGTTGGTATGCTGGTGGCTGGAATCGGCCTGAACGAGGCCGAAAGCGATGCCGCGATCCGTCGTTGCCCGGCGCGGTGTCGCTGGCCTTATCGCCTTATGCCACGAACCTCGCCCGGCTGCTCGACCTCGGCGCGCAATCGCCGAACATGAGTATCTGATCGCGGTTCCGATGGAGCCTGCGGGGTTTCCGGTCGAGCGACCCTGATGACCGTCACACGCTTATGACCTAGCCTCGCCAGGTCGGAGAATATGAAACCTGCACTGGGCCATGTCGCGCTTTGACGGCTACGTCGGCGTGACGGCGCCTCGGGCCAGATGCGCTGGCGAGCGTTTGTCCGCCATGGCCGATCAAATCGAGCCGGTGCTGGACGGAATTGCTTCGCCGCGGCCTGCTGTTTGTCGACGCTCGGCCGGGACAGCCGGTCCTGCGGCAGACATGGGGCCGCTCGGTCGATCTGGTGATCGACGTCGATCCGGTGGACGAGACCGGCGCTGGACGGCCGCCTCGCGGCGCTCGGGCAAAATGGCGGCAGACAACGGTTCGGCGCTCGGGTCTCGTCACGCGTCCCAGGCCGATGACGCTCGGCCGAATCGCGGCCTGGACCAATGACTGGTGGTGCGGCCGACAAGGGACTGGTGTCCGCCCGGTCAGCCGCTGGTGGTTCCGCCGGCAACGGTCGGAGCAGGGTAAATGAAGCAACTGCCCTATCGTCCGCAATGTCGGCGCCGTGCTGTTCAATTCCGACGGTCTGGTCTTTGTTGCCCGCCGCGCCGACCTGCCGAACGCCGAGGGTCCCGCCAACGGCTGGCAATTGCCGCAAGGCGGTATCGATGGCGATGAGGATCCCAGAACCGCCGTGCTGCGCGAACTTGAAGAAGAAATTGGCACCAGCCGCGCCGAGGTGATCGGCGAGCATCCGGAGTGGCTGACCTATGATCTTCCCCCCGAACTGATCGGTGTCGCTTGGCGTGGCCGATATCGTGGCCAGCGGCAACGCTGGTTCGCCCTGCGATTTACCGGCGAGGACAGCGATATCCGCCTCGATCTCGACCCGCACCCGGAATTCGACGCCTGGCGCTGGGTTGGTCTGACCGAACTACCGGCGCTGGCGGTGCCATTCAAGCGTGCGATCTATCAGACGCTTGTTAAGTCTTTCGCGCCATTCGCAGTTCATTTGCCGTCCTCAGCCGACTGACGGGACGGGCCACCCTGAGCACGATGTGCGGACCTTCGCGAACGGACCTGGCCAATATTTGCAACAGATAGCATGCCAGGCGACAGCAGCTGTTATGCGGTCACCTCGCACCGATCATCGCGTTGCCGATTTGGTGAGCCGGTCGCGCCATCCGCCGCGGTCCTCCGGCCGGTAAGGGTGTTCGGTCGTCGCGACCGATCGCCATCCGGTCACCGGCGCCGCGGGTAGGCGTTCGGCCCGCCACATGTAGGCGTTCAGGCTGATGCCCAGGGCGGCAAAGTACCAGAACATGGGCTGGAAGGCGATGCCGACAAAGGCTCCGCTGGTGAGGAAGACGGCAAGGCCACTTTGCAGCGCGTTGGACAGCGCCCCGACCCACTGAAGTTCGGGCTGATCGCGCGCCCGTTTCGCCGACCGTCCAAGCCTAAAGAACGTCACTCCCGCGAGCGCGACGAACATTGCAAGTCCGGGATAACCCTGCTCCCCCAGGAGTTCGAAGTAGACGCTGTGGAAGGCCCTGCCAAACTGGATAAAGCCAGGATCGTCATCGCCGGGCATCACCTCGACACGGTTGATCAGGTAGGACATGAAGCCGCCGCCAAGGGGATGCGTCGCGGCGTAGCTCAAGGTCCACTTCCAGACCAAGATGCGGACCATGGCGGAACCCTCCGACTGATAGTTGCCGACGGTGGAGATCCGCGCCGTCCAGGCGTTGCTCGTGGCATAAACGACCAGCGCGGCGACGAGGCCAATGACAATGCCGAAACTGATCCGGTGTTTGCTTCGCATCCACATGGCGATGCCGAGCACCAGGAGCCCGATCAGAGCGCTGCGCTCGTAGGTGCCGATGGCGGTCACGATCGCCAGCGCCGCAATACCCCAGTAAGCCAGGGTCAGCAGCTTCAAGCGTGGAACCAACTGACCATGTTCGGCCAGATAGACCGCGATCGGAACAACCATGAGACTGGCGGTGGACAGTAGGCCGCCTTCCGACAGGCCGCTGTTGCCTTCCTGCAATCCAAGATTGCTGCCGTAGCCGCCGCCTGAAATCAGGGTTTTCAGGCCGAACGGCACAATATTCGCCGCCATGGAAAATACGTAGATTTGGACGAATGCCTCGATCTGGACGCGGGAGCGGATGACGTAGGGAACGAAGGCCGCGAACAGCACCGTCTTAACGGCCCAGTCCCATTTGTCCCAGGCCGCATCCGGCACTTCGGCCCATGTCAGGGTCACGGTCACCCAGGCGGCCAAAGCGAGTTGCAGCACGGTCTCGATGCGCAGGCCGGGGGGCGAGCGACGGTCGAGCAGGAGGTAGCTCCCGACCGCCACGGCAGCCATGATCAACGCGACCGGCATGTCGTTCAATACAATATAGGCAACGTTCTGAGGTTGGAATGTATCCACCCAGACGTAGCCTAGCGTCGCAACGAATGGTGCGTTGGCGCTCAGTCCAAGGAAAGAGGCGTATAGAAACATCAGCCAGAGACTACGAAGCATTCGGCCTCTGTCCCGGCCTGCCTTGGGGCTGTCGCCGCCAAGGGCGCGGCTTTGATTTCGCCGCCGGCTCGATGCGTGAGACCGTCTGGAACCACGGCTTGACGCGGTCGAGCCGCGCCGCGTTGATGATGACAAACAGAATTATCACAGAACTGAACATGATTCCCGCAAGGTCGAGCATGCCGCCTCCCGATCGAAGGGCCGGCGTCTGACGACACGGCCCCAGGGGCTATACGAACTTTCAGGCGGCAATGTCACGAAGTCTCGGCTACCCCCGAACTCGCGTCCGCGGGCGATTAGGCAGGCTTGCGGGTTAGCAGCCGGCGGTTCGGTACCTTACAAGCAACGCTTGAGTGGCACGATGCCGCAAGACAGGCGTGACCCGGGTCGGGGGTGCGCCGGCCGGACCAAACCCGCCATCGCGGTCGCCGGTCAGGTATCGGCGAGCGCCGTCATGATGGCATCCCTGGCGGCCCGATCGCCCTCGGCGTGCACGGGTTGAATAGCGACATGGGTCGCTCCGGCCGCGAAATGCGCGCGCAGGCCCTCCTTGACCTTCGCCGCGCTGCCCCACAGGACCATCGCATCGATGAACTGGTCTGAGCCTCCGTTGGCCAGGTCTGCCTCAGTGAAGCCGATCCGCAGCCAGTTGTTGCGGTAATTGTCAAGCACCATGTAGCGCGCAAGCTCCGCCCGTCCGAGCGCCCGAGCCCGTGTGGCGTCGGTCTCGATCGTGACCTTCTGCTCAATCGCCAGCCATTTGTTCGGGCCGAGGATTTTCGCGGCCTCGGCGGTGTGCGCGGGCGTGGTGTTGTACGGCAGCGCGCCGCGGGTCATCTCACGGGCCAGCTTCAGCATCAGCGGGCCGAGCGCGGCGATGGCAATTGGCCAGTCGTTGGCTTCGGCCTCGCCCTTGGTAATTCCATTGAGGTAGGACCGCATCGCCGGAATCGGCTTTTCATAGGTATGGCCACGAATTCCCTCCACCATCGGCACGTGGCTCACCCCAAGTCCGAGGACGAAACGATCGCCATACAGCTCGTTCAGGCTGATCATGCCGCGACGGGAGGTGAACGCATCACGCGCGTAGATCGAAGCAATGGAGCTGCCGAGCTTCAGCTTCGTGGTCTGTGAAAGCATGAAGCCGGCGATCGACAGCGATTTATAGCCGCGGGACTTCCGGATACCACAACGTGTCGTAACCAAGCCCTTCGACAGTCTTGACGAATTCTGAAACGTGCCGCGCTCCGCCGGGTTTTTCGGTGGAGTACCAGATGCCCAGGCGTCCGAGTTGCATGTGACTTTCCTGCTAAATGATCTTGTCGGTCCGGAAGCCGGCTATCTCCGCGGCAGTGTAGCCAAGTTCGGCCAGCACCTCCTGATTGTGCTGCCCGAACATCGGCGGTGGCCGATCGACCCGTGGCCCGTCGTGCTCGAACTTAAACGCCGCGACCGGCACCGTGAAGGCGCCGCTGATGCCAGGCGCGTTCTCCTGCCGGTGCAGCAGGTTGCGGGAGGCGATCTGCGGATCGTCCAGTGCCTCCCTCATCGTGCGCACGCGGGAGGCCGGCACATGACGCTGCTGCAGAAAGCTCTCCCACTCGTCGGCGGTGCGGGTCAGCATGATTTCGGTCAGCACCTTTTCCTCGCGGTCGTGGTCGGCGTCTCGCTCGTCGTTGGTGCGTTTGATCATGTCGGGACGCTCGAGGACGGTCCACAACCGGCGTTGCTGCCTCAGGTTGGAAGCGCCGAGCATGACCATGCCGTCGGCGGTTTTGTAGGCCATGCTGGTGGCGTGGCCGGTGCGGTTGCCGGATGGTTTCGGATGGTTGCCGTTGCGCAGGTAACCGGTCACATGACTGGCCATTAGGATCATGGCGACGTCCAGCATCGCCATGTCGACGCGTTGGCCCTGACCGGTTCGCTCCCGCTGGAACAATGCCGCTGAAAGGGCATAGGCGCCCATCGTGCCGGTGGCGTAATCGATCGCCGGAGCGCCGATCTTGATCGGATTGGCCTCGGGCGTGCCGGTCATGGCCATGATGCCAGAGGTGGACTGGATCACGTGGTCATAGGCGGTGCGCTCGCGTTTGGGGCCACCCTGACCAAACGCCGAGAACGAGGCATAGATCAGCCTTGGGTTGACCATTCGCAGGTCCTGATAGCCCAAGCCGAGCGCCTCAAAGGCTCCGGGCCGGTAGTTCTCCACCAGCACATCCGCAGTGGCGACCAGTTTCTTCAGGATCTCCCGGCCTCTTTCGGATTTCAGGTTGAGGGTGATGGCCCGCTTGTTGGAACCTTGGGTGAGGAAGCCGGTGCCCATAAGGGCATGGTTCAGGTCGTTGTCGGTGCCGGAATTGCGGCTCTGATCAGGCTCGCTCGGGTCCTCCACCTTGATGACATCGGCGCCCATCAGGCCCAGTTGGTAGGCGGCAAAGGGGCCGGCCAGGACATGCGTGATGTCAATGATGCGGATGCCTTCGAAGGCGCGGGCCATATTGTTCTCCTGCGTCGCTGACCGGAAGCGTGCGGTGCGGTCGGCACGGCGTCAACACGTTCGGAATGCTTATGGTCGACACTCGGGCTTGATTTGGTGAGCTATCGAAACATCCTGTTCAGATAGTCGATCAGGCCCGGGTCCCGCCATGACTGGCCGCGCCAGCCGATATGTCCGTCGGGGCGAACAAGGAAGCTTGCTTGTTGGTTTCCGAAGGCGTCCGCGAAATTGCCCTGTGCATCGTGAAAAATCGAGATGCCCGGCTGATCCGCCGGCCCGTCAATCGCGGTGATTGCGACAATCCGCAGTCGGGCGCCGAACCGGGAATGGCGTTCGCGTGCCCAGTCAGCCAATTCCACGAAATCCGGTAACGCACCGGTTCCAGTTACGTGAACGATAAGGACGTGCTCGGTTCCACGCAGAATATCGAACAGACGCAGTGGGAACCCGACGCCCCGCCGCGTCAGTCCGCCGGCATCCGGCGCGCGGTCACCGGCGGCCGGAACCATGTCGGCGGAGCCTTCCGCGTCGTCACGCACCCAGTCGGTCCCTCGATAAGAGACCCGGATCTGCGTGTCGGCAAGACGATCCGGCGCGCCGCCCTTTTCGCGGCCGTAACCCTCGCTCGCCGCGCGGGTGCGGGCCACGACGTCGGCGCCGACCGGGCGCCGTTCCGTTTCGTAGCTGTCGAGCAAAGCTTCCGGCGCCGCGCCAGCAACGACCAGGGCAAGTTTCCAAGCGAGGTTGTAGGCGTCCTGAATACCGGTATTCATGCCCTGCCCGCCGGTGGGCGGATGGATATGGGCCGCGTCGCCGGCGATGAAGGCGCGGCCTTGGCGATAGCGGCCGGCAAGCCGCATGCTGATGCGGAACAGCGACGACCAGCGCATGTCCGACAAATGCGGCCGCTCGGGCACGAGGTCATCAGCAATGGCTTGTATGTCACTCAGGCCAGGCCCGCGTGCCTCTGATTGGATGCCATGATCACTGCCCCCGGCAGACGATAGCTCCGGTGGCGCGACCATCGACACCCTGTAGCGTCCCGGTTCCGGCAACGGGATCGCAATGAACATGTCGGGGGCCGCATCCTTGACCAGGCGCAACGCCCGCAGCGCCGTGCCGCGTGGCAGGTCCCAGGCGATGTGCACGTCGCCCAGCATGAAAGTCATTGGAAAAGCCTCGCCCTCGAAGTCAATTCCGACCGCCCGGCGCACCATGCTGTGCGCTCCATCGCAACCGACAACGTAACGGAATTCCGCGCTCTCGACTTCGCCCCCTGGCTTGGCCAGCTGCACGGTAACGCGGTCCCCATCCTGGCTGAGAGAGCTCAATGTGACGCCGCGTTCGACCTCGACTCCGAACCGGCCGAGGTGACCGGTGAGCAAGCGCTCCGTCTCGTATTGCGGCAGGCCCAGCGAACTGTACGGCAGGTCGGGGAAGGCGGCGTGGGTGTCGTTGGGCGGGTAGCCGTGGATGATCGACCTCAATCCATCGAGCCAGAGCCCGGCATCGATCATCTCGCGTGCGATGCCCATGTCTTCCCACACTTCGAGTGTGCGCGGGGTGACGCCTATGGCCCGGCAGTAGGGCAGGGGTTGCGGGAGCTGATCGACGATCCGGCAGTGCGTGCCGTGCCGCGCGACTTCAGCCGCCATGGTCAAACCTACGGGGCCGGCACCAATAACCAGAACATCAGCCATCGTCACTCTCCGTTGCGACCTGTCCCGCTACGTTGACGCAAACAAGTTGCCCCCGTCCACCACACGAGCTGAAACATTCGGCGCAGCCCTTGCGGGGCCAGGCATTTACTGCAGACCGGTGCTGGGTTTCTTCACTGGCCGAGGACCCTTCGCGGTCGAAGCGGCAGCCGCGATCGACTTGCCCGCGACACTCCCGGCTGCGATCCTCAGACAAGAGCGCCAGGAGAACTGCCGATGAGCGACACACTGCCAACCGCCACGCGCGTGGCCGACCCCGGAATACGCGCCTTGTACCGACTGGAAAACCGCTGGCAGGCCTGGCTCGATGTAGAGGTCGCGCTGGCGCGTGCTCAAGCTGAACTAGGCATTATCCCAACAGCCGCGGCGGCGGCGATCGCCAGGGCGGCGCGGCTCGAAAAAATGGATCGAGCCCGTATCGACGAGGGATTCGCCCGCACCGGGCACACCATCGTTCCGCTCGTCTGGGAGCTTGGCCGTATCGTCGGCGACCCACATGGCGGCTGGGTCCACTGGGGCGCCACGACGCAGAACATCACCCAGACCGGCGACCTGCTGGTGCTGCGGCAGGCGCACCAAGTCTTCCTGCGCCAGATCGGCGACACGCTGACCGCGATGGCCGACCTTGCCGAGCGCGGCGCCGAGATGCCGATCGCCGGCCGCACCCACGGCCAGCACGCGGTCCCCGCCACCTTCGGCTACAAGGTCGCGGGCTGGATCGACGAACTGATCCGCCACGTCGAGCGCCTGCATCAGGCCGCACCCCGCCTGTTCGTCGCCATGCTCGGCGGCGGGGCAGGGACCTTCGCCTCGCTCGGAAAGCAGGGGCCGCCGGTGCAGCAGGCGATCGGGCGGCTGCTTGGCTTTGGTTCGATGACCGTTCCCTCGCGCGCCATCGGCGACCACCTGGCGGAGAACATCTGTCTGCTGGGGTTGCTGGCCGCGACCTGTGGCAAGATCGGGCGGGAAATCTATACGCTGATGAAGACCGAGTTTGGCGAAGTCGAGGAACCGGTCCCGCCCGGCACCGTCGGCAGCTCCACGATGCCACAGAAACGCAATCCGAAACTGTGTCAGGACATCATTGCCGCGGCGGCGGAAATCCGCTCGCAGGTGCCGCTGGCGCTGGAGGCGATGATGACCGAGCACGAGGCGGACCGGACCACCAGCCTGATGATGGATACTGCCGAGTCTCGCGCCTGCATCGCCACTGGTGACATGCTCAGCCGGCTGCACGAGGTGATGCTCGGCCTGCGGCTGGATACAGCGCGGATGCGGGCGAACCTGGATCTTGGTGGCGGGCTGATCATGGCGGAGGCCGTGATGCTCGAACTGGGAGCGGCGATTGGCCGGCAGCACGCGCATGACGCGGTGTATGACGCGGCTCAGGCCGCCTTTACCGAGGGCAAGCCGTTCGGTGATCTACTGGCCGCCGATCCGCGCGTGACGGATCATATGCCGGCTCAGCAGATCCGCCGCCTGCTCGACCCGACAGCCTACACAGGCCTGTGCGCCGACATGTCGCGTGAAGGTGCCGCGCGCGCCCGCGAGGCCGCGAGGGCGTTGCTGAGATAACCCCGTTGGACGTGGGTCACCTGCGGTCGCGGATCGACAAGTAGGAGGCCCGTGCCGACGCTGTCACTCGGTTCCGATCCGCTGCCACGGGCGCTGATCCGCTGCCGCTGTGGCACGGGCTGTGTTTCCGGCCGGTGGTGCGCCAGTCGGCACTCGGACAGGACGGACGAGCTTCAAGCGGCCATTGCTGCCAGCCAGCGCCGCCAACGTGAGCCCCCCGAATAATGATTTTCGGCATCCCGCGGTCGCGGCTGGCCGGCGCCGCCATGATCGCCCGAGAGGAATGACGCGGGGAGGCCCTACAAAGTCCGGTTGGCGCGCGCCACGACAGCTTCGAACAGGACCTGGCAGCCGGCTTCGGCTTCCTCCGGTTCGATGCTCTCGGCCTCGTTGTGCGACAGCCCGTCCTTGCACGGGGTAAAGATCATTGCCGTCGGAACATGACGCGACACGTAGACGGCGTCGTGTCCGGCGCCTGAAACGATCTCACGCGTGCTGTAGCCGAGCCTCTCAGCCCCTTGACGGACCAGATCGACGCAGGAGGCATCGAACGGCTGGGTCGGTATCTTGAACAGCCTCGTCAACTCAAGTGTCACGCCGCACGCCCGGGCGATCGCCTCCGCCGCTGGCGGAAACTCGGCATCCAGAAGATCAACCTCGGCCGATCGGGGATGGCGGAATTCGGCCGAGAATCGCACCTCTCCCGGCACCACGTTGCGGCTGTTGGGAAGTACCAGGAGCTGCCCAACGGTGCCGCGCCCGTCCTCACCCCGGGCTCGCATCATGCGGTCCACCAGATCGATCACCCTCGCGGCGCAGACCAGCGCGTCCTTCCGTGTCGAGGGCGGCGTGGTGCCGGCATGGCTGTCCTGCCCGGTGGCGACCAAATCGTACCACACCTGGGCCTGGGCACCGGTGACGACGCCGATTTGCCTGCTTTCCTGCTCAAGGATCGGCCCTTGCTCGATGTGTAGCTCGAAATAGGCGTCCGCCTCGAACGCCGCTGCCGCCTCCGATCCCTTGTACCCGATACCCTCCAGCGCGGCGTGCACCGTCGCCCCTTCGGTGTCGGAGAGCGAGTAGGCCTTGTCGAGCGAGAAAACGCCTGCCCATACACCGGACCCCATCAGGCTATGGCCGAAACGGGAGCCCTCCTCGTCGGTCCAGTTGATCAGCTCCAGCGGCGCATCGGTAACAATCCCAAGGTCGTTGAGACTCCGCATCACCTCCAGGCCGGCCAGAACTCCCAGCGCGCCGTCAAATTTCCCGCCGCTGGGTTGGCTGTCGAGATGACTGCCGAACAGCACCGGCAGGCGCTTCGGATCACGTCCCGGCCGGCGCGCGAACATGTTGCCGATCGCATCGACCCGGACCGTCAGCCCCAGCGCCTGACACTCCGAGCGGAACCGGTCCCGCGCGCGTCGATCAACGTCGGTCAGGGTCAGGCGGCGAACGCCGCCTTTTGGAGTCGCGCCAATCTCGGCAAAGCCTATGAGACTATCCCAGAGGCGCTTGCCGTCGATTCGTTGATTCGTTTGTGGCTGATTTGTCTGATCCATGGGGCGACATCTTGCCCGCGAAGCGGCTTCCTGCAAGCCTGCCACGAATGAGCGCATCCTCGATCAGGCGAAACCACACCTTGAACAGCCTGAAAGTCTGGCCAGCCGGTGCCGTTCCCGTCGGTTGCTTCCGGATGGCCCGGCACCTTCCCCGACAGGGGGCGTTGCGCGCCCATCTCCTCTCGGTGCCGCTCGGCCACGACCGCCTGCATTCGCCGGTTCGGCGATCGGCCGCACCGCGACTCGAGCTCTGGGAACCGGCGCACGCCAGTATCGGCAAGGCATCGCAATACTGGCAACCGATCGCCGACCGGGGAAGCGAACTGAACACCCAGATGAACCGTTTTGCGCGATGACCCACCTGGTCCCGCTGCTGGTGGCGATGCTGGGTTTCACCGGCTGCACGCTGATCGACCAGCGGACGTTCGCGCCCTCTCCCGAGGCCAAACCGCCATCGGCCCCCGTGGTGCCGGCGACGGCGATCGATGCACGGACACCGCTGCTGACCATAGACTACACGGTTGCGTCGCCCGACTACGCTGAGCTGCTGCACTACGCTGTGCGAGCGGCGGAAAATCGCGATCCCAATGTGCAGTACGACGTTGTTGCGGTCCTGAAGGACATGTCCGAGGCCACCGAGGGTCAGGAGCACGCGACCGGCGTAATGCGCGCGATCATGCGCGACAGAGTGCCAGCCGGGCGCATTCATCTCGGTCTGCGGAGCGATCCCAGCCTCACCGCCAATCAGGTCCGTGTTTATGTCCGCTGATGCGGTGCCGGTGTTCCGGAGACTGAGCTGAACCGACCCAGCGCCCACCGCCAACCCCTTGGAGCTTCGCTTCGCTGCCGGCTTCGACCCGAAGCCAACCGCCGCAGAGAGCCGCTGGCCGCATCGGTGAGCGCCAAAATGGGTTCTGGCGCGTTTTCCCCGCCGGAGCTAAGTTTCGCCCGAACCGGGCACGTTCGCTGCTTGAACATCTATGCGGCGCCAAGCGCTGCGCGGCACAAGCCAACGCGGCATCAACTGAACGGGGTTGCTCATGCTGACAAGATGCATTCGACCGGAACGCCATCGCGGCCCGATTGGCCTGCTGCCCGCCGCGGCGGCGACCTTCGTCATTGCGCTGGCCGCCGCCACCGCCCCGGCGATGGCACAGATCCACATCGCGGTCGCCGGACCGATCACCGGCGAATACGCCGCGTTCGGCCAGCAGATGAAAAGTGGCGCCGAACAGGCTGTGGCCGATCTGAACAAGGCGGGCGGCGTGCTTGGGCCAGCAACTCGTGCTGGATGTCGGCGACGATGCCTGTGATCCAAAGCAGGCCGTATCCGTCGCCAATCAGTTTGTCTCCAAGGGGGACAAGATGGTGGCCGGACATTTCTGCTCCGGCAGCTCGATCCCCGCCAGCAAGGTCTATTCCGAGGAGGGCATCCTGCAGATCTCGCCTGCCTCGACCAACCCGAAATATACCGACGAGGGAAGCTGGAACACATTCCGCGTCTGCGGCCGCGATGATGACCAAGGCAAGGTCGCCGGCGAATACCTGGCGAAACACTTCAAGGGCGACAAGATCGCCATCCTGAACGACAACTCGGCCTACGGTAAGGGACTGGCCGATGAGACCGCGAAGGCGCTGCAGGCGACCGGCGGCAAGGAAACGCTGGCGACGGCCTTCACGCCCGGCGAGAAGGATTATTCCTCGCTGGTGAGCCGCCTGAAACAGGCCGGGATCACGGTGATCTATGTCGGCGGATATCATACCGAGTCTGGCCTGATCATCCGCCAGGCGAAGGAGCAGGGAATGAAGGCCACCTTGGTCGGCGGCGATGCCCTGGTGACCAACGAGTTCTGGCAGATCGCCGGGGACGCCGGAACCGGCACCATGATGACGTTCCCCCCCGACCCGCGGCTGATGAAGACCGCGGCGGACGTGGTGCAGGAGTTCAAGGCGAAGAACATCGATCCCGAGGGCTACGTTCTTTACACCTACGCCGCGGTCCAGGTCTGGGCGGAGGCGGTGAAAAAGGTGAACAGCACCGATCCCGAAGAAGGTCGCCGCAGCGCTGAAGGCGTCGCCTAAGTGGCCATCGGTGATTGGTCCGGTCACTTTCGACCGCAAAGGCGACCCGATCGGCGGGGGCTACGTGTTCTATGTCTGGAAAGATGGCGCCTACGCCGAGATGTGACGCCCACGGATCACGCGGGGTCGGATCGCTTTGGCCATGCCAGGCCCGCACGGCGTCCCGTGGCTCATGGGACGCCGAAGACCTTGTGATAGCCGCGGCCGTAATAGATCAGGCCCTCATGCGCCGTTCCGGTGCGCACCGCCTCGACCGAACAGATGAAGATGTCGTGAGTGCCGACCTCCACCACCTGAACGATGCGGCAATCGAATGCCACGACCGCATCGTCGAGCACAGGGGCGCCGGTCTGCAGCGTTTGCCAGGCGTAACCGTCGAACCGCTCGTCCATGGTGTGCTGCGTCATGCCCGCGAAGACCGGTGACAGGCCCTCCTGCGCTGGGGTCAGGGTGTTCACGCACAACACGCGCATTCTGCTTCATCGCAGGATATGAGTCGTTGGTGCGATTGGCGCAGACCAGCAGGGTCGGCGGCGTATCGGTCACGCTGGTCACCGCGCTGGCGGTGAAACCCGCCCGTCCACCCGGCCCGGCCGTGGTGATCACGTTCACGGCGGCGCCAAGACGCGCCATCGCCTCGCGGTAGGCTTGCTTTTCCACAGGCACGACAGTTCCTTCCCTCTCCGTCGGCGCCATCGGCCGGATCGAAGCCAGTTCGGCCGCGATAATCGCCCGCCATCGATGTTCCGCTGTGTCGCCAGCCGGAACGCGACTGCGCGATCATGCGGCAACTTTGGCGCCCTGGCCAGCCGACGAACTTGATTGCCCGGTGCCTTGGAGAAATTGTCCGGTGCCATGGACAAAAGCCCGTCGGCGACGATAAAATGGCCGGTGTCGCCGGCCAGCGCCACGCCATGCTGGAGGACGACCCGGGCACCATGCGCCGCCTGCTCTTCCTGACGCTCTGCCTCGGCATCCTGGGGTTTGTTGCTTCGTCCAGCGCCGAGCAGATCGGGTTATCGCCGGCGGACAGCCGGGTGGAACTTCGCGTCTATGGCATGGGGCTGCTGCCGTTCGATGGAAGCTTTGCCCGCTTCCATGGCTTGATGCGCTACGACGCCGGCAGTCCCGGCAAGTGTCAGGTCGTGCTCGAAATCGAGCCGGGCAGCCTCGCGATGGGAAACGAGTTGCTTCGGGACCTGATTGTCGGCCCGGAGCTCATGGATGTGGCGCAGTTTCCGCAGCTGGCCTTCCATGGCGGTTGCGAAGGCGACACCGTGGCTGGCGACCTGACCCTGCACGGTCAGACCCACCCTTTCACTCTGGACCTTGAACGATCCGCCCATCGTCTCGTCGCCACCGGCCGTCTGAAGCGCGCCGATTGGGGGATCACCGCCCGCGCCCTGATGGGCGGCACAACGCTCCGCATAAGAGTCGAAATACCTAATCCACTCCCAGCATCGCACACCTGATGCGCCTTCCCGCCGCTCTGGTGCCGTTGCGCATCAGTACCTTTCGCCACCTGTGGATCGCCAGCGTCATTGGTTGGCTTGGCACCTGGCTGCAGAACACGGGCGCTGGGTGGCTGATGACCTCACTCGACCCGAAGCCGCTGATCGTGGCGGCAGTACAGGCCGCGACCATCATGCCGGTGTTTCTGCTCGCGATTCCGGGCGGGGCGCTGGCCGACATTGTCGACCGGCGGATGTTCCTCATCGGCACACAGCTCTGGACGATCACCTTCGCGACGCTCCTGGCGGTCCTGACGATCCTCGGTGGGATGACCGCCGGATGGCTGCTGGTGCTGACGTTCGCCATCGGCATCGGCTCAGCCCTCACCAATCCGGCCTGGAGCGCCATTGTGCCTGAACTGGTGCCGCGCGAGGACATGGTGCAGGCGATCGCGCTGAATGGCATCGGCTTCAACCTGACCCGCGCGATCGGCCCGGCATTGGCCGGCTTCCTGATCCTTGTCGGCGGCTCCAGCCTGACGTTCTCGTTGTATGCAGTATCGATCATTTCGGTGATCCTGGCGCTGTTCGCCTGGCGCCGCCCCGGCCGCCACTTCACCGGCCTGCCGCGCGAGCATTTTTTCTCCGCCATGCGGGCTGGGATGCGTTTCGTTCGCAACACCCCGGCGGTGCAGGCCGCAATGATACGAACCGCCTCATATTCGATCCCGGCCTCGGCGCCCTGGGCATTGCTGCCGTTGTTCGTTCGACACGATCTGGGCCTGGGGGCCGGCATGTACGGCGTGATCCTCGGAATGATGGGGATCGGAGGGGTCACCTCGGGCATGTTGTTGCCAATGGTGCGCGGCAGGTTGACGCGCGGTGACACGGTGGTCGCCTGCACGGTTCTGTCCTGCATCGGCATGGCCATCGTCGGGGTGTCGCGCCACTGGCTGCCGGCGTCGTTCGGCATGTTGATCTTCGGTCTCGGGTGGACCTCGGCCTTCGCCACGATCCAGGCAGCGGCGCAACTGGTATGCCCACCGTGGGTCCGGGCGCGTGCCTTGTCGATCTTTCAGCTGGCGCAGAACGGCGCCCTCACCCTGGGCTCCTTCGGCTGGGGCTGGCTCGGCGGCCGGATCGGCTTGTCGCATACTTTCCTCGCTGCCTCGGTGGTTGGTCTGGTGTTGATGCTGATCGTCCGCCACTTCAGCATCGAGGCGATCGTTCGCGCCACCTCCACCGGCGCGGATCAGCCCGGACCGCTGCCTGAAGCGCCAGCCCCTGAGTTTGTGCCGCTGCTGCGCAACGCGCGCGGCCGGATCATGGAAATCGCCCATTATCGCGTGGAGCCCGAGCAACGGAACGAGTTCCTCAGGTTCATGGCAGAGGTCCACCACGTGCGCGGCCGCTCCGGCGCGGTATTCTGGCGGCTATACAACGATGTGGCGCACCCCGAGGAGTGGATCGAGGTCTGGTCGATGGAAAGCTGGACGGAGCATCTGCGTGAGGTCATCCGTTTGTCCGAGGACGACAAGCGGTTGCTGGCTTCGGCGTCTGTGTTTCAGCAGGACGCCGAGCGGCCATCCCGCTATCTGGCGGTCGATCCCCAGGAACAGCTTCATGTGCATCAGCCGCGGCCGCCTCGGCGGGATGGGCTGCCGCTGGAGCGTACCTAGGCGCGCGCAATTGCCGGTTCGGCCCATTGAGGCGGCGAACCCACTTCACCCCACCGTTGTTTGAACATGGCGACGCCAAGCTCGCCCGAATTCGAGGGTGAGGTCTCGGCGAAAGCCGGTCCCGTTTGAGGAGCGCATGCCATGAACAGCATGAACAGAAGGAATTTGCTGGGCTACGCCGGAGCGCTGCCGCTATTGCCCGTGGTCTCGTCGTCGCTGCCTCTTCCGGTGGCGGCCGCCGGCATATCGACCGGTTCGCGTCGCGTCCGCCCATCGGACCCTGAGTGGCCGGACACACCGGCGTGGGCGCGGGTACGGGAGGCCGTCGGCGGCAATCTCATCGAAGTTGAGCCGCCGCTCGCTGGGTGCATAACGTCAGCGGGTGACGGCGGGTGTGCCGCCCTGTTCGAGGCGTTGAAGAATCCCCACTACATCGGCGATTCGGCCGCCCTGACCCAGACGCTGGGGTGGGTGGACGCGTGGACCTCCAAGCCGAGCGTGTACGCCGTAGCGGCGCATGGGCCTGAGGACGTGGTCGCCGCCGTCAACTTCGCCCGGACCAACAATCTGCGGCTGGTCGTGAAGGGTGGGGGCCACAGCTATCAGGGGACTTCGAATGCGGCGGACTCGCTCCTGATCTGGACGCGGCCAATGAACGACATCACCGTCCACGATGCGTTCGTCGCTTCGGGATGTGCCGGAGAGGCTGCACAACCGGCTGTAACGGTCGGCGCGGGTGCCATATGGATGCACGTTTACGACGCTGTGACGACCGGTTCGGGCCGATACGTGCAGGGAGGCGGGTGCGCAACAGTCGGTGTCGCCGGTTTGATCCAAGGCGGCGGGTTCGGCAGCTTCTCGAAGAACTATGGTCTTGCCGCCGCCGGCTTGCTGGAGGCGGAGGTGGTGACCGCCGATGGCTCTGTCCTGATCGCCAACGCCTGCACCAATCCCGACCTGTTCTGGGGGCTCAAAGGTGGCGGCAACAGTCTCGGCGTCATCACCCGGCTCACCCTCCGTACGCAGGATCTGCCGAACCAATTCGGCGGCGTATTCCTGACGGTGAAGGCTAGCACCGATGCCGCGTTTCGGCGGTTGATCGGCCGCTTCGTAGGCTTTTACGCCGAGCACCTGTGCGATCCTCACTGGGGCGAGCAGGCAGCATTCCTGCCGACCAACGCGATGGTGATATCGATGGTGTTCCAGGGGCTTGATAAGCCCGAGGCCGGAGCCGCGTGGCGGCCGTTCCTTGATTGGGTGACGGCCTCGCCGCAAGACTTCTCGCTCGACCCGGCCCCGGTTGTGCTAGCGGCACCGGCTCGGCGCTTCTGGGACCCGACGTTTCTGCGACAACTGCCGGGGATCGTTTTGGCCGATGACAGGCCCGGCGCGCCCCAGAACAATGTGTTCTGGTCAGGCAATCGTGCCGAGGCCGGATGGTTCATCCACGGCTACGAGTCGGCATGGCTGCCGATGCGACTGCTTCGGACCGGCGAGCAGGAGCGACTTGTCGATGCGCTGTTCGCTGCCAGCAGGCATGCGCGGCTGTCGCTGCATTTCAACAAGGGCCTTGGCGGTGCACCGGCCGACGCGGTCACCTTGGCTGAGGATACCGCCGTCAATCCCGTTGTGCTCGACGCCTTCGCTCTCGCCATCAGCGCGAGCGGAGGGCCGCCCGCCTACCCGGGTGTGCCTGGCCACGAACCAGACGCCAGGGCCGGGCGTGAGCGAGCCAGGGCCAATACTCGAGCCATGAATGCGATGCGGGCGCTGGTTCCTGACGCCGGGTGATATGCTTCAGAAAGCAACTACTTCGAACCGAACTGGCAACGCTCCTACTGGGGCACCAATTATCCCCGATTGCTTTGCGGTGAAGCAGAAATGTGATCCGGCCGGCGTATTTTTTGTGCACCACGGTGTTGGCAGTGAGGCATGGGGCACGGATGGGTTCGTCCGCCGGGAGCGATGAGGCCAGGGTGGTCCCGCTTCTGTCGCATAGAGCTCGGCGGCCGTTGATATCGGCCCGGCACCTAAAGCGTCGCGACCCTTCTTCTCCGCAGCTCCTGGGTCACAGCATGAACGCTGTTGTGCTTGCCGTCGCGCTCGCCACCACAATGTCCTGTTTCATACTGCATGGTTTACGAACCTGGGCAAAACAGCGGCGGGCTTCTCAGAATTCGTGAAGGCAACCGCTTGTCCCAGCGGTCGTTGACGTGGTGTCGGGCCATGCTGCTCGGCACACACCCAGTCACGGAAGGAGGGAATTGCATGGCTGAAGGCAAACATACAGGCAACCCGGGCAACTTCGCCGAGGATCGTGAGAAGGCATCGCGCGCCGGCCAGATCGGCGGTCAGCATAGCTCGGGCAACTTTGCGCATAATCCTGAACGGGCGGCCGAGGCGGGCCGTAAGGGTGGTCAGGCGAGCCACGGCGGTACCGGTGCGCATCCTCAGCCGACACGTTCGCAGAACGCGGTGGAATTTCGACTGAGAATCGCGAGAAGGCGACGTCGCCGCGTCAAAAAGGTGGTCATGCGTCGCATCGCTCCTGATCAGCGGGCAACGGGCGACCGGGAAAGGGAAGTGCGATGACGGATGCTGCGGGCGATATCAGTCACTTGCGGGAAGTTCGGGCGCGGTTCGACAACCCGGACCAGATGCAGGATGCGGCCAACAAATTATCCCTGTCCGGTTTTGATCGCGCCGATCTCAGCCTGCCCTCGGATGGCCATTCGCTGGACGAGGCAACGCCCGATGCGGCGGCAAAACCAGCCTCCACCGAAGCGGATGCTCGCCAGGCACGCACTTTGGGAACCAGCACCGCTGGTGCGGCGGCGGCATTGGCGGCCGCTGGCGTAGTCATCGCCACGGGGGTGCCGCGGCGCCTGCCGTGGCCGCGGCTGTTGTCGCCGGCGGCGCAGCGGCCGGTGCGACACTCGTCGCCACCGGTGCCGCCACGGGGGCCGAACAGCAGGAGCGGGAGGCGCTTGCCGCGACCGATCATCTGGTGCTGTCGGTACGCGCTCGTGACGCTGCCAAGCAGTCGCAAGCGACCGCGGTGCTGCGGGCGGCCGGCGCGACAAGTGTAGAAATCCTCAATGAAGATACAGTGTAGAGATGTCGCCCGCTCCTCGTCACCCCCTTGTGGGCGGCGGGGTGACATAAGATCATGTCGCTCGCGGAAGAAGCGTCGGGCAGGAGTTCTGACGCTTCGTCAAACTTACTGAACCGGCGGCGATCTGCGCGGTGGCATGGAAATATCCGTCGTGGCGACCTCTAGGTTGAAATGGGCGCCGCGCTATCCTCCCTGATCATCGCGGCGCCTTTTTCGCCGATCATGATGGTGGGCGCGTTGGTGTTGCCGGTGGTGAGCGTCGGCATCACCGATGCGTCAACGACCCGCAGTCCGGCTATGCCATGCACCCGCAGCCGCTGATCCACCACCGCGGACGGACCATCGCCCATTCGGCAGGTTCCGACCGGATGAAAGATCGTGGTGCCGAAGCGGCGCGCATAGTCAAGCAGCGCGTCATCGGTCGTCACATCCGGCCCGGGCAGCGTCTCCACTGGTGCTGTATTGCGCGATCGCGGGCGAGGCGAAAATCTCCCGCGCGAACCGCATGCCCGCGATCAGCACCCGTCCGTCACCGGGATCGGAAAGATAGTTGGGCGTAATGACCGGCGCGGCCGTCGGGTCCGGGCTGCCGCCATCACCGTCCCGCGGCTGTCAGGGCGGACCGGACAGACCGCAACGGTCATCCCGTCCTCACGCTCCAGCTCGCCAAATTTCGGGCTGCGTCATAGCTGGCGGGGGTAAACAGAAGTTGCAGGTCTGGACTCGCCTTTTCCGGTGACGACCGGCAGAACACCTGCGCCGAGGTGACGCCGAACGTCAGTGCGCCGCGGCCTTCCACGGCGAAGCGCAGCACTTCCCGCGCCAGCCTGACGCCGCGCGCCAGCTTGTTGATCGAGATCGATCCGCGCACCCGGTGGGAAATGCGTGCGACGTAATGATCCTGCAGATTGGCACCCACGCCGGGCAGGTCATGCAGCACCGGCACGCCGATCGATTGCAGGTGGTCCGCCGGCCCGACGCCGGATATCTGCAGCAGATGCGGCGAGTTGACCGCCCCGCCGCACAGTATCACTTCCCTGCCGGCGCGAGCCTCGACCGCCTTGCCGCGCTGGCGGAACGCAACGCCGACGCAGCGCTTGCCCTCGAACAGCAGGTTGGTCGCCAGGGCCTCGGTTTCCACCCGCAGGTTGGGCCTGCCCTGAGCCTCCTTCAGGAATGTCCGCGCCGTTGAGCCACGCCACTTTCCCTTGCGCGTCATCTGCGAGTAGCCGACGCCTTCCTGCTGCCTGCCGTTGAGGTCCTTGCTGAAGCGTGTATCCCGCCTGCTGCGCCGCCTCGATGAACCGATGCGTAAGGGGAAGGATCGTGCGGTAGTCCTCGACCTTCAACGGACCGCCCTTGCCGCGATAGTCCGGGTCGGCGCCTTGCTTGTAGTCCTCCGACTTGCGGAAATACGGCAGCACGTCATCAAAACTCCAGCCGCGGCAGCCCATCTGCGCCCAGCCGTCGAAGTCTGCCGGGTTGCCGCGCACATAGAGCATGCCGTTGATCGAGCTCGATCCGCCCAGCGTCTTGCCGCGCGGCCAGTGGATGCGCCGGCCGCCACTGCCCTCGGTCGCCTCCGAGCTGTAGTTCCAGTTGACCACCGGATGATGCAGCAGTTTCAGGACGCCGGCCGGGATGTGGATCCACAGCAGGGAGTCCTTCGGTCCGGCTTCGAGCAGGATCACCTTCGCACCGGTCTCGCTGAGGCGGGCGGCGACCACGCATCCGGCTGATCCGGCGCCGACGACGATGTAGTCGGCTTGCATCGTTTCAGCCTTCATTCAGTCGCGGCAGCGGTTCGCCGGCGAAGAAGCGTCGCGGATTGTCATCAGGATGCATCGATCTCATGATCGGACAGGCCGCGTGTCCTTCAGCATCGGCACGAAATCGGTGAACAGATAGGTATAAGGCGGCGGCCAGTTGCCGGCTGCCCGCAAAGCGTCGATCCGCGCCTGCTCCTCCGGCGGCACCTGGCGGGCGAATTTGCCCAGCCATCCGCAATGGCGGTCCTGGCTCATCATGATCTGCGCCCGATGGCCGCTTCTGACCAGCCGCACCAGATTGTCCGCCCGCACCTCGTCCGGTTGCAGGCGCAGGATCCCGATGCGGTCGAAACCAATGTAGGAACCGCCATCCACCACCCGGCGGTGATAGGCCGGATCGGCGTTGCCGCAGCAGTGTCCGATCAGGCAACGATGGGCCGGCACGCCGCCGCTCGCGAACGCCTCCTGCTGCTCCGGGCCGGCACAGCCGTCCTGCGTGTGGGTGATGATCGGCACGTTGGTCGCCTGCTGCGCGATGCAGGCTGCCTCGAGGAATTTGTGTTCGAGCGGCGGTGATCGCCGGGGGCGCCGGTCGCCACCTTGATCGCCCCCGCCCTGACCCCCGTCGTGCCGATGCCGTGAGTGATCTCGCGTATATACAGTTCGGCGATTTCCGCCGCCGTGCGCGCGCGCCAGTAGACCGGCAGGCCCATCTCCTCGAAGTAGAAGCCGGTGGTGCAGATGATGTTCATTTCGGACTTTGTCGGCGATTTCGCGCATCAGCGCGGCGTCGCGGCCAAGTTCGATCGGGCAGGGATCGACGAAGCTTCGCACGCCATGCTCGACACGAAGCTGGCGCAGCCGCCGCACCGCCTCGGCGATGAAGACCGCGCGGTCGAACGTCGCGGACGGATCGAACTCGGCGCCGGGAAACGCAATGAACAGATGCTCGTGCATCAAGGTTCGGCCAAGCTGGTCAAGCCCGATCGTGCCGGTGACAGTCTGAACTTCCATACGTGGTTTCCCCTGATCGTTCGGTTCGGCGGTCGCTAGGCGGTTCCGGTGATGTCCTGCCACAGCCGCCGGCCTTCGCCCCGAGGATCGTTCTCTATTCGGCATGGCTTGTCCAGGATGAGAGTTGCCCGATCGCCGCTGATCGTAGCGCGGCCATTCCGGGATCGATGCGTGCCGCGGCGTTCCGTTGCGGGCGAACGCCGCCCATACCGACGACATCGTGTCCGACAGCGCCTGCGCGTCCGCGCCGCCGCCGGTCGCGTTGGTCAGGTCCAGCGTGTTGAAGGTAAACGGCACATCCATCGCGTGCGGGGATTTCAGTCTGCCGCCCAGCACCGGCGTTTCCCACTCGAACGAATACATCCAGACCGGACCCCGCGCCTTCGCGGCCCGCCGCTGCGCCAGCACCAGCGACCTGATGCGAAAGTTGCAATCGGTGGTGATCGCGATCAGCCGTTCGGCCGGGTTCAGATCCGGATACAGGCGCCGATAAAGTTCGAGCACCCGTCCGGCGTGTCGTCGCCCGCGATGGCCGTGACGCGCTCGCGCATCTGCTCCTCGGTCAGCGTGCGATGCCAGACCCGGTCGTCAGCCGCCAGGAAGTTCGCTGTCTCGTCCTTCATGTCGCCGATTATCAGCGGGACGTCGGCCGAGAGGTCCGGCGCCACCGGATCGAACGGCTGCGCCGGAAGCACGTCGCCGTCCACCACCGGCCCGAACGGGTAGCGGTCGAACAACGGCGTTGGTGACGGGCCGAGCGCCTGCTCCGCCGGCTTCACCGCCGCCAGCAGGGATTCGACTGGAACGGCCTGCAGCGCCCGTACCGACGAAGCGGACGATCCCAGATGCCGCAGCACGCATTCTGTCAGGGCCAGCGCGCGGTCGCGCGTGCGCAGACGAACCGCCGCGCCACTCTGGATGATCGCACGGTGGAACAGTCCGGCCGCGCGCGGCATCGCCAGCAGGGTGCTCACCTTGCCGCCGCCGCCGGACTCGCCAAAGATCGTGACGTTGCCCGGGTCGCCGCCGAACCGGGCGATGTTGTCCCGCACCCACTCCAGCGCGGCGATCATGTCCAGCGTGCCGGCGTTGCCCGACCAGCGGAAATCCGCGCCGCCGAATTCCGAGAGGTCGAGGTGGCCGAAGATGTTCAGCCGCTGATTGACTGTGACCACCACGACATCGTTGCGGGCTGCCAACCGGCTGCCGCGCAGCCTGGGCGCGTTGGCGTTGCCGAAGGCAAAGGCGCCCGCCATGGAACCAGACCATCACGGGCCGCACGCCGCGCCGGACACCCGGCGTCCAGACATTGAGCGTCAGGCAGTCCTCGGTTTCCGGCGAAGCATCCGGCGCTCCGGCGAAATCCGCCAGCTCCGCTCTGGGGACCGGCGCCAGGCCGGACTGGGGCGCGTGTCCGGCGAATTCCGTGCAGTCGCGCACGCCGGTCCACGGGATCGGCGGCCGCGGCGGCAGGAACCGGTTCTCTCCGGCGGTGGAGGCGCCATAGGGTATGGTCTTGAAAGAACAGGACATCTTCCTCGATGGCGCCACGCACCTTGCCCGCCGCCGTCTCGACAATCGGTCCATCGGCATCCTCCTCCCGTGTTACCGGTGCAGCATGGCGGAGCAGGGAGCATAGGAAGGGCGTGGACGATCGTCGTGGTCATTCGACCTAGGGCGTACTGAAAATCGGCAACAATCCAACCGCCGTCCGTCGAACGGCTCAACGCGCTGCCGCGGACTGGGTCGCCGGTGGTATGTTGGGGCCGCCAGCGCGTTCCCGGACCTTCTCGGGTTCAGATGCGAACAGGCGCAGGCTGCCCGTCAGCGAAGGAAGGCACGACCGATGATCAAGCGACCGGTGAAATACCAGGACTTCGAGGACCCGCAGGCGCGTCCACGCTACACCGGCATCGCCAGTTTCTTCCGCTCGCCGCTCTCCCAGCAGATGGATGACGTGGATATCGGCATCATCGGCGTGCCGTTCGACGGCGGCGTCACCAACCGGTCGGGCACCCGTCACGGGCCACGCGCGGTGCGCGAGCAGTCGACGTTGCTACGGCGCATCAACAGCGCGACCGGGGTGACGCCGTTCGCCGCCGCGCGGGTCCGTGATCTTGGCGATTGCTGGATCGAGCAGCCCTATGAGCTGATCGGCGCCCTGCACGAGATCGAAACATTCTTCGGCTCGGTCATCGCCGCCGGGATCGTGCCGCTGTCGGTCGGCGGGGATCATGCGATCAGTCTGCCGATCTTGCGGGCGGTCGCAGCGAAGGGTCCTGTCGGCATGGTCCATATCGACGCGCACTGCGACACCGGTGACGACTACATGGGGTCGCGTTTCCACCACGGTGCCCCGTTTCGCCGCGCGGTGGAGGAGAATCTTCTCGATCCGAAACGTGTGATCCAGATCGGCATCCGCGGCTCGACCAACGATCCCGACATGTGGGGTTTCAGCCAGCGCAGCGGCATGCGCGTGATGCCGATGGACGAATTCAGCGACCGCGGCTGGCGCCATGCGGGCGAGGAGGCCCGTCGTATCGTTGGCGACGGCCCGACCTACCTGAGTTTCGACATCGACAGTCTGGACCCAAGCCAGGCGCCCGGTACCGGCACGCCTGAAGCCGGCGGCATCACCACATTGGAGGCGTTGCGGCTGCTGCGTGCGCTGCGTGGCATCGACTTCGTCGGCGGCGACCTGGTTGAGGTATCGCCGCCGTTCGATGTCGGCACGCTGACCGCGTTCAACGCAGCGTCCATCTTGTTTGAAATACTGTGCCTACTCACGGAAGCGTTGGGAAAGCGCCGTTCCGTGCGCTAACCATCTGGACAGGCTGGCGCCGTGACATCTGTTGCCCAGGCGCCCTCGCGGCGACACGCCTGCGAATTTCGCTCGCCCGACCAGGCTTCAGCAGGGGCCCGGCAGGCCATTGCTGCAACTAACGGCCGATCCCGGGAGGCACCACGATCGTGGCGTTCTTCGGCGGCGGGTCTTCGTGCACACTGATGCAGCCCGCCACGGCAAGAGGCAGCAATGCCGCGAACAGCAACTTTCTTCATGCGGTCGATCCTTTCGGGAAAGGACCGCAACGAGATGGGCCCTCGGTGCACGGCCGGAAATGATACTGCTGCTCAAATGAATGTGTGCGCTCGTGAAACGGAGGGCTGGTCTCGACTTGTTCACCGGCCCGGGCGCTCTATAGAACGCGGGACGTTTGTCCGTCTGCCACTTGGGTTACCGGCATTAGTCCGTTGGCTGCGTCATCGACCCGTGGCTGCGCCGAGCGTGACGCTGCGGCACGGTGGTGGTCGCCGGTGTCAGGCTGGACAGCAAGGCAGGGATGAAGACCAGGCTGGCCAGCAGTGTGCACGCCAGGCTGATCAGCAGCAGTTCACCCATGCTTGCGGTGCCCGGATGGGCCGACAGTGCCAGCGATCCGAAGGCCGTTCCCGTGGTCAGCGCGGAGAAAAGGATCGCCCGCGCGGTGGCGCTGCCAAGCGGATTGCGCAGGCCGGCGCGCCAGTTCATCACGAAATAGATATTGAACGACACGCCGACGCCCGAGCAGCAGCGGCAGTGCAATGATGTTGGCGAAATTCAGAGGCAACTGGCAGCACCACCGCCACCAGCAGGGTCAACAGCGCCGACAGCAGCAGCGGCGCCATAACCAGGGCGACGTCCCGCACCCGCCGCAACAGCGCTGAGCAGGATGACGGCGATCGCGAGAACGGCATAGATCGCGGCGGAGCGGAACGCGCCGACGATGGTTTCGCTGGTTGCCACGATGGTCACCGCGGATCCGCCGGCATCGGGCGCGACGCTGGTAACCTGCTGCACGAACCGGCGCAGGCCCGCCGGCTTCTGTGCCGCCTCGGTCGGGGTTCACCTGCACCCGTGCCCGACCATCCGGCAACAGCCAGTCGCGGGCAAAATCCGCCGGAATCGATGCCAGGACAACCGGCTCAGCGCTCAGGGCGGTGCGCAGCCGGTCGAGCTGCACCCGGCAGGAACCGTATCAGCGCGGCGTTGGCGGCGTTCAGCACATCGTCCGACGCGGTTTCCATCCGGCGAGATCATCAGCGACCAGGGCCAGCGGGTGATCCTTCGGCAGTTTGCCCAAGCGCCGGGCCGATCTGCGCCAGTGCCGCCTTGGCGGCCATGCGGATTTGCTCCGGCGTCGCCGGCGCGGGCGCTCCCTGCGGGGCCAGTGTCGGCGCCAGGATGTTGTTGGCGTCCTCGATCATGGCGAGCTTCTGCTTCTGGTCGGCAGGCACGAAGCTATTGATGCTGATTACCCCGGAAACCGTCTGCAGGGCGGCCAGCTTGTCCGCAGTGACAGCCGCCGCCGCCGCATCCGGCGCCAGGACGTCGATCGTGTAAGGGTTGGTCAGCGGATTGGTGATCAGGTCGCGCAAGGTGCGCATCGCCTCGGTGTTCGGATTTTTCGTGTCCAGCGGATCGGAATCGAATTCCAGGAACGGGGAAGACGCGATCGCGGCAATCGCCAGGGCCGCGAACAGCGCCAGGATCGGCAGGCGGTGGCGCACCACCCACGGGTCCAGGCGTGCCGCCCACGCAAATCCAACTTCGGCGGTCTCGCCGCGCGGGCGGCACAGCGTGATCGCGGCCGGAAGGAACCCCATGGTGCATATGAACGCCATGATCATCCCGCCGCCGGCGATCAGCCCCAGTTCCGCGACGCCCGAGAAATCGGTCGGAACGAAGGCGAGGAAGCCCGCCGCGGTGGCCAGTGCTGCGATCAGGATCTGCACGCCGACCCGACGTGCCGTCTCGGTCATCGCGGTCGCCGCCTCGCCCGTCTCGAAGCGGTATTCCCGGTAGCGCACCGAAAACTGGATCGCGAAATCGACCGCGATGCCGACGAACAGCACGCCGAACCCGACCGAGACAAGGTTGAGCGTCCCGACCGCGGCTGCGGCGAACAGCACGCGTCATCATCAGGCCGAGCGACGAGGGTCATCAGAATGGGGACGATCAGCCGCCAGGTATGGACGGCGAGGAAAAGCCACAGGGTGATCAGCACCACGCTGCCGATCAGCCCTTGGACCGCGCCTTCCGCGACAGTGGCGAACTCCTCGTCGGCGAGCGCGACCTGGCCGGTGATCCGCACCCGGGCCTCGCCGGTCCTGACGAACGGCAGATCGGCGATGATCTCGCGCATTACCTTGGTCGCCGCGCCGCCTGGTTGCAGCGAGCCGAAATCCTGCTTCGGCTGCACCAGCACGAACCGGTATTTGCCGGCCAGTTCGTCGAGTCCGCCGCCGAGCAGGCTTTGCCACGACAATGGCTTCGGGTGTCCGTCCAGTGGCGTCTGCCATCGCCTGATGGAAGGCGCGGATCGGCGGCAGGTAGGGTGTCAAATCGGCGTCCGCCTGGCGTAACACCGACGCCTAACAGGGACAGCGCGGCGAACAGGCCGCGGGCGGACGGATCGGCGACGAGCTGGCCGAGGAAAGGCTGGGCATCGATGGTCTGATCCATCAGGTCCGAAAGCTGCTTCGGCTGCAGAAACAGCAGCCCCTCCTTGGCAAGGAACGGCGATGAATCAGGTCGGCGCACCGAGCGGAAATGGGTCATATCCTCGCCAATCCGCCGCGCCAGTTCGGCTGCGGTCGCATCGGCTTCCTCCGGAATGCGGGCGTCGACGACCGCCACCAGCAGATCGCGGAACTGTGGAAAATCCTTGTTCATCTCGGCCGCGCGCTGTCGCCAGGGCAACCGGTCGGAGAACATCAGATCGGTGTCGGTGCTGACACCCAGATGCGCCGAGGCGAACCAGCCCGCGAACGCCGCCAACAGGATGCCCCCAAGCACGAAAATCACAGCGTAGCGGCGGCTTAGATCGACCAGACCGACAAGCAGGCGGATCAGCATCGATGAAGGGTGTCTCCCTGGTGGGCGGCCCTGATAGTAGGTCCGACGTTTTCGGTCTATCGCATTCCTGATGATCGGGCCATTACGCGCCTGCCCGGCCAGCAGGTCCACGCTCCCTGTGACGGTCATGGTGGGTCGAGGTTGGTGGCGAGGCCAGCGGGGAGCGCGACGAGTTCAGTCTCGGCAAGCTTGAGTGGCGGTCAATAGCCCGGTATAGCCGCCGGCTTGCGCGGCCGGTCGGTATCGGCGGCGCCAGATGAGGGATCACGCTTATGAAGCCGGGCATCCACCCTGAGTACCACGAAGTTAAAATCGTGATGACTGACGGCACCGAGTTCACGACCCGCTCCTGCATGGGAAAGCCAGGCGATACGCTCCGCCTGGACATCGACCCGAAATCTCATCCTGCCTGGACGGGGGTGCAGCGCATCATCGATAGCGGCGGTCAGGTCGCGAAATTCAACAGGAAATTCGCCGGGATTGGCATGAAGAAGGAATAGCAGTCTTAGCTGGCGCTGGTCGGTAGGCCGGTCTGGCAGCTCATTTGCCGTCTACCGGCCTGCCGCGGGCCGGGAGTGCTCGGCATACCGGTGCGACCGCTGGCAATGTTGCGGTATCCTCTTGAAGAGGCAGTCGGGCAAAACCAAGTCATGCACGTCGGGAACGCCCAGTCGGGGTTCCGACACTTTAGTCGAGCTGGCCCGACGGGCGGCTCAATCCATGGACCTTGCTTTGCAGGAGGTTTTGCATGACTCGCGTTGATCTTTCCCCCCTTTTCCGCACTGCAATCGGCTTCGATCGATTGGCTCGGCTCGTCGACAATGCGGCGTCGGCACCTGACTTCCCAGAGCTATCCGCCATACAATATCGAGAAAACCGGCGCCGAGACCTATCGCCTAACGTTGGCGGTGGCCGGGTTCCGTCCTGAGGAAATCGACCTTACGGTCAAGGACAACACCCTGTTCGTTTCGGGGCGGGTGGCGCAGGAAGCCAAACAGGCTGAGCTTCTTTATCGTGGCATAGCCGGCCGGGCGTTTGAGCGTCGTTTTGTCCTGGCGGACCATATCGTTGTCGAGAGCGCCGATTTGCAGCATGGCCTGTTGCATGTTGACGTCCGGCGCGTGGTGCCGGAAGCGCTGAAGCCGCGCAAGATCGCCATTGGCAGTGCGGCTCCTACCGCACCGGTGTCGATCGCCAATGACAAGCAGGCGCCCGCGCAAGCCGCTTAATCATGTGGTTTGAGGGGCCGGTCTTCCGGCCCCTCGCCTCGCCGCAGTGCGTCAAGGTGATTTGAAGAAGCTGTCGGCAACGCTGCGATGGCTTTGTTTGCGGCTGATGTCCGTTTCCACGCGTGCTATCTCGTCGCGCAGCTCGCCGATGTAGGCGCGCAGTTCCTCAACCCCCAGGCTGTCCAGCAACAACATTTCCAGTCGCCGGCGTTTCCGCGGCGGCAGGTCTTCGTCCGGCCCCATGTCGAACTCCTCCCGTTTTCTTGGCACGAAATAGCTACGCGTTCCGGGCAAGTTCGTGGCGGCCCGAAGTGATCTCGATTGCGGTTCAACCTGTCTGCCATGCTGGATTGGCGACATAATACCGCAATGAGCGGCTTGACCCACCTCTTTCCACTTGTCATATGCCGGACTTGGCCGCCTCAACGACCTGTCACCAGCGCCAGTTCGCTCGCATGGGACATTGCAAACGTGAAAAACGTCGGCCGGCGACCGTGAGAGTGTGAAAGTCATGACCCTGCCGTTGATGCCCAAAGCCACCGCCGTGTGGCTGATTGACAAGACCGCGCTGACATTCACGCAGATCGCCGAATTTTGCGGCATGCATCCGCTCGAGATCCAGGCGATCGCGGACGGTGAGGTCGCGCAGGGCATTGTCGGTTATGATCCGGTCGCCAACGGCCAGGTCACGGCCGAGAATATCCGGCGATGCGAGGCCGATCCCAACGCCCGCCTGAAACTGGCCGCGACCGCGTTGCCGGTGCCGAAGCGCGCCAAGGGTTCCCGCTACACGCCGGTGGCGAAGCGCAACGACCGGCCTGATGGCATTGCCTTTCTGCTGCGCAATTTCCCGCAGCTGTCCGAGGCGCAGGTCGGCAAGCTTCTGGGCACCACCAAGGAGACGATCCAGAAGGTGCGCGAGCGGTCGCACTGGAACAGCGCGAACATCAAGCCGCGCGATCCGGTCATTTTGGGTCTGTGCAGTCAGACCGACCTCAACGCCGCGGTGCTCGCGGCCAATGAGCGGCTGGAGCGGGAGGGTCACGCAGTGCCCGTTCCACCGCCGCCGGAGGAGGAAGAGGCCGCCTGACCGGCGCGGCGGGGGCGGCTGTGGGGTGTCCGCTCAGTCTGGTGCGGTGCTGTAGTCGCTCCATCTCATCCTTGATGTGCAGTTTTTCGATCTTCAGCCGCGCGAGGGCTTCCGCGTCGGGTTGGGGTCGGTTGTCTTCCTCGAAAATGCGGTTTTCCAGTGATGCGTGGCGATCTTTCAGAGCGTCCAGTCGGGCATAAGGCTCATGGGCTGATTCTCTCCGTTCAGTGCCGGTTGATTGCCGCGTCCGCGCTGGCTTGATCCGGCGCGACGACTGTAACGCCATTGCCGCGGTTTATCGCCAGTCGAATCCTCGTCAAAGCGCTGGGAATTTGCGGCTTTTTTTCAGTCTTAGGTTAGCAGATATGCTGAGCGACAGGGACTCCCTGCTGCGGAAGCTCCACGGACTGCGGAGCGAGCACCGCGACCTCGATACCGTGATCGCCCGTCTGGCCGAACAAGGCGCGGTGGACCAATTGCACCTGCAGCGTCTGAAGAAGCGCAAGCTGATGCTGCGCGACGAGATCGGCTGGCTGGAAAGCCGGCTGATCCCCGACAACATCGCCTGAGATGGCGACCCAGGGGTCCACCCCGGCCATGCCCTCGGACGGAGCCACGGGTCGGCATCATCATGGGCAGCCAGTCCGACTGGCCCACCATCACCCATGCCGCGGACATCCTGACGCGCTCGGCGTGCCGCACGAAACGCGGATTGTCTCGGCGCACCGCACGCCGGACCGACTGCGCGAGTATGCCAGCAGCGCGCGTGACCGCGGCCTGCGCGTCATCATCGCCGGGGCGGGCGGTGCCGCGCACCTCCCCGGCATGTGCGCGCGTGGACGCGCGTTGCCGGTGCTCGGCGTGCCGATCGAGATCGCACGCCCTGAAGGGCATGGACAGCCTGTTGTCGATCGTCCAGATGCCGGCGGGCATTCCGGTTGGCACATTGGCGATCGGCCGCGCCGGGCGCAATCAACGCCGCTCTGCTCGCGGCGGCGATCCTGGCCACAGGCGACACCGGCGTTGGCACGGCGTCTGGACGCGTTTCGCGCCGCGCAGACCGCGTCGGTGGCTGAATCGCCCGACGCCGATGTCGCTGCGAGCGCTGCGTCCCCGAGTGGCGGGATCTCGTGACGAGCTTTCCGCTGCCACCCAACGCGACGATCGGGCTCGTCGGCGGTGGTCAGCTTGGCCGTATGTCGGCGATGGCCGCTGCCCGCCTTGGCTATCGCTGTCATATCCTGACCCGCGAGCGCGACAGCCCGGCCGCCCAGGTGTCGCATGCGGTCACGATCAGCGATTACACGCGATCCCGGGTCGTTGCGCGCGTTCGCCGCCGCCGTGGACGTCATCAGCTTCGAGTTCGAGAATGTCAGCGCCGAGGGGCTGGATTTGCTGGCCTCGCTCAGGCCGGTGCGGCCCGCGCCGGCGGTGCTGCGCGTCAGCCAGGATCGGATCGCGGAGAAGTCCTTCGTCAACGGCGTAGGCATCGCCACTGCGCCCTGGGCGGCCGGTGCATTCGCTGCCCGAACTCGTGGGGCGCGGTGGCTCGCCTTGGGCTGCCGGCGGTGTTGAAGACGACGCGTGAGGGCTACGACGGCAAGGGTCAGGCGATGCTGCGCTCGACCGGCGATCTCGCCCCGGCGTTCGACCGGCTGCATCCGAAGCCGCTGATCCTGGAAGGGGTTCATCGATTACGCGAAGGAAATCAGCGTCTGATTGCGCGCGGGGCGAGGACGGCGCGGTCTCATCCTTCGACACGGTGGAGAACCGGCATCGCGATCACATCCTGGACCTGACCCTGGCGCCGGCGCGAGTTCCGGTCGAGGTCGATCAGCACGGCGCAGGGGATCGCGCGCGGATTGCCGAGGGGCTCGATCTGATCGGGGTGCTGGCGGTGGAGATGTTCGTCGACGACGGCGGCCGTGTGTTGGTGAATGAGATCGCCCCTCGGCCGCACAATTCTGGCCACTGGACCATCGATGCCTGCCCGATGAGCCAGTTCGAAATGCATATCCGGGCCATCGCCGGCCTGCCGTTGCCGCCGGCGACCGCCATGCGGACGCGGTGATGAAGAACCTGGTTGGTGCCGGAGGGACCGGCTTTATGGCCCGCGGCATTGGCCGACGCCAGCGCTGATTCCGCATCTTTACGGGAAAACAACGGCGCGGCCCGGGGCGGAAGATGGGTCACGTGACCCGCCTGTTCCCGCGCGGCGCGCTGCCGGGCGAATTCGGCATCACCGCCGCACTGGGGCCTCTCGCGACGGATTGAGTGACGCAGGGATCTATGCGTGCTCCCGTCAGAACATAATTAAATCAATAATATGATAGCTTATCTTTGGAGGCCGCACTAACATTTGGAAGCGGGGCAGCGGCGTCCGCCGTTGTGAGCGGACCAACCTCACGCCTATAGCGGCAGTGATAGCGGCGGGGGAGACGTCATGGCGCCATGGAGGTAGTGTCACGCGACGTTCCGGCACTGCGGCGCCAGGCGGAAATCCTCGCTCGTCCCATGACAACGGCTCGCCGCATGGCCGATGCCATCCGTGCCTTGGCGATAGATGCAACGGAGCGATCGAGGTCAGGCGATCCTGGGCTCTGCATGGGTATGGCGGATGCGGCGACCGCTCTCTGGACTCGGTTTCATAAATTCGACGCAGCCGATCCGCGTTGGCCTGATCGCGACCGTTTCGTGCTATCGGCCGGCCAAGGTTCCATGCTGCTATACGCGCTGCTGTACCTCACCGGCCATGACGGCATGTCGGTTGACGATATCCGCGATTTTCGCCGACTGGATTCGCGTACCGCCGGCCACCCCGAGTATGGCCAGCATCCCGCGATCGAGGCCACGACCGGGCCCCCGGGCCAGGGTTTTGCGACCGCAGTGGGCATGGCGATCGCGGAACGAAACATGGCCGCCCGGTTCGGCAAATCCCTGGTGGACCATCGCACCTGGGTGATCGCCTCGGACGGCGACCTCATGGAGGGCGTCAGCCACGAGACAGCATCCCTCGCTGGCCATCTCGGGTTATCCAAGTTGGCGGTTCTGTTCGACGACAATCACGTTTCTGCAGACGGCGATACGATGCTGTCCATCTCGGACGACACGCTCAAGCGATTCACAGCCTGCGGGTGGGCCACCAAGCAGGTGGACGGGCACGACCCGGCGCAGATAAACGGAGCTCTGTCGTTCGCCGTTCGCTCAAAGAAACCAACGCTGATTGCATGTCGCACAGTGTTCAGCTTCGGTGCGCCATCCAAGGCGGGGCTCGCCACGGAGCACGGGATTCCGCTTGGTGCGGCCGAGGCTTCCGGCGCAAAAGCGCTGCTGGACTGGCACGAACGGCCCTTTGCCACGCCCGATGGACTCAAGGAACGATGGCTTGCCGCGGGTAGCCGGGGTGCCGCCGCCCGCCGCTCCTGGCTCAAGCGCCTGGCTCGTCACAATCAGCGCGGCGAGTTCGAGCGCGCCATGGCCGGCCGATTGCCGGACACCTGGCACGACGACGTGGCTTCCCTGAAACTGGAGCTTTCCTCAAGCCGTCCAAATATCGCCAGTCGGTTCTCGAGCCTGAAATGTCTGGAGATGCTGGCGCCGGCGATGCCTGAACTGATCGGTGGGTCCGCCGACCTGAGCGGTGCAAATCTGACACTGGTCAACGGGATGGTCGCGATCTCCGCAAGGAATTACGGCGGGCGGTACATCCACTATGGCCGGCGGGAGCACGGCATGGCAGCTGCCGCCAACGGAATGGCGCTGCACGGGGGCGTTATCCCCTATGTCGGCACCTTCCTCACCTTCAGCGACTACCTCCGACCCGCCCTCCGCATGGCCGCGATGATGCGGCAACGGGTCATCTACGTCCTCACTCATGATTCGATTGGTTTGGGGGAGAATGGCCCTACCGATCAGCCGGTTGAGCAACTGGCGGGCCTGCGCGCAATTCCCAATGTCCATGTCTTACGCCCAGCCGACGCGATGGAGACGGCGGAATGCTGGGAGTTGGCCATTCGCCGGGTCGAAGGGCCGACGGTACTGGCATTGTCACGTCAGGCCCTGCCGGCATGGCGGGTCGATTGGGGGGAGAATCTGCTGCGCGCGGGGCGGCTATGTGCTCGCCGAAGCCGAGGGACCGCGGCAGGCGACGATTATCGCCACCGGCTCGGAGGTCGCGATCGCCATGGCGGCCCGGGAGAAGCTGGCATCGGACGGCATCGCCGTCGCTGTTGTGTCGCTGCCATGCTGGGAATTGTTTGCAATGCAGGACCGGGCCTATCGGGATCAGGTGCTGGGCGGCACGATCCGAATCGGCATTGAGGCGGCAGGCGGCTTCGGCTGGGAGCAGTGGCTGGGGCCAGACGGCACGTTCGTCGGCTTATCAGGCTTCGGCGCTTCCGCCAGGCAGGAGGACCTTTATGCTCAATTCGGAATCACGGCGGAGAATATCGTTGCCTTGGTGACCCGCCGTCTGGAATGGCTGCGCCGACCAGGCAAACGAAGCAATGACAATCTCGGATTTGATTTGCCTCAATGACCAGGGCAATAAATGCGTACCATGTACCGCGATTGAAGTGCGAAAGGGAAATCAACCATGGCCGTGAAGGTCGCGATTAACGGATTTGGGCGTATCGGGCGCCTGGTGCTGCGCGCCATTGTCGAAAGCGGTCGGGATGACGTGGTCCCAGTCGCCATCAACGACCTGGGCAGCGTCGAGGCAAATGCGCATCTCTTTGCATACGACAGCGTCCATGGCCGTTTTCCCGGCCAGATCGAGGTCTCGGGCGACACCATAACCATCCGCCACAACGGCCGCGTCTACGGCCCGCTAAAGGTTTCCGCCGAACGCGATCCGACCAAGGTGCCCTACAAGGGCGTAGATGTGGCCCTGGAGTGTACCGGCATCTTCAATAGCAAGTCCAAGGCATCGGCGCTGATAAGCGCAGGTGCGCGGAAGGTGCTGGTGTCGGCGCCGGCGGACGAGGCGGACGCGACAGTCGTGTACGGCGTCAATCACAAGGTTCTGACCAAGGACATGACCGTGGTATCGAACGCGTCATGCACCACCAACTGCCTGGCGCCGATGGCGAAGGTGCTGCACGAACGGTTCGGTATCCTACGTGGCTATATGGTAACCATTCACGCCTACACCGGCGACCAGAACACCGTGGACACGCTGCATAAGGATCTGCATCGCGCCCGTGCAGCGGCGGTTTCCGCCATACCGACCTCGACCGGCGCAGCCCGCGCCGTCGGTCTGGTGCTGCCGGAACTGAAGGGCAAGCTGGATGGAACCGCGATCCGCATTCCTACTCCGAACGTGTCGCTGGTATCCTTGGACGTCAACCTGGCAAAGCCGGTCACCAAGGATGAGATCAATGCGGCGATGCAGGATGCCGCCAAGGGTGAGCTGGCTGGTATCCTGGACTACAACACGGCGCCGTTGGTCAGCATCGACTTCAACCACAGTGCTGCCTCGTGCACCTTCGATGCGACGCAGACGGCGGTGGTGGACGGAGTGTTGGCGCGGGTGCTGGGTTGGTACGACAACGAATGGGGTTTCTCCAATCGGATGTCCGACACAGCCGCGTTGTTCGGTAGTTTATAGCGGCGCTGGCCCGGGGGTCGGCCATCACCCCCGGTCGGCTGACCGACGACCTTCCCGGTGTACCTGGCGCGCCGAAGCAAGACTGGCGGCTGGACCGATTGTTGCCGCGGCTCGCTTAAAGTCGCTGCGGCGCCCGCGGATCGCGGAGCCAATTTGTCGTGACCGACCGGCTCTCCGCGCTCGTTCGCGCCTGACCAGGACGAAAAACGGTCCGGGGCGAAAGCGGGGCGGCCAAACCTGGAGCGCCTGCATGCCATTCCATACTCTGGATCAAGTCGACGTCGCCGGTAAGCGTGTCCTGCTCCGCGCCGATCTCAACGTGCCCGTGCGTGACGGCAAGATCACCGATCTGACCCGCATCGAACGGCTTTCCCCCACGATCCGGGAACTTGCCGACAAAGGAGCCAGAGTGATCGTCTGCAGTCATTTTGATCGACCCAAGGGCAAGCGCGTGCGCTCGATGTCACTTGCCCCGATGGCCGCGGCCCTCGGCGAGGTTCTCGGCAGGCACGTTCGCTTCGTCGAGGACTGCACCGGCGTCGCCGCCGAACAGGCGGTCGGTCTGCTGTCCTCAGGTGGCGTCGTGGTGCTGGAAAACACCCGGTTTCATGCCGGGGAAGAAAAGAACGATCCGGCATTCGCCGCGGCGTTGGCGAAATTGGCGGAAATCTTTGTCAACGATGCATTCTCGGCCGCCCACAGGGCTCATGCCAGCACGGAGGGCGTCGCGCACATTCTTCCCGCCTACGCCGGCCGCTTGATGCAGGCGGAGCTGGAAGCGCTCGAGGCCGCGCTGGGCTCTCCGGTTCGTCCCGTTGCGGCAATCGTCGGCGGCGCCAAGGTGTCGACCAAACTCGAGCTCCTGGGCAACCTCGTAGGCAAGGTGGACGTGCTGGTGATCGGCGGCGCCATGGCCAACACCTTCCTGAGCGCGCAAGGCAAGGCCATCGGCAAGTCGCTTGAGGAAGCCGACATGCACGACACCGCTCGACAGATTCTTGACCAGGCCAGCAAGGCCGGATGCCGTGTCGTTCTGCCGACCGACGTCGTGGTCGCCCCGGAGCTCAAGCCAGGCCAGTCGACGCGAACCGTCTCGGTCGATGCTGTTCCAGGGGATATGATGATCCTGGATGTCGGACCCGCATCGGTGGCGCGCTCTGATCGGCTTGCTACCATCGCTGAAGACAGTGGTCTGGAACGGACCGCTGGGTGCGTTCGAAACGCCCCCATTCGACGCCGCGACGTCCACGCTGGCGCGTGCCGTTGCGGAGGCGACGCAAACCGGTGGATTGCGCAGCGTCTGCGGCGGCGGCGACACGGTTTCCGCGCTGCGCCACGCCGGCGTTATCGATCGAATGAGCTACGTCTCCGCCGCGGGCGGCGCGTTCCTGGAGTGGCTCGAAGGAAAAACCTTGCCGGGCGTAGCCGGTACTCGAGTGGTGAGAACTGGTCTGATCGGAGCATGCCGGTATCCACCGGGACAATTCGCCCCAAAGGACCCGTGTTGCATGCTGATGGCGGGGTTGGACGAATCCCAATCAATGATAGAAGCGGCCGAGATCGATGCTCGCTGGCTATAGTGGCCCGGCATACCTTGCCGCGGCCGGATCAGTTCGCCGTCGCGTTGTTGCTCCAGAGCGTGGGCGATCCACCCAGCCGTCCGTCCGACAGCAAAGATCGCCAGCGCGGCCCCATGCGGAAGGCCGCAGACCCGTCAAAGCCTTGGCCGCGGCAAACAGGTCTTGCCACCAATTACCAGGCTCCATTGCCGCCAGCAAAGCGGTGGCACGAGGATCGCTGAGCGGATAAAGCCGATGGCTGAACCCTGGCAGTCGCTCGCCACGCGCGAGTTTGGCCGCGAGGGCAGCGTGCGGCGCGGTTTTCATGCCCGGCTCCGCGAGAAATGCGCCGATGCGCTCGGTCATCCCGCCGTGCAAGGGTCCGTTCAACGCGGCCAGACCGCTTTCACTTTGAGTGGAAACGCTCCGGCTTTGGTTCGCGAGCAATTCCATCAGCCTGATTCGCTTCGCGATTTCAGTGAGGCTGATTATTGCTCTAGTCCAGCCAGCACGTACGCCGACAGCGACGCACCCGTCGACGCCACAACTGGATGAACAAGGCCGACGTATTCAGTTCATGATCGGCACACAGCACCAGCGCCCGGCGGATTGGTGCCGCCCCCGCGGCGTCACAGTTCGTTGCGTGGAGCGCCTCGCCGGCTCGGCGGTCGCCTGCGGCTTCCGTGATCCGCCGCAGCAGTAAGGCTGCTGTCCAGCAGCAGGGCGGCTGCGTGGCGTCCCCAAATGATTGATCCCTCGAGGCCGGACACTTGGCGCATGCAGCGCGTCATCGAATGTACCGGCTCGTTAGGGTCGCTTGGGTGGTAGTCCGAAGCTGGAAGCCCGTGGTATGCCGGCGCCTCCCCATAGCAGCACTGCGGTTTGTTCCAAGGTAGCGGTCTCAGCCAGGAGAATGGCGTCACACCCACGATACCTCAGCGTCCCATGGCTGATCTGCGTGATCGCCGACGCCAGCACCGGTTCGCCAAAATCGATCGTCGAAGCTGCCACGTCCCGGCGAGCCCGGCTGCGTGTCCGCCGCTCCACCAGCGCCTCGATACCCCACTCGTCTAACAGCTTGCGGTGCGCACTGTTGGGTGCCGGCCGCGTCCGCACCAGTCCCCGACTAACGTATGCATAGAGAGTCTGGCGAGCGGCGGCCAGCTTGGCGAGGGCAGCTTCAGCGGTCAGCCAGCCGTCCGGCAATGGGGATAGATCCATATCGACCTGCTCCCTACTCATCGATGGTCGATGGCTCAAGCCGCGCCGACGGAGGTCGGCCTATACCGGCAAAGAATCGTGTCCGCGCCTTGGCGCAAGGGCGGCGGCTCCATCACCGTCTGCGCGATGGATTGGCCGGAAGTTCCCGGAGCGGCGGGCAGACTGACGACAAGATCATTACTGAGCGGCGCGATCGCTTCAAGCACCACGTGGCGTCCTCTCTGCCTCCAGCCGTCGTCGTCCGCAACAGCTCGATGTGCCGCGCGGCCCCGACGGCCTCGCACCCTCAGCCGCTGACATGCCCGCAATCGCTCGCCCGATGCCAGACCTCGATGGCGGTTGCCGGTCGGGGTTCGCCGATGTCGCCTCTCGCGGTAATGGCCTCAGCACGCCATCAACGCCACCGGCTCATGGGCGAGCCATTGCTGCTCCGCGCCGACGTCTTCGGCCGCATGAACACGGTTTCGCCCGCCACGCTTGGCTGCATACAGCGCGGCGTCCGCGAGGCCGGTCAGTCGTTCGATGGTTGTCTTCAGATCCGGAATGCTGCAAGCGGCGCCGGCGCTGACCGTAACACATCCAAAGGGACTTTCTTCATGGATCAAATTACGTTCGGCGACCACGGAAACAATATTATGAGCGAGGCGAACCGCGTCATAAAGGTTGGTATTCGGCAGAATGACAATGAATTCCTCGCCGCCATAGCGGGCGAGCATGTCGCCCGGCCGTCGAAGCGCGGAACCGATTGTCGCGGCCACCTGCCGTAGGCAAATGTCGCCGGCCTGATGCCCATAGCGGTCGTTGAAGGCCTTGAAGTTGTCGATATCCAGTAACAGGAGCGAAAGCGGCATTTGCTCTCGTGCGGAGCGCCGCCACTCGCGGGCAGATGCGAGGTCGAAGGCGCGGCGATTGGCGACGGCGGTCAGGGCATCGGTGGCGACCAGCGTTTCCAGATGCTCGTTGATGACTTCAAGCTCCTGGTTGGCGAGCTCAAGGCGCACGACGAGATCAGATTTTTCCTCATCGTGGGTCAGCAACTGCAGTGTCTGCCGATGCAGGAAACTGGTCAGTGCCAATGCGGCATAGATGTGCAAGGCAACGAACGCGGCGAAAACGTTAAGGTATATGTTGTCCGAAATTGCGCAGCAGACCAGCAACGGCGTCAGTGCCAGGAATATCTGTCCGTCGGAGATGGCCCGAATCGCGGAGTTGCGCACCGCGGCTCCGACCATGTTGGCCGACAAGACACCGATCGCGACTACGACCAGGGTCCGGTCCGTTTCGAACAGAACGACAGTGCCCCAGGCGCCCCAACTGGCGGCAGCAACCCAGCCTGCGCGGAGAAAACGTCTCGCCCATGCCACCGGTGTGGCGCTGTCAGGGGCCCTGGCGTAGCTACGGGCCTGATGCAAGCGCCAAAATAAGATGCACAACGCAACTACAAGAGCCGCTACATACCACGGCGAACCGGTGCCGATGAAGCTGACCAGGCCGAGCACGATGAACGCGACGGCACTCGTCAGAAGTGAAGCCCTCTGGTGCAACAGGAGCGTATCGACCAGTCTTCGAGCGATCCCCGCCGACACCGCGTCAAGTTCGCCGAGGCCCTCGGCCCATCGCAACATGACATCACCCGATTGGCGCCGGCCGCGACACCGCTCCGGCAATGTCCAACTTGTTTACACCTGTGATGTCAAGGATCGGTTAATCGCAGGTCTGTACCGGCTGCCAGCGTGCCTTCGGGCTGCACCGGTCCATTCGATGCTTGGCCTCGCCTTCGCGTCCTCGACCTGTCGGCCGTTTTGCGACGCGAGCCACAGGGCGCCTAACATCCATTCTGTCAGGATCGCCGGCGGTAGACGCCATGTCTATTGACGTATCCATCCAGCGGACGCCCCGAATACTTGATCGGGTCCTCCTGACGGAGACAACCTCACGCAGACATTGGAGGGCGAAGAGGCAGCCGTGACGGCGGCATCTGCGAGGATCAGGCTTGGCCCTTGCGGCCTGCGTTCAGCCGGGCTGCCTGAGCCAAATTATGTATCAAATTCGAGTTCGTCGCTTCCACCTGCTCAGGTATTCATCGCGTCGAAGAAATCATTGTTGGTCTTGCTGTATTTCAGCTTGTCCAGCAGGAACTCCATCGCGTCCACCGTGCCCATCGGATTGAGGATGCGCCGCAGCACCCACATCTTGGTCAACACACCGCGTTCGACCAGCAGTTCTTCCTTGCGGGTGCCAGACTTGGTGATGTCGATCGCCGGGAAGGTGCGCTTGTCGGACAGTTTCCGGTCGAGAATGATCTCGGAATTGCCGGTGCCCTTGAACTCCTCAAAAATGACTTCATCCATGCGGCTGCCGGTATCGATCAGCGCGGTGGCGATGATGGTCAGCGAACCACCTTCCTCGATATTGCGCGCAGCCCCGAAGAAGCGCTTCGGACGCTGCAGGGCATTGGCGTCGACGCCACCGGTCAGCACTTTGCCGGAAGACGGCACCACTGTGTTGTAGGCTCGTGCAAGGCGGGTGATGCTGTCCAGCAATATCACCACGTCACGCTTGTGCTCGACCAGCCGCTTGGCCTTTTCCAGCACCATCTCGGTGACCTGCACATGGCGGGTGGCCGGCTCATCGAATGTGGAGCTGATGACCTCGCCCTTCACGCTGCGGGCCATGTCGGTGACTTCCTCCGGCCGCTCATCGATCAGCAGGACGATCAGGAACACCTCCGGGTGGTTGGCGGCGATGGCGGCGGCCATATTCTGCAGCATGACGGTCTTGCCGGTGCGCGGCGGGGCGACGATCAGTGCGCGTTGGCCCTTGCCGACCGGAGAGATCAGGTCGATCACCCGGGGCGTGAAGTCCTTGGCGGGGCCCTTGGCGACGGACTGAAACGTCTCCATCTCCATCTTCAGGCGTTCTTCCGGATACAGCGGCGTCAGATTGTCGAAATTGACGCGATGACGGACCAACTCCGGAGGTTCAAAATTGACCGTGTCGACCTTCAGTAGGGCGAAATAGCGTTCGCCATCGCGGGGTGCCCGGATCTGCCCGTCAACGGTGTCGCCGGTGCGCAGGCCAAAGCGGCGGACCTGGCTTGGACTAACGTAGATGTCATCGGGGCCGGGCAGATAATTTGCTTCGGGGCTGCGCAGAAAGCCGAAACCATCGGACAAGATCTCCAGCGTGCCTTCGCCCTGGATCGCCTGATCGCTGTCCGCGAGGTTCTTCAAAATCGCGAACATGATGTCCTGCTTGCGCAGCGAGGATGCGTTTTCGACCGAAAGCGCTTCGGCAAAATTGACCAGTTCGGCTGGTGTTTTCTTCTTTAGTTCTGCAAGATGCATGGGAGGGGCCTCGGACGTGCGGGTGCGTTCAGGAGTGGTGTGACGCGGAAGCGGGGATCAGGTTGACCGGAGGTCGGGCGCTGGGACCCGCTGATCGCGACTGGTTGGAGCTTGAACTCAGGGCGCCGGTGCGAACGCAGGTGGGCGCGGAGGCAAGGTTGCCCGATATTCAGGATAGAACTCGGATAATAGGGGGTGATGCCAGTGGCGTCAATGGGGTGGCAAAAGTCCGAGGGACGCGAACAACCGCGGCAAGGGATGTGCACGCTTACATGCAACCTCCTCAGCGGCGATCCCGTGCCGCCGGTCCCGCCCCTATGTTCGCGGCGGGCCGCGACGGGCGTCGGCGGGGCAGCGTCTGAAGCGACGAAAGGATGTAGGCGGCATCAGGTCAGCCGGCCTAGCGCCGCCTGCAGGCGAGCGATCTCGGACCGCGCGGCGGCCAGGCGGTCGCGGTTCTCGGCGACGACCTCCTCCGGAGCACGCGCAACGAATTCAGCTTTTTCCAGCTTCTGGCCGATCTTCCTGGCCTCCGAGGACAACCTGTCGCATTCCTTCGCCAGCCGCGCCCGTTCCGTTGCGATGTCGATCACACCTTGCAGCGGCAGCACCACGGTGATTTCGTCCAGCATCGCCTGAGCGGAGCCGTTTGGCACCTCTCCCTCCAACAAACGCACCTCGGAGGCGCGGGCGAGACGGCGGATGGCGTCGATCCAGCGGCTGACGCGCCCGAGGGTCTCGGGCGAGGCATCGCGCAGGAGCACCGGCGATGGCTTGCCGGGCGGCACATTCATTTCCGTCCGCACCGATCGGATCAGGCCGATCAGCCTCACCACCCAGTCCAGCTCCTGCCCGAGCGATCTGCGCGTCCGTCACCGTGGCCGGTGCCGGCCATGCTGTCCGTATCAGCCCGCCCGGCTCCCCGTAGCCGAAACGATCCCACAGCTCTTCGGTGACGAACGGAATGGCGGGGTGCGACAGCCGCAGGATCACGCCGAGCACATGCGCGCCGACCGAGCGGATTTCCGCGGCTTGCGCTGGGTCCGCGCCGTCGGTCAGGAGCGGCTTGGCGAATTCCAGGAACCAGTCGCAGAAACTGTTCCAGACGAAACGATAAAGGGCGGCGGCATATTCGTCGAACCGATACGCCTCCAGCGCTTCGGTCGCCTCGTGAATTGCGGTATTCGCGCTGTCCAGCAGCCAGCGCGACAGCGGCAGCCTGGCACGCGACGGGTCGAACCCAGGATCTGGCCGCATGCCGTTCATTTCGCAGAACCGCGCCGCGTTCCACAGCTTGGTGACGAAGCCGCGGTAGTCCTGCACGCGCGACGCCCCGAGTTTGATATCGCGGCCGGGGCCGGCCAGCGCGCAGATGGTGAAGCGCAACGCGTCGGCGCCGAAGTCGTCGATCAGCTCCAGCGGGTCGACGGCATTGCCTTTGCTCTTCGACATCTTCTGGCCGCGTTCATCGCGCACCAGGCCGTGAATGTAGACGGCGCGGAACGGCACCTCGCCCATCAAGTGCAGGCCCATCATCATCATGCGGGCGACCCAGAAGAAGATGATGTCGAAGCCGGTGACCAGCACGTCACCGGGATAGTAACGATTGAGTTCGGGCGTCGATTCCGGCCAGCCGAGGGTGGAGAATGGCCACAGTGCCGAACTGAACCAGGTATCGAGAACGTCCTCATCCTGTTGCAAGGGTTCGTCGTGGCCGTAATGATCGCGCGCCTGGAGGCGGCGCCGCCAACGTCGTGGGCCACGAAAACTGTGCCATCCGGGCCATACCACGCAGGGATGCGGTGGCCCCACCAAAGTTGGCGGGAGATGCACCACGGCTGAATATCGCGCATCCAGGCGAAGAAGGTGTTTTCCCATTGTTTCGGCACGAATACCGTCTTGCCGGTTTCAACCGCCTCGATTGCCGGCTTGGCCAGCGTCGCGGCGTTGCAGTACCACTGGGTGGTCAGCCTGGGTTCGACCGGGACGCCGCCACGATCGCCGTGCGGCACTTGCTGCGTGTGCGGCTCCACCTTGTCGAGCAGCCCCAGCCTTTCGAGCTCCGACCACATGGCGCGCGCGGCGAAACGGGCGGTGCCCGCGAGCCCGCGAACAAACGCGGGGTCGGCGATGCCAGGGACCTGGGTCAGGACGTCCTCGATCTCGTCCAGCGAAATCATCGCCTGGCGGTCCAGCACCGACGGCATTGGCAGATCGTGGCGCTGTCCGACGGCGAAATCGTTGAAATCATGCGCCGGGGTGATCTTCACCGCGCCGGTGCCCTTCTCCGGGTCGGCATAGGCATCGCCGATGATCGGGATCGCGCGTCCCACCAGCGGCAGGATCGCGCGCTTCCCGATCAGGCGCCGAACTCCGGATGCCCGGGATGCACGGCGACCGCGGTGTCACCCAGCATCGTCTCAGGTCTTGTAGTGGCAACCGAGATGAAGCGGTCTGGCTCGCCCTCGATCGGATAGCGAATGTACCACAGCGAGCCTTTGATTTCGCGAGTTTCCACCTCGAGGTCGGAGATCGCGGTTTGCAGTTTGGGGTCCCAGTTCACCAGCCGGCGATCGCGGTAGATCAGCCCTTCTTGATAAAGCCGCACAAAGGTCTGCTTCACCGCGGCGGACAGACCGTCGTCCATGGTGAACCGTTCGCGCGGCCAGTCCAGCGAGGCACCCAGGCGGCGAAGCTGGCGGGTGATGCTGCCGCCGGACTCCGCCTTCCACTGCCAGACCCGGTCGACGAACGCCGTCGCGGCCCATCTCCCGCCGGTCGTGACCTTCCGCCGCCAGCAGCCGCTCCACCACCATCTGGGTCGCGATGCCGGCGTGATCGGTGCCGGGCTGCCACAGCGCGTCACGGCCCTGCATGCGACGCCAGCGGATCAGCGTATCCTGCAACGTGAAGGTCAGCGCATGGCCCATATGCAGGCTGCCGGTCACGTTCGGCGGCGGGATCATGATGGTGAAGGGCTCGGCGTTGGAGCGCGGGTCGCAGGCGAAGCTGCCGGCCTTCTCCCAGCCCTCGTAAAGGCGGGTCTCCACATCCGCGGCGGCGAAACGGCTGTCCAGGGTCATTGTGTTCTCGTCATGGAAATCGTTCGGGATGTTAGTACCGGAGACAGGCTCCGGACGGAACCCTCGACTGTCGTCGGATGCAATACCGCAAGTCGTGGGTTCCCGGCCTGCACCGAGGATGACACCGGGGGGCGGTGACACCTAAGTCACTGCGTTCAGGGAACCGAGCGACCAACGAGCTTTTCGATTTCGGCCCGGACCAGTCGCTCGACAAGTTGCGGCAGGTTGTCCTCCAGCCATCCTTTCAGCAGCACGCGGAGTTCTTCTCGCACCAGATCCTCGATGGTCGGGCCACCGTGATAGACATGGGTCAGCCTTGCTGGCGGCCAATGCACGGACCAGGCCATCGACGGACGATCGCGGTAGCCGCCGCGGTCGCCGCGCCGACCAGTGCCTGATCGGGCAGCGACGAAGCATCGCGGGGCAGCGGCGCAGCAACCGCTTCGGCACCGTCCCCGGATGCCGGGTCGACCGACGCTTCCGTCGGGATCACCTCTGAAATCGCTTGATACCCGGAAGGGGCGACAGGTTCGGCGATAGCGTCTGATATGGTCTTCCACCGGTTCGGTGGCAAGGCGACAGGCACCGCCTGGTCGTCGCGACCGGGTCGGCTTCCGCCCTCGGCCTCCATTTGCTCTGGTTCCGACTGTCGGCTTCCGCGACGTCCGCCGCCAGCCTGGCAGGCTGAGGGCCGTCGCGTCCGACGAGGCTGGGTCGGGATCAGGCGCGGAGATCAACATGGTGCGGTCCAGGACCAGCACGTCGTCATCCGGCGGCGGTTCCTCCTGAAGGGTGCCCGTCCGCGCCCTCGGCCGGTTCGTCTTCGTTCAGAATGCGGCGAATGGAGGCAGAGGATTTCCTCCATGGAGGGGTCGGCGCCATCCGCATCCACCGGCGGAAGCCGGGAAGACGGTGGGCAATGTCATGCGGAAATGCCTTCTGGCATGGCTCAGCGGCCGGGTTGATCGGTCGCATAGTCGCCGAGGCCCACCCAGCGATCCTTCACCGCCTGGTAGTAGGCGGTGTCGTCGTAGAGTGGCACCGGCAAGATGCAGATCGCGCGCGGTCAGTCGCCCGATTGCCGCGGCAACCGCGTACGAGGCGGTGATCACCTGCGCGAGATTCTGCACCAGGGTGGTCCGGGATTGCAGCAAAAGTTGCGTGGCGTTCAAAACGTCCAGAGTGGTGCGGCTGCCGACGATGGCCTCCCGCTCGGTGCCTTCCAGCGCAACCTCGTTGGCGCGAATCTGCGCGCGCGTGCTGTCCGCGGAGGCCTTGGCGGCAATCAGCGTATCCCACGCCTGAACCGCATTCTGCACCGCCGTGCGGCGGGCGTCATCGATCAGCCGCTGGGTCTGCTGCTCCGACTGGCGAGCCTGGCGGACCGCGGAATATTCCGAGCCGCCTTGAAACACCGGCACTGAGACCTGGGCGACCACCTGGTAGCCGTTGGTCTGCGAATTGCGCGCCCCGGCGTTGTTCTGCTGGAACGTCTGCCCCTGCAGACTGACCTGCGGCAGCAGCGCCGAGAAGGCGACATCGATCGCGTCCTTGGCGGCGGCATCGTTGAACAGGGCGGTGACCACGTTGGGGTTGTTCAGCGCGGCGAGCAGGCGGCTTCATGCTCGCCATGAACCGGAAGATTGAGCGGTTGTGGCTGCACCAGGTCAGGCGGCGGCAGCAAGCCGACGATCTGCACATAGGTGCCACGAGCGGTTTGCAGCGTGCCCTCGGCGGTCTCGCGGGTCGCCTTGGCGCCCTCAAGCGCCGCCTCGGCCTGGGCAACGTCGGTGCGGGTGATTTCGCCGACGCGGAAGCGATCATTGGTGGCTTGCAGTTGCTTCGCCAGGACCTGTTCGTTGTTGATCTGCAGTTCGAGCAGTTGCTGGTCCTGGATGACGCCGACATAGGCACTGACGACATTGGTAAAACTGCTCTGCTCCTGCGCCAGCAGGGTTGCCCGCTCCGCCATGACCTGGTTCTTGGCGCGGTTGACGCTCGCCTGGGTCTTGCCGCCGGTATAGAGGTTCTGCGTGATCGTCGCCTGGGCGGTAGCAATCGTGCGGTCGGTTCGGACCGCCGTGTTGAAGCCGGGAAGTCGTTCCCCGGGGAGAGCGAGCTACCCGGCAGGAAAGCCGGCTGGCGCCATCGCCGTAGCCGACAGTGCCGGCCATCACCACGGTGGGCCGCCATCCGGCCAGCGCGGCAGGGCACATTTTCATCCGTGGCTCGCAACTTGGCCCGTTCCGCCTGCAACGCCGGTTGGTTGGCGTATGTGGCGGCCAGTGCCTCGGCCAACGTATGCGGCACGGCGGCCATGGCGTTGGCCGCGGGTCGGGCGGGCGGCCGCGGGGACTCGGCGGGCTTCGCGGGACGGGTCGCGTGATTAGGCTTCGCTGGCCGGGAAGCCTTTTGCGGTGGTGCCGGCGGCTGAGTCTGACCCCAGGTGACGGCCGGAGCGGCCAGCAGGCTGAGGCTAATGAGTAGAGGGTAACGCATACCCATTTCGGCACCTTTTCCCAAATCATCGGCCGTGAGAGGTCGGATTGTCGGCAGACTATCCGAACAAATGGCTGCCAACACGGACCACGACCGGCCCGGAGCGAACATCTATTACCGCCAGATTTCCTCTGAACCGCATCGTCCTGTCCAGTGTTCCTTCAAGGGAACAAGGGGAACGCCTCGCCGGTCAACGAAAATGTCTTACGACCGCTTGCCGGTCCGGACACATCCCCCGGCCAAGACAGGTCAAAACTCGAACATAGCCGTCCGACCCAGCGACGGGATCGGTGGGGTGCCGCAATCGAATATCGGGATGGGTCCCGAGCCCGGCAGCCGTGGCCTCGCCAACGACTGCCTGAGTGGTGCGTCCTTCGCCGCACAGGACCGCCATCAAACGTCCCGTCTCCCGATGCATCTGGGCAGCCAGCGCAGCGGGGATTTCCGCGACGGCACCTTCAATCAAGATGATGTCGTAGGGGGCGTTCGCGGCCCATCCGGCGCTCAGCGGCCCGGTAACCAACGTTACGGCGGGCGATTCGGACGGCAGGATGGCTCGTGCCAAAGCGATCAAGGAAGGATCTTCCTCCAACGCGGTGACCCGGCACCCACAGGCCGCCAACACCGCCGCGCCGTAGCCCGGGCCGGCGGCAACCACCAGCGCGCGCTCATTGTCCTGCGGCAGGGCCGCCTGCAACAGGCGAGCCAGCACCATCGGCTCCATCATGTACCGCCCGTTGCCAAGTGGAATGTCTTCGTCGACGTAGGCCAGCGAGGCGAGTTTCGCTGGCAGGAAGCGTTCGCGCGGGATATCACGCATCGCACTCAGTATTTGGGCATCATTGACCTTATTGGGGCGGATCTGGCTGTTCACCATACAGGCGCGGGCTTCGGCGAAAACGTCTGGGTGGCTGGCCATTTCGGTCTCGGCTACAGAGGGCAGGGCTCTTATAGCCGTGTGTGAGCCGAGGCGCCAAGCCGCGGCTGGCCCGGCACCGCGGCTACGTTCGTCCCGGGCTATCGCCTGCCTCAGGCGATAGCCGCGGAGCCGCCCCCCTGTACCCGTGAATGCCCCGGGGCCCAAGTCATCAGGCGGCGTCCTCTTTCCGGTCGCGAACCCTTACGTAGGCTAGCCTGGCATGCTCCTCGCAGTACGGCTTGCCGGGCATGGACGGGCCGTCGCAGAAATGAAAGTCGCGCTTCCCGGGCTCGCCGATCGGCCAGCAGCACGATGGTGCGGACCGGCGGTGCTGGATCGAGTGGCGACTGGATCAACACCCGCACCGGCGGCAAGGTACGTCGAGGCATGCTCGGCTTCAGGACTGGCGCAGGCCCAGGGGGAGGGGCAGGGCGGATCAACTGGCTGGGGGAACGAGTGCGCGACCGCGCTCGCCAGCGGCGGCAGCGTCGGGCCTTCGACCCGGGGTGGGGCCGGTGGCCTCTCGATCGGCGGTTTGGCAACGCCTCGCCGGATGGGAGAAGGTCGCGCAGTGAGGTCGAGGCGATGCGCCTTCCCAACGATTGCGTTTTTGGTGACAGACAGGCGCCGTCCTATTTCGGCAGTGGAATGGCCTTGCTCCCACAAGTCGCGCAGGATCTGGATCGTCTCATCGTTCCACACCATATCCTGGTCCCTTCGGCGATGTTGACTACTAAATACAGTAGTCGGCGCCCTCGGGGGCAGCAACGATGGAATCGCGTCAAGCCAGAAAAAGCTGTGGACAACCTCGCGGAGGACGCCGAGCCGGGCGGAACCAGGATGAAGATTGCTTTGTGGCGGGCGCGGGGCCTTGGCCAAGCGGGCGCCCCCGCCGCGATGGCGCCTTACCGGAAGCGCTCGATGCCCGATGGCGATCAGGGAGGATCAGGAGTTGCGGGGAACGGGATGGAGGTCCGGGCCGGAATCGAACCGGCATCCGCGGATTTGCAGTCCGATGCATCACCACTCTGCCACCGGACCCCCGATGACGCTGAGGTGCCCACAACCGGAGAAACCCTCCGCCCTGCGGCGCCGAGCGCGACGTAACACGTCCATCGAATGTAATCCAGATCCACGCAAATCGTCCTGGCGATGTGCCGTAGTGGGGGCCCGACGAGACACTCGGCTGTGTTCACCGAATCTTAATTCGCATTTGCTCTACTGACGTCTCTCCAGTCAGCAAGGCGCGTGGTGGCAAACCAGGCAGATCAGATCCAACAGGCCGTGTGCGCGTTGATCCGCGAGGAGGTCGGCGGCCTGCGAACCTTCGTCGACCGGCGTATCGCCGAACTCAGCGCCGAAGTTCATGCGACCACGCAGTTGATGGATTTCAGCGAAAGCAACCTGACCGGACAACTCGCCGGAATCAGGGACCAGATCAGTGGCGTGCTTGCGCTACCAAGCGCCGCCACGCGCAACAGCGGCTTCGAACTGGAGGCCGTGGTGCAGGCGACCGAGGAGGCCGCGAATCGCATCATGGAGGCGGCTGAAGCCATCGGCGACTGGCTGCGCGAAGGCAAGAGCGACGCCGCCTCGGTGGAGACGATGAACGATAAGGTTGCCGCGATCTTCGAGGCGTGTTCCTTCCAGGACGTCACAGGGCAGCGCATTCGGCGGGCGATCCAGCATCTGCAACAGGTCGAGACCATGCTGACAGGGATGGTGCCCGGTGATCCAGGAGTTCACGAGGCCGAACGTGTCGTGGTCAGCGCGCCGTTCGTCAGCCAGCCCATGCTCGACCAAGAGACAGCCCAGGCCAGTCCCGATCTGGCGCAGGACGCGGTCGAACTCCCTGTTCGACTAGGCGTCGGTTTATTTCCGCCGGGTTAATCTCTGGTCACACGGCCCTCATCCAGTTGCATTAGCGGACGGTTGCGGTATGTCCGCCGGCCAATTGGGATGGAGGGGACGCCAAAGTGGCGAATCGCGCTGTTGACGCATCCGGCCAGCCGGCTCCGGTCAAGTCGGCCTTGATCGAGATCGAGAACCTGACCAAGCAATTCGGCGGTTTCACCGCGGTCGACAACGTCTCGTTCCGTGTGCAGCGGGGCGAGGTCCTGGGGTTCCTCGGCCCTAACGGCGCAGGTAAATCCACCACCATGAGGATGCTTGCGGGGTTCATGACCCCTACGGCTGGCACCGCGCGCATCCAGGCCCACGACGTGCAAACCGACAGCGTCGCGGCTCGGCGCGTTCTAGGCTATCTGCCCGAAGGCGCGCCGACCTACCCCGACATGTCAGTGGAGGGCTTCTTGCGCTTCTGCGCCAGGGTCCGCGGCTACACCGGCTCGGACCTCGCGGACCGGGTCGAGTATGCCCTGAACCTGACGACCTTGCGCGGAGTGCGGTTACAGCCCGTGGAGACGCTTTCGAAAGGCTTCAAGCGCCGCGTCGGCCTGGCGCAGGCGTTGCTGCACGATCCGCCGGTGCTGGTGCTGGATGAGCCGACCGACGGCCTCGACCCCAATCAGAAGCATGAAGTCCGTGCCCTGATTGAACGCATGGCGCCGCAGAAGGCGATCGTGATTTCCACCCACATCCTGGAGGAGGTTGACGCGGTGTGTTCTCGCGCCATCGTCATCGCGCGCGGCGTGATCGTCGCGGACGGCACGCCCAAGGAGCTGGAGGGGCGGCACCCGTCAGGCAAGCTGGACGACGTGTTCCGCGCCCTGACCATGCCGCAGGCCGCCTGATGGTCAAGCGCCAGGCAGGGCTTCATCGCAGCGCCAGCCCGATGTGTCACCGCTCCGCCCCCGGGGGCACAGGTCGTGACACAACCCCAACGTTTCGCGATATAACCCAGTTGTGTGATGGCCGGCGAAGTCCGACCGCACGCGTGCTTCGGAGCTGGCTCCGAACATCAGGTCGGAACCCGCCCCGTCATGACTCGGCCGGCCCAGGCCCGATGTGGCGCCTTTGCCTCGACAGCGTCGAAGCCAGCATCCCGGGATCCTGAAATGGCACAGTCCACCACCCTCATTGTGGCCGAACGCGAGTTGCGGGCCTATTTCGCCACCCCGGTCGCCACCGTCTTCATCGTCATCTTCCTGGTGCTGCAGGGCGCGCTGACCTTCAATCTCGGCCAGTTCTTCGACCGCGGTCAGTCCGACCTGAACCCATTCTTCACCTTCATTCCATGGGTCTTCCTGCTGCTGATCCCGGCCATCACCATGCGCCTGTGGGCCGAGGAACGCCGGCTCGGCACCATAGAGTTGCTGCTGACCTTGCCGGTCACCCAGGGTCAGGCGGTGCTGGGCAAGTTCCTCGCCGCCTGGGCATTCTGCGCCATCGCCCTGCTGCTGACATTCCCGTTCGTCATCGCCGTCAACATCCTGGGCCAGCCGGACAACGGAGTGATTGCCTCCGGATATCTCGGTTGCCTGCTGATCGCCGGCGCGTTTCTCTCGGTCGGCGCGGCCATGTCCGCCGCCACCCGCAATCAGGTGATCGCCTTCGTCCTGGCGGTGGCGATCTGCTTCGTCTTCGCCGTCGCCTCGAACCCGATCGTCAATGATTTCCTCGCGCACCGCATCCCCGCCCTGGGGGCCTTCACCAGGCGCCTCGCGGTGATCGACCGGTTCACCGATTTCACCCGCGGCATCATCTCGCTGCGCGATCTGATCTATTTCGCGACCTTCATCGGCTTCTGGTTGTTCCTCAACACCGTCCTGGTCGATCAGCGGAAGGCGGACTGACCCATGCGCCGCTTGTCATTCTCAATCATCGGCGTGATCGCCGCCGCCGCGATCGCCATCGGGATCAACATGTTCGCCGATGCCCGTCTAGCGAATGTGCAACTCGATCTGACGCAAAGCCACCTCTACACGCTGTCCCCTGGCACGAAGCAGATCCTTGCCGGACTGAAAGAACCGATCACGCTACGGCTGTTCTACTCCCGGCAACTGGGCAGCACGGTACCGGCCTATGGCAGCTACGCCGACCACGTGCGGGAGATGCTGACGGATTATGCGGCGCGCTCCAACGGCAAGGTGCGGCTGGAGTTTTACGATCCTGAGCCGTTCAGCGACACCGAGGATCGCGCTATGGCCTACGGCCTGCAGGGCTTGCCGCTGGAGCAGGGCAGCACACAGATCTATTTCGGCCTCGCCGGCACCAACCTGGAAGACGACGAGCGGACCATTCCGTTCTTCCAGGCCGACCGCGAACGCTTCCTCGAATACGACCTGACCAAGCTGGTCTACGAACTGTCCAATCCGAACCCGGCCGGTCGTTGGCGTGATGTCGTCGCTGCCACTCGAAGGTGATCCGCGCAGCATGATGATGAACCAGGGGCAGGGACCGGGCGGCCAGCCGTACGCCTCCGCCATCCTGCTGCGGCAGACCAACACCGTGAAGACCGTCGCCACCAACGTCCAGGTGATCGATCCGGACATTCAGGTGCTGCTGGTGGCGGAGGCACAGAACCTGTCGCCGGCAACGCTTTACGCGATCGACCAGTTCGTCATGCGCGGCGGCAAGCTGATGGCGATGGTCGATCCCTGGAGCGAGGCGTTGGCCAACATGCCACAGCCTGGCGGGATGCCGCCGATGGACACCCATTCCGACCTGAAAACGCTGTTCGACGCCTGGGGCATCGAGTTCGACCCGACCAAGGTCGTGGGTGACCTGACCGGCGCCTGGCGCGTACGCGCCGGCGGCGTGATCGCGTTCAGGCGGTGAACTACGTCGCCTGGTTCAATATTCGCGCCGGCCTGAACCACGACGATCCGGCCACCGCGGATTTGCAGCAGGTGACGGTGGCCTCGTCGGGCTCGCTCGCCAAGGCGCCGAATGCGACGATCGACTTCACCCCGTTGCTGAGCAGCAGCGACCGCAGCGAGCTGCTGCCGGTCGACGACGTGAAGATGCCTGACCCGGCCAAGGTGCTGGCAAGTTTCAAACCGGAGGGCGGACCGCGGGTCATCGCCGCGCGGGTGCGTGGTGTGCTGAAATCTGCCTTCTCCGGCCCACCGCCGCTGACCGGTGAGCAAGAAACGGCCGGACAACTTTCCCGAGCTACAAGGCACAGACCGATGCGCCGGCGAACCTCGTCGTGGTGGCTGACTCTGACATTCTGGTCGACCGCTACTGGGTGCGTGTGGCGGACTTCTTCGGCCAGCAAACCGCAACGCCGTTCTCCGACAACGGGCCATTCGTCGCCAACCTCATCGGCACCCTGGCCGGCAGCGACGCGCTGATCGGCCTGCGCTCGCGCGGCGACACCAACCGCCCGTTCACCCTGGTGTCGCGGATGCAGGGCGAGGCGGAGGCGCAATTTCGCCAGACCCAGCAGACCTTGCAGAAGCATCTGGACGACGTCGAGAAACAGCTCCGCACCCTGCGCTCCGGTGGAACCACGCCCGGCGGTGGCGCGGAGGGCGACAACGCCAAGGGCGAGGCAGTCATCACGCCCGAGCAGCGTGCCGCCATCGACGCCGCTCGGCAGGACGTGATCGAGACACGGCGGAAACTGCGGGCGGTGCAACTCGAGCTCAACCGTGACATCTCCCATCTGGAGACCGGAATGCAGGTGTTCACCATCGTCCTGGTGCCGGCGCTGCTGACCGTGCTGGCGGTCGCCATGGGGATATTGCAGCGGCGGCGGCGTGCGAGGGTCCGGCAATGACGCCCCGCACGGTCGCGGTGCTGGTCGTGGTGGCGATCCTGATCGTCGCTGGTCGGCGGCTGGTATTTCGGCACCGCCACGAAACCGCCCGGGCAGACCACGGTCGCATCCGGGGAGGTGATGTTTCCCGACATTGCACCACAGGTGACGGACGCCACGAAGGTGGAGATTACCCACCAAGGACGCGCTGACGGTGATTGAAAAGCGTTCGGACGGCGCCTGGGGCGTCGCCTCGATGCACGATTACCCGGTCCAGGAAACCAAGCTTCGAGGCCTGCTGATGGGCTTGACCGAGCTGCGGCTGATGGAGCCTCGCACCAGCGATCCGGCCGAGTTCCGCCGGCTGGGGCTGGACGACCCGAAAGCGAAGGGGTCGTCCGCTGACCTGCTTCGGGTGCTGGATGCAGACGGCAAACCGATCGTGGCGCTTATCGTTGGCCACCGCCGGGTGCGCAGTCAGGCCAACGTACCCGAGGAAATCTATGTGCGCCGTCCGGACGAGAACCAGTCCTGGCTGGCCGAGGGCACCTTGCAGGTGGATGCCGATGCCTCGCAATGGCTGGACCGGGAAATACTGAACATCGGACATGACCGCATTGCCTCGGTGACCGCGACGCGGACCGACGCCGGCGCGTCCGACCAGCCGCTGGTCTTCGGGCAGGTCGACGGGAAATTCTCGCTGACCCAGCCGGCAGAGCATCCGAAGCTCGAAGACTACAAGGTGGACGACGTCGCCCGCGCGCTGGAGCAGTTGACGTTCCAGGCGGTTCAGCCCGACGCGGACGCGCCGGGGAGCGAGGTCGGCCACGCCGTTTTCACCACCAAGGATGGGCTGGTGGTGAGCGTCACTATGCTTCACGCGGACAAGGACGCCTGGGCGCGCTTCGCCGTGTCCGCGAGCGACGACAAAGTGAAGACCGAGGCCGAGCGGTTGGGGGCGCGGTTGGCGGGTTGGACCTATCAGATCGGGTCATGGAAGGAAAAATCGCTGCTACCGGCAATGGACGACCTGAAGGCGGCGGAGCCGGCCAGAAGGCCGCGGCTCAGACCCCGGCCGGGGCGCCGCCAGCGTCCATGGTTCTGCCACCACAGCTCGCGGAACCTACTTCGACCCCGCCGCCGGAGGCACCAGCCCCACCGGCGCCCCCCAAGGCTGACGGGAACAATGCGCCCGACGCGGACAAGCCGCCCGCGGCGGAGAAGAAGTGACCGATCGGGAGTTTCCCTCCCGACCGATCGTCGGGATCGGAATCGTCGTGATCAAACCTGACCATCGAGGCGATCAGGTGCTGCTCTGCCAGCGCGGCAAGCCGCCCAATCTGGGCAGTTGGACCCTCCCGGGCGGCGCCCAGGAAGTCGGCGAAACCTGCGAGGAGGCCGCTCGGCGCGAACTGCTCGAGGAGTGCGGCCTGCTGGTCGGTCCGCTGAATTTTTGCGCCTACGTCGACACGATCCGCCGGGACCCCGACGGGCGGGTGCGGTTCCACTACACCATCCTGGACTTCGCCGCGCGCTGGGACGCCGGGGAGCCGATTGCCGGATCCGACGTGACCGCTGCGATATGGGCTCCGGTGGATGCGCTGGGGCCATACGAACTCTGGTCAGAGGCACACCGGATCATTGCCATCGCCCGTCGCCTGGTGACCCCGCCGTAACCCGGGATAGGCACCCGGTGTAGTCTCAAAGGGTCTGATGGCGTTCGCCGCCGAAAAACATGCCACCCGCCCTCGAAGGTCGACATCAGTTGATCGCGATCGGCGCTGGAGATCCCTCCAGGTAGACGAGGGGTTGCAATTCTGTCCATTTTGTCTAATTTGACCGATGGAGATCATTTATGCGCACCATATCGGCGACCGAAGCAAAGCAGAATCTCGGGGCGTTGCTGGACAGTGCCCAACGAGAGCCCGTCGTCATTCGCCGGCAAAAGCGCGACATCGCTGTCGTTCTGTCGCCACAAGAATACGATCGGCTGCGCGCGATCAACACCGAGGAGTTCGAGCGGTTCTGCGATCAGGTTGGGGCGCGGGCGGCCGAGGCTGGATTGACCGAGGGGAAGCTGGCGGAAATCCTGGCTGAATGACGTCTCGGCTGCGTGTCGTTGTTGATACGAACGCACTGGTCAGCCGGTTATTGCTGCCGAACTCCGTACCCGCCCGGGCAGTCCGGCTCGCCATCGCCCAGCACAGGGTTGTTGCTTCCGACGCGACGGTCATGGAACTGGCCGACGTGTTGTCGCGGCGCAAATTCGATTCATATGTGACGGTCGAAGAGCGAAAGCAGTTTCTGCGTTTGTTAGGACACATCGTGGAAATTGTCCCTATTCTGCACGCGGTACGCGTTTGTAGTGACCCGAAAGACGACAAGTTTCTCGAGCTCGCCGTGAATGCGGCCGCTGATGTCGTTATGACGGGCGACGCCCATCTGCTCGCCCTCAATCCATTTCGCAGCACTCGGATCGTGACCCCTGCTGCGTTCCTGGAGCAGGATCATTCTCTGACCAGGGCGGCGGATGATCCCGTGATTGGCCTGGGAAACGCCCTGCCGCCCGAAGCGGGGCGTGCACCATGAACCGAAACATAGCTCCGCGGTGTTGAAATAGACGCGCCACGTGTCATATGAAATACGACACGTGACCGGAGATTACGATATGACTGTTCTGACCGAGGCCAGCCCACTACCGCAAAGCGAGCCTGAACTTCAGCGAGTTGCGGCCCTGCTCGGGGGAGAGGGGATCCTCCGCCACCTGCTCCGGAGCCCGATGGACACTCACGAGATGCTCCTCCAGGGCTTACCCGGCGAGGCGCTGACACATCTGATCTCAAGCTTCGTTGTGCTGCACAAGACGGCATCACTGGAAAAGGCGGTCGGGATCAGCCTGCGGACCTTTCAACGCCGCAAGGACGCCCCCGAAAAGCTGCTCAGCCAGGAGCAGAGTGGTCGCACCTGGAAGTTTGCTGAAATCCTCGCCCGGGCAACAACACTGCTCGGCTCCCAGGAGGAGGCCGAGCAGTGGCTGGAGCGACCTGCGATCGGTCTGGATCAGAGGCGGCCGATTGACCTGCTGGCGACCCCGGCGGGGGTGCAACTTGTGGAGGAGTTCCTGCGGCGCCTCGAGCACGGGGTTTACGTTTGACGCCACTGCCGGCGCCCCTAGGCGGCTCCGAACTCGTTGCATGGCGGCTGGATCAGGCGAGGTTCGGTGCGACGTGGGACAGCGGCGAAGGCGCCTATCTCGTTGGAGGCCGCTGGAACAGCCGCGGGCTGCGCGTGGTATACTGCTCGGTCGATCCGGCGACCGCCATTCTGGAGGTCGCTGTCCATACTGGTTTCAAGGCGCTCGACACGGTGCCGCATGTGCTGACTGCGCTGACGGTGATCGATGTGCGGCGGGTTCACGTCGTCGATCCGGCCGAGGTGCCCAACCCGAACTGGCTGCGGCCGGGTATTCCTAGTGCAGGACAGCAGGTCTTCGGCGACACACTGCTTGCCCGGCATGCGTTCGTGGTGATCCCAAGCGTCATCTCGACCCATAGCTGGAACCTGATCTTCATCAGCGCGACGGCATCAAGCGGATATGCTCTCCGGTCACAGGAACGATTTGCGCTCGACACAAGATTGCATCCGCCGGCGGCGCCGTGACGGCAAATGAGCGAGGGTGGAACTGAACCGTACGGTTCCCGCGACCGAAGACCCCAGGACGGTCCGGACCGATGAGAGAATGGTCTGAGTCCGATGATCGAGAAGGACGCCGATAACGAACTGGCACGCGAGATGGGTGGTTGGAAGGCTGGCGACCGTCGGGCCAAGCAACTGCGGTGCTGTTTTTCACTTAGCGGCCAATTATTTCCAATACATGAAGCAGCGGAGCGTCAGACACGCGGACCAAGCCGCTGAACGGCGTCTGAAGCTCCGTCGTCATTCGGATCGCGCTACCGACGCCGATCGCGCAGAGGAATATCGTGACGATCGTTATGACGTTACGCGGCGCAAATAACCCAAAGCTGGCGAAGACAATAGAAAACCAGAACATCACCAGCAGCAAGAGAGGCCTCGGGGTTCCACCCACGTTCTCCTGCGCCAGTTGCCAGCGAGCCGCCGCGATTGCGGTCGTAAGTTGCAGCGCCTGTGCCTGCAGCCAGCGTTGCCTGTCGTTGGCAGGTGTGAGGGCAAGGATCCTGTCCTGTACCTCCTCCAACAAAGACACGGTCGAAAGGTTTTCCACATCGCCAGCTTGGTCGGACGTCTCCGGGAACAGATCACTGCAGCTTTGCCACGGTGTAGCGACGCAAAAGCGTGCGGACGTCGCTGGTGTCCGGTCCGTAGCGCAGCGCCAAGCGGTCCAGGCCAATCAGATCGGCGGAAATGTCAGTGACTTGCCGCGTCTTGGCTATGAAGGCAGTGTTGGCCGTCGATATCAGGAGACCAACCACCAGGGCCGAAAGGGTTCCGACGACAGCTACCGATACTGAGACCACGGTTCTGGTTTCAGGGCTTAGATGATGATCGGGCAGCAAACGGGCCACGAACATGGCGGCCAGGGCGCTGCCGAATAGTATAACGAAGATGATCAGACTGATCGGGACTGAGGTCATGGCAGGTCCCTGTTATCTGCTCGTCGGAGCCGCGTAGCTCGACAAAACAGCAAGAATAATCAGCCTCGTTCGGGTCAAGGCCAGGTGCCGTCGCTTGCTGAAATAACCATCAACGGGATTTTCACCGGGGCTCTGTGCCCCCCGCGAGCCAAAGGATGCACCGTCACCATCGGCCCTTGCGCAGGTTCCACCGATACAGGAGGTCGGCGAAGCGGTCATACACGAACCGCGTCAGTGGCCGCGCGACGGGATTCCCCGCGAGCATCGCCAACCACCGCTCGCCGGGAGTGAGCCGCCACACAGTGACTGCCACGTCGGCCCCGACAAGCAGATGACCTGAGGCGTCGGTGGCGTGCAGCCGGCGGCGGACGTCCTGCAGCGACGCCCCGTGCATCGCCAGCGCATCCGGTTCCACATTGATGTCACGGAACGTGATCGTTCCGCTTTGGACCGCGGCACGCAACTTCGTCCGCTGGCGCCTGATGCCGGCGTTGCAGATCGGGCAGCGGGTGTTATACCAAACGACGAGCCGGGGCTCAGGCATCGCGATGCTGGCCGGCAGGCGCGCAGTCCCACAACGTTACTGTGTCGGGATGGAGGCCTCGCCATCGTCCTCTACCGCTCAACAGCGGCCATATAGGGCCTGAGCCAGGGCTTGGTGACGCCTTGCCCCGGTAGCCCAGCCCGTCGAATATCTGGCCATTCTGGTCGCGATAGGGCCGGTAAAGACCCAGAAACAAATCCCCAACGGCGTAGCGGCGCCGATACGTCACCCAGCGCTGCTCGAGATGATGCTGGCGGTCATGCAGCATATGGCAGCGTTGACACAGGCTCTTGAGGTTGCGGAGGCGGTTGTTGGCAGGGTCGTGGTCGAGATGGGCGGCGGCAAGTAAGACCCGCGTAGTCCTCATGAAGGTCGCCTCAATCAGGTCGGGCCAGGGAGCCGATCGGCCGCGCCCATTTCGCCATGTGCCACGCTCGGCATCGAACCAGCGTCCGTCAGGAAGACAGCGCAATGTCGCGCCATGTGGCCGCGAGCAGCTTTGGCATCGGCCGCCGGCACGTTCAAAGCGCACCTTCCTGCTCAGTTCGGGCCAGTGCTTCGGGTAGAAGCGGCGAAGCTCAGTGCGAATTGGCATGGTGCAGGTCCGAAACCTCCCAACATCGGCAGAGAGCCAAGCGTTCGAATCGATCGCTTCGCCACGCGATGGGCCAATTCGTGGCCCAGAAAACGAGTGCCGTAAAGGGAAACAGGGGATGTTGGCTTTGTTCTGAATTTCGAAGCGCAATTGCCTTGCTGATCCGCGCGTGCGCGCCCTTGCGACGAAGCGGGGGTGCGGGCTAAACAGTTCGGCCGCAGGCGGAGGGGCGCGTAGCTCAGCGGGAGAGCACTACCTTGACACGGTAGGGGTCACAGGTTCAATCCCTGTCGCGCCCACCATAAAATCAATATGTATCAGACGGATAGGTGCATCCGGGAGATCGGCTCGGGCGGCCGTTGCCTCGGCGTCTACGACCAGTGGGCAGAACAGGGTTCTGCAGATCGCAGGCCGGCGTAGAATGTCCCTTTAGGGGCTCAGCTTATTGGTTAGCAAACGCAGAGGGAGATGTAACGGGCACCGCAACCCGGGCATGAACCCTTTGCATAATCGCAAAGCACATGCCAATGCGAAACCCTTCTGGTGACCGCGGTTCCGCATTGCCGACACCGAGCGGTGCCGGTTCCAACCTTTTGGTCGCATCGTGGACAAGCATCCGCACGTTCCGCAAGGCTGGAACGAGAACTCTTCGGGCGTGACCGCGATCAGAAATTCGGCTCCGCACGCGGCACAGGCGTAGTTCATTGTCGTCGCCCCGCCTCCGTCTTTGTCAGGCGCCATCCCAGCCATCCTCGCGATGTAATCAACGGCCCGAAGCAAAGTCGAGTAAATATGACGCAGTCAACCGGATGTCACCGCGCGACATGCATGGAGCAATCTTGATGCGGCGCGTCGCAAATCCTGGGATAGGCGCGCTACTCGTGGCCGTGTCCACGCTGTTTGGTCTGGGCGCCCTGGCGGCGAGCGATCTGTCGCAACAGGAGGAGAAGGGTCGCGCGTTGTTCCTCACCGGGCAGATCAATGCCCCGCCGCCATACGCCTTGGTTGGCGCGGGCGATGTAAGGGTGCCGGCCACGGCAGTTCCCTGTGCGACCTGCCACGGCCACGATGGACGCGGCCGGACGGAACGCGGCATTGTGCCGCCAAACATCACCTGGTCGACCCTCTCTGATTGGGGATCCGGGCACCAGCGGCCCCCATACAGCGAAACGTCGGTGATCCGCGCGATCACCATGGGCATCGGCGCCGGCGGCCACCGGCTTGATCCGATCATGCCGCGCTTCCAACTGGCGTTGGCGGATGCGGCGGCGCTGCTGGCCTACCTCAAGCATCTCGGCGCTCTGCCGCAGCCGGGGCAGGACGACCACGCGCTGGTGCTGGGGACAGTCCTGGATGGGCCCGACGCGGCGGTCGAGCCCATGTTGTCGGCGTATTTTGCCCAGATCAATCGCGATGGTGGGCTGTTCGGCCGCCAGCTTGAATTGCGGGCTGAACATCGCGCCGGCGGGGAGACGCCCGGACGCGCCATCGCGCGCCTGATCAAGTCCAACGCTATCTTCGCCGTGCTCGCCCCAGATATCTCCGGCGACGAACGTGGCGTGGTCGCGGCGGCGGATGCCGATGGCATGCCCGTCATTGGACCGTTGACGCCGAGCGCTCGAGGCGCACCGTCATAGCCGCTACGTGTTCTATTGCAACGGCGGTGTGGAGGCCGAGGCGCGCGCGCTCGCCGGCTTTGCCGCCACCTTCCCGGGATCACCGTCGATCGTCGACGATGGCACCCCACCCTGGCACGCGGCTGCCGTCGCGGCGGAGGCGACGCTGTTGGCCGCCGGCAATAGACCTAGACTGCTGAGCCGATACGACCTCGCCGCTGCCGCGAGCCCTGGCCCGATCCTATGGTTCGCGAACCGAGCGCCTGACCCAAGCGAGTTAGGAGGCCCCGTCGCACTGTTGGTGCCTGGAGCGCTGGCCGCCGAGGTCTTGTGGAATGGCGCACCGGCACAAACCTGGGTCGCCTTTGCCACTGGCCAGCCGGTCGTCGCGCAGGATGCCGCGGCACCGCGCGGCGCGTTGGCTATTCACGATGTCCTCACTACCGAAGACCGGCAGTCACAGCGCCAAGAACTCGCGGCAGCCAAAATCCTCGTGGAGGCGCTGCGCCGCGCCGGACGCGACGTCACGCGCGAGCGGCTCATCGATTCCCTGGAAACGCTGCAGGATTTTCGCACCGGCCTGATACCACCGGTGAGCTACTCAGCCACACGCCGGATCGGTTCGGATGGCGCCTGGATTGTCCCCCTTGCCGGCGGCGAGCCGATCTGGTGGGACCGATGATCCGGCCTCACGGGCCGCGATCCGATCCAACGTGACGCACAAGCTGTTCCAGGTCATCCAGCGGCGCCAGGCTGAATACCTTCTCCCACAGGCCGGTCCGCAGATTGGCCATGTAGAGCACATTCAGATGGTCACCGACGTCTTCTGGATTGGTATCCAGCCCAAACTTATGCAGCGCTCGGCGAACAGTGACCGCATCGCCTGTCAGCATGTTCCAGTCGGAGCCGGCACCCAACGAGCGGGCATACAGGGCAATCCGATCCGGCGTGTCATGCTCCGGATCGACAGTGATCGAAATAAAACGCGCGGGCACTCCATCAACCGCCAGTTTGGCCTGCAGATGCGACAGCGTGCCCATCGCCTGGGGGCAGGCCGCACGACATCCCGTATAGAATGCATTCACCACCACGACCTGGCCCGCCATCAGATCCTCGTACAGGCGCACCGGCCGGCCATCCTGATCCGTCAATGTCAGATTGCCGAACCATTGCGCGGCGCCCGATTGCCGCATGGCTTGCGGGGGAGGGTAGTCGGCGCCGGTCAGCAGCAGCAGTGCCACAACAGCACCCAATGCGCGCCGCATCACTCGCCCTCCATGTGTTTGATCATGGCCGCCAGCGTATCCGGCGCGGCCAGTGCGGATACCCGCGTCCAGTTGCCCGAGCGCGGGTCTCCAACCCACAGGAATGCATCGTGCTGGGTAATGTCACCGACGCCTTCCCGCATCGCGTGCAACAGACGGTCGACAGTGTCCGGATCGCCCGTCAGTAATTTCCAGCCTGCCGCGCTGTCGAATTGCGCCCGCCATTTGGAAAGTTGCGCCGGAGTATCGTTGAACGGGTCGAGTGTCACGGAAACCAGGCTGACCTCTCCCCCTACCCGGCGGCCCAGCATCTCGTCTAGCGCGCCCATGTTCGCGCCGATCGGCGAGCAAATCGTGCTGCAGCCAGTGAAGACGAAGCTGACTACAGCGATCTTTCCCTTGATCAGATCATGCACGAAGCGATGCGGCGCTCCGGTCTGATCGACCAGATCCACGTCCGGTAGATCGAGCCGGGCCGGGCGTCCTGACGCTTCGGACTGTCCGACCGCAGGACCAACGCCCAACGCAACAAATCCAAGCAGGCCGGCCGCCCAACTATTCATGTCCCGGCTCCGGAGTTCCAACTGCCTCGAGGGCGAAATGCGGCCCACTGTCGACATCCAGCCCGAGGTCCGGCGCATCGAACGCAATCAGGTAGGTACCCCTCCGCGGCGGGATAAATTCCAGCCGCCAGATGCCGTCGTCTGCCAACGTGATCGGCACCCGCTGGTACCAGGAACCGGGGGAGAGAATGACGAGAGCCGTCTCCACAGCGGATTTCGCGACGACCGGCTGCGCCGATGACCGAGTTGCCCGGAACGCCAGTGCGACCGGACTGCCCACCGGGACCGCCCGGGGCAGCGTCACTGGCTCCAGCCTTGCAGCCGTCGCACTGACGCCGAAACCTGAGGTCGCATCCAGCGCGAAACAGTGTGCCACCCGCGGACTGTCCAGCAGCAGCGTCAGGTCATAGACCCCGGGCCGTGGCAGCCGAGCAGTGGTGGTGTAAGTACCTCGTTCGGCCTGACGCAGACTGCGATCGACTATTCCCAGCGCGGACGGTTGGTGCCCGAGGTCGTCAAAACTATCGGTCGGGGCTGCCATCCCCTCGTGGTAGTAATGGATGGCGCGCTCCGCCGGGCTCGCCAGCAGCATTGACGCCTCGCCCGGGACAGCCACCATGCTCGGCGCCAGCGTGTCGCCTGGGATCGCCGCGACCGGTTTCTCGCCGGCCGGAAACTCACCATGCCCGACGGAATGTCCTTCCGCGCCCAAGGGCGCCAGCGGCACCAGCGTCACCGCCTCGCTGTCGCGCCGCCGGATATAGGCTTCCGAGTCAGTGAACGCGATCTGGAACGGCGCATTCTCCACCGTCATCGTCTGCACCAGGCGATTCGTCGATGTGTCGAAGATAAATACCTTGTTCGCGTCTGGGTTGGCGGCAAAGCCCCAGCGCCCGTCCGGCGAGATGGCCATCGCGGTAGCACCTGCAACGCCGTCGATGCGTCCCGTCAGCGCCCCGCGCGCCGGGTCGACCACGGCGATCGAGTCCGCGACCGCGACATAGGCGAGCCCCGCGAGGGCGGACACAACAATCGCCCGTGGCGCGGCGCCGACGGACACCGTCGCAGCCACGGCCAATCCCCGTGGATCGATCAGGGTGACGGAGCCATCGTCGTGGTTGGTGACCAGCAACCTATGGTCGTCCCCGGTGATCGCAAGCAAATGCGCGCCGCCGCCGACTGGAATCCGGGCTGCCACCACCAAATTGTCCGTTGTCATCGCGGTAACCGCGCCGTCACGTGCGGCGGCAACCCAGAGACGCAGCCCGTCATGCTGCAACAGCACCGCGGCCGGCGGTTCAGCCAGCGCGACACTCACTGGCTCCTGCCAGCGCTCGGTATCGATCACCGCAAGACGCTTGGCGGCTGGTTCGGTCACGTAGAGCCGTGGTGGCTTTAGGCCAACCGCGATATCCGCGCCCGGCAACTCCAGCCGCAACATGGTGAGCATGCGTGAACCGCCAAAGCCTCCCTGTGGATCAAGCACTGTCACCGTGGGATCTCGATTTATCACCGCAAGGATGAACCCGGTCAGATCGACATCCGGGCGCACGAAGGGGTTGCCGCCCAGATACGCGGCGACCTCGCGGCTGCAGATCGGCTCACTGGGAGGACTGCCGCGCCGGTTCAGCGACAGCCAGGCAGCGGGATTGGCCCCCGCCAGTGGCGCGCCCGAGGCAGCGTCGGACAGGCGCACCGTAAGGCGCACGTCCTGGCCGGTCGGCGTACCGCCTAAAGGTTCGGTCGTGACGTCCATTGCCACGCCCTGTTCCACGTAATGCTGGTCCGCGACAGCGGGGTCGTTATGGGCCAGCAACGCGCCGAACCCGGCAACCGCGAACCGTCGCCACCTCAAGGTGATGGCGCTCGCTTCCCGACAAAGCGTGGCAGGAACTTCTTCACCTGCAGGCTCTCTTGCTCCACCTGCGGCGGTGCTGCCCGGACAAGGGCCTGCGGCCGTACCGCTGCCACCACTGCCGGCGCGGCGGGCGCCAGCGCGGCCGAAGCCTCCCCGCCGCTGGCGGACCGGGCGGTGACGGTCGCCGGCGCATTCTTGAGCGCGATCTGGAACCGACCGGTTGCCGGATCGACTGATGCGCTTTCCGGCCGCCCAACCAGGGTCACCCGGCGCGCGTAACGCTGGGTCCGCATGTCCGGCGTCACATACCCCGTCAGCGTGGCCCCGCCCCCACTGACCCGCTCGTATCGGGTCAGCGCCAGCACGTCAGATGCAAGTGGCCCGACGCGGAATAGCCCCCACATCGCATAGTTGCCCGGCGAGGCGATGAAGTTGCGATACAGGTAGTCGCCCGGCGCACCTGCCTGATCGACCACCAGATTGAGCGCGTGGCTCGACCCCAAAATGACTGCCCCCATCGTCTGCGAAAGCGGGTTGTCACCGATCCGGGTGCTCCCGTTCCGCCAGGGCTCCTCCTGCCAATGATGCCCGAACACCTCGGCCAGCGTGATCTGGCCGCCCGGATTGACGAAACGGAACCGCACCGGCATCCCGGATGAGGCCCAGAACACTGGCGTCTGAGGATCGGCCGCAAGGACATGGGGCTGCGGCGACACCAGCGTGTCGGAGAAGGCATTGGAAATGTCGGGATCCGCACCGACACGAAGCGGCAGCGGCTCCGCACGATAATTGATCCCCTCGGTCAGTTGCGCGCTCGGCGCACTGCCCCCTTGGCAGTTTGGCGCCGGCGGATAGTAGGTGCAGTCGATCTGGGTCTGCCAGACCCCGACAAACTCACGGAACCCGATTCGTGGCGGAGCGAATACGGTCGCCGCCGCCGCCGTCCCGGCATCGGTTCGCCAGGTCGCGCCAGGTGGCTCGATCACCAGCGCGCCCACGGCACCGAACAGCGGTTGCTCGATCGGATCGGCTGGCAACAGGTTGACCACGCCGAGTTCGGCCGGAACTGGCCTGCCGTTGTCGCGCTTGCCGGCATACCAGGTGTAGCGGATGGTCGCGCCCTTCGGCGCCGCGGTCTGATTCGGGTTGCTGCCAACGCTGGTGCCGTCACTGGTGGTGACGTCGGCTTCCAGTTGCTGGGCGTGCAACCCGGCCCGCGCTGACGGATAGATCGACACGGGCGCCATGCCGGCTGGGCGGGTAGCTGTCGGGATCGGGATTGTTGAAAATCAACTGCCCATTGATGTCTTTTTCCGCCGGATCGAGCAAATTGGTCAGAGTGACCTGGATACAGTCGCCAGCCGCGGCGCGCAGGATCAGCGGCTCGATCGGGACGCCGCTCCTGAGGTGCGAATTGGCGTCGAGATTGGCCGACAGCACATAAAGAATGGCATCCGGCTGGGTGATCGGCCCGCTTCGCGCGTTATAGGTCAGCGTGCCGCCCGGAAGCGCCCGTGCCGCGGTCACCACGCTGACCGCGAATGCCCGGTATGGTGCGCCGTCCGGGCAGACCTTGGCGCCGCCAGCTGAGGCCACCGGTCTGTTGTTGGGCAGCGCCGGCAGATCAGCCTGCGCGGTATTGTACGCGCGCATGATGCCCCACAGACCGTCCTGCTGGCCCGGGAAGTTGGCATCCGGCTGATAGAGGTAATCTGTCTGGGCGCCGGTACTGCCCGGCGGCAGGGTAAACAGCAGCTCGAAATGCTCGGAGATGCCCATCGGCTGCGCGGCGAGGTGACCGGAATTGGGATAGGACGGTTCAGCCAGCCATTTCACGCCGTGAATGGCGAAGCTGTGGTTCAGTTCATGCGCGCCCACCAATACCCGCACCTGAACCGGGTCCTTGGGATAGGCGCGCAGCAGCGGCGTGTAGGGATCCTCCGGGCCGGCGCCGATAAAGCCGCCAGGATACATGACGGTGCTGGCCGGATCGTCCGGCCACAGCTTCTGCGTGTTCGGCGGCTGCACATTCAACGCCGGATTCTCACGTTCGATCGAAGCGTATGACAACGCGAGATCCTGTGCCGGCGCGACGGGATCATGTGTCCCCGACGTGGCGGCCACGCGCAGCGGCAACGGCTCGCTGCGATAGTTCACGCTTGAAACGCCGACACCGACACTGATCAGTTGCGGATCGAGTTGCGGCGTTGGCGGTGTTGGCGGTGGGCCGGGCCGGTTCAGTGCATTGGCCTGGCTGGCCCAGCCCCAGAACGTTGTATTCCCGTCGGGGGCGCCGTCCTTCGCACAGTCATAGGGCGTCGTCCCTGCGGCTGCCGCCGCCGGAGCGCCGGGGCCGCATGGGTAAGGCACCGGCTGATGCACACTCTGGTTGGTATAGGCGAGCTGGATGTCCTGGAACTCGATGGCGAACTCGCGATAGCTCTGCGCCGGGTTGGGGGTGATCACATCGGCGGCCCAGCTTGTCGGCCCGCCGTCTGGCCGCGCGCCCATTGCTATGTCGGACTGGATCTGGCCGGTCGCCGGATCGGTCATCGCCGCGATCCGCCATTTCGAGGCCTTGGGCTCCACCAATAGCCCGCTGTACAGGCCTGCCTGCTGATGCGTCGATGGGCTGAAATGATCATGGGTGAACACGGTGCGCAGGGTGCGATCGACACCGCGGCTGTCCATCACCGGATCGGCCCACCAGCGTTCCACCGTAGTCTGTGCGCCCGTCCAGTCCTGGCCTGCCGGTGCCTTGCCGACATCGGCAGGCGGCGTCTTGGCAACCGGGCACTGGAACGAGATCGGAGCATCGGCTGCGCAGTTATTGGCCTTGCGAATGCCCGCAATCTCCTCCCGCACCGCATCGGGGCTCAATGAGCCGGCCTCGTAATTGTAGCCGTTGGCAGCGCCGTCAGACGATGTCACGTCGAACTTCACCAGGTGGATATGCTGACCGATGACATCGGTGGGCGTGCGAACCTGGAAATCGTCCAGTTCGTAATAAGCCGGCACCAGATTGGTTTGCCAGAATTCGATGGTCTCGCCGGAGTTGGCGCGAATGAACAGAGGCTCCGGTGCCCGCTTCCCCGCCAGCGTCGGCATCACGTCCTGCCAGAGCGTTTCGAAGCGCAATTGCGGATAATGCCAGCCTGCCTTGTTGAATACGACGTCCATTTGGACATCAGCCGCCTTGTAAACCCGGTCGGGCCGCTTCGGATCGCTGCTCGGTGGCGCCGGCTCCGCGAGATCGACACACGGCACGTTGCCGCGCGACCCCCACGACGGGTTCGCATACGGAGCGCCCGGCACGCTGGGACCGCCATTCAGCACATACTTGCCCGCACGACCCTCAGGCGTGAAACTGTCCCGCGTGCAGGTGCTATGGACCCGCATCGCCAGTTGCTCCAACGGGGTGCCGGCCTCGGCCAGGGGAATCGCCACGACGCTGTCGAGGTCCTTGCTGAAGTCCCAGGCATTGTAATGGTCGTTGGAGACCTCGCCGGCCAGAGTGATATGCCGCGCGAGCCCGCCGTCGAGCCAGGCGGTCTGCCCTGGCGCCTGCCGGCTGCTGTCGGACGCATAACCCATCGGGGATGTGGTGTGCGCTGGCCCGCGATGCCCGGAATGTAAAACGGAAATCCAGGATCGCGGCCCGCATCGAAATCGGCCTTGGCCACATAGGTCACTTCGCCCGCCGCGGTGGCGGCATCGAACGACGGGCAGTTGCCGTTCGTATCTAATACCTGGTTGCCATCCCAGTGCCGGTCGATCGGACACAACTTGGTACGGGCCGGCAACGGCGCCATCGGCAGTGTCGGCAGTGGCATCAGCGCGGGGATTGGCGTCCCCTTCAGGAACTCCCCGTCAGGCAGCGCCCGATTCCATTGCCGGGTCGGATCACTCGACAGGTCAGTGCCCGCTTCGAACACATCGTGGTTGCGCCACAGCCCCCACATGCCGGCCGCGAAGTGCGGATAGAAATGGCAGTGGAATATTGCGTCGCCGGGTGTCCGGTTGCGATTGCCGCTGCCTTCGTAGTCGATCTCCTGCGTGAAGGTCGAGCCAGGGCTGATCAGCTGACTGTCGAGGTAGGTGCTGGTGTCGCTGTTCGGCGTGTGCAGCCATTGATGCGCGTGCAGATGATGCAGATGCGTGACGAGCTGGCCGGCGTGCACGATGCGAAAGATCACGCGGTCGCCGATATAGCTGTGATAGACATTGGACGGATCGTCGGGATACTGCGCCTGGTCATCGGTTCGCAGCGTGGTCTTCGGTTGATAGGGAACGGTAGGCCCGGCGATATCCGGCTTCAGGCCGTCAGGACTGCTGACCAGCATGGCGGGATCGCCGACCGCCCATGAACTGAGGAAGAATTCTTCGAAACGACATTCGACGCAGCCGCCCTCCGGGCCGACGCCGAGCCGGTTGGCCAGGATCTCGCTGCCGATGCCGGCGGCGCCATAGTTGATCGCGAACGCCTCGCCGCCGTTGCCCAGCACGTAACTGGTGCTGGGTGCGTTGTAGAGCGCCGGGAACGCCTGCGTTGCCGTCAGCACGTCATGATAGTGCTGGACGAATTCTCGGAACGGCTCATGCCGATTGGGTTCGACCGGATTGGTTTTAAAAGACGGCCCGGTGTCCTGTGGCGGAAACGGACCGGCATTGGGCCCGGTCACCATCGCGGTCAGATCGCCATAATATGTGACAAGGTCGCGGCCCGTCGGTACGCAGTCGCCGTTCGGACGCGCCTTGTATCGCACGTCCACCATCCGCAGAATAGGCGACAAGTGCCGTCCTGTTCTTTGCGGAGCGCGGCATAATTCACCACCGGGTGACCGTCGGCACTATGGCCCTTGGTCGCTGCGTCCATTTCGACTTTGGTGACCTGACTGCGATACCATTCGGACGTAGCCGGTTCCACCACGACGCTGCCGAACAGACCAGCGGAAAGCTGCCCCCCGAGGCCACCGCCCGATTTGGCGGTCGCTGCGTTCGCGGCGGTGCTGTACATCAGGAACACGCCTTCCGCCGGCGCCCGGACGGTATAATCGACCTGCCCCGATGGCGGCACCAGGCTGGACGGATTGGTGCCGACAAACGAGCCGTCCATCAGCGTTCCGTTTGCCACCGTCTCTTCCATGCCGAAAATATGCACACCCGCTTCCCGCGTGCAGGTTTGCTCAGCGTAGGCGTTCGGCTGGCAGGGCTGCGGCGGCGTCGTGTTCGGCAGGGCCGTCGGCGACAGCAGGTTCTGGAAATGGATATGCAGACAATCGCCGACGCGCACGCGCAGCACTAGCGGGCGCGGGCGCCGGTCTGAATTGAGCTGCGCATTGCCGGCCGCAATCTCTGATCCATTTGCCCCAGCAACGATATCGCGTCGTAGGGCGTAGATCATGCCGCCTGGCATGCTGGCGCCGAGCCGGTTGAGGAAGATCGGTTGATCGATCGCGACGATATCGGCTTCGATCGTGCGGCCACAATTGGGTTGTTGAGCTGCCGCGCCGGAACCGCCCCAAAGTAACAACAGGCAGACAAGCGGAACGATAAACCGAGCCGCATCGGTTTGTTCCCCGAATTGTCATTCGCTCCGACGCTAATGCGTTCGGGCGTGTCAGCGCAAACACGTTACCTTACAATCAGTACAAAGAACGGTCAAGGCCCAACGATACTTCCGCCTGCGAAAGATTTGACTTGACGGATCAACACCCAGGCGAAGATAACAGACGATAGGACCGGCGCCTTCTGTGCTCATAGCTGCCGACTGCATCGATGGTCCATGTGCCACGGCAGTCTGACGCGGCAACGACCAGGTCGATGTAACTCACTGCGTGGTGGACCAATATGAATGAAACTTCTGAGTCAGAGGACGTTTCTACACGGTACCAACATGTGCAGGCGATCCTCGACACCGCCGCCGGGCAGTCCACGGCGACATACCAGGGCTATGGGCGTTTTTGGCACCTGCCGCTTGCGGAATTGCTGACACTGTCGATCTACGGCGTGCGAATGATCGCTCCGGCCGCTGACCCGGAGGTCGAAGCATCGCCCCCTATCTGCTGCGGCCACGGCGCCGCGCCACAGCAACCTGGCCGCGGCGCGACGTCCGGTCTGATCCGGGGGTTGCGCGGCGTATTTCCGTTCAACGGGACTCAGTTTCCGCCTTTGCCCTGGGGTGGCACGCGGGTGGCGGAGGCCGATATCCAGTTCATCGAGCGGTGGATCGATGACGGGTGTCCCGATGGCGCCGCCGGTGGCGCCAATGATCAAGGCGCTTCGACCGCCGCGACCGCGACTTGTCGAAGTGCCTTGGCGTCGGGAGAAGCAGCCCACGCCCAGCATGACGGACCGACCAACCAGGCGCTGGCCAACAGCAGCGCATTGAAACAACGCAAGAACATCCTGAGTTTGACGGATGAGGAACGACGGCGCCTGCGTGCGGCGATTGCCAAAATGAAGTCGCTCGACAGCTATTATCAGGATGAGCGCAGTTTTGCTTATTGGGCACGCATCCACGCCAACCAGTGCCAGCACGGCTGGGAGGAATTTCTCACCTGGCACCGCGCCTATCTGTACTTCTTCGAGTTGCGCCTGCAAGACGTCGATCCGACGGTTACGCTGCCGTACTGGGACTGGACAGCGGACGCCTCCAATGTCGCGCTATCGATGCAGGATGCCACGGAAAAATTCGGTTTGGACAACGGGTTCATCCCCGCGCCCTATCAGTGTTGGATCGATGCGGCGGGTCTGCAGCGACTTGTCGATGGCGGCCAGGTGCCACCGGCCATACTGAGCGGGCTACGCGTCATCGTCGGCAGTCCTTACAACTCCGGCTGGCGCCTGTTCGCCGCCGCCAACATCACCTACGGCGAAAACCCCACAAGCGACACGGCGATCAAAACGGAGCTGGAACGGACCAATACGCTGTTCCACTGGAACCGCTGGCCGGGGGGTAATTCGAATCTGATCTTCGAAGCCTACCCGGCGCCTGGCGATGTCGAGGATATTCTGCAAATCCAGAACTTCTTCGACTTTGCCAGCGGTTCCGGCAATGACCGTTTTTTTGGGGCGCTGGAGAACATCCACAACCTCATTCACAATTACACCGGCGGGGTGAACCCCTATTACAAATTCGGGGCGCCGATCATCGACGCGGAGCCATATACCGGTGACATGGTCAATGCCGGCGTCACCGCGTTCGATCCGATCTTCTGGGCCCATCACGCCAATGTCGATCGGCTGTGGGCCGAGTGGCAGCGCCGCAATCCCAGTGTCGGGCCCGACAATCCAGGCGCCATTCTGCCACCCTGGAACCTGACCGTCGCCGATACCGCCAGCACTCGCAAACTTGGCTACGAATACGCGATGGCAGCCCACGTGTTCCCGACCGACCGCACCCAGGCGTTACACCGCTTCCGCTCGGCCGCGACCACCATTCATCCGCAGGTGCTGACGACCCATAAGCGGGCCGAGATCAGGCTGCATGCCGTGCAGCAGGTCGCCCCGCCCGGGGTTCTTCATTCGCGCCTTTCTAAACACCCCCGCCGCCGGCCTGGCGACACCGACCAAAGGCAACGACCACTACGTCGGGCAGGTCAATGTGTTCACCGGCCTGTGTGTCGGCGGACCTGGCCACTGCGACGTTCCACAACCGTCACACAACCGGTTCGATCTGCGTCCACCGCACCACAAGACTCCATCCAGCTTCCGCTTTGACGCAACTGCCGCGGTGCGCAGGCTGGCGGCCGCGGGCACCACCGACTTTCAGGTCGACCTTGTCGTGCTCAACCTCGACGGCACACTTGCGACCGACGCGCTTCGGCTCGATGCGGTATCGCTGAACTTCATGGATTGACCGGACGCAATCCGCACGGAGGCCCAGAATGGCAACGAAATTCCGCATCCATCCCGCGATCGGGATCGCGCGGGTAGGCAATAGCCCGACATCGTTCTACATCGCGCCGGAAACCACCGGCGGATTGCCCATCGATTGCGATTCCGTGGGCCTCCCCATCGTAAAGGACGGCAAGGAACAGCCGGTCAGCAAATTCAAGGATGCGGAGGGACGGATCCGGCGGCAGGCCGCCCGGTTTCGCGTGTTCATTTACGATGATGCCAGCACCGATGGCCGGGAGGTGAGGGTCGGCGATAAACTAACGATCGTCGATCGGCATTCCGGACAGCGCCGCCAGGTCCGGATCGATGACATCCACTGGACTGTCTACCTCGCCAATAAAAAGGCGAGCTGGTACGAGTTCCTGCAAACCGAAGGCGAGCATGGCTACACTCCAGCCCACCCGTTGCGGAACGCGGACATCACCGACACCGAGGAACGCCAGAAGCTGATCATCGATCCGGGGCCCCGCACCGTGTGGTTCAAGGACGCGGCGCGACAGATTGCCAGCTTTGAGCAGGGCACGAGCGATGGCCCGGAGACGTTTCCGCCGCAACTGATGCCGAACTCGGTCACCACGCTGGGCGAGCTTCGCTGCACTCAGCAGGACAACATCAATCGCCTGCTGGTGCTCGGTGGCCTCGGCAATTCCGGTTCGATGAAGACCGGCTTTGCTAACCCGAAGATCGAGAACTATGCCAACAATGATGGCTGGTTTGACGATATTTCAGACGGTCCGGTGACCGCCTCGCTCGCCTACACCGTGCTGGAAATGGATGGGCGGCCGCCGCCCCCCGAATGGGCAAGCGGCAGCATCGCGGTGGACGATCCGGCGTGGGTGATCGTCGGCTATCCGCGCTACGCGCCACAGATCACCGATATCATCACCATGGATGACCTGATCTTCGACATCTCCTTGCGCTATTTCGCCTATGTGCCATTTCTGTATGGCATTCCGCCATTCGATGGCACTCAGCACCAGCCCGCGCCTGGACTTCCGACCTGACGCTGTGGCGCCGTCTGGCAACATGGAACACGCAGTACAAGCCGTATTTCCAGCGGGATATCCAACCAATTCTAGAGCGTCCAGGTTATTACTCGAACGTGATGGATCTCGATCCCACGAACGGGGGTGATCCGCACGACACCGGGCCCGGAGGTAACCTCAATCTCGCGGAATTGTCGATCCCGCCTTATGAAGGTGAGGACCCGGCGGATCGTCGGCGCCGTCGCGCAATGCGCTCGTTCGTCTACAATGTGCTGCGCAAGGCAGGACAGGAAAACGACCTGCTGGCCCCCCCAAGCCCACACCGGCCGGACGTGCACCTCTATGCCATGCCCTTGCTGTGTGGCGACAATCCGTTGTCAAACGAGGCGCCATCGAAATTCCTGCGCCTGACCGACACGATGTTGTTCCTGCTGAAACAATGGGCGGAGGGTAATTTCATCGACGAAACGCGCGAGGACTTCGTTCCCCCAGCGCTGCATCGTGGAGAGGGTCCGGCGCTCGACCACGGTGTGCTCGGCAACGCGCTGGGAGGTTCATTCTGTCCCGGCGGCGAAGCGTCCTGGATCATGCGCAACCCAGCGATCTATGCAAGCCCCTATCGGATCCGCCATGCCGCGGCGTCCCAGGGCGTGCTCAGCCAGCCCGCTGCAATCTGCCGGGCGGCGCGCCCGCCACTGCGGCAAACCTCGCGGCGGGACTGGAGCCGGGCGACATCACGAAATATAGTGGGGTGCCCTGGCAATCCGATTTCAACGAGTGCTCTACCCAGCCAATCGATATCACATACCGGGATTGGAACAACATCGACCCGGAGGCGACCGGCGATCCGGTGACCCCGATCGTTCAGCTCACCTATTGGTGGCCGGCGCATCGCCCAATGATCGTGAATGGCACAGCATGGTCGCCGACGCAGACCACCAACGCGGGCGATCTGCAAATGGTTACCCGGTGGGCCGATCGTGGCTTTGTCGTACAGGCAGTGGACCCGGGACCATTCGACCCGCAATTCGTTTTGATCGAGACCGGCGATTAGCGCCTGATGGCCAGGTGAGACCGCGACCTTGTTCGATGTCGTCATTTTGGGCGGGGGTCCCGCGGCCACAGCGGCCGCGCTGTCCTTGAAACAGATCGACCCGGGCTGCGCGTGCTGTTGGTCGAGGCGACCGCCTACAACACGGCCCGTACCGGCGAAACACTGGCACCCGGTGGTCAAGCCCTGTTGGCGGGACTGGGCTGCTGGGAGCGATTTCGTGCGGAAGGTTTCCTTGAGTCGCACGGCACCGCCGCCAGTTGGGGCAGCGACCGGATTCACCAGAACGAATTCCTGCTTTCGGCACGCGGCAGCGGTTGGCACCTGGATCGCAGACGGTTCGATGCGATGTTGGCGGATAGTGCATCGGATGCCGGCGTCCGCGTGCGACGGCGGGCTGCATTCATCGGGGCCACGCGCTGTGCCGGACTCTGGCGCTTGCGAATTGGGTCCGATCAAGGCCCGTTCTCGATTGATGCGCGTTTCGTCATCGACGCAACCGGTCGCACGGCGCGGTTTGCAGTCGGTCAGGGCGCACTGCTTTGTCGTCAGGACAGGCTGGTCGGTGTGTCGGTCACATATCACTACGACGTTGACCCACCCGGCGCCAGCGAAACCCTGGTCGAAGCCGATCCGGAGGGCTGGTGGTACTCGGCCGTAATACCCGATTCACGTTTGCTGGTCGCGTGGATGAGCGACGCCGATCTGATCCACGGGTCGCGCCTGCGGGACACAGACGCATGGCGGGCTCACCTCCGACGCTCGGGGCCAACCCGGGCCAGGGTGCGAAGCGGCACCATGGAGGCACCGCCGAAACTATGGGCCGCCGGAACCCAGCATCTGGTGACGCCGCAGGGCGACGCCTGGGTCGCAGCCGGCGATTCCGCGTGCGCCTGGGATCCGCTCTCGTCCGCGGGCATCCTCAAAGCACTGCGCACCGGCCGATTGGCGGCATTCGTGGCCCTGGATGCCATGCGGGGCCGATCGGATAGGACCCAGCAATACACACGCATCGTTCGGCGCGAACATGCCGCCTACCTGGAGGAGCGCACGCGCTTCTACAGTCTGGAAGGCCGATGGCGTGACGCCCCGTTCTGGCGGCGCCGCGCCACGTCGGCGATGGCAAATGATGCGATGAAAGCGTCGGCTGCGAAATCAGCGCAAAGCCGCGATGCTCGGGTAGCGCAAGACGCTCGGTGACGCAAATTGCAACTCAAGGGGGAACAAACCCATGGCGACAACGGCCACCGATCATGCGGCGTTGGACGCAACGATCGTCAAGACCGCGATCTATCCATCCATCGGCGTGGCCCGTGTCGGCAACAGTTCGACGGAGTGGTACGTCGGTCCTGAAGTGCCCGATCCCCTGCCCCTGCCGCCAGGCTCATATCGCGACAAAACCGGCGCGCTGAAGCGCGAGGCGGTGCGCTTCCGCATCTACGGCCTCAACGCCGCGGGAGGGATCGTACGCGAGTTGACCAGTGCAGACGCCGACATTGTGTGGACGGTGCAGTTGGCGAACAAAAAGGCCGCTTGGTACGGCTTTCAGTTGGCGCTGGATATCCCCGAGGCTTCAGCGCCGGGCTCGACCCCGACCACTTTGCGGAACCCGATGATCAGCGACCGCTCGGCTCTGGCAATCACGCCATCCGCCCGCAGCATTTCGGGCGCCGGCCAACCGGAAGAGCGTTTCGATGATGGCACATTCATGGGGATTTCGGTCTATCTGGGCTCGCTGCTGACCGATGACGCTGGCCGGTTGCTGGTGCTGGGCGGGCACGGAGTGTCTGCGTCCTACACGGGTGCCATCGCTGTGACCTTCGCCAACAACGATACATGGTACGACGACGTCGCCGACGGACCCGTCACCGCGCAGGTAAAGTTGGCGGGCAAGGCGCTGCCGGTGGACCCAGCCTGGGTCGTGGTGGCGCCGCCTAATTATGGCCCCTGCCGCAAGTCTGTCCGGACGCTTTGGGATCTGATGCGCGACCTTGCCGTGCAGAACGGCTGGCTCGGCAAACCCCCGCGCCCGTCCTTCACCAACGACATCCTTCCCATTTTCCAACGAATGGCCGGCCTGCAATGGGTCAATGAAGGCTTCGCGGCCGGTTTCGGGTGGAAGGGCCTGTTCGACCTCACCCCGGCCGTTATCGCCCGTTTGGCTTCAGCGGACCCATCCGACGCCGAATGGCGCAAGGTCATTGCGAACCAGTTCCGCACCTACAGCCTGGACAGCGACGTCACCGTCGACAGTTGGGCGCCGGTGCCCTGGCCATGGGTGTATGGCGACGCCATGAACCAGCCGCCAGCTCTGTCGCCCCGCCAGCACAGTAGCTTGACCACTTTGCAACTCTCGCAGTTGGCGCAGTGGGCGGCGGGCGACTTCGATGTCGACTATGATCCCAACCGACCGATCCCCCGCCGGATCGAGGACGTGCCGGTGGCCGAGCAGGGGAACAGCCTGACCAAGGCCGCGTTGGATTTCTGCTTGGCCGACGCGTTTCACCCTGGCTGCGAGATGACATGGCCGGTGCGCCAGATCGCGCTGTACCGCGCGCCCTTCCGCTTCGCTCATGCCCCGGCCGGCTGGGTGGAACCGGATTACGGAATGACCCTGACCTACGCCATCGCCTCCGCCCCCGATGGCTGTCTGGGGCCGCAGGTGCCAGGCGGCATCAGCCGGTGGATGGCCGTTCCCTGGCAGTGCGACACCGCCAGTTGCCGCTCCGGCTACAATAAGGCCTACGATCCCTATGTCCCCACCTTCTGGCCTGCTCGGGTGCCAAATCAAGTACTTACCCGGCAGGACTACGATATCGTCATGAATACAGAACGACCCCTGCCAGAGCGGCAGGCTGCATTCGCTCGTCGCGCCGACTGGGACGCTCCCCTGGGTCTGAAATCCTCCTACGTCACCCAGATCAACAACATGATCGCGCATTTCGATCATCTGGGCGTGGTGGAAAGCCATCCGGGTCCGCAGGACGGTTCTTTCCCCGCAACGATGGAGGTGGAAGATCGGCACAAGCCGATTGGGGGCGCCCCACTACTGAAACGAACCGCGGCTGCCGACGACGATGTGACCGACCTGTCAGGGATCGATAAGGTGCGCAGGCTGCCCCGCTCGCTCCATCGCTAAATCCGTAAAGGATATGGAACTGATGGCTGACGTCGTGGTGGTTGGCGCTGGCCCGGCCGGCGCCGCCACGGCTCTGATGCTGGCTCCGTTCCATCGCACGATTTTGCTGGACCGTATTGCGCTGAACGAGACGGGGTCACCCACCGCGCGCATCGGCGAATCGCTGCCGGCCGCTGCCAGGCGGCTGTTCCGGGACATGGGACTGTGGGAATCGTTTCTGAGCGAGGACCACGCCCCCCGCTACGCCGCGCGCACGCTGTGGGGCGGATCGGAACCCGCATCGGCCGACAGCATCCGCGACCTCGACGGACCCGGATGGCATCTTGATCGCACCCGCTTCGATGCCTGGCTGCGACGGCACGCCATCGGCCGCGGAGCGCCTGTGGTGGCGCCTGCGCGCGTGACGCATCTGGTCGGCACGCAAAACGGTTGGCGTCTCATCGCAAATCGCCACGGCCGCCCGCTCTTCATCACTGCCCGGTTCGTGGTCGATGCGGGCGGCCGCTCGGCCCCCCTGGTCCGGCTCCTTGGTGGCCGGCCCCAACCGCGAGATCGCCTCGTCTGCGGCTGGACCCATGGCTTGGCGCGGGGGGACGCGGGCACGACCGTCATCATCGCCGAGAGGAGCGGCTGGTGGTATACGGCCCCCTTGCCGCGTGGTCGGCGGGTCCTGGCCTTCCACACCGACGCGGATTTGCCGACAACAAAGTGTTTGGCCGGAACGGGGCTTATAAGCCACGCCCATGCACAGCCCGATCTGGCGGCACTGCTCACCGAACTGGATTTCCGTCCGGACGGCCCGGGCGGATACTGCGCCGCGCACAGCAAGTGGACTGAGGCCGCCTCCGGTCCGGGCTGGTTGGCGGTGGGCGACGCCGCCCTCGCCTGTGACCCGCTATCGTCTCAAGGGCTGTTCAACGCTCTTTATTCCGCTGTGGTGGCTGCCAACGCCCTGAGACGAGCCCTGGCTGGCGACAACGATGCCTTGAGCGACTACCAACGCATTATTGCCCGAGTGGTCGATGCCTATCGCGGTCACCTCGCCGCTTGGTACGCTTTGGAGTCACGCTGGCCTGCCGAGCCCTTCTGGGCCAGACGGCTCAGCGTGGTGGCGACCAGAGCTGACCTGTCGCCGGCATAAGCGCGACGAAGTGCCGGGGATCAGGAGCAACGTTGCGAAACGAACATCTCGGGCACATAAACCGGCTTTAAGGCGAGTTGGCACTACCATTCAGATCACAGCGTGCAGGCTTCGGTGCCTGGCGCTGCCGGATAGTTCGGCGGCGGAGTTGTTGTCACCTGCGCCGATTTTTAGACTGACCGCCGGATACATATAGGCCCAAGCGACGCCGACTGCCGCATGGGGATAGTATCGGACGAAATCCAGCCGTGGAGGCACTGATGGACGCGACCCTGGCGTACCGCGCGATGGCGTACAATAATGCCTGGGCCAACCATCGCCTGCTGACCGCGTGCGCCCTTCTGTCACAGGCAGATTTCGAGGTTCCCCGGACCGGCTTTTTTCCCAGCCTGCGCGCCACGCTCAACCACATCCTCGTCATCGACCGCTTCTACATCGACGCCATGGAGGGCGGCACACTCGGCCCGGCCGCCTGGGCGGACCCCGAGCCATGCGCAACGGCGCCGATCTTGCGACAGGCGCAGGCCGAAATAGACCGGCGCCTGATTGCTTTCGTCGAGCGCCTGGACGAACCCGGCCTTACCCGCGTCGTTGACATCAACCGGGGTGACCACGTGCAGCACGAGGGGACGGACCGGCTGCTGCTGCATCTGTTCCAGCACCAGGTTCACCATCGCGGCCAGGCCCATGGCATGCTGAGCGCGACCGGTGTCCCACCACCGCAGCTCGACGAGTTCTTCTCGGAGATGGACACGCAGTCGCATGCTGCGGAGTTCGCCGAACTCGGCTGGACCGAGGAAACCGTCTGGAGCCGCTGACGCCACAGCCCATCCAGCCCACGCCAGGCCGCATGGCGGCGCGTCACATCTGCTGATACACGCCCACGCCATGACCGAGACGCCGAGCGACGCCATCCGGACTGACCGCCCCCGAGACCGCACCCTCGGACTGCTGGGCCGGCTGTGGCGGGAGCATCTGGTCCGTCACAAGCCCCGTCTGGCGTTGGTCTTGGCGCTGACCCTGCTGATGGCCGGCACGACCGCGCTCTACCCTGTGGTCATCAACCACGCGTTCGAGATGTTCACCGCGCACGACCGCCGCATTCTGTATCAGATTCCCGCCCTCGTCGTGGCGGTGACCGGGGTCAAGGCGGTGGCGCAATATTTCCAGAATGTCCAGGTGCAGCAGGTGGTCTTGCTGGTCATCCGCGACCTGCAGGGGCGGATGTTCGCGCATCTGACCCGCGCCGACCTCGCCCGCATGGAACGCGAGGCACCAGCCCAGCTCGCCGCCCATTTTACCACCGACGCCGCGACGATCCGCGAGGCGCTGACCCGCGCGGTGAACGGTGTCGCCGACGTCATCACCGTGATCGGCCTGGTCGGCAGCATGATCTATCTGAACTGGCTGCTCTCGCTGATCGCCGCGGCACTGTATCCGCTCGCCGTCGTTCCCATCGAGCGGATCGGCAAGCGCGTCCGCAAGGCCTCCGGCGGAATGCAGGAGCGTGTGGGTGAAACCGCCACGCTGCTGAATGAAAGCTTCGCCCAGGCCCGCACCGTTCGCGCCTACCGGTTGGAAGCCAGCGAGACCCGGCGCGCCGAAGCCGCTTTTGCTCAACTCTACAAGGCGTTGCTGCGCATGACCAAGAGCCGCTCGCGGGTCGAGCCGGTGCTGGAAGTTCTCGGCGGCGCCGCGGTTGCCGCCGTCATCGGCTTCGAGGGCTGGCGCGCGGCGGTCAGCGACCACGCGCTGGGCGATTTCACCGGGTTCGTTGCGGCGTTGCTGATTGCCGCTCGCCCGCTGCGCGCCCTCGGCTCGCTGAACGCCGCATTGCAGGAGGGGCTGGCAGGCCTGGTCCGCGTCTTCGCCATCGTCGACGAGCGGCCTGGCATCACCGATGCTCCGGGGGCCGTGTCGTTGCCGGCGGGTTTGGGACATGTCGAGTTCGACCGGGTGCGATTCGTCTACCCGGATGGCCGCGTCGGTCTCGCGGACCTGAGCCTGGAGGCCCGCCCCGGCACCACGGTCGCGCTTGTCGGACCGTCCGGTGGCGGCAAGTCAACCGCGCTCGCACTGATCCCGCGGCTACATGATGCGACCGGCGGTGCCGTGCGCATCGATGGCATTGACGTGCGAGGCGTCACCCTGGCCAGCCTGCGCGATTCGATCGCCTATGTCGGCCAGGACGCGCTGCTGTTCGACGACACGGTGGCGGCGAATATCGCCATGGGTCACCCGGGCGCCGAGCAGGCGACGATCGAGGCCGCTGCCGAGGCTGCCGCCGCGGCTGACTTCATTTCGGTCCTGCCCCTCGGGTATGAGACCAGGGTCGGTCCAGGCGGGCAGCGGCTATCGGGTGGACAGCGGCAGCGTGTCGCCCTGGCGCGCGCGCTGCTGCGCGATCCCCGCATCCTGCTGCTGGACGAGGCAACCAGCGCGCTGGATACTGAGAACGAGGCGGCGGTGCAGACCGCGCTGGCGACGCTGCGAAAGGGCCGCACCACCATTGTTATCGCGCATCGACTGTCCACGGTGCGCGACGCCGACCTTGTGGTGGCCTTGGCCAGCGGGCGTGCTCAGGAATGCGGCACCCACGCCGAACTGTTGGCCCGTGACGGTCTGTACGCACGGCTGGTGAGGAGCCAGAGCCTGCTCGGCGCTTGATCCTGACAGACGGCCCGACCCTTGAACTCAAAGCGCGGTAATCAACGCTGGTGACTCCGACACCCAGCCGAACATGGTCTGAATTGTCAGCAACGAAGCCTCGTGCGTCCCAAACGACGAGTTCGGAAACATCGGCTGCCCCGTGCAATCCTCCAGTAGCAGACAGACGTAATCGCGGAACATCGCGTCGCGGATCGTCGATTCAACGCAAACGCTGGTCGTGCAACCCGTTACAATCAAATTCCGAGCACCCAGGGCCTGGAGTTGCGCGTCCAGGTCCGTCTTGAAGAAGCCGCTATAGCGATGCTTCGAGACTACGATATCGCCCGGCTGTGGCGCGAGTTCGGGCAGTATCTCGGTATTCCATGTACCTTCGATCAAAATACGGCTCGGTTGCCCGTCTGGCGCGGTCATTGGTTCCCCGACCGCCATACGCTGGTGGTGAAACCAATGCGGTGAGTTCGGGCCGCCGGTGTCGGACAGATCGGCTCGGTGCGCCATTTTCAAGTATACGATCGGCAGACCTGCCGCTCGGGCCGCCGTTACGACGCGCTGCGTGGGTGGGACGGCCCGCCGGATCGCCGACAGATCTATTCCTGCCCTGTCAAACATGCCGCCCGCTGATCCGAAGTCGTTCTGCATGTCGATGACCAGGACCGCGCTCCGTGCCAGATCGATACTCAGCGGCGCTGGGCGCGCCTGGATCGTTACCATCCGTGTCCGCGCGGCCAAAAACTCACCCTCCCTCTCGATCAGCGAAAGACGCCGGGCGCCGGTCCCGGACACCCATACGTTTGCATCAAAACCGCAGGACTGCCAGCCGGTGGCTCCGCTACAAGGGCGACATCACCCCCGGCGGTCGCGCCGTTCGACCGTCGGCAATAGGAATTGAGCGGTGTGCGTGGGTTCCCAGGGCGGCCGAGGGCGAAACCGGTCAAATACCAGCCACTCACCCGTTGACCAGAGTCAACTTCGCGCGGCGGGTATTTCGTGGGACACCGGTCGACCACCTCGCTTTCGGGCTCCCCGGAGCCGCGGCAGCCCTTGACTTGCGGCAACTTTGCTGCTGACCGTGCGGCAAGCATAACTGTGCGGAGCGGCAACAACCGCTACCCGCGCCGATCAAACAGCCGTGCGAAACGGCCACAAGTCTGAAGGGCCGCTGGGCGAGCGACCCTCTGGGGAGGCACACGATGAGCAACCTGACTTTGCCCGGCGCGATGACCCGCCGCACACTCCTGCGGGCCTCCGCGACGACAGGTGCCGCCATCGCGGCGGGACCTCTGGCGGCCCCGGCCGTACGGGCCGCGCCGCCCACCCTCAGGATCGGCTATGTGACGCCCGCCACCGGACCGCTTGCGGGCTTCGCCGAGGCCGACGACTTCAACATCGCCCTGTTCCGGACGCTGATGAAGAACGGGCTGAAGGTGGGTGCCAAGACGTACGCGATCGAGATCGTCGTCAAGGACAGCCAGTCGAACCCGAACCGCGCCGCTCAGGTCGCCAAGGACCTGATCGTGCAGGACAAAATCAACATCATGATGGTGGGGGGGACACCCGAGACCTGCGTTCCCGTCTCGACCCAGTGTGAGATCGAGGAAGTGCCCTGCCTCTCCGCGAACTGCCCCTGGCAGGCCTGGTTCTTCGGGCGGCAGAGCAACCCGGCCAATCCGCAACCCTTCAACTACACCTACCACTTCTTTTGGGGTCTCGAGGACCTAATCGCCGCCTACTCCAACATGTGGGGCCAACTGAGCACGAACAAGCAGGTCGGCGCCCTGTTCCCCAACGACGTGGACGGCAACGCCTGGGGCGATCCAAAAGCCGGCCTGCCGGCGGCTCTCGGGGCGAAGGGATACAAATTCATCGATCCGGGCCGCTATCAGGACCTCAGTGACGATTTCACCGCCCAGATCACCGCATTCAAAAAGAGCGAGCGCGCAGATCGTCACCGGGGTCATGCTGCCGCCCGACTTCACCACATTCTGGAATCAGGCGAGGCAACAGGGTTTCCGGCCGAAGATCGCGTCGATCGGCAAGGCCATCCTGTTCCCGGTCTCGGTGCAAAGCCTCGGCAAGTCCGGACACAATCTGTCGTCCGAGGTGTGGTGGGGGCCGGACCATCCGTTCAAATCATCCCTCAACGGCATGAGCTGCAAGCAATTGTCGGACGGCTTCGTGGCCGCCTCGGGAAAGCAGTGGACATCGCCTATCGGGGGCACCCACGCGATGCTCGAGGGCGTCATTGAGTCTCTCAGGCGCAGCGAGGACCCGACCAATCCCGAGGCCACGGCCAGGTCGATGGCCGCTCTGGATTTCCAGACCATTATTGGCCCGATCAAGTTCAGCCAGGACAACGTGCCGCCATTTGCCCGCAAGAATGTCTGTCGCACCTCGATCGCCGGCGGCCAGTGGCGGCTCGGCGATGATGGCAAATTCAGCCTCGTCACCGTCGATAATCAGACCGCGCCCGAGGTGCCGCTCGGCGGCAAGATGGAGCCGCTGGCGTGATCTGCGGCAAGCATGCCGGCGGCAGGGAACCGCCCGGGCAACAACCTGCCTCTGACCGAGTCGGTCCCGCGCGTGCTGCTGGTGCTGGATAATCTCCGCAAGTCATACGGGTCTCTCGTGGTGACTTCTGACATCTCGCTGGGCGTGGCCGAGGGCGAGGCGCTCGGCATCATCGGCCCGAATGGCGCCGGCAAGACCACACTCTTCGCGCTGATCACCGGCGCTATAACGCCGGACAGCGGCCGCATCATGCTCGAGGGACAGGACATCACACGCATGTCGGCCCACAAGCGCTGCCTCGCCGGCATCTGTCGTTCGCACCAGATTCCGCAACCGTTCGAGAAACTGACGGTGTTCGAGAACCTGCTCGTGGCGGCCTGTTTCGGCCGCAATGCCCGGGAAGCCAGGGTGCGCGACGCCTGCGCCGAAATTCTCCAGCGCACCGGGCTGCTCGACACGGCAAACCGGCTCGGCGGATCGCTGACGCTGCTCGACCGCAAGCGGCTGGAGATGGCCCGTGCTCTCGCCACCAACCCGCGGCTGTTGCTGCTCGATGAAATCGCCGGCGGCCTGACCGAAGCCGAATGCGCCGAACTGATCGCAACCGTGCAGGACATTCGCCGCTCCGGCGTCACGATCGTCTGGATCGAGCACATCGTGCACGCCCTGCTGGCCGTGGTCGATCGGCTGGCGGTGCTGAATTTCGGCCGTCTGATCGCCAGTGGCGAGCCCCGCGAAGTCATGGCCTCAGCCCGAGGTGCGCGAGATCTACCTCGGCTCGCCGGTGTGACCCCGGCGATGCCGCTGCTGGAGACGCGGGACCTGCGCGCGGGTTACGGCGATTTTCAGGCGCTGTTCGGCATCAGCCTGATGGTGGCAAGGGGGGAGACCCTCGCCGTCATCGGTGCAAACGGCGCCGGCAAGTCGACGTTCCTGCGAGCGATCACCGGCCTGCTCCCCGCGCCCCGCGAGGCGATACTGTTCGACGGCGAGGCGATTGGCGGCCTGCCGGCGTCCGCCATCATGCAGCGCGGCATCGCCATGGTGCCCGAAGGGCGCCGAATATTCCCGTCCCTGAGCGTCGAGGAGAATCTGCAAATCGGCGCCTGGGGCCGCAAAACGCCTGGTCGGTGGACCCTCGGCGCGGTCTATGAATTGTTCCCGGTGCTGGCCGAACGCCGCCGCAATGCCGGCACCGCGTTGTCCGGGGGGGAACAGCAGATGGTGGCGATCGGGCGCGCCTTGATGTCGAATCCCCGCCTCATCCTGTGTGACGAGATTTCCCTCGGCTTGGCGCCGGTGGTGATCCGCGACATCTATGCGACCCTGCCCATCATCAAAGCGGAAGGGACCACCGTCGTGCTGGTCGAGCAGGATGTCGTCAAGGCGATGGCGGAGGCCGACCGCGTGATCTGCTTTCAGGAGGGTCACCTGACGCTGGAAGGCCGGCCAGCCATGCTGACCGACCAAGCCATCCGCCATGCCTACTTCGGCGACTGAACCTGCATGGCGAGCGTCCTCGACATCGTGCTGCAAGGAACCCTTCTCGGCGGCCTCTATGCGCTGTTCGCGGCGGGGCTCTCGCTGATGTTCGGCGTCATGCGTCTGGTCAACCTGGCCCATGGCGACATCATTGTCATGGCGGCCTTCCTGATCCTGGTGACAGCCCAGTCGTTCGGCCTCAGCACGCTGGTGGCCGCCTGCATCGCCATTCCCGCCCTGTTCGGGGTCGGCTTCGTCCTCCAGATCGGCCTGCTGAACCGTGTTCTCGGCCGTGACATACTGCCGCCGCTGCTGACGACGTTCGGCCTGTCGATCATCATCCAGAACGGCCTGCTGCAGGGCTTCTCCGCCGACACCCGCCGGCTTGCGGCGCCAGGCATCGAGACGGCGTCCCTGCCACTCGGCGGCGGCCTCGCGGTCGGACTGGTGCCACTGCTGACCTTCGCCGCCGCCATCCTGGTTATCCTCGCCCTTAACGCGGTCTTCTATCACACATCGCTTGGACGCGCTTTCCGCGCCGTTTCGGACGACCCCGTCACGGCGCAGTTGATGGGCATCGACAATCGCCACCTGTTCGGCATCGCCACAGGTCTTCGCTCTGGCCATCGCGGCAATCGCCGGCCTCTGTCTCGGCACCCGCACCAACTTCGATCCCAGCGCCGGCCCGGCGCGGCTGATCTTTGCCTTCGAGGCGGTGATCATCGGCGGCCTCGGGTCGTTCTGGGGCACGCTGGCGGGCGGCGTCGTGCTCGGCGTCGCGCAGACGGCAAGCGCGGCGCTCAATCCGGAATGGCAGATCCTGGGCGGCCACCTGGTGTTTCTGGTGATCCTGGCGCTGCGCCCACGCGGCTTCTTTCCCCGCGCCGTGGACTGAGCCACCGCCATGCGCACACCGACCCAACCGGTTCCCGCCCCGACGGACCTGCTGGTGGCGACGCTTCACTGCGTGGCCGAGCACTTCCCCGGCCATGACAAGTGACCAGCGGCACCAGCGAGGAGCGGCAGCCGTCGTGGCGTCCTGGGTGGCCCAGGGTGCCGGTCTCGCTGGTGTTCGGAATTGTAGCGTCTTTCGGCGTGGCCGCGCTGGCCGTGGCGCCGCTGGTCGTGGGACGTGGGCTCATCCAGGACCTGTTCCTGATCCTCACCATGCTGGCACTGGCGCAGTACTGGAACATGCTGGCTGGTTTCGCCGGCCTGGTCTCGATCGGCCAGCAGGCTTTTGTCGGCCTTGGCGCCTACGCGATGTTCGCGCTGGTCATTTGCGCCAACGCCGATCCGCTGCTGGCGATCGCCCTTGCGGGGTTGGCGGCAGGCCTCGTGGCGGTCCCGGTCACCTACCTGGTGTTCCGGCTGCACGGCGCCTATTTCGCCGTCGGCACATGGGTCGTGTCGGAGGTGTTCCGGCTGCTTCTGGCGCAGGTCAAAAGCCTCGGCGGTGGCACCGGCACGGCCTTGTCCAAAACCGCCACCAACGAAGCCGCCTTCGTGACCCTGGTGGCCAACACCTTGCACCTGCGCGCCACCGTTGCGCGTGACGTTGCCGCCTACTGGCTGGCGCTGATCCTGGCGGTCGGCACCATCGCGCTGGTCTACGCTGTCTTGCGCTCACGCCAGGGTCTGGCCCTCGCCGCCATTCGCGACAACGAGGCGGCTGCCGGCAGCGTCGGCGTTGATGCCTTCCGCACCAAGTTCTGGGTGTTCGTCGTGGCGGCCTTCAGCTCCGGCCTGGTCGGCGCGCTCATCTATGTGCAGAAGGCACGAATTTCGCCGGACGCCGCCTTCTCGCTGCTCGACTGGACGGCGAACATCATCTTCATCGTGGTGATCGGCGGCATCGGCACGATCGAGGGGCCGATCGTCGGCGTCATGGTGTTTTATTTCATGCAGAGCCGGCTGGCCGACTTTGGCGCCTGGTACCTGATGCTCCTCGGCGCCCTGGCGATCGCGGTGATGCGGTTCTGCCCACGTGGCCTCTGGGGCACTTTCGCCGCCCGTTTTGATATCGAACTGTTTCCGTTACGGCGGAAGTTCGTGGCACGTGGAGAGGCAGGAAACCCGGAGGTTCATAGTCGGCAACCCTGAGAATTGCAGGTGGGGCAGGCGGCCCACGTGGTGGGCTTGCGAAGATCGGCGTTAGCGTCACGGCCCCGGATCAATCGTCGCGATGGCCACGCGTGGAAGCGTAACGATTTCCGAATTCATACCGCGCCATGAAACGGATCGACGCCTGATCGCTCACCGCGCGAGCACCGGCCGTCGGGTAACCCGCTCAGGCTTTGGCGCTGGGGCGCTGGCTTACAGCCTCGTACCAGCGCCGCAGATGCCGGCAGGAATCCGGGATCTTTATCTCCGACCAGCCGGCGAAATCCACCGCGGCCAGGGTCGTCGCGTCCGCGACGGTGAAGCGCTCACCGGCGACGAATGTGTTGCCTTCCAACTGGTGATCGAATTTGGCGAAAAACCGGTTCAGCCTCGCACGGCCGCGATCACGGAGTTCGGCAATTGCCGGAATCGAATCCGCCGCCCCCGGCAGCCCGCGCTCGGCGAATTGCGGATGCGTGTTGCGGAACAGTTCGGACGCGGGAAGCATGCCTTCCTCATTCGCCCGCTTTTCCCACATGTCGACGATTGCCCGGTCGCGGGCGTCGGTGCCCATCAATGGAGGTTCGGGGTGGGTCTCCTCGAAGTAGCGAGCGATCGCCATCGCTTCACCGATCTGGGTGCCGTCATCCAGTTCCAGCATCGGCACCATCGCGTGCGGATAATTCTGCTTGAACCAAGGCGCCAGCGTCAGGTCTTCCTGTCCGACCTCGACGAGTTCAACCTGAATTCCCTTTTCGGCCAGATAGATGTGCAGCCGACGTGGATTGGGCGCGATATGCCAGTCATAGATTTTCATGTTTGTCTCCTCTCCCGAAAGCTGCCCGGTCGTTGCTGCCCGAGCTTGATTCTTCAAATCCTTCCCACGATACGGATACCAAATGACAACTCACCTCAGCTTCATCGAGCGCCGGTGATAGACAGAACGATCATCCGTCCGGTTCACTCACCCTTCAATGCAGCAGGGCCGACATCGGGCTGCACATCCGGTGATCGAGGCGGAACGAAACTAAGCCCGGCGTTCGCCGCCAGTGGCTCGATCGCGCTGTGCACCATCATATCGTCCAACACCGCATCGACCTGCTCGATCAGCGCCCGGTTCGATGCAAGCCCGACAAATCCCATGTTGAATCCGACCGAGTGCGTATAGCCGGTAGGCACAAATCCGTCGGAAGCGTGCCGAAGCCGCCAGGCGTCGAAGGCACGCAGATTGACGAACGCGGCGTCGATCGCGCCGGTCTGCAATCCTTCGAACAGCTCAAGCGTGTCACGCAGATGCACGACCTGCTCCGCCAGGCTGCCACCGCCATAGTACATCGTAATGGCGTCCGGCAGAGTTGCGATCTGCACGCCGATCTTCAGGCCCGCCAGATCGGTCAGCTTGCCGACACGACGATCGGCGTTCCGGGTCGCGAGCACCACCGTCAGCACATCCAGCCGGTACGCCCGCGTCGGCATAAGTTCGCCAAGCTTGACCCATTTGCGCCGATCGTCGGGCGCCGCTCCCTCGAACGGCGGCAGCTTCGCCGTGGGGGAACGGGGCGGCTCGAGCATGCCGGCCATCAGGGGAAATTCAGCCGTGAGCTGGCAGCGGCCATACGACATCAAAGCGTTGGCCTGCTTGGGAAGACTGGCGTCGGGATCGTCTCGGCTGACAAACCACTGCACCCGAAGCTCGCGGCCGAGGCGCTGCGCGATGACACGCGACAAAGTTAGCACAAAGCCACTCGGTTCGTTGCCACCACGGACGGAAAGCGGCGGATCGTTGCTCTGCAGACAGACCGTCAGTGGCCCCGCCTCAGAGCCCGCCGCCTGCGACCACGCGGGCGCGATGGACCAGGCGAGCAACATCGGGAGCGCCAAGCCAGCCAGCGGCTTCATTGCGGTGCCACTCCGCCGGAGCGGACATAGGCCCACACATCCTCGATCTCATCGGGGTGGAGAACGTCCTTCCAGGGTGGCATGGCTCTCTTGCCGTTGCGCACCGAGTTGAAGAATCGCGTGCGATCATCGTGAGGAAACTTGCGGAGATCAAACGAGATCGTTCCGGGATTGACCATGTGCGGCCCGTGACAATGCGAACATATACTGTCGAAAATCTGCGCTCCCCTCGCGAACTGTTCCGCCGAGGGCGGCGGCTCCGGATCCGTTGCTGATTGCGCCGACGCCAGAACGGCGCTGAGCATTACTGCCGCGAAGACGCAGGCGGCAAGTTTCATTCCATTCTCCGATTTGACCGCGGCAGTGGCGACGCCCCGCGATGGAAGCGCCGCCACGCGGCGAGGCTTTGCCGGCAACCTTCGGGGCTGACCGGTGTACACGCGGGGTCGGTGAGGCCGGCGAGCACGCGAGTGTGGGGGTCGCGTGCAAACCAGTGAGAGACCGGGCCCCGTCGACCCGGCCACGAGTTAGCTGGTACTACTGCTGCGCCAGCGCGAACACCCACAGCGAGCCGCCGGCCGGAACCGCGGCGAGTTGTTCGTCGCCGGAGAACAGGTCGTACACCCCGCCAATGCCACTGGAGACGGCGAATGTACCTGCACGCCGTCCTGCTGCCAGGTGACCGGCTGGCCCTCGATGCCAGACCCGGTCTTGAACTGCCACAGCTTGGTGCCCGTATCGGCGTCAAATGCCTCAAGCTCGCCAGTCAGCTTGCCAGAGAACACCACGCCGCCGGCGGTCGACAATACACCCGAGAAGCGCGGAATATCGGTCAGGGCCTCCCATTTGGCCTTGCCGGTCAGTGGATCGATCGCCTTGAGGCCACCGCGCGCCCCGTCGGGCCAGATCCAACTGATGTCCGCGCCCCAGTAGGTCAGGCCGGCACGGGACTGCGCATCAACCGGCTTGTAGTGCATCCCGAAGTTCAATGTGTTGGCATAGACCAGGCCGGTGCCGGGATTGAACGACACCGGGCTCCAGTTCTTGCCGCCCATTGCTCCGGGCCAAACGTCGACCTCTTGCCCCTTGCGGACGTTGTCGGTGATCTCGGTCGGGATCGGCCGTCCGCTCTCATCGATGCCCTTCGCCCAGGTCTGCTTCGTGATGTACTGGTTGGCGGCGATG
>CAVWZM010000025.1:0-40011 GCA_963759425.1 uncultured Alphaproteobacteria bacterium
ACCAGTATCGCCAGGGACTCCGCTACGCGCCCTTGCGCCAAGAGTTTGGCTCAGTCCCCAATAGATCGGCACCAACGCGTCCTGGCGCTCGAGCGACTTCGCCAAGGCGAGCGCCGGATGCAGACTGGTCCAGACTTCCGGGGCACCCCAGCCTTTGAGCGCCATCCATGCCGTTCCAAGGCGGTGCGCAGCTCCAGTTCGCTGGTGTCTCGTTGCGATGACCGAGGCAAGGTGGAGACCAGTTCAAGCCCCTGATTGAGATGGGCGATGGCCTCGGCAGGGCCATGCGCTTCAGCGCCAGCTCGCCAGCGGCCTGCCAAAGCGGAATGGCGGCTTCGGCAAGGCCCGCGGCGGTGAGGTGATGCGCCAGCACCTCGGGTTCAGTGGTCTTGATGTTCGGGAAGCGCTTCTCGATCACGCGGGCGATCTTGCCGTGCAACTCCTGTCTGCGGCTCTTGAGCAACGAGTCGTAAGCCGCGTCCTGCACCAGCGCGTGCTTGAAGGTGTAGACGGCATCAGGCGGCGTGCCGCGGCGGAAGGCCAGCCCCGACTCGGTCAGCCGTACCAGTGAGTCATCGAGTTGGGCCTGCGGCATCGGTGCGACCGCGGCGATCAGCTCGTAGCTGAATTCGCGGCCAATCGCTGCCCCGATCTGGGCGATCTCCTTCACCGGCATGAACCGATCCAGCCGCGCCATCAGCGAGTCCCGCAGCGTCGCCGGAATGGTGACAGCGCGAGCGGAGCCAGCGTACTCGTAATGATCGCCTGCCTCCGTCAGCTCGCCCGATTCGAGAATGGACTTGGTCAGCTCCTCGACAAACAGCGGCACGCCGTCGGTCCGGGTCAGGATCTGCTCAAGCAGCGCTTCGGGTAGCGCCTTGCCGCCGGCGAGCGCGGAGACCATCGCCGCACTCTGCGCCCGGGTCAGCTTGGACAGGTTCAGTGCGCCGACATGGCCCTGCCCGGACCAGCGCGACTGAAATTCCGGCCGGTGGGTGAGCACGACCAGCAGCGGAACGGTTTTCACCCGGTCGATCAGCAGATCCAGCACCTCCAGCGTGGTGGGATCGGCCCAGTGCGCATCCTCGAACAGCATCACGCTGGGTTGCCGGCGGGCGGCCGCCTCGGTGATATCGACCAAGGTCCGCAGCGTCTCGTCCTTGTGCTTCTGCGGCGTCATCGGCAGGGCGCCGTAACGATGCCTCGCACGGGATGGACAGGATCGACGCGACGAACCGGACGTCGGCCAGCGGTCGGCCGTACTGCGTGACGATCAGCGCTTCCAGCTTGTCGAGTTTCGCGTCCGGCGGTTTCGTCGCGGGTGAACTTCAGCGTCCGTTCGAAGTTGTCGATGATGGGCCAGAACGCGCTGTTCACGTAGTAGGGCGAGCACTGGAAGCGCAGAGCCTGCACGCCTTGCGCTTCGAGCCGCTCGCGCAACGCGCTCAGGATGCGGCTCTTGCCGATCCCGGGTTCACCCGACAGCAGCACCACCTGGCCTTCGCCGTCCTTCGCCTGCGACCACCGGCGAAGCAGCAGATCCAGTTCCTCTTCGCGGCCCACCAGCGGCGTCAGCGCCTGCCGCCGCGATTGGCATCGAAGCGGCTTTCCGTCACCAGGGCACGCTCCACCCGCCAGGCGTGAACCGGTTCGGCGATCCCTTTCAGGTCATGTTCGCCCAGATCGGTCAGTTCAAACGCATTGCCGACCAACCGGCGGGTCGAGGCGGCGATGACGATCTGGTCGGCGGTGGCCAGTCCTTGCAGACGCGCGGCCAGATTGGGCGTGCTGCCCACCGCCAGCTTGGACTGGTCCCCCGCGCCGGCCGTTTCACCGACGACGACAGGGCCGGTGGCGATGCCGATACGGACCGACAGGTCCTCGGTGGAGGATGCCCGTTTGACGGTATGAACGATCTCCAAGGCCGCCCGCACGGCGCGCTCGGCGTCTTCTTCATGCGCGGTGGGCCAGCCGAAATAGGTCAGGATGCCGTCCCCCACGTAGCGGGCGACAAATCCGTCGTAGCGCGCGATCACATCGCCGCAGAGGGTTCGATACGCGTGCAACAGGCTGCGCAGCTCTTCGGGGTCGAGCTTTTCACTCAGCGCCGTCGAACCCACCAGGTCGCAGAACATCACCGTGAGCTGGCGGCGTTCGCCGGACGCTGCTCGCCGACGCTCGAGTGCAGCGACGCGACTGCTCGCATTCGCTGTGACATCGGATGTGGGCGCCAGCTTGGCGATCGCATTGCGTAAGCGCAGCCGGTGGCCGGCACTCGTCACGCCGATGTCCTTCAGCGTCTGGTCATCGACATCGTTCGAGCAGGTCCATCTCGACGATCGTTTGCCTCGAACGCGTCGGCATATTGGCCGAGGCCGATCTCCCTAGCCAACCAGGTCCGGACGTCGCTCATGACGCCAGCTCATCCAGCAGCGCCTTCGCGTCCTTCAGGTCCGGCGCATCGAAACCTTCGGTGAACCAGTTGTAGATCGGACCGAGCAGATCACGGGCTTCCGCGCGCTTGCCCTGGTCGCGCCAGAGCCGGGCGAGGCTGGTCGATGCCCGCAACTGGAAGAGCTTTGCGCTCTGCCGCTCGGCAACGGCGATGGCCTGACGATAGTGCCGCTCGGCCCCGGATCGATCGCCGGCGGCATTCAGCAGATCGCCCGGCACCCGATGCAGCAACTCGGCTTCATGGACCCGCTCCTCGGTGGTCTCGACGATCTGCGCAGCCTCGGCGAGGCAATTCCGTTCTTCATCGGCTGCCCGAGCATGGCGTGGGCCTCGGCGAGCCACGTGAACAGCATCGGCGTAGCTAGCGACGCCTCCGGTAGCACGCAGTTCCGCCAGCCCCTGCGTGAGCAGCGCAAGGCCTTCCTGTGCTTGCCCGAGCGCGATCAACGACCGTCCGCGGCATGCCAGTGCCAAGCCCAAATAATACGGAAAGCCGTGCTCGGTCGATAGAGCCAGAAATTCCTCCGCGTGCACCATAGGCGAGCCGGATGAGCCAGTCGATCCGATTCGCAGTAGCAAGAGCACGTGAGCCAGCGTATGGGCATGCCTGAGCCGGCGGGCCTCCGACAACGCCTCGTCCATCCGCGACCGTGCCTGATCGATGTAACCCAGATACGCCAGGGTCACGGCGAGGACGCGAGCATCGTAGCGTAGGGATCATCGGCCAGTCCGCGCGATAGCGCGATGCGCTGGATCAGCAAGGCCAGTACACCGCTCCAGAGGGCGCGGGCGGCAACGAACTCCCCGAGAAAGTAAGCGGATGTAGCCCGTGCATGAAGCGACCCAGCAATTGCGCCGCGGCATCGTTCCGCGCCTCGCCGATTTGTTCGAGCTGCTCGCCTAGCGCCAGCGCCAGCCTGTGCTCGGCTCGCGCGAAATGAGAACCCCATTGGCCCACGATCAGCGGCACCAGGTACTCGCGGTCGATCGAGCTGCTCAGCCAGCGCGCGCGCTCGGGCGAGGGTCTCGTCCACATCCGCCGCCGACCAGCCTGTCGTGGCAGTCAGTGCCGATCCGAGCGCGATTTGCAGATCCAGCTCCTGTTGCTGGCGCCACGGGCCGTCCGGGCAGACCGGCCAGCACGTCCAACCCCTTCCGCAACTGGGCGACCGCTTCCGTCATCGCCGAGCGCGCCAGCGCCTGCTGACCGGCCTTCAGCCAATAAGCGACCGCCTTTTCCGCCAGCCCGGCTGCCGCGCAGTGCTGGGCCAACAGCGCCGGTTGCGCCAGCACGATCTCCGGAAAGCGGTCTTCGAGGGTCGCGGCAATACGGCCGTGCAGCCGCTGGCGCCGGCTGCGCAGCAAGGTGCCGTAGGCCGCATCCTGCACCAGCGCGTGCTTGAAGATGTAGCTGGCATTGCGGCGGCGTGCCGCGGACGAACAACAGGCCGGCGTTCGTCAGCCGATCGAGCGCCTCGCGAAGTTGCGGCTCCGGCAGATCGGTGACGGACGCCAGCAGCCCGAACCCGAACTCGCGGCCGATCGCCGCGCCGGTTTGCGCAACGTCCTTGGCGGCCGGTCCCAGCCGATCCAGCCGCGCCATCAGCGAGGCGTGCAAGGTCGCCGGCACCGACAACGCCGGATGCGGCACGGCGGACAGCGCCGCGGCGCCTTGCGCGCCGGATTCGAGCACCGCCTTGGTCAGTTCCTCGACGAACAGCGGCACGCCGTCGGTGCGCTCGGCGATCTCCTCCACGATCTCGGCCGGCAGCGCCGCATTCCCGGCGACGTTCGCGACCATCGCCGCCGTGTCGCGCCGGTCGAGCCGTGCCAGCGTCAGCATCGTCACATGCGGCTGCCCGGTCCACGGCGGCTGAAACTCGGGGCGGAACATCGCCAGCAGCAGCACCGGCCAGTCCGCGACCCGCTCTATCACGCGGTCCAGCAGTTCGCGCGAACTCGGATCGATCCAGTGAAGGTCATCGAACATCATCAGCACCGGCTGCTGCCGCGAAAGACCTTCAACCTGCCGCAGCAGCGCCTCGAACGTCTTCTCCTTCTTGCGCTGCGGCGTGACATCGAGCGGCGGCGCGAGATCGGCTGACGGCAGCGAGTGCAGCTCCGCGATCAGCGCCACGTCTTCCATCGGCGGCGCGGTGGCGGCGAGCAGCGCTTGCAGTTTGGCGAGCCTGGCCGCCGGCTCGTCCGCGTGCTGGAAACCCGCCGCTCGCTCCATCTGCGCGATCACCGGATAGAGCGCGCTGTCCTGATGGTGCGGCGAGCAGAAATAGCGCAGCCGAGTGTGCGGTTCGGCGGCGATCCGCTCGGCCAGCGCCTCGGCGAGGCGGGACTTGCCCACGCCCGGCTCGGCGGAAATCAGCACCACCCGCCCGTTGCCGGCCTTCGCCTGCGCCCAGCGGCGGAGCAGCAGCTCCATCTCCTCGTCGCGGCCGACCAGCGGCGTGGCGCCGGAACGCAGCGCCTCGAACTGGCCGAGCGTGCGGTTTTCGGACAACACCTGCCATGCCGGCACCGCCGCCGGCAGACCTTTGAGTTCGACCGTGCCGAGGTCCTGGCACTCGAACAGGCCGCCGATCTGCCGCCGTGTGGCCGCGTCGATCACCACCTGATCCGGCCCGGCGAGGCCCTGCAGGCGTGCGGCGAGGTTCGGCGTCTCGCCGACCGCCGTCTGCTGGCGCGAATCGCCGGAGCCGATCGGCTCGCCGATGACCACCAGTCCCGTTGCGATGCCGATCGCGAACCTGCAGCGGTTCGCCGCCCACGGGTGTCGCGCTGACCGCGGCGGCAACGGCGAGGCCGGCCCGCACGGCGCGTTCGGCATCGGTCTCGCGGGCTTCCGGCCAGCCGAAATAGATCAGCACCCCGTCGCCGACGTAACGCGCGATGAAGCCGTCGAACTGCTGGATCGTGTCGGCGACGCACGCCTGATAGGTGCGGATGACCTCGCGCAGATCCTCGGGATCGAGCCGCGACGAGAGCGCGGTGGAGCCGATGAGATCGCAGAACATCACGCTGAGCGGGCGGCGTTCGGCAGTGGTCTCAGACGAGCCGAGGTTGCCGGTCGGGCTGATCGGCGCGGGACGATGACCGAACGGGATCATCGGCCGAGCGTGCCTTCGGGGCGCAAGCGCGGCGATCGCCTCCAGCAGCCGGCGCCGATGGCCGATCGAGGTGACGCCGAGTTCCTTGAGATCGTCGGCGGTCAGATGGCACAATAGTTCGGCACTGACGTCATTCTCGCGGAATGCCGCCTCGTAGCGTTCCAGACCGAGCGTCTCGCAGCCAGTCCGCGACGTCCATTGCCGCTCCTTGGCCCAGTCGGGCCGCGGGCCAAGCCGTGCATAGTCTGTCAGACCAGGCCCTGTCCATGACAAACATCAACTGGACGGGGTCCAAATTAATGGATGGCGACTCCGGTCATCGGCCGCTCCGTGGCGCGATCGGTGCCGTTAAGGCGACGCAGCGCTGCCGCGAGGGCGGCTGAAAACCCCCGCAAATGGCCCCCTACGCGTGATAATAGCGGTTATCACGCGTAAGTGAATTATTTGGGGGGTCTGACCGGCATTTTACCCGGATTGACCGTCATTCGGCCGGCTGCGGTTGCGCCCACGGGTATCACTATCCGCAGTGGGCGGCGCCCTCAGTCAGTCGGGGCGCCAATTATCCGCCATGATCAGGGTGACACGGACCGCTATAGGCGAGGGGGTGCCAGCCCGCGCGGGCCGCAGGCGAGGCGGAGACGGCGCCGCGCCCTCGGGCACCACAACTCTGCCTCGATGTCGCACGGCGGGATCGCTTGCTGTGCTTCTGCAGATATCGACCCAGCAGAAGCCGTCTTGGGGCTAAACCTGATGTCTTCAGCTTCATTGGCGAAAGCGATCGTCAAGCCGGTCGAGCACCCTCCGGTTCAGGAGCGAACGGTTGGCCATTTCAACATGACCTCCAGCTCCCTCCGCCACAGTGAAGCGCATCAGCGTTTTCGGGCAATGCAATGCATCAAAGACTCGTTGTATGGATGCGGTCAGAGGATCGGCCTCGGCGAGGGTCAACAGGGTCGGGCATTTTATCAGTTCGGCGCGACCGTCCAACGCGAACAACTCGGCCGATCGTAGGTAATCGCGAAGATTGTCTACGCCATGCACCCAGTAGCCGCGCTGAACGACGCTCCAGCGCAGCTTGCGATCGTTTGCGATGAATCGGTCATGCGCTCTAGAAGGCTTTGGTCTATCTCCCCCAGGTTGGCCACCGCTTGGGGCGCGGCCCCCAGCTTGATCGCGAAATCCCGGAAACCCCAGGCGATACCCCACTGGCCCGGATCTGCGATCAGCGCTGCGAGGCGGTGCTCTTCTGACGCCGCGCGCGGCGTCAGGTAGCCGCCGAGGCTCCAGCCCATCAAGGCAATACGTGCTGGATCCACGATTGATTGAGACAGAGCCAAAGCACCATCCTTCGCCGCTCACCGCCCTGATCGCCGCGGGAACACGCCAACTCGGCGTCGTCGCGACCTTCTCCGCGCTTCCCTATCCGCCCTTCATGCTGGCGCGGCTGTGTTCGACGCTGGATCACATCGCTGGCGGCCGGTTTGGCTGGAATATCGTTACCTCGGGCGAGGAACTGGCCGCACAGAACTTCGGTTTCGAGCACTTGCCACCGCGCCATCAGCGCTACGACATCGCCAACGAGTACGTCGATCTGGTCTGCAGGTTGTTTGAACTCATGGGATGCGGATGCCATGGTGATGGGCCGTGCGACCGGTACCTACGCCGACCATCGCTAAGTCCGCCCGGTCAACTTCGAGGCCAAGTATTTCAAGTGCTGCGGCCCGCTCAACGCCGTCTGCTCGCCGCAAGGGCAACCGGTGTTCGTGCAGGCCGGAGGCTCACCGCGCGGGCGTGCCTTCGCAGCGCGCCATGCTAACTCGATCATCGCCGTGGCGAACGAAATCGGCGGCATGCAGCAGTACCGCGAGGGCGTGCGTGAGCACGCGGAACTGATTTTCGGCCACGATCCCGATGACGTCAAGGTGCTGTTCCTGGTCTACCCAATCCTGGCAGAAACCGACGAGGAAGCGCAGGCGAAATATCGGCGGATGACCGAAGCAGGGCTTCATCGAACGCGTGGTTGCTTGCTGCACATCCAGTAACACCGACATCGACTTCTCGCAGTATCCGTTGGACGAGCCCCTGCCACACGGACCATCAACGGCGAGCAGGGTTCGCTCGACAATTCGCGCAATTGGGCACCGGAACGACGCTGCGTCAGCTTGCAATGGAGCGCTTTCAGGCGGTAGGGCCGGAGCTCGAGTTCATCGGCTCACCCGATACCGTTGCCGAGATAATGGGTATGGTAATGGAAGCCGTCGGTGGCGACGGGTTCCTCATCAGCACGCCATTCGGCAAACCCGATCATCTCGTGCAGCAGCGTCGCATTCGATCCCTTCCCCAGCAGTTCGCGAAGGGCGATCGTATCGTCGGTCATCGTGGTGGCCTCCAAGGTCAGAGTTGCGCTGACAATCCAACGCTACCCAGGAGCGCCATGGTCACCACCGCTGTGGATAAGTGGCCGCCTGCGTCAAACTCTCGGCGGTCGCTTCGGCAGGCCGGTTACCCACCGCTGCTACACCATCACTTGGGACAGGACCCGCCTTGCGCGATATCGGCACAATTCGGCCTATCTGTTCGGCGCGATTTTGCCATGCGCTTCAGGTTGGCGCCGCCATTATCATGCCGGCGCCCATCGCTGAAGCCATAAACGAACACCTCAAAGAGATCATTACCATGTCGCCCCAAGCTCTCATGCCATCGTGGTCTACGATGGCGCCGGTCGGCATCAGCAAGGCAAGCGATTGCTCGTCCCCGACACCCTCACGCTGTTGCTGTTGCCGCTCTACTGTTTGCGCGGCAACCAGCTCGGCCGCGGTATCTGGGACAGATATGAGGCCATCGTCGCACCTTGCAAAAATGCATGGCTGTGCCTCATCAGCGATCATGCTCGCATCCATTCAATCGCCCACCAACCGGTATGGGTCAATCTTTGAGTCGGCTACCATGAACCGCGGACGTTACCCCTGCCCCGGTCGAGGCCCGATCAGTTGATCGAAGCGCAGGCCGCTTGATCCTTCTCCCCGTCCGACCTGCTTGCGGAAAGCGGTCCAGACAAAAGTCGATCCATCGATCCAGCGTGACGTGCGGCGCGCGCGCGTCACATGCACGCCTTCGCGCGGCACCTCCAAATCGTAGAGCATGAGGTCGGCGCCCACATTGAGCGCCTGGCTCTGCGCGGGGTGAGCCGTGGGTGGGCCATCGATCTGCAACATCCGTCCGCGCTTGAGGCGCTGGATGATGTTGTTCTGGGCGGATCGCATCTGTACCGGCAGCAGCGGAATCCAGTTGCCGGGCACGGTCGACGACAGCACGTAGTTTGGAAGATCGAGCCCCGCCGGAGCGGGGACGCTCTGCGTCGGGGCGGGATCGCGATAGATCCGGGCCTGCTCCGTCGCGTTCTCGATGCTGTGCTCGATCGCCCAGGCTACATTTGCCATCTCGTCGCGCATGAACAACACATCCTCGAGCGCTGCGCTCTCCATGACCTGGCCGATGGCGGGCGGCAGGAAGAACATGTTGGCATAACGTCCGGGCAGATCTTCGGCACCTGGGCGGCGCACATTGGCGTGCTGCCACATGGAAAAATTCCGCGCCACCGTGCCCCAGGTGCCGAGTGGCTTGAGCAGCGTGCGCACGCCGAAACTATCGGTGACGACGAGGGAATCCACCCGATTGATCGATCCCACCGGCAGGGTGAGCGGCACCACGAACCAGTCGTTGCCGTAGCTGCCCGCATACTCGATCACCAGCATGTGGGCCAGATCGGTCTGGCCCACCGGCACGAGGCCGTACTCGAGACGCGAGTCCTCGAGCTCCCAGAACCGCACGGCGGGCGCGCCGCGGAACGTCACCGGCGCTGGAATCGTGGTTTCGGTGGTGGATGTGAAACGTGTGGTCGCCGTTGCTGACCATGTTCACTTCCATGTCGCAATCGAAGCTGCTCCAGTCGAGCTGGCCGCCGTCGAACTCTCTCGCCGCCAGGTTGATTTGGTCGAGCGGCTGGTCGGTGAAGCTTGCCGACACGGTGACGGCATATTCCAGGCGTGACGGCAACCACGCTTCGTCGGCCGGGCTTGCGGGCTCGGCGAACAGACCGTCGTACCAGGTGAGCCAGTTGGTGGCGGCGGTCTGCACTTTGGGCCGATCGACCACCGCGATCGACAGCGTTGCGTCCTGCACCACCAGCGCAATGCCTCCGGCCGGCCGGAAGGCGGCGGCAAGCAGCCGCGCATCGGGAGCACGGCCCGTCATGCTCTGCATGAAACGCCGCATGGCCTCGTCCGCCGCCGTGGCGTCGGCACCCTGCAGCGGTTGCAGGGCAAATTTCGCGATCAGCGCAGCGCGGTAGCTCTTGCTCGGCGCCTGAAGCTCCACCATCCGCAGGAATTGCAACCCGGCCTCGACGGCAAATGTGAGCATGCTCGCGTCATTGGCTGTGGCGGGACGCATGCGACGGCGCTCGACCATTGTCTCCAACGGCATGCGCGCCGGGTCGTAGCGAGGAGCCTGCTGGTTGGTGTTGGCCGGCAGGTCACCGAGATAACAGCGCGACAGCATAGCGCTCGTGGCGCGCAGGCGCGCCTGAACCGGCGTACCGGCATCGGCTCCCTGAAACTCCGCCATCTGCCATTGCCGTGCCATCAGCCACAGCGGATCGAACAGGCGCGCGCTGACGCTGCGGCCCATGTTGGCATCGCGGCAGTGGGGCTCGAGTCGCGTCCAGCTGGTGATCGAGGCCGTCCCAGGGTCGGGCACATCGCCCCCGGGCGGATGGATCATGAGGAATTGCTGCTGCTGAACCTGATTTCCGCCGAGGTCGGTGACCTGCACGATGAAGCGATGCAGACCGGCGCCGAGGCTGTACACCTTGCGCCAGCGCGTCCAGTTGCCGGTGAGGTTTTCCGCTGTCTCGAAGCCGCCGGTGTCCAGCGCGCACTGGACCGACGTCACGTTCGCATCGGGATCGGACACCGATCCGGCAAGCGTGAACGCGAACGGAAGCTGCGTCGCGGTCACGTCGGCCGGAATTGCGTCAATGCTCACCACTGGCGGCGGATTGGCGATCCGCACTGTAACCACGGTCGATGCCGTGACAGTTTCGATGTCTGGCTCGCTTGGGGTGTGCATGTAACGGATCGAGGCATTCGCCGTCACACGAACATTGATGAGGGAGTTTGGCGGCACGCCCGCGGCGATCTGGCCGGTGCACGTCCATGCCGTGGCGGTCGTGAACGTTGCCGCGAAAGCGGGGCCGCCGTCGCCGAACTGCACGCTAGCAGACCTGCCCGTCACAGGGCCGCGCCCGAGCGTGAGCTGCACCGTGATGCTGCCGGTGACCACGAACGATCGTGGCACGACGGCGCCCGATCCCGGCGAAGCAACCTGCACGAAGAGTTGTGACATCGCGGGCTCCTGTCAGTGCGGTCAACGCAGCGAAGTCAGTTGAAACGGCGTCGTCCTTGGCGTTGAAGGCGAGGTACAGGGCCGGCAGATAGTGCGCGACCTCGCCCAGCGTTTCGGCGTCCACCGCGCGCAGCTTGGCGAGATCGAGCGTCTCCTCCAGCACTTGGCGCAGCGTGTCGGATGTCCAGTCCACGCCGGGCACCGGAGGCACCGCGAGGAGCACGCATTGCGGCGCGCTGGCGTCGGGCGGATCGAACTGGAACGTGACGGCAGTGGTCTCGCGCGTGCTCGGCACGGTTTCCGTCCACTCGTCGATCAACAGTCCGGTCAGCGCCAGGGCCATGTTGACCGGTCCAGATGTTTGCAGCACCAGTGACAGCTTACCGGCCGCGAGCGACGTGCCCGGAACGGGCGGCAATCCTACCCAGCGCTCGCCGGCAACGAATGGCAGTTGAAGCGACGCTGAGATTCAGCTGCTCGCCAGTCCCAAGCACATCCGCGCCACGCAGACACGCGCTCATACGGCTCATCGGGTCGCGCACTCGGGCATATTGGGTGAACCAGGTGTGCGCGGCGAGCGGGTCACCGCCCTGGGTCTGCCTGCTCGCGGCCAGCGCCGCGCTCAACTCGGCGGCGCCGGCGGCGTCGCACGTGAAGCGCGGCAGCACCACGAAGTTCCGGCCGAATACGTTCCGCATGCGCTCGATGAGCTGCGTGCGGCGCGCACGCGGATCCGTTGCCGCGGGCACGAGGCGCAGCGCGGCCACTTGTTCCAGGCGAGCCACACTCGTCTTGATCAGTGCGTTGGCCTGCATGACAAGTGTCGCAATCGCAACAGGACTTTCCCCCGCCGCGACGATCGGCACGAATGGCCCGATGCCGAACTGGCCCATCCTTATGAGCGCGGTGCGCAGGGCTTCGGCGGTGGTCGTGGTCGCGGTCGGCGCGACCAGCGCCCTGAGCGTATTGTTCGCAGCATTCAAAGCGTTCTCGGCGCGAAACACCCGATTCTCGAGGTCGACGAGGTCGATCGTGCCGGCGCCGGTGCGCTCCGGCGGGTTGAGGTCTTCCGGATCGGCACCGCGCGCGCTCGACAACAGCCGACGCACTGCGCGGGCTTGCTCCAATGTGTCGAACAATGTCGTCTCTCCGGCCGCCAGATCGGTCGGTCGCGCATGCTGCAGCCGGATCGTCGCCTGCGGATCGAATCCACCGGTCTTATGCTTGGCGTGATAGAGCACCAGCTGCTCGACTTCGCTCAGCGATCCGTCGGACTGCGTCGCGCTGCTCGCAGACTCGACGCCGTAGACCATGTCGAGCACGCCCATCGAAACTTCACTCAGGGGAAAGGTGCGGGTCTCGGCCACTGCGCCGGTCGTGTCGTCGAGCCGCTCGACGGTGCAGCGGATCTTCGTGCCGTTGCCGAGGAGCTTGGACGCCCAGCCATTCAGCATCGGCTCGACGCCGTCGCGCGCCGACGAGTTGGTGGCGAGCCAGCCCGGGATTGACCACCGGGTTCCCGCTGAACAGCACTATGAGCCGATGCGTCAGCGCGGTGCCGGTGCGCGGCGTGCGGATGACGTCCAGCTCGGGTGGCGGCGCATCGCCTTGCGCAATGGCAGTGAGCGTGCTCGCTACGCGCGACGTGTTGCCCCGGGCCACCTGATAGGCTGCCTCAGCCGTAAGCGCGTCCTCAGGCCGTCGATCGCGTCAGCCAGCGCATTGAGCTCGCGGGTGAGGCCGGTGACCTGCGGGCCAGTCAGCGGCTGGGTCGAGGGGAGTGTTGCATTGATGGCGTTGATGACGGCCTGCTGACTGCTCTGCCACTTGGCGGACAGGTCGAGGCCGTCCACCACGTTGTTCGCGGCGATCGCTTCTGTCGCGCCGCCCCCGTCGTCGAGCGGCCGCGCCGCCAGCGGCGACAGCTTGCGCAAGCCGGGGATTGCAATGTCGAGCTCGATGTCGTGCAGGCCGCGCTCGATTCTGAAACCGAGTAGTGCGCCGAGCGGCTGGCCTTGGCGCAGGCCATCGAGCAGGTACTCCGCCTGGCGCGCACGGCGCGACGAGAGATCGATGGCGAACGGGCTGTCGGGCGCCGGCGCACCAGTCGGGCCGAGATGCGCGTTACGGAGCAGCGCGGCGGCGGCGGCGTGCGTCATTGAGGGCGCGTGGATGAAGCCCGAGTCGTTGTTGCGGGTCACGAGCGGGCCCGCCTCGCCGGCCGGGAGCGTCGTCACGGCCGTCACCGACGAAGCCGGAGTCGGTCGCAGCTTCTCGACCCAACCATACGCCCCGACATACGCACCTTGCGGCGGGCCGGCGGTCATCGTGGCGAGCCGCTTGGTGGCAAACGACGTGATCCACGCATCGAGCCGGTGCGCCGAGAGATCGAGCGTGCCTTGCATGAGATATTGCAAGGTCTCGCTGTCGCGGTCTTTCAGATAGATCAGGCTGCGGCGAAAATCGCCGAGCTGCGGCGGTCGCCGGCGTGTCGAAGGTGGTGAGGCCTTCGAGATACTGCCGCATCGTCGGGCTGCCGGTGATGCCGGGAGCCGGCTGATCGAGACGACGCGTCCATGGCTGCGACGGTAGTTGATCGGTGACGAGGTCGATGAGCTCGGCGTCACGCAGCAGCGTCCCCAGGTCCGTATTCGGGGCGGCGGCACCGATCTGCGCGGCAGCGTCGGCCAACTCGCGCAACAGCGCATGGCGAAGGAGAAGCTGCAGCAGGCTGGTGGTAACGGTCGGCGATGCCGGATCGGGACGCGCCTGGGTCAAGGCCGCAATGCTGGTCTGATCCAGGAGCGCCGCGATGTAGTTGGGCTCGAGTCCGTGCCAAGGTGACACCTCGCCGACCTGCACCAGCGGCGCCGTGATGGCCCACGCTGCGTCGGCACCGGCCGTCCGGGCGAGACGCGGACGCCATGCAATGCCGAGACGCTGCAGGATGCCTGCCGCGACGGCGTCGTGCGTCGCGATGAAGCCGGTTGCCGCCAGGTCCTCGCCCAGGAAGGCACGCAAGTGCTGTAGATAGTGACGTCCGAGCACGGTGCGCGCGCTGTAGCCACTGGCGAGCGCATCCATACGCATGATGTCGGCGAGATCGGCATCGGGTGCGGAGGGGGTGCGACGGCCGAGACGGAACGCCTCGCCAAGGCGCGGACGCCAGATATTGTTGCGCAACCTCATGAGAAGATCGCGCAGCCATGAGTCGGAGGCAAAAGCCTGGTCTTGGCCGACCGCCGGTCTCCACAGGTCGAGCGACGTCACCGGCAGCACGCCATAAGGCTGGCGGCCGCAACGCAGGCTCGGATAGGGACCGCCACTGCGCACGTGGGTCACAAAGTGATCGCGCGCCCACGCCAGGATGGTGGGGGTCAGTCCAGTGCCGTCGAAACCCACCATGTTGCTCAGGTAGTAGCCCCAGCCCACCTGCCACAAGCGCAGCGTTCATGCTGCGCATATCGAGCTCGTGGCACTCGGCGGCCTGTCCGATGCGTCCGAGCACCGGCACGATCGCCGTGGCGGGCAGCCCCAGTGCGATACCGACGCGCATCGTGTTGGATTGCGCTGCGAGCGCCGTCACGTCGGCGGCGACCTCGATGGCGTAGCTGCGCTCGTGCGCTGGATCATCGACGGTCGCGGCGGCGCGGCGCTCGTCGGTGTTGTTGGTCGGCGTGCCGAAACGGAGGAATTCCAGGCCATCGGTGTAATGATGGGCATCGAGCAGGTTAGCGAGCTGCCTGGCCGCATCACCGCCGAGAGAGCCTGCGACACCGAAGACGAACAGGCTGTCCACACCGGCGCCCGATGCGGCCGGCGGCACAGTGATGCGCAGCCCCATGCCCTTCTGTTCGGCCTCGTCGAAGTCGACCATCCACTTCATGCCGGGATCGACCTGCAATTGATCGTCCGTGGCGGGCGGAGGCGGCGGCTGGGGATTGGGATCGGGGCCGACATAGAGTGGCCGCGCGATGTCGCGGCCGGTCACCTGGACGGTGGTGGCGCCGGATTTCAGGACGGCGATCCAGCGGTCGGGCATCAGCCGAGCCTGCGGTGCGTGGCGCCACGCCGAGTCCTTGCCATCGGTCACGACGGCGACGGCTGGGAATGTCGGCGCCGGGTTGAGCGACTGATCGGGTGCGGTGGATGTGGTGGGCCGCGCATTGGTCGGCTGCAGCACGCGCGCGATCCACGCCGCACGCGCGGCACCGAACCGGTCGGCGAGTTGGCCCCACGCCGTGGCGCGCGCCGTAGCGTCGTTGCCGGCGTGCCAATCCTGCTCCCAGTAGTGCTTGCCCCACTCGTTCTCCGTAGGCAGCAGATCCGGCTCGTGCGAGTCGAGATGGATCTTGTCCGGATAGACGCGCACCCTGAGCTCGGTGACGCTGTTGGCGAGCGTGAAGAACCGCGTCTCCAGCCGCACCGGCAGCAGCACCAGTGGCAGGTTGCCGGGGCAGAGCCGGGAGGCGATCCGCACCGAGAGATTGGCCGTAGCCGCGACCTCTTCGGTGCCGGTGCCGGTGGCGGGTGGCGTCAGCGGGTACTGAATAATGCCTTGCGCCGTGACAGCGATGTTCACGGTGCTTCCAGGCGGCTGGCCTGGGTCGAGCTGCCCGACGCATCGCCACGTCGTAGCCGTGACAAACATTGCAGCCACAACCGGACCGCTGTTGCCAAATTTGACGTTGACCGATTTGCTGACCAGCGGGCCACGTGCGGCCTGCACTGAGATGCTGCCGGCGACCTCACATGTCCGCGGCACCTCGCCATCGCCGACCGGTGTGGTGACCTGGACCAACAGTTGCGACATCGCGTGCTCCTTGGGCGTCCTGGCCGTCAGCGCGTGGCGATGGCGCCGGTAGTTTCGCCGATGATCGGCGGGCGGGACAGGGCGGATACAGGGCTCTGAGCCGGAGGCGGAGTCAAAGACGAGTGGAATTGTGACGCGTGGATCGCCAGGCGCACGGGGCGACGGCGCGTGATGCCGGCCATGTGCGCGGCATTTTTGCCCCAGGTCAGGCTGGCGGGTACCGGCAGGTTGGCCGGCTTTGCCGCGATCGAGAGATGGCTCGCGCGGCCTACCGATACGGTGGTGTCGAGGCCGAAGCGCGGTTCGGTCGGATGCTGCTGGATGACGACATAATAGCCCTGGTCCGTAGCGGTGCCGGCGCCGACAACCTGATCGGGCGTGATACCGAATCCGAAGAACGTGATGTCCGGCTGCATGGCACCGGTGAAGACCGGCGGTTTCTCTTTCGTGGCGTCCTCGCTCGGGATCCGCTTGCCCGAAGCATCCAGGACGGCTTGCGCGAGATAGATCAGCGCATTGGGATAGCGCCGCAGCAGCGCGCCTCGCAGCAGCATGACGAAGTTCTCGCGCGGCGCTGGATTGGGTGGATCGGCCAGCGGCCGGGCGCCCCACGTGTGGAGTGGCTTGATGTCGGCACCGCCGCCCCAGAAATGATCGAAGTAGGTGCCGAGTTGGTTTGTCGGAAAGCCGCGCCACAGCAGCTCGCGTCCCATCTCGACATTGAGTCCGACCATGTAGCTTTCGACAAAGCGGCGATTGGTCTCCAGGCCGAGCATGGTGTCGGGCTCCACGCTCTCGACGCCGGGCAGCAGCAGGTCTCGCGAGAGGTCCCGCAGCGGCTCGTACATCGGCTGCGGAAAAGTCGGCGTTACCGTAAACGTATCAAGGCCGCTGTTCGCCGTTGCGGCTAGGCGGGCTGCGAACGCGCGGATCGCGGGCGACGGCGAGGTTAAGCTCGCGGACACAACCCGTCGGGCCAGCGCTGCGACCGTTTGCACGGCCTGCGTCTGCTGCGCGAGGCCACCACGGATTGCAGCCAGCGTCGGTGGTGTAACGACGGTGGTAGACACGGAGGAGCGGCCCGGATTGATGCGCTTGAGGTGGTCGATCGCCGCGGTGCGGAACGCGCGCGCCGATGGCGAATTGTATTGCGCCGTGCCGTAGCTGAACGAGTACACGATCGGGACCGGCTGTCCTTCCGGCCGCACCACAAACCACGGCATGCCGCCGCGGTTGGCGACCACCTGATCGGTGGCGCTCGCGTAGCTCAGGATCGGCGCGGGTGGCGACAGGTGCTGAATCACCGACCCGACAGTGGCGAGATCGAACCACGTCAGCACCGGCAGGCTGGCGGTTCCGGCCGCAAGCATGGCCACCATGGGAGGCGCGGCCGTACGTGGCGTGCCTTGCGCCGCCATGCGCCGTGTGAGCGGACCACGCTGGCGGCCGATCCGGCGCATCGCCGGACTGAGCGCCTGCACCGGGACGGCACTGCGCTTGACCACCGCCAGCATCGAAGAGCCGGGAGTCGTGGTCAGGCCGATGCGGCCGAGAACGGGCGCATTCATGCGCAACGATGCTTCGTCGCTCAGCGGCGTGAAGTGGCGCTCCTGGATGCGGTTGCCGACCGTCATGCTCATCTGCAGTTGGCGCATGCGCTGGTTGGCGCGCTGCAGCTCGCCGGCCTGCTCCCACGCGGAGGCCATGAGCGCCTCCTGATGCTCCTGGATGACACGCGTGCCGAAGGCTGCGACGCTGCGCAGGCGAGGGTCGAGATTGAGCTGGTCGAGCCAGGTGGTACTGGTCGGACCGGTTGCCGCCACAATGCGGCGGCCCGCATAGCAATCGCCGTAAAGCGGCGGCGCGAGGAGCGGATCGGCGCCCGGCGTGAGCTCGGCCGCCACACCGGGTGCATTGACGATTGCGGCGAGCTTGTCCTGGAACACCGGCAGCGTGTTGGCGGGCCAAGGCGGCATCAAGTCCGGGGAGTTTACCGGATGCATCGCCCGCAGCGCGCCTTCTACCTCCAGCGTCGCATGCGGCGGGAAGTTGCTCGGCAATTCGAACCCCGGCGCGCTGATCTCGAACGGCCGGTGGCCAAGCTCTGGCGGCGCCGGCCGTGGCCGCAGGCGCGCTGCCAGCGATGCGAAATCGCCGGCACTCCCGGTGCGGAACTCCCAATCGTGATAGACCGGCAGAACGACCGGCGCCGGCTGTTGTCCGGCCGGCGGCGGGGCCAGCGACCATGCCGCCGTCATGGCGGTCACAGCGATGAGGTCCCTGTCCTGAATGGCGATGCCGAGCCCCGCCTTGCGGCCGAGATCGAAGGTCGGCACCACGCATGCGATATAGCTGGTATTGGGCGCGAGGATGCGTGGGCAGATCAGGCGCGAGAGCGAACGCTCGGGCGACCCATTGAGTGCGTTTCGCACCGCTCCTTCGGTGCTGTCGTCACCGGCCGCCTGGGCGTGCGCCCATGCCCAGCACTCGGCAAGGTCTGGCAGCTCGCTGGCCGGCAACGCGGGCGCGGCGATCTGCAGAACCGGCAGCGGCGAGCCCGCTGTGCTGGCCAGCGTCACGCCGTCCTGCTTGCGCACGACAACCAGACAGAGCCATGGCCGCAGCTTCGCGTTCGCGGCCGGCGAGGCCGGCGTGAACAGCCACGGAAAATCGGGACGATCGAACTCGACGCAGGGAAAGTAGTTCGGCTCGAAGTCGCTCGTACCGGGATGGGGATCCATCCGGATGATCTGATTGCTGTCGATGCCAACCACGTCGGCCGGACCGCGCAGACGCACGTTCATGGTCACCGACGGGCTGGGCGCCGCGTTGACCGTGACCGTCGCGTTGAGATCGATGACGGCGCGCTGCCTGGCACCCAACGTGTCGGGCACATTGATGGCGGCCGCGACGCCCTGTCGGACCCAGGGGAGGAAAGTCAGAGATGCAGCGGTCATGATGATGAACCGGCCTCATGAACGAGGATCGACCAAGCCGTGGCGGGCAATTGAGCTGACACTACCGTCGCGCGCCGCGCCGCGCATCCGCCAGCTGGAGGACGCTGTGGGACATTGTGTTCAGGCCGCGAGATCGGCGGCGGGGACGAGCTGGAAGCGGGCGCTGGCGCGGTTGAGGGCTGTGAGGGTGGCCTGGTACTCGCTCCAGGTCTTGACGCTTGCCGCGACCGCGACCGCCGGCCCGCCCTCGAGCGGCGCGATTGCCCAGCTCGGCGGAGTGAGGTCGACCGCCGGCGCGCCTGGCGTGCGGAAGCGCGCGCGACCGACGCGGCGTACCGGCGCGCGGGCGGCGGCGCCGGTCGCGGCATGCACGGCAAGCTGTGCGGCGGGCAGCACGTAGGACGCGGGCTGCTTGGGCGGGACGTCGGGGGCGAGCGTGTCGATCACGATCGCATCGTACTCCAGCGGCGCCGGCACCAGCTGGGCAGGGTCGATGGTCACCGCGTCATTCGTGCCGACCACGAACCCGGCATCCATCTGCTGGAACGACGGGCTCGCGATCTTGTCGTCGTCGCTCATTGCGAAGAACTGCGCCGGCGCGAACGGCGCCTGGAGCGGCGTCACCCGCGTCAGGTCGATCGCGTTGAGCGCCGCCGTCAGTGCAAAGCGCCGCGCCCCGGCCACCGGCGCGCCGCCGAACACGTCGATGTCGCGCCCGGTGTTGAGCGGGACCACGTCCTGCTTGATGGCGAGCCGTCCGAGCGGTTCGAGCACCAGCGCGGTGCCCGGCGCAAGTTTGCGCAGCGCCACCCCCTGCGTCGCGTTGGCGGGCGCCTGCGTGCTCCAGCTCTGCGCCGTGGACAGGGCGCGGTTGAGCTCGGCCAGGACGTCCACCGCCGACGGCGGCGGCGGCGGCTCGCCATCGATCAGCTTCTTGTCGAAGCGCACCGAGAAGTCGCACCAGAAGATCTCGAACGTCGCCTTGCCGCTCACCCGCAGCGGCCGCGGACCTTCCAGCGCGCCGTCGACCGACACCTTGAACAGGTTGTGCGAGCCGTATTTGAGCTGCACCGAGGCATGGAAGTCGGCAATGAAGTGCAACGGCGCGCGTGTGATCAGCACGTCGAAGCCGATGTCGCCCGCGATTGAGAAGGAGTAGGCCTCGGCATAGAGCGCAGCTCGCGCGCCGAACTGGATGGTGTTGGCGGTGATCGCGAAATAGGCCTCGCAGGTCAGCCGCGGGTTGTTGCCGGAGCTCAGCGCAATGGCGACGCGGGCGAGCGGCGGCACGCCGGCGGGCGGCGCGAAGTGCGGATTGAAGCCACCCACCGCCAGCACGAAGCCGTCATGCGGACCTGAGCCCCAGCCCGCCCGCAACGCGGCCGCGCCGGTAAGGGCGAACTTCTTCGCCAGCCGCGAGTCGACCAGCATGGCGTCGATCGAGGCGGTATCCTGGTCGAAGTCGAGTACCCCGATGGCATCGAGGTTGATCCGCACGAGGTCATTGTCAGCCGAGGGCAGGAGCGCGCTGATGCGTCCGAGCACGAGCAGGCGTTGGCGCGCGCCGAACTCAAGGATCAGCGCCAGGTCGAGCAGGATCAGGGTCGGAGTGAACCAGCCGATGCGCGCCAGGATGCCGAGCAGGTAGCTGCCGCGCCTGGCCGGAAAGGCGGCGGCCAGCGAGCGGATGATGGCGGGCGCGTTGGTGACCGGGTCGCGCGGGAACAGCAGCGCTTTGAGCGTGTCGTTCTGCATGCCGGCGCGCAGAACGTCCTGGTCGAAGGTGCGGTTGATGGCGACCATGCCGCCGATGCCCTGGAGCGTAAAACCCATGCCGAGCGGGATCGGCTGAAAATCCTCCGCGGTGATGAACACGATGAGCGAGTAGCCCGGGCTGCCGTCCGGCATCTTGGTGGAGATCAGGCCGAACGCCGTCACGGTGAACGCATCGCTGATCGAAAGCTGCATCGCCCCGGCATAGAGACCCTGCACCGGATCGCGAGTGAGAGTGCCGCCGCCGGTGACGACGCCCTGGGTGTCGATCGACAGGCCGATGCCGGATGGCGGCTTGAAGCTGAAATCGAGGTCGGCCACGCCGAGATTCCCGCCGGTCGGCGGAAATGTCAGGACCGTGCTCAGCCCGATGCGATCGACCACAGCTTTGACCGGTCCGATCGCCAGGCTGCCGGTGAGCGACGTTTCGGCCGCCAGACGGCCTGCCTGCGCCTGCAGGCTCAGGTACGCGCTCGACAGAGTGACGACACCGCCGATAGATCGGTTGACCGGCAGCGTGGCCTCGAGCCCGGCGCCACCATGCAAGGACAGGCCGGCCGTGTTCGACCATGCCAGGCCAAGATCGAATTCCGCCCGCATCCCGTTCGAGGGCAAGACGCTGCTGATGAAACCGTCGCCGTCGCCGGGATCGATCACCAGCGCGCTCTTGCCGGTCCCGGCGGAAAGCGTCACGTCGAGGCCGCTCGCCGCCGCATTGACCGCGGCTGAAAATTGCGGCGCGCCGAGTTCGAGCCGCGTGCCGCTTGGTTGGCCGAACACGAAAGCCGGTCCATCGTCGGGAGGCGGCAGCGTCGCGGAGAGGTGGCCCGCCACTTCGGTCGTGCCGACGCTCGCCAACAAGGTCAGGCCATGGCGCCCCCACGCGGCGACGTCGAGCCCGGCCGTGAGATCGAAGCCGATCGTCCATGGCCCTACGGGCTGCTGCACTGCGATGCTGCCGAAAGGACTGATCACCAGGCCAAGGTCGCCCTGGTCGGCCGCCGACAGCGACAGCACGAGTCCGGCCTCGGCTGCGGCACCGTTCAGCGGGTCATCGACGTAAATGATGAGCGAATGCACCACCAACGGGCCGGCGTCGCCTAGAAGCGCCGCGTCGTCAGCGTCGAAGCCGTATCGACAGCTCACACCCAGCGACCGCAACAGGCGCAGCAGCCGCGGGAACAGCTTGTCGGCCGTCGCGTGCGCGTCGGCCGTGGTCGCAAGGGAGTTGCCGTACTGGTTTTGTAGCGTTGCGACCGGATCACGAATGAGTAGCGGAAGCCGCTCGAGATGGAAGCGGTCGAGACGATAGCTGTCGCGCACCAGCCGACCGTTCTGGATCACCGGCGGCCGGTCCTGTTGCTCATCGGCAGGATCCAGCAGCGTCAGCAGTGCCGCCAAATGACGCATGATTGGGAAACGGCTCTCCAGAAAGGCGACGATCAACAGGTTGATCAGGTCGCGGCCAACTTCTTCCAGTCCGCTCAGCGGCCCGCTCTGTTCCAACTGCTGTAATGCCGTGAAGGCGTCCGCGGACGCATCGAGTGCCGCTGCAATGCTGGCGAACGACGGCGTGTCCTGCGCGGCCAATGCCTCGATCCGGTTCTTCGCCACCACCACCGCATTGAGGGCTGCGACCAGGGTGTCGGTGGCGGTGCCGGGCTGCGGCACGACACCGATCGAGCCTAGCAGGCGGTTGAGCGATCCGGGCGTCTCGACTGCGCGGCTGACTGGCGCCAGTAGAGCAGCCAGGCTGTGCGAGAGGGTATCGAACAACGACGACGTCATGGCACGGCCCGCGGTGCAATCTCAGGGAAATCGGGGTCATCCGGGTCAAGGCTCACCACATAGTCGGTGAACTGCACCGGGTCGGCTTCACCTGGGCCAGGGCTGGTGTCGTCGCCCTCATCCTTGCTGCTGCGCCAGCGAACAGTGTGATTGACCTTTCGCTTCTTGGGATCGGCGGTGTCCCAGTCGAAGGTGATCTCGCTCATATTGTTCACCCCGATGATCTTGCTCACTGCTGGGATGCTGGAGTTGTAGCGGCGGTACTGGCCGGTCGCGAGATGGAAGGCTTCGGCGACCTGCTGGCGCTGCTCGGGCGTGGCGCCCGCCGAAAGCGGCGGGATCAACGGTGGTTGTTCCGGCGGTATACCGTCCTTGGTGGGCAACAGATAGTCGAGCCGGTAGGTGTAGTCCGGCGTGTCGGCGGGATTGATGGCAACGCCGAAGAAGAGACCGTCGGGCGAAACCTCGACGGTTGGCTGGTCCAGGTTGAGCGTCAGCAACGGCACCCAGGCTCCAGCAACCTCACGGCCGATCTGTCCCACGGCGCGTTCGGAGGCGCGTGGAGCGTTCCAGCCGACGTAACCCTCGGGGGCACGCCGGGGGATCAGCGGGCGAAGAAACCAATGCGGGAGATAGTTGTACCCTTCACGGTGGAAGCCCAATGTGTTGTCGGTCTGTTTACGGAACGAGCTTGTCACGAGTTGCGCGATGACCGACGTGGCTGGCTGCGGCTGGCTGTCGTCGTAGCGCGTCGTGGCCTTGTAAAGGAGGCGCGTCGCGAAACTGAAATGCACGTCGCCCGACAGTAGAACCACCGGACCGGTGCGCCGGCCGCCAACCAGAGGCAGCCTGTCGCTCAATGCAGCGACCAGGCGATCGAACGATACCGACGGCAGCTCCCAGGCCTCGTACACATCGGGGACATGCGCGAACAGGTTGGCGATCGTATCGTGCCGGTTGGCAGAACGGATCGGTTGGACTGCCGGTGCGTTCGTCGTCAGCACGACGATCAGGGCGCGAGTGCCGGTATCGGGTGCGCCTTTGATCTGCCGCTGGAGCTGCTCGGTGGGCAGGAAGACGCCGTTGGGATCAGGACCGGGAAACGAGCGCCACGTCCGCGTGTCGGTGAAGATGATCTGATGCCCGTCTCCCTCGACGGTGAAGTCGTACAACAGCGAATTCGCATCATGGAACACGCTGTGATCGGGCCTCGCCTCGAGCGTCGCGGCGGCGTGCACGCTGAGCAGCGACTGCATCTGTGGCGACTGCTGCGCATAGCGCGTGGCGTTCGTTCCATCGACAAGCCCGAGCAGGACCTGACCTGGCGGCGTCGGCGTCACCTGTGCGTCGAATTGCTCGGGCACGTTTCCCCAGTGCTGGCACAGCGCGAAGGCGACGAGTGCGTTCTGCACGACGCGCAGACCGAGCGGACTGCCATAGACTCCCTTGCAGAAGTCGCGCGTCATGTTCCAATCGTCGGTGACCTCGTGGTCATCCAGAATCATGTAGCTCGGAATGTTCGCCATCACCCGGCGCACCCTCCACACCGAATCCCGGAACACCTCGAGTCTGGCGGAATGCTTTCCAGTCGCCTTCGAGTCGTTGTTCTTCGTGCGCTCGCCCAGCCAATGTGCGAATGCAGCGAGGTCGGTGATCTGCGTGTGGGCGGTATTCACGAGATCCTGGAATGTCGGCAGCTCATTGGGCTGCCACAACACCTCCGACCAGACGAACAGGTACATGCACAGATATTCGCCGAGCGACATGAGATGGCCGTCGAGGTCTTCCGAGGTGAACCCGGCATCGTCCAGGATGTCGCGGCGCAGATACGGCACCAGGCGCGTCCCCGTGGCCGGTCCGCCGTGGTCGCTCGCGACAGGAAGAATTTCATCCCAGCCGAGCAGGACATGAGCCGCATCGGACAGCATCAGCAGCATGATCGGCGCCACGTCGTCGGCATAGATCTGGTCGCCGGTGAGCAGCAGTTGATGCGGCCGCATGGCGGGGTTGGCGGCATCGTTGCCGATCAGGTCGTCGGCAATGGGAAATGCATCCTTGCCGTTGCCATGTGGGATGCGGCATGAGCCAGCGATCAGGCGCAGTTGGTTGATGTCCTGCGGCGGCAGGCAGAAGGTAGGCCCGGGTTGCCCGATCGATAAGTAGGCGAGCTTGGCGTCGGCGGTCGCCACGGCCAGCGACTCGGTCGGCCCGCCCTCGAAGTTGAACGTCATGTCGTAGCGATAGATGACGCTTTCGGTCAGCGTGGGAGCTGCTGTCTTGGCCGTGACGGCCACGATATGCAGATTGGTTCCTAGCGCCACGGTATGGCGCGAGCCCGACATCTTTGGCCCACTTGCGTCCATCACGGTCAGGATCACGGAGGCGGGCAAGCGGACTGCGACCCACACTGTGACCGACTGCTTCGTTACCTGACGCAGCACCGGGCCGGCGAGGACATGGGGAAGATTGTTCAAGCGCGACGCGAGCGTGGTCCAGGTCATCTTGGTTTCCCCGCAGGGGCCATCCGGATCACCGCCCATCTCGGGCGGCGTCGCACGGCTCATTCGGCGGATCGTATCGAGCGATGGCCAGGCGCGCAAAAATCCGCCAAATGGAGGATGTTGGCAATCGTCGCGGCTAAATAAGTTGTCGCGGTGCCGCGCTGGCCCGCGTTGACGCCCGGGTCGCTGGCTGCCGGGGCTGATCAGGTCGGTGCCGCGGCAAACGTCGTCGATGGGGCGAGCTTGACGGCCTGGCTGGCGGTCGGTCGCGGTCTTCGCGATAACACGCTGCAAGTGCGTTGTCGCTGTTGTCCTGGCGATGCCCCTACCGGCCGATGCCGTGACGCTGCAAACAACGGTGCAATGAGGATCGCGTCAGGTGAGGGATTGTCGCCTGTAACGCATTGAGGCAGTCGTCGAGCGGCAGCAGCATACGCCGGCGGAAGGCGACAATGATCGCCTCGTCCTCGATGGAGAGTACGGATGAACCGGGCTGCCGTCGCCCGGTCGACCGGTCCGTAGATCGCCGTACGTGGCAAACCGGATTCTATCCTGCCAGGGGGACGATACATCCCGCCATCGCCGCTTGCGACTGTTCGCACCAACTTATCGCGGCTTCGCCTCCTGCTGCCCACCTGAAGCTGCATCTTCTGCGCCGACCGGTTGATGCATGCAGCGCGCATCAAAAATGAACAAGCTGAAGCCCGATATGACCTGTTACATGGGCAGCCCGCACGCTTGCCGCCGGTGTGACCGAGAGACCGCCGGGACACAGTATGCCATCGTGAGAGCCAACGCGGCTCCCAACTTCGGTGTCAATCGGCCCTTTAATCGCGGGCGTCTGTCAATACTGTTTTGCATTAATCCCGGCCAAAGCCTCGGGGTAGCTCGACCGCCGAACTGCTCGATCAGGTCTCGTAGCTCAAGGATGGTATCGAGCCGTTCAGCGCTGTCGGCCAACCCGGCTCGCACCGAACGCCAAGGACTTCACCAACCAGCGCTATCGTCGATGCGGTGTGGTCGATGCGGTGGAGCGCGGCAAGAACCGGACGAAGTCCGGGGTCCGCGCCAAGGTCGAGCACCATTCGGCGTGATCAAGCGGGTGTTCGGCTTTGCCAAAGTGCGCTACCGCGGGCTGGCGAAGAACACGCAGCGGGCATGGGTGAGCTGCGGCCTCGCCAATTTGTTCATGGTTCGGCGTCGGCTGGTCCGCACCTGACAGGGGCAGTGTGTCCGGCGTGCCTTGGCCGAGCCTCAAATAGGACAAATTGCGCCGTCGGCTTCTCGGTTCGTGCGACAAATCTTCGATGGCAAGTCCGGGCTCGCCTGGCGAACGCAATTGCCGCTCAGGCCTCATCAAGAAAGGCTTGTTCAGACCCTCCTTAGATGATGATCGGGCAGAAAGCGGGCCGCGACCATGGCGACCAACGCGCTGCCGAATAGTGTGACGATGATGATCAGACTAATTGGGATGGCGTTCATGCAGGATCCCAACATTTGTTCATTGAGGCGACGGGTTGCCGATGACGTCTTTCGGCTAGGCCACGACGGCCCTCCATCGGTCGAGAGCGGGTTGTATATCAGCCGTGAGAACTCGGCGGCACGTCGTTGCAAAGGCCAGAAGCAAATGTGCGTCCCAGCTCACGCGTCAAGGGCTGCGGCTACGCCGATCTGCTGGTGTGGGTTGGTGCTACTCTATCTCGGGTATGCTTACGCATGACGTTTCAGGTGATCGCCCAATCAACCCATCACATGCCCGGCGTGCGGCACGTCGAAAACAGAGACGATGCCCACGGCACGGTCTGGCGTTGGGCCTCGAGACCAAGACCACTCTTGCCCTGCCGGTCAGTGCTGACACGGAGTTACGAAACAAACTTGTATTGCATAAAGACGGACACCCGGGGTTGCCCGTTGTTATGTACAATACCATTCTGACAGGCGGACCAGTCAGATAAGGAGAGTAGGCCGCCGTCGGGGGAACACGGGCTCGCCTTACACTTTGCCCGCGTGGGTCGTGATGTCAGGCCGGTCGAGCCACTCCTTCAGCTTTGACCACCGCCGCCGCCCCGACACATTGCGCACGGCAATTGCGACGGCCTTCTTCTGCCCGACCAGCACGACCAATTGCTTGCCGCGGGTCACGCCGGTGTAGAGCAGGTTCCGCTGGAGCATGGTATAGTGCTGGGTCATGACCGGGATGATCACCGCCGGATATTCGGACCCCTGACTCTTGTGGATGGTAGCGGCGTAGGCCTGGCACCAGCGTGTCGAGTTCGCCGAAACCATAGGTAACGACACGGCCGTCAAAATTAGCGGTCAGTTCGCTCGCCTCGGTATCGACGTCCTCGATATAGCCAATGTCACCATTGTAGACTTCCTTCTCGTAGTCATTTTCGATCTGCATGACCTTGTCACGCGGTGCGAAGGTCCAGCCAAACCGTTCGACCTTACGTTCGCCGGCAGGATTAAGTGCAGCCTGTAGCTCGACGTTGAGCGACCGGGCGCCGATGCCGCCTCGGTTCATCGGGCACAGCACCTGGACGTCGCGAATGGGATCGAAGCCAAACCGTCGTGGGATGCGCGTCTTCACCAAATCAACGATCCGCCGCACGGCGACCTCAGGATCATTCGCCTCCACGAAGTAGAAATCACTGTCGCGTTCCGGCTTGGAAAGATCCGGGATAAAACCCTGATTGATCCGATGGGCGCTGGTGATAATGCGGCTCTGCGCGGCCTGGCGGAAAACTTCAGTCAACCGCACGACAGGCACCAAGCCGGACGCGATGACATCGGCCAGAACCTGACCCGGACCCACAGACGGGAAGTTGATCGATATCCCCAACGATGAGCAGTCCGGAGTGGTTCGGCATCGCCTTCAGCAAGGCCTGCATGAGCAGGACATCGACCATAGACGTCTCGTCAACAACCAATAAATCGCACGCGAGCGGATTGTCGCCGCCACGCTTAAAGCCTCCGAATTTTGGGTCGACTTCAAGCAACCTATGAATGGTCTTGGCCTCGAATCCAGTAGCTTCCGTCATCCGCTTGGCGGCCCGGCCAGTCGGCGCGCAGAGCAGGATGCTCGCGCCCTTTGGCGGCCAGAATGCGCAGGATGGCCTTGACGATGGTGGTTTTGCCCACCCCGGGTCCGCCGGTGATAACCAGGACCTTCGACAGCAGAGCCAGACCGATGGCGGCGATCTGGCTCTCCGCCAGCGCCAGGCCGGTCTTTTGCTCGATCCATGGCAATGCCTTCTCTAGGTCGATGGAGGGCCACGGCGTTGTGCCGTTGACCAAGCGCCGCAGTCGTTCGGCAATAACCTGTTCGGCCCGATAGAGGCTGCTGAGGAACACACAGGGCAGGTCGCCGACCGTGCCCGCGACCACCGTTCCCTCAGTCAGTTCGAGATCGAGCGCGGGCAGAACCAACTCTTTCGGAACCTCCAGCAACTTGACCGCAAGCCCTGCCAATTCCTCGGTGGGCAAGCCGCAGTGACCGTCGTCCATCGCTTCGGTCAGTGCATACGAAATGCCGGCGCGAACCCGGATCATCGCTGTCTTCTCGATGCCGAGCCTGCCGGCAATTGCGTCAGCGGTCTTGAAGCCGATGCCCCGGATGTCGCGTGCGAGCCGATAGGGGTTCTCGGTCATGACCTGGACGGCATCGGCGCCGTAGGTCTTGTAGATCCGAACGGCGCGCGCCGTGCCGACGCCGTGGCTATGCAGGAAGACCATGATCTCGCGCACGATCTTCTGCTCTGCCCATGCCGCACTGATACGCCGGGCACGGACCGGGCCAATGCCATCGACCTCACGCATCCGATCGGGCTCGGCTTCGATGATGTCGAACACCGTCTCGCCGAAGGCCTTGACCATCTTCCTGGCGTAGACCGGCCCAATGCCGCGGATCATACCGGAGGCGAGATAAGTCTCGATGCCCTCAATGGAACTCGGCGCCGAGGTGCGCATGAAATGCGCCTTGAACTGCTGACCATGGGTCCGGTCGTTGACCCATTCGCCCGAGGCGGTGATCCATTCCCCCGCGGAGATCGTTGCCGCATGACCAATGATGGTAACGAGATCACGATGCGCACGCGCCTTGATGCGCAGCACGCAAAAGCCGTTCTCGCTATTGTGGAACGTCACCCGCTCGACGGTGCCGGCGAGCACCTCGCGGTCCGGCGCGGTGGAGGGCAGCAGCGCGAGCATGGGCTCGACTATTGCCTATTCGCTCCGGGTGTGGCGAGCGCGGCGAGCGGACAGAGGCTTCCAAGCCCCATCGACGACGAACTGATACTATTGGCGCCGTGGCTGCGGACCCATCTAAAGACCGTAACGAAGTGCGGATAACGACCGCGTCGAGGCGACCGGCAGGGCGATGAGATCGGGACATACCGTGGTAGTAGGGCGATGCTTGCCTTCAGATTCCGATGCCCCTCGGACCGGGGAAGCTGGGCATGCTAAAGCCGATGCATGAGCAAGATACAGACGACACCGGTGGCCGGATTCACCGCAGGCGAGCGGGATTACATCCGCCGCGAGCTCGACATGTTCTTCTCGACCCTGCCGACCGTGGCCGAAGGCTTTCAGCTCAAGACCTGGCGTGGCGGCCCGGAGGCCGGCAAACCGAAGCTTTCGCCGATCGCCAAAGGACTTCTGAAACGCGGGATGATGCGGCTCGACACCGGTCAACGTCTACCGCGGCTGTTCTTTACCGAGGCAGGGCTCGCCGAGCTACGCACGATGATGGCGGACCGCCGCCTCGCCGACCCGAAGAAATTTGCTCATATCCGCCAGGAACTAGGCATTGATCCAGTCAGTTGACATGGTCGGCTATGCCCGCGGCCGTGACTGAGGCAGAGCCGGGACGGCGGGTGAATATGAGGCCGGCACCTAGAGAAATACCGTGCGTGGGATACCCCAATGTTTCGATGCGCCAAACACGCTCAGCATCAGGGCGACGACGAGGTCGTCGTGGTCCGCCTGGGTCTTGCTGCTGAACGCATCCGCGCCTGAGGCGGTCGTGGTCACGCGATACGTGCCCAACTCCCGCACCAGCTGATCGAGGAACGGTAGATCAGCGGCGAAGCCTATGGCGCCGTTCTGCAGCACAACGTTCAGCTCGCTCACCGCGATCGACTTTGGCAGCGAAATGCGCCGGCCCGGGTTCAGCGCCCAATTCTGCCCGGCGCCGAGAACGACTTTCCACGGCGAGATGCCCTCCGCCCGGAGCATCTCGACCACACTGTCGCCAATGCCTGTCCGATCCATCCAGACCGCTGCCGGCTCAGGCCGTTCGGGAAGCTGCGCAACCAGGTCGGCAACCGATCGCGCCACCTCAAAATATGGCGTGCCCAGGCGGAATCGGTGGGCGAACTGGACGGCATGAAAGACGGTCCCTAACTCGCTGACCCGCTTCTCGTTGACCACCAGGGCGCTGTAATCGCGGTGCAGCCCGAGGTCGAGTCCCACCGCAAAGGACACCGGCTGGCCAAATGCATCCAGGCAACGGTTTGGTTCGCCGGTGATCCGCGGCGGGGATACGTCGAACATGCATCACATTCCCATCGTGATGGGGAGTGCCTTCATCTCGCGCATGATCGCAGTCTCGATATCCTCACTATTGAAGAGTTCCTCGTCGGCGGAGATGAATTCGACCAGATACTCCTGTCGAAACCACCGGTCGCCGATACGCCGCCGTTCTGCCTGCAGGAAGGTTCCGCTGATCCGTGGCACCTCGTTCGCCGTCACCCGTTCCTGGTGCCACTCATCAGGCTGACTAAAATGCCAGGCTTCGTAGAACCAGCCGCGTTTTCCGTTCGGCGTGGACATCGCGACGAGGCGACCGCCGCCAACCGCCAGCATCGGCCGGATCGCGTAATAGAGCCGATCGTCAACGAACGCGGCCTCGTCGATAATCACCAGCGCTGGTGACGAAAACCCACGGATGCGATCCGGGTCAGTCCCCGGCAGGCTGACCAGCCGGCTGCCATCAGCGAACTTGATTGCGATGGTGGATTCCTTGTCCAATTCCGCGCCATCGATCCGCCGCAGGAATGCGCTGGCTTTGGCCAGCAATTCCGTGGACTGACGTTGCGTCGGGGCGATCATCAGCACCAGCGATTCTGGCCGGTATTGCGCCATGTGCAGCGCGGCGATGGCTGCGATGGTCGATTTCCCGCTTTGTCGGCTGCAGCCGACCAGGACCTGCGATGCGCTGGTCCGCAGGACACGCCGCTGCCATGGATCAGGGTGAAAATCGAGCACCTCCGTCGCGAATGCCACGGGATCCAGCGCGTGCCGCATCGCGGCTTCCAGGCTGATCGCAACGCTCATGGCGAGGTCCGCTGCAGTGTCGGTTTCCGGATCCTGGTACGATCCATTCTCATGGCTCCCCCTAACCTTCGATTGCCGGCATGTCGCCGCCCAACGCCTGAAGCACCGCCGCTTTGGCCTCTGGGAAAGGTTCAAGGGCGGCGACAATGTTCACCTGCAGACTGCGAAAGTCGTTCAGGGTGATGTTTACCGTCGGGCCGGCGGTCACAATCTGGCCGAGGAACCGGCCTTGCAGCTCCAGCAACTTCGTTGCCGCGCCAACCCCGGCGATGGCCCCGCGGTAGTCGCGCGCTTGATAAGCCGCGGTCATGAGAGCGAGCGCTTGCCGATGCAGCGTCTTGCACTGAGCCAGTAGGCTTTCCTCGCGCGCCTCGGTGACCTCCTGGCGCTCCCGTTGGGCAGCCGCCTGCACCGCCTTCGACAGATGCGCCTGGCGGTGTCGGATCAGCCCCTGCGATGTGACCCCATACCCACGCGCCAGATCAGCCAGTGGAATTCCGGAAGTCAAACCGGAGTCGATTTCGGTCTCGATTGGGATGGCGGCAAATCTTACACGCGCGTCCGGCCACTGAATGATTCCCTGATCCGGTCCGCAACGATGAACCGGCTGCTATTTCAGCATCTTATCGGATATGCGGCGACCGTTCCCGCGGGGCAAGGCCTCTTCTCTCAAATAGTGACTACAAGAACAGTCCCGTTCCGGCTCGCGGCATGCCGGAGAGCGTTCCGATTTGTACCGAGTTGGAGGGATTCACGGGGCCTTGGGGGGCGTTGCAAAGCCGGGCAGCGGTCTCGACCACAGCCTGAAACACCGGATCGAGATCGAACGTGGAGCGGCTGATGACCTTCAGTACGTTGCTGGTCGCGGTCTGATATTCGAGCAACTCCTACAAGCTGAGGGTGCGCGCCTTAAGTTCCCGAAACACCGCCGTGGAGCCCATCGTAAATCACCAACTGCTCGGCGAAGGTTTGAACTACCTGGCTCTCGGAAAATCCGCCAGGGGTCCGTAGCCCAATGGCAAACGCGCCAAGCGGCTGTCCGTCCCGCAACAACGGCACCGCGATGGTCGAACCCACGCCGTGATCAGGCCGCATCGGAAATTGATGACGAAGCTTTCGGCGACGCCCGGGTCATATCCGCCCCATGTTCGCAGATGCACCAAATCACCATCATATTCATAGCAGAGATGAGTAGGCTCCGCACAGTTCGCGTGTCCGTGCGGCGATCAACTTGAACACGGCCTGAGTATCGTCGGGCGTACTCGACATGACCCTCAGGACGTCGATTGCGGCGGATTGCTGCTCGATCCGCTCGCCGTATTCGCTGTTGCGTTGCGCCAGCGCTTCGGTGCGTTTCCGGAACTCCTCCAGTAGCCGCGCATTCTCCATCGCGATCACCTAGGCTTTCGGCCAGACCGTCGTCGACGATCTGCGTGGCGTCGGCAGCGCCCTCGATCTGTTCCTGGCGTGTATCCACTATAGGACTTTTCATGACGACGCGTAGGACAGTTAATGCCGTACCAGGCTACCGTGCGCTGGGTCATCCTCAAGGACGATGTCCACCGGCTGGACGGCGATGACGAGTCGCCCAACGTCACCTATGCTTCCTGGCCGACATCTACGGCCGCGATATTGAGGAAACGGTTGCTGATCTGCGACGAGCAAGAGCAGGGGAGAGGTCGGAGACATGAGCATCGTCCGCGCGTTCCTGCTCGTTTGCAGGTGGATCTTCATCGTGGTGCTGTCGCAGACCTTGGTGTTCCTGCTGCTTCGCTGGCTGCTGAACGTCGGCGGTCCGGTGTCGGTTATCACCGAGAACATGATCGGCGCGTCGGGGCTCCTCGACTTCATGGTGGGCCTGAATGCGCGTCTGGCTCGACCGACGCTCGGACCGACCTTGATCCTGATGGTGGGCGGCCTTTCGCTTATCGGCCTGGGCGCCGCGGCGCGGGATATGGCTGTGGCGTCGCGAGCGGTCTGCTGGCGCCGTGCCTGGTTCGGCAGCGTCCGTGAGCAGCGCGCCGCGGGACTGTTCGCCGTCGCCATCATCTGGCTGTGGATGCGCTGAAGTTATGGACGACGTCGCCGAGGGTGCTCTACTTGGTCCGATCGCCCATCAGCGATTGATGCGCGAGCGTGAGGCGGAACTGGACCCTCGGGCGGTCGCTGCTTCCCTGGCTGGCTACTCAGTCGAAGTCATCAGCCGCGCCGCTGCTGAGCCGTTGATACTTCGATACGAATGGTTGCGGACGATGGGGCAGGCCCATACCTTCATCGGTCTTTTATCGCCGGACCGAGATCTGCAGGGCGTAGCGGCCTTCGGACCCGGCCCGGCTGGCGATATCCGCAAGCTGCTAGGCGGACCCGCGCTCTGCCTCGAACGCGGCTGCTGCTGCCACTACTCGCCGCCGAACTCTGCCAGCTTCTTGATTTCCGAGGGCTGCAAGCTGGTCTATCGGCTGACGGGGATAACGCTGTTCCACGGCTATGGCGACCCGCACGCCGGCGAATTTGGTTCGGTTTACCAAGCCTGCAACTGGGTTTTTTTGGGCCAAGGTTTGAACGGTCGCGCAGGCAAGACGCGGCGCTATTTCATGCTTCCGCCCGGAGCGGACCCGTCCGACCCGTCCGTGTGGAAATCAACCCGCTGCCTTCGTCGCAATGGGCAGCGAATGACGTTCGCGGACGCCACCCGCGCCGGCTGGACGATTGCTTCAAGGTCGGCAAAGTTCGTCTATGCGATGAACTACGGCCGAGACCGGAAGGCGTGGCGGAAGCAATTTCCGGTCAAGCCATATCCCGCACCGCGACCGGAATTGAAGCGCAATCGTTCCGCTCAGTTTGGGCCGCCAGCAGCTCTCAGCATAGGTCTCAGTATAAGCCAGCGCGAGGAGGGAAGGGAGGTCGTCGACAAGGTGTTTGAGAACAGGCTGCGGCGGGTGGCCAAGCGGCGGCAGCTCCAACTGGTCAAGATCAGGCGAATGGACCGGCTGGCGCACGACTACGGCATGTACCGGATCCTCGATCTCAATGGCCGCGTGGTGCACAGCGCCGCGGGCATGGATGGCATCCAGGAATTCCTGCTTCGGGATTAGGTGGTATCGGCCTGACCACGCAACCATGGTTCGGATGGCATCAGAAGCCATGGTTAGGTGGTGGTTTCTTGATCCATGGTTTTAGGCGACACGCCGAGCGGGGCCGGGCTGTCCGCGATGCCGAGGGCACCGAAGCCTGCTGCCGAGGCTGTGGCTACCTGACGATCGGCCAAGTTCCGATTTCCGCTGACCCTGCCCTGCTGTTCAGGACGGCGGCGCCTCGGGGCACGTCGGCATCCGGTACAGCCAGCCTGCCCGTCCGTGGGCCAAACGTGTGCCGCAGGATAGTCTAGTCAGCCTTTTTCAAACCGGGGTCGATCGACTTCCCGGAGAGATCAGCGTATCTATCGTGGCAAGCGACGTCTGCGCTGATCTAGGCTTTGCACCCCCTGCACCGGGCGGCTTTGGTGGGCATACTCGGGCTGGTTACCTCTTTGGCCACGTGCGGCCTAGGAGCGGTAGGAAACCACGCCGGCGAGCGGCCAGGCTCCCGTAGCGTGTAAAGTTCCCGCCGGGCCTCGTCTGGGTAGATATCGCCAGATCCGATCGCAGTTGTTTGAGGCTGCCCGGGCAGGCCGAGGATATCGCCGGGGTGTCCGGAGCCGATGTCTCAACCAAAGCGCAGTCCTCCTTTCCTCGGCGCGAACCGAGGTGACAGCGACTGATCGTGTTGAGGATGTCGGCGCCGCCCGCTAAGATGTGTGGATAGGGCGGCGAAGTTCCTTGGGTTTCAATAGTCGGTGGTGGACTTGAAACCTGCGCGGGACGGGCTGGTAACTTGTTCCCGCGCAACGGCCGCACCTAACTCCAGATCGCCACAATTCGTCACTTCACATATCCGTGTTCTAGTCTTGTTCCATCGACCGCCGCCATGCCCTGGCGACTACCGCCGGTTGCGCCTTCCCGGCCTCTTCCCCCGGGGCTGCTGGTTCGGTGCACCGAACGCGTTGGGCAAGAGCGGCCGGCGTGGCGGTCCCTTCGCCCGGGCTGCCGCTGACCTGGCTTCGCGCTTTTCCTTCCGGACTTCCCACGGCGCCTTGATGGGCAGCGGCCCGAGATCCTGACCGATGATGACCGTCCGCACGACATCCATATGGGCCATCGCATCGTCAGCGGACCGGCGCTGGCGGTTCAGGCTTGACCTCCCGTACCGGCTCGGACTGCCCTTGCCTCGCCGGATCTGTAGTAGCCACCCTACGTCGCACTGTGGCCTCGGCTTTCGCCAATATCTTCACCGCCACGGGATCGTCGGGGTCAACAACACCATGGGTCGCCCGCCACGCCTGCGCGGACTCCTCGGTGATGAAGCACATGCCCGCCCACCACTTCATCCGCAGAACGCCTTCTCGGTGCAGCCGGCCCACCTCGCCGCGCTGAAGCGGCCCGTGAGCTTCGATGAACGCGGGGACGGTCCAGTAATATCTCGTGGGCACTCCGGCCAGGTCGATCCCCACAGCCTCAGTTCGGCGGGGGCCAGGTCGGATCGCCGCCGCCTTCTGCCGCGCATGGGACTCATCGACCCCAGGGTAGATACCCAGTGACACCGTACGGGTCCTGCCGTGCTCCTTGTAGCGCAGCATCCAGGAAATGGATTTGCCGCGCACTCTGATGTACACACCATAACCGACACCGTGGGTGCCGTTCGGTAGAGCCGCGATCTGTTCGTTGGTCATCATTTCAGTAGCTTATCACGGTGGGAACACCGATGGCAATACGGGTGCTACCGTCTGGGTCCACCGGTGATGCCGGGTTAATCCATAGGTCAGATAGAAACACTAGGGAAACACCGGTGGTTCCAGTTGGACATACCGGTGTTCCAAGGTTAATCCAGCGGCCGTTTCACAGCGCCTGCAGATACCGGAAGGATGCCGACGAACACGGCGATCACCCCGGCGACGACTGCGGGGTTACTGCCGTGGTCACCAGCCGGTCACCTGGTGCAGCACGGGCACGGCCCGGCAGTTGGCCGGACTAGTGCGCGACTACGACCTGCTGATCCTTGCCGTGGCAGACCTCAACGCTGGCGAAGCATCCTTCGGCACGATCAATATATTACGCCACCGCTGTCTATCCCGGGTCAGTTGACAGGCCCTTCAACTCGGCCTGCATCGGTCGGAGGAAGAGCGCGGACAACTTCGTGCAGTAAACACCGCATAGATCGACTGGCTGACGGATTTTCGCTTCAGGCAATCGCTGTTCGCGCAACAGGTGAAACACCGAGCAGCTGGCCCCGCCGCTCTGTTGGTGCCCCGGCTTCGCTGGCTTGATCACCTTGCCGGAGACCAGGCTGGCGCACGGCCCCGCCGGCCCACTGCCGCCCGACCATCCTGACTTGCCCAGCACCTTAAATCGCCGGGTCTGCGGATTGCGCACCCGTCGTGGCAGCCATACCGATGCGTGGGCCCCGGTTGTCGACAGCGCTCGCGTCGTCTTCACCGGCTTCGCCGGCGCAGCGGTGAGCGGGAGATTTTCTGGCGGCGGGACGTCAGCCACCGTCGATGGACAAGGTGTCCCACGTTTGGGCCAGTAGCACGTAAGGGGTTGGGCCATCGGTCAGCAGGCGCGCGACGAAGTGGCCGCGATAGGTACCCTCATCCCGAGTGACCACCCATGTCAGCAACGGGTGGGTGCGCGCCGCATCCACTTGGATGGCGTGAGCCATCGTCGGGTCGACGATTTGGTCCTCGTCCGGTACTGGCATGGGCGGTCGCAGTGGAGATCGCCTTTCAATGCTGCGAGCCGTTGGGCCTCCTGCTCTCCGTCAAACTCTATGAACGGAAATGACGTCTATACAGCGCCAAATTGACGAAACAAACTTGTAGATAATGAAATCACTTGGAATGGGTCTGTTTTCAATCATGTATACCATGGTTGTCTTGTTGTGTTCCTAGTTTACAAATGATACTTGTTGAGAACAAATATTGAACTGCGCCCGCTGGCATGAGGCGGCGGTTGGCCGTGCTCCTTTCCCATCGAAACACATGCCCGCAGTTTCTGCCTTGATCTAAATCAACGCCCGCTCCGCGTCAGGCGTTTACCGCGCGCGACAGGAGACGACCCATGACAGAGCGGCCCGAACACGCTGCCGGCGAACCCGCGCCGGCAGCAGGAACATACGAGCAGCTCAATATCTTCGGTTCACCGACCGGCGTTCGCGTGAAGATGACACGCGGGCATCCTCTCCCGGCTGCGCCGCGCGGCCACAACTGGACGCTGGCAGACGACGTTGAGCGCGACGCTTGATGGCCCATTACGGACCGCGCCCTTGGAGATGTGGCTCTCGTGTAGACCGCCCGGTATGGAGCCTTTCACCACTTCCGAGCCGAGAGTATTGTTCACCGTGCCGGCGTCGTAGTCCGCCGGTGTTGGCTGATCGTCGGCGGAACTATTCTCCGCGGCGGGCGATGGCCGGCTCTGACGCCGGGCAGGTTTTTAATGGATGCGGGGCCTGTCCGGCGCGGAGCCGGGTTCAAATACAAACGAGCCAAGAGTATCATTCGCTTTGTGCCCGGTTTCCAATTTCCTGGGCGCGTCAACAGTTCGCCGGCGGGACCTCCCTGGCGTAACAGCTCAGGCCCGTGGCAGGCGATTGTCAGGCTCCAGCCGGGCGGTTTGAAGTTAACTCGGCCGCCCGGCGCGGAGCCCCGTCACCTCGGCCGTTGCCACCACCACGTCACCGCACTGGCCAGCACGACCAGCAACGCGATGACAACGCCACCAAGCAACGCGACCTCCGGGCTCATCGGCTCATCGTTCGGTTTCCAGAAACGTCCTGATAACGACGCAAAGGTGGGTCGGATCGCCGGGGGCTTTCAAATTGCTACTTCGCTGACCATTGGCCGCCGGGCGCGACTGGCACATGCACCGCCGCCGGACCCGCTGCGATGAGGGTCGGGCGCCGCCTTCGCCAACGCGGCAAGGTCGGCGATCACGTCCGGCTCATCCCCGCCGGTCCTACGTCGCGCCCAGTCACATCAATCAACGTAACCAGACCGCGTCGCTTCCGGCCATCATTGTTTTCCGCTCGGTGGCTGAAGCGAGGGGATTGCGGCCACCTTTTTGTTCAACGCATCCAGGATACTATTGAGCACCGCGATCTCCTCGACCGTTACGCCTCCGGCCCGCGCCTTGATCACCAGCTCTTCGATAAGGATGGTGAACTCCTCGACCGTCATTAGGGCTTCACCGGACGCATGAGGGCAATGATTGCACCGCAAATAACGATCGTCTGAAACCAATCGTGCCGAACATCCACTTGATCACCTCGGCTTTCGCCGCCTCGATCCTTCCATCCAACCGTAGTTCCGCCTCTCGGAGTTCCCCACGTAGACGCAACTCCGTGTCCACTACATCGGCTCTGGTCGCCACGTCGTTCTGCACCGCCTCGGCGATGGCATCCGAGCACCTTCGGCCTGTTCGGGCGTGAAGTTCGCTCTGTCCCGTAGCGCCCTGGCCAGCTTCAATGTGTCAAACGGTGCCACTGGCATCAGAGAGCCTCGCTTCATTGCGGCCACGTCAGCGAGCGTGAGACTACTACGAACCGCATTCTCCCTGCCTAACTTGGGTTCTTCGGCCACTTACCGCTGACCGATCAACCCGAGGGCCTTATTGCTTTGCCTTCCGGTGCCGCCGGAGGGGCGTTGGACGGCCTGGAAGTGGCGTCCAGCCTGCGATGGCTTTCGCCTGCTCGCGCGCCTTGGCGTTGTCCGTGATGCCTGGGAAGCGGCGGCGTAGCTCTATGGCAGCGGACAACTCCCCGCCGGTCTCATAGGCTTCGCGGATCGCGGCGGCGGCGGCTTCGGTGACAACGTACATGCGGGTGAAGGTGGCGCGTCAAGTGGTTCGGTGGCAAGCGACTTCAGCCATTGTTCTATGTCTGTTCCTGCCATAGTCTACCGCTGTGCACCCGCCTTCATTCCACCGAAACCAGCGCCTCTCCGACTGGCCGGATTGTCTCCTGGAGATGCACTGCTGTCGCGGACAGTCGGTCTATCCGGTGCGCCTACTCCAGCGCGACCATGGCGATCAGACGTTCGCTGATGTGCTCGCCAAATTGCGGTGCAGGCAATGCCGGAAGCCCCCTGCCCCGTCTGATCTGACGGCTCGCCGATGAAATTGGTGATCCTGGCGTTCGCGGTGTCGCTGGTTGTCGCGGCGTGGTGACGGCAGCACCGAACCGGCTACGACCATGACATCCGCAGCCGGCAGGGCAGCCAGATCAGACCGCGGCCTTCACCTGCCCGCTGTGTGGTGACCAAACCCCCAGCGCGATGAACGGCAGCACGGCTGCGAATGTATCAGATTGCCCGCGAGTCGGGCAGTCACCGGACAGCCAGGGACAGCCAGTGACCCGCTAGCCGGTTGAGCGATTAAGCCGGACGGCCGCTGATACCAGCCTGCGGGCGAGGATGAAGTCCCCAGCGCGACGTGCAGTGGCACAGCAGACTGTATCCGAATCAGGCGATTCGGGTTGACGGGTTGCGAGGGCGACGGCCGGTGAAAACCAGGTCGTCGTCATGCAATGTCGGCAATTCAGCGGCATATAAATCGAGCCGATGAGGCAGCGGACCAACCGACTCAATTTATCCGCGAGCGGCCCGTCTCCGCGGTTCTGATCGCTCTCGGGGTGGGTTACCTTCTCGGCAAGATCCTCTGAAAAGTGAGCTCCGGCCGGCTTTTCGAGAGCGCAGGGATGAGGCTGTCTGGGCCGAGGCGAAAACAATGGCGGCAGAAGAAAAGGCGCGGACGGACGTTCAGTGCAGCGGG
>CAVWZM010000026.1:0-49086 GCA_963759425.1 uncultured Alphaproteobacteria bacterium
CATGATCGCTCGATCCCCCCGCCATATAACGACTGAGCCAGCCAATCACTGTAGCCCCGCTCATGGGCAAAGTCGAATCACCGCTGGGCAAGAAACCAATGAGCACGAACGGATCGGTGGCTACTCGGCAGGTTCATTGAAGGCTGAAATGAATTAGATTGCGGGAACGACAACGCCTTCAACCGGCCGTCGCCCCAGGCACAACAGACGGGCACAACAGAAACGAAATGCATTAATATATACAGGATCAGGGCGACACCCGGCGCCAACTCTTGAACGAGCGGACATTTGCGAAGCTGCTGGCTTACGCTCAAAGCGAAGTTTCACTATTCATTCCACGTCAGATCTGATCTACCAGGCCTGGTGCATGGCATGGAACCGTTCCACGCCGCGTTCGGTGGCGCTTGGCACTCATTCCGTGGCGTCAAGGACCAGTCAGCCACGCTGCTCGGAGCGCTTCACCGGCCCTACCCGCCCTGCCCTACCAGGCGATCTCCGCCCCGAGATAGTCAATGAATGCGTGCCGATGGGCGCCCTGCTCCTTCAGCAGCACCGTCACCACACCCCGCGCACTGTCCTCTACCGAGACCGGGGCCGCGGTCCCGCCCATGTCGGTTCGCACCCACCCCGGATGCAGCGATAGCACGGTAAGGTCGCGGCCGCGCGCCTCGTGATAGAACCCCCGGCTCAGCAGGTTGAGCGCGGCCTTGCTGGCACGATAAAGCTCGTGGCCGCCCGGGTTGAGCGACACGCTGCCCATGACCGACGAGGTGAACGCCAGCACCCCCGATCCGGGCCGGACATGGCTGATCAACGTCCGCGCCAGCCGGATCGGCGCGATCGCGTTGGTAAACATGAGGGCGCCGATCTCCTCGGCCGTGGCGGCGCTCGCAGTCTGGTGCGCGGGACCGGAAACGCCGGCATTGATCAAAGCGACATCGAGCATCCGGCCATCGAGCCCAGAGGCGAAGCTGTCGAGTGCGGTCGGATCGTTCATCTCCAGTTTCAGTATCGAGACGCGTTCCGGCGACGCTTCGGCCAGTGCCTTCAGTTCCGCGGCGTGCGCCGGTTGCCGCGCGGTTGCGATAACATCCCACCCTCGCCCGAGAAACTCCTTGACCACAGCCAGGCCAATGCCGCGATTGGCGCCGACCACGAGCGCGCAGCTTTCGTTCCGCCATGTATTCATTCCTTCCGTTCTGATGTCGTGATTCTGATGGCCGCGATGACGGGCGTGCCTCGATTGCGGCGGGGGCACGCTCAGCGCGCGCAGTCGACGACGACAGTGCCGATCTTGTCGCCGGCCTCCACCGCGACGTGGGCGGCGGCGGTCTCATATAGCGGAAACCGCGCGGCGACCGACAGAATCCGGCCCGGGCGTACGAACAAAGCTCGCGATGTCGCTCTGCGCGCGCTTGCGATCCGCATGGGCGCTGGTCGGCAATACGAAGCCGCGTACCGTCACGTTCTTGCCCATCAGCGCCCGTAGATTGAGCCGCGGCTCCAGATCGCCATTGGTGGCGTAGAACGCGACGCTGCCATGTTCGCGGACCGAGTCCATCGTGGCCGCCAGATTGCCGCCGAGATCGACATCCGACGACATGATGCACCCCAGCCCCCGCGGTGATATCGGCCACGCGCGCCGCGACATCCTCGGTGCGGTAATTGATCACCCATTCCGCGCCCCCCTGCCTAGCTCGCGCCGCCTTGGCATCGGAACTGACCGTCGCGATCACCCGGGCGCCGGCCCATGCGGCGAGTTGCACCGCGTAGTGACCCACCGCGCCGGCGCCGCCGGTGATCAGCAGCGTCCGCCCCTGGACCGGCCCCGCGGCAAATACGCAGCCATGCGCCGTCATGCACGGGATGCCCAGCGTGGCGCCCTCGGCGAAGGAGACATGGCTGGGCAGCTCGGTGACCAGATCAACGTCCAGCGCGATAAACTCCGCCGCCGTCCCCATCCAGCGCCCGTTGCGCTGGCCATTGTAAAGCCACACCCGCTTGCCGATCCATCCGGGATCGACGCCCTCGCCGACCTTGTCGATCACCCCGGCGCCGTCGCTGTTGGGAATGACGCGCGGATACTCCGGGGGCACCGCGCCGCGACGGCGGTAGGTGTCGGACGGATTGACCCCGGATGCTTCGAGCCTGACCCTTACCTGGTTCAGGCGAGGCTCCGGCGTGGCCAGTTCACCGGTCTCGATGACCTCGCCGGCCGGGCCTTGCCGGTCGTACCAGACGGCACGCATGAGACTGTCTCCTGCTCAGATTGGACCACTCTATCCCCGACCGTCGAAATTCCGCCAATCCGGCTGGGCAGCCACCTGGCAACCACGGCCGCGGCCGGCTGGAGTTTCCGATTTCCTACCACGCCGGCGACAAACCGACTAAACACGGGGCCTGGTCCGCGCGGCGAGAGGATGAAGTGCTCAACAGTGACGTTTACGACAGCTCGATTACCGCCATGCTCGAGGAGGCTTGTCAGGCCTCGGACCTGGAAGGGCTGGCGATTCTCGATCTGAGCCAGGACGAGCCGGATTTCGTGACTTCTTATAGCGCGGGCGTCGCGGGCCTCGACACGGTTGACGTCGGCAATCGTCTGCTGGCGGCGAATCCCGGCGGTCCGGCGCATACCGATCGCGTCCGACAAGCGTCCGATTCTGACCTGCCCTTGGCTGCTGCCCCCGGCTCGGGCCGGTGGATTGGTGGTCTGGCGCAGCCCGCGCGGCCGGCGGTGGACCGAGGCTGACCATGGGCTGGTCGCGGCGCTGGCGGTGGTGCGTGCGCGCGTCGATCGGCCTGCAGACCGGCCAGATCGGGATCGATCGGCTGACCGGCATGCCCAACCGGCGATGGTTCATGGATGAGGCCGATCGGCATATCGACCGTCTGGACCTGGACGGCCAGGTCGGCACTCTCTCCCTGATCAATGTCGACGAGATGCGGCGCCTCAACGCGACCCTCGGGCGCGGCATTGGCGACGCCGTGCTGGTCCGCATCAGCAATCAACTTCGCGCCATGGTTCGCCCGGGCGACATCGTCGCGCGGGTCGGCGGCGATGAGATCGCAGTCTGGCAGAACGGCATGGATCACCTGACAGCCGCCGAACGGGCCGACGTCGCTTTGTTCAGCAGCTCTTTTCGAGGATCTACCCGCGGGCGCGAACGTCTCCTTCTCGATCGGCATCGCCAGCCGCCAGCTCGGCAGCGCGGAGGACGTCCGGGCGCTGCTCCGTCGAGCCCATATGGCGGTGCGGGAGGCCAAGAGCCACGGTGGCGGAGCCTGGCGGGTATCGCACACCACGCCGACTCGATCCGGACCTCCCGGACGCGTGAAAAGGCCTCGGCCAGGATCGGAATGCCAATCCGCCCCTTGCCCCCTGCTCCCACTCGGTTGACAATCCAGCTATGACGCCGGTGCAAGCTGTTCCCGTGGCTGACCTGGCCCCGCCGTGCTCGGGGGCCAGACCTGAGCTGGCGCGCCGGGTTTTCGGCCCGGCCTTCGCCGCGCTCGACCTCGGCACCAACAATTGCCGCATGCTGGTGGCGACCCCGGCGGGCGACGGGTTTCGCGTCCTCGACAGCTTTTCGCGCATCGTCAGGCTCGGTGAGGGGCTGCACCACACCGGGCGGCTAAGCGGGGCGGCGATGGATCGGGCTATCGGCGCGCTTGGAAACCTGCGCCGTCGCGGCTTGCCCGCCGGCCGGTGCGGCAGGTGCGGGCGATAGCGACCGAGGCATGCCGCCGTGCCGCCAACGGCGCCGAATTCCTGGGCCGGGTGAAGCAGGAAACCGGCTTCGACTTCGGCGTGATCTCGGGCCGCGAGGAGGCAGAACTGGCGCTCGGAATCATGCGCGCCGCTGCTGCCAGAAGATGGCCGGCGGGCGCTGCTGTTCGATATCGGCGGCGGATCGACGGAGCTCGCCTGGGTGCGTTCGGCGCAGCGGCGAGCCGAGTTGATCGGTTTCGATTCGCTGCCGATCGGCGTGGTCAATCTGGCGGAGCGCTGGGGCGATGCTGGCTTCACCCCCGACGGCTTTGAGGCGATGGTCACTGATGTCCTCGATCGTCTTCGCCGTTTCGAACGGGTGCATTGTATTGCCCGGGAGATCAGCAACGGCGGTGTCCGTCTGCTGGGCACCAGCGGGACGGTGACGACGCTGGCCGGGGTCGCGCTGAACCTGGAGCGGTATCGGCGACCAGCGGTCGATGGGGTGGAACTCAGCAGTCAGGAGGCGTCCGCAGCGCTAGCTTCGTTGCGAAACCTCGGGCGTGACGGGCTGATGCAGCATCCCTGCGTCGGCCCGGATCGGGTGGAATTCGTGCTCCCCGGGTGCGCCGTTTTCGCCGCGATCACCCGGCTGTGGCCGGCGCCCCAGGTCATCGTCGCCGATCGCGGGCTGCGCGAGGGGGTGCTGTTGCGTCTGATGCGCGCCGATCGTGACGCGCCAGCGCCGGCATGACGGGCGCCGCCGCGGGTGAGGCTTCGATGAGCCGATCGGTGATACCACCGTCACGCGCGGCTGTCGGTGCCACTGAAGACCGCGAAGAGCCGCACCGCCGCCTCGCAGCGCTGGCTGTCGCGTCAGCTCAACGACCCCTACGTCGCGGCGGCTCGGCAGCAGGGATGGCGGTCGCGCGCGGCTTTCAAGCTGATCGAACTGGATGACCGCTTCCACCTGATCCGGCCCGGCGCGCGGGTGCTGGACCTGGGCGCGGCGCCCGGCGGCTGGACACAGGTGGCGGTGAAACGTGGCGCATCGTCGGTTCTGGCAGTCGACCTGCTGCCGATCGACCCGATTCACGGCGCCACAGACATCCAGGGTGACTTCGCCGACCCGGACATGCCCGACGCGCCTGACGGCCGAACTCGGCGGGCATGCGGACCTGGTGCTGTCGGACATGGCGCCGAACACCACGGGTCATGCCGCGACCGACCACATCCGGATCGTGGCGCTGGCCGAGATGGCGCTGGATTTCGCGGTGCGGATCCTGCCCCCGGCGGCGGCTTCGTCGCCAAAGTGTTCCAGGGCGGGTCGGAGCGCACAGTCCTGGACATTCTCAAGCGGCATTTCTCAGTGGTCCGCCATGCCAAGCCGCCGGCAAGCCGAAAGCAGTCGAGTGAGCTTTACGTCGTCGCTCTGGGGTTCAAGGGCAGCAGCGACCCGCTGTCGGGTGAGCCGGGCGGCGCGCGGGATTTGACGAAAATCAGCCCAGCGGGCGGTAGTGGTGCGTCCTTTTTGGAAATCCGCTGAAGCGACCGGCCCAATCGCTCTGCAAGACGTGCCGCTGCGGCAAAATGACCGGCCAGATCGCACCGGCACCCTGTCGCGGCGTTGCCAACGGGAGAGAGACAGGAGGAACACTATGACACATGACGTGTTGGTGGTGGGCGCCGGGCCTACGGGGCTGTCCTTGGCCGTGACCCTTCGCCGCTTCGGCGTTTCGGTAAGGGTGATCGACCGCCTGCAAGAGCCCGCGACCGTTTCCAAGGCCCTGGTGATCTGGAGTGCAACCCTCGAGGCGCTGCATGGCGCCGGCGTGATCGACGAATTCCTGGCAGCGGGCAGGCGGCTCAATGCGGTGCGCATTGGCGACGGGAAACGCACACTAGCCGAAGTCGCCGTCGGCGACGGCATAGACAGCGCCTATCCCTTCCCCATCCTGCTGGCACAGTCGCGGACCGAGCAGATTCTGCACCAGCGTCTCGCCGCGCTCGGTGTCGCGGTGGAGCGTGGCGTTGAACTGGTCGGGCTGAGCGACGACGGAGAGGCCGTGACTGTCAGCCTCCGCAAGGCCGACGGCACAAACGAACAGAGCCGGGTCAAATATCTCGTCGGCTGCGATGGTGCCCGCAGCGTTGTCCGAGAAGCCCTCGGCATCGAATTCGAGGGCCTGACCGAACCCGAGACCTTCCTGCTCGGAGACGTCAAAATCGCCGGCGGGGCTCTCGATGATCGCAGCCTGTACATCTGGTGGCACAATGACGGCACGGCTGCCCTGTTTCCCTTTGAGGACGGGGTCTGGCGCATCTTCACCGTGCGCCGCGAAGCGGACGGCAGCCCGACCACGACATTGGAGGAACTGCAGCAAAACGCCGATCGGCACGGCCCCCCGGGAATTCGGCTGAGTGATCCCGAATGGCTAGCCGTGTTCCACATCAACGAGCGGCTCGCGGCCGCATTCCGCAAAGGTCGCTGCTTCCTGGCCGGCGACGCCGCCCATATCCACAGCCCGCCGGCGGCCAGGGCATGAACACGGGCATCCACGACGCCGCCAACCTGGGCTGGAAGCTTGCTCACGTCCTGCAAGGTCGCGGCGACGCTGAACTGCTGCTCGACAGCTATGAGGCGGAGCGCAGGCCGGCCGCCCGGGACATCGTCGAGGAGTCCACCCAGCGTCAGCATCTCGCCTTCAGCACCGGCACCGTCACCCGATTGCTCAAGGACGCGGCGCTGATGATCGTGGGCAAGCTGCCTTCCATGCAGCGAATGCTTCAGGTCCAGCTATCGCAGACGGCGGTGGTGTATCGAGACGGTCCGCTGGTGGGACTCGGCGGCCCTCCTCGTCGGCCGGGCCGGACCGATGTCGGCGCCCGAGCGCTTGAGGTGCAGTGGCATGAGGTCGGAAAGCGGCACGACCCGATCGCTTTGGCCGTTTCTTTCCAGCCGCGACACAGTCTGCTCATTTTCGAGGACCAGTCTGGTACGATCGATGTCGGCCGGCTTGTCGACGGAACGGCGCATCAGGTCGACGTGCTGCGGCTTCGATGCGGTCGCCGATCCGGACCGACACGTCCGCCAGCGTTACGAAATGCGCGGGCCAGGTTGGGTGTTGATCCGGCCGGACCAGGTGGTTGCGGCGCGCGGTAGCGGCACCGAGCTCAGAGTCGCTCGCGACCTATCTCGATCGCGTGGTCAGGCCCCGGATGTCGTAGCGAACACGAAGCTCCTTGAATAGCTAAAGACGTGGGGGCCGACCTGCGCCGGCCATGGCACGGGTTCGGCGGGCGTGATGCGGCGCCGTTAACCCGGATCGCGCGGCAGTCCAAGCAACGTGTGCAGGACATGGTCGGTGTGAGCGCCAGCGGCCGGACCGGTCCAGCGGACCACGTCCTCGGGCGCTCCCCGTCCAGACGGATCGCCGGGCCGGGATGCAGGTTCGGCCGATCAGCGGGTCGTCCACCGACTGCACCGACTTGCGGGCGAGGAAATGCGGGTCGGCGGCGCAGTCGGCGATGTCGAACAGGCGGGAGCACGGCACGTCGGCGGCTTCCAGGATCGCTTCGGCCTCCTTGGCCGGCAGGGTCCGGGTCCAGGCGGCGATCGCTGCGTCGAGCGCGGCGCGGTTCTCGCAGCGCAGCCCGTTGGTCGCATAGGCGGGATCGCTGGCCAGTTCCGGCCTGCCGATCGCCGCCATCAGCCGGGCGAAGATCAGGTCGGAGTTGCCGGCGATGCACAGCCATTTGCCGTCGGCGCACGGGTAGGTGTTGGTCGGCGAGGCGGTCGGCGATGCGCGGCGCCCGCCGGCTGCCTGATGCGGCCGTCCATCGCGTATTCCGGCAGCATCCCCTCCATCAGGCTGAACACGCTGTCGACCAGGTTGACGTCGATCACCCGGCCGCGCCCGGTGCCCGACCGCGTCGCGCTGCCAAAGGGCCGATAACAGCCCGATCGCGGCATACAGTCCGGCCAGGTCGTCGCTGATCGAAATGCCGCAGCGCGGCGGTGGCAGGTCGGAACTGCCGCTCGGGATGTCCGGTCAGATGTCGCAGGCCGCCCATCGCCTCGCCGATCGCGCCGAATGCGGGCTTGTCGCGATACGGCCCGTCCTGGCCGTAGCCGGAGATCCGCGCGATCACCAGCCGCGGGTTAACCGCGTGCAGGGCCTCGGGGCCGATTTTCAGCCGCTCCAGCTGACCCGCGCGGAGATTCTCCACCAGCACGTCGGCCCTCGCCGCCAGCTTGCAGCAGCGACGTCGCGGTCGCTTTTTCAGATCGAGCTCGACAGAAAGCTTGTTGCGGCCGTGAATGCTGAACCAGACGGAGTGACCGTCCTTTGCCGCGCCCCAGCCACGGAACGGATCGCCGCCGGGCGGTTCCAGCTTGATCACCTCGGCGCCGAGATCGGCAAGGATGCGGGTGCAGAACGGGGCGGCGATGTAATGGCCGATTTCGAGAACTTTCAGGCCGGCCAGAGGAAGCAGCCCGGTCGAGGCGTGCGGCATATCTGCTACCTCCGGTAGAGCACAACGCGAAGTGAACGACAAAAAAGTAGGTTCGGACACGCTTTTGTTAACCTCTTATAAAGGTTTTGATACTAGATAAGTCCCCGGAGCCGCTACGGCGGTGTCCTGTTTCCTCCCCGTAGTCGCGACACAGTGCGCGACAAACTTTTGGCGGTACGACCCACACCCCCGGTCGTACCGCCTTTTTTTCGTCGCGGCGGTCTTTTGTCCACGCCTGAGGCAGTCCGTCGCCTCTTTCGCGGCATCCTGTCCCGCAGCATGATCGCGCGGCAACGGTAGCAGCTGGAGTGGCGCCATGGATCCCATCATCATTGCCCTCGCGCGGGCGGCCGGACTGGACAAGGCACTCGCGGAATTCCCCGATGATGTCGAGGCCGCGGCGGCGCAGGCGCTGGACAATGCGCACGGCTTCACGGTGCCGGCCGATCCCGCCGCCGAACCTTGGCCGCCGATGCGGGCGGCGACCGGGCTGTGACCGAGCTGCACTGGCTGTCCGCGGCGGAGGCGTCGAGCGCCTTCGCCAGCCAGGAGAATTTCGCCGGTGGAGCTGCTGGACGCCCTGCTGTCGCGGATCGAGGCGCTTGATCCGAAGCTGAACGCCTTTATCCGCCTGGACGCCGATGTCGCGATGCAGGCCGCGCGCGCAGCCGAGGCGGAGATCGCGGCCGGGCGGATCCGAGGTCCGCTGCACGGGGTGCCGGTCGGGATAAAGGACATCATCGACGTTGCCGGCCTGCCGACCACCTGCCACTCGCAGATCCTGGTCGACAACGTCGCCGCGCGCGGACGCGGTGGTGATCGCAGAAGCTGCGCCAGGCCGGCGCGATCATCATCGGCAAGCTGTCGACGCACGAATTCGCCATCGGCGGGCCCAGCTTCGATCTGCCCTTTCCGCCTGCGCGCAACCCATGGAACCGCGAGCATCATCCGGGCGGATCGTCCTCCGGCTCGGGCGCCGGAGTCGCCGCCGGGCTGTTTCCCCTGGCGCTGGGAACCGATACCGGCGGCTCGGTCCGCAACCCGGCCAGCGCCTGCGGCATCGTCGGCCTGAAGCCGACCTATGGCCTGGTGTCCCGGCGCGGCGTGTTCCCGCTGTCGTTCACGCTGGATCATGTCGGGCCGCTGACCCGCACCGTCGCCGACAACGCGCTGCTGCTGGATGCGATCGCCGGGCACGATCCGGGCGATCCAGGCAGTGCCGCGACCCGGGTCCGGTGCTTCGGCCGCACGCTCGAGCGTGGCGTGCGTGATCTGCGCATCGGCTTCATTCGCCATTTCCACGAACGCGACATGCCGGCCCATCCCGAGGTTGCGGCTGCCCTGGAAGATGTTGCGCAGGGTGCTGCAGGCCGAGGGTGCGCAGGTGCGGACCGTCAGCCTGCCCTCGCTGACGGAATTCGCCGCCATCAACCGGGTAATCCTGTGCGCCGAGGCATGGTCGATCCACGCACCTTGGCTGCGCGCGCGGCCGGGCGATTACGGCCAGTCGGCCCGCCGCCGGCTGCTGCCCGGCGCGTTCATGACCGCCGGCGACTATGTCGGCGCTCAGCGTCGGCGCGCGCGAGGTCATCGCCGCGGTCGAGGAGCAGTTTCGCGAGGTCGACGTGCTGCTTTGCGCCAGTTCGATGGATCCGGCGAGCCGCCTGGACGACGCGGAGGAAACCGCACGGACCTATCCGCGGCAGGCGCGCACGCCGTTCAACGTGACGGGGCATCCGGCCCTGGCGATGATGTCTGGACTGTCACGCAACGGCTTGCCGGTGTCGGCTCAGTTCGTCGGCCGCTATTTCGACGATGCGACGGTGCTGCGCGTCGCCGCGGCATACGAAAGGGCGACGAAGTGGCACAACAGGAAGCCGCCGATCGGCTGACGGGTAGCGCCTACGCCTACAGGACGCCCTCTCCCGTGCTGCGCTACCCATGAACACGGCCAAGGACAAGACGACGGCGGCGCGGCGGGGCGCCAGCCTCGGGGCCGGCGTCCCGGGTGTTCTTCTCACAGCGGCTGCGGCTGCATTACGTCGACTGGGGCAACACCGGCGCGCCGCCACTGATCCTGCTGCATGGCGGCCGGGATCACTGCCGCAACTGGGACTGGGTCGCCTCCGACCTGCGGCGGGACTACCACGTCATCGCGCCGGACCTGCGGGGGCATGGCGATTCGGCGTGGTCGGCGTCCGGCCACTACACCATGGCGAACTACATCTATGACCTGGCGCAGTTGATCCATCAGCAGAAGCTGGCGCCGGTCACCATCATCGCCCACTCGCTCGGCGGCAACATCGCGCTGCGCTACAGCGGTATCTATCCCGAGACAGTGCGGCGGCTGGTCGCGATCGAAGGACTTGGTCCCGGGCCCGCTCTCCGGTGCCGCCGCGGACGAGAAGCCGATCGCCGACACGAATGCGGTCCTGGATCGACGAACAGCGTTCGATCTCCGGCCGTCAGCCCCGCCGCTATCCGACCGTGGAGGCCGCTTACGCCCGTATGCAGGCGGCCAACACGCATCTGACCCCGGCCCAGGCTCAGCATCTGACCCAGCACGGCGTCAATCAGAACGAGGACGGCACCTATAGCTGGAAGTTCGACCACTACGTCCGGGTGTGGCCGCCCTATGACATGACCCGCGATGCGATCGCCGAGTTGTGGGGCCGGATCACCTGCCCGACCTTGCTGGTCTACGGAACGGAAAGCTGGGCGCGCGATCCGGCCGAGGACGGGCGGCTGGCCTATTTCCGGGCGGCGCGGGTGCTGCCGGTGCAACAGGCGGGTCACTGGGTGCATCACGACCAGCTTGACATCTTCCTGCGGGAGGTGCGGGCGTTCCTGGCATCGCCATGAGCCGGTTTTGCTGACCGATCGGCTTATCGCGGGGGAGATGGCAGCGTGATCATCGTATTCGGCTCGATCAATCTCGATCTGGTTTTTGCCCTGCCCAGCATCCCGGTCGCGGGAGAAACCGTGCTGGGAGCATCGGTGCGGATCGAGCCCGGGGGAAAGGGCGCCAACCAGGCGGTCGCGGCGGCGCGCGATGGCGCCGTGGTGCTGATGGCCGGTGCCGTCGGGCGCGATGCCTTGGCCGCCGGCGCTCTCGCGTCTGCTGCGCCAGTCAGGGGTAGATCTGGAGCGGGTGGCGGAAGTCGACGCCAATACCGGTTGCGCCGCCGTCGTCGTTGATCAGCAAGGTAACAACGCCATCGCCGTTGGTTCCGGCGCTAACCTGTCAGCCGTCGCGGACCGGGTCGAGGCGGCCATCCTGGGACCTCAGGCGACAGTCGTGCTGCAGATGGAGGTTGCGCCGGACCAGACCGCATCGCTGATCGAGCGTGCCCGGGCGGCGGGTGCGCGGGTCGTGCTGAACCTGGCGCCGGCCGCGCCCTCTCGCGGAGCCGATCCTGCGCATGGTCGACGTGCTCGTCGTCAACGAGACCGAGGGCGCCTGGCTGGCCGACCATCTGCACTGCGGGGCGTCGGCGACTCGGACTGCAACAGCGTCTGGGCGGTAACGCCGTGGTGCTGACGAAGGGCGGGGACGGTGCGGACATTGCCAGTGCCGGAGCCAACTGGCACGAGCCCGCTCATCCGGTGGTCGCGGTCGACACCACTGCGGCGGGGGACTGCTTCGTTGGCGTTCTGGCGCACCGGCTCGACCGCGGCGGCGGATTGCGCGACGCGGTGGCTGGGCGAGTTTGGCAGCCGCCCTGTGCTGCACGCGCCGCGGCAGTCAGAGCAGTCTACCGACTGCGGCCGAGACCGCTGCCTTCCGCGCCTTGCATTCGCCACCGTGAGCCAATTATCAGGCTACTAGCGCACCTTGGCGACGACATCGTCCCGGAAGCGCTGCAGGTTCGCGAGCGTCGCCGGCAAATCGGAACCGAAAAGCCCGAAGTCGAACGCGGTCACGCCGGCGTCCTGCAGCGCCTTGATGTCGCCGACGTAATCGGCGGCGCCGCCGGTGAACAGCTTTCGTTGACCATCGACAGTGCCCTTTGGCTGCGCCTCAGGATTTGAGGATACACGATAGGCCAGTCCCACGGCAGCCGGATCACGCCCGGCTTTCTCCGTCATGCCGCGTAGCTTTGCCACCCCGGCCTTGAAGCGCGTGAGCGTATCCATCGGAAACTGCGGGTTGGTGCCGATCGGATACCAGGCATCGCCGTACTTGGCTGTGCGACGCATGGCGGGTCCGCTCTCCCCGCCGACCCAGATCGGGATGGGCGCCTGCACCGGCTTCGGCGGAAACAGCACATCCTTGAACTGGACGTATTTACCGGCGAATTTCGGCTCGTCCGCGGTCCAAAGCTCCTTGCAGACCATCATCCACTCGTCGGTGACCGCTCCACGTTCAGCAAACGGCGGCGCGCCGATGGCGACAAATTCCTCCTCGCACCAGCCGGCGCCGATCCCGAGCGTAAGGCGCCCCTTCGACAAATAGTCGAGCGTCGCCAGTATCTTGGCGGTCAGCACGGCGGGCCGGTGCGGCACTACCATCACCGAGGTGACGATCCGCAGCTTCGACGTTGCAGCTGCGATGAAGGTGGCCGCGGTCAGTTGCTCCAACCGGGGTGCCGCGGCACCCGAGGGGAACTCGCCGGAGTCGGAATAGGGATAGCGCGACGCGATGCTGGTCGGGATCATCACATGGTCGCTGACGGTGACGTAGTCGTAGCCGAGTTTCTCCGCCTCGGTGGCGATGCGGAGCAGGCTGTCGGGGCCGATGAGCGGACCGCTGGTGGGGGCGCTGCAACCGATCTGCATGGTTTCCTCCTGCTTGGATTGCCAAGTGAGAGCGATAGCACACGATGCCGGGGCGAGAGGCAACCGGCCACCGGCGGCACTTTGGCCGGTGCGAGACCCTCCGCGTTGGTTAACAGGCGGCTTGTAACGAGCCGAGACGTTGAAAGCGGTGGTCGACCGGCTACATCTGCTCGCGCGCGCTGCTCGCGATCGCGACTGCTCGACATCGGACAGGACCGTTTATGCCGCCACGCTGGAGGCTAGGACCTTCACGGCGCCCGGTGGATGTTCACCGGCGATCGTCATGCTATGTTGCGTGGCGCGGCACCGGTCGGTCTGATTGATCAACTCGCGGCAGCCGAGCAGACCTTGGACACGCAGCAGCAATTTGCCGGGGACCTGGTAAGCAAACCATGACAATCGATATGACCTGGCTGGCATCCGCCCCCCTGCCGGAGCTGATGGCGAAGGCCGCTCGGCAGCGCGACGCCGCCTTCGGGCGGACGATCTCGTACTCGCGAAAAGTATTCATTCCACTGACCAAGCTGTGCCGCGACGTGTGCCACTACTGCACCTTCGCGGAGCGGCCGCGGGCAGGCCACGCCGCGTATCTGTCGGCGGACGAGGTGCTTGCCATCGCCCGCGCCGGCGAGGCCGCGGGCTGCACCGAGGCGTTGTTCACCCTAGGTGACAAGCCGGAACTGCGCTACCGCGCGGCACGCGAGGCGCTCGCCGCACTGGGCCACGAAACCACCATCAGCTACCTGCGCGCGATGTGCGAACTGGTGCTGAAGGAGACTAGCCTGCTGCCGCACGCAAACCCCGGGGTGATGTCTCGGGAGGAGATCGCGGTCCTGCGCGAGGTATCGGCCAGCCAGGGGATCATGCTGGAATCGACCAGCGAGCGGCTCTGCGCGCCGGGCGGCGTCCACTACGGCTCCCCCGACAAACTGCCGGCAGTCCGGTTGGAGACATTGCGTCTGGCCGGCGAACTGGCGGTGCCGTTCACCACCGGCATCCTGATCGGCATCGGGGAAAACAGGGACGAACGCCTCGATGCCCTGGCCGCGATCCGCGACCTGCACGTTCAGCATGGCCACATCCAGGAAGTGATCGTGCAGAACTTCCGCGCCAAGCCGGACACCAAGCTGGCGAACGCGGACGAGCCCGACCTCGACGACCTGCTGTGGACCATCGCCGCCGCCCGGCTGATCCTTCCCGCCGATGTCCATGTCCAGGCGCCCCCCAACCTCTCGCCCGGGGTCTACCAGCGGCTGATCGGCGCCGGCATCGATGACTGGGGCGGCGTGTCGCCGGTCACGCCCGACCACGTCAATCCCGAAGCGCCCTGGCCCGAACTCGATGCCCTCGCTCGGCGGACGGCGGAGATGGACAAGATCCTGGTTCCCCGGCTGCCGGTGTATCCGGCCTGGGTCGCCGATCCGGAGCGCTGGCTGCACAGCAAGGTCGCCACCCGCGTGCGTCAGAGCGTCGACGCCGATGGCTGGGCGCGCGACGATGACTGGGCGCCGGGGCTGACGTTCGCGCCGAAGCCCCGGTCGGTGCTGCTCAACCAGGTCGATCCTGGACTGGAACGGACCCTGGGGCGTGCGACGGCGGGACAACGGCTCGACGAGGCCGAGATCATCCGGCTGTTCGGGGCCCGGGACGCGGACTACGAACGGGTGATCACCGTGGCCGACGAACTGCGCCGGCGTGTTAGCGGTGAGGTCATCCGTTACGTCGTCAACCGGAATATCAACTACACCAACATCTGTTACTATCGTTGCAAGTTCTGTGCGTTCTCCAAGGGCAAGACGCACGAGGCGCTGCGGGGGACTCCGTACGACCTCGAAATGTCGGAAATCGTCCGGCGCTCGCAGGAGGCGTGGGATCGCGGCGCCACCGAGGTCTGTCTGCAGGGCGGCATTCATCCCGACTACACCGGCGAGACCTACATCGGCATCTGCAAGGCGATCAAGGCGGCGATTCCCGGAATGCACATTCATGCCTTCTCGCCGCTCGAGGTCACCCAGGGCGCCGCGACACTCGGCCTGTCACTGACAGAATTCCTGGTGCGGCTGAAGGACGCCGGGCTAAGCACGCTTCCTGGCACGGCGGCCGAGATACTGGACGACGAAATCCGCGCCATCATCTGCCCCGACAAGATCAACACCGGCCAGTGGGTGGACGTGGCGCGCGCTGCTCACGCGCTGGGGCTGCGGACCACCTCCACCATCATGTACGGCCACGTCGAGGGGCCGCTGAACTGGGCTCGGCATCTACTGGTGCTGCGCGACCTGCAGGCGGAAACCGGCGGCTTCACCGAATTCGTTCCGCTGCCGTTCGTGCACATGGAAGCGCCAATGTATCTGCGGGGCCTGGCGCGCAAGGGGCCGACCTTGCGCGAGGCGATTCTGATGCATGCGGTGTCGCGCCTGGCGCTGCACCCGCTGATCACCAACATCCAGACGTCTTGGGTAAAGATGGGGCCGGAGGGCGCGGCGATGTGTCTGAACGCCGGCGCCAACGACCTGGGCGGCACGCTGATGAACGAGAGCATATCGCGGGCGGCCGGCACTCAGCACGGACAGGAATTCGCGCCCGAGGCGATGGAGCAGTTGATCGGGTCGCTCGATCGGCTTCCGGTGCAGCGGGACACGCTGTATCGGCCGGTATCCAACGAACGCCGGGTGGTGGCGTTCAATGCGCCGGAACTGGCGCCGGTGGTGCAGACGCCGCCACGCAAGGTGATGGCCGCCGAGTAGCGGGGCACGGGGCTTCTGGGTAGGAGGCTTGCCTCTTATACTGGCCGGACCCGCATCCGATGTCGTCGCGGATTAAGCCGTTGCGTCCGGTTCCTCCGCTGCATGGCGCTCAACCACGGCCGCGACGGTTGATCGAATGGGTGCCCACATCGCATCACGGCGACCAGGATGAGTTCCGGCGGCGAAACCGCCGTCAATTGAGAGCGCGATACCCGTTACGAAACCGGACAGATCGTCCGCGAGATAAAGCACGCCGTTTGCGATGTCGTCAGGCCGGCCGGCCTGGGGAAGTGGTTGCTGGGACTGGAGGATTGGCCTGATGTCCTCGACCACCCGCTCCACGACCTGGCTGGGCAGGTCAGCGTTGCGGGTGAAGATCGGGGTGGCGATAAATCCCGGGCAAATGCAATTGACCCTGATCCCATGAGCCGCCAACTCGATGGCCGCACACTTGGTGAGAAAAATCACTGCTGATTTGGCTACCGAGTAAGCCGTTGCGGTACTGCCCGGCACCAGACCTGCACCGCTTGCCGTCGAAACGATCGACCCGAACCCCTGACGTTTCATGATCGGGGTGGCGTGCTTGATGCCGAGCATGACTGAGCGGAGCAGCAGGTTCATGGTGGCGTCCCAGCCCTCGACTGGCATCGTCGCAATCGGGTTCTGGTCACCGCCTCTGCCGGCATTGTTGAACATCAGATCAAGCCGTCCCCAGGTGGTGTCGGCCAGAACCACGGCAGCCTCAATATCGGCCTCCCGGGTGACGTCACAATGGACAAAGCGGGCCAGATCGCCGAGCCGGTCGGCAACGCGTGCGCCCACATCGTCCTGCACGTCGGCGATGACGACACGACCGCCTTCTTCGACAAATCGCTCGGCCGTTCGCTTCCCGATCCCGGAGGCGCCCCCGGTGACCACAGCGACTTTATCCGTCATGCGCATGCTCAAATCTCCTCCCGGCCTCATTGCGTATTGGGGTCTAATTGATCCCAGATCCCGAGCTCCGCAACTGAAACCCGTGACGTGAGCAAAGTCAAACCTTGACGTCCGCCTGGTTTCGCTTGCAGCTATCTGGACACGTCAGCGCGACGTCACACGGGAAGCATTCTTTCGTCGAACACGGCGCGGCAGTCCATTTCATACTCCAGGCCGATCACCGGTGGCCGGCAGAAATGCCAGGTGATGCCGTGGCTGGCCGCGCCTTTCGCCACAATGTCTCGGGCGAGACCGGGATGAATATCATGCACGGTATAGACCTGAGTCGCGGTGACGATTGGCCAGCCGGTATCCAGCGCTGCCATCCGATGTTCCATCTGGTTCATTACGAAGCGGACCTTCTCGCCAATGGCGTTCGCATTGGTCTCACCGTAGCGCACGGTCTTGTCGCGATAGGGTCCGTCGCCTTCCCGCGCCTCCCCACTGCCCGCGATCACGAAGCTGCCCGCGACGTCCGACGGCGCAACGAACGAAAACGCGTAGAAGCTGGGGGTTTGCGGTTTGTCGAATTCGGGACAGACGTTGCTGCGGGCGACCGGATTGACGTCGCCCTGCACGATGCCCCAGTCCTGAAGTGTTCCCACGTACTGGCGGTTGAAAGCGGTGAAGCCCGCATCAGTGAACTGTGCGGGCGAACGAAGTTCACATGCGCAGAGTGCCGTCAGAGGTTGTCCAGCGTCGCGAAGGAACGCCGCGATGCGCTCGAAACCGTCGGTCAGCGGCACGGGTCGGGCGAATTGCACACGTCTGATCGCGAAGCCGGGAAGTGCTCCAACGCCCGCCGAGTATTGGAATGGACCCGGAATGAAGCGATACCCGCCGCGGTCAACGGTTCCGGCCATGTGTCGCTCCCCCTGTGCGCAATCGGCGATCCTGTGCACGACGTTCCGTTCGAAACAAGCCCCCACGGGCGGCGGGCTGCCGGGGCCCTGCCCGACACCGAAACCGGTGGCATCTTGTCGGCCCCGCCAGCCGGGGTCTAACCTTTGCCGCGAGTGATGGTCGCCGACAGGACTACCGCTCAGGGACAGCAAAGGGGCGGTTTGGCGGCATCTGGGAATGCGCAGGCGAGGCAGGGTCCCGCCACGTTCATCGGCCCAATCGTAACGGAACCCCCCACAGCATGCCAGAAAAGGGATCGGCAATGGTTCAAGCAGGGGATTCGAAAGGTGAATACCGAGGCCTCATATATCGTAATGATGCCGATCTGAAGGCGTGGCTGGCGCAAGCGTCCGGCTGAGGCGGCGCTGGAGCCGGATCTGCCCATCATCGATCCGCACCACCACCTTTGGGACACACCGCATCGCGGCCATTACTTTTTACCTGAGCTTCTGGCCGACATCGGCGGTGGCCACAACATCGTCGCAACGGTCTTCCTTGAGTGCCAGGCGATGTACCGCAGGCACGGCCCCGCGCATATGGCCCCGGTAGGCGAGGTCGAGTTCGTCAATGGCGTCGCAGCGATGAGCGCATCAGGCAACTACGGCCCTTGTCGCGTCGCCGAGGCGATCATCGGTTACGCCGACCTATCGCGCGGTGCGCCGGTGCGCGAGGTGCTGGAGGCCGAGCTTGCAGCCGGCGGTGGCCGGTTCCGCGGCATTCGCCAGGGGGCTTCGTGGGACGGTAGCGACGAGATCGGCAAGTTCGCCTCACGCATCGTTCCGCCACATTTGGTGCTGGACAGCAAATTTCGCACCGGATTCGCCGAACTGGCCAAGCTGGGACTGAGTTTCGAGTCGTGGCAGTATCATCCGCAACTACCGGATGCTGTTGATCTGGCCCGCGCCTTCCCCGACACCACGATCATCCTCAATCACGTCGGCGGCGTGCTCGGGATAGGTCCCTACTCTGGGCGCCGACAGGAAATCCTGCAGAGCTGGCAAAAGGACATCCGCGAACTGGCCAAATGTCCGAATGTAAACGTCAAGCTGGGCGGCATCGGCATGACGTCATTTGGTTTTGATTTCCATGAACGAGACATCCCGCCCTCGTCCGAGGAACTGGCCGCCGCGTGGAGACAATATATAGAGCCGTGCATCGAGGCCTTCGGTGCCGACCGTTGCATGTTCGAGAGCAATTTTCCACCGGACAAGCAGTCATGCGGCTACACCGAGCTGTGGAACGCTTTCAAGCGCATCACCGCCGGTGCATCGGCGACCGAGAAGACAGCGTTGTACAGCGGCACCGCGGCCAGGGTGTACCGCATCACGAAACCCTGAAAAGAGCCGGCCGCCACTTCGTTCCGGAGATGGCGAGCAGCATCCGGTCCCAGGTCGACCGGCACGGGGCCAGATACGCTGTCGGTCCGAGTGCATGACACGGAACAGTGAGGGACGAGCGATGGATGCGGGTTTTCTGGGCGTCGGGAACATGGGCCTGCCGATGGCGGGCAAATTGCTGGACGGCGGGCACCGACTGACCGTTTACGACATCCGCGAGGCTGCCCTCCAACCTCTGCTGGATCGCCAGGCTCGCCGAGCCGCATCGCCGAAGGAGCTTGCGGATCAGTGCGAGATCGTTTTCGTCTCGCTCCCGACTTTGGCCGCCTTTCGCGCGGTCACCTTCGGCGACGACGGCCTGGCCCGAGGGAGCGCTCTGAAACTGTTGGTGAACACCTGCACGGTTGGCGTTCCGTTCGTGCAGGAGATCGAACAGGCCATGGCGGCGCGGGGCGTCACCCTGGTCGATTGTCCGATCTCGGGAGGCCCGCCGGGCGCTCGCGCAGGATCGCTTTCGGTGATGGTCTCGGGAGATCCGGCCGCGGTCGCGAGGGTGCGGCCGATGATTTCGTTGTGGGGTCGCACTGTCACGGTGGCTGGAGACAAGCCAGGTGCCGCTCAGGTGCTGAAACTGACCAACAACATTCTCTCCGCGGTCGCCCTGGCGGCAACGGCCGAGGCATTCGTCATGGGTGCGAAGGGCGGCCTCGATCCCGAGGTCATGCTCGCCGCGATCAATGCCGGCAGCGGGCGCAACAGTGCAACGGAGGCGAAGTTTCCCCTCGCCGTGCTGACGCGCAGTTTCGATTTCGGTGCAGAAATGCATATTCTGATGAAGGACATCGACCTGGCCATCGCTCAGGGCGAGGAACTCGGTGTGCCGATGTGGGTGTGCGAGGCGGCGCGACTGGTGTTCAAGCACGCCATGCACAAGGGCGCGGCGCACGAGGATCTGACCGCGATCGTGAAATACATCGAACGCGACGCCGGGTTCGAGATGCCAAAGACCCGATGACGTCCTGCATCGCGGAGCCGCCGGTCAGGACTTGTTCGGTCCCGCGGTCGCAGAGCGGACCCGACAAGGCATGGTGGCCGTTGTCACGACCGATTTGCCGAAGCCTGTATTGACGTGAACCTCCCGAGCGTCCGCCAAAAACGGCACTTGATGACCGGCCGCTCGTGTCGTGGACTGTCCGGAGGGGCCGCGCCTATTGCCGAAAACTCCGAACCGCGTGAAAGTCGACTTCACAGAACCTGGTTGCAGGAGAAGAAGCATGGCCACCTCAGAAGCGCTCGCGAACCAAGCCGAGACGGATGCGACGTTGGATTTTGACGCGATCGTCATTGGCGCCGGTGTCTCCGGTCTCTACCAACTCTACAAGCTGCGCGAGCTCGGTCTGAGGGCGCTGGTGCTCGAGACCGGCACCAATGTCGGCGGCACCTGGTACTGGAACCGCTACCCCGGCGCGCGCTTCGATTCCGAAAGCTGGACCTATGGCTATTCGTTTTCGCGGGAGCTGCTCGAGGAATGGAACTGGGCCGAGCACTTCGCGGGGGCGCCGGAGACCGAGCGTTATCTCAACTATGTCGCCGACAAGTTTGACCTGCGCCGCGATATCCAGTTTCGCAGCCGCGTCGAGGCCGCGCACTACAGCGAGGAAACGCGTAGCTGGGATGTGATACTCGAGGACGGCAGGCACTACAGTGCACGCTTCCTGATTACCGCCATCGGGGTGCTGTCGGCGCCGACGATGCCGCGGATCCCGGGAGTTGACACGTTCAAGGGCCAGTCCTGCCACACCGCGCACTGGCCCAAGGAACCGGTTGAGCTTCGAGGGCAAGCGGGTTGCGGTGATCGGCACCGGCGCGACCGCCGTGCAGACCATCCAGACCATCGCCAAGGACGTCGGCCAACTGACCGTGTTCCAGCGCACTCCCAACTGGTGCGCGCCGCTGCACAACTCTAGGATCTCCGAGGAGCAGATGCGCGAGATCCGGGACCGCTATCACCGAGATTTTCGCGCGCTGCCACGAGACCCCTGGCTGCTTCATCCATAGCCCCGATCCACGCTCCGCCCTCGAGGTGACGCCCGAGGAACGTGAGGCGTTCTGGGAAAAGCTGTATGGCGAACCGGGCTTCGGTATCTGGCAGGCGAATTTCCGCGACATCCTGGTGGATCGTGATGCCAATGCACTGATTTCCGAATTTGTTGCGCGCAAGATCCGACAGCGGGTGAAGGACCCGGCGGTGGCGGAGAGGCTGATTCCGAAGAACCATGGCTTCGGCACGCGGCGGCTGCCGCTCGAGACGTATTATTATGAGGTCTACAACCAGCCCCATGTCAAACTGGTCGACATCAACGAGACGCCGATCGAGTGCATCACGCCGCATGGCATCAAGACCAGCGATGCCGATTACGAATTCGACATGATCATCTACGCGACCGGCTTCGACGCGATCACCGGCGCCTTCGACCGTATCGATATCAGGGGCATCGATGGACGCCGGCTGAAGGACGCGTGGCGCGACGGGCCGCAGACCTATCTTGGTGTCCTGGTCGAGGGCTTTCCCAACATGCTGATGGTGATGGGTCCGCATGCCGGGCTGGGCAATTTTCCGCGCGCCGCCGAATACAACGTCAACTGGGTGACCGATCTGATCCGCCACGCGCACGACCACGGCCTGACGCGGATCGAGGCGACGCCGGCGGGGACGGCACGGTGGACCGAGCATGTCAAGGCAATGGGCCAGGGGCTGCTGGCCAATGAGGTGGATTCGTGGATGACCGGCATCAACCGCAACATCGAGGGCAAGCAGACCCGCAAGATCATGCGCTACAGCGGCGGCTATCCTGCCTATCGCGAGCACTGCGATGCGGTGGCGGCGGACGCCTACCGCGAACTCGCGCTGGGTTAGGCGTCAGCATGGTGCCACGGCGGCGGCGAGCCGACCTTAGCCGCCGGCCGAGGGCTTGACCATCGGAAGACGACCACCGCGTGCGGGCACTTACCCAATGCCGTATCGAACAAGGAGCAACTCCATGTCACGAGTTCGTCCTGCCCGATTTGTCCATGTGGTCTATCGGACCCGGCGCTTCGAGAAAATGGTCAGTTGGTACGAAACGGTGTTCGATGCGAAGGTGCAGTATCAGAATCCGGTGCTGGCTTTTCTGACCTATGACGATGAGCATCATCGGATTGCGTTGGTCAACTTGGAACTTGTCCAGCCAGGCGGCGCCGAGATCGACCGGCGCGGGGTCGTCGGCGTCGATCATGTTGCCTATACCTATGAGACGATCAACGACCTGTTGGAAAACTATGCGCAACTGAAGGAAGCAGGCATTCTACCCTATTGGTGCATTCATCACGGTGTGACGGTGTCGATGTATTACGCCGATCCTGACGGCAACCAGATGGAGCTTCAGGTCGACGCGTTCAGATCGAGCGAAGAAGCCAATGATTACATGAACGGTCCGCACTTCAGCAGCAATCCCATAGGCGTCGAGTATGATCCGGACGAGATGCTAGCCCAACTGCGTTCGGGGGCCTCCGAGTCAGACCTGCTGATGCGCAAGGCCGATCTTCCGGTGTCGCCGATACGTGGGTCGCTCGCGGCCTGATCAAAGACCGGGCTGTGTGCCCATCGTTCGAGTTTTCGGCAGTTCAGGGCGTGCGGCGGTAGAACGGAGCGCGGGCGCGCACGCGGTCGAGCAGGGACCAGTCGCCCTGTTCCACTTCATATCCGTTGGGAAACGGCGGCCTGACCTCCATCCCGACGAGCGCATGACGCGATCATCGCGATAATAACATTGCGCAACGACCCTGATGAGCGCGGTAAGCTGCTCACCGCCGGCGTCCTGCAACGCCGCCGCCGCTGCCTGACGCCGCGTCAGGTCAGCGTCTGCGAAGACACCATCAACCGACGCATCCAGGTGCCGGAGCGCCTGCCTCACCGGAGCCGCGTCGAGCCCGATGCCGTGCACGATGTCGGTAAAGATCGTTTCGTCGTCGGCGCCGGGCAGGTCACGCTCGGCACTGGCCGGGATCATCATTCCTGCCACGCAACGCAGTGACCGGACCTCATTCGCCGTCAGGGCGGGATCATCGTTTGGCATGAGCTGCCTCAATCGAACAGAGTGGCCAGGCGTTGCTTGATGTTGTCGGCGATATACAGCGCGAGCGCCTGTATCGTGCAGGTCGGATTCACGCCGGCGGAGGTCACGAAAATGCTGCCGTCGACGATGAACAGGTTCTTCACGTCGTGGCTGCGGCCCCATTCGTTGACGACCGAACGACCCGGATCCTTGCCCATTCGGGCGGTTCCCATCAGGTGCCAGCCGCCTTCGACCACCGGTGACTCGACCCCTACGTCCAGGGCGCCCGCGGCCAGCAGTATCTCGGTGCCCCGCGCAACCGCGTGATCCAGCATCCGGCGACTGTTGTCGCTGAATGTGTAGTCAATCCTCGGCGCCGGGATGCCACTTCCATCGGTCAGCACCGGATCGAGCGTGACGGTGTTACGCTCCTCCGGCAGGTCCTCGCAGATCGCCATCATTCCGGTCCGATGACAGAACAGTTTTCGAAACGCGTTGTGATGATCCGTCGCCCCAGGGCACGCGGCCTGTCTCGATACCGGTTGTGGCCGTCCGCACCGGGCCCTGGCCGCGGTTGAATTCGAAGGTGTAACCACGCAGGAAGCCGCGTGCCGGGTCGGTCTCGTAGAATTCCTTGCTCCAGATACAGTTGCCCGGCCCGCGGTAGCCGTCCAGTTCTTCATCGAAATAGCCGTAGATCTGCGCGTAGGGGTGGAACATGAGGTTTTTGCCGACCAGGCCGCTGGAATTCGCCAATCCGTTGGGAAATCGCGACGACGCCGAGTTCAGCAAAATCCGCGGCGTGCCGATCCCGTTGCAGGCAACAATCACCACCTCCGCGGGCTGAAACTGTTCGGCTCCATCAGCATCGTAGTATACGACGCCGGAGGCCATGCCGTCCGTGTTGGTGGTGATTTCCCTGACCCGGCACCGGGTGCGCAGCCTGACGCCGGCGCGGATCGCGTGCGGCCAGTAGGTGATGTCTGAGCTCGCCTTGGCACCCTGCGCGCAGCCGCCGACACAATTGCCGAGATTGATGCATCCGGCGCGGCCTTCGTAGTCGGTGGAGGCGATGGCGCTGTCCGATGGCCACCAGTGCCAGCCAAGTTTGTTGAGCCCACGCGCCAACGTCGCGCCCGACCGGCCCAGTGGCAGCGGCGGCATCATCGGCTGCTTCGGCGGATAGGCCGGATCACCGGCCAGGCCGGACACCCCGGTCATCCGGTCATTTTCCGCATACCAGGGCTCCAAGGTGCGGTAATCGAGCGGCCAGTCGTCGGCCACCCCGTCCAAGGTGCGCACGCGGAAATCAGACGGATGAAAACGCGGATAGTGCCCCGCATAGAGGATCGTGCCGCCACCGACGCCATTGAAATTGACGATTTTGACCGGCGAGTTGTCGTCGTTGATCGGGTAGTCCGCGGTTCCGGCGCGCCGGTTGGGACTGGGGCTGAACGCGGCTATCTGCCGAGCCTCGGAGTCACGAAAGTTGCTGGGGTAGTCGGTGGGCTTGACCCAATCGCCCTGCTCCAGACAGAGGATTTTCATTCGCGTCTCGGCAAGGCTCCAGGCCACGGCGCCGCCCGAGGCGCCAGCGCCAATGATCACGACGTCAACCGGTTCGAGCATGGCTGCTTCCAGTCCGTTACGGTGTGATGGCCATCTGGCTGGTTCCCTCGACGGCAAAGCAAATGGTTACAGGTGCCTCGATGTTGGCGACAAGGGTGACAATCGGTCAGGGACACGGCAGAGGCATGTTCGGGACCGTTCGACCGACGCTGGCCAGCGAGGGCGTCGTCAAATGACCGCTTCTGACGGTTCGTGCCCATTTATCATTCAGTCCGAATTTCTCCACAATCGCGTCGGCCACCCTACCCGGACGAGCGTGTCGTCGGGGCCATTCAGGGCAAACTCATACATACCCCATGCCGTATCACGTGGCTGCCCGATCAAGTCGCCAGAGAACACCGTCGCAAGGCCGTCGACATCCTCGCGGTACAAGTAAAGTCCAAACGGATTGCGACCCGCGTGCAGCCATCCGTCGACGGCCTTGTTGAGGTGAATAAAGCCTCCGAGCCCATCCGATAGCATCCGATATTCGTCCTTGCTTCCGGCCTCGAGACAGAATCCCAAACGCTCGAAAAAGCGCTGGGCGTCGTCCAGGTCATTGCACGGCAGGATCGCGGTCAAACGCTGTTGCATCCGATACCCCTTCTGGCAAACTCGCTTATCTCACCTCCGGCGGTTGTCCAATATTGGGGCCATCCTGCTTGCGTGTCACCATGAAGACAGGTTGCAATGGCCCGAAAATCCCCGTTGGCCAGAAAGGAGTGCCACCAGATGGCGGTATCGATCCAACCGATTCACCCAAGATCGGCGCGGAGGTCACGGGCGTCGACTGCTGCAAACCGCTGTCCCCCGCGGAAACAGTGGCCATCGAGGCTGGCATGGACCAGTACGCGGTGCTGGTGTTCCGTGACCAGCCGCTCAGTGATCAGCAGCAGATCGACTTCACCCGGCATTTCGGCGAACTCGAGGGCTACAACACGCCCGGCCACATCCGGAAAAAGACCGACTCGCGGCTGGGCGCGGGCATCGCGGATTTCTCCAACCTCGACAAGTCCGGCAAGATCATGTCGGACCAGGACCGGGTCTGGTTCTTCAAACTGGGCGACCGGCTGTGGCACTCGGACAGTTCGTTTCGGCCGGTTCCAGCCAAATATTCATTGTTGTCGGGGCGGGTCCTTCCGTCCTGGGGCGCCAATACCGAGTTCGCCGACATGCGCGCGGCGTATGATGCGCTCGACGATCGAACGAAAGACGAAGTTGAGGATCTGGTGTGCGAGCACTCGCTGATGTTCTCACGCGAGGCGATCGGCTTCGCCGAATTCACGCCGAGGAGCGGGATGCCTTTCGACCGGTTCGCCAGCGACTGGTGCGCATCCACCCGGTGACCGGGCGTAAGTCACTGTTCCTGTCATCGCACGCCGGAACGATCCTCGGATGGACAATACCGGAGGCGCGCATGTTCCTGCGCGACCTTACCGAGTTCGCGACACAGCAGCGGTTTGTCTATACGCACACGTGGCGTGTGGGCGATCTCGTGGTGTGGGATAACCGCACGACGATGCACCGCGCGCGCCGGTTCGACCGTTCCGAAATACGCGACGTGCGGCGCACGACGCTGGCCGGGGACGTCGCCACGATCGAGCAGGCCGCGTGACAGCGGCCGTCGCGGGGTTGGCGCGGCCCTATACGTTTCGGGCTTGGACCGATGGCCTATTGCCTCTGTAGAGAAAGGCGTGGGTCCCCGTGCCAAGCACGGGGATGACATGGGAGGCATGACACGGGGGTGGTGAGCATGACACGGGAGGGGTAGGCGACGATCATGCATCAGCAGCGGTGCCCTCAGTCGTCGCCGACCGCGCGCAGCTTCTCGGAGGGATCTTCGCTGGGGATGTTGATGCCGCCGCCACGCCGCGCCGCGAGATTGGCGGGGGTGGCGTCGCCGGCGACGACTGAACGGCCATAGGCGGGGATGGGCGGGATCGCATCCGGCGCGAGCGGGCGCATCCACTTCTTCCGCTTCAACGCCGCCTCGATATACGGCGCCAGTTCGGCCTGCTTGCGGCGCGTCGCGCGCGGCCTGATCGGCTTTCATCACCGGCATCACCTCGGCGGCGAACAGTTCCAGCGAGGCGATGATGTCGTCGTGCGTGTTGCGCCCCGCCTGCTGGACGAAGATCACCTGATCGACGCCGGCGTCCTGATACTGCCTCAGCCGGTCGATGAGCTGCGCCGGCGTGCCGATGCCGTTGCCGACCGCGGGTGGCATCGCGTCGCGCCCGCGCTCGAACCGCTCCCACACGTTCGTTACGCCCGGGGTGTGCTCGCCGTAGACGTAATGGTGGCCGAGCGCGAAGCCGAAGAACTGGAAGCCTTCGCCGCCACGCCGGATCGCCTCGGCTTCGTCATGGTGCACCGAGAAACCGGTCGCCATCGCGATGTTGGCGTTCACCGCGTGGCCGATCGGCACGCATTCCTCGGACTTGATGATCTCGTAGTATTCGCCGGCCCATTTCGCCGCCTCGGCGGGATCGACGAAGGCGAAGGCGAGCGCGCCCACCCCGTTGCGCGCGGCGACATGGATGGTTTCCTTGTTGGAGCAGGCGAGCCAGATCGGCGGATGCGGCTTCTGCAACGACTTGGGAATGACGTTGCGTGCCGGCATCGAGAAGAAGTCGCCCTTGAAGCCTGGATACGGCGACATCGCCATCATGTTGGCGCTCTGTTCGGTCGCCTCGGCCCACATCAGCTTTTTCTGCGCCGGATCGACGTTGAAGCCCTCCAGTTCCGCCCGCGACGCCGATGATCCGGTGCCCCATTCGGCTCGGCCCGATGAGACCAGGTCGAGCATGGCGATGCGTTCGGCGACGCGCGCCGGCGGGTTGTAGCCGGGCGGCGACAGCACGACCGCGTGGCCGACATGGATTTGCCGGGTGCGTCCGGCGGCGGCGGCAAGGAACACCTCCGGGGCGGAATTGTGCGAATATTCCTCGAGGAAATGGTGCTCGTTGGCCCAGACGTAGTCGAAGCCGAGGCGATCGGCGACCTCCACCTCGGCCAGCGCGTGCTGGACCATGCGGTGCTCGGAGTCAGCTTCCCACGGGCGTGGCAGTTGCAGCTCGTAGATCAGGCCGAACCTCATGGCATGCGTCTCCTGCGCTTCGTCTGTTTGTCCTACTGCTGAGTAGCGAAAGCTGGGTGGGACGTCCAGTTTTACACCCGCGCCGATCTCGTGGCGCCGCCACGCGATGCGGACTTGGTGTTCGTGAGTTCGATCCAGGTTGGTGCGTGATCGCTGGCCTTTTCCCAACCGCGCACATTGCGGTCCACGCCCGCCGCTTTGAGGCGCCGCGCTACGGCGGGGCTGAGCAGGAGATGATCGATGCGCAAGCCGGCGTCGCGGCTGTAGGCGTTTCGGAAATAATCCCAGAACGTGTAGATGCGCTCGTCTGGATGGAGTTTCCGCAGCGCATCGGTCCAGCCGTGGGCCAGTAGAGTTCGGTAGGCGTCCCGGACCTCCGGGCGGAACAGGGCATCGTCCACCCAACGCTCCGGCTTGTAGACGTCGAGATCAGTCGGCATGACGTTGTAGTCGCCGGCGAGCACGACGGGCGCATCACTGTCGAATAGCGTCTTGGCATGGGTGGTCAGGCGTTCGAACCACCGGAGCTTGAAATCGAACTTCGGACCGGGCGCCGGATTGCCGTTCGGAAGATAGAGGCAGCCCACCAGCAGCCCCTTGACCGCCGCCTCTATGTAGCGGCTGTGGGTGTCGTCAGGATCGCCCGGCAGACCACGCCGCGTTTCGACCGGATCGGCGCCGCGCGCCAGGATGGCGACGCCGTTCCAGCTTTTCTGGCCATGCCAGACCGAGCCGTAGCCGGCGTCGCGGATCGGGCCTTCGGGAAACTTGTCCTGCGGCGCCTTGAGTTCCTGCAGGCAGACGATGTCGGGCGCTGCTTCGGCGAGCCATCGCAGAAGAACGGACAGTCGGCCGTTGACGCCGTTGACGTTGAAGGTGGCGAGTTTCATGGCGCTCCGACGCAGGTTGGCAGGCCGAGATTGCCGAAGGGATCGTGCACTGGGAAGCGGTGTCCGCCGCAAGGGCTCGGGCAATCGCGACGTTCCGCCGCTTAAGCTTGAGTATGCCGGCCATTTCCGTCATTGCTGCGCCATGAAAACGGCCAGTTCATATCTGGGATCACTCAGCACCACGATCTTCACCGTGATGTCGGCGCTCGCGACCGAACATGGGTCGATCAACCTGGGCCAGGGCTTTCCCGACACCGACGGACCGGCTGACATCATCGAGGCCGCGGTGGACGCGTTGCGGGACGGCCGCAATCAATACGCGCCGATGCCTGGTGTGCCGGAACTGCGCCAGGCCGTGGCCGAGGCAAACCGGCGTTTCTATGGCCTCGACATCGACTGGGCGAGCGAGGTCACCGTCACGTCGGGCGGCACCGAGGCGCTCGCCGCATGTCTGATGGCCGTGCTGAACCCCGGCGATGAAATCGTGCTGATCGAGCCGCTGTTCGACACCTACGTTCCCGTCGTGCGCCTGATGGGCGCGGTGCCGCGCATCGTGCGACTTTCACCGCCGCACTGGGAGCTGCCGCGAGCGGAAATGGCCGATGCGTTTGGCCCGAAGACCAAGGCCATCCTGCTGAACTCGCCGATGAACCCCTGCGGCAAGGTTTTCACTGAATCGGAACTCGCCTTCGTTGCGGAGTTGGTCGATCGCCACGATACCTACGCGATATGCGATGAGGTCTATGAGCATCTGACGTTCGACGGCGCGCGCCACATCCCGCTGATGACGTTGCCGGGCATGCGCGACCGCACCATGCGGATAGGCAGCGCCGGCAAGACGTTTTCGCTGACCGGCTGGAAGATTGGCTATGTGACGGCGGGGGCCGAGCTGTCGCGGTTGGTTGCGCGGGCGCATCAGAACCTCACGTTTGCCACGGCGCCGAACCTGCAGCGCGCGGTCGCGGTGGGACTGGCCAAGGACGCGGCCTATTTCGGCTCGCTGGTCAGCGCCATGCAGTCACGACGCGACCAGCTTGCGGCCGGCCTGGCGGGCGTCGGGTTGTCAGTGCTGCCGACGCAGGGATCCTATTTCATAACCGCTGACTTTGCTCCGCTTGGTTTCAACGGCGACGATGTCGCCTTCTGCCACCACATCACCGAACAGGCAGGGGTGACCGCCATTCCGATGTCGGTATTCTATGATACGCCGGACCCGCCGCGGCACTACGCCAGGTTTGCCTTCTGCAAGCGACCGGAGATGCTGGACGCCGCCGTTGCCCGCCTCCGGCAGCATTTCGGCTCGGCGTGAGGCGCTGCGGCCGATCGAATTTGCGTCATCCTCGGAACGAGGTATGAAGGCCGTCAGATGACGGTGGCCCGCAAGGGCTGAAACGGGAACTGCCGAACGGCGGCTGCCCCCGCAACTGTAGGCGGCGAGCCGGTCCAGATGCCATTGCCAGATGGGTCCGACCTCAGACGGGTCGACCGAGGCGAGAAGGCGGACCAAGGCCACGACCCGCCAGCCAGGAGACCGGCCGGCATCGAGACTGCGCGCGAGCGCCGGGCGGGGTAAACCGGAGCAGCGGGGAGAAACCCGCAGGCGGCAATCGACACCGAGTTCGATGGAGACACCGCATGCGCCAAACCCCTGCGCTGACGGCTACCACTTTGGCATGGCTGCTCACAGTTCCGCCGGCGGTCGCCCAGACGATACAACCCCAAACTGGTCAGTCCGGGGCAGGAACGACCGAGCCACAGATCTCCCTTCCGCTGCCGGAACAGGTCATCACCGCTACCCGCGTCCCGACCCCGCTGAGCGAGATTCCGGCGGGCGTTACGGTCATCGACCGGGCAACGATCGAGGCGCACGGTTACGACTACCTCACCCAGGCACTGGCCGACGTTCCCGGCGTGCATGTCAGTCCCTCAGGCGGACCGGGTGGCCAGGCGAGCGTCTTCATCCGCGGCAGCAACTCGAACCACGTCCTGGTGCTGCGCGACGGCATGCCGCTGACCGATGCCTCCGACCCCACAGCGGCGTTCAATTTCGGCATCGATACGCTGAGCGACGTCGAACGCGTCGAGATCATCCGTGGACCAATGGCCGCGGTGTATGGCTCGGGCGCGATCGGCGGCGTCATCAATCTGATCTCGCGCCGGGGCAGTGAGCAAGGTCTCCACTGGTACGGCGACTTAGCCGGAGGCTACCCGGCGCTGATCCGGGGCACGGTAACCGCCAGCGGGATCGAGGGACCGGTCGACTTTGCAGTGACGGCCGAATCTCAGTCGCAACGCGGCTACGATTCGATTCCCCAACGGGAGAGCGTCTATACCGGCGTGCCGCAAGGCTTTCGCGACCGGGTCGCCACCGTCAATCTGGGCTACACGCCGATCGAGGGCACCCGCCTATCGCTGTTTCTACGCGCCCAGGTCGCGTATTTCGGCTTCAACACGCTGGGCAGCCCCACGTTCGACAATTCCAACTCCAACGGCCAGACGACCTCCTTGCTGGGACGCATTGGCGGCACGACCAAGCTGTTCAACGGCAGGCTGGAGAGCGGCATCTTTGTCGGGCGGCTGCAGGACGATCGCCGATATCTCGAGCCCCTGGCTCTGGCCGACCCCAACCAGGCGTCATCCGATAGCCGCTATCATTCGTACCGGACGGACGTGCAATGGAACAACACACTACATCTGGACGATCTTATCGCCGTCCCGGGCCTGTCGGGCAGCGCAATGACCTTCGGCTACGAGTATACCGGCGATACCGCGAAGGTGCGCGTCAACGAAGACTTCGCTGGCTCTCCGTTCGCTCAGTCCGCGACGGCCTCGATGACCACCAACGCCGCCTATGCGGGTTTCCAGACCAATGTGAAGCAGCGGCTGGAGGTGACCGGTCAGGTGCGACAGGACTGGGTCGTCGGGCAGTCCCCAACGACTTGGCGTCTAGGCGGCGTTTATGACGCACATGAGATTGGCACTCATTTCAAGCTGGCTTACGGGACTGCCTTCCGTGCCCCTTCGTTATTTGATCGCTTCGGCGTCAATTCGTTCGGGTTCATCGGCAATCCCACCTTGAAGCCGGAATTGTCGGAGGGATGGGAAGTGGGCTTCACCACCGACGTTCGGGCGTTCGGCCGAGGCGATTTCGCCACCTTCAGCGCGACCTATTTCGCGCAGCAGATCAGCAATCTGATCGTCGGCGTGTTCACCCCGGTCGATACCGAGGTGAACCTCGGCTCCGCACAGGTGCATGGGGTGGAGACCGAGGCGATCCTGCATCCGGTGCGTTGGCTCGATCTGCACGCCACCTACACGTTTGTAGATACCAGCTCGGACGGACAGCCGGCGGGTCAAGGCACGCAGTTGCTGCGGCGGCCGCAGAACCAGGCATCGTTCGACGCGACGGTCAGACCGTTCCCGTCGCTACGAATAATCCCCATGCTTGTCTATACCGGAACGGCACACGACTTTCTCTACGACAACAGCGGCAATGGCATCGGCTTCGGAGTAGGCCAGCACGGGCTGATCGCGAACATCGCCATCAACTACGATCTGACCCCGAAGATCGAGCTTTACCTCAATGGCTGGAACATCCTGAATTCGAAGTTCGAGCCGGTGAACGGCTTCCAGACGCCCGGCCCGACCGTGCTGGCCGGCGCGCGGATCCGGCTTTGACACCCGTCGCCCGGCCGGAGGCAGTTTCGGGGGCCACCGAACGACCTGCCGGAACGTCGTTATGGCCGGATGGCCGAGCCATGCCCTCAGGACGCAAGATGCGGGATTGGACGTTCGTTCAGACCTAGCTGGTGCCACCTCTGGCGGCGACCGGCCAGAGACATTCCACCCGGCCGTTGCGCACGCCGACATACCAGTCGAATTTGTCCACCGTCGGGTCGCAATGGCCCGGCACCAGCCGAAGCTTCTCGCCCACCTTGGGAGCGGTCGTCTCGCTGCCGACCTCCAGCTTGCCGTGCTCGTCTGACGCGCCGACGTAACGGATGTCGGGCCGTTGCCAGATGGTCGGCAGGCCACTGTCCACCGCCAGCGCCTTCAGGCCGGCATCCAGCACGGCGAGCCCCGGCCGGGTCGCACTCATCACCGACGACAGCACAAACAGCGCATGACGAAAGGTGGACACCGGCGCGCCCCTATCGTCGAGGTTGCGCGCATAGTCCGCGTCCATAAACACGTAGCTGCCGGCTTGCATCTCTGTGTAGACGCCCGACTGCAACTCGATCTCGAAGGTTCCGGTTCCGGCACCGCCGACGATGGGGCAATCCAGTCCGCGTTGGCGCAGTTGCTCCACAGTGCGACGAGACGCATCGACCGCGCCGGCAATCAGTGTTCGCCGCTCCGAGGGAGTCCGCTTGTGCTGCGCGCTGCCGTGGTAAGCTTGCAGGCCGCCGAAGATCAGATGTTTTGAACCGGCGATGCGCGCGGCCAACGCGACCGCTTCGGGGCCCGGGGCGACGCCGCACCGGCCGGCTCCGACGTCGATCTCGACCAGCACGGTCATGCGAATGGCGGCATCAGCGGCGGCGGTCTCGATCGCTGCGACCTGGCCCTCGTCGTCGGCGCAGACGGCGACGTTGGCGATCCGCGCCAGGGCGCAAAGCCGAGCAAGTTTCGAGGAACCGACGATTTCGTTGCTGACAAGGATGTTGGAAATGCCGCCCCAGGCGAGGACCTCGGCCTCTGTCACCTTCTGCACGCAGTTGCCGACTGCGCCCGGGCGATCTGGAGTTTGGCGATGACCGGCGACTTGTGCGTCTTTGCGTGTGCCCGGAGTTTGACATCGGTGGGCGCCAGCAGAGCGGCCATCGTGTCCAGATTGAATTCGAAGGCATCCAGGTCGATCACCAGCGCCGGTGTGTCGATCTCGTCCTCCCTCATTCCCGGAATGGCGGGGGGCGCTTGCAGCATCGATTGCCTCCTTGGTTTGTCACCGCCAGTCTTGCCGGTCGAGCCGGGGGACGGCAACCCAGTTCACGGGACCGTGGGCTTTTGGGTAATTAAGGAAAATGGTGGTTTCCTTTAATAGCTATGGGGGTTATGAAAGCAACCTTTAATAGGTCGTCGATGCCTGTGCATCAAACCCGCCTAGGCCGCTACGAAACCACCGCCGTGGGCGGGGAAGCGGTGCGCGCCTATGTGCCCCTGCCGCTTCCGCCAGATCCTCCGGCCGATCTCAGCGACCTGCAGGTGGCGCTCGAACAGGCCAATCAGGCGGTCGGCCGGCTCGACGGGATCGCCTCCGTCCTGCCGGATCCATCGCTGTTTCTCTATATGTATATCCGCAAGGAGGCCTTGCTGTCCTCGCAAATCGAGGGGACTCAATCATCGCTTTCCGATCTGCTGCTGTTCGAGGCGGAAGAAGCCCCCGGGGTGCCGATCGACGACACGCGGGAGGTTTCAAACTATGTCGCCGCGATGAATCACGGGTTGCGACGCCTGCGTGAGGATTTCCCACTGTCGTTGCGCCTGATCCGCGAAATCCACGCAATCCTTTTGTCGACGGGCCGCGGCCAGGACAAAGATCCGGGCGAATTCCGCCGCAGTCAGAACTGGATCGGCGGCACACGGCCTGGCAATGCCCTTTTCGTGCCACCACCCCCGCATCTCGTTGTGCCCAGCCTCGGCGAACTGGAGACGTTCATCCATTCCGATACACCGCAACTGCCGTTGTTGGTGAAGGCAGCACTGGTACACGTCCAGTTCGAGACGATCCATCCGTTCCTCGACGGCAATGGTCGCCTCGGCCGCTTGCTGATCACCTTCCTGTTGTGCGAACGCGGCGTGCTGCGCGAACCGCTGCTCTACCTCAGTTTGTTCTTCAAGCAGAACCGGCAGGCCTACTACGCCTTGCTGCAAGCGGTGCGGGAAAGTGGCGAATGGGAGGCATGGCTCGGTTTCTTCCTGCGTGGCGTCAGCGAAACGGCCACACAGGGCACGCAAACGGCCCAAAGCCTCCTTCGGCTGTTCAGCAATGATCGCGGCCGCATCGAGCAGCTCGGCCGGCCTGCGGCCACGGCGCTCAGGCTGCATGAACTGTTGCAGCGTCGGGCGCTGACGACAATTCAGCAGGCCTCGCGTCAACTGGGTCTTTCACAGCCGACGATCGCGCTCGGCCTCGAGCACATGCGCAAACTGGGTATCGTGCACGAGTCGACAGGGCGGCGACGAGGCCGGGTCTTCGTCTACAGCGCGTTCCTGAGCCTGTTGAGCGAAGGCACCGATCCGCTGCCACGATGAGCGCGGTCTACACCAGATAAGGCATGCGGACCCCGGGATCATCGGGAGGAAAACCCTTGATGTCGCGCGTCACCAGCAACCGGTCGGTCATGAGCGCCGACGCCCAGACGATCGCGTCATGCAGCTTGACACGATGCGCCTGGCGCAGCTTGACGGCGCGCTCGGCAACGGTCCGATCGATCTCGATGAGCCGGAACCCATCGAGGTAGAGCCGGGTGCGATCAAGCACCGCCGGCGCGGTGCCGACCAGAACCTCCATCCAGGTGATGGCGCTGATGGCTTTGTCGTCGTACAGGGCGAGTTCGTCACGCGCTTGCGCCAGCCCGCGCAGATAGTCGATCAGGATGTTCGTATCGAATAGCGCCTTTACCATTCAGCGCGGGCATCGCGCTGGAAATCGACCCCATCTGGTGCGTCGGCGGTCCACAGGCCGAATGCCTCCTCGGCCGGGCCGCGTTGATACTTGGCCAGGTATTCCGCGATCGCCTCGCGAACGATAACAGCGCGAGGCTTGTTGACCTTATCGCACAGCGCGGCCAGGGCGCGGATCTGCGGGTCGGGGAGATCGATCAGGGTTCGCATGGGAGCGGTCTCATATATGATATCGACATCATATATACACTCGCCGCTGAAGTCAAACCCGACCTTTGGCCCGCGCTTCAGCCCCGGTGTTGCCGCACGGCCTCCAGCACGCTGTCCACGTGACCGGTGACGCTGACCTTGCGCCAGGCCTTGAGCACCTTCGCATCAGGGCCAATGAGGAAGGTGCTCCTGTCCATGCCCATATATTTCCGCCCGTACATCGACTTCTCGACCCAGGCGCCGTATTTTTCGGCGACCGCGTGGTCTTCGTCAGAGGCGAGCGGGAATGTCAGCCCATACTTTGCCGCGAACTTTTCGATCGGGCGCATCTTGTCCGGCGATACACCGATGACATCCAAACCCATCTTGCCCAACGTCACGCCGGCTTCCTCAAAAGCGCAGGCTTCCTTGGTGCACCCGGGCGTGTCCGCTCGCGGGTAGAAATACAGGATGAACATCTTCCCCCGCCGCTGGGACAGGCTCACCGTTCTGTCACCCGAGGCGGGCAGTTCAAAGTCAGGCGCGGTATCACCTTCCGCTACGGTCATGCGTCCAAAACTCCTACATGCTTGCAAAACAGTGTCCGCACCTGCCGAGAGAGTTCCTCAAGCCTGAGCAGCAGGTTCGGAATATCAACCGCCGCTATACCGGCACTGGCTACGGCGCGTAAGAGCAGGTCCGCCGGGGCTGTGGGCATTGCTTCCGTTCCGATCCGTCCCACCGTGACGCGCAGCATCCCCTGGATCGTCCGCCAGACGTGATCGGCGGTGATCAGCAGGCCGGCGTCCTCCGCGGTCAGCAACCCAGCATCGCGCAGGCGCCGAAGCGCGGTTCGGGTGGTCGGATTGAGGACCGTCCGGGTATCGCGCGCATGAATCAGTTGCAGGACCTGGGCAATGAACTCGACTTCCACCATGCCGCCCCGGCGAAGCTTGACATCCCACGGCCCCGAGGCTGGCAGGTCGCGCAGCATCCGGGCGCGCATCGCTGTCGCGTCGGCCCGTATCTTGGCCGGATCACCGGCGCGATCGATCGCCTCTCGGATAGTTCGGCGAATGTGTTCACGCAGCAAGGGCGGACCGGTCGCCACCCGCGCGCGGGTCAGCGCCATGCGTTCCCAGGTCCAGGCGTCCTCGGCATGGTAACGAATGAAACTGGACAGCGATACCGCGACGGGCCCCTGGCTGCCCGACGGGCGAAGTCGCATGTCCACCGCGTACATCTGGCCTTCCGGGCCCGGCGCGGTCAGGGCGGCGACGCAGGCCTGAGTCGCCCGCACGAACCACTGGCTGCTGGGCAGCGCGCGGCCACCGCGGCTTTCGGTGACGTCTTCCGGGTGGTCATAGATCAGCATCAGGTCCAGGTCCGAGCCGAGCATCATTTCGCGGCCGCCCGCTTTACCCATCGCCACCACCGCAAGCCCGCCGCCCTCGACTTCGCCGAAGCGGGTGGAAAAGTCAGCCAGCACGCGGGGGATCAGGATCGACATGGCCGCATCAGCCAAGGCGGTTCGGTGGCGGCCGGCGGCGTCGGCGTCCAGTCGTCCGTCCAAGGTTGCAACCGAGAGCAGGAAATCCCTCTCCTTGACGGCGCGACGGACGATCTGGATGGAGTCGTCCAACCGCACGGTCCCGGCGATGCGGGCTTCCAGCATGCGCTTCGGCGACAGGTGATCCTCGCTGGAGATCAGACCCTCGAGAGCGTTCGGATAGCGCGCCAGATGTTCCGCCAATCGCGGTGCACCGCCGACCACGACGGCGATCCGCTCCAGCAGCGCGGGGTTGTGCTGGAACAGTGACAGCGGCTGGACCCCGGTCGGCAGCGCGGTAATGAAACGATCGAAACGCTGGAATGCCTCGTCGGGGGAGGATTGCTTGCTCAGCGCGGTCAGAATCGCAGGCACCATGGTGGTCATCAATTCGCGGGCACGCATCGATCGCAACGCACGGACATGTCCTGCCAGCCACGAGCGGACCGTGGCCATGATCCGGTCGGGTTCCCGATATCCCAGGGTTTTCAAGGCCGCGACGGTGAAACTTCCGTCCGGATCGTCCTGGCGAAACTCAAACTCGGACCGCGGCGCGTCGGCGCCTGGCGGATCGGGGACATGTGCGAAAGCGGCCTGATAGTGGCTGCGAACCTTGCCGATATGGTCGAGAAAATGTCCCGCCAGGGCCGCGGTATCCGGATAGTCCAGGAAGCACGCGACGCGATCGAGGTCAGCTTCCGGCTTTCGGAAAGCTGTGGACCTGTCGATCGTTGATCATTTGCAGCCGATGCTCGACCTGCCGCAAGAAGCGGTAGGCCGCCGAGAGATCATCCGCGGCGTCGGCATTCAGGTGGCCGGCTTTGACCAGGGCTGCCAGCGCACCAAGGGTAGACGATGTGCGCAAAGTCGGATTGCGGCCGCCCCAGACGAGCTGCAGGGTCTGGATCAGGAATTCAATCTCCCTGATGCCTCCTTCGCCGAGCTTGACGTCGCGGCCGGCGATTTGCGAGACCATGTCGGCCGAGCTGGTAGCGCGGGCAGCGCTTTCCGGGCGTTTATCCGTCGTTTCATTGCATGGATGTCAGCCATGGCGGCGAAATCGAGTCCGTGCCGCCAGACGAACGGCCGAACCGCGTCGAGAAAGCGCCGCCCGAGAGCCTCATCCCCGGCAACCGGTCGCGCCTTGATCATCGCCGCACGTTCCCAGTTCTGGGCCAGGCTCTCGTAGTATGTCACGGCGGTGTCGAATGAGACCGCGAGCGGCGTCGCGGCGGGATCTGGCCGCAGCCTCAGGTCTGTTCTGAAGACATATCCTCCGGCGTCCCGGTCCTGCATGAGTGAAACGAGATCACGCGCCATGCGGGTGGTGAATTGCCCGATACCGTCCGCCGGCATTGGCCCGCGTAGATCGGCGACGCTCGGTCGTATAGCAGTATCAGATCGATATCAGAAGAATAGTTCAGCTCCCGCGAGCCGAGCTTGCCCATCGCGAGCACGGTGAAGCCGCTTGCCTGTCCCGGGCCGGTCCGGGTCCTGCAGGCCAATTCTCCCCTTGTCGTGGGCGGCGCGGAGCAAGTGATCGACCGACAGGCGCAAGGCGGTCTCCGCGAGATCGGACAAGGCCGCGGTGACTTTTTCGAGTGGCCAGATGGCCGCCGATGTCCAGTATCCCCGTCAGCAGCGCGATCATTTGTTTTGCGCGCCGGAGTTCGGCGGCTATGATGGAACGCGGCGTTCGGGGCGGGATTTTTTCCAGGCCTGGCGAGCACGTCGGCGGCGACGTCATCCGGTCGCTTGCGCTGTCAAGCGCAGCAAGGTGGCGGGTTTGCGGATTGCAAGCTCTGACAGGTAGGGACTATTCCCGCCGAGCGAACGGAGCATGGACAGACATTGTGGCACGTCGGTGAAATCGGCTTCGGCTCGACCCAGGGCGCGGAAAGTCCTGTACCAACCGGTACGCCGCGGACTCGTCATAGGCCGCCGGCCATTGGCCTGGCAGGTCGAACTTTCCGGGCTGCATCGGCACAGCGCCTCCCAATGATCCGCGCCTCCGGTCACGTCATCCGACATACCGGTCGGCTGCTCCATTTGACCATGGCGTTGTCCATGGGGCTACTGGTCGCCTCCGAGTCTGTTGCTCGGCGGCCTGGCGTTTCGGCTCTCCACGGGGCCGATCAATGCGAACTGGGTGTCCGCGGTGCACGGCGATGCTTTCATCATCGACGGAGCGGTCGGGCTGTCCTTCGAACACATCGCGCTGGCCTGGGAGGGTTTCCACGGCGGTGTCGGGGCGCCGATCGATTTGCGGCTTTCGAACGTCGTGCTGACCGATCCGCAGGGTCACCGTTTGCTGGACGCTCGCCGAGCACTACTGACGCTGTCGCTTCGGGGTATGCTCACGGGGCATCTCATTCCCCGGCGTCTCGAACTGGACGACGGGCGTCGTCATGGTCACGCGGGAACGCGGCGGGTCATTCAATCTGGGCACGACGGTTGCAAATGCAACGGCTGCGGACGATGGCGCGCCGAAGCCGGCAGCCGATGTGCGTTCGGTGCTGCGGGCTTTCGTGCATCCGGCGGCGATCGATAATGGTCCGGGCGAGCCGGGCCAACTCGTTCGTGTTCGTCTGCGAAATTTCGGCCTGACGGTTCATGACGAGGAGTTCGGGTTGACGTGGACGGCAACGGGCAGCGAACTCGACCTTGCACGACGCCCCTCCGGAGAGGTCGCCGGTTCTGCGCGGGTGCCGTTCGTATTGGGCGACCAAAGCGCCGAGGCCGCTTTCAATGTTAATCTGCCGCGCTACACCAACGGTCAAATCGAGGCGACGCTGAGCACCATCCAGCCTGAAATGATCCGCGAGATCGCGAAGGCGATTCCCGTGCTGGCGGCGGTGGATGCGCCGCTGTCGCTGCAAGCGACGATAGCGCTCGACACCAGCCTGACGCCCGTGACCGGTCGCGCGAATATTCAGGTGGGGGCTGGAAGGTTCGATCTGGCTGCAGGGCACGTGCCGGTTCATGACGGCACGGTGACATTGTCGGCCACGCCGGAACGACTTTCCATCGAGAGCGCACGATTTAACGTGCCTTCGGCAAGAACCGGGAGCATGACTGATCTCGCGTTTCACGGCTCCGTGCAACGGGAGGCTGGAGCACTTGACCGTTTCGGGTGTCGTGGCACTGGACCGGCTCGACCTCGCGGACCTGGCTCAGACTTGGCCGGAAGGAACCGGCGGCGGCGCGCGCCCATGGGTCACACAGAATGTCACCTACCGGAACGATATCACATGCAACGGTATCGGTCACTGCGGAGTCGGGGACCGATCTGCGCGACCTCGTCCTGACCAAGGCCAGCGGAGACCTGGACGCGGACAATGTCACGATCGCATGGCTGGATCAGGTCCCTCCGATCGAGCATGCGAAAGTCCATCTGCATCTTGCCGATCCGGATCGACTTGTCATTTCGGTACCATCGGGACGACAGCGCATCAGCAAGGGCGGTGCCGATCTGCTTCTGCAGGATGGTCAGATGGAAATAACCGGACTGTCCGCGCGCGACCAGGATGCAAAAATCCGACTGCATGTCGACGGATCGGTTGCCAGCACGGTGGCGCTACTGAAGGAGCCGAGGCTGCATATCATCAACAAGCGAACGGTCGATCTGAAAGACGCCTCGGGCACGGTATCGGCGGCGGTCAGTCTGCGGTTTCCGCTGGAAAGCAGCCTCCAGGCCGAGCAGATCGTGTTTCAGACGAATGCGCGTTTGACGGACGCCCGGATTGGGAAACTCGTTGCCGGGCGTGATCTGAGCGGCGGCGAATTCGACCTGACGGCGGACAAGGACGGTCTGGGTATCAAGGGACATGGTGCCCTTGCGTCAATTCCGATCACGTTGGATGGCGCGATGGATTTTCATGCCGGGCCCCCATCGCAAGTGTTGGAGCATATAACGATAAGCGGCAAACCAGACGTCAACCAGCTGGCCGTGGCTGGCGCCGATCTGAAGGACATTGTGCGGTCCGGCGAAATCCCATTGACCGCGATATTCTCGGAACGGCGGAACGGCGACGCCACGCTGGCACTCAGCGCCGATCTTGCCGCTGTGGGGCTCGCGTTTGAACCGCTGGCTTGGAGCAAGCCCACCGGCATCCCCTCGACAGCTTCGGCAATGTTGCTGATGTCACATGATCGACTGACCGCGATTCCGAATATCACGGTCGACGGCAAGACATTTTCACTGGACGCGTCGGCCAATTGTGTCGACGGCGTCGTCAGGGAGGTTTCGATCGGCCGAGCGTGGTTTGGCCGGACCGACCTGCACGGCAGTGTCGGATTGCCGGCGGACGGGCCCATCAACGTGGTGCTGTCAGGTCCGGAAATCGACCTGTCGGCCCGCCTCGGAGGTGATCGCGCGGCTCCCGAGAGCGCCCGGGCCGAGCCGCCGGCGCGAACGCCAGACTGGAACCTGGACGCTCATTTCGATCATGCGCTTCTGGCCAACGGCGAAGCAGCGAAGGAGCTTTCCGCCCAAGCGAAAACAGCCGACGGGCTCTTGCGCTCGCTCGATCTGACAGGACAACTATCACCGGGCGACGCGTTTTCGGTCCGGATCAATGCGTCCGGAGGGCGTCGTCTGAGTGTGGAAACTAATGATGCCGGTGCCTTTCTTCGAGCTTCCGGTTTGACCACGGCAGTTCGCTCCGGCCGGCTTTCCGTGACCGGCGCCTATGATGACACGTCGAAGTCTCATTCGCTGACGGGAACCGCACGCATCGACAATTCGCGCATCGTTGGTGCCCCGGTGATGGGCAAGGTGCTGCAAGCGATGACACTTTACGGGGTGGCGGACCTGTTGGGAGGGCCAGGCATCGGCGCCACACGCATCGTGGTGCCGTTCCGTTATGACCAGAAACAGCTCCGGATAACCGACGGGCGCCTGTTCAGCGCCTCTCTTGGGTTGACCTCGGAGGGCCTCATCGATCTTTCCACGAACCGGATATCGATGACAGGGACCATCGTGCCAGCCTATTTTTTCAACTCGATGCTGGGATATATTCCGTTTGTGGGCAAACTGTTCAGCCCGGAAGCCGGTGGCGGGTTGTTCGCCGCGCGGTTCTCGATAGATGGGCCGTTCGCTGATCCCGCGGTTTCGGTCAATCCGCTCAGCGTTCTAACCCCGGGATTTCTGCGAGGTCTGTTCGACATCGGTGCTAAAGCGCATTGAGCGCGGTGGTCCGTTCATGCCGCCACGCTCGGCTGGCCGGCGGTGGCGCTTCCGCCCGCCGTCGCCTCGGCTTCCATCAGCTTCGCCATCAGCCTCCGAAACTGGGCGACCGACCGATCGAATCCCAGTGTCATCATCCATTTGCCAGGCGAAACATCTATGATCTTTTGCTGTGCCTCGATCATGGTTTTGTCTTCCCGAAACGCCGTGCCGAACAGCTTGACCTGGTCGCGGATACGGTCCGCCGCCGCGTGACGGGCCGGCTGGCCGCCGGAGTAGTAGTAGATCGTGCTCCTGTCCGTGATCGGTGTTATCGCCTGCGACGTGACGAATTCGAAGGTTGGTTCAACGCCTGCCGGACCATCGGGAAAAGCGTCGGCGGTGCCGAGGGCAAATGATGACGTGGTCAGCAGAAATACGCCGGGAAGCACGAAATCATATGACGCCCAGTGATCCATGCGCGTTCCTTCCGGCGCCGGCATGTATGAGGCCGCCGTGTGGTCGCGAAGCCAGCGCTGAACCCGGACACCCCGATCCAGCGATGTGAAGACAGGCTGTGCCTGTCCCCATTTGGTACTCTTGCGACCCAGCGTGTTCTCGTGAACGTAGCTCAGATGCGTCAGGTCCAGCAGGTTGTCATGGATAAGCTGGTAGTTGGCATCGTAGTGAAGCTCTCCGGTCTCGATCATGTAGTCGGGATCATCGTGACCGATCGCCCGTGGTATCAGGGATGTGTCAGCGAGGGCGACGTCACCCATCCAGACCCACACCCAACGATCTTGTTCCATTACCGGATATGAGCGTACCGCGACGCCTTTCGGCACTTTGTCCTGGCTCGGAATCTCAACGCATTGTCCCGAGGCGTCAAACTTCAGCCCATGGTACATGCAGACGAATATCATCGCCTTCCAGGCGTCCGCGTGACAGCGGGGCGAAGCGATGGCAGCAGCGATCTTCCAGCGCGGTGATCTCGCCGCCAGCGGTCCGGTACAGGACGATGGGCTCGCCAAGTATCGTTCGAGCGACGATTTCACCCGCCGGTATCTGGTGCGTCCATCCCGCCACGTACCACAGATTTCGCACGAACATGGACTGGTCCTCCTTTTCACGGCGAACAAGGCCGCGCAATCTGCTCTTTTTATGCTTCGACAGTACGCAGGCATGGTTGTCATGTCAACTACTTCCGCCGCGCCGGTTTTCCAGATCGCCGGTTCCGGGCTAGTAGTGGGCTCGAATATTATTTGCGGGTGATGGTGCAAGGGAGACATCGGCGAACGGCATGAAGACGCCCCGCAAGCAGTCCGTGGCCCCGGCAGTGAAGTCGCGCGACTACCATGACCGCATCCCGTACCTGCTCGGCGCCATCTCCAATATCCTGTCGGCCGGAGGTTCACGCCTGTATCGGCGCGCGTTCGAGATTGGCCTTGCGGAAGGGCGCCTGATTTGGGTGCTGGGCTACGAAGTCCCCACTGACGGCGCAGCGCGCCTCGCAGATCATGGGTGTCGACAAGGGTGCGACAAGCCGAGCGCTCGCGGGCCTCGAGCGACGTGGCCTGGTGCGCGTCACGGTCGACCGCACAGACGCTCGGCAGCGGGTGATCGAGTTCTCGGCCTCAGGCAGGGCGTTGCACGACCGCATCATGATCGTTTCGGAGGAGCGTGAGCGCAGACTGCGCTCGGCCTTTACCGAGGAGGAACTGAACGCCCTCGGTGGGCTGCTGCGACGGCTGCTGGAGCATGCACCTCAAGTCGGCGCTTTCGATCCGATGCAGTTGTTCAGCGACAAGGCTGCGCCGCCCGTCAAGCGCGGCCGCCCTCCCCACGTCGCGCGGACGCGCCGCCCATCCGGGTGAACGGGGCACGCAAGCTGTATCGGCTCAGCAACGACACCGCGCGCGGCAGGCTGTCGTCACATCGTTGCGCCAATCACCCACGGCGCGAACTCCGCGGCACCGAAGTCGAATTGTTCGCTTTTGGTCGGCTCCCCGGAGGCCACGCGCAGCATCAGTTCGAAAATTCTCTGGCCGCATTGCTGCACCAACTCGTCACCGTCGAGGACCGTGCCGCAGTTCACGTCCATATCGTCCTCGATATGTTTGAACATCGGCGTGTTGGTCGCGAGCTTGATCGAGGGCGACGGCTTGCAGCCGAACACACTGCCTCGGCCGGTGGTGAAGCAAACCAGATTGGCGCCGCCGGCAACCTGCCCGTCGCCGCGACCGGGTCGTAGCCAGGGGTATCCATGAAGACGAAGCCGCGGGCCTTCACCTCCTCGGCGTACTGCACGACATCCACGAGGTTGGTGCTGCCGGCTTTCGCCATCGCGCCGAGGGATTTCTCCAGGATGGTGGTCAGACCGCCGGCCTTGTTGCCGGGGGAAGGATTGGCGTTCATCTCGGCGTTTTCGCGCCTGGTATAGTCTTCCCACCAGTGCATCAACGCCACGAGTTTCTCGCCCACCTCCGCGAAACCGCCCTTCGGGTCAGCAGGTGTTCGGCGCCGTAGGTTTCCGGCGTCTCGGACAGGATGACGGTACCGCCGTGCCGCACCAGCAGATCGCTCGCCGCGCCGAGGGCCGGATTGGCCGATACGCCCGAGTAACCATCCGAGCCACCGCACTGCAGCGCCACGGTCAGCTCCGACGCCGGCACAACCTCGCGCGTGACGCCATTGGCTTCCGCCAGCACGTCCTTGACGAACGCCACCCCGGCCGCGACGGTTTTGCGACTGCCGCCCATGGTCTGGATGTCCATCGCCTTCAGGCGGCCGGCCAGACGCTGTTCCGCCATCAGGCCGCCGATCTGGTTCACCTCGCAACCCAGTCCCAGCACGATGACGTGGGAAAAGTTCGGGTGCCGCGCGTAACCGGCCAGGGTCCGGCGCAACAGCCGAAGCGGCTCGTCCTGGGTCATGCCGCAGCCGGTCTTGTGGGTCAGGGCGACGACGCCGTCCACGTTGGGGTAGTCGGCCAACGGATCGTCGCCGGTGAACGGGTTGCGGCGGAACATATCGGCGACCACGCTGGCGACATGGGCCGAGCAGTTCACGCTGGTCAGGATGCCGATGTAGTTCCGCGTGGCGACGCGGCCGTCGGGCCGGCGGATGCCCTGGAAGGTGGCTTGGGTCGGCACGAAGTCGGTGGGTTTCGCGTCGACCCCGTAGGCGTAGTCCTTGGCGAAATCGCCCATTTCACAATTGTCGACGTGAACATGCTGGCCGGGCGCGATGGCGGCGGAGGCGAAGCCGATGATCTGGCCGTAGCGCCGGATCGCCTCCCCCGCCGTTATCGGCCGGGTCGCGACCTTGTGGCCCGCCGGGATTCGATGGACCGCGCTGACACCATCGTCCACCCGGGCTCCCGGCAGCAAAGTCGCGCGGGCGATGACCACGTTGTCCTCGGGATGCAGGCGAATGACGAGCGGGGGGGCCATAACGGTTTCCTTGGGCGGTTTGCTTGGCGGGTCTGTTGGGGCAGTTTGCCGGGGCGACGCGAGAGCGGTGCCACCATAGCGCTTCAGGGCCAGCATCCCAAGCCGCACGAAACCTTTCCGAGATTTCATGTGTAGCGAATGATCCCCGAAAGTGCCGCATTCGCGCGCTTTACCTGTCAAGTTGCGTGCGCTTGGGGCACCTGCCCGGATCAGGGCCGCTTTTTTATCGAACCCGGCCAGCGCCACTCCGTTGCAAACCACGTGATCCGTTTGGACCACACCTCGAGCAACCACGGAGAAAGATATGGCTTCGTTTCAGGCCACCCAATTGGATGGCACGCAGCCAGGCGGAATTCTGCCGGACGAACTAGTGAACAAAGTCGCTGCGGCGGCGGGCCGGGTGGCACAAATCCAGCATCTGTTCACAATGCAGGCGGAGGCGACGAGCGCTCCGGAAGCGCGCAAAGCGCTGGCGAACCGGGCCCGTATGGAAGCCGAGCAGGCGATCGACGACCAGGGTATCTCGATCGACGACTACAACGCTGTCCTCGGTGCGGCCGAGAGCGACCAAGCGCTTGAAGCGAGACTCGTGGAAGCCGTGCGGGAAGGAGACATGCCATGACCCGAGCAAATGCCTTCAGCAGAGCGTTCCTGGCGGGTGGTCTTACCCTGGCAGCCGCGATAGCGCCGGCGAACGCTGCGCCCGATACCCCGGGGCGGAGCCAGGTCGACCAAGGGCAGGCGCAAATGCCAACCGCGAACGCGCCCCTATCGGACGCGACAATCGATAAGGCCGGGGCAGCATTGCGTGATGTCGCAAAGGTGCAGGAGGATTATACCGGCAAGATGGGTGCCGCCGGCTCGAACGAAGAGAAACATGGACTGACCGAGCAGGCGAACGCTGAAGCGATGCAAGCCATCCAGTCGCATGGCCTATCGCTGCAGGAATACTCGAGAGTCATGCGGACCGCTCAGTCTGACCCACAACTGAAGCAGCGGCTGATGAATGCGGCACAGGAGACCAAGTAGGAAGACGCCTGGGCGGGGCCGACAACCCCGCCCGTTGGTTTGGGTTCCGCTGGGCGTCAGTTGGCGAGTTCGCCGGCCGCCTTGCGAGTTGCGGCCACTGCTTCGCGAGCCGCACGGGCCATCAATCCGCTGTCATTGGCGATGGTGGTGAACTGGAAACCCATCTGGATCATGCGCGCCGCGTAGGCCGCCGACCCGTTGTGCAGGCCGGCAAATTTGCCGTGCTTTTTGCAAGACGCCAGCAGCTTCTTGTAAATGTCGAGAATGATCGGCTCCTCACGGTCCAAACTCGGAGCCATGCCGAGCGAAAGTCCCATGTCCGAGGGACCGATGTAGATGCCGCTGATGCCCGGCACGCTGAGTATTTCGTCGATGTTGTCGATGCCCTGTTGGGTCTCGATCATGGTGATGACCAGTATCTCGCTGTTGGCGATGGTCTGGTAGCTGCTTGCTTCGCCGTACATGGCGGCGCGGATCGGGCCGTTGCTACGTTTGCCCTGCGGCGGATAGAGGCAAGCGTCGGCCAATGCCTTGGCCTCGGCGGCGGAGTTGACCATCGGGCAGATGATGCCCCAGGCGCCACCGTCCAGACACTTGCCGATTATACCAGGCTCGTTCCACGGCACGCGAACCAGCGGGGTGATCGGATGGCGGTCCATCGCCTGGAAGCACTGCACCATCGACTGGTAGTCCTGCACCCCGTGCTGGAGGTCGACAGTGACGCTGTCCCAGCCGCACTGCGCCATCACCTCGGCGGAGAAGCCGGACGGGATCGCGAGCCACCCGTTGACGGCGGCCTTGCCAGCGGCGAGGCGGGCGCGGAGCTTGTTCGACATTCGATATTCCCTACTGGTGCACGACGGCGGGGACGCTAGGCGCGGAGGGGCGAGGGGTCAACGCGGGCGGTCTCGGGGGACCGATGCAGCGGCGCGCATCGCCATCATTGGAGGGTGGCGCTTCGGCGTCGCCTCGCTGGGTCCGCAGATCTGTGCGCCGCGCCACATCAGCGGCACCCTTGGCCGCCTGCTGCATCGTCGATACTCCCCGATTGTGCCTTGTCCCACGCTCGGCACGAACAGCACCACGCTCGGAGCCAGCGCCATCAGCACAGACTGGCCGTGCGGCGGTTTCGAGCGCGGCCCACTCGCCCTCGAGACTTCGGCACGTTGAATTCTGTCCTCCAAGCCGTTATTAATCCGGAAGGATTTACCGGTGGTCAACTTGGGCCGGGTGTATCAAGGCAGCCCCTCGGCGATGGCGCCGCGCAGCACCTTTTTGACGCGAGCATTGATGAGCTCAGCCGCGCGAGCCAGCCAACTCGCAGACGGCTTCCCAACAGCCAGTCTAAGTAGCAAGTTAGACGCGCCTCCCCGGCTCTGGACAGGACAGACAGCGATGCCTCTCACGTCACCTCGGTTCGCCAGAAACGCCAGACTCCAGCGGGCTGCCGATAACAATCCGCCTATTAAGGTTGGCGAGGTTGGTGAAGCCGTAGCCATTCTACAGCAGGCACTCATCGATAGTGGCTTCCCGATGCCGGTCTCGACGCATGCGCTCTCGAAACCGGATGGCGTTTACGGCTCAGAGACCGCGAGCGTTGTTAAGCGGTATCAGGCCAAGAATAGAATGCTACCGGATGGCGTAGTCGGGCATGATACCCTTGCCGCCCTGGATGTTGGATTTCCTGGACCGCCAGGTCCGGCGCCCACACCCCCACCCCCACCCCCTCTCGTCTTTCATCCCGGAATCAATCACGCGCATTCCCCGAGCGGCCGCTGGCCTTTTTTTTTCTCTGTTGGGGCGACATCCAGAAAAATCCAAACAGTAGCCCTATAGTCAATCTGATTTGCAGCCGTGCAGCCCACGACATGTTGTTGATGCAGCGATATACAAGGAGTTCGGGGACAAGCCGATCGCTAAGGCCCATTTGGACTGGTATTTGACGGAGGGGGCCTGGACTTCAAGAGGAGAAAAGAGAACTGCGTGAAGATCGTGGCGTACAACGAGCGATCTCTCTGTTGTTCGTCCCGGGCCGCTCCACGGGGAAGTTCCCTGGGTTCCTGAAGATCGAACAAAATGACTATTCCAGCCAAGACTTGCGGTTCGCCTTCGGCGCGATTGATCGAATGGACTTTGAGGTCGACTATGATGCGGCCACAGTCCATGTCTGGTTCCAGGACCGATACGAGTGACACCCCTATTACCCCGGAATATATACGGTCTTTTCTGACGACGGGCCGCGGGAGACCAATGGCGTTCATGCGGCGCTGGTTGAACTGAAGTCGTCAGGAGCGGCGGACTATTGGATGAAAGGAGAAGCCACTGTTCCGCTCAGCGTATTCACTCCGGGGCCACCGCCGAAGCCGGGTAGCCCGACGATCTAGGAGCGCCCTATCGCCCCCGATATGATCAC
>CAVWZM010000027.1:0-61071 GCA_963759425.1 uncultured Alphaproteobacteria bacterium
CATCCTCACCAGCGCCGAGATCGCCGCCCTCGGCACCGCCGCCATCCGCGCGCTCACCACCGCTCAGGTGGCGGCGCTGACCAGCGCCAATGTTGTCGGCCTCGGCAGCGCCGCGCTGGGCGCGCTCAGCTCGGCCCAGGTGGGTGCGCTGACCACCGGCGCCGAGGGTGCCATCGGCACGGCGTTGCTGGGTGCGCTCAGCAGCGCCGGCGTGGCCGGTCTGAGCACCGCCGAGGTCAACGCCGCCATCAGCCATCTCACCCCGGCGCAACTGGCCGGCCTTGGCACGGCCGCCATCGCCGCCCTGACCACGGCCCTGGCCAGCGCCCTGAGCACGGCCCAGGTGGCTGCCCTCAGCACCGCCCAGCTGGCCGCCCTCGGCACCAATGTCGGCATCCTCACCAGCGCCGAGATCGCCGCCCTCGGCACCGCCGACGTGCGCGCGCTCACCACCGCTCAGGTGGCGGCGCTGACCAGCGCCAATGTTGTCGGCCTCGGCAGCGCCGCGCTGGCCACCCTCAGTTCGGCCCAGGTGGCAGCCCTGAGCAGCGCTAACCTACTTGGCCTGACGTCAATCCAGTTTATGGCTTTGACATCCGCGGCAATAGCAGCACTGACGTCGGCGGAAATCGGCGGCCTCACGACCGCGGATCTGTCGGGACTTTCGCCGACAAAGTTCGCCGCTATCACGTCCCTGGCCTTGCAGGGCCTCACGTCCGCCGATATGGCGTCGCTCAGCTCCGCAATGATTGCCGCGATCACCTCGAGCTCAGATCCCTGGTCTTACCACTGCTGCTTTGACTGGCCTAATTTCCGCGCAATTGCAGCACTATTTCAAGGACGATACGATCGCGAACATGTCACCCCAACAGAAGACGGAACTGGGGTTCTGATTGAACAGGCGGCGCGTGGTGTTAGGTCCAGGTGCGACGGCTTCCTGTGCCTCGGCAGACGGGCGAGCGCTTCCGGGGCATCCCTTCGGTGGCGATCGCCCTGACGGCTGCTGGGACAGCCAGTGTCTGATCCAAATCGGCGATCAGATCCCGCCGACTTACTGGCGCAACCTACAGCCGGATCGGCCGCCATTCGCTGCTCATCCGCTAATGCCGGAATCTAGTGGATGCCCGGCACGGACAAAGCCAGGGGCGTCGATACTGACCAGGCACGAATGCGCGCTGTCGTGGAATACCATCGCCATCCGTAACTTTGGAACCCATCCCAGTTTCGGTTTCATTGTCCTGTGAGCCTTTGATCGCCGACCAGACTTCGGCCGGATCCGCGTGGCTGGAACATCGGCCGCCGGTGCCACCCCGACGCCGAGCGCCCGGCGATCACCCCATACGGCCCGGACGGGCTCTGCATTTGCCGTAGTCGTTGCGGGCAGAACCGTCGTTGCCGCCAAGCCGACAGGAGACTTGGATCGATTTCTTGTGTGCCAACCGAGCCGCGGCCCACCTTCTGGCGCCTCGCCAAACCCGCTGCGTCCACCTCAACTCTGCCGTATCATCCGATCATCCTCACATCCCTGCCTGCCGCGGACGCGATTGCCTCGCCGCAGTGCGCTCCAGCCTGCCCGCGATCGCGGATCTCAACCCCGTTGGCAGTTGCGGACATTGCCGCCCGGCATGTAGTAGGGTGCCGTCAGAGTTCGGGAACACAGCATGAACGATCTGTTCGGATCACAGCACGGGAAGACCCCGAAAAAGCGCCTGGGCCCCTCCGTCGCCACGGCCGCGGCAAGGCCGACGGCAAAGCCCAACGGCGACGCGACGGACCGGCATGGCATGCCGGCGCGGGACGACTCGGACTACTCGGCCAAGGATATCGAGGTGCTGGAAGGGCTGGAGCCCGTCCGCAAGCGCCCGGGCATGTACATCGGTGGCACCGACGAGACGGCGCTCCATCATCTCGCGGCGGAAATCCTGGACAACGCCATGGATGAGGCGGTGGCGGGTCACGCCAGCTTCATCGAGGTTTCCCTGGAACAGAACAACTGGCTGACAGTGCGTGACAACGGCCGCGGCATCCCGGTCGATCCGCATCCCAAATTCAAAAATCTGAGCGCCCTGGAAGTCATCCTTACCACTCTGCATTCGGGCGGAAAGTTCGGCGGTAAAGCCTATGCGACCTCGGGGGGTTTGCACGGTGTCGGCAGCTCAGTGGTCAACGCATTGTCCGAGTCGATGGAGGTGGAGGTCGCCCGCGACCGCGTCCTGTGGAAACAGAGCTACGCCAAGGGCAAGCCACTGACGAAACTGATCAACGCTGGTCCGGTGCAGAACCGCCGCGGCAGCAGCATCCGGTTCAAGCCGGACACCGAGATCTTCGGCGCCATGGCGTTCGTTCCCGGCAGGCTTTACCGGCTCTGCCGCTCCAAGGCCTACCTGTTCCGCGGCGTCGAGATTCGCTGGAACTGCGCGCCGGCCTTGCTGACGACGCCCAAGGACGAAGACACCGGCCGAAGCGGTGCTGCATTTTCCCGGCGGTCTGCGCGATAGTCTGGAGGCCGATATCGGCGCAGTTCCCCGGGTGTTGCCGCAGATCTGGGCCGGCGAGGCCAATCTGCCCGGAGAGGCCGCAGGCAAGGTCGAATGGGCCGTCGTGTGGCTGGAGGAGGGCGACGGTTTTCTCCACTCCTACTGCAACACGGTACCCACCACGCAAGGTGGCACCCACGAAGCCGGTTTCCGAGCGGCGCTGATAAAAGGCCTGCGCGCCTGGGGCGAACAGCGCGGCAATCGGCGAGCGGCGCAGATCACGGCGGACGACGTGCTCGATCCGGTGGCGTCGAAGCTGTCGCTGTTCCTGCGTGACCCTCAGTTCCAGGGCCAGACCAAGGAAAAGCTCACCAGCAACGAAGCGGCTCGCCTGACCGAGACCGCTCTGCGCGACCGGTTCGATCATTTCCTGGCTGGCGATCCTGGCTCCGCCGACAACCTGCTCGCTTTCGTGATCGAGCGGGCTGAGGAACGCATCCGCCGCAAGGAGAGCAAGGACACCGCGCGGAAATCGCCGACCCGCCGGCTGCGGCTGCCTGGCAAGCTCACCGACTGCACGCGGGAGAACGCGGCCGAGACCGAGATTTTCCTGGTCGAAGGCGACTCGGCCGGTGGTTCGGCCAAACAGGCGCGCAACCGCGAAACCCAGGCGGTGCTGCCGCTGCGGGGCAAGATCCTGAACGTCGCCAGCGCATCGGCCGACAAACTGCGGCAGAACCAGGAACTGAAGGACCTGATCGAGGCTCTCGGCTGTGGCGTCGGCGACCGCTTCGACCGCGCCAAACTGCGCTATGGCAGAGTGATCATCATGACCGACGCCGATGTCGATGGCGCGCATATCGCGTCGCTGCTGATGACGTTCTTCTACCGTGAACTGCCGGAACTGGTTCGGCATGGTCACATCTATCTGGCTCAGCCGCCGCTGTACCGACTGACCCAGGGCGCCAAGTCGGTCTATGCGATGAACGACGACGACCGCGAACAGAAGACCAGACGGGAGTTCAAGAGCGGCGCCAAGGTGGAGGTCAGCCGGTTCAAGGGGCTGGGTGAAATGCCTCCGAGCCAGTTGAAGGAAACCACCATGGACCCGGCGAAGCGGACGCTGTTGAAGGTCGTTGCCCTGCCGGAGGAGCGCGCGATGACCAACGATCTGGTGGAGAGTCTGATGGGCCGCCGGCCGGAACTGCGCTTCGCGTTCATCCAGGAACACGCGAAGACGGTCGAGGAGGTGGACGTCTGACGGCGTTGCTTACCGCGATTTGGTACCAACGCGGTGTAGTTCCCATCGATTGAGATTTTCGCATCAAAGAGGCCGGGATCGGCCGCTTGCTATCCAATGCCACCGACTGGCAAGATCGCGGGCACGTTGCTTCGTTGTAATCAGATTTGCCTGAGGAGCCCGGGTTATGAAGCGCCGTCTCGTCCGCATGAGCCGCCTTGGCCTCCCCCGGATCGCGCTGGCTCTTCTTGTCCTCGCGACCGCGCCGATCGGACCTTCTGCCGTCGCCGAGATTCCCGACAACATCGTTCGTATTGGTGTCCTGACCGATATGACCGGTCCGTTCGCCGATCAGGTCGGCGCCGGTTCGGTCGCTGCCGCGCGCATGGCGGCCGAGGATTTCGCGGCGGAAAACAACGGACTGCACGTGGAAATCCTGTTTGCCGATCACCTGAACAAGCCCGATACCGGCGTCGCCATCGCCAGGCGGTGGGTCGATCATGATGCCGTCGATGCGATCGTCGACCTGCCGAATTCCGGCGTCGCCCTGGGCGTGGTCGGTGTCATGAAGGAAAAACATCGCGTGGCGCTGGCCTCGAGCGCGCTGAGTTCAGCCATAACCGGCAGAGCCTGCGTGCCGACCACGGTGCAGTGGGTCAGTGACACCTGGGCACAGGGTTCCAGCACGGTGAACGCGATCCGAAAGGCCGGCGGCAATACCTGGTATTTCATCACCGTCGACTACGCGCTGGGGCAAGCATTGGAGAGGGATGCGACAACGGCCCTGCTTTCGGAGCCGGGCGGCAAGGTTCTCGGTACCAGCCACCTGCCCCTGGGAACGACCGACTTCGGCTCTCCCCTGCTGGCGGCGCAAACGTCCGGTGCCACCGTTCTGGCCCTGGCCAATACCGGCGCCGACGCAATCAATGCGACCAAACAGGCCAGCGAATTTGGTCTGACGAACAGCGGTGTGAAGCTGGCCGCGTTGTTTATGACCATCGCCGACATCAACTCGCTGGGTCTGTCCGCCGCCCGAGGCTTGCTGCTGACCGAAGCATTTTACTGGGATCTCAATGACCAGACGCGCGCCTGGAGCAAACGATTCGCCGAACGCATGAACGGGCGGATGCCGACACAGAACCACGCCGGGGTCTATTCCGCGACGCTGGCCTATCTGCGGGCCACGCGCGATGCCGGTACGGTCGTGGGTGAACAGGTGGTTGAGGCGATGCGCAAGACGCCGATCAAAGATGCGCTGTTCGGCACCGTGACCATCCGACCCGATGGCCGCGCGGTGCACGACATGTATCTGTTTCAGGTGAAGGCACCGGCCGAGAGCAAAGGTCGTTGGGATTTCTACTCTCTCCGGCAGACGATTCCTGGCGAGATTGCGTTTCGCGCGCTGGGTGCGGGCGGCTGTCTAATGGACACCGCACCCTGAGCGGACGCTCGGTGTTGGATGTCGTCGCCGGTCCCCGCTTTCGGATCACCAGCAATCAGCAGCGTCGGAAATAAAGCGACAGTCGGCCCTGTTGCCGGGTCGCTGGGGCGATCTTGCGTTTCGCCACCGGGTCTGAGTCAACGGGCTGTCGCTAATGCAGGAGGTAGGCGTAGCGCGCAAGCCGATGCGAAGGTCGCTTTGCGCGGACGCTGGCAGTTCCAGGGTCCGCTGCCGCAAAAAGGTCGTTTTTGCAGTGTGATGATCGCGGGCCTACATGCTACCATTCAGCATGCGAATTGTCCTGAACCGCCCCCGGTCGGCGATAAAGTGACCACCCGGCTATGATCCAGGGTGGCCTATTCACCCGCGACTTCCTCTTGGAAGGCGTCACCACGGAGGCCACCTGGCGAGCCCTGTCGGCTGACACGCTGGAACGTGCTCGTGCTCGCCTGGAAGCGTTGCTGGCGCCGCTGGCGCGACAGCGTGCCCCGAACGAGGCCGAGACCGAGGCGCACCTCGTCTTCCCGGTGCTGGAGGAGGTGCTCGGCTGGGCCGACTGGCTGCCGCAGCAGAACCAGTCAGCAGCGGGTCGGTCGGACGTGCCGGATGCGTTGTTGTTTGCAGACGGCGCCACATTGGAACGGGCGCGGGGCGAGCCGTCGTGGCGGCGCTTCCAGCACGGGCTGTGCCTGGTCGAGTCCAAGCGTTGGAACCGCCCGCTCGACCGGCCTGTCGACGGACGCGACAAACGTGCCGGCGAGGAGGGCGTCCCATCACCGGAGTTTTGCGCTACCTCCGCCGTGCCGATGACGTCACCCGCGGCGGGCTCCGCTGGGGGATGCTGACGAATGGGCGTCTCTGGCGCTGGTACTGGCAGGGTGCGCTGTCAGTCTCGGAGGACTTTCTCGAAATCGACCTCGGCAAGGTGTTCGGGCTGCCCGGTTGCGAGATCGATCTGCTCGACCCACGTGGGATCGACGCGGGGCATGCTTTGCGGCTGTTCCTGTTTCTGTTTGGCCGGTCCGCCTTTCTGGCATCCGAGCAAGGCCGGACGTTCCACACGGTTGCCTTGGAACACGGGCGGCGCTGGGAAGCACAAGGTCGCCCACGACCTGTCCCGCGTTGTCTTTAACGAGGTGTTCCCCATCCTCGCCGCCGCCCTGGCCCGCCACGACCGCGGCCGCCCAACGATCCCTGACGCCGCCTGGCTCGAACAAATCCGACAGGGCTCGCTCATTCTGCTCTATCGCCTGCTGTTCGTGCTCTATGCCGAGGACCGTGACCTGTTGCCAGACGAGCGCGGGCCGTATGCCGCCTATTGCCTCACCCGCATCCGTCGCGAGGTGGCTGACGCACGCGCGGCGGGGCGGACGCCCTCACCGCGCGTGGCGATCTACTGGGCGCGGCTGCGCGGCATATTCGCCGCACTCGCGCATGGCGACGACGGCCTCGGCATCCCGCCTACAATGGTGGCCTGTTCGAGATCGCCGCCGCGCCGCTTCTGGAACGCGTCGAACTGCCCGACGATGTCGTTGCAAAGATCGTGTTCGCGCTGTCCCACGTGGAGGCCGAACGCGGGCCAAAATAGTTCAACTACCGTGACCTCTCGGTCCAGCAGCTCGGCTCCATTTACGAACGCGTCCTGGAGTTCGGTCTGCGGCTTGGGGATGATGGCGCGGTCGTGGTCGACCGCGACGACGGCGAGCGCCACGACAGCGGCAGCTACTACACGCCGGAGGCGCTGGTCTCGCTCATCATCGAGCGCGCGATCGGGCCAGCCGTGGCGGATCGGGCGCGGACGTTCGAAGCGGCGGCCGACCGGCTGAAAGGTGACCGGCGGTCCGGTGGCCGTTCGGCTGGCCGAACTCTCGGCAAAGGACCCGGCTTCCGCACTGCTCGAATTGAAGGTGTGTGATCCGGCGATGGGATCCGGCCATTTCCTCGTCAGCCTGGTGGACTGGCTCGCTGACCACGTGCTCGCGGCGCTCGCCGAAGCGCCGGTGCAGGTAAGCTGGGGCAATTATGCGTCCCCGCTGTTGGCCCGCGTCGCAGTCCGTCCCGCGCGCATCTTCGACCAGCGCGAGTCCATGGCTGGCAAGTGGCGCCCGAGCAGCTCGACGACCGGCACGTTATCCGGCGCATGATCCTCAAGCGTGTTGTCCATGGGGTCGACAAGAACCCGTTCGCGGTCGAGTTGGCGAAAGTGGCGCTCTGGCTGCACACTTTCACCGTGGGTGCCCCGCTGTCCTTTCTGGATCACCACCTGCGCTGTGGCGACAGCATCGTCGGCGCCTGGGTCCGTCCGACGCTGGACGCGGTGGCGCAAGGCGGCGGCCTGCTCGCCGGTGCCGAGATCGCCCGGGTCGAAGCCATCGCCGGCGTGATGACCCGTATCGAGGAGACTACCGACAACGATGTGGCGGAAGTCAAAGCCTCCTCCGACGCGTTCGGCGCCATCGAGGACGCGACCTGCGAGCTGGATGCATTTTTCAGCCTGATGACCGCGCGGCATGCCCTGGGCGTGGACCTCAGGCCCGAGCTGAGGAGGCCGCGTTTTTCACCCGAGGAGCTTCGCCGTGCCAAGGCCGCTGCGAAGAAAATCGCCACGGCGGAGAAGCAGCAGCGCGCCTATGACCTCGCCGCCGCCTTCAAAGCCGTACTGGAGCGCCAATTCGGCGACCCGCTCAAGATCGCCACGGGCGAGGCGGTTATCGCGGTGCCGGACGACGACGACGCGCAGCCGATGCTGGCCGCGATGGGCGAGGCCGACCGGCGGCGGCGTCTGGCCGCTATTCTGGTCGCCGACGCGCGGGCACTCACGCAACGCGAGCGTTTCCTGCATTGGCCCGTGGCGTTCCCTAACACCTGGCGCAACCTGGCACAGCCAGCACCGGACGGCGGCTTCGACGCGGTCATCGGCAATCCACCCTATGTGCGGCAGGAACGTCTAGCGGCGCTCAAGCCGGCACTCGCGGCAAGCTACGCCACCTTTGCCGGCACCGCCGATCTGTATGTCTACTTCTTCGAGCAGGGCCTGCGGTTGGTGCGCCCAGGTGGCCGTGTCGCCTATGTCGTGACCAACAAGTGGCTGAAGGCGGGCTACGCCGAAGAACTCCGCGTAATGCTGACCGACCCGGCCCGCGCGGAGAGGAGGCGGTCATCGATTTCGGCCACGCCCGTGCCTTCTTCCCCGACGCCGATGTGTTCCCCAACGTGGTCGTGGCGCGACGGCCGACGGAACCGACGCGCCCGAGTCCCTGACCGTCGCCGTGCCGCCCCGCGAAACCTTACCAAACGAGAAGTTGGGGGCCGCCGTTGATGCAGCCAGCTTTCCACTGCTGCGCACGTCGCTGGGACGCGGGGGCTGGGCGCTGGAACCGAAACCTGTGATGGACCTGCTGGCTAAGATCAAGCACGCCGGCGTGCCTTTGGTGGAGTACGCAGGGGTGAAGCCTTATCGCGGAGTACCGACCGGCTTCAATGAAGCGTTCCTGATCGATACCGCCACCCGTGACCGCCTGGTCGCTGCGGACCCTTTGAGTGCGGACATCATCAAGCCCTATCTACGAGGCCAGGACGTGCAGCGATGGAGTGCTAATTGGGCAGGCCTGTGGATGATCTTCGCCAGACGAGGCATCGATATCCAGCGCTATCCGCGATTCTCGCCCATCTTCAAGCGTTCCGAAAAGACTTGGAACCAAAGCCCGCCACTTGGAAGCCAAGCGGCCCCAATGATGAATGGCCCGGCCGGAAGCCAGGAACCTACGCGTGGTACGAAGTTGAGGACTCAATAGACTACTGGCAAGAGTTTGGTAAAACGAAAATAAAATACCAAGAAATACAGTACGTACCCGAGCTATTCGCTAGACAGAACTGGCATATTATCCAACAACAAAACTTTCTTTGTGGCTACCGACAATTTGCGGCTTCTGTCAGTACCTAATTCTCCCCTCATGTGGTGGCACAACTGGCGCTATCTGCCGCACATGAAAGATGAAGCCCTGACCCCGATGGGCTTCCTTTTTGAACGCATACCAATCACGGAGCCATCACATGAAGCTGAGGGGGATGCCGCCCGTTTGGTAGAGCTGTCCGAAACAGTTAGAGCAACCGTAGCAGCCATCCACGACTGGCTACGCATCGAATTTGGGTTGGACCGTCCGGGCCGAGATCTGGAATTGCCCGAGCGGCTCAACGCCGATGGCTTCGCCGCCGCTGTCCGGGCCGCGCTTCCGCGCCGACGCCAGCTCTCGGCCGCGGAGGTCGCGCGGCTCAAGCGTGAGCACGCGGCGACCATTGTGCCGGCCCGGCAAGCCGCCGCGGAAGCGCAGCGCCTCGAGCGCCGTGTATCCGACCTCGTCAACCAGGCTTACGGCCTAACCCCGGAGGAGGTGCCGCTGATGTGGGCAACCGCCCCACCCCGCATGCCGCTTGCCCACACAATCCACCTAGGGCGAACAAGCCTGACCGTGCCGACGCCGGATTTGTCAGCTGACAGTTGAAAATTCGACCCATCGACAAATTCAGTGGTGCCTGACGTGACAAAACCAACCGCTCCGCTTCGGGTTTACCGAGGTCCTTCAAGTCGACCGTAATGCAGGACTGCATGGGGGGCTGCAGGCGGCACCCGCGGACATCGGATCATTGGATCGTTGGAAACCGAAACAATCGGCTAGTTAAGCCTCCTAGAAGACATACCCTGATGGCTAGCCCCTCTCGCCCACCGGTTCCAGGTCGACACTGACCGAAAGCGAGTGATCGCCGCCACCCAGGATCACCCCCCGCACCGGGCTGACATCGACATAGTCTCGCCCCCAGCCGAGCAAGACATGCTCGTCCCTGACCAGGATGCCGTTGGTGGGGTCGAGTTCCACCCAGCCATGCTCCGACCCCAGCCAACAGCCGATCCAGGCATGCGACTGGTCGGACCCCTGACGCCGTGGCTGGCCCGGCGGCGGACGGGTGCGGATATAGCCGGAGGTGTAGCGGGCCGGCAGACCAAGGCTGCGCAGCGCACTGATCATGACGTGGGAGAAGTCCTGGCAGACCCCCTCCCGCCGCCGCATCACCTGTGACACCGGAGTGGAGATCGTGGTGACCCCCGAGCGGAAGCGAAATTCGGTATAGATGCGATCATTCAGCTCGAGCAAAGCTTCCAGCACCGGCCGTCCCGGCGTGAATGACTGGCGGCAAAGGCCTTGGTCTCGGCGTTGACCGGCGCCAACGCGCTGCCAAACTGAAACTCGCTCGGCTGCCAGCCGTCAGGACCCTGCACCGCCTCGACCACACGTTCCCATGCCGGTGTATCGGCGGGATCAGGCGGCGAGGGATACTTGACCTCGACGACCGATTCGGCGGTAACCACGAAATCGGCATGCGGCAGGTCGAGAAACAGCCAGGTTACGTGGTTGCCGAAATAGTCTGTCCCGTCGCGGCGGCGGGCGGGGGCCGGCTGACTGACGATTTGCTGCGAGATAATGGTCTGCCAAGGACGCGCACGTGGGCGCAGATGGACCATATGAGCCGCGAGTTCGACCGGGCTGCCGTAGCCGTAACGCGAAATGTGCCGGACCTTGTAACGCATGGCACATCTTTAGCCGGGCCAACGGTGGTTGTCTGCGCGCAATCCCGCTCAGAGTTGTCGCAAGGCGGCCGATCCGCGCAATCCAGTCCGTGCGAGCCGCTCATCCCGTTGCCTCAGCCACTTTGCAAGAGGGAGACCTATACAAATTGATCGAGATCAAATTCAAATCGGCAGGTCTGTCACCTACGGGGACGATGCATTTCTCGGAGAGGCGACGGAAGAGTCCAGCCCTCGGTAGATCGCCATCATCCGCAGCGACACGCATAGTGCGATGCTTGGCAGCGTGGTCATCGCGGCGGATAGTCCGGTGAGCACGCATATTGCGAACACGCCCGCACCGGCCAGAGCGGCCACGGCGTAGATTTCCGATTCAGCACAATAGGGGTGCGCGCCGTCAGCACGTCGCGCAGCATGCCGCCGCCGATCCCACTGACCATGCCCAACACGGCCGCCATCAGGGGCGTCAGGCCATGTGTGAGCGCTCCTTCCGTCCCAGCGACGGTGAACACCCCAGGCCCACGGCATCGAAGGCTAGGACGGGGAAACGCAGGCGACCGATCAATGTCTGGTAGCGGATCGCCAGTAGTCCCGAGGCCACGGAAAGGGCCAACGGGTGCCAGCTTGCGATGGAATGCGGCGGCACGACGCCGATCAGCAGGTCACGAATGATGCCGCCCGAGACGGCGGTGACGAAGCCAAGGACCAGAACGCCGAAAAGATCCAACCCGCGCTGCGTGCCAAGAATCGCGCCGCTCATTGCAAATACGATGGTGCCGACGACGTCGAGCGTCTCGATCAGCCATTCCTCCGGCATCGCCGCGGTCAGGCTTTCGCCCCCGTGTCGGCCAGCCCCGTTGGGCCGGCCAGCCATACGCTTGTCGCCGTCAGCATTGCTTCGACGCCGGTGCGCAGGGTTGGGTCAATCACCGGCGCGAAATTCGGTGCGTGATTGGCCGGAAGCTCGTCGATTTTCCCAGCCTGCTCGGGCTTTCTGATAGGTGGCCGGGTCGATGCCGCCGACGACCCAAAATACGCGACGGAACATTCCAAGCGGTGCCGAAAAGCCCGAAATCCTCGCTGGCGGTGGCGGGCCCGACCTCGCTTACGCGACTGCGTCCCGAACCGGTGCTCGAGCGCGGCCACCACCCGCGTGGTGGCCGCCTCGTCGTTGCGGGTCAAGGGAACTCGCTCAGCACCGAGAACTCGGGCGGCTTCGGCGCGCCGGAGGCCACGGCCTCCGCTTCCAGGATGCGCCGGATCGCGCCCAACACACGGGACCGGACATCTTCCTTGAAGGTGCGGACATTCAGCCGCAGCAGGGCGTCGGTCCGGGATGATGTTCTCGATTCGTGCCCGCCTGCATAGTGCCGACCGTGACAACCGCCGAAATCGGTCATCGCCACCTCGCGCGAGACCACGCTTTGCAGGCGCATCACCGCCGAAGCTGCCATGACGACTGGATCGACGCTTTTCTGCGGCATGGAGCCATGCGCCCCGCGTCCGAACAGCGTCACCTCCCAACTGTCGCCGGCCGAAAGCATGGTGCCGGAGCGCCAGCCGATCTGTCCGGCCGGCAGTGGCACGACATGCTGACCGAGAATGCAACGTCCGGCTTGGGAAAGCGTTTGACCATGCCGTCCTCGATCATCGCCCGGGCGCCCTGGCCGGTCTCCTCGCCCGGCTGGAACACAGCCATCACCATGCCGCACCAGGCGCCGCGGTTCTCCGCCAGGATGCGGGTCGCGCCCATCAGCCAGGCGACGTGCATGTCGTGTCCGCAGGCATGTGCAATGGAAGTGGCCTGGCCGAAACGATCCGTCCCGGTCTTGTCGCTGGCGTAGGCGTAGGCCGGTGCTTTCCTTGATCGGCAGTGCGTCCATATCAGCGCGCAACAGCACGGTCGGACCGTCGCCGTTGCGCAGCAGCCCGACAACGCCGGTGCCGCCGACACCTTCCGTCACTTCATACCCTTGCTTTCGCAACCATCCGGCCGCGAGTTTCGAGGTGCGCCGCTCCTGCATCGACAGTTCGGGATTGGCATGGATGTCCTTATAGGTCGCTTCCAATTCGCGCCAGCAGCGAGTCCGAGGGCCCGAGCGAAAAGGCGAGCCCCTGCACTGGCGCGGTCGCACTCTCATTCATGACCAGTCTCTTCCTATCTGTCTGTGGTCAGCGGGTGCGACGATGGGGCCCCATCGCAGCGCAGCGCCGGGCGATCGGGTTGTGTCGACCCCAGGAGTTGCGCAGCGAGGCGCAGTGCCATGTCAGCGGGCAAGGCATCCGGATGCTCAAGTAGAGCGACAAGCTGCAACACCCTGCTTTGGTTCAGCGTTGCCGGATTACCCTTGGCCTTGGATGAACAAAGGATGCACATCTTGGTCCCCGAATCAGTGCCGCCCGAAGCCCCGAAGTGTGCTTGCCGCTCCACAGCGACCCAGGCTGGCAAATACTTTCAGATGTTGCCAGATTCGGCAGCAGTAGCCATCACCCGGTCCCCCTCCGCGGCTCCGAATGTCTGTGAATTCAGAAGATCGCAGCCACACTGGTCCGGCCGGGCGACTGCTCCTGGGTGAACCTGACCGCGGTTTCGGGGGTCCCACGAGGTTCGCTTGAGGTTCGGCCCCGACCGCTTAGACCCAAATGAAATGGCTACGCGGCCCTAGAGCCCGGCCTTCTTCAGATAGGCCTGCATCGCATCGATGACGTAGTCCGCTGCCTGCTTCTGCGTCGCGTGCGCGCCCAACCAGCTCAGCGCCGAGCGCGCCCACGATCCCGAAAGCTCCAGTTGGAAGATGGCGCGAAAGCGCTGCTCGATGCCGTCGCGATACCGTTCCGGGTCCAGTTTGCCGGTCGGCCAGGGGTCCAACGTCTCATCGGCCGCCGCTTCGTCGAGCAAGGGGATGATCGGCAGCATTCCGGCACCCGCAGCGCCGCGAAACCGGGTCTTTTCCTCCGCGCTCCAGTGCGTGAACACCGGGTTGTTCTCGTCCAGGGTAAAGAACTGGCGCAGAAACAGCTGGCAGTTCTGGCGTCCCAGCAGATAGTCGAACCGCATGAAGTCGGGGCAGGCGAAGCCGATGAAGGCGCCCAGCCCGCCGCTGGCGATGGCCTCTTCCCCGGTCAGGTCGCCGCGGTTCGGGGTCAGCATGAAGCGGCTGAAAACCTTGGTGTCGGCGGCCATGAGCAGGTCGGCGGTGTCGTAGCGGGTCTGCTGCGTCAAGGTGGTCGCCACCGCACCGAGCCCGGCCGGAAAGGTCGTCGTGCCCTCGGGGCCGAGCGGCGAGCGCCCGGCAAACGGGTCGATCAGCCAGACCGCCCGATTAGCCTTGTCCGGGTCTCGCGGATTGCGGTTCAGCAGACCGGCCAGCGCGGTCCTCGCAAGCTGGACCGGCTCGTTGTCCGTCGCGCCTCCATCCACCGCGAGGAATCGCCAGTCGTCCGGCACCTCGGTGCTGCCTTGCGGGATCATCGCACTCCCAGTCTGGCCAGCTCAGCAGATAGCTTGCGGTCCCGTCCGGCCCAGGAGGGTAGGCGACGGCCCGCCAGCGATAATGCTCGGTCGGCCGGCTCAATGCGCGCGCTGGGAAGCCGATCGGAAACGCCGCCGTGGCACGGGCGAATTCGCTGAAGTGCTCCCAGGTCGTTGCCTGCGGCAGAGATGCGCCGGCGAAATCCAGCACCAGTTCGTCCGGCCTCGGCTCGCCAAGCGTCTGCCCGGGGTACAGCAGGGCAAAACGCACAAAGTCGGCATGATCGACGTAGCCCTGGCTCAACTTGTCGCCGAAGTTGGTCTTGTAGGGCACCCCGCGCAGGCTGGTCAGCGTGAGGATGATCCGCAACGGGTCGGCCACCCAGTCCCGCGCCCTGGGCTGTCCGTTGGCAAAGGCGATTATCGCGGCGGCGCCATCGTCGATCGGCTTGCCGTTCAACAGCGACGCGAGATCGTTGCCGATGTCGCCGGTATCCAGAAAACGGTCCAGCCGCAGCGTGTCGACCCAGACGTCATAGAACGGGTTGCCGGATCCACTGTTGCTTGATCCTTGGGCGCCAATGGTCGTGGCGCGTGAGACGTGGGGATAGTCGTAGGCAAGTGCCCGCGCGGCGATTGCCGCATTGACGCCGCCGCCTGACGTCCCGGCAATCAGCTTCAGGCGCACCTTATGCTTTGGGGCACGGCCTTGCGATTGTGCCTTTGTCAGGCAGTCCATCGCCTGGATCAGAAAATCCACCGCTCCGGCGGTATAGGCACCGGCCGAAACCGTTCCTCCCAGCACCAGCGCGAACTCGAACACCCCCGGTTCGAGGTCGGGCACGTCGAGAAACCACTTCTTGATCTGGGATGCGTCCGGCGGGGTCCTGTCGATTGGCACGATCTCCCTCCATCGATTTCGGGTTGCAGGTTATCCCGCGACGATTTTTTGCTGTTGCGTCGACCGCCCGCTCGCGACCAACGATGTCAATCTTGCCGATGGCCCGCTGCCCGCGCCCCTATGCGGCCCCCAGCAAGGTCGAGCTCTCGACGCCCAGGCTGCGCGCCACGGGCAGCAAGGTGAAATACCGCCGCGATACCCGTTCGCCCACCACGCCAATCGCACGCGCCAGTGCCCGAAGCCGCGGCGGCAGGCGAGCGGTTGCGGCCATCTGGTCGGATGAGCGCATGACCTCCTGCACGATCTCCTGCGCCTCCTCCAGCAGCGGCTCCATCGCGGCGACCAGCGTGTCGCCGTCCTCGACGATTTCCCGCAGCAGATCGCGCACCGCGGCAAGCTGGAACGCCAGACCGCGGGGATTGCCCTCGTCCGCCAGAATCAGATCCAGCGCGGGCGCCGGCTGCAGCACCGACAGATAGCGGCTGCGGTAAGTGATGACGGAGTCGCGCAGCTCCAGCGCCAGCCGCAGCCCGGCCTCTACGCGTCCCGGCTGGGTGACCGCGCCGGGCTGGTCCAGCACCTCCGCCAGTTCGGTGGCGATCGCCTGCGCCCGTTCCGTCCGCCGGCCGAAATCCAGGAACAGCCGGCCGCCGCCGCGCACCATGTTCTCGGCCGCCAGTCCGGCGACGGTCGCGGCGAATTCCAGGATCTCCGTGGTCAGGTGGGAGGCGTGCTCCAGCGCCCGCGCATCGGAATCGGCGGCAGCTTCCGCATGGTCTCCCCAAGCTCCCGCAATGACCGGGTCAGCACGGTGTACATCTCGCCGGTCAGGCGATCGCGCAGTTGATGCCACCTGGCGCGCCACGTGGGTGAGGACGCGGCGCATCCGGCCGTTGTGGCGGAACGCCCGCATCACCGTGGACGCCAGCATGCCGGTGCCCAGAACCGACTTTTCCTCGGGGTCGACCATGCCTGCGTTGCCCAGGCTGGCCATCAGCACCTGCATGTCGGCCAGTTCCCGCGCGCTCGGCGACGGCCGCAGGATGCGGCCGATCATGGCGCGCTGCAGCCGTGCGGCTTCCTCCAGCCGCTCCAGATAGCGGCCCAGCCAGTAGAAATTATCCGCCACACGCGACGGCAGGTCGCCGGCGGTGCGACGGATCGCCAGCGTCGGCGTGAGCAGGCCCAGCGCTCCCTGTGTCGCGCTGCGTTCTTCCGCCAGTACCCAGACATCCTTCGACAGGGCGTTGCGGGGCAGCCGGCCGGCCAGCCCGTCCTCCTCCGACAGGGCGCGCGCCAGCCCGCCGGGGAAGGCACGCCAGCGGGTGCCGTCGAACGCCATGAACATCCGCAGCGCCACCGGCTTGGCTTCCAGGCCCAGCGGTCCGGCGCAGGGTGCCACCGACGGGTGCGGCGCCATGGAGGCGGCGTAGTCCGCCGGCTTCGCCGCCATGCGGTTCGCCAGGTCGGCCTGCTCCCGCGACGACAGCATCATCGGCACGACCGGCGCGCGAATCGCCGTCGGTCGCAGGACGGATCACCCAGCCGTCGAGGTCGCGCAGCACCGTCCGCACCACCGCGCCCTCGCCCAGCCAGAGGGTGGCCTGGCTGGCCAGTTGCAGCTCCTCGTCCAGCAGCGTGCGTGCAAGCCTGGGCAGGAAGGCGGCCAGCGCGGGCGCCTCGGTCAGTCCCGATCCGGGGTCGTTGACCATGCGGATCGAGCCCGCGCGCAAGGCCTCCAGCAGGCCAGGGACGCCACTTCCCGCCGCGAGTTCCAGCGAATCGACCAGATTGCCCGGCCTTGCGCCGGAACAGCACGCCGATCCGTTGCAGCCCGCGCAGCGTCTTCAGGAACACCTGGCCGTTGCGCAGCGTCAGGTCGCCGCTCTCCACCAGGCTTATCGATAGTTCGCGCGACAGCAGCACGTGCTCGAACCACATCGGGTCGTCATGGCCGCCGCTGAGCAGCGCGACGCCGGCACCGTCATCGGGCGACAGCGCCTGCAACGCCTCACTGGTGATCTCCAGAAAAGGTCGAAGCTGCAGGATCTTCTGGCTGAGGAACAGCTCCGGGACGACCCGGCCCAGAATGCGCCGGTTCTCCAACGCGTAGGCGATGCCCTGTCCCTGGCCGGTGCGGTCCGCCAGGACACGCCAGGCACCGTCGGGCCCGCGCAGCAGGTCGGCAGCGTAGAACGCCAGATAGCGGTCACGCCGGCGGCCCTCGACCGAGCGGCATGGGCGCAGGAACGCCGGATTGCCGTAAACGAGTTCTGGTGGGATCAGACCCTCGGCCAGCAGGGTCTGCGGGCCGTAAAGATCCGCCAGGATCAATTCCATCAGCTGCGCCCGCTGCGCCAGCCCGGCTTCAAGCGCGGCAAACTCGGCCGCGGCGAGGGGCAGGGGGATCGGGTCGCAGCGCCAGTTGACCGCCCGTTCCCCCGGCAGGATGGCGGTGATGCCTTCCTCCTCGAAGGTCTGATCCAGCAGCAGTGCCCGCTGCGCCAGGGTTTCATGGCCCAGGCTGAAAATGACCGACAGCAGCGATCGCCAGTGGGGTTTGGCATGTCCTGACCCGTCCGCCATTTCGTCGAGCGGCGCGTCGCCTCTGATTGAGTTGCCACTCATGAGGCTGCGTTTGCCGGGGGGATCAGCCCGGATGCCGCGACGACCTGTCTGGACTGGCTGATCAGGGCCGCCAAACCCTTGCAGGCAAATCCAAACCTTTGCAGGCAGGCACGGTCGAATCCTCTCGCAGGTGCGAGAGGCGACGTTGCCACGGCGGTCAAGGATTTGTCCAGGAGGACGCCACACATCGCTCGTTACGAACCGCTCGACGCGCTTGCGGTCAGGCCGCCACGTTGAGTTCGTCACCTGTCATAGGAGCCTCCGGATACCGGCGGTCCAGCGGCGGCCGATCACCGATCAGCCTGCGATACAGCGCCTCATACTCCGCCGCCGCGCCGGCCCAGCCGAAACTGCGCGCCATCGCCGTCCGCCGCATTTCGGCCAGCAGAGCGTCATCCGCATAGGTGTCGAAGGCGCGATGGCACGCCGACATCAGCCCGTCCGGGGACAGGTTGGAGAACAGGAAGCCGGTCGTCCCGTCGTCGATGGTATCCGCCAGGCCGCCCGTGGCATGGGCGATCGGCAGGCTGCCGTACCGCTGCGCCTGCATCTGCGTCAGACCGCAGGGTTCGAAACGGGACGGCATGAGCGTGAAGTCGCTGCCGGCGACGATCCGCCGCGCCATCGGCTCGTTGAAGCCGATCAACAGGCCGATATCGTCACGATGCCGGCGCGAGGTGCGGCTGAGCATGTGCTCGACCTCCGGATCGCCGAGACCGAGGATGGCGATCTGGCCGCCGTTCTCGACGATCTCGTTCGCCGCCTCTGCCACCAGGTCCAGGCCCTTCTGGTGGACCAGACGCGAGACGATGCCGAACAGCGGTCCTTCCGATGGACGCAGGCACAGGTCGGTGCGGACCGCGTCGCTGTTGTGCTGCTTGCCGTCGAGGCTGTCGGGGTCGAAATGATGTGGCAGATGCGGATCGCTGCATGGATCCCAGCTTTCGTTGATGCCGTTCACGATCCCCGAAAGTTGGCCCTGTGACTCCCGGTTCCGCATCAGACCATGCAGCCCTGCGCCCTGCTTCTCGGTGGTAATCTCCTTCGCGTATGTTGGACTGACGGTCGTGACATGGCTGGCATAGAAACCGCCCGCTTTAAGAAACGAGACGCGGCCGTGGAATTCCACCCCGTTAATATCGAAAGCAGCGTCCGGAACGCCGAGCCCGTGCCGTTGGGCGGCATCGAAGTTGCCCTGATATGCGATGTTGTGGATCGTCAGGACGGTGGGGACGCGCGTGCTGTCCCACCGCATGTATGCCGGCGTCAGTCCGCCCGGCCAGTCGTTCACGTGGACGATGTCCGGTGTCCATCCCAGACCACTTCGCGCCCGCTGCAATATCGGCCGCGGCAAGGGACAGACGGGCGAACCTCAGGTGGTTGTCTTCCCAGTCGACGCCTTCCGGCGTGCAATAGGGCGTGCCGCGGCGGTCGTAAAGCGAAGGCGCCGCGACCAGGTAAATGATCCCGCCATCGGGCAGCAGCGCCTGCCCCAGTCGAGCGCCCGGGATGGCAGCTCGCCCGGCAAGATGTCCGATCCAGTCGGCGGCGGGAAGTTTCGCGATCACGTCGCGGTAAGCGGGCATCACAATCCGGACATCGATGCCCCGTTGCCGTAGCGCCAGCGGCAGGCCCGCCGAAACTTCTCCTAGGCCACCGGCCTTAGCGAGCCCGGCAATCTCGCTTGTGACGAAGAGAACCTTCATGGCTGTCACCAGGACCCCCCGACTTTCAAGACGCGCGGTGCTCGTGGTACGCGAGGTCGCGGGAGAGGTCCGACGCCCTGAACACGCTTCGCACTATCAATTGAGATCGGCGGCTTGGTACCGGCAACGCAACTAGATGTTATCGAGGTCAGCGTCTGCCTGGCAGTATCGGAACGAATACGATCAAATGAGCTTCCAAAAGTCCCGGTGCCCCAAGGTCTCGACGGAAAATGGTACGCCGTGTGATCGCTGCAGGTGGTCACGCGCATGTGATCCGCGCCGTTGCATCGGTGTCGGCAAGAGTTCAATCTGACAACGGTCTACACGTCTGTTGCCAGGCCGCCGCGGTGACAACGCCAGGTCGGAAAATACGCTGAATTACTCAGGGTTTTTCGCCACGATCAGTCTAAATCGGTCTTGCTAAGCAAAAAAATGTCTCCCGTGTGAGCATTCCGTGTTAGCACAGCGCTGACACAGGAATTGGACCGATGGCAAAACAACAACCCACCTTGACCGATAAGATTGTGCGCGCGCTCGCCCTGCCGGAAGCTGGCAACCGGGTGACCTTCGATGCCGTGGTGAAGGGTTTCGGCGCCCGCATCACCGCAGCCGGCGCCCGCAGCTTCGTGCTGATCTATCGCACCATCACCGGGCGCCAGCGGAGCCTGACCATCGGCAGCTTCCCCGATTGGTCGACCCGGCGCGCGCGCGAACAGGCCAAGGTCTTCAAGCAGCAGATCGACCTGGGCGATGACCCGATGGCCGAGCGCCAGGCGACGCGTGACGCCCCCACCATGGCCGACCTGGCCACGCAGTATCTCGAGCATTGCGCGCGCCAGCTGCGGCCCGCTCACTGATCGAGTATCGCGCCATCATCGAGCGCAACATCGTCCCCGCCCTGGGCTCGATGCAGGTGGCCGCGCTGACACGGGCCGACGTGACCAAACTCCACGCCGATATCTCCAAGCGCGCCCCGGTGCAGGCCAACCGGACCTTGGCAGTGCTGCGCCATATGCTGAACCTGGCGGCGACCGAATGGGGGATGCGCGAGGGGGCCAACCCGGCCAGTGCGTTCGGCGCAATCCCGAACATCCGCGGCACCGTTATCTCGAGCCGGATGAGCTGGGACGGCTGCTCGCAGCGATCGGATCGGCGCAAGCAATCAGCAGTCCGCCAACATCATCCGTCTTGCCCTGCTAACGGGGGCCAGGCGGGGCGAGCTGCTGGGGGCGACCTGGGACCAGTTCAACCTCGCCGCCGGCGTCTGGAGCAAGCCAGCGAGCCTGACCAAGCAGGCCAGGCTGCACACCATCCCTTTGAACGGTCCGGCGCGGCTGCTACTGGTGGCGATGCGTGAGCGGCGGACGTCGAAAACCGGCGCCGGGTGCAAGATGGCCTGGCGCCGCTCACGCACCTGTTCCCTGGCGCACCAGCCAGACCGATCTGCGCCGCACCTGGGAAGCGGTGTGCAAGGCCGCCGGTCTCACCGATCTGCGCTTTCATGACCTGCGTCACGCCTTCGCCTCGTTCCTGGCCTCATCGGGGCAGAACCTGCCGTTGATCGGCCAGTTGCTCGGGCACAGCCAGGCGGCGACCACGCAGCGCTATGCGCATCTGCTGATGGACCCGCAACGGCCGCCACCGAACGGGTCGGTGCGATCTTCGATGCGGCGCATGCGCCAGCGCCAGAAGAGCCGCGGAGAGGTATCCGACTAAGCAACGTGATTAAATCATCACAGCGTGGCCAAGTATTGAAAGCATCGCTTGCAAATACATTGCGTCAGACAATGCCCAATGACCGATAAGGCTACGCAGCATTTAGACGATACCACATCGATTTCTTCTTGCATTAGTCGCTCGTTGTGGTTTGATTGACTCGATCAGTCCATAGCCGAGGAGCGCCGCGATGTCGGAGGCAGGCCGAAGGGACCGCTAAATATAAAAACCACTGACGGCTCCTGAACTCGAACGCCAGTTCAATTGGCGCGCTCGCACCCGCTTGCGCAACGAAGCCCGCGGTATGCCCTACGCGGACTTGGCCGGAGGCAAGCGATACCTCTTGGATAAAGTGTTGGCGTGGATCGAGGCGCAAACCCAGCGAGCAACCCAAGATCCAAGGCCCGCGGCCACGTGGCCGACCGCCCAAGAACCGTGTCAGCAACTTGCAGAAACCGATCCGAGGCAAGGCGGGACGGTCATAACCGGCAACACCTGAAGGCTGGCTGACAAAATTTCTGTTGCGGAAACAGATAGAGAGGAACTGTGCCCATGACACAAGAGATCGATGATGAAGGACCTGGTTGGCGCGCATTATGCCTTTACGAGCCCACGGAGGTAAAGCGCGCTCGCAATGCAATCCTGGATGCTCCGGAGCAAGTTGGATCGGTCGCGCTGCCATTATGCCGGGGCCGCGTGCGGTCGGATAAAGTGCGAATGGCCAGAGGCTGAGGGAGCTGTGCTGAGCCAACGGTCATCAACGCAGGACGAGTTTGGCGTGTTGCCACGTCACTGGTGGATGCTCGGCTCGAGTGTCCACGAACTCTCTGATCCGTTGAAGCGCGTTAGGCTCGCCACCTATGCGCGGCCGGTGATTTGCGCAAGGACCAATGTTGCAACAGATGGATCGAGCAGCTGACGCAACGACATGGTGCGCAGATCCGATCGATAGCCGCTACGGGCCAAAGGCATCCGGCTCCCTTATCGGTCGCGTGCGTGTGGTGTCAGCATGATGCTCACCGACGAAGGTTCGTTCATCTTCGAAGACTAAGCGAATTCGGCCGGGGTTTGCAAAAACCGGCCGGGTCGGGGTGCGGACCTAAAGCCGCAATGCCAGTGCGGGGTTTTCTATCCCTGCCCCGGTGACTGGCCGTTGTTACAACGACGACGCCCCCATCGCGGTGCCTAAGCCGCCGTGGTGGGGGTAGCGCGGAAACGTCAAGTATTAGTCGCGGCCAAACATAATGAACCGCATTCCGAACGATATTCCAGACGCTGATCTTATGGCGAGAGTCCTGAACGTCGGCGAAATGAAACCCGATGGTGGCTTGCGTCGATGGGTACGGCAGAAGCTGCCGAACGTTGGCACTGGATCAGCGTGGAGACCGGACTGACCGCGCCGGGGTGCCCGGACAGCAACGCCTGCTGTGACGGCGTCGAGATCTGGGTCGAATTGAAAAGCACCGCGAGCCGGCGAATCGTGTTCCAACCGTTTCAGCCGCCGTGGATCCATCGCCGGGTCCGCCATGGCGGCAACGTGTGGATCATGGTCCGGCAGAAGCATGATGGCGGTGTCCGCATCGGCCCGCCGATCGATTCACTGTGGCTGTTCTTCGGCGATGTGGTGCTCGAACTGTTCACCCACGGCCTCGAAAGCACGCTGATGTCGGGACGCTGGGATGGCGGGCCACGCAATTGGAATTGGTCAGAGATCGACGCGCTGTTGCGAAAGGGAGCACCCAAACGATGACGCATGCCAGCGAAACTTACGAAAGCGGAACAGAAGCGGCTGGCCAAACTGATTGGCCATGTTGGCGTCCAACTTCCAGGCGAGCGTGCCAACGCCGAAGCCCAGGCCACGCAACTACTGCAAAAAGTGGGGCTGACCTTGGAAGAGTATCTCGCGAGCCAAAAGCAGGTCGCGGTCGCCCAGGCAGCCGTCCAGGATGCCATGGACAGCCAAGCCCGGGCGAACTGGAAGGCCATGGTCAAAGTTTGCCTGCTCGAGCACGACCGAAAAGCTGACCCATTGGGAGCTGCATCGGTTCGACAAATGGGTCGACCACGAGCAGCCTCTCAGCGCAAGGCAGTGGGCCATCGTGCAACATATCCACGAGAAGGTGACGATGGATACGGCCGTGGCGAAAAGGCCGCGAATTGGGATTGGGAAGATTAGCCATGAATTTCGCCGGCGTGAAACTAAATCGCGACCAGGAGCGCGCCCTCAAGGATATCATGCAGCACTTACGATGCCCAGCCGAAGGGCGGGCGGTATCTGCTCGACGGCGCCGCGGGCACTGGCAAAACCACCCTGTTGCGGGCCGTGGCGGAGGCCCTACGGGCGCGAAGGGTTAAGGTCGCGGTCTGTGCCCCCACGCACAAGGCGGTCGGCGTCCTGCGCCTCGCGCTGCACGGGCCGCACAGCCATGAATACGGCTTCAACACCATCCATAGTCTGCTCGGCCTGAAGCCGTCTGAGGATGGCGAGAAAGCCACTTTCTCCAAGCGCGGCGAGGGCCGTTTCGAGGAATGTGACGTCGTCATCATCGACGAATGTTCGATGCTGAATGCCGATGCGCAACATCACATCGATGACGCGCTGCAGGACCATTTCGTTTTGTATGTCGGTGATCAGGGCCAGCTGCCGCCGGTCGGTGAAACCCTGGCCCCCTGCTTTGCCACCCCCGACCGCACCACGCTGACCAAGATCGTGCGCCAGGCGCGCGGCAATCCGATCATCAAGCTGGCGGCCGCGGTGCGCGCACGGCAAGGCGAGACAGAGGATTTTGCCTGGTGCCAGCAATGGGTGACCGCCGATCAGGGCATCTATGTGCCGTCCAAGGCGGAGGGCCTGGCCTTGGTGAAAGCTGCCTTCACCAGTGAAGAATTCCGCGACGACAAAGATGCCTATCGGGTGTTGGCCTGGCGCAACAAGACCGTCATCGCCATCAACCAACTGATCCGCGGCTGGATCTATGGCGAGACCGAAACGCCGTTCGTGGTCGGCGAGCAGCTGCTCTGTCGCCAGCCGATAGGCGAGGAGGGCACCGACCCGCTGTTCAAAACCAACGACGAAGGCACCGTCGCCAGCATCGAACGGGTGCTGCAGCGGTTCGAGTTCCCGGCCGTCGAGGGGACGAGGATGAGGCGAACCCTCCAGGGCGATGATGAGATGGACGATCCCGAGGCCTGGCGGGGTGCGGTGGCGGCGATGAAAAAAACTACCGCCGCTCGACGCCTGGGACGTGGCCTCGAGGTCTGGAAGATCGAGCTGCGCCATCTGGCCACCCCGGAACTCGCCACCACGTTCCTGCCCGCCAATGTCGCGGCCACGCAACAAGATGAAACAAACCGAACACGCACCTGTCTCGGGAAGCCAGGAAGAACCGCGGGCGCTGGCGCGATTACTATGTCTTCCAGCGCGCGTTCGGTGATCTGCGCCATTGCTACGCGATGACCGTGCACTGCGCCCAAGGCTCAACCTACGAGACGGTGTTCGTGCAAATGGCGGATATCGCCCTGATGGTTAAGCCTCGCGCGCGACGGCCGACGAGGCCGGGGGCACAGCTGGAAATGCAGAAGCTGATCTACACCGCGATGACCCGGCCGAGTCAGAACCTGGTGTTGCTGCGCACCGAGCGGATCATGCCCGCCACCGCGCCAATCATCTTGCCGGCACCGGACGTGGAGCCGGGAAATACACTCGCGCCGCCACCGCCCGGTGAAATCATCATCCCTTTAGCCGATGGGAGTGCATAACCATGGGTGAAGCGAAACAGCGGCGTAACGTCGCGCTGGAAAAGATGCCCGCGAAAAAGCGCCGCGTGACCGCTTAGGCGCGATCTTTCACTGTTGTTACACGCCGGCTTTCGTGCCCACAATTCGACTGACTATCCCGCCAAGGAAGTGACACGTTTTTTAGACTGGCTTTTTGAGGCTCGGCTTTCAGCCCTGTTTTTTAGACGTGACTAAAAACTAAGCCGCGCCTGTCGAGGGCGACGGTCGCCTTAAAACTTCCTTGGAGGCTTACGGTAATGCAACGAAATCATCACGATACCGCCCACGAGGGCAGTAACCGCAAATTTTCAGTGGGAGTTGGCCCTCGGGTGGCCTGACACAAAGACTTACCCGAGGGAGCCAACCGAACCTAACCGAACAGAACCGAACTTAATCGGAAGCCGAACGAAGCCGAGCCAGCCAAATGGATCGGAACAAATTAGCTACCAGTCGCTACGTTATTGATCTCGCTTCGTTCGGTCAAGCCCCTCGCTAGTTAAGCCTCTGTGTCGGCCTCCCGCATTGCAGCGGAAGGCGCATTTTATGGCGAAACCATCACGTCGCGGCAGCCAGCGGGCACGTTCCAAGAACGTCTCGGATGACCGCCAATCCAGCAAGACTGTGATCCGCTGGGGCAGTGCCGCTGGCGAGCTGATCGAGGATCCGCGGCAGCTGCCCCTGCCCTGGGATCGGAAGCCGCCAGGCCCGGCAAACGGTGGTCGGGGGGTGCGGTCATGACCGATCCCACCGATCCCACCGAGCTGCGCCTCAAGCTGAAAGCCCAGGGCTATCACCCGATCCCGGTAGCATCGCCGCTGCCCGATCCCAAAACCGAGGATGAGGAGAAGATCGGCAAATTCCCGTTGGACACGAAGTGGCCCAGATGGGCGGGTGCCGACGAGGCCACGATCAGGGGGTGGTGGGGGGAGCAGTCAGGTCGGGATGCGCTAGGCCCAAATGCGTGGAGGCCGCACGGCAACACCGGGCTGATCTGCGGCGCCTTGGTGGCGGTCGATATTGATGTCCTCAACCCCGTGCTGGCCGAACGGATCGCGGTGCTGGCCGACGAGATGCTGGGCATCACCCCCCTGCATAGAGTTGGCCAGGCGCCAAAAATCATGCGCCTGTATCGCAACGCTGGGGGACCACTGCCCAAGCTTATGACCCCGCCGATGCTGCTGGGCGACCTCAAAGTGCAGGTGGAGGTGCTGGGGCAGGGACAGCAATGCGTTGCCTTCGGCATCCATCCGGGGACCAGGCAAGCCTATCACTGGACCGGCCAGGCCCCCCGGATGTGCCTTTTGCGGAGGTGCCAACGGTCATCGAGGCGTGGCTGCGCGCCTTCCTGGCCGAAGCCGAGAAAGTCTTTGTAACGGCCGGCGCGGTCCCGGTGAATGTCAAAAAAGAGCAAGCCGACAGGAAGACCGGCACGGGCAAACCGAGCGGCGGGACTGAGAAACCGAGCGGTGGCAGTGACTGGGGTCACCAGATGGTTGCCATCGTGACCCACTTTAGGGGTGTGCCACCGAGCTATAAGGGCGGCTACGCCCGCTGGGGCACCCGCGATAGCTTCTGCGTCAACATCATCCTGGACGGATTTCGAAAGGGACGAGAAAGGTTACGAGGTCGACTATGTCGCCACGGAGATGCACTGCGACAAGGCTGCCGCATTCGCCTGGCTACAGGAGCAAGGCTATCAGCCCCGGCGCTGCATTGTTGCCGAGTATAACTACTGCGACGAGGGCGGCGCCCTGCTGTTTCAGGTGGTGCGCTACGCACCAAAAGCGTTCCGTCAGCGCCGGGCGGATGGCACGTGGAAGCTCGCCGGTGTCCAACGGGTCATTTACCGGCTTCCCCAGGTTATTGCAGGGGTCGCCGCCGGTGAAGTGATCTTCGTCGCGGAAGGCGAGAAAGGCGTCCATGCACTCGTCGACCTGGGCCTGGTAGCGACCTGCTCACCGGGCGGTGCCTGTAAATGGCAGCGTGACTACAGCCCCGCGCTACAGGGCGCCGATGTGGTGGTCCTGGTCGACAATGACGCGGCGGGCGAGCAGCACGGTATACAGGTGGTGCAGCGATTGGATGGCATCGCCACCAGGGTCCGGGTGCTGCGGCTGCCGGAATTGGGACCGGGTGAGGACATCGTTGACTGGGTTGCCGCTGGTGGCACCCAAGAGGCGCTACTGGTCCTGGTCGAGGCCCTGGCGCCCGAATCGGACCCGGTCGTGGCCGATGATGCATCAGGCGGCGCGCGGGGTGATCACTGGGACCAAACCCGTAGCGGCACCAAGCTGCCCACGCTAGCCAATGTGGAAAAGGCATTCGCCCAGCTCGACATCTCCCTGCGCTACAACCTGTTCGCCGACCGCGTCATGTTCAAGGCCGGCGATCAGCCCGAGATCATGGTGGAAAAAGGGCCGGGGATGAAACTCTGGCTGAACTTGCAGCGGCAATTTGACTTCCAGATCAACCTCGACCTGCTGCACCGCTTCCTGGAGGCCCTGGCCAGGGAGCGCGAATATCATCCGGTCAAGGACCGTCTGGCTGGCCTGACCTGGGACGGCGTCAAGCGGATCGATGACTGGCTGTTCACCTATGGTCAGGTGCCGCGGCGCCCGAAAGTTGCCGGCCATGATGATTACGTCCGAGCGGTCGGGCGCCTGTTCTTCAAGGCCGCGGTGCGACGGATCATGCAGCCGGGCTGCAAATTCGACGAGATGATCGTGCTGGTGAACCCGACCCAGGGGCAGGACCGATCGTCGGCGCTGAAGATCCTGGCGCTCAGACTGGAATGGTTCAGTGACAGCCTGGTGCTGGGCGCCGATGGCAAGGTGACGATCGAACAGACCCGCGGCAAATGGATCATCGAGATTGCCGAGCTGTGGGGCAACAGCCCGAAGGACGTGGCACGGATCAAGCGCTTCCTGTCACAGCAGGTCGATGAAGCCCGCGAGGCCTACGGCAACACACGCACTGATAAGCCGCGCCAATTCATCGCGGTCGGCACCACCAACGACCGGAAATTCCTGTTCGACCGCACCGGCAACCGGCGCACGCTGCCGGTGTTCGGTGCGCATTTCGACGGCAAGCTGGATGATCTGCAGCGCGATGTTGAGCAGCTGTGGGCCGAGGGGGTGGCGGCCCAGGCGACGGAGGAAAGCATTCGGTTGCCCAAGGAGGTGTGGGCCACGGCAGCGGTGATGCAAGCCGCGGCCCTGGAGGAAGAACCCTGGGAAGCGGCGCTGGAGGAAGTCTTGCAGACCACGCCCGTGGGTAAGATCCAGGTGTCGGATGTGTGGATCATCCTTGGGGTGGCGGTGGAACGGCGTGAGGCGAAGAACAACACCCGCATGGGCGACGCGATGAAAGCCCTGGGGTGGGAATGCAAACAGGGGCGCATCAAGGAGCCCGGTGAGACGGTATCCCGTCGTGTGCGGTTCTACGTCAAAGGTGACCCGGCTGACTGGGATGGACTGATCAAGGTGGAAAGTGTGGACAGCACCGGTAAAAAGGTGAAGGCCTACTATGCCAAGCCACAGCCCTGTTCGGCCTGCCCATGGACGATGACCAGCTCGCCCTCTACCGCCGCCACACCGGCCGCCTCACCCCGCCAACGAAGCCATTCACCGAGGCTTGCCTGGTCATCGGACGCCGTGGCGGTAAGTCCCGCATCCTGGCAATGATCGCAGTCTACTTGGCAACATTCAAGTCATATGACAATTATCTGGCGCCAGGCGAAGTAGCTACCATAGCTGTTCTTGCAGCCGATCGGAAACAGGCAAGAACCATCTTTCGCTATGCTATCGGCTTGATGCACGCCGTTCCACCCCTCGCCAACATGGTGGCCGACGAAAGTGCCGATGCGATCCTGCTCACCAACCGGGTGGTGATCGAAATCACGACAGCCAGCTTCCGCGGTTCACGTGGCTACACCTATGCGGCGATCCTCGCGGACGAAACCGCGTTCTGGCGCACCGACGAATGGTCCGCCAATCCCGACATTGAGATCTTTCGTGCCCTGCGGCCGGCCCTCGCGAGCATTCCAGGCGCCATGCTGCTGAACGCCAGCTCGCCCTATCGCCGTGCCGGTGAGCTGTGGCAGGCCTACCAGCGCCATTTTGCCAAGGACGATGCCCGCGTGCTGGTCTGGCAGGCCGACACTGCCAGCATGAACCCAACCATTGACCCGGCCGTGATCGCTGAGGCTTACGAGACTGATTCCGACGCCGCCGCATCTGAGTATGGCGCCCTGTTCAGGACGGACATCAGCAGCCTACTGACCCGCGCCATCGTTGAGGCGTGTGTTGAACATGGCTGTTTCGAACGCCCGCCATCACACACACTCCGCGTCCACTACCAGGCCTTCATCGACATGAGCGGCGGATCCGGCGGTGACAGCTCCACCCTGGCCATCGGCCACCGAGAAAACGGTGTGCCGGTGCTGGACGCCATCAGAGAGGTCCGGCCGCCGTTCTCCCCCGACGCCGCGGTGACCGAATTCAGCCTGCTGATGAAGTCCTACCGCGTCACCACGGCGACATCCGATCGCTGGGGCGGGGATTGGGTGGGTGAGGCGTTCCGCAAGGTCGGACTGATCGTCACCCCATCGGCGATGCCGAAGTCCGACATCTACCTGAACGCGGTGCCGCTGCTGAACGCCGGGCGGGTGGTGCTGCTTGATCATCCGCGCATGGTCAGCCAGCTATGCTCCCTGGAACGCCGCACCGCCCGTGGCGGCCGCGATAGCGTCGACCATCCGCCGAGCGGCCATGATGATGTCGCCAACGCGGTGGCGGGTTGTCTGGTCAATCTAAGCTTCGGCAAACAGCCGATGGTGATCAACCCATCGCTGATGCAATTCGCCGCCAACAGCCCTAACAGTTTCGCTGGTTCGATGAGTCGATGGCAATTCCGCACCGGGTTTTGAGGCATATTCTCCTGGCCGGGATGATCGGGGTCCAGACGGTTCTCAGCCTGGAATTTCGATGGGGGTCGCACCTGGCCGGTGGAGAATTATTACTACGTCGCATCGTTCATCCCGGTGCCGGGACGCCCACCATATTCACCTTTGTCTCGGTTTGCCATCGCCGCTTCGCCAGGGCCGTTCGTGGCGGCGTTTCGATCATCCCGCGTCGTTTGGCACCCGACCCATCAGAAACCGTCCAACGCGAAGGCCCGGCCGGCTGGGGCGAGCAACTCATACGCATCCTGGCGTTTGCCTTGGCTCTGCCACAGCCGTGCGAGGCTGGCGACGTGCGCAGCTCTGTACCGCCCGCGGTTTCTGGGACACCGGATTGAACCTTATGCTACGTTGGCGAGTGGTTGAAGTTGCTGTTTGCGGAACTCCGTCGGAGTAAGGTATCCGTGCCGCTCGATCAACCAGGTCGTGTTGTATGTTTCACGGAACGCGAGCAGCGCCTGACGCAGCTCCTCGATCGTTTCGAAGTAGCGCACCCAGAGCAGGTTCTCCTTCAGTGTGCGGATGAACCGTTCGGCGCAGCCGTTGCCTTCCGGCGCGCGGACGAACGCGGGCGAGCTTTCGATGCCGAGGAACGCGATTTCCTTCTGGAAGTGGTCCGACATGTATTGCGAACCGTGATCGCGCCGCACCGCGAGGCACGCGCGATGTCGAGCGCGAAGCCGCCGAAGCATCGCCGCGCGCCCTGGAATGGCTACTCGACGCTTGAGGTACGCGCCGATGTGCATGACGGTTACAACAAGCTGGTGGACGAGAAATGCCGCAACATGGTCTGGGCCCACCCGGGCGTGACGAGTTGGTATAAGAACCGGCACAACCGCGTAACCGTTACTTCACCTTGGCGGTTGCTCGACTACTGGAAGCTGACGCAGCACTTCGTGCCGGAGGAATACCGCGCTGGTCGCCCCGGCCACACGCCCATCATTCCGGGCCAGGAAGCCGCTGCTGTATCTTCTGTCGACCGGCTTACCGTAGGTTGAAGCGGCATTGCGGGTCCGGCCTCCTGCCGGTCAGGCGATAGTATCCCAGCTCTTACTGCGAAGCAATGTTGTTCAGGATTTCACGAGTGGGCAGCCGCCTTCGCTGAGCGGCCGAAAGGCTTGATCGGCTGGAACGGTGGCTATCAACTTCAACACGTCATAGGGGCCGGTACTTTCGGATGGTGACTTCACCTGCATCAAATACGCAGGGTGCAGCTTACGCCCGTCCCCACGTATCGAGCCGCGACCAAACGCGTCATCGTCCGTTGGCATTGCCTTCATCCGAGCGATAACCGCAGCACCGTCGTTCTTTGCCTGCGACGGGTCCATATCGGCAACTGCCTTGAGGTAGTGCAACGTGCTAGAATAGAGCCCGGCGTTGGCCATGTTCGGCCAGAGCGCGCCGGTTTTCGGTCGGATGCGGTTGTTGAAGGCGCGCGTGCGCTCGTTCAGATCCCAGTAATAGGTTTGCGTCGCCATTAGCCCCTGTGCAGCCTCCAGCCCGATCGCGCGAATATCCGTGTCGTACGACAAGAGACTGACGAGGGTCATAGTGTTGTTCAGGCCAAACTCGCGGGCCTGCTTGACGCTGCCGATCGTGTCCGCCCCGCCGTTGCACAAAGCCAGCACCTTCGCCCCGGACGCCTGCGCCTGGAGCAGTAGTGCCGAGAAATCCGAGGTCCCCGGAAACGGATACAGCGCGCTGCCCAGCACGGTGCCGCCACCTTTTTTGACCGCCGCCGCTCCGTCCTTCGCGAGCTGTTGGCCAAAAGTGTAGTCGGCCGCGATGAAATACCAGCTTGTCGCGCCCTGCTTGACCAAAGCCGAACCGGAGGTATTGGCGAGCTACATAGGTGTCCCACGACCAGTGGAGGTGGTTCGGACCGCACTGTTGTCCGGTTAGCGCGGTTGTGCCAGGCCCGGAAAGCATCATCGCCTTGTTCTTTTCACGCACGATCCCCACGCAGGCAAGCGAGGTGGCAGACGTGCTGACATCAAGCAGCGCGTCTACGCCATCCTGGTCGAACCAGCGGCGCGCGACAGTAACCGCGATATCCGCCTTGTTCTGATGTTCAGCCAATAAGATCTCTACATCCCAGCCTTTGGCTGCCGCGCCGAAGTCCTCCACGGCCTGTTGCGCACAGGCGAGTGAAGGGCGCGATAGGTCGGCATACGGACCCGAGAGATCAGTAATGATACCGACCTTCAGCTTCCTCCGTGCAGGCTGTGCCCGAGCCTGAGTGAGGGGAAATATCACAGCCGAGGCAGCTTGCAGAACCGTCCGACGGGCGAGCTTCATATGATCCTCCTTTTGTTCCGATGCCGCCGTGCCGGATGTCGCGGCAGATCATCAAGGGCCGCGATCCTACCAAACTTTGAAGGCGTGAGTGGCGTCGCGTAAGCGCCCTTATCATTACCAGCCCTTTTTGCCAGCATCTTAGAGCGTTTTCCGATCAGCTTGACCCATAGCCCTGGTGAGTGAGGTAGTTCTGGCATTCTTTGCTGGTGAATTCCTGCAACAATTCACCGATCCGCTCCCATAATTTCCGGACAGTGCGCTCCGATGCCTTTCGCAACAGGGCCTTGAGCTTCGCAAATACCATTTCGATCGGGTTCAGGTCTGGAGAATATGCCGGAAGATACAGCACGGACGCTCCGGCACTCTCAATCGCCGATTTGACCCCCGCCACTTTGTGCACCGCCAGATTGTCCATCACGACGATATCATTCGGCGCCAGGGTCGGAACAAGAAACTGCTCGAGATACCGGATAAAGGTCTTGCCGTTCATGGCGCCGTCGATGACCAGCGGCGCGGTGATGCGGTCGTTCCTCAGCGCCGCAACGAAAGTCGTGGTTTTCCGATGACCGTGCGGCGCCTTCCCGATCAGGCGCTGCCCTTGCATCGAACGTCCACGAAGCCGCGTCATGTTCGTGGCGGTTGCGGTCTCGTCGATAAAAAGCAGATGGGCTGGGTCCAACGACACCTGGTTCTTCCGCCAGGCCTCGCGTGCCGCTTTAACGTCCGGTCGGTCCTGTTCGGCGGCGTGCAGGGTTTTTTTAAAGGTGACATCATGGCGACGGAAGAACCGCCACTGGCACGACGTGCTTTTCTTCAGTCCATGGGTGTCCGACAATCGGGTCTGGATCTCGGCCAGCGTCGCGTCCGGCGCCTCGTCGACGAGTGCCAACAGCCAGTCCCGTGTTGTTCGAGCGCCTTCGACCGATGATCCCCACCACTCGGCAGCGGCGCACAACTGCCTGTTGTCGCCAGCCGTTTGGTCCAACGGATGGCGGTGCTGACGCTCACTTTGAACACACCGGCGGCACCACGGCGGGAGGTGCCCTCCCCAACGGTATGGATCACGCGCTCGCGCAGGTCCGACGAATAGGCGGCTGGCACCAGGTCCTCCCGGATCTGTCGCCGGGCAGCCTCGCAGGTCGCACCGATTCGCGAAAAGTCGTCATGAGCGCCGAGTCGAATGGATCGGAAAACGCTCTAACACGCGCTGACCGGGATTATGCCGCAGGGCGGGCGAGCATGGCTGTGCCGCGAGTTGCAGTAGTATCGGCAACCTGGTCGCCCATATTGGGGGCGGAAATGTCGACAGCAACAGGGGACAAAATGGGAGACCGAAGGACATGATGGACTATGCCCGACTGACCCTCCATGTGCCTGAGCCAGCGGTTCGGCCCGGTGGAACCCCCGATTTCTCGAGTGTCAGGGTTCCGGAAGCGGGATCGGTGGCGCGGCCGGAGGTGGACGCCGATCCTGAAGCTATCCGTGACCTTGCCTATTCGGTCATTCGGGTCCTCGACCGGGACGGTAAAGCAGTCGGCCCATGGGGCGGCCTGTTGAACGATGAGGAATTGCTTGAAGGTCTTCGCCACATGATGATTTTGCGTGCTTTCGACGCACGGATGGTGATGGCGCAACGGCAGGGTAAAACGTCCTTCTACATGCAGCATATGGGCGAAGAAGCGGTTAGCTGCGGTGTGCGCAAGGCGCTCCTGCCGGGCGACATGAACTTTCCGACTTATCGTCAGGCGGGGCTGCTCATCGCCGCCGGCCATTCTCTGGAAGACATGATGTGCCAGATCTACTCGAACGAGCGGGACCCATTGAAAGGCCGCCAGATGCCGGTGCTTTATTCGTCGAAGGCCGACGGCTTCTTCTCGCTCTCCGGAAACCTGGCTACCCAGTATATACAGGCTGTCGGGTGGGCCATGGCGTCCGCGATCAAGAACGACACCAAAATCGCCGCCGCGTGGATCGGCGATGGCGCAACCGCTGAATCCGACTTCCATGCTGCCCTGGTGTTCGCATCCACCTACAAGGCCCCGGTCGTGCTCAACATCGTCAACAATCAATGGGCGATCTCGACCTTCCAGGGCATCGCCCGCGGCGGCTCCGGCACTTTCGCCGCCCGCGGTCTCGGCTTTGGCATCCCAGCGCTCAGGGTCGACGGCAACGATTATCTTGCCGTGCATGCCGTGGCAAAGTGGGCGGCCGAGCGGGCGCGCCGCAATCTCGGTCCAACGCTCGTGGAATACGTCACTTATCGCGTCGGCGCTCATTCCACCTCCGACGACCCGTCCGTCTACCGCCCAAAGACGGAGTCCGATGCATGGCCGCTCGGCGACCCGGTGATTCGGCTCAAGAATCACTTGCTCGTCCGCGGCGTCTGGTCGGATGAACGGCACAAGCAAGCGGAAGCTGAAGTTCTGGACACCGTGATCACTGCGCAGAAGAACGCCGAAGGCCACGGTACCCTGCATGCCGGGGGCCAGCCATCGGTGCGCGACATGTTCGAGGATGTCTATGCGGAGATGCCGCCGCATCTACGTCGCCAGCGCCAGCAGGCGGGAGTGTAAATCATGCCCCGCAGAACGATGATCGAGGCCATTCGGGAGGCGATGGATGTCATGATGGGCCGCGACGATAATGTCGTCGTGTTCGGTCAGGATGTTGGCTTCTTCGGCGGCGTATTTCGCTGCACGCAGGGGCTGCAGGCAAAATACGGCAAGAGCCGCTGCTTTGATGCCCCAATCAACGAATCGGGGATCGTGGGCGCGGCCGTCGGAATGGCCGCGTACGGGCTCCGGCCCTGTGTTGAGATTCAATTCGCGGACTACATGTATCCGGCCTACGACCAAATCGTTTCGGAGGCTGCGCGGCTGCGTTATCGGTCCAATGGGCAATTTACCTGTCCCCTCGTGGTAAGAATGCCGACCGGCGGCGGGATTTCCGGCGGTCAGACCCATAGCCAGAGCCCGGAAGCTCTGTTCACCCATGTGGCGGGCCTCAAGACGGTGGTGCCGTCTACGCCGGGCGACGCTAAAGGGCTGCTGATCGCGGCAATCGAAGATCCCGATCCAGTGATCTTCCTGGAACCGAAGCGGCTGTACAATGGCCCGTTTGACGGCCATTACAATCGGCCCGTCACGCCTTGGTCGAAACACGAACTCGGCGAGGTTACGGACGGTCATTACATCGTGCCTTTGGGAAAGGCCGCGACCCGACGGCCAGGGGCGGCAGTGACCGTCCTCGCTTATGGGACAATGGTCTACGTCGGGCTGGCGGCCGCCGCCGAGACTTGCATCGATGCGGAGGTAATTGATCTCCGCACCCTGGTGCCGCTCGATCTTGAGGCGATCGAAACCTCGGTCCGCAAGACCGGCAGATGCGTAATCATCCATGAAGCGACGCACACATCGGGTTTCGGCGCAGAACTTGCCGCACTGGTGCAGGAATCCTGCTTTTATCACCTGGAAAGACCGATCAGGCGCGTCACCGGCTGGGACACGCCCTATCCGCATGCTCAGGAATGGGACTATTTCCCCGGTCCGGACCGCGTCGGACGCGCGCTACTCGAAATCATGGGGCAGTAAGATGGCCGAACGTGCGATCCGGCTACCCGACGTCGGTGAAGGCGTCGCCGAGGCCGAACTCGTCGAGTGGCACGTCAAGATCGGCGATCTCATCGGTGAGGACGACATTCTCGCCGCGGTGATGACCGACAAGGCAACAGTGGAAATCCCCTCGCCGATCGCGGGCGAGATCGTTTGGCTGGCGGCCGAAGTCGGCGACGTAGTTGCCGTTGGTTCCGACCTTGTCCGAGTGAACGTTGGAGGCAAAGCTGACAATGCCGTTGCCGGGGGTGCACCGGAGACGAAGGCGACACCTCTCCCCGCCGAAGCGGTAGCCTCCGCTTCACCTTCCATCGCTCCAGTGGGCGATCCGCTCGAGCGTGCGCCTGTCCTGTCTGCCACGGCCGGCTCCACCACCGACCGGCCGCCCCCCATCCATGCGTTCCGCCACTTCGCCGGCGCTCCCCGTCCGGAAGGCGAAAAGCCGCTGGCCTCGCCTGCGGTTCGTCTGAGGGCGCGAGAGGCCGGGGTTGATCTGCGACAGATTCCTGGCACTGGCCCGGCCGGCCGCATTACCCATGAAGATTTGGATGCTCTCTTCGCTCAAGGACCAGGACTGGAGAGGGCACCCGGCGTGCAGTCGCGAACTGCGGTTGAAGACGTCAAGATTGTCGGCCTGCGTCGGAAGATCGCTGAGAGGATGGCAATTGCCAATACCCGCATACCCCACATCACCTACGTGGAGGAAGTCGATGTCACCACGCTGGAAGAGCTGCGAGCAACCTTGAACAAGGACAAGCAGCACGCCCCGCTCAGACTGACGCTCCTGCCTTTCTTGATGCGGGCTATGGTGAAGGCCATCGGCGACCAGCCAAGCCTGAACGCGCTGTTCGACGATGAGGCAGGCGTCCTCCGCCAGCATGCCGGCGTTCATATTGGCGTTGCGGTGCAAACCCGAGCAGGCCTCCTGGTACCGGTGGTCCGCCACGCGGAAGCGTTGGGCCTCTGGGGTTGCGCGGCCGAACTGAACCGGCTTGCAGAAGCCGCGCGGAACGGCACAGCGACACGCGAAGAGTTGGCCGGTTCGACCATTACAATCACCTCACTCGGCGCGATGGGTGGGGTGGTGACGACGCCCATCATCAATCATCCCGAAGTCGCAATTATCGGCGTCAACAAAATGATGGTGCGTCCGGTCTGGGACGGCTCGGCATTCATTCCTCGGAAGATGATGAACCTGTCGTCGAGCTTCGATCACCGCGTGGTGGATGGCTTTGATGCCGCGCGGTTCGTGCAGCGCATCAAGACGCTGCTTGAGACACCTGCATTGATTTTCATGGAAGGCTGAGGCGGTGAAGGATATTTCATGCCGGCTGTTGGTGATCGGTGCGGGGCCGGGCGGTTACGTCTGCGCGATCCGAGCAGGCCAGCTTGGCATCGACACAGTCGTCGTCGAGGCGAAAAAGCTCGGCGGAACCTGCCTCAATGTCGGCTGTATTCCCTCCAAGGCTCTGATCCACGCGGCCGATGAGTTCGAGAAGATCGCACGAATTGCCGCTGGTGCGAGCCCGCTCGGCATTTCCTCCGGCAAGCTCGAACTCGATCTTTCGAAGACGATGGTTTGGAAGGACGGCATCGTTGGGCGCCTGAATAGCGGCGTTTTGGGACTGTTGAAGAAGGCGGGGGTGAAGGTCGTTGATGGCTGGGCGCGTTTTCGGGATGGCAAGACGGTCGAAGTGGATACGGAAACCGGCCAGCAAATAATCCGGGCCGAACAGGTGGTGATCGCAACCGGTTCCCGTGCTGTCGAACTGCCAGCCCTTCCCTTCGGCGACAAGGTGATCTCCTCGACAGACGCGTTGGCGTTGACAGAGGTGCCGGGCCGGCTTGCGGTGGTGGGAGCCGGCTATATCGGCCTCGAGCTGGGGACTGCCTTTGCCAAACTGGGTGCCGCCGTGACCATCGTCGAGGCCCAGTCCCGCATTCTGCCACAATACGACGCCGAGCTGACGCGGCCGGTGGCCAGGCGCCTGCACGAACTCGGCATCGAGGTCCTCACGGGTGCCAGGTCAAACGGGCTTGCTCACAACGGCACCGTGCTTGCCATAGAGGCCGATGGGCGGAACGTGATGCTGCCGGTTGACCTGGTTCTCGTTACGGTAGGCCGTAAACCCAGGACAGATGGGTGGGGCCTGGATGCAATCGACCTCGACATGGGTGGTCGCTTTATTCGCATTGACGACAAATGCCGAACCTCGATGCGCGGTGTCTACGCCGTCGGAGATGTGACGGGCGAGCCGATGCTGGCCCATCGGGCCGCGGCACAGGGTAAGATGGTGGCCGAGATCATCGCGGGCGAAAATCGCTGCTGGGACAAGCGTTGTATTCCGGCGGTATGCTTTACCGATCCTGAGATTGTCACTGCCGGCCTCTCACCCGAAGCGGCTTCGGCAGCCGGTATCAACTTTACGACAGGACATTTTCCCTTTCACGCGAACGGCCGCGCCATGACTCTCGAGAAAGAGGCGGGATTCATCCGCGTTGTCGCCAGGGCCGACAATCATCTTCTGCTCGGCATTCAGGGAGTGGGTGCTGGAATTGTGGAATTGTCCTCCGGTTTCAGTTTTGCGCTTGAGATGGCCGCACGAACTCGAGGACATAGCCGCAACCATCCATGCTCACCCGACGCAGAGCGAAAGTCTCTTGGAGAGCGCCTACGTGGCGCTGGGCGTTCCCCTGCACATATAGCGCTGTCTGCACCGGATACCTGAGGCTTCTCGAACACGGTCCGCTCGTTGTCCGAAAGAGCAGTCGGGAGAATATCTCTTCCGGCATGTGCGTCGCGGTCGATTGCGCGGCATGGAAAGCCTAGCAGGCTGCTGAAAAACCCTCTTCAAAACCGGATTTTGGCTGCATCCGCCTCCGATTTACGGTTCTCCGGGTGATATTCAGCGGTTTTCGTGGTGCCGCAAGGCGGCTGATGCGGCCTTGGGCAGATTCCGGACCGACTCATCCTGTCGCGAGCAGCCGTGGCAACCGGATCAGGTTATAAGCCGCGGCCTTGAACACAAACGTCCACTCGACCCGCTCCACACCGCGCAGCTTGGTTTGCGCCATGCCGCCGACCTGCTTGATCCAGCCGTTCGCCTCCTCGATCCGCTTGCGAATGACCTGGCTGAGCCGGTAGCCAGCGTGGCGCGTCGTCCGCCTGTCGATGTTTGAGCCGCGATGCGTATTGATGTTCTGCGCGACATGCGGCGTGACACCGGCGGCGCGGCTGCTGGCGACGAACGCGGCTGTATCATAGGCCTTGTCGGCGCCCACCGACTTGCGCCCCGCCTCCGGCAAAGCCTCCAACATCGCCAGCGCCGCCTCCGGCTCCGCGGTCCCGGTGGCGTGCGTCAGACACGCATTCACGACGAGGCCGTGCCGGTTCTCCATCAGCAAGTGCCCGGTGAAGGCCAGTTTGGCGCCCTCGCCGTTGGACTTCCGCGCCAGCCGTGCATCCGGGTCAGTGGTCGAGGCATGGGTCTCGTTCGAACGCTTGTCCTTATGAAAGTTGCGTTCGCCGTTGCGCCCGGGCGCGGGCGGTTCATCGTTGCCGTCCTTGCGGCGGAAGCTTTTCCTGGACGCCCAGGCCTGGATCAACGTGCCGTCCACAGAGAAATGCTCGTCTGACAGCAGCGCCTTGACCCGCGGCAGGTTCAGCACCGCGTCCATAAACGCTGCCGCGATGTCGCCCTCCAGCAGCCGGTCGCGGTTCTTGCTAAACACCGTCGGCACCCAGACCGGATCGTCCACCGACAGGCCAACGAACCAGCGGAACAGCAGATTGTAGTTGAGCTGCTCCATCAACTGCCGCTCGGAACGGATCGTGTAGAAGGCTTGCACCAGCAGCGCACGCAGCAATTGCTCGGGCGGGGTCGAGGGGCGGCCATTCTCGGCGTAGAGCGCAGCCAACTGCGTGTCGAGGGCCTTCAGGGCCGCGTCGGCAACGCCGCGGATCAGGCGCAGCGGGTGGCTGCTGGGGATCCGGCTCTCGGGGCGAACGTAGCTGAAAAGCCCATCACGCCGAATGTCGTTGCCACGCATCCCAAGCCGCCTCTCGATCTCGATCCGATGAGCTATCGAATCCGATATGCTCGCGTCGAGGCAAGGGGTTTTTCAGCAGCCTGCTAGAGCGTTTTCCGATCCTGATGCGGCGGCCGAAAGTTCGAGATCGCGATCCTTGCCCGACCTCGTGCGAGATCATCGCCGGTCTGGCGCGACAGTTCATGATCAGCCGATCGTCGCTGCCACTTCCTCGGCCTGCGCAAACGCTACAGCGCCGAACGACTGGACGCCGCCTGCGCCAAGGCGCTGGCGCTTGGCACCCGCTCCTACAGTTCAGTCGCTGCGATCCTGAAGAACAAGCAAGAAAGCAAGACGCCTCACCAAAGGGAGACTGATCAACCCTGCCTGCTCCACGACAACGTTCAGCACGGCGATGCTCACCTTCCTTGCGAGGATGTGCCAACGAACTGGAATGAATACCGCGGTCAGGTTACTGACCATTTCCGTGTCATAACCCCAACGGAATTCCGAATTATCGCGTGAACGAAGTATAGCCTTTCCCACGGACGCCTCCCTCAAGTGGTCGGTCAACGCCCCCACTCTGGCACTCAGATGCCGTCAAGGGGCGTCCACCCCATCAACGCGGACAACTGTCAGAGCTACCAGCCCGAGGGACAGTTCGAGGATAGGCTTCCGAATGGTCACCGTCCGCCAGCTCGGCGGTAGAAGAAGCCCTTGGTGATTTCGACGAGCCCCAGATACGCAGCCGTCGCGCCGACCAGGAAGACGAAGAACAGCGGCGGCGGCGCCACGAAATCGAACCACCGGCCCACCGGGAGAAGCGGAAGAACGATCGCGACGGCGACAGACCCAAGCGCCATGGCGACGAGGAATCTGTGCGGCCTGCTCCGGAAGAACCGTCGCCGCGTGCGGATGGCGAAGACCACCAGTACCTGGGTGGTCATCGAACTCGATGAACCAGCCGGTCTGAAACAGCGCCTCGCCGGCGCCGAACAGGTGCAGCAGAGCGTAGAAGGTCAGGAAATCGAAGACAGAACTGACCGGCCCAAACACCAGCATGAACCGCTCGATCAGCTTGACATCCCATTTCACAGGCCAGGCCGTAGCCTCCGGATCGACCCGATCGAACGGAATAGCGATCTCTGACACGTCGTAGAGCAGGTTGTTCAGCAAAACCTGGATCGGCAGCATCGGCAGGAAAGGCAGGAACAACGCTGCGCCGGCCATGCTGAACATATTGCCGAAGTTTGAACTTGAGCCCATCAGGACGTACTTGGACACGTTCTGGACCGCGCTGCGCCCATGGACCACAGCTTCGCGCACCACCGAAAGGTCGTGCTCGAGCAGGATCAGATCGGCAGACGCGCGCGCGACATCGGCGGCACCATCGACCGAGATGCCGACATCCGCGGCGTGCAGCGCCGGAGCATCGTTGATGCCGTCACCCATGAAGCCGACAACATGGCCGAGCCGCTTCAGCGCCAGCAGGATCCGAAGCTTCTGCTGCGGGTTGATCCGACAGAACAGGTTGACCCGCGGCAACTGTCCGATCAGCGCCTCCTCCGAGAGATGCGTCAGCGCGTCACCGGTGAGCACACCCGTGACCGGCACGCCGATTTCAGCGAAGACGTGGCGGGTCACGAGCTCGTTGTCGCCGGTCAGCACCTTCACGGAGATGCCCGCGGCCGCCATTGCCTGGATCGTCGCCCCGGCACTTGCTTTCGGAGGATCGAGGAAAACAGCGAAGCCGGAGAAAACGAGGTCGGTCTCATCGGTCACCGCCGCGGTCTCATGACTCCCATCGACCACACGTCCTGCTATCCCCAGTGCGCGGAATCCCTCCGCGCCGAGCGCGTCAAGGGTGGCCTCGAAGGTGCGGCGGGTCTCCGCGTCGAGCGGCCGCTCCTCTCCGCCCGCGTCCTCGTATCGCCCGCACAGCCGCAGCAGATCCTCCGGCGCGCCCTTCACGATCAGGCGGCGCCTGGCGTCGTGCTCGACCAGGACCGAGACACGCCGCCGCTCGAAATCGAACGGTACTTCGTCGATCTTCCGCCAGCCTGCCATGTCGAACGGATGGGCGGCGAGGATCGCCTCGTCGAGCGGGCTCTTCATGCCGCTCTCGAACTGGCTGTTGACATAGGCATAGGCGTAGGCCGCGCTCACTCTCGGCACCGTGCCCGTCGATCGTGCGGACCAGCTTGATCGTGGCTTCCGTCAGCGTGCCGGTCTTATCGGTGCACAAAACGTTCATGGCGCCGAGATCGTGGATTGCGGAGAGGCGCTTCACGATCACCTTTCGCTTGGCCAGCTCCATCGCCGAACGGGCAAGTGTCACCGTCACGATCATCGGCAACAGCTCGGGGGTCAGCCCGACAGCGAGCGCCAGTGCGAACATCAGCGACTCCAGCACTGGCCGCTGGAAAGAGATGTTCACCACCAGGACGAACAGCACCATCAACACGGTCAGCCACATGATCAGCATGCCGAAACGGCGAATGCCGACCGCAAAGGCGGTGGCCGGCGGCTTTTCCGCCAGGCTCGTCGCGAGATGGCCGAGCGCCGTCTTGCCGCCGGTTCGGCAAATGACAATGGTTGCAGTGCCGCTGATCACGGATGTGCCGGCAAATACGGCGTTCGACGCTCCGGCCGGGTTTTCTGCGCCCAGGGCTGCGTCACTGGCGTGCTTTTCGGCCGGGTAGGGCTCGCCTGTGAGGAGAGCCTGGTTGACGAAAAGGTCGCGGCTTTCGAGCAACCGCGAGTCCGCAGGAACAAGATCGCCAGCGATCAGCTCGACAATGTCGCCGGGAACCAGCTGGTCGATCGGCACAGAGAGGCTTGCACCGTCGCGCCGTACGGTTGCCTGGACCGCCACCGACCGGCGCAGCGCCTCAACCGCATTCTGAGCGCGGACCTCCTGGACGAAATCAAGCGTTATGCTGATCGTGACGATGGTCACGACGATAACGAAACTCGCGACGTCGCCGGTCGCCGCGGACAGCCCGCTCGCCACAAGCAGGATGATGACCAGCGGGTTGCGGAAGCGGGCCAGGAATTGCAGCCAGAGCGGCGAATGCTTGACGGTTGCGGCGGTGTTGGGTCCATACCTCGTCACTCGCGACTGCACCTCTGCAGTAGCAAGGCCCGCAGCGGCTCGTCGCGAGCCGTATGAGAAGCCGCTCTATCGGCTCCGTCCAGATTTCTTCAGGCCCAATTTCACCATTTGTCGGCATGGCGCCATCGCGATGTGGCCCGCCTGTTTCCCTCGGTTCACGCGCAATGTCCATTGACTGTCGTTCCTTCGCGCGCCGCTCGACGCACTGGCGATGTTCGGGGAGCGGAACACACAGATGTCGCTTCGCTCGGCCCGGATCGCGGGGATAGCAGTGATGACATGCATTAGGCTCGGGACTCAATTTCAGATCCACCAGATCATTATGGTGGCGAGCGCGACGGTGGCGCGAAAATTTCGTGCCAGCTTATCGTACCGCGTGGCGACGCGCCGCCAGTCCTTCAGATGCGAGAAGGCCGTTCGATCAGGTTCCGTAGCCATAAACGGCTTTGTCGAAGGCCGGAACATTCGTGCGCGTCGGATTAGGCTTGATGACCGCGGTGGCGCCTCGCTCCGCTACTGACTGACCGGAAGTGGCGCTTGATATGGTTGGTGGTCGGCATCTTGTCTCCATGTGGCAGGCGATCGCCGGGCACGTGCAGCGGTGCGGGGGGCACAGAGTGCTGCGGGAAGCTCATGGGCGACATTTCAGCCGAGAGCCGGCCTCTGCCATGCGAGTCCGGTCAGTGCAGTGGGACGCCACCTTCAGTCCGCCCGGTCCGGTTCCACGACGGTGACGGCGGATGGCATGCGTGGTCGTGCACCGGCGTCCTCCAGGCGGCGGACAGTGTGGTCCTCGAAGCCCTTGACGCCCGTTATGCCCCCGGCCGCGACCCGCAGCGCATGCTGTTCCGCTTCGGAATCCACGACCCCAAATATGTGGACATGGGCTAGTCGCGGCGGCTCTCCCTGAGAGTCGGTAGAGCTTATCTTGGTCTTTTGCCAGAGGAGCCACCATGGAGACCTTTGTCGGACTGGACGTGTCGCTCAAGGAAACAAGTGTCTGTGTCTTGAACCAGCAGGGGACGCTTGTTTTCGAGGGCAAAGTCGCGTCTGAGTCCGCGGCTATTGCCCGCCTGATACGCAAGTACGCACCCAACGCCGTGCGAGTTGGCCTCGAGAGCGGGCCAGCATCGGTACGGCTCACCCATACATTGTCGGCTGCGGGACTTCCGATCGCCTGTCTCGATGCGCGGCATGCCCAGGCGGTTCTGGCAGTACGGCCCAATAAATCCGATCGTAGTGACGCCCGCGGGTTGGCCGAGATGGTTCGTGTCGGCTGGTTCAAAGCGGTACAGGTCAAGAGCTTAACAGCGCATGAGAGAAAGACGCTGCTGATGTGCCACCAACTGGTCGAGATGCGTGTCCGGATCGACAACCAACTGCGCGGCATCCTGAAGACCTTCGGCCTGGTCATCGGCAAGTGTGGCCATCGCCAGATCGGGCAGCGAGCGAAGCAATTGGCCGAGGGACACCCAGGCATCGATTGTGTTGTCGCCTCCATGGTGACGGTGCGCAACTCCTTGCTGAAGCAGATCGCTGGCTTTGTTCGAGCCATCTGACGACTGGCCAAGACCGACGAAACGGCGCGTGACGGTACCCGGCGCCGGCCCGGTTGTGGCGCTGGCTTATATGGCCGCGGTCGACGACCCGAAGCGTTTCAATCATGCGCGGGACGTGGGTGCCTATCTTGGCCTGACGCCGCGGCGCTACCAATCCGGCGAAATCGATCGGGTAGGCCGAATTTCCAAAATGCGGCGACGGCTTCGTCCGGACTTGCCTCAATGAGGCGGCGGGCGTGCTGCTGACCAAGGTCAAGCGCTGGTCGCCGCTGAAGGCGTGGGACGTCGGCTGATAAAGCGCGTTGGTGCCAAAAAGGCCAAAGTCGCCATCGCACGCAAGCTGGCGGTCATTCTGCACTGCATCTGGACCGACGGCACCGATTTCTGGTGGACGCAGGAGGCCGCGATAGCCTGACCGCTCGTCCACCATCGAGCTCCGCGCAAGCGGGGCGCTGTCCTTGCCGGGACGGCGGATGGAGATGACTGCGCATCACGCGTTGTTCGCCGGTAGGCCATCACCGAGCAGTTCGCGCCACTCCATTGCAGTATCACTACTGCCTGAGCCCATGATGAGGCGGTCTCGTGCCGACCTCGGAGAGAACCATGACCTCGGCAGGCCAGCGACAGCAGATAGGAAGGGATCATGAATGACCTAAGCCGAGGCACGAAGGGGGGCACGCGCGCCCGACCTATCCCAAAATCGGCACCGTGCTCGCCCACGTCAAGGACGCCTCGCGCCGGTGGTCGCCTCCGGCCATCCTTGAGCGCGGCTGCGCGCGGCGCCAGCGAAACTTCAGGTCGGGCAAAGAAACGGCCCCCAACCGAACCAAGAAACGCATGGAAGGCTTGACACCCCCGCCGGAATTAGAGAACGCGTGATAATGTGCGTGTGCAGCCAGGAATGACATGGGCTCAGGTCGGCGTCGGGAAGACCGCGGTGGTCCGGCCTGGCGGGCTGCGACTTGACCAAAGCATAAGTATCGACGGCGTGGCCTTCTTGTGGGCACCTGGGCTTGGATGGATCTCATCAAGCTTCAGCGCAAGTGCCTGTACCAGGTTCCAGCTCCACGTGCCGTTCGACGGTCGGACTGTCGAGAGTGCTACGGCATACAGTACGCTACCGTATGAAATCGCAGCTCATCCTGGCAGCCAGCCGCTACGAACCCGTTGGTGCGCTGATGCTCAGAGTGGAATCGGACTGGGGGTTCTTCACGCTCTGAACCGACAAACCCAGCGCCGAGGCAGCGCGATGGGTGGTCCGAGATCTATTGCCGCCCGTCAGCTGCATCCGCGTTGTCGAAGCAATAGCGCGGCAGGATGGCGCCGTCGGCTGGTGCGCGGCGATCGCTGGCAGCTCCGGTGATCGCGTCTCCTGTGGGCTGATAGTCCTGCGTGCTGCCTCGACATCCGCGGTATTGGCGAAAGGCCCGTCGGTTCCGTCATCAAGGCTTGCGCAGGCTGAGGATGTAGGCGGCAATGTCGTCAAGCTGGTTGCGGCTCAGCTTGAGGTCGGGCATCGGCGGATGTGGCGATTGCAGGAAGACTTCCAGGGACATCTGTGTCGTTGACGGCATGCGCGCCACAGAGGCAAAGCTCGGCACTGCATCATTTGCGGCATTCTGTTGCTGCGGGCTGACCATGTGGCAGGAACTGCACCATGCCTGCGCCAACGCCTGTCCCTGTTGCGGATCGCCTTGCGCAACCTGCGAGGCAGCCGGCGAGAATGAAAGGGCCAGACCAACCATCCAAGGCACTGATGCGACAAGCTTCATGACATCATTCCCCGACCCGGCGTTTGTACGATTGTTCTGGTGAGCGCCGTCCTCTGGACCGACATTTTCCACCTTTCCGGCAGGGTCCGCGAGAATTTGGCGATATCCTTGACTTCTTGCAATGGTCAGGCCGGAGCCGGGGCGTCAGCGGCGCCGCCGGCCGTTACACCAGCGACTCCGAGCTATTCCCCTTCATCGGGCCGCCGATGCGGTCCTTCCCCTATCGTCCAGCTGCCGTCTTAGCTGCTTACGGCCGCGCCTCTCGACCCATCAAGCGGCTTCCACCTAGGCTAGTACAGCGGTGGCCGGGTTCGTCGATACAGCGTTTCGGTTCCGCTCAGTAAACCCTCTGCCGGTTGGGTTCAACGGCGAAATGGCTGGATCAACTAGTACGGGCGGTTCTGCCCTTCGGCCCTCTATCCGACCTTGCAGCGCATCGACCTTACCTTAGCACGATGGGCGAGCGGAAAGTTCAAGTCCTTGCGCGGGCACAAGCGGCGATCCCGACACTGGCTGGCGCGCATCGCACGCCATCAGCCTCGGCTGTTCGCTCACTGGAGCCTGCTCTATGGAAGCGGCCGAACAATGGGAGCCGGATGATGCGAGAGTATCACGTCCGGTTCTGAGAGAGCGCGCGGCTGCGTGCCCCGCGCCACTCGCCTCTTCATCCGCATCCGTGGCAAGTTGCATCATCGCTGGCATGCCATCGATCAGGACGGACAAGTGTTGGATATTCTCGTGCAGAGCCGGCGAAATGCCAAGGCTGCAAAACGGTTTTTCCGCAAGCTGCTGAAGGATCAGCATTACATGCCGCGCGTGATCGTCACCAACAAACTGCGCAGCTACGGCGTTGCTCAGCGTGCCGTCCCCCCGATGGAGCAAGCTCAGGTTCGTTCCGACGTCAGTTTTAAGTTGGCAATGCCGCAAGTGATGCAAGCCCCAAATGCCGAGGACCCGGCACTGTCATCGCAGAGGCCACCCGCTCCCGACTATGCAGCTTGTGAAGTGAAGACCGTAGTGGGTCCGGCGTAGCGCGGGGCAAACCCCGCATGAACTTCAGGCGGCTTGCCGGCTGGTTCAGCCTTGTGTTGTTGTCGATCGCCATTTTCGTGATCGGCGTGTGGTGTTCGCTCGCCGTGTGGTTTCGATGTGGCGCCAGCGGTCCAGCTTTATACCGGCTTCGCGTTTCACGGTCCGGCACTGATCCCCTGTTTGAAGACAGAGCAAATTGTCCGCAATGCTCCGCCAGGGGTTTGAAACGGTGCGGGGAGCGGTGAGCACCAGGGCGCAGTCGCTGCATCGACGCTGTGACACAGCTTGCTGGCCGTGGCATCATGGCGGATCGCCCTGGCGCGATCATAGGCGCAATTTCTGGCGGAGCCGCAGAATGGAACATTTGTCCGGCTTCGCGCCGCTGGCCGAGCGTTATGACGGCTTCGTGCTGGATCTATGGGGCGTAATCCACGACGGTGTGAATGCCTTCCCTCATGCCGTGGAATGCCTGCAACGGCTTCACGCCATGGGCAAGCGGACGTTGCTGCTCTCCAACGTACCACGCCCCAATGCCGCAGTGCAGGCCATGATGCAGCGGATGGGGATCGACGATTCGCTGTACACCGACATCTTGACCAGCGGCGAGGCGGTACGGCACGCTCTGCAATCGCCGCCGGATCTCTGGTGGGCGAAGATCGGCCGTCGCGTGTTTCATCTGGGGCCACTTCGCGACCGGCCGGTAGTGGAAGGGCTGCCCTTCGCCATCGCCGACTCCCCGGCCGAATCCGATTTCGTATTGAACACCGGGCCCGATGACCATCGCAACCCGACCGACATGGCGGAATTCGAGCCGGTGCTGCAAGATTGCGCTCGGTATGGTCTGAAAATGGTCTGCGCCAATCCGGATCTGGTGGTGATACGCGGCGGCATGCGTGTGCTGTGCGCAGGCTCCTTGGCAGCGCGCTACCGGGAATTAGGCGGCGACGTCCGTTCGCTTGGCAAACCCGATCCGGCGATTTATCAACCTGTGCTTGGGCGGCTGGCCTTGACGACGCCGCAGGTCCTGGCCGTGGGCGATTCGCTGCACACCGACATTGCTGGCGCCGCCGGCGTTGATCTGGCCGCCTGCTGGGTCTTGGGTGGTATTCACGGCGGTGCCCTCGCTGACGGCGCGGGAGGCTTCAATACGCTCGCGGCGGAAGCTGACGCGCAGGCTGCCGGTCTGGCCCCGGTCGCCACAGTGCCTTATTTTGCCTGGTAGCCCTCAGACCTCAGCCACCTAAAGGGCCTGAGGCCGAATAACCACATCATCCATCCGGCCGCCTCCGGGTAATGGTATAGTTCCATTCGCCGTGGAAATCGGCGGGTTGGATGTTGAGAGCGGCCATCTCGGCGTCGGTGATCCTGATGCCTTTCGCATGGTCACTTTCATCGAGGCGACAAGCGACGGTGAGCCCTGTGTCCGTGGTGGCGCGTGGTGGAGCAGGCGATCAGCTGATCAGCGGCTTGCCACGCCAGTTCTGGGTAATGAACGAGAACAGCCGATGTTCTATCTTGTTCCACTGTGTGCCTTGCCAAGGTGCACAGATGTCGTGGGTGCAAACCCCACCCGGCAACTCTCGCTCCAGCCGGAAGCCCGGGGCGGGTTAGGAGGCGACGAACGGTCTCAAGCACTTCGGGAAAAGGTCCCTTTTGGGGATCAGCGGGCCATACGGGCCGCAGCACAAGCCAACACGCTTTGGTGCGCGAATAGACCGGTGGTTGTATTTTCCCCTTCTCGGTTTGCGTGTCAGCGGATCCGGGCGGAGACCGGCATGCCGAGACCTGTCATCCGATTGAGCACACTGCATCCGACATTGCCTCGGTCCGTTGATTGGGCAGAGCCCGTTCGTGAAGTCGTCGGCCGATGACGGTCTTGTAGCGAACATCGTCCTCCAGCCGGGCATCGGTACGCGGCATCTGCCGTCATAGACGCCACGTCAGCATCGATCCTGATCAAGGAGGTTTGGCAATTTCGCGGTGTCTCCAACATCGTCCGGCGTCAATTCCACCGCCACGATTTCATGCGTATCGGCATCAACTCCAAGATGCAGCTTGCGCCATCGCCGCCGCGACCGGATGCCGTGTTTCTGATCGAGCCATTCGCCTTCGCCGTAAATCCTCAGACCAGTGCTGTCGACCAGTAGATGCAGTGGCTCCGTGCGGTCAATCCGCTTCGGCAAGATCGTCAGGCCGCCCCCGCGGCGGCTTAGTGTCGTGTCATCGGGGATGGCAATGTCGATCTTGAGCATGTCGGCGATCGATCGCAGCAACCTCGCGCAATCGATTTGTTGTATTGTATCCTATTCGCTCAGAGAATCCCCCGCCATGAGTCCGAGGACCACCGCGGCGATCGCCGCCGCTCTGCTGCTGCCGGCTTTGTCTGCCCGGGCACAACCCGCCGCCGACACAGCGAGCATCTGGACGTTGCAGGTCGAGAACGCCTCGATTTCGGCTGGGACTCCGACCGACCGGTTCTACACCAACGGTCTGCGGCTGGGCTGGACGTCGCCAACCGGCACAGCGCCAAACTTTCTGGTCAATCTCGGCCATACGCTGTGGGGTGCCGGTCAGCAGCGTATCGCGTTCGATCTGTCACAGCAGATATACACCCCGGCCGACACCCAGGCATTTGTTCCGAACCCGCACGATCGCCCGTACGCCGGCCTGCTGCTGGGGAATTTCTCGCTGCTCAGCGACGTGGACAATTCCAGGAGCGTACCCTGACTCTCAGCCTGGGGCTGGTCGGTCCCGGCGCCGGCGCGGAGGGGCTGCAGAACGGCTTTCATAGCCTGATCGGTCAGGAACAGGTCAACGGCTGGAGCCACCAGAATCCAAACACGCCGGCGATCGAAGTTCTGCACGAGCGGACCTGGCGCCTTCCGATTGGAGCCGTGGGAGGCCTGGAGACCGACGCGCTGCCATCTTTGACGGTCGGTCTGGGTGACGTTCGTGACTACGTGCAGGTCGGCGTCGGCTTTCGCATCGGGCAAGGCCTTGGCTCGGACTTCGGAGTGCCACGGGTACGTCCCGGCCTTAGTGGAGGCGACGCCTTTACGCCCACCCGCCCGTTCGCCTGGTATCTTTTCGGCGGCGCGAACGGGCAGGCGGTGGCTTACGATCTGCTGCTGCAATCAAATCCGTTCCGCTCCGGCCCGCACGTCTCCCCGGTCTGGGATGTGGGCGAGCTGCAGACCGGCTTCGCCGTCATGGCCTACGGCATGCGCCTGACCGTGGCCTACGTTGTGCAGACACAGGAGTTCCAAGGCCAGACCGGAGGATTGCACCAGTTCGGATCGGCCTCCGTCTCGTTTCGCTTCTGAAACGCGCTCAAGGCGCGTTCCGGCTGGCAGGATTGCCATGCAGCGGCTCTGTCAGTTCTCGCGCTTTTAGCCGGGCGACTCTACGAAGTGGCGCGCGGTCATCTATATCAGCGACACTCTGCCGAGCCAGGCCTGCATCAGCGCCAATGCGCACGCGCTGGCGCGGTATGCGGCCCTCTGTCAAGAAGAGAACCTCGTTCCGATCGTCGAGCCGGAAGTGCTGATGGACGGTTCGCATTCGATCGAACGTTGCGAGGCGGTCACCGGCGCAGTCCTTCAGGCGGTCTTTTCTGCGCTCCACGATCAGCGGGTTTGGCTGGAGCGCATGCTGCTGAAGCCCAACATGGTCATTGCCGGCAAAGACTGGCCTCATCCGGCGTCTGTTCATGAAGTCGCTAGCGCCACACTGCGCTGTTTGCGTCGCCACGTCCCTGCGGCAGTGCCGGGCATCGTGTTCTTGTCGGGCGGCCAGGACGATCGGGCGGCCACGGACCATTTGGATGCAATCAATCGCCTTCCCGGCACCAAGCCATGGAAGATCACGTTTTTCCTACGGCCGCGCGCTGCAGGACCACGCGCTGGAGACGTGGCATGGCCGAGACGAAAACTTAGCGGCGGGTCGGCGAGCACTGTATCAACGCGCCCGCTGCAACAGCGCGGCCAGTCTCGGCAGGTACACCGATGAGATGGAGGGCACCACCCCGCTCAGCGTCGCCAGCCCGCCGCATCGCCGCGAATGGCACGATGACTGATCGAGGCCACATCCAAGGTTGAGGTGACGAACGCCGACTAAATCGTGAGGCCCGGAGTAGGACAATGGACGTGTTCGTGATACGGCACGGCGAGACGGCGTGGAGCGTGAGTGGCAGGCATACCGGCACGACGGATCTCCCTTTAACCGACAACGGGCGTCGGCTTGCGGAGAGATTACGGCCCGTGCTGGCAAGAGAAGCGTTTGCGCGCGTTTTCGTCAGCCCAATGCGGCGCGCGCGCGAGACCTGCGAATTGGCGGGTCTTGGCAACGCAGCTGTCATCGACTCCGACTTGGCCGAATGGAACTACGGCGAATACGAGGGGCTGACGCCCGAACAGATCCACGAGAAGGCGCCCCACTGGCTGATTTTCCGCGACGGTTGCCCGGGCGGCGAAATGCCGGAGCAAGTGGGTGCGAGGGTGGATCGAGTGGTCGCCCGGGTCCGCGCTGTTGAAGGCAATGTCGCTTTGTTTGCGCACGGACACGTACTCCGCGTCCTCGTGGCACGATGGATCGGGCTCCCGCCGGGCGCCGGACAGCATTTCCTGCTCGATACGGGCACTTTGTGCGTTCTGTCCTACTACTACGAACTTCCCGCTGTCAGGGTCTGGAACGGACCCCTGCCGACGACAGGATAAAGCCGCAATGAATGAAGTAGCGCAATCCGTTCCTGACCAGGAGCTTCTCACCGGTACGGCTGTGGCCCGATCCAGTTCTCCGGCCACGACGACGCCTTGTATGAGCGACACCTGCTCTTCGATGATGTCGTCGCTCCGGAGGCCGCCGGGCCGCGCGAGCGCTTCGAGGCAGCCGCGCGTTCGGTGCGGGATGTGCTGTCGCAACGTTGGATCCTGACCGACAGCACCTATGACCGGGAGAACCCGAAGCGGATCTACTATCTGTCGATGGAGTTTCTGATCGGGCGGTCGCTCGCCAACAATATCACCAATCTACTGCTCGATCCTTTCGTCAAGGAAATCGCCGACCGCAAGAACCTCGACCCGCTCGGCTTCATTGAACAGGAACCCGATGCCGGGTTGGGAAACGGCGGGCTCGGCCGCTTGGCGGCCTGCTTTCTCAACTCGATGGCGACGATGCAGCTCCCGGCCATGGGCTACGGGCTGCGTTACGAATACGGCATGTTCAAACAGACCATTCAGGATGGCTGGCAGCACGAAGAGCCGGACAATTGGCTGCGCCGCCAGGACCCGTGGGAGGTGCCCCGTCCGAACGAGGCCGTCGAGGTCAAACTGAATTGCTCGTTCGCGATGCAAGACGGGCGCTTGCGCCCCGTGGCGGGCGGATCCTGTTCACTGATCGGCATACCGTTCGATCGACCAATCGTCGGTTATGGCGGCAAGACCATCAACACATTGCGCCTGTGGGCCGCCGCTGCGCCCAACTATTTCGACTTTCAGGAATTCAGCAGCGGCGATTTTGTCGGCGCCCTGGCCGGGACTCTCGCGGCCAAATCGCTGACCCGGGTGCTCTATCCAGACGATTCCACCAGCATGGGACAGGGCCTGCGCTTCGTGCAGGAGTATTTCCTGGTCGCCTGCTCATTGGCCGATCTCGTCCGGCGCTTCCGCCGCGGCAATGCCGATTGGAGCACGTTCCCCGACAAGGTCGCGATTCAGCTCAACGACACGCATCCGACGATGGCGGTGCCGGAGTTGATGCGTATCCTGCTCGACGAGGCGCATCTCGAGCTGGGACCAGGCCTGGGATCTGACGCAGAGGACGTTGGCTTATACCAATCACACTCTGCTGCCCGAAGCGCTCGAGAAATGGCCAGTGGCCTGGTTCCAGATGATGCTGCCGCGCCATCTGGAGATCATCTTCGAGATCAATCGGCGTTTCCTCGGCTCCGTCCGGATCCGCTATCCCGGCGACGAGCAGCGTGTTCAGCGCGTGAGCCTGGTCGAGGAAGGCGCCGAGCGCAAAATCCGTATGGCCAACCTCGCCATCGTCGGCTCGCACAGCACCAATGGTGTCTCGGCGATTCACACCGGCCTGCTGCGGACGACGACGGTCAAAGACCTGGCCGAGATGTTTCCGGAGCGCTTCAACAACAAGACCAACGGGGTCACGCCGCGAAGATGGCTGTTGCTGGCGAACCCGGCGCTCGCCGGCGTCATCACCGCGGCAATCGGCGACGGCTGGGTGAGCGATCTCGGCCGATTGCGCCAACTTGCGCCTCTTGCCGACGACAAATCCTTTCGCGAGGCGTTCCGCAACGCCTCGCACGAGGCCAAATCGCGCTTTGCCGATTGGCTCAAGGCAACAACCGGCCAGATCGTCGACCCCACCAGCATTTTCGACTGTCAGATCAAGCGCATCCACGAATACAAGCGGCAGCTGCTCAACGCGCTGCGCATCATCGTGCTGTACGATCGGCTGCGCGACAACCCTGGCCTCGCGATGACGCCGCGTACGTTCTTCTTCGCCGGCAAGGCAGCGCCGGCCTACCGACTGGCCAAGCTGATCATCAAATTCATCAACAATCTCGCCGGCACGATCGACGGCGATCCGATTGTGCAGGGCCGTCTCAGGGTGGTGTTCCTCCCCGACTACTGCGTCTCGCTCGCCGAGAGGCTGATCCCAGCCGCCGACGTGTCCAACCAGATCTCGACGGCCGGCTACGAGGCGAGCGGCACCAGCAACATGAAGTTCATGATGAATGGGGCGCTGACAATTGGCACGCGCGACGGTGCGACGATCGAGATGGCCGAAGAAGCCAGCGAAGAGAACTTCTTCCTGTTCGGCTTGACCGCTGACGAGGTAGCCAGCAGCCGCAGTTGGTACAATCCGCACTGGCATTACGACAACGAGCCGGAGACCCGCGCCGCGTTGGACCTGATCTTCTCCGACCACTTCAGCCGCTACGAGCCAGGCATCTTTGCTCCGCTCCGCGATGCGCTGCTGACGCATGGAGACCACTACATGCATCTGGCCGACCTCAAATCCTATCTCGAGGCGGATCAGAGGCTGACCGCGTTGTACGCCGACAGCGACGCCTGGGCGCGCAAGGCCATTCTGAACGTGGCCGGCTGCGGGAAATTCTCCAGCGACCACACGATTGCCCAATACGCCGCCGAAATCTGGCGAGCGAAGCCGTGTCCGGTGACATGAAGAGGATCGGTGCATGACCATTTCGCCCCTTGCCGGCAAGCCGGCGCCCAAAGGAGATGCTGATCGATCTGGCCCGCCTCGAACGCGAATATTTCGAACGCCGGCCCGATCTCGACGATCCCGAACAACGGGTCAGCTTCGGTACCAGCGGAACCGACGGCCCAGGGCGTGCAAGCCGACACGGCTTCAAAGTGGTTCGTGCCCGGACTGTTCGACGGCTCGTGCTGTTTTGGTGCCGAGGAAAGCTGGCGCCAGTTCTTGCGTCATGACGGCAGCGTATGGACGACCGACAAGGACGGTTTGATCATGGACCTGCTCGCGGCAGAGATTACGGCTCGCAGCGGCAAAGACCCCGGTGAGCACTACAGGAAGCTTACTGCAGAATTCGGTGCGCCGTGCTACGCGCGCATCTGTGCGCCGGCGACAGCCGAGCAGAGAGCGCGGCTAAAGACCCTGTCGCCCGAGACTGTCGGGGAGTGGAGTTTGGTCGACGAGGCGATCATTGCTAATCTGAACCGCGCTCCCAGCAACAATGCTCCGATCGATGGCCTGAACGTGATCGCACACAGCGGCTGGTGCGCTGCGCGACCGTCGGGGACTGAGCGTCGGCGCGGCCCGCGCGATTGTGGACGCCGGTGTCTCACGTTCGGGCGCATCAGTTCCCGAGGCGAATGAGCGAGACATGATGGATCGTAGCCAGCGATCGCCTCTTTTTTCCAAAAGCCAATATTTGTGACGCACCATCACGCAATAAACCTGCTTGTAAATGCCGCTGGCAGAAATCTGATAGAACTCGGAAGCGGAGTTCCCCGAATACGGGCGCAACGCATTGACTTGGATCAATTCACCGACTGGTGCAGCTTCTACCGCCTCATTTAGCAGTAGACCGAATCCTTGAGCGCCGAAGCGGCCCTCGTTGCAGTGGCTCGGGCGCGTGGTGCTCGATGAGTCTGGCGATCGACAAAGGTGAGGCTCAATCAGCGGCCAACCTGCCTTCTGGCACTGTCTGGGGCGGCCGCGTCTCGGGCATCCTTTTCCATAGCAGCAGCAGTCCGCAGAGGCCCACCAGCGCCAGCCCGAGTGCTGCCGTTCTGTCGCCGAACAGGGCAGCCGAGATGCCGGTGCAAAATGTGCTCAGCGACGCACCGATGGAAACCGCAACGCCGAGAGCACCAAGTGTCAAATTGAAACAGCCGGTTCGTCGGGTGAGGTCGGCGGCGACGACAGTCATGGCCACTCCGAATATCGCGGCGCTGAACGCATTCAGCAGGTTGCCGAATACCAGCGCAAACCTCATCGGGCAGCGTTGCATACACCGACGCCTGGAGCGGGATCAGCCCCCAGCCGACCAGCAGCAGCGGTCTTCGGCCGAAAGTTTCGCGCGCCGGCCGACCCAGGGAGAAATCGCCGCCACGATTGCCTGCGGCACCAGGATAGTCGCTGCGACAATGAGCGTGGCGAATTCGGGCCAGCGTTGGGTTACGTGTCCCGCGACGCCAGGACCTATCGCGGCGCTCGCGGCAAAGAACAGCATGACGCAGGCAGCAAAGATCGACAGCCGCCTGTCCAGGAGCAGCGACTTCATGCCTTGCCAAGTAATGCGCGTATCGTCCTGCCCGTGCCTACGGATCGGCCCAGACTGTGCGATCGTCGGCTTAGAACCCTCACTGATCAGGGACAGCGACAGCAGTGCGGGCAGAGCCAGCACAGCGGACATGAGAAACACCGATACCGACGGCAAATAGGACCCGGCGATGCCCATCGCCACCGCAGCCAGCCCATTGCCGATGGATGCGAAGCGCGCGTTGCGGCCGATCCGCTCGCTCAAGGCCGCTTGCCCAACCAGAGCCAGGCTGATCGCCGCGATACCGGGGCCAATCAGCGAACTTGCCAGGCCTTGTACCGACAGCGCGAGGTAGACCGCGGGTCGGGTCGTGGTCACGCATAGCAGCAAAGCCGCAAGTCCCACGCCGGCAATGCCGAGCAGCACTGCCCGGCGCTTATCGCGCATGCTGTCGAGCGCGGCGCCAGCGGGGATCTGGCTGAACAGGCTGCTCAGCGTGGCAATGGTCAGCGCCAAAGCCGATCGCGTCCGGCGGCCATTGGTTTTTCACCAGATAGACGGTGACGAAAGAGCCGAAGCCGGTCTGCACCGCGGCGACGAAGGAGTTGACTTCGTCGAGCCCGTGACTGCTCCGACTTGCCGTCGCGACCGCGCGTTCCGGCGAATCATCCATCGGTTGCTGAATGCGACCTTACTCCTGCGCCACGGCCCGGGTCTCGCAGCGTACCTCGAGCGCGCTCCCTGCCCAGCACATTATGGGTCTGGCCGCCGACGCGGATCCGCACCGGCTCGCCATCAGCGATCGCCACCCGCACGTTATCGCCCGCAATCCGTACCTGGACCGGCCGGCCGCGCCAACGCACTGCAAAGGACATGCTGCGCCATTCCTGCGGCAGCCGAGGCGTGAGGGCGATCGCGTCGCCGCCCAGGTCCAGGCCGGCGAAGCCGAGTACTATCGCCTGCCAAACACCCCCCAGTCCGGCGATCCGTATGCCGCCGGCACTGTTCGGGTCGAGTTCAAGGTCAGCAGCCGCAGCCTGGCGCAGAAAACGCAGGGCGGTTTTGGTCTCGCCGAGCCGTGCCGCGACCAGCGCGTGAATCCCCGCGCTCAAGGAACTGCCATGGGCACAGCGTGCCTCGTAGTAGCGGAAATTCGCTTTCGCCGCCGCGCCCGGGAACTCGTCCGGCAGAAGGGCGAGCAGCGCCACCACATCGGCCTGTTTGACCACCTGCGACCTCTGCGTTCTCTCACGGCCGATCACCACGTCGATGGGCACCTTGCGGTCGGCATACAGCGAAAGATCCAGGGGCTCGAGCTGATGGTATCCGGCGAATTGCTCGTAGAGGCCGGTGGACGGATCGAAACCGGTAACGATGCGTCCGACTGCGTCGCGCCAGTCGGTAAGTTCAGCCGCGCCCAGCGCAAGCCGCTCGCACAGCGAGGCTGCGCGCTCCGGCCAGCGCGCGCGCATCACTTCGATGGTCTCGAGCCCTCGCGCGATATTCCAGCGCGCCATCACGTTCGTAAAGGCGTTGTCGTCCACATCCTCGTGGTATTCGTCCGGCCCGATCACGTGGCGGATATGCCGCTTGCCATCAGCCTCAGCCACGGCGCGCGACGCCCAGAAACGCGCGGTCTCGAGCAGGATCTCCGCTCCTGCATCGATGAAGAACGCATCGTCGCCCGTGGCACGCCAGGTACTGCCACACCGCATAGGCGATATCGGCGCTGATGTGCTGCTCCATCCTGCCGGTCAGGATGTCAATCATCGCGCCGTCGGGACCCGCCACACGCTCGGGCGTGGTCTCCTCGCCGGTGTCAGCCGATTCCCACGCATACATCGCGCCCTTGTAGCCCATCGCGGCTGCCTTGGCGCGTGCACCGGGCAGCGTGTGAAAGCGATACATGAGCATCGCCCGCGACGCCTCCGGCCAGACCGCCGTATAGAAGGGTAGCAGATAGATCTCGGTATCCCAGAACACGTGGCCGAAATAGGCATCCCCGGTCAGGCCGCGGGCGCCGACCGAGACACTTTCGTCTTCCGGATTGGCAGCGCTTGTCAGATGATAGACGGCGAAGCGGAGCGCCTCCTGCACCTCATCGTCACCCTCGATGACGACGTCGCTTGCGTCCCAGCGCTCCTGCCACGCTGCCTCGTGCGCTGCCAGCACGCCGCGCCAGCCAAGCGCGCGGCTGCGCGCTAACGCATCGACGGCAACCGGGGACGGGTCGTCGGCCACATGATCCGAGCGCGCCACCGTAACGAGACGGGCGAGTTCGACCACCTGTCCGGCAACGGAACACCAGCGCCAGATCCAGCGCAGCGAGAACGACCGCTCCGGGACGAGCGGCTTGCCGTCGGCTCGCAATGTAGCGCTGCCCGCCATAGCGACACTCTTGCCGGAGCCTTCCGTGCGCCAGGCACAGACATCGCGGTCCAGCTGTAGTGGCTCCATGCCCATACCGGCCATCGCGAAGGTGGCCTCCAGTGTCACGTCAATTCCGTCGCGGTCGAGCGAGAACCAAGCGAGCTGCAATGCCATCGCGCGATCCGCCAATGACACGAGGCGCAGCTCGCTGCCAGTGAAGGTGATGCCGGCGTGTGTCCGATAGGACATTTCCCCAAGTGGAGCCCGCGGCGCAGGTCGAGCTGGCGCACGCTCGCGAGGAACTCTCCGTCCAGCAGCATTTGCGGTTTGTCGTCCAGCACGATTCTCAGGCGCGACCAGTCCGCGACTGGTACCAGAGCAGGCACCGGCGGCACGGTGTTGGGGTTGTCGAACAGGCCGGCGACATAACAGCGCGGCCACGAGGCCCACCTGATATATCCCAGCCAGCTCACCCAGGTCGGGCCGCGGCTGACCGGGCGCGAGGCCCGCATGCCAAGAAACCCGTTCCCGAGCGCGAAACGGGATTCCACTGCGTTCTCGGTCAACACGTTGTAGCCTTCGTGGGTCAGAACCCAGCCTGGGTCAGGTGTCGGCTGCATGGCCTTATGCATGAGCGGGCGTCTCCGCTTCCGGCTGGGTGCGTAATATGCCATCGGGGACGGCGGTCAGTATCGACCTGGTCGAGGCTGGTGACGACGAGGTCGGCCCCGGCAGCTTGCAGCATGGCCTCGTCGCCGAGCCGCGCGATGCCGACCGAGGCCATACCTCCGGCGCCCGCTGCGGCAATGCCGGCCGGCGCGTCCTCGACCACCACGCACTGTGCCGGCGGCACCTTCAGAGCCTTCGCCGCCAGCAGGAACAGCGCCGGATCTGGCTTGCCCCGCGGCACGTCAGTGCCGCTCAGATCCGCATCGAAGATCGACAGCAACGGGCGGCCATCGGGCAGGCTCAGGCGGCGCAGCATGGCAGCCACGTTCTTCGACGAGGACGCCAGTGCCAGCCGCAGGCCGGCCGCGTGCAGACCATGCGCGAAGCGCACCGCGTCCGGAAAGGCTTCGAATCGGCCTTCGGCGATCAGCCGGTCGATGAGCGCCTGTTTCTTGCTGGCATACTCGGGCGCGCGTGCGGCGGCCTTGGTGACGCCGAGCCCCTCCAGCGTCGCGCGAGCTCCATCGAGCCGTGGCTTCCCGGCAACATGCGCCTGGTAGAATTCGGTGGTGAACCGGACGGGATCCGCATAGCCAGCCAGTGCCTCCCGCCAGGCTTGCTCGTGCGGCGAGGCCACCAGCACGCCATCTACATCGAAGATTGCCCCCACTAGCGTGCGACGCTGGGCACACATGTGCGGCAAAGGTGCTGCCTGTTCAGACATTGTCTTTGCCTCGGTCGAGCCGCGCGTTGCACCATGCTGACCTGCCCCCTATCCTGCCCTTGTCGTCCGGCACATCGTTCTATGCCAAGCTTAGGCCCTCCTTAGCCGGCGCGCCGAGCCAAGTCATTGACGTAGATCAACTGGATGGCTGCCGTGGTCTGCGGCTGAAATGAAAATCGGCGAAGGAGGCAGCAGCGCGAAGGGGAACCGCGGCGCCGAGAGTGCCAAGGCCAGATTGAACAAGCCGGCATCGCGCTGGTCATCAAGATCACTGCACCTCGGACATCGCCTGCATCCTCACCTTCACCAGCTCACGACCTGACTGGCGGACGCCATAATCATTCTGTAAATCGGACCTAGCCCGGCAGCACGGTGCACGACCGTTCGCCGGTCCGGCTATCGCGGTGCGCGTCACGCAAGACACCGATCACCCAAATAGCCGTGAAGGCAAAGCACCACCAGCCGAGATAAGTGCCCCAGCCCCAGATGATCGATCCAAACGCGGAAAGTGCCAACCCAAGCTTGCCGGTGAGAACGTCCTCCAGCACCTCAGCAGTATCGGATTTCAGGGCATCATTCACGTGCAGCATCGTCAGTTCGAGCGCGCCATGCCGAATATAGCGCTGTGACGCGACGAAAAGGCCGATGGCCGCAGTAATGGACCCCGAACGCTCGAACAGGTCCCAGCGGCCCGTACCTTCGGCGAGCAACGCGCAGACAAACCGCGCAGACATGGCAAACAGCGCAGCGGCCAGCCGGCGAGCACCGTAACGGTTGAGCGGCAGCAACCCCACCGCCTTCAGATGGCCTGCCAGGAGTTCGCCAGAAGGCTTCATGATGATCACTCAACCTTTGCCACACAGCACCTCCAACGTTCGCGCGAACTGATGTGCGCGAGCCCGTCGTTCGAGCTGCCCCGACTCGCTTACATCGCACGACAGGAAAATCGGCGCGCCGAACTCGTTCGCGAGCGATCGACAAAGTGCTTCGCCTTTTCATTGAGGTAGGTGATGGCGAGGTCGGCGCCAAGCGCGCGGAACCCCTTCGCGCAGCCAAAAGCAATCGAATGCTCGTTGGCGATGCCCAGGACCAACCCCTTCTTGCCGCTGAGCGGCGGGGGCAAAACTTCAATCATTTTAGCTTCTCCGGTTGCACGCTATGCGGCTACATGGCCACGGCACTGGGTGAATGTTTTGCCCCGCCGCCTCGAGCCCCTTGAT
>CAVWZM010000028.1:0-111067 GCA_963759425.1 uncultured Alphaproteobacteria bacterium
CAACGCCGCCCCCCGATCTACCGCCCCGATCCCAAATTATCGCAGCATCGTGAAAATATTCGCGCTTTGTCACCCCGATACAGCCGCATTGGCGATGATCTCAGACAGCAGGCGATCTTCGATGCGCAGACGTACCATGCCGAGGCCGTTCGGGCTGTCGCAGCCGCGCCATGGCCACCAATGACGCCATCAGGGCGAACAATAATGCCCCCCGCACCAACCACAACATCGCCAGCACCATCGTTTGCTCCTTCAGACTCGGCGGCATGATCAAAGCGGTTATCGATCCAAGCAAATGAAAACGGCGAGACCTGCGCGACTTCCGCTACTGTCCCGCTGTGCCCCCGCGGCGCTGCGAGGTCGAACGGAATGGGACCCAGTGGAGAGGTCAGTAAGTTTAGCTGCTTCCGTAGAAGACCAGCGAAGGGTGATCTACGAGATCATCACATCGGTTCCTGGCGACTTCAGGATGCTGGCATCGCCGGGTGGTACTTGGTCCGCTACCTGTGGCGGAAGCCCCAGGTCGCGTTGTTAACTGAGCCCATGCCGGCGCGGCTGCCTCCGTTGCCCCCGATCAGAATTTTCCGAGCCGGAGGCATCCTGGCGCCGGCCAGAGGTGGCGGCGGTTCGTTGTCATCGTCGGGCCGCAGGTTTAGCCGCCTCGCGGCTGGTTTGCTGCGTCGACGGGGGAACGAATGGGAAAAAGTCAGTGCTGCGTCATGACGGGATTGACCGAGGTCCAGAGTTTTCAGCGCCGCCAGGACGTCGTCGACGCACACGACCGCGCCGCTCGCCAACTGGCGCAATGAGGGAGAATTCTCGACCGCGAGCGCATCCGACGCCCATGAGACTAGAGACCGTTTGTCAGCGAGCGTTAATTCCTGATCATTAACAACTTCCTCAGGGTGCGCGAACGTGAGGGATTTCCTTGAAAGCAATTCATCCGCCAGCAGCGCACCAGTGGTCTGATCGGCGGCGATTTCCTGAAGTCGACTCATCTCAACCTCCACAACAGCCGCCCGGCTGGTTCCGGGCGGCAAAGGGTCACCGTAATTGATCAGGTTCAGGCAACCTTGCGTTGCGGCTCTGGCTGATTGTCAGCCAGTCTTGGCTGGTTGTCTTGGGAAGCAATCGTCGAGGCCAGCTCAATGCGGCGCGGCTTAAGCCGCTCCGGAACCTCGCGGATCAATTCCACTGAAAGCAGCCCGTTCTCAAGTTTTGCCGAGGCGACCTTCACATGGTCGGCCAGGTCGAACGAATGCTTGAAATTGCGAAACGCTAGACCCTGATGAAGCATGCCTTCATTGCTGGTCTCGGCCTTTTTCTGACCGGTCACGGTCAGAATATTGCCTTCTTGGATCAGCTCTATTTCGTTCGGTCCGAATCCCGCGAGGGCCATGCTTATCCGATATTGATCTTCCCCTGCTTTTTCAATGTTGTAGGGGGGCCAATCAGGCCGGGTCCTGTTGTCCAGCATGTCGAAGAGCCGGTCAAAGCCGACCGTGGAGCGGAACAGCGGAGAAAAATCATAAGTCCTCATAACCACATCCTCCTTGAGCAACATGGATACGAACTTCGTCTGTGTCGTGTTTGCCGGGCCGATTGGCCCCGGCGATCGACGAGATATTTTTGCGGAAATTGCGCTTCAAGAGGGTAGCGAAAAATTTTTGCCGAGACGACCAAGTGATCGCGATGCGCGGCGACAAAGAAGCGGTAGCGGCGGAGCGAGGTGATCAGCGCGGTTTCCGCTATGGCGACTTTGGCGAAGAACGTCGCCACTCTTGCATCGCGCCGGTGCGGCGCTTTCCCTGTCATGCCCCGCGGGCTGCTGTCTGCCGGCCGAATGATCCGGGCCGATTTGGTCGAAAACCGGCCATCCTACGTGTCACTGACCGGCCAACCTTGCTGTCGCGCGGCCACGGGAGCGTAAAAGCCGTTGCGCTTGCCGCATGGGCTGTCGGGCCTGTAGGCTAATGACCAAAGACTACCCGTCGATCCCACCTCGCAACCGCGCGCGCCTGTTTCCGAGGCCGTCTATCGGTCCAAAGTAGCTCGATGCGAGAGCGAATTCGGATCGTCTTTTTCTGCCAGCGCGACCTTGATGAGTTCCTGCTTCACTCGGTCGAGCTCCTCTTCCGTTAGATCCTCCAAGCTGATCAAGCGATTCCGTGCTTGCGCCGTAACGCGGATCAGTTCGTCGATCTTGAGCTGGAGAGCCTGGGTGTCTCGGTTCTGGGTGTTCTGGATGAGGAACACCATCAGAAAGGTCACGATGGTTGTGCCGGTGTTGATCACCAACTGCCACGTGTCCGAAAAGCCGAACAATGGGCCACTGACCGCCCAAACGACCACAACAATGATCGCGATCGCAAAGGTATGGGCCCGTCCGCATTCTCTGGCTGCCCACTGGGCGGCCCGATCGAAGGCGGCGCTGATTCGGTTGGCCATCTCTCCCCCGCTCATTGATAGCAGTAGCTAAAGCGGCTGTGGCACTTACAGCACCCGAAGTACGGTGAAGCGGTGCGTTCCCGAGGTTGATCAAGCGACGACATTGGCACACGCCCGCCACCCAGGCTAGATAGACTGAAGCTGACTGTTTCAATCCTGTCATTGCAGGGCAGAGTGAGACGTCAGGCTCGCCATCAAGGCATTGATAAACCCGCTAAGCTCATGCCTGATCTTTGCCGACGGCCGTGGTTGTCGAGAATCCATCTCCCACTTTAGACGGCTGACGCCGCTTTGAAAGAGAGGATGATGGATATGGACCTTCTGCCGATGGTGGCTGACATTGTATCGGCGCAGACATCGCACGCGCCGACGACAAGCGAGGAGCTTACAGAAGCCATCAGGCTGGTATATGCCACGCTCAATGGTCTCTCTGCCCAAGGCGCCCCTGAAACTGGCGGTGTCGCGCAGCCGTCTGCGCCAGATAAAGAACCAGCAGTAGCGATCGAGAAGTCTGTCTTCCCGGATTACATCATCTGCCTGGAAGACGGCAAAAAGCTGAAAATGCTCAAACGGCATTTGATGGCTGCCTACGGCCTGTCGCCGGAAGAATACCGCGCACGTTGGAACCTTCCGAGCCACTTACCCGATGACTGCCCCGAACTATTCTGAGCGCCGATCAAAAATCGCGGCGGCAAGTGGTCTTGGGCGCAAGCCGGGTTCCATGAAGCCGGCGCCCGTGCCGGTGCAGCGCGTGAAGGAGGGCGTCAGTGGAAAAAGGGGCCGCGGCCGCCCGAGGAAGGACGCCGCCTGATAGCGCGCCGATGCCAGCGGCAGCAAAGAAGCTACCTTGCAGGGGCATCGGCATCCGCCTTCGCCTTCCGGGATCGCCTGGGAGCCCTCTGTGGAGGGCTTGGCAGCGGTTGCCACCCAGCGATAGCCCTCGCCTGCTCCCGCGCCTTGGCGTTGTCCGTGATGCCTGGGAAGCGGCGGCGTAGCTCTATGGCAGCGGACAACTCTGCCACCGGTCTCATAGGCTTCGCGGATGGCAGCAGCGTCGGCTTCAGAGACGACATACATCTCGGGAAGGTGGCGGGACACCCGATCTGTGGCAAGCACGCCTCGCGGCTTGTTCCCTATATGTTTCATGAATAGTCTGTCGCGGTGCATCCGCCACCCTTCCGCCTCGGCCAGCGCCTCTCCGACTGGCCTGACTGTCGGCTGGAGATGCACTGTTGCCGCGGACAGACATAGACTGCTGTAGGCTTCGAGCCTAACTCCACCGACGACGATTGTCCGGCGGATTGAGATCCGCTTCTGGAACCTCATGACCGGCCTGTCGGAGTAACCGCGCTACCAGACGCCGTGTTCCGCCGACCTTGGCAGCTTCCTGGGCTATGAGCCGGGCAAGCATCTCCGAGGCATTGAAATTTACCTGCACGGTCTTTGGTACTTTCCCCCTGCCCTGCCCCACAACTGACGGCAAATGGCCGGTATTGGCCTTGAGAGCCTGCGTCAGGTCGTCCTCTGCCAATGGTTTCCGTTTGAACCCACTCACGCCGCCGCGTCCTCTATCGACCCTATGGCCCCTAGTGACTGTAACTCGCCTATAACCCTAGTAACCACGGCCCCTATATAGCCCTTAGATGGCATGACCCCTGAGAAGCTGCTCTTCTGAAAGGCCACCAGATCCCCTATGTGATTTTCTAATCTGGGTAGTCTAGAGGTATCTAGATCCTCTATGGCAGCTCGCTCGCTAATCCCTTTAGGATTCCATCGGGTCATTAGTACACGGTAGAGGATATCTCGGCGAGCGATCTCTGATACACTTCGAACTTGCTGCGCCGTCCTAATAGCTTCAACCACGCTGTTGCGGTCAGGCATCACAGGAATGAGGACCAAGTCGGCGGCCCCCATAGCGAATACCTGGGTCTGATTGCTCCAGCCACCGGTGTCGCACAGCACCACGTCATGTTTTTTCCCGAGACGTAGAAGGTGGCCGACAATCTCATTGTGATCGACTTCGGTACTGACGGAGAGGGTAGGGGCCTCGCCCGTCTTGTACCAGCGCATGAAGGCTTGGTTGGGGTCCGAGTCGCAAACCGCCACCTTATGGCCGTGAGTGGCGAGGTTTACGGCGAGAGCGGTCACGGTCGTAGTTTTCGAACAACCGCCTTTAGATGAGGCCACAACGATCACAGAGCCCATAGTCGGGTATCTCCTCTAGGGGTCTAGAGGCCCTGTAGACTATCGAACCCTACTGAGGCAAGTGTCCTGCCATGGCTAAACAGTGATGCTCCTGGGGCGAACAGGATCTCGGTGTGAAGTCGGTACGCTCATGGCCGAACCGTTGACCGATGAGTGAGGCGAGCTACGGGAGGAGCTGATGGATGCAACGTCACACCGCGCCCGCTGACGTCAACAACTGCCGCCGGATAGACAGCCAGCGCCAACCCAAGATTTTCCACGAACCGCGCCCGGAAGTTCCGGAGCCTATCAGTCCCAGCGCCGAATTGTGCCTGCAATGCACGCCAGCTGATCTCGTTTGGTCCCTCAAGTACGTGTAATCGGTAGGCAAGCCAGCAATAAATGTCCAATGCCACAGAGTGGCGGTTGATCGCCCGAATTGCCGAGTCCTCCACGGGGACAGGGTGTCGGCGGAGTTGTTCGTAAAACGATTGACTGAGTTGAACCCTTTCGACGAAACCCCCGCTGCTAAAGTCCTCAGTCTCTGAAAACATGGCGGTATCCACAACCTGTTGCTGGACAAGCCCCGACCGACCGTCAGCCCCACGTATTTGAAAGGAGAGGCGGCAGCGGGTAATCCGCTCCGCCTGTTCCCGTACGCCCGCGATCGAGTTACCGCCGGGGGAGATATCCATTCGGCGTAACCAATCTCGCAATGACGATCCAAGGGATACTTCGCGGCTACTGATTTTCAGTGCCTCGCTTTGTAGGTAAAGCATGATGAGGCGCGCCCGGGAACCGTAGGGGACGCCGACATACACCGGCCCAGAAGGTGATGCACGGCGGCCGGGTTCAACGACCAACGTCACGCGATCGGTCGTTAACTGCCAAGCTGCGTCATCGGCTAACCTCTTATGAGGAAGAGCCGCCTGTGCCCAGCCGGAAAACAGGTAGGCGCTGCTGGAGTCCTCACTTGCCATATAGGCAACCGCAGCATCGACCACTCGCCGATCAAGGTCGAGTTGAAGAGCTCCCTGATGACCATGGGCGGTGATTAGCCGATGAATGGTTCCCACCTTCTCCCTCTCAAGCAATCTCTGTCAAAGCAAGCACATTCTGATCTCCAAGTCTCTGAGGACTGTAGCAGCGCTAAGCTTACTGAGGACTCTAGAAGCGATACTAGTAGATCTATTTGTTCTAGTTTGTGCTGCTAAAGTCCTCGGGATAACTCGCCAACTCGTCGCCTTTCCTCGTTAGTGGTCGGGATGAGAGCGCTGCTAAAGTCCTCATTCCGCGCTGCTAGAGTCCTCACCCATCGGCCCCGATCGGAGTTATCCCGAGGACTCGCGAGGCGTCGCGAACGTGCTGCCCCCGCCTCTTGTCCAGTGCAACTCGGGGCCCGCGCTGCGCAGCATAAAATCAATTCCCTCTGTCTGGTTTCTTACTTGCGCTCATGCCAATTCATCCAGCAGCGCCTTCGCGTCCTTCAGGTCCGGCACATCGAAACCTTCGGTGAACCAGTGGTAGATCGGTCCGAGCAGATCACGGGCTTCCGCGCGCTTGCCCTGGTCGCGCCAGAGCCGGGCAAGGCTAACCGATGCCCGTAACTGGAAGAGCTTTGCGCTCTGCCGCTCGGCGACTGCGATGGCCTGACGATAGCGTCGTTCGGCCCCCGCGAGATCGTCGGCGGCATTCAGTAGATCGCCCGGCACCCGATATAGCAACTCGGCTTCAAAGGCCCGCTCCTCCGTGGTCTCGACAATTCGAGCGGCCTCAGCAAGGCAGTTCAGTGCTTCAGCGTGCTGTCCGAGGATGGTGTGAGCTTCGGCGACCCACGTGAACAGAATCGGCGTATTTGCAACGCCGCCGGCGGTCACGCAATTGCGCCAGGCCCTGTGTAAGCAGAGCAAGGCCCTCCTTTGCTCGCCCGCACGCGATCAACGACCGTCCGCGAAATGCCAGAGCCCAACCCAAATAAAACGGGTAACCATGCTCGGTAGAGAGAGCTAGACATTCCTCCAAATGCACCATAGGCGCTTGGGTGAGCCAATCGCGCCAGTTCGCCAGGTGGAGTATGAGAACTAGCGTGTGGCCGTGCCCCAGCCGGCGGGCCTCCGATAAGGCATCGTTCAGGCGGGTCCTTGCCTGATCGAGGTACCCCAGGCATGTCAGTGTGAGGGCAAGATCGGCGAGCATTGCCGCATAGGGATTAAAGGACAGCCCCCCCAAGGGGTGATGCGTATGATCAGCAAGGTCCATGCACTGACCCAGGAGGGCGTGGGCGACAACAAACTCTCCAAGAAAGTAGTGTAATCGCTCACCCCGGTTAGCCAAATCCTCTCCTGCCTGAAGACGGGGCCGCTTCCAGTTGCCTCGGCAGTCCGCGTCAGAAACTTCTTGACACGGTAACGCCCTAGTCGAGTTTACACGACGGGTGCCTCTGCTTCCGACGCCCACACTGAGCCATGTTGAGAAGGACGCGCTCATCGCGGCGCTGACTGCCAGACTAGCATTGGCGGATCAACGGATCGCCGCACAGGACGCTCGCATCGCCGCCCTGGAAGCGCGGCTCACCCAGCAGACCCGGCCGCCGAGGACTCCCGGCAACTCCTCGAAGCCACCGTCGCAAGGACAGAAGCCGGACCTGCCAGCCCCCGGCACGGATCGCCCGCCTCGCAAAAGCCGCCCCGGCGTCGGGCGGACACTGCATCCGAACCCGGATCGCACGATCGACCAGCGGCTGTCCACCTGCCCGAAATGCGCGGCGGTGTTCCCCGACGCGTCGCAAACCCCACAACAGGTCTACGAGCGTATCGAGTTGCCACCCGTCCGTCCGGATGTGACCCAGGTGCGCCTGTTCGGCGGCCGCTGCGCCTGCTGCGGTGAGCGGGTCACCGCCCAGCCCCCAGCCGGTCTGGTGCCCGGTTCACCATTCGGCCCATCGATCGCAGCGATGGTGGTGTATCTGCATTACGCCCATGCCATCGGCATGGAACGGCTGTCGTTGTTGATGGACGAACTGTTCTCACTAGCACTCAGTGAAGGTGCCATCTGCAACATCCTGGCCCGTGCGCGACAGCCTTTGCTGAAGGCCACGGACTTGATCGGGAAAATGGTGCTCGCCAGCCCGGTGGTTTGCTCGGACGAGACGTCAGTGCGGGTCAAGGGCAAGAATTGGTGGGAGTGGGTTTTCATCGGCACTCTTGCGGTGCTGCATGTGATCCAGCCGAGCCGTGGCAAGGCCGTGGTAACCTCCCTGTTCGGCGCAATCCAGCCAAAAGTGTGGGTCTCCGACATGCTCGACAGCCAGCGCGGCCATGCTGGACTGTGGCAGGTCTGCCTGGCGCATCTGCTGCGCGACGCGAAATACGCCATCGAATGCGGCGACACGGCATTCAGCGCGCCCTTCCGTGGTTGCTGCTACGCGCCATTGCCATCGGACAACGGCGCGAGACGCTGAAAGACACCACCCTGAGGCAATATCTCTATGACCTCAACCGCCGCCTCGACCGGATCATGGCGACGGTCCCGGCGGGCGACGCTGGCCGTAAGCTGCACAAACGCATGCTCGCCAACCGGGCGCATCTGTTCGTGTTCATGACAACCGCGCTGTGCCTTACACGAACAACATCTCAGAACGGCATCTGCGGCCAGCGTGGTCTTTCGCAAGGTGACCAACGGGTTCCGCTGCGAATGGGGGGCGGAAACCTATGCCGCCTTCCGCTCCGTCGTCAGCACCGCAAAGGCCAACCGCGCTTCGGTGCTCGATACCGTCCGTTCGTGCTGACAACCAAACGACCCGGCGACGCCCTCGCCGAGGCGGGGTGAGCAATTGCAAAATAGTGGCTAATCCCTTGCGTGTAGCAACCCATCAATTGCATCGACGTATCGTTCCTCGCCACGCCGATTTCTTCGAGCTCCTGGCCTAGCGCAAGGGCCGGTCTGTGCTCGGCACGCCCCCAATGAAACGCCCATTGACCGACGATTAAACGTACCAGGTACTCTGGCCGATCGAGCTGCTCAGCCAGCGCACGCGCTCGGGCGAGGATCTCGTCCACATCTACCGCTGAAAAACCCACCGTGGCGGTCAGTGCCGACCCAAGCGCGGTTTGCAGGTCCAACTCCTGTTGCCGACGCGGTGGGCCATCTGGCAACCCGGCGAGCACTATCAGACCTTTGCGCAACTGCGAGACCGCTTCAGTCATCGCCGAGCGCGTCAGCGCCTGCTGACCGGCTCTCAGGCGGCAAGCCACCGCCTTCTCGGCCAACCCCGCTGCTTCGCAGTGCTGCGCTAGTACCGCCGGTTGCCCTTGCACAATCTCAGGAAAGCGCTCTTCCAGGACGGCGACAATTCGCCCATGCAGAAGCTGGCGCCGGCCGCGTAACAAGGTGCTGGACGCGGTGTCCTGTACCAACGCATGCTTGAAGGTGTAGCTGGCATCCGGCGGCTTGCCACGAACGAACAGCAGGCCGGCGCCCGTCAGCCAATCCAATGCCTCGCGCAGTTGCAGCGCCGGCAGATCGGTGACGGCTGCCAGCATCGCATAGCCGAACTCGCGGCCAATGGCCGCCCCGGTCTGGGCCACGTCTCGGGCGGCCGGTCCCAGCCGGTCCAGCCGCGCCATCAACGAAGCATGCAACGTCGCCGGCACCGAGAACGCCGGATGCGGTATCGTTGACAGCGCCGCTGCGCCCTGGGCGCTGGCCTCCAGCACCGCCAAGGTCAGTTCCTCGACGAACAGCGGCACGCCATCGGTGCGTTCGGCGATCTCCTCCACGATCTCGGGTGAGAGCGAGGCCTCGCCGGCAACATTTGCAATCATTGCCGCCGTAAGGGTCCGGTCGAGCCGGCCCAGCGTCAGCATCGTCACATGCGGCTGCCCGGTCCATGGCGGCTGAAACTCGGGGCGGAACATTGCCAGCAGCAGCACCGGCCAGTTCGCCACCCGCTCTATCGTACGATCCAGCAGTTCGCGCGAACTCGGGTCGATCCAGTGAAGGTCATCGAATATCATCGAGTACTGGCTGCTGACGAGCCAGACCCTCGGCATGCCGCAGTAGCGCCTCGAACGTCTTGTCCTTCTTGCGTTGCGGCGTGAGATCGAGCCGCGGTCCGCGGTCGGTCAAGGGCAGCGCAAGTGAGTTCCGCGATCAGCGCCACGTCTTCCATCGGCGGCTCGGTGGCCGCTAGCAGCGCGTCCAATTTGGCAAGCCTGGCCACTGATCCATCGGCGTGCTGGAAGCCGGCCGCTCGTTCGATTTGGTCGATCACCGGATGGAGCGCGCTATCCTGATGGTGCGGCGTGCAGAAATAGCGCAGGCGCGTGCGCGGTTCGGCGGCGATTTGTTCGGAGAGCTCTTCGGCGAGACGGGATTTGCCCACGCCCGGTTCGGCTGAAATCAATACCACCCGTCCGTTGCCGGCCTTCGCCTGCGTCCACCGGCGGAGCAGTAGGTCCATCTCCTCGTCGCGGCCGACTAGTGGCGTTGCGCCGCGACGCAGGGCTTCGAAACGGCTCTCAAGTATCCCCTCGCCAAGAACTTGCCAGGTGGTACGGCCGCCGGCAGACCTTTGAGTTCGACTGTGCCGAAGACGGGAACTCGAGTCCGAATCAAATGGCCTGCTGGATTCTCCAATCTACAGCCAGGGGCGGGTGAGGCCATCCCGCCTTCGGTGGACGTCTAACCTCCGTCTGAGCCGACGATAATCCGGCTCTGTTGCTATAGGATTTATGCGACTTCTGGTGAAATGGTCCGCGCAGCTGGCGCTGGGCACCTGCAAAGACCGCTGGTGTGCGCCATCTTGCCGGCCGGCACTGTTCCGGGTCGGCAGTTATGCCACCGGCATGAGAGTAGTCCTGACGCAGCGTGATCGGTTCAATAAGAAGGGTCGCGGTGTCGCGGGCCGGGGCGAGGAGGGTAGGGGAGGGAGGAGACAAAATCACCGTAGCCAGCGATGTGGCCTTTGCCAGTGGCCCCGGTCACAGCAGCGGCTTTTCGTTTAAGTCGTTGCAGGCGGCGGGCGGTCGCTGCCATGAGGATGACTCCCGCGCATCCGATGATCGGCTTTACATAGTTTCGCATTATGCGGTCGCTGGGCTGCTGCCACTGCTCAGGCCAGCTCATCCAGCAGCGCCTTCGCGTCCTTCAGGTCCGGCGCATCGAAACCTTCGGTGAACCAATTGTAGATCGGACCGAGCAGATCACGGGCTTCCGCGCGCTTGCCCTGGCCGCACCACAGCCAAGCGAGGAGCTATCTGGCGGCAATTACCACGCTGCGATGGATGCAATCGCCAAGGCGCAGGAGTTCGTCATGTACGACGCGTGGGAACGCACCCCACATCCCGCTCGCGCACCGTGCTTGCCCACATGAGAACCACCACAGGCCAGAGCGATGACGGCGGCGGGGAGCCTCTTGAAGGAGGCCTCTGCACGCGGCGCAGATTGGTGCACAGGACCGGCCGTTCCTGCTGATCGATGCCGTGTAGCCCGAACACGGCCTTGGACGTGTCAAATGCCAACGCGTTTATATTGGGTCATGGACAACTCCGGTCTTGGTGCTCACAGCCCCCATTCTGGCACTCGATGCCGTGGCCGCCCACCCCAATAGTTTTGGACAAATTGTGCGGCGGCTCCAACTTGGGGTTCCCGATTGCAGCCGTAAATATTCGCTGCCCCGTCTCTGAACTGTAGTAATACAGTCGCACGACTGGACAGGTTTTCGTGGAGGTCAGCCATGTCGGAAACCCTTGGATCCGCCACTCGGCGGCGGTGGTGGCGCCTCGGCGGCCAACTGGACCCAGGACGGCCGCCTGATCGCGATCGAGACCTCCCTCGGCAAGGATCACCTGCTGCTGACGTCACTCGCCGGCGAGGAGGCCATTTCGCAACTGTTCGCCTACGAAGTCGAGATGCTGTCGACGGATCACGCCATCACCGCCGAAAGCCTGATCCGGCGCAACGTGAAGCTGACGATCGCGCCGCAGGACGGCAAGGCGCGATCGATCCATGGCATGATCGCGCAACTGCGGGCGGGGCCGCTGGTCGGCCGCGACCTGCGGCAGTTACAGCGCGCAGATCGTGCCATGGCTCTGGTTCCTCGGCCACACCAGCGATTGCCGTATCTTCCAGAACCTGAATGTTCCGGACATCATCGAACAGGTCTTCAAGACCTACGGGTTCACCGACTACCAGATGTCGGTCTCGCGCGGCGACTACCCCAAGCTGGACTTCTGCGTGCAGTACCGGGAAAGCGCACTGAACTTCGTCTCGCGCCTGATGGAGGAGGTGGGGATCTTCTACTTCTTTCGCCATGACGATGACCGGCACGTGCTGGTGATGGGCGACAGCAACGTGAGCTTTCGCGACCTGCCGGACCCCAAACTGATCTACGCGCCGCAGAACGTGCAGTCGGGCCAGGTCACGCAGTGGGAGCACGCCTACGATTTCCGCCCCGGGCGCTGGGCGCAGAAGGACTTCAACTTCGAAACGCCGTCGGGCGACCTGCAGACCAGCGAGAAGACCGTGCTCAATCTGAACAGCGCGGAAACGTTCGAGCGGTTCGACTACCCCGGCCGCTATGTCGACAAGGGGCTCGGCACCAAGCTGACCCGCACCCTGATGGAGGCGGAGGAGGCGGCGTATCACGCGGTTCGCGGCGCCAGCAGCTACCGCTATCTGAGTGTTGGCGGCAAGTTCAGCCTGCAGCGCCATCCGTGCCAGGAGGAGGCCAAGCAGTACGTGGTCCGGCGCGTGCGGCACGAGGCGACCGACAACAGCTACCTGACCAGCGACGCCGAACCGTCGCGCTACGACAACACGTTCGAGGCGATGCCCTACGACGTGCCGTTCCGCCCGCTGCGCGTGACCGAGAAGCCGTTCGTGCACGGGCCGCAGACCGCGATCGTGGTCGGCCCGCCGGGCGAGAAGATCTTCACCGACAAGCACGGTCGGGTGCGGGTGCAGTTCCACTGGGACCGCTACGGCAAGAAAGATGACAAGAGCTCGTGCTGGATCCGCGTCTCGCACGGCCGCGCCGGCAGCGGCTGGGGCGACGTGACGCTGCCGCATGTCGGGCACGAGGTCGTGGTGTCGTTTCTTGAGGGCGATCCGGACCGCCCGCTGGTGACCGGCCGGGTCTACAACGGCGAGAACGCCAACGCGATCGGCATGCCGGAGAACAAGACCCAGACCGGGCTGCGGGACCACAGCGGCAATGAGATCGTGATGGAAGGGAAGGGCGGCGTCGAGGACATTCGGGTCCATGCGGTCAAGGACATGCATGTCATCGTCGATAACGATCGAGAAAAGACCATTAGGGTAAACGAGACGACGAAGATCGGTGGTCACCGGGACAAAACGGTCAATACCGGCGAGACGGTGACGGTAAATGGCGGACGCAGTCACACGGTAAACGGGACCCATACGACGACGATCAGCATTGCCGAGGTCCACTCGGTTGGCGCCGGCCGGATGCACAATGTGGGCGCCGCCGAAGTAATTTCTGTTGGAGCGGCGCGCACGGTGACCGTGGGCGCTATACAGGCGGTCACTGTCGGCGCCAGTCATAGGATCACGGTAGGCAGCGACCAAACGGTCACTGTAGGTGGAAACCAGAGGGTCACGGTCAGCGGCAAGGAAACCAACTCGGTGGGCAAGGACCGCGCTTCCGAGATTGGCGAGAACGAAACCATCAATGCCGGCAAGACGGTCACGATATCCGCCGCCGATCAGATCATGCTGAAGACTGGTTCGGCGACACTCACGATGAAAAAGAACGGCGACATCACGATCGAAGGCAAGCAGATCAACATCAAGGGCTCGGGCAATGTCATCGTTAAGGGACAAAATATTAATCACAACTGAGGCTCCGGCCGCCGTGGTGATCGGCCGGGTTGCCGGTTTTGATGACACAGGGGTGCTGCTGGTCGATTTTCCGACCAACCCGAACGGCGGCCCGGTGCCGGCTCTGGCTACCGCACGCTATCATGGCGTGCCGGTTGGATGCGCCGTGGCGCTGGTGTTCGTCGATGGTGACCCGACGCGTCCGCTGGCGCTCGGCCTGGTGACGCAGCCTGGTGAGGCGCCGGAGGGCGAGCACCCCGGCGACCGCCTGACACTGACGGCGGCGCGCGAGATCGTTCTGCAATGCGGCCGCGCCAGCCTCGTGCTGACCCGCGCTGGCAAGGTTCTCGTACGCGGGGCCTATGTGTCATTGCGGTCGTCGGGATGCAGCGAATCACGGGCGCTTCGGTGCATATCAATTAGCGTGGCGGCAGGGCGATGACACTGCTTGCCTCGGTCACCTTGTATCTGCGATATGGCCGAGAAACAACGTCGGCTTTTCCAGGTGACGCCGTAGACGGGACAGGCCTGGCATGTGGGATTTGGGCAAAACTCTCCTGCCGAAAGAGGTTGGCGCCTGGGCCCGAAATGGAGCCGAAGTCTGGCCGGCTGCGGGCAGAGGGGGCTCGTTATTGGCGACAATGAGACGACGCGGGATGCAGACGAACGGTTCGAGATTTGCACCGCTGCCCAGGCCACGTCGAAATTTCAAACCGTATATATCGGCCGATCCGCATGTGGCTACTTAAAATGAGACGCCATTTTCGGCTGAACGGACTTGGACTCGCGATGAGCGGGGAGCCGAGTTCTGGCTCGTTGCGATTCGCGCGGCTTTCGAGATCGATGCCGACGGGAGGCAGCGGGTCGCGGAGGCGCAGACCGACGTGCAACGTTTCGCGATTTACGCCGGCGATCCGGTGGAGGAAATGCTTTAGACGCTGATTTCGCGCTGAGCAAGACCGGAACGGATATACTTGTCGGGGGACATGCTTATACGCGAGGGGGCAGGCCCTCAGTCAATACCAAGTCCGCCTTAAGGTGGCTGATGTCAATAAGATCGTAAACGTTGTGGGTGATCGCAGCTTCCTGCAACGCGACGCGGCGAGCTTGACGACACGGCCCATGGACTTCACGGCAATGCCGCTTTCCTGGTCGTGGACCTACGGGGGCTGGGATGATGAGGGAAAGACTGGGTGGCGGAAAATCCGGCGGGGTGCGGCTTTGCCACGGCTTACAAACGTTTAGTCAGAACGCGGGCGCCAAATTTCGAGTATCCCGATGCACCCTATCGCGGCCCACGGTCGGGGCGGCCGGTCGAATCGGTCCGGTAGCCCATCACTGGCGGCCACGCGTCAGTTATGCCGGGACCTATGACAAAGCGTGGGAAGACAGCCGCGATCCATTGCCGCCGCGCGATTTCGATCGCAGGTATTTTCGCTGTGCCCCCGCCGACCAACAAACCGCGACCTTTTTGCTGGGCTACGAGGAGGTGCAGCTTGGCGGCTTTACTCCCAATGGCTATTTCGCCTTCGTCCTGCCGCGGATCGTTTTCAACGTGGTAACCCGGTTCCGCGCTGCCACTGATGAACGGCGGGTGCCGGATATTCATATGCTATAGGTCTATCCCGACCGGCGACGCTTTGAACTCGTCTATCTATCGGCTCTCGAAGTCCCCCCAGGAAAGGAGGAGAGATTGATTGGAACAACGATTCGGATAAGGCCGCGAATAGGTGTCTCGGAAGCAACACGTCGCACTGGCGTCTGGATCTCGGAGTAGCTCGGTGGTGCGGATGGCCATCATCGGCCGCGGGGCCCGGATTCCGCTAGGCTTTGAGTGCCGGGCCAGCGTGGCGGCTGTGCGGGCCGGAATTTCAGCGATTGCCGACCATCCGTTCATGATTGACCGCTTTGGGCAGCCGATGAAGGTAACACGGGACGCTGGGTTAAATTTGGACCTGTCATGGGTACAACGGATTTCGGCGCTTGCGGCCGCCGCCGCGCAAGAAGCGCTGGCCGGATGCAAGCGGACCACAAAATCGCCTTGATGCTCAATCTCGGAGAGCCGCGACCTGGCCTTCCAGCGGGCACCTCAGCGGACGTTGCCTGGCACCTTCGAACCGCGCTGGAACTTGACGTCCCTGTCCATCACGCGATGGAGGGACATGCCGGGGGTATCGTCGCGATGGAGGCGGCTGGGCGTTTGCTCGATGCGGGTCGCGAAGAGGCCGTGACTTCTCGGCGGCGCAGACAGCTATCTCGATGCAGACACGCTGGAGTGGCTGGACGAGCGGGAGCGGCTTCATTCCGAAGGAAATATCTATGGATTTTGCCCGGGCGAGGGGGCGGCCTTCGTCCTGCTCGCGAAACAGGGTCAGGACGCTTCGATCGAGATCGCCGCGACGGGTCTCAGGGCGGGAGGCAAACCTCATTGGAACCGAGGATATCTGCCTGGGCGAGGGTCTCGGCGCGGCCTGCGCCGCAGTTGGCAAGGGGGCGGCGGATCGCATACTGTGCGACATGAATGGCGAACGCTACAGGGGCAACGAATACGGCTTCGCCGTCCTGGGCGCTCCACGCGTTGTTCCGCGATGCAGCCGATTTTGCGAAGCTCCGGCGGATTGCTGGGGCGATCTGGGCGCCGCTTGCGGCCCGCTTTGCGCCTGCATGGCCATCGAGGCCAGGACCAGGGGCTATGCCAAGGGTCCCCGCACGCTGATTTGGGCCAGCTCCGAAGGAGGGCAGCGGGGAGCCGCAGTCTTGAGAAGAACGGCGTCCGACGTGATGCCGAGCCACGTGGTCGTCAATGGTCTGGGCCTGACCTAAAAAGGGACCATCGGGATTTCGACCGCGACCATGCCGGACATCTGCAAGACCCCTAGCCCGGGCGGCCCCGTTCCGATCCCCTACCCCAATATCGCTCAGCAGTCTTCGCTGACCGGATGGAACGACGACAGTCTTCGCCAAGGGCAAGATGATTGCCGTCAAGGGTTCTCACTACAGCTCCAGCAATGGCGACGAGGCCGGCACGGCGGGCGGTGTCAAGTCGAACGTCAACATGAAGGCGACAGACTGGATCACCTATTCCTTCGACGTCAAGATGGACGGAAACAACGCTTGTCGTCATACGGATAAAAAATTCCACAACAATCAGAACACGATTGATGCACCAGGGAAATACGGATCCGATTGCGGTGGTCAAATTCGAAGACATTATTTCGAACTGCGTAAAATCGGCCCGCGACAAGGTCGATGGCAGGAACCCCCACCCACCCCGCAACGCGGAGGAGTGGCAGGCCTACTGCAACGAGAATATGCTAGAGCGCGGTGTTGAAATTGGGCAAGAAGCTGAGGCCTGTGCAAAGGCCGAAATGGCTAACCGAGGGCGTGAGGACGAGATCGCGTGCGACCAGCCCTATGCCGGGTCCCCCACCCCGCGCAACGGGTAGCCCCGGTGAAGTAATCGACGGCACGGTGGTCCTGACCTTGTGCTCCACGAGCCTGGAAACATAAATGCCGTTCGCGGTGTGTATGACTTCAAGGCACCGTGTCCGCCGAACAACATGCCCCAATGGGGCGATAGGGGCGCATTCGATCAAGGCGAGAACTACATCCGCACGTTTGGCATGGCGCCGAAGCTGGTGGCGCCAGGCTGGAACATCGCAGGATACGCCACTCAAGGCATGAAGGTGGTGGCTCGACTCTTACCGCGTTCCGTTAGCGCGGTTGTAGACCTGGGATAAACGATTGTAGATCTGGGATAAACGACATGGACATAGTTGACGGCATGCCGGCGTTTTCGGCAACCGCGGAGATTGGTGCCCGAGTATTGCGCGACGGGTGGGTTGGCGTCTTTTATTTGCCCGCATCCTGTGCCGATCATCAGTTGCTCGTATCAGACTGCATCGGAGACTTCATTCGCCTTGCACGATCGCCTGAGCTCCGATGGACCATCGGCGAACATGGCGACGCAGTAGCGCTTTCGACGACAGAAATCATGGACAGGCTGGGAGCATTGCGAACGCCACACAACGCATCGGTTGGCTTCCGGCTGATGGACAATCCTCGGGAGGTAAGCGGGTTCCGAGTTCGCTATTTGGGTTGAGCAACAACGATCCGATGACAATGAACCTTCCTGACGCCGTCAGCGTTCTGTTGTTCACCTACCCCACTGAAGCAACGATGGAAAATGGTCTTCAGAACATTGTGACCCTTCACAACTCATTAGTGGAGAGGCTGCCAATCATTAATGCCTATACTAGCCCGGCTTTTCTTTATGCTACCGGGGCAGGAGAGCCAGCGGCATTCCAGGCCATCCGGCGACTTTGCCGGAGATATAGCTGTATTGATATTCCCTATATGTCGATTGATTGTTTCGAGATAGGAAATAAAGTCCGCGGCGCCTACTGGCTCAATTACCTTGGGGTCGGTCGCATTCATTCACTGGGCGGCACCGAGACTTTGCAGGCCGCAGGCGTGACCAAGCGTTCCCTAGCTGGCGGGGCGACGGCGTTGCAGGTCTCATCGCCCCCCTGTGGCGGAGACATCAACCGGCGGGAAGATATGTCCGCATACAACGCGATCGCCACGTTTATCCGGCCGCTCCAATATACCCCGTCGGTTTCGTTCCCGGAGTTCGAGCTTGAAGACGCGGTTGCTTGGTTTAGGCGATTTGACACACCACCGACCTAGGTCGTAGTCCTGGTTCCTGACAGAGAACGGTGAAGCTAGGCCCTTATGGGGGTAAACGGCTCAGAAGCTCCTGCTGCAAATGGCCGCGGGCGCGGAGCTCGAACATCGGGTTCTCGGGTCGGCGCAGCGCGAGTTCGAGTGCAGCGGTCCAACGTTGCCGTTGTGGCGCTTCCAAAAGCGCCTCCTCCCAGTTGATCGAAGCTTTCGGCGATCCTCGGAAATAGGCCGTGCCGACGCTAAATCGATGTTGATTGCCTTGCCACCATCGGCCAAGTTGTTCCGAGTCCGGCCACGCGAGACCTTCGTCGTCGTCGAGGGCGACGTTAGCGTCCTCGGGGTCGTCATTCGGGCGTGGGTCGAAGTCCCTGGGAGGTTCACGGTCTAGATCGTTCTGGACGAGGTCGGCGCCAGTAATCATTGCGAAGGCACTACCGGCAGCCCGCGCCACCGACGGCTCGCTGGTCTGTCCGACCAGCCAGGGGAGGTAGTTCGCATCCCCGATCGCGCCCGCTGCCCGGATCACCATGCGCCGCAGCACCGGGTCGGGGGCCAGTTGCCGCAGAAAAGCATGAGCGCGCTCCATCGGCAGGCATCGCAGCAGAAGGTCGAGTGCTCGGTCACCCCGCGGGCCCGCTGAGCGGGCGAACGCGGCGAGTGCATGCACCCCTCGGAGGTGCCGAGACGTGAGGCGGACCAGGCGGCCCAGAAACGGCAATCCTCGTCCGGATCGGTGAGCAGAGCATTCAGTTTCGCTCGATGATCGAACTCGGCCAAGTTCGCCCATCGTACGCGCGGCACGAGCACGCACCAGCGGCTCGTGGTCATCGAGCGCCGCTTCCAGGTTCGGTTGGGTTACCAAGCGGCGAGCGCCGCAGGCGGCAACGCCGAGCCAGCGTGTGCGGGGCCGTGGCGTATCGAGCAGCCGCTCGATGGCGGCTGCCGCGGGCGCACGCTCAGCCCATGCGAGGGCTGAGATCAGGCCTCGCCAGGGATCGTAGGCGGGATGGTAGGGTTCCCCTGCCACCTTCGCTGCACTGGCATAGGCCCGCTCGATGATCTCGTCGAACCGGCTGGGATCGTCGCTTTCCACCGCGAGGACGCCCGCGACGAAGTAGTCACCCGCGCCACCACCGTCGAGCTCGTCGTGCGCGGCAGCCCACCCGTTTATCTCGGCGATTCGCAGCCCATCGATGTTCGCCTCGACTCGTTCGTCGAGCCTGACGAGGTCCGCAAGTCGGAATGAGGAAGCCTTAACTGCGTTGTCGCGCATCAGCCAGAGGCTGGCAGCATTCTCAAAGTGCTGGTCAACAATTTCAAGAATGAAGGACGCTGTGACCATAATGACGATACTCGGACGAAGTGTTCCGTAGGCGTGTCGATCAGAGAGGTCCGCTTAGACCAGAGATGTTGCCCGAAGTAACCAGGGTTACCACTGCCGGGAATCGAAGGATTGTATACGCAAGCCTTAACCATGCGGCCGCAGCTACCACGCGTCGCCCGGGAGTTATGGACGAAATTCAGCAATCAGCACACCCCCACCCGCCGCATCACCGGCACCCGCACCTCCCACGTCTGCACCAAGATCTCCCGCAGCCGCGCCAGCTTCTCCTCCGCCACGTCCGCCGACAGCGCCGCCACCCAGCGGTCCAGATCGGCGATCGTCTCCCCCGCCATCACCCGCGCGTAGACGAACTGGTCCAGCCGCGTCGCCGGCAGCGCCGCCCCCAGCGCCGCCGAGGCCAGCCCAGCCGCGACCTCCCCGCCAATCAACGACCGAACCCGCCGCGCCATGGCCAGGTTGAGCCGCATCGCCGCCGGATCGGCCTCAGCGCAACCCCGCACCACCGGAACAGCCTGGTTGGTCCCCGCCAGCACCCCAGCCACCTCCGCCGGATTGCTGCGCCCGTCAACGCCCGCCAGCAGTGTGCCGACCTGCGCCGGACCCTCCGCCAGCGCCGCAACCATCGGGCGGAACGCCGGCCCAAGCTCGGCCCGCCCGGCCGGCACATCCATCTCGTAGTCGAACCCCGACGCCGACACCGTCAGCGCCAGCACCACGTCGGACAGCGCCGCATCCCGCGCCCCGTCGCTCAGCCGCCGAGCCCCGCGCACGAACACGTCGTGGCGCAATTGCCGAGGCAGGCATGCGTCCTTCACCAACTCCCGCATCGCCGGATCGTCGAACCGGTCCAGCACCGCCCGCTGCTCCGCCGTCATCGTCATTTCCGGGAAAGCCTCCAGCAGACTGCCCGACCCGGCCCAGTCCAGCTTCGCGCCGGCGAACGCCGCCATGACGTCGGCATGAAAGCACGGCGCCCAGTGCTCGTTCATATACTCATGCGCCAGGTAACCCAGCGGCAACTCCGCAAGCCCGTCCACCAGCTTCCCCACCAGCTTGCCGTCGCGCAACTGCGACGCCTCGGCGGCGAACAGGTCGCGGGCCAGTTGCAGCCCCGCCGCCGCCTGCCGGTCGCTGCGCGTGGCCGCCCGCCGGCCACCCTCCCGCACCAGCCGCGCGAACCCCAGTGCCCCCTGCCACGCCGGCAGCGCGTTATAGCTGACGTGCACCAGCCCGCCCGGCGCGACCGTCTGCCCCAGCAGCCGCACGATCCCGGCACGCACATGCGGCGCGACCCAGCTCCAGACCCCGTGCAGACTGACCACATCCGCCGCCCGCAGCGTCCGCCCCTCAGGTTCATCAGCGAACGTCGCGAGGTCCGCCTCGACGAACGCGATGTTGGCAACCCGCGCCTCATGCGCGAGCGCCCGGGCAACGGCGACATGGCCGGATTGTAGTCGATCGCAGTGACGTGCCAGGACGGGTTGGACGCCGCGACCAGCAAAGCGCCGAGCCCATGGCCGCAGCCCAGCTCCAGGTAGTGGGCACCCTCAGTGCCGCCGGGCAGGCGCCCGTCCACCCCGCCCAACAGGCATGCGAGCGCCATGTGCGGCGGGGTCTGTTGCCGATAGTAGCCGGGGATATACTCGACATCCGCGACATACCCGCTGGACCAGGGCCTCACGCCACCCCCTCCTCGACGAGTTCCGCCTCGAAGATCGCGTCCGCCGCATCCCGGGCACGCCGCACTCGCGCCTGGGATCCAGGTGTTCCAGCCCAGCCGGGGCGGCGCTGTCGTGTCGGTCCGCAGCGCCAGCGGCTTCATCGCATCCCGGGCCAGCACCGGATTGACCGCGAACCCGACTTCGAATCCCACGAACGCGCGCACCAGGCCAACCAGCGATCGCAGCCGGGCACGGTCGGGCAGCAGGGCCTCGAACGACGGCAGATCGAGGGCCGATGCGCAGCACGATCCGTGCCTGAGGGTCCCAGGCCCGAATGCCGAGCACGCCGTCGCCTCCCAGTTGGTCGAAGGTGCCGGGATGGGGTCCATGCGCCAGGCGGGTGCGCTGGCCGATCGGCAGGGCAAGCCAGCCACCGGCGAACTGCTCGACCGTGACCGGCCGCCCCAGCCAGTCGGAGGCCAGCGCCTCCAGCCGATCGGCCGACCGCGGGTGGCTGGAGAACAGGCCGGCGTAGTGGCGCAGCGGGTCCGCGCCCATCACCAGCCGCTCGGCCAAGTGTGGCGTCGCATAGCCGGTCAGCGCCAGCAGCACCTCGCTACTCGGCCCTCCGCGCGCCGCTTCAGCCGTCGGCCCGGCCAGCACCGCAGTGTCAGCCACGCGGTGCGGCCGGTATTTCGCACCCGCCGCCGCGAAGGCGGCGACCACGCGGTGCGACAGCAGCGAAAGGAAATCGTGCAGAGCCCGGGAGCGGCCACGCAGGGTCGCAACCACAGCCTCCGAATATTGGCGCGGCAGTCACGCCGGACGGACCCGTTAGGCCGATCAACGCCACGGACACAAGCGGCTGCGCGTCCTCGGTCCGCGTCACCTCCATAACCTCGGCAGTCGGGTAGGCCGTTCCGGGCACGCTCTCGAACCGCGCCGCGTCGGCCACCAGCGCTTTGTGTCGCGCGAACGTCAGCACACGCACGGCAGCGTCGAAACTGAAGCGTCGGGGCCGGGCGGTCAGTTGCGCAAGCGGCGACCCGCGGGGCGGCGCGTTCAAAGCAGGACTCGCGCCCCGGCGCGCGGCGGCCATGCGGCAACGGCACCCGGCCGGCCGGTAAGTTCGGCACGCGTTCGCACGAACGAATTCACCGAGGCATGCAGCGCGAGGAATTGGTCGAGCACCGAGGCCAGCAGGTAAAGCCCGCTCGGCGTCCAGGTCGTCGCATCGAACGTCAGCGTCACGTCCAGCCCGCGGCAGAACGCACCGGGCCGAGACCCCGGGACCCGGGCGACCCCGGGAGCCGAGGTGACCGACGTCAGGGAGCGCATGGCGGTGCGGGTTTCGGGTAAATCCCTCAAATCATATAGCCGCAGTACCTCGCGCAGTGCAGCGGCCCCCTCGGCTCCGCCCGTGACGCTGAGGTGCCCGAGCGACAGATGTGATATCAGTCGCCAGAAGCCCTTCTCGCGCATCGGCCGGCGCAGGGTTGGCGTTGGGGCCGTCAGGCAGGTGATCCCGATGATCGACGTCACCGCGTCCACCAGTTCCAGATACGGGTGACCGCCGCCGAACGGCAGCGCCGCGGGCAGATCCCGGTTGAGGCAGGTGGCATCGACAGACAGCACTGCGTCGTCCGCGCGGCCAGGGTCGAAGGCCGGATCGTGCGGCGTCAGAAACACCTCCGTCCCACCGCCTCGTCCTGTCGCTTCGCGCCGGACAGTGCCGTAGCTGCCGCCAGACACGTCTTCGTCTTGGCTGGACGTCAGCGGCTGTTCCTGGATTGCGGTGTCCGAGCCCGGGTCGGTCAGACGGTAGAACGGCTCCCAGTGCCGGAACCGCCCATCGGCCTTGGTTTCTCGCACCCGGTCGACCGACCAGATCTCCAACGCCTGCCGCCTTCTGGCGTCGGGTGCCACGCGGTATTCGATCGCCGTGTGATCGAGCGGAATCGGTTCGCAGCGTTGGCTGAACAGGTTGACGATCGGACTGCACCCTAGCGCGAAACTGGAGGCGTCGATCGCCCGCTCCATGTCCGGCACCAGCCGGTCGAGGTAGACGAACAGGTCCATCCGGTGTCCCGCGCCCACCAATGTCTTGCCGTCGAGGCCGGTGAAGTCGACGAAATGGAATTTTTCCGGCGCGGCGAAATACTCGGCCAGCAGGCGAAAGCCCGAAAAACTCCGGGCGGGCCATGGTAACAACGCCTCGGCTGGCCCGAAGCCGACCGCCTGCACCTTGTCAGGCGACAGCAGCAGCGGCCGCGGATCGTCGGGGCCCTCAGCCACCGCGACGCCCACAGCGTGGGCCAGAAGCAGCTCCAGCAGGACCGGTGCGGTCGCTCCGCGTAGGAACACACGCAGGCGGTCCAACCCGATCTGAGAGAACGTCACGCCTGCCTGCAGACAGCGCAGACCTATGCGCAGACAGGCTACCGCGGCCCCAGCGGCCGGATTTGCCGGCGCCGCGAGGGGCAGTCCCGATAACCGTGCAGTCTCGATCTCTACCGGCCACAGGGTCAGCGGGTAGGCGGTGCGATACCGGCAGGCTTCGCCGCGCACGCGCTCGGTGTCGACAGCAAGGCCCGAGGGCAGCTCCATCGCGCCCGGCAGGCCAGGATCCGCCGCGAAACAGGCAATGGCAACCGAGGGGAACGGTGCCAGATAGTGCGGATAGAGCACCGACAGCAGTGCGTCGGTCAGTTCCGGAAATTCATCGTCCAGACGGTGCTGTACCCGGGCTGCGAGAAATGCGACCCCCTCCAGCAAGCGCGCCACGTGCGGGTCGTCCACGGCGTCCTTGCTGAGGCGCAGCCGGCCGGCGATTTTTGGATGTTCGACGGAGAATTCCGCCGCCAGACGGCGCAGCGCATCCAGCTCCCGATTGAAATACGGCAGCAGTGCGTCCGACATCGTTTCAGCTCTCCTCCACGCGGACCAGAACGTCGGCGGTGTTGGAGTCCACCAGTGTGTTGAACACCACCGGTTCAGGCGCGGGTTCGGCGTGCAACAAGGCATCGATCCGCAGTGGCAGCATCGCTGACAACGGGTTGGGGTCTCCTGTCAGGGTCACGGTGACCTGGGCAAAGCGTGGCTCGAAGCGCCGGATCGTTGCCTCGACCTCGGCACGAAGATCTTCCCGACGCCCGGGATTGTTGAACGCTCCGGAGGCAAAATCCGGCAGGCCATAGCCGACCGGTGAGGCGGCAAGCTCAGACAACTGGGGGCTCCACGAGCGCCAGCGCCGGCGAGCATTCAGCAACGCCTCCAGATCCGCGCGGACCCTGCTTCGCAGCGCCGCCAAAGTGTCGGCCGCCGAGACCGGCGGATCTATCTTCACGTCCGGGTCCGTGTCGATGAGACGATCGAAGACAGACATGCGCACCGGCCCGCGTGCGCCTATTCGGGAGCCGTCCGGACCGCCCCGATCGCTCATGGCGCTGCCTTGAACGTTAGCGTAGCCAGCTCCATCAAGGTGGCCGGATCATCGCCGACCAGGAAGGTTTTGGCCCCGAACTTCCGCGCATCGGGCCGCCTTCCCCCGCTTGCGCCCAGTCAGTCTCCCTCCCAAGACGCTGCGTCTCGGTTGGAGCCGGGTCGAATGGCGCGTTGACGTAGATCGCCGGCAGGTAAACGTCGCCGTCCGGCCCATCCGTCACCTGCATCGACGCTCGGCGCCAGAATAGATCGCGTGGCCGCCGCGGCGGGTGGAATTCAAGCACGCCGACGCGCTCGATCGGCACCCAGAAATACTTTCCAGTGGTCGTCAGCACCTCGAACGCACCCGCCAGCAGATCATCCGCGTCCCGTAGGTCGTCGAATGCCCTGCCTGATGTTTCGCCCGCCGGATGCGGCCTGACAGCCTCCGCTTCGGCCGCAAGCCGGCTGGCCTCCGCGGCGTTGCCCTCCCGCAGAGCTACCAGCGCTCCGAGGGCCGCCTGCTGGCCAGCCTCGATCCCACCAAGAAATTCCGGCAACCGGCCATCCGTGAACAATTGCCGCCGCGCCGTTTCCGCTCGCACCAGCTGGCGGAATTCCGCGACTATCACCGCTAGCCCGGGGTCCAGGTCCCCGCAGGCATCGAGAATGACGTCTGCACGCTGCAGGTCCCCGCTGAACAGCAGCAGTTCAGCCAACAGAAGGCGGCGGGAGATGTCGGAGGGCTTGGCGCGCACCGCGCCGTTGGCGGCTGCGACCGCATCGGTCAGACGACCGGCGCGAAACAGCGCGCCGGCGTCCGGCGTGCCCGGGTTGGACGTGGTCTGGGACATGACATCCTCCTACCGCGCTGGGGCGGTGAGCTCGGTGACAAGGCTGAACGTGCCGGCCACGCCGTCCAACTGATGGTGCGGCTGCAGACGGATGACGCAGCCGAATACCCCCGGCCGGCCAACGCGTTCACGGACCTCCACGTCGCCGGCGAGAAGCGGGAAGCGCGCCCGAGTGTCTGGTCCGCTACTGGTGTTGGTGTTGACGTATCCCTGTAGCCAGGCCTGCAGTTCGCGCTGGATCGCGTCGGCGGTGACGTAGGAGCCCACCATGTCGCGCCCCATCACCTTGAGGTGATGGGCAAAGCGAGATGCGCACAGCATCGAGTTGATCTGCGAGGAAAGCCGCGCGTTGGCATCCGCGGCGGCGGCGGTGCGGCCCTGGTGGCGGACCGGCATCTGCAGGCTGCGGGTGGTTCCGAACACCATCTCCTGCCCATAAGGCAGCGCAGAGACCGGCATGAGCCCGATATCGACCAGCGTGCGCTCTTGCCGATGCGTGAGGCCGATCTCGATCGCGGTTCGCTTCCATCCATCGCGCGGTCCGCTTTCGAACGGCTCGTCCGGCAGATCGGTCACAATTCCGCCACCAAGCCGGTCAGTCTCCGCCCCGCGCACATCCGCCGGCCAGGCGTGCTCAGCATACGCCCGGACAACGCAGGCGGCGAAAGCGTAGCCCGCGTTCATCCAGACACGGCTGCCAGCGTCGGGGGCGTATTCGCGATACATGAAGCCGTCGCACCGCCCCGGATCGTCGGTCCAGGGTGGGCGGGCCAGTAGCCGCGGCAGGGCCACCGCCAGGAAGCGCATGTCGGGGCGCCCGCCGAGGTCGCGCCAGCGCGCGTGGTTGGCGCTTCGCATCGGTGCGGCCACATCCTGGACGGTGTCCAATTCGCCGAAGCTGTCTACCTCTAGCAAGGATGGGTGAGCCCCAGGTACAGATCGGGGCAAAGGCAGCAGCGCCTACCGAGCAAAGGCGGGCGAGTGCGCCGACATCGTCCGTCGGAGCATCGGGTACCGGACGGTGCCGAACTTCGTGGTCGATCAGCAACAGGCCGAACGGCTCGCCGCCCGGCATCCCGAACTCGTCCTCATAGATCCGGCGAAACAACTGGCTCTGGTCGAACTCGGCCGCCCGGTCCAGATCGCGGCAAATTTCCGCCCAGGTCACCGGCAGGATGCGCAGCTTGATCCGGCGCCCAGGTTCCATCCCGGCGGCCAGCCAGTGCAGTCCACGCCATCGGCCTTCCAGCCGGCGTACCCGCTCGGCATGTAGGACCGCGTCAAGTTGCTCGCCGATCAGCGCATCGATTTGGGCGATGTCGCGATCCAGTGCGCCGTGCAGGGCGTCTGGCCGAGATGTGAGCAGCGCCAGGGCGTCGGCCCCGAACCAAGCCTTCAGCAGCGCCGCGTTGCTCAGCCTGCCGTGCAGAAACTCCGCCAGTTTCTCCGCTGCCCCGATCGCCTTGGTGCCAAAGAACTGCCCGGACAGCACGGCACCGCGCAGTGCCGTCTGTATCTCAACAGGCTCTGGAGGCAGCGGATCAGCGCGCGTCTCGGATGAAAGAATGATGCGCTGTCGCTCACCTCTGTCCCTTCCGACGCGGCCGTCTTGTGTGGATGATATCAGGCGGGCGAAGTATCGGACCGGACCTTTGCTCGACGTAGACAATGGTATCTCCTGGCTGTGCGCAACCAAGGGGCGAGACTTGCACCGTCATGTCCCGACCCTTGATCCGCCGCACCGTGCGGCGGACTTCGAGGGGCAGGACACCAGACCCATTTTCACAATAACCATGCCGCCAAACAATGGTCTGCTTCACTGTTTGACAGCATGGTTCACAAACGTTTCGCGATCGCGCCCTAGCTTGGCGGGGGCACCCGAGCCACCATCCGCATGCTGGTGGTCAGTTCCTCCATTTGCAGCCACGGCCGCAGATAGGCGATGGCGTTATAAGATCCGGGTTTGCCCGGAATTTCCTTCACTTCGACCTTCGCCTCGCGCAGTGGGAACCGCGCCTTCATATCCTGGCCGGCATTCTCGTTCGTGTTGACGTAATTCTGGATCCAGCGGTTGAGCCAGCTTTCCACATTGCCCGCTTCCATGAAGCTGCCGATCTTAGTCCCGCGCCATCACCTTGAGGTAATGCGCGAACCGGCTGGTCGCCATCATGTAGGGCAGCCGCGCCGAGATGGCGGCGTTGGAGGTCGCCTCCGGCCGGTCGTACTTCTTCGGCTTTTGCGCCGACTGACCGCCAAAGAACACCGCGTAGTCAGTGTTCTTGTAATGGCACAGCGGCAGAAATCCCTGATTTGACAGCTCGAACTCACGCCGGTCGGTGATGCCGATTTCAGTCGGGCATTTGATGTCGGTGTCACCGTCATCGGAGGTGAAGACGTGGCCTGGCAGGTTCTCGACCTTGCCGCCACCCTCGGCGCCGCGGATGGCCGTGCAGAAGCCGTATTTCGCGAACGCATCGGTCAGCCGAGCGCCCATGACATAGGCCGCGTTGGACCAGCAGTAGTCATGATGGCTCATCGGCTTCGCCACGCCGCTCTCGGTCGCTGGTGCTTCCTCGTAGTTGAACTCTTCGATTGGCTTCGTCGCCGCGCCGTAAGGCAAGCGGGCGATCACCCTCGGCATGACAAGGCTGACGAAGCGGCTGTCCTCGCTGTCACGGAAACTGCGCCACTTCGCGTACTCGACCGTATCGAAGATCTTGGCGATGTCGCGGGGCTTGGAAAGTTCCGTCCAGTCATCGAAGCCGAACATGCCCGCGCCGGCGGCGGAGATGAACGGCGCAGAACGCCCCGCCGCTATGTTGGAAACAAGGCGCAGAGTTTCGATGTCGTCCGGGTGGTTGCTCCATTCATAGTCGCCGATCAGTGCACCGTACGGCTCGCCCCCCGGTGTGCCGAACTCGTTCTCATAGATCTTCTTGAATAGCTGGCTCTGGTCGAACTCCACCGCCTTGGTGAGATCTCGCGTCAGGTCGCGCTTGCTCGCGTTCAGCACCCGGATCTTCAGCGCTGTGCCGGTCTCCGAATTCATCACCAGATAGTTCAGCCCCCGCCAGCTGCCCTCCAGCTTGAGGAATTTCGGGTCGTGCATGATGGCGTTGAGCTGCGTCGACAACCTCCGGTCGATCGCCGCGATCGTCGGTCGATGGTGCTGGTCAGGTTCTTGTCGAACGTGACGGTCCCCGAGAGCGCCTGCTCCACGAGGTTCTTGACCAGGTCCTGCGCGCGATCCGGTTCGGTCTGCTTGGTGTTGCTGAGGATCTGGTCCAGCAGACCGGGTGCGTCCTCGGTGGTGACGGTCCCGGCGGGCTGCTCGAGGTACTGGAGGTGTCAGACATGGCTTAGCCCTCTTTCTTGCCGAGGCCTAGCTCGCCCGACAGTGACTTCATTTCGGCGTCGCATTGCAGGACCTGCTCCAGCAGCGCTTCCAGCTCCTCGGAGCGGTCGACCTTGGTCATCAGGTCGCGCAGCTTGTCGCGTGTCTCGATCAGGGCAGCCAGCGCTCGGACCGTGCTGACCACCCGTGCCGGCTCGAAGTCCTCCATCTTGCTGAACTTCAGGTCGACCGCAAGCTGTGTGCCGTCTCCCGCCAGGGTGTTTTCAACTCGGGTCTTCACCCCGGGGGTCATCCCGGCCATCACCTCGTCAAAATTGTCGCGGTCCACCAGCGCGAACTTTCGATCACTCATCGATTTGAGCGGCGCGGTCGGATCGCCCGAGAAATCGCCTAATACGCCTATAACGAACGGCAGTTCGCGCACGATCTGCGCGCCCTCCGTTTCGACTTCGTAGGTGATGTGGACACGCGGCTTTCGCACGCGGTTTAGCTTTTCATGAATGCTGCCGCTCATCTGCGCCACTCGCCTCCATTTTCCCTGCGGGGTTTAGTCATGGACCTTGCTGGGCCTCACTCATCGGTACTTTGCCGGTTCTGAACGGGCTTCGGCAATATAAAGTAGACGTTTGATACGTACAGGGTCAATTGATCTCGGCGCCGGCAGCATCAAACGACCAGACAAGCGACAAGTCGGAGAAAGTTTCAAGGCCCCCGTCGCGGGGTGGCTGTGCCAGGCACCGCCTGCGGGGCGACGTCGCAGGTCACTTCCCGCGATGGTTCTGGTGGACTGATCGGATCAGGGCCGCTCCTGAGGCGATGCGCTGAGGATAAGGGAAACACCCGCCTCAGCCGCCGCCCTCGGTGACCGGCTTGATGCCCAGACTGGTCAGCAATGCGTGCCGTCCGGTTTCGTCCGGCATCAGTTCCTCTAGCAGCTGCGGCCAGCTCATGCGGCCACGCCGCGCCGCTTCCTCCAGGGTGTAAGCCAGCGGCGAATGCGGTTCGTTGCGTTTGAACCACGCTGCGATCTCGCCCAACTGAGCCAGCGCCTGCTCGCGCCCGGCGATGCTGCCCCGGGGAACAGCACGCTCGGCCCCACCTGATCCGGATGTCGCCGCCCCCTCCGCTCCGGGCACTGCCCCGGCGACCACTATATCCAGCGGTTCGTCACCCGCGGCTCCCGCCGGCGCGAACTGGAGCGTTACCGCTTCCATCGCCTTCAGGAGGTCGCGGACGCGGGCAGTGGACGGACTTGCCCGGGCGGCGCGGATATCGAGCGACTGGCCGAGTGCCGTCCAGGCTGCCAGTGCCTCGGTTATCCCCCGGTGCAGCGCCGACCAGGGCTCGCCGCCCGCCACCCTCGCCTCGCGCTCGAACTGATCGAACGTCACCACTCCCGCATCGAGCCTCTGCTGGCGGCGTTGCGGATCGGTGATGCCGGCCAGTTCCTGGGTCTGCTCGTAGTGCCAGAAGCGGAACGTTGTCCCGTCGGGCCGGCGCAGCAGCTCGATTTTGCGTAGCGGTTGCATCAGCGTCCCGTCGACGCCTTGGCCAGATAGCCCGGCGAGCGGCGCCACGCGCGTTTCCAGCCCGTCTTCGTCCGGCATGGGAAACAAATCGTCCCAGTAGGTATCGATCAGTCCGGTCAGGATCGTCGCTCCGCCGGCAAGTCCGACCAGCCCGTACGAACGCACCAGCGCCTCGGTCAGCCAGGTCGCGATTTCCAGATCCTTTGTCCTGGTCGTCAGCGCCTCGACGGCCAGAAGCTCGATGGTTCGCCACTGCGCCGGCGGAGCAACATCCTGGTCTCCGGACGCATCCGCCTGCCGCTCGGCGTCGCGAGCCTCCGCGCGGGCGTCACGCAACCGAAAATAAAGTGAGGTCGGGGAAAAATCCTGACGAAGGTCGGCGCCGGCTGCCGGCGCATCCGGTATCGGGGCAAGAACGGCGTCAAGATCGATTCCAGCGAGTGACGTTGGCATTTCTGAGCGTTTCTCACACGAAGAGCTTTACACTAATTCCGTTAACTACATAGAGTGCGCCGCCCGGGGAGAAAAGCATGGCTTCTATTGACCTCAAGTCACTGGTCGGTCGACTGAACGATCCCTGCCGCCGTGCGCTCGAAGCCGCCGCCGGCATGACCCTATCCCGCAGTCACCATAACGTCGAGATCGAGCACATCCTGCTCGCTCTGATGGACCGCGCTGATACCGACCTTGCCGCCATTCTGCGCCGCTTCGAGATCGAGGCGGGGCGCCTGCAGGCCGACCTCAACCGTGCCCTCGACCGGTTGAAGACGGGCAACGCGCGCGCGCCGTCGCTGTCACCGGATGTGGTCGAGATGGTCAAGCAGGCCTGGCTGCTGGCATCGGTCGAGCAGGGCGCGCCACGCGTCCGCTCGGGACACCTGCTCTGGGCGGCCCTGGCCGACGAGGCCCTGTCCCGTCGTGTGCGCGAGTCCTCCGGCCAGTTCGCCCGGATCGCGCCGGACACGCTGCGACGCGAATACGCGACGATCTGTGCCGAGACGGCCGAGGCAACACAGGCCACGACCGACGGTGGCCCTGCCTCGGAGACGTCGGCACCGGCCGGGTCGGGCGCGCTCGATCAGTTCACCATCGACCTGACGGCGCAGGCGCGTGCGGGAAAGATCGATCCGATTCTCGGCCGCGATTTCAGAAATACGCCAGGTGGTCGATATCCTCACGCGGCGGCGCCAGAACAATCCGATCCTCACCGGCGAAGCAGGGGTCGGCAAAACCGCCGTCGTGGAGGGGCTGGCACTGCGCATTGCCGCCGGCGACGTGCCTCCGGCCCTGCGTGAGGTGACCCTTGCGTACGCTCGATCTCGGCCTGTTGCAGGCAGGCGCCGGCGTGAAAGGAGAGTTCGAGAACCGGCTGAAATCAGTGATCCAGGAGACTCAGGCAAGCCCCAAGCCGGTCATTCTCTTCATCGACGAGGCCCATACGCTGATTGGCGCGGGGGGCGGAGCAGGGCAGAACGACGCGGCAAATCTTCTCAAGCCCGCGCTGGCACGTGGCGAACTGCGCACCATCGCCGCCACCACCTGGGCGGAATACAAGAAGTATTTTGAGAAGGACGCGGCGCTGACACGGCGTTTCCAGACCGTGAAGATCGATGAGCCGTCGGAGGCGCTGGCTGTTGCCATGATCCGTGGCCTCGTCGGCACGTTGGAGGCACATCACAAGGTACGCATTCTGGACGAAGCGGTCAGCGAGGCGGTGCGGCTTTCGGCGCGTTACATCCCGGCGCGCCAGTTGCCCGACAAGGCCGTCAGCCTGATCGATACGGCGTGCGCTCGGGTTGCGATGAGCCAGAACGCGGTGCCGGCGGCGGTCGAGGACCGTCAGCGCCGGCTTGGGCCTGATCGACACCGAAAATGCCATCCTTGACCGCGAGACCGCTTCGGGCTCGGATCACCAGACCCGCCGCGACGAGCTGACGGCCGAGCGGGCGGCGACCGCCGCGGAACTGAAGGCGCTCGAGGCGCAATGGGAGGAGGAGAAGATTCTGGCAGCGCGCATCGCCGCCGCGCGGGAGACGGTGGAGGATGCAACCGCCGCCGGTGATCACGCCGTGGCGCGCGCCGAACTCACCGAGGCTCGCGCGGCGATGCGGGTGCTGCAGGGCGAGCGCCCACTGATTTTCCCGCTGGTGGACGGGCAGGCGATCGCCGAGATCGTAGAGAACTGGACGGGCGTTCCCGCGGGTCGCATGCAGTCGGATGAAATCCGCACAGTGCTGAATTTACGCCAATCGATGGAACGCCGCGTCGTTGGTCAGAGCCATGCGCTGGAAGCGGTGGCGGAGGCGATCCGCACCAGCCGGGCTGGATCTGACCGATCCGCGTAAGCCGATCGGCGTGTTCCTTATGGTGGGCACCTCGGGCGTCGGCAAGACCGAAACGGCGCTGACCTTGGCCGATCTGCTGTACGGTGGTGAGCAGAACGTTACCACCATCAACATGACCGAGTTCAAGGAGGAGCATAAAGTCAGCCTGCTGATGGGCAGTCCGCCAGGCTATGTAGGCTACGGCGAAGGGGGCATACTGACCGAGGCAGTCCGTCGCCGGCCGTACAGCGTCGTTTTGCTTGACGAGATGGAAAAGGCGCATCCCGGTGTCCAGGATGTCTTTTTTCAGGTGTTCGACAAGGGCACGATGAAGGACGGTGAAGGCCGCGACATCGATTTCAAGAACACCGTCATCATCATGACGAGCAATGCGGGTACGGAGCTGGTTGCCAAGCTGTTCGCCGATCCGGAAACCGCGCCCGACGCCGCCGGTCTGGCGGAGGCGCTGCGCCCCGAACTGATGAAATACTTCAAGCCGGCGTTTCTTGGACGTGTGACCTTGGTGCCCTACTTTCCGCTGCCGGACACCATCATTCGCCGTATCGTGACTTTGCAGATGGAACGGATACGTCGTCGCGTGCGTGAGACATGCCGTGCGACGCTGTCCTGGGATCCGGCCTTGGAAGAGGTGATCGCCTCGCGTTGCACCGAGAGCTCCTCGGGTGCCCGCAACGTGGAAAACATCCTGTCCCGCACTCTATTGCCAGAGCTTTCAGTCGAGGTTCTTTCGCGGCTGGCGGAAGGCGCGGCGATCGAGCACGTGCATGTTGGCCTGGACCCGGATGGATCGTTCAAATATGATATCCGGGCGCCGGAAAAAACTGCACCGGAGTATCGAACCGCTTTGTTACTCGAAGAAAGGTAATCGATATGGCTATCTACATGAAATTTGCTGACATCAAGGGCCGCGTGACGACGGATGGGTTCAAGGACTGGATCGAACTGAACTCGTGCCAGTTGGGCGTTGGCCGCGGGGTCACGTCCGGCGCAGGCGGTTCCCAGCGTGAGGGCAGCAATCCCAGCATCAGCGAAATAACCATCACGAAGGTATTTGATGTCGCGTCCCCCAAGCTCTACCAGGACGCGCTCGCGGGCGTGTTCGACAGCAAGGTCGAGATAAAGTTCACCACTACGACGAAGAATAAGGTCGATACGTTCCTTGCTTATGAGTTGACCAAGTGCGGAGTGAGCGGTTACTCGCTGAGCAGTGGCGGTGACAATCCGTCAGAAAGTCTGTCGCTGAATTTCACCAAGATCATGCTCAGCCCATCGCCTCTGGACGACTCCGGTTCGCCTAAGTCAGGCGACAAAGTGACCTATGATCTGGTCAGATGAAGACGAGCTGATCATTGGATTTTAGCCCACTTGCTGGCCGCGCGTGACCGGTGGCGATAGACCTTTCTGCGTCCTCGATTGGTTGCCAGGTTGATCCTGGCGGCCGGTTTGGGGGGCTGCATTCTCAGGAATAAGGTCTGTGCAGAAACGACTTTTTTGCTGCCGGTCATGGGACGTCATGCCTCGAGCAGCACCCAAATTCTGAATTTTTGATTGACTGATGATTCCGTCACGTTCATGGTGCCCCGGCACAATCGCAACATAGGCAGAGCAGGCGGCGCGTAAGCGTACTAGGCTTGCTCTCAAACTTAGATTGCGCCGCCACTGCCGGGCAGTCGAGGGCAACGGTTCGTTCAAAGTGAACGTCGGTCACCCCGAGGATGATCCGAACAATAAAGTTCGCAACCAAGTAACTGGGGAGGGCAACATGAAATATATGCTATACGCAGCAGCGATCGTCTTGCCGCTTGGCCTGACGGCGCCTACGCAATCCCGGGCGGATAGCTGTACCGGGATTGATACCCTGGTGACGGATGTCAATCAAACCACCGATATCGGAGGAGGTCTGAAGAAAATCGTCTGGACAGCGCAGAGCGTCGTCACAAGCAACAACTCGGTCTATAAGTTGGTTGTAGGTGAGTGTTCATCTGTCACTCTGGTGACTCCAGATGGCAAATCCCAGGTCTCTGGCTATTGTGTGCGTCATGACAAAGATGGCGATACCGCGAGCATCTCGACTACTCAAGCGCCTGGTGCTGACAAGATTCAATGGAAGGTGACCAGCGGCACTGGCAAGTATGCGGGCAAACAGGATTCTGGTTGGGCGCAGCCAATGATGGCGGATGGTAAGATCGTAGTAATAAAGTGGGGTGGTGACTGTCACTGATCCCTTCTCGTGGTAAGCAATAGCAGCTTTTCGGGCTGAATCGCCACGGGTCGGGAAAGCATATCAAGCCACGTGTTCTGCGCGGATAGTCTCGCATGATCGATCAACGTGGACCGGCGACCTGTCCCGGCGCCGCCGATCCCGACTCGTCCCGCAGCCATCCCGGAGGCATCCCTCTCAGAAACGCGGTCCGTAACAATTCAATCCGCGGCGCCGGGATACCAACCGCTTCGGCGCTGAAGAAACGATGGCTTGCAGTGTGCACGAGGTACGCCTGAGTTTCGTTGATCACCAGGTCCTCGATTGTCGTGTCGTAGCCCTCCCTGGCCAGAAAGGCGCGAAATTGTCCGCGCTCGGCCTCGCTCAGCTCGTCATGCCAAAAGTCATGCACGAATCGCGCGTAGGACGGATCGATGAAGTAAAGACCATGTGACAACTCGTGCCTGAGAATCGCTGCTCGCCCCTCCATGTCGAGACCTGCTGTCTTGTCCTCACGCACGAGGGAAAGCAGCGCGGCGTTGGTTCCCGACTGCCATCCCCACTCCTGCAACAATCGCCGTAGCTGGTCTTCCTCGCCGGTCAGCAACGTGGAAGTTCGGTCTGCCAGCACGAAAAATCGCAGCAGGTCGGCAGCACGATAATCGTGCCCATAGTAGAAACGTTCCGGGGTGTCGCCGGCCGCTCGGATACGCTGATCGAGTTCAGCGTCATCCAGTGGGTGATCGCGCGGAAAACCGGCTCGCTCCAGCAGCGCCGCCGCGCGGTTCAAGGTGGCGGCTTGTTCCTCGAGCGAGGCGAACTGCAGCACGAAGATCTCGGGCTGCGCCTGAAAGCGGTAGGCCTCCGTGGCCACAGGTGAGCGCGCCAGAATGTCCGCCTCGTTTGCCAACGGCGGCAGCGCGGCGCTGACCTTGTGAAGCAAGGGTGCCGCCGGTTCCTTGATAACCAGCGCAGTGCTCGACAAAACGGCTGAAGACATTCGATGCCATGCACGCCAGCCCGCGCCGCCACATAGCGCGACCAAAAGTATCGCGAATGGCATCCAGGCCGCTCGGACCCGCAGCCATCGAGATCACGACGTTGTGTCCAGGTGGCCGGACAGCAACCGCGGCTCGATATCGGCCCAACTCCGATCGCTTTTCTGCATGAACGTCCTGGCCTGGTCGCGCCGCTTGGTAGCGGTTCCAGTGACCGGACGAATAGGGAAATCCTTCGAGGCCGCCGGTCGGATACTTCGCGACGTGCGAGATGGGCAGGGGAGTAACCGCAGGGCTCACATTGGGCGGAAGGCCAAAGCAGTCGGTTCTGACCTACGTTGGGGTCAGGCTGCTCGCTGCATCGCGGCGACCTCCCGCACCTTGCGCGCCATCGCGGCAATGCCGTTTCCCCGGTTCGTGGACAGCGCCTCCAGCAGGCCAAGATCCTTCAGGAACACCGGATCGGTGGCGATGATCTCATCTGGAGAACGTCCGGAATAAACCCGCAGCAGCAGCGCCACCAGGCCGGACACGATGGCGGCGTCCGAAAGGCCGGCGAAATACAACTTGCCACCGCGTGGAACAGCTTCCATCCACACCCGGCTCTGGCAGCCCGGCACACGATGGGCGTCGTTCGCCCAGTCGTCCGGGAACGGCGGCAGCTTCCGACCCATGCCGATGATGAATTCGTAGCGATCCATCCAGTCGTCGAATAGGCAAAGCTCGTCGTTGATGGCCTCGATCGCCTCGGCAGCGCTGGGTTCCGCGGGTTGCACGAACGGGTCGGTCATCAGTGGGATGTGCGGGGCGCCTGTGCCAACGTCAAGTGGACCAATCCGTTGCCGGCCATACCGCCGGGAGTGACGGGCACCGAGCGCGACCGGCCCCTCGACGGCGCCCGCTAAGGTGAATCGCGTTCGCTGGCCGGCGAGGGTCCGGCGTGTTCGCCACGCGGATGCGGGAGCCTGTCAAACATCGCCACGATCGCTGGCCGTGGACGAGGCACCGGCGGAAGTCCCTGATACAGCTCCCAACCGCCACCAAGTGCCTTGTAGAGCACGATGAACTGAACCGCGACAGTTTCCTGTTGTGCTGCGTATTGGTCCCGCAAAGCATATTGCTGCCGCTCGGCATCGAGCACGTTCAGAAAATCGGTCAAGCCGCGGTCATAGCGCTGCTGCGCAAGCTCGACTGCCCGCTGGCCTTCCTGCATCGCGGTCCTGATGTTTCGGAGTCGCTCCAACTCGGCGAGGTACTGCTTGACGGCTTGGTCCGCCTCCTCCACCGCCGTCAGAATCGTCTTCTTGTAGCTTGCGAGCACCCCCTGGGTCTGAAACTCCGCACCGTTGATGAGTGCATCGAGCCGGCCAAAATCAAGCACCGGCCAATATGCGCCCGGTCCAAAAGACCAGATCGGGCCTCCGAACGGCGCGACTGTCCCCCCTTGCGCACGACCTCCCTCGACGCCCACGCCACCCAGCAGGTAAACCCGAGGAAACAGGTCGGCGGTCGCGACCCCGATCCGAGCTGTCGCGGCGGCGAGTTGCCGTTCCGCCTGACGGATATCGGGCCTACGTCGCAACAGCTCGACCGGCCGTCCCGATCTGACAGCCGCCGGAGTCCGCGGGATCGGCCCCGGCTGCCGCAGTTCGTTGTCGACGTTTTCGAAATAGGTTCCCAGCAGAACCGCGATCCGGCTCTCCGCCTCGGTGATACCCGCTTTCAGGGGCGCAATCGCCGCCTGCAGCGTGGCCAGCTCACGCTGGGCCAGGGTAACCGGAAACTCGTCCGACATCCCCTGCTTATATTGTGTCTGGGTGAACCGCAGGGTTTGTTGGGCACGCGACACGTTATCCTCGGCCACGGCCAACCGGGCCTGCAATCCGCGCAGTCTCACATAGTTTCGTGCGACTTCGGAAACGACCGTGATCAACACCGCGTTGCGGGCCGCAACGAGCGCTTGAGTGTCGGAACGCGTCGCCTCCAGGACCCGTTGATATTTGCCAAAGAAATCGAGTTCCCACACCGCATCAAATCCGACAACGCCGGTTATTTCCTCCATCCCGCGACCGTTCGTTCCAGCGTCGAGCGACGACGGAATGCGTCCCTTCACCGATTCGTTTCCGGAACCTCTTGCCGCCCCGCCCGCAAGCCCGAGTGTGGGCAACAGCGACCCAACAGCAGCCGCATCACGTTCGCGGGCTTCCTGCACCCGGGCCAACGCTATGGCGATGTCGAGGTTGGCGCGGACGGCGCGATCGATCAGCGCATTCAGCTCCGCGTCACCGAAACTGCGCCACCACTGTCCGTTATCGTCGGCGTCCGGTTTGTCCGGCGCGTGATCGTGACCTGCTGACGAAAATGACTTTGGCACCGCGACATCCGGCGTCGCATAGTTCGGCCCGACAGCGCATCCGGCAACGCAGGCAGCGATGGCCACGGCGAGCACCGAAGCGTTCATTGCATGTGCCTTGCGCGTGGGTGTTCACCGTCGCGCCCGCGCGTGGGGCGATCATAATCCGCGTGCTGCGCGGCGGCCCGCCACAGCGGAGCCCTTGATCCTACCTTCAACCCTACCGCCTCGCGACCGGTGCGGCCTGCGCGGTCTGTGTGCCTGTGACCTTCTGTCCGCTGGCGATCTGATTGCTGATATTCACAGCGATCATATCACCTTCCGATATACCAGAGGCGATCTCGACCAACTTGCCGTTGTCCCGCGCGATCACGACATCCTGGAACTTCACCCGGTTGTCCGCGTCGATCAGCGCCACCTGCGGACCGCTGGCACGGAACAGCATGGCGCTGGCAGGCACCTGCAGAAACTTCGTCGGCTTGAGTTGAAACCGCACCTGCACATACATGCCGGGCACCAGCGCAAGGCCTTCGTTCGGCAGATCGACCTCAACCCGCATGGTGCGCGCGTGCGGATCGATCGCCTGACTCGTGCGGGTGATTTCGCCCTTGAAGATCCGGCTGGGATATTCGCTCGCCAGTGACCTGCGCCGTGTTGCCGACTGCCAGTTCCGCGCTCACGCGTTGCGGGACGTCGGCGAAAACGCGGATCTGATCATACTGCGCGACCCCGAACAGCGGCGTCGTGCTGGCGGTGCTGCCGGCAGTGACAAGATCGCCGATATCGACCCGTCGCTCGGTGATGACACCATCGAACGGCGCCGTCACCTGCTTGAACTGCGCCAAGTGGCTAAGCCGGTCGACGTCGGCCCGGTTGAGGTTGACCCGGGCACGGGCCGCGTTGAGTTGCGCGGTGCTGGCGTCATAGCGCGCCTTCTTGTCCTCCCGGTCCTGATCCGAAACGACCCCGCGGGGCGAGTTTTCCCAGCGCTCGTAGGTGGTCTTGGCGAACCGGGCATCCGCCTCCTTGACCTGGACGTCGGCTTCGGCGGCCTTGACCTGCGCCTGCGCCGCCGTGAGTTGCGCGTCCAGATCGGGGGTGTCGATGGTCGCCAGGATCTGGTCCTTCTTCACCCGGTCACCGATGTCGACGAACCACTTGGCAAGATAGCCGTTGACGCGCGCATAGATCAGCGAACTGGTACCAGCCGCGTGTTTCTCCCGGCAGTCCCAGCACCTGGACCGGTGGCGCGTACTCCGCCTTGATGACCTCCACCGCGGGAGCCTGGTCGGCGGTGGCCGTCGTCGCCGCTTCGAGCGCAGCCAGAGCGCGGCCCTTGACGTAGTGCACGATCAGGAATGCCACGACCAGCACGATGCCGACCGCGGCCGCGGCGGTCTTCAGCCGAGCGCCAGTCCTCGGCCGGTAGCTGATCGGCGCCGATTGGTTCGCGTCGGATAGTGCCGGTGAGTCCTGAGCAACCTCGTCCAACCCGTCGAGTGCGGGCTCGATGATCTCGCCCTCGGGCGAGCCTTGCAGGGAACTCAGGTCAGCTTGATGTTGCAACGGGTTGCCTCCGTCTCCGGAACAGTATCAGCGGTGGTCCACGCAGCAGACCGTACATCGTCGGAACGAAAATCAAGGTCGCCGCGGTCGCGAACAACAGGCCGCCGATGACCGCGCGCGCCAGCGGGGCGTTCTGTTCGCCGCCCTCGCCGACCCCGAAGGCCATCGGGATCATGCCGAGGATCATCGCGCCGGCCGTCATCAGCACCGGGCGCAGTCGCGTATACCCCGCTTCGATCGCCGCGGTGCGCGCATCGAGCCCGATCGCCATGCGCTGATTGGCAAAGGTCACGACCAGGATGCTGTTGGCGGTGGTGAGGCCAATGCACATCAGGGTGCCCATCAGGGCCGGCACGCTGATATGCGTCTGCGTAACGAACAGCATCCAGATGACGCCGGCCAGCGCGAACGGCACCGCCAGCAACACCACCACTGGATCGACCCAGCTCTGGAAGTTGATGACCAGGAACAGGAACACCAGGATCACCGCCACCGCCATGCCGGAGAACAGCCCGGAATAACTTTCCCGCATCGTCTCGATCTGGCCGCCGAGGGTGATGGTGATGCCCGCCGAGGGCGGCGGACGATCGGCGGCGATCACCTGGTCGATCGCGTCGGCGGCGGACGCCAGGTCGCGGCCTTCGACATCGGCGTGGATGTCGAACACCGGTCGGATGTTCAACTGCGACACCACCATCGGCATCTTGCCGCGGCCGAACTTGGCCACGCTCATCAGCATCTGTCGGTTCTGGTTCCGCCCGGCGCCGATCGGAATCGTCCACAGGTCTTCCGCTGTGTCGATGCGATGCCCCGGCATCTGCACCACCAGCGGATAGCTCACGCTGTTCTGCGGATTGAGCCAGAAATTCGGTGCGACCTGCAAACTGTTGTTGAGCGATATGAGCAGGTTGCTGGCGATCTCGCGCTGATCGAGCCCGACCTCGTGCGCGAGGGCGCGATCAACCTCCACGGTCAGCGCCGGCGCGTCGGGAACCTGATACACATGCAAATCGACGATGCCCGGGACGCGACGCAGATCAGCCGCCAGTTTCGCGGCGGTGCTGTAGGCTTCCTCGCTTTTCGGTCCGGAGATACGGATGTCGACCGGTGCCTGGCGGCCGAAATTCAGCACCTGGTTGACGATATCGGCGGGCTGAAAGAAGAACTGCAGTTGCGGAAAGCGCTCGGGCAGGTCATGCCGCAGGCGCGCCATGTGCGCCGGGGTAGGGGAGTGCTTCTCCTTCAGCGAGATCAGGATTTCGCCGTCCATCGGCCCGACGGTCGCGGAATCACTCAGGCCGGTATTGGTGGCGCTGTAGGGCAGGCCGATATTGTCAAGCAGGACCTCGATCTCATCGTTGCCGACGATTTCGCGGATGGCGCCCTCCACGCTGGCGAAGTAGCGCTGCGTGTCCTCCATCCGCGTGGCCGGCGGGGCGCGGACGTGCAGGCGCATCTGCCCGGCGTCGACCTGCGGGAAGAAGTCCCTGCCCAGACCCGGGAAGATCAGGCAGGAGGCGACGACCAGCAGCAGGAACGATGCGGCGGTGACCAGCGGCCGCTCCACGGTCCAGGCCAGCGTGTTGCGATGAGCATCCCTGAAGCGCTCGAAGCCGTGTTCGAACCGGCGGTGCACGGCGCCGAACACGCTGGTCAGGCCGCGACCGTGTTCGCTGGCGGCAGGGGGCACCTGGTTGTGGCCACCGCCATGCGGGTGGGCCGCAACCTGCGACTGCATCAGGTATTTGAACAGCACCGGAACGAGTGTGAACGACAGAAGCAGGCTGGCGGCGAGCGAAATGATCACCGACATCGACAACGGAGAGAATAGGTACTTTGCTGTTCCCGTCAGCAGGAACACCGGCACGAACACGACGCTGATCGACAGCGTCGACAGGAAGGTGGGGACGCCGACGCCCGCCGCGCCGTTCAGGATCGCCTCGCGCAGGCCCTCGCCGAGCCGGACGTGACGCTCGATATTTTCAATCACGACAGTCGCGTTGTCGACCAGAATGCCGACCGCCAGCGCGAAGCCGCCCAGCGTCATGGTGTTGAGCGTCTCCCCGGTGAGGTACAAAACGACCACGGCCATCAGGATCGATAGCGGAATGGACGCGATGATGATCAGCGTCAGACGCCAGTTCCCTAGAAACAGCAGAATCATCAGCGCGGTCAGGCCGGCCGCCATCAGCCCGCCGATCAGCACGCTGTTCAACGCCGCCTTGACGAAGATCGACTGGTCCAGGATCGGCGTCAGGGTCACGCTGGATGGAATCCGCCGGCGGATTTCGGGCACCAGGTCCTTGACGCCGTCGATCACCGCCAGGGTCGAGACGCCGGAGGATTTGCGGATGACGATCAGAACTGCCGGCAAGCCGTTGCGGGTAACCGCGTTGGTCTGGATCTGGTAGCCATCGTGCACATGCGCGACGTCGCGCACGTAGACCGTCCTGCCACCAATGTCCTTGATCGGAAAGTCGTTGATGCTGGCGATCGCGTCCGCCGTGTTGTTCATCGAAACGAGGTAGTCCTTGGCGCCGATCTTGGCGTCGCCCGACGGCAGGATGACGTTCTGGCGAGTCAGCGCGTCGGCCACGTCCGCCGGTGCGAGTCCCCTTGACTGCAACGCCTCCTGATCGAGATCGGCCATGATGACACGGGGCTTGCCACCATACGGAGAGGTGACCGATGCGCCGTGGACGACCGCAAGGTCGGGCCGCACGAAGTTCTGCGCGATGTCGTTGAGCCCGGTGTCCGACAACGAGCTGCTCGACAGGCTCAACTGGATGATCGGCACGTCGGTCGCGCTGTAGGGAAGAATCGCCGGCGGAATGATGTTGCGCGGCATGTATTTCATTGCTTCCAGCGCGCTGCTGGACAGCTCCGATACGGCGCGACTCACGTTGGCGCCCTCGTGCAGAAACACCCTGACGACGCCTACGCCGGTGTAGCTGGTCGCCTCGATCCGGGCGACATCGTCGACCTCCTGCGCCACCTGCCGCTGAAACAGTGTGAGAATGCGGTCCTGGATCTCCGGCGCGGTCATGCCGCCATACGCCCACACCACGGCAACGACCGGGATGTCGATTTCCGGGAATATGTCCATCGCCATGCGTTTCACGGCGCCGACGGCCAGGATGCAGACCAGCAGGATCCCGGCGGCGATGGTGTACGGCCGGTTCAGTGCAAAACGCGCTAGCGACATGATCCTGCCATCCGAAGACTGCCCGGCCTGAAGGTTTGGCCGCAGCGGTTTGGCGCTGCGCCGCGCTGCCGCAGGCCCGCGTCAATTCGAGATGTCGCTGTTGTCATCTCATTCTCGCCACACCGCGGCCGCCGGGCATCTGGTGAGATCGGCAATGACCGCATTGATCGGAAATGACCCTCCCTGGTCTCGTTATCGTCATCAGGCTGACTTGTTATCGTCATTCAACTGACTTGTCATTGTCATCTGACTGTCATAAAGCATGAAACGCGCGACCTGACTAGTGCCGCATCGCCAAGGGAGAACGCCAATGAGCCGGACCGTGGGTATGCCGAATGCTCGAGTAGTTTCAGTGGCCTGTGTGGCGCCGGCGGGCATTGTCGTGGACCACGCGGCGGCCAGATCGGATTCGGTCCGGGGAACCGTCGGTTTTGCCACGCACTGCTTGCGACACTCTGCTCGGCAGACGATCCGTGCCGCTTTGCTTGGCATTGGCGCCGCGGCGCTGGGTGCCAGCCTCTGCGCCGGCTGCTCCAAAGTCCCGCTCCCCAACACGCCGGACGCGGTCGATGCGGCCTACGGCATACCCTCCGGCAGCGTCCCGGCGGACCTCCGGCGTCCGGACGGAATGCTCAAAAACGGATTGTTGCCGGCTCAGTCGAACGGATAAACTTCCCGGGCACCATAGGTGGGTGCGCAGTTTCGCTACCATTCCGGATGGTCATCGGCCCGGATCAGTCGGACGGCGCCTCCTCGGGCAGAGCATGCAGCGTTGTCACCGGGCGGCCATTCGATGGGAATGTCAGCCATTCCGATGCCGGTATAATACGATGACAGTTTTCGCATGACCACTTCTGCTCGGTCCCTCGGTAGACAGTACGCCGCGCTCCCCTTCAAGATCGCGCCCGATGGCGTGCGCGTGGCGCTGCTTACCTCACGCGAAACCCGACGCTGGGTGATCCCAAAAGGATGGCCCATCCGTGGCGTGAAACCGCGGGATGTCGCCGCGCGCGAGGCCTACGAGGAAGCCGGACTTGTCGGCACCGTCGTACGCAAGCATGCGATCGGGTCGTATCATTACACCAAGCGGCTCCCGGACCATCGCGAGATGCTTTGCTACGTCAGAGTGTTTCTGCTGTCTGTTGACCACCAGGTCGACGAGTGGCCGGAAAAGACGCAGCGCGAGTGGCGTTGGGTGGACCCGGTCAAGGCCGCGCAAATGGTGCACGAGGGCGGTCTGGCCGAAATCCTGCGATCCGCGTTTCCATCAGCGATACGCTGGGAATCGAAGCGCACGAAGCGTCGGCGCCTGCCGCGACGCCCGGCCATACCGGGCGAAGCCTGACGGTCATTCGAACGCCCGGACCTGTTTCAGGCTTCACGACCCGGGGCAGTTTTGCCTGGCGAACTCACGTAAGCGTGACGGGTCAAGAAAAGCGAACGAAGACATCTCGGCCTAGGGCTGAGTTGCAAGCACCATGTTCCGGCCTCGGTCTGTGCGCGGACCAAAACAGCACCGCGGTTCGCGTCGCCGCCGGTTTGTGCTAGATCGATGGTTCATTGTCCGCAATGACAGCCGCGTAGGTGCTGCTTGCCACCCCTTCGCAGGTGCCACATCTCATCGCCATGCTCGCCGCCATCAATCCGCTTTACGTCCTTTCCGGCTTTCTGGTCGGTTTGCTGGTCGGTCAGACCGGCGTCGGAGGCGGTTCGCTGATGACGCCGTTGCTCGTTCTGCTGTTCGGCGTCCATCCCGCGACCGCGGTTGGGACCGATCTGCTTTATGCGGCGGCCACAAAAACAGTAGGCACACTGGTGCACGGATTGAATCGGACCGTCGACTGGCGTGTCGTGCTGCGTCTGGCGAGCGGCAGCATCCCAGCCACCTTGCTGACCTTGCTGATACTGTCCGAAATCGACCCCGGACGGCATGGCGATGGCATGATCGCTGCGATCCTTGGGGTCATGCTCCTGTTGACCGCGGCGTCGCTGGTATTCCGTCGCCAGTTCCTGACTTTCATGGGGCGATGGCTACGGGGCATCGCGCCGAGGCGAACGGCTGGCTTGACGATCGCCCTGGGTGCGTCACTTGGCGTGCTGGTCACGATATCGTCGGTCGGTGCCGGCGCTCTCGGCGTCACCGCATTGCTGCTGCTCTACCCCGCCGCGCCGATGGCGGTAATCGTGGGCTCGGATATCGCGCATGCGGTGCCGTTGACCTTGGTCGCCGGGCTTGGGCACTGGTGGCTGGGCTCAGTCAACTGGCCGTTGCTGGCCTCGCTTCTCTGCGGCTCCATCCCGGGTGTTATTCTAGGCAGCCACATCGCGGTGCGTGTGCCTGAGGCATTTCTGCGCGGTACCCTGGCTGCCGTCCTCACTGTCGTCGGCGCCCGGCTGGTATTTTAATCTGCACCCGCGCTGTGACCGGTCGACCTTCGCTCGGCCGGGCGTCGCCATCGGCGAAGGCGTGCCGCCCGAAATGTCTCACCCCCGCGCGCGCATGTGCCGGCAAAATGTGTCATCCCCGTGCTCGGCACGGGGACCCACGACTCCTGTCCGCCTGCGGCTTGTCTCGCGCTAAGTGGAATAATCCGAGAACGCAACACCGGCGAAGCGCGCGCGATAGTCGGTCCGCACATTGACCAACGCGACCATGCCTTCATCGACCTTCTTCTGCGCTCGTTCCAGCGCCGGGCGAATGTCCTCCGCCTTGGTGATGTATTCGCCGTAGCCGCCCAGCGCCTCGCAGATCTTGTCGTAGCGTGTGTAACCAAGATCGCGGCCCGGTTTTTCGCGCTTCGGATCGCCGGTCCAGCCGCCGTTCAGGCTGATCACGACAAGAATCGGGATCTTGTGGCGGATCGCGGTGTCCAGTTCCATCGCGTTCATGCCCATGGAGCCGTCGCCATGCACGACGATCACCTGCTTGTCCGGGCAGGCGACCTTGGCGCCAACGCCGAACGGCAGCCCGACGCCCATGGTGCCGAACGGACCGGAGTTCAAACGATGGCCAGGCGAGAATGTCGGCATGGTCTGCCGGCCGTAGTTCAGCGTCTCCTGCCCGTCGACGCACAGGATCGCGTCGCGCTTCGCGAAATCCCGCACCGCCTCCAGCATGCGGACGGGATGGATGTCACCGTCGTCGGCCAGCTTGTTGGCGCCGGCGGCGGAACGTTTGGCAACTTCGCCATCCGCCAACTGCTTGCGCCATCCGGCATATTTATCCGGATTGATGCGGCCCTTGATCCCGACGAGCAATTGGCCCAGCACCGCCTTGCAGTCGCCGACGATGGGGATGTCGACATAGCGCGCCGCCGTGCCGATCTCGGCCGGATCGATATCGATACGGGCAATCTTGGCGGAGGGCCCGAACCGGGGCGGCGAGGCGTGCCCGATGATATAGTTCATCCTGGTGCCCAGCACGATAATCAGGTCGGCATCGCGGAACGCGCCGGAGCGCATCGACAGGTAGGAATACGGATGGTCGTCAGGCACCACGCCACGACCCTGCGGGGTGGTATAGAACGGCACGCCGGCAGCATCGACGAACGCACGCATCTCATCCCAGGCGCGCGACCAGATGACGCCGGAGCCTGATACGATCACCGGATTCTTCGCCTCGGCCAGGGCACCGACCAGCCGTCGATCTGCCGCGGGTCGCCCAGCGGACGGCTGTCCAGAATCGGCCGCCCGGCAAAACTCCAGTCCACCAGGTTTTCGTCGATCTTCTGATAGAGCAGATCGCCGGGGCAATCGAGATAGACCGGGCCGGGCTTGCCCAATATTGCCTTCTGCAAGGCGAAATTGATTTGTTGCGGAATGCGCTTGAGGTTGATCAGCCGGTCGACATGCTTGCAACAGCCACGCATCAGTTCGACCTGGTCGATCTCCTGGAACACCTGACGGCCGAACTGAGACAGCGGACTGGACCCGCCCAGAGCGACCACCGGACAGCAGTCGATCAGCGCATTCGCCATGCCGGTGATCAGATTGGTGACACCCGGTCCTGACGCGGCCATGCACACCGATGGCACCTGCTTCAGGCGGCTGTACGCCTGGCACATGAACGCCGCCGCCTGCTCGTGGCGGACGTCGATCATGCGAATGCCTTCCTTGATGCAGGTGGCCTCGGCCAGCAGCATCGGTCCGCCCATGATGTAGAAGAGGTCCTTAATTCCCTCCTTCTGTAGACAGCGGGCGATGATTTCCGAGCCGGTCAGTTCCGCCATTGTCTTCTCTCCCTATCAGCCAATGATATTTTCCGCGCGCAGGCCACTCACCTGCCCGGCATCCAGCCCGAGCCAGCTGCTCAGCACGTCGTCATTGTTCGCGCCGAGTAATGGTGCCGGCTTCACTGGTGGCGGACCGCCGGAAAACCGCACCGGCCAGGCGACCATCTTGAACGGCCCCACCACCGGATGTTCGACTGTCTGCATAATGCCGCGCTGCTCGAACGTCGGGTCGGTGTAAAGTTCCATGGTATCCAGCACGGCACCTGAAGGTATTCCGGCGGCGCCGATGATCTCCATCGCCTCGTGCTTGGTGTGGCGACGGGTCCAGGCGGCGACCATCTCGTCCACAGCCTGCTTGTGTTCGGCGCGGGCGGCGGGGGTGGCGTAGCGCGGGTCGTCGAGCAGATCCTCTCGCCCGATCACCCCCAGAAGCCGCCGCCAGTGCTCCGGATTCGCCCTGCTGGTGTAGACAAAGACGTAGTCGTTCGGACCGCCGCCCTTGCTGGGATAGGTGCCCATCGGTGGATTGCCGCCGGTGACGCTGCTGTCGCCAGCACGCGGAGCCGCCTTGCCGGTGCGCGCCTGGGTCGCGAACGCGATGCGCATGTAGTGCAGCATGGCGTCCTGCATCGCCACCTGCAGGTGATCGCCCTGCCCGGTGTCGCGGCGCCGGTACAGCGCACCGAGAATGGAAATGGCCAGTAACATTCCGGTGCCGGTATCGCCCAGCGAAGGGCCCGGTTTCAGCGGCCTTCCGTCGAGTTCACCGGTCGTGCTCATGATGCCGCTGCAGGCCTGCGCGATCATGTCGAAGGCCAGGTTCTTTTCGTAGGGGCTGCCCTCGCCGAAGCCCTTGACCTGGCAGTAAATGATCGCTGGGTTAAGCCTGCGGATCACGTCCGCGCCAAGGCCCAGCCGTTCGATCGCGCCGGGAGCGAAGTTCTCGCACCATGACGTCGGCCTGCTTCGCGAGGTCCTGCACCAGTTGCAGACCGCGTCGGGTGTTTCAGGTTGACTGTGATGGATTTCTTGTTGGCGTTGAATTCCAGGAAATACGGATCATCGACGCCCGGCGTTCCGCTGAGCGAACGCCCCGGGTCGCCGCCTCTGGGATTTTCCACCTTGACGACTTCGGCGCCGAGCCAGGCCAGCGTTTCGGTGCAGGAGGGACCCGCCTCGAACTGCGTCATGTCAAGCACGCGAATGCCGGAGAGGCAGTCGCCACCAAAGCCGTTCGACGCCATGTGCTCACACCTCACTGTTTCCGGTTGGGCTGTTTCCGGTTGACCGACGGTAGAGCGAAAAACTCGGAAAGGTAAGCCCCGCGGCCGGTGGGCCTGAAGCTGCCCGGCAGGCGCCCGGGGCAGAACGGCGCGCGCGGATCACCCGGTAACCTGGCATTGGAGGCGTGATTGGCGCATATCGCGCCTGCGGACCTTGAACGGAGATGGCATGAGGCTTGTGGCTTTCTTGGTGTTGGTGGTCTCGCTGGCGTGCTCGCACTCGGCCATGGCGCTGGAAAGCGCACCGGTCGGCAGCGATCGCGCCGTCGCCACTCTGGTCACCGATACCGATGCGATCCATCCCGGCACGCCGTTTCGGGCGGCCTTGCTGCTTCGACTGGCCGACGGCTGGCACACCTACTGGAAAAATCCCGGCGATGCCGGCGTCGCCGCCCGAACTCACGCTGGAGGTGTCCGGCGACGCCACGCAATCACCGATCGACTGGCCGACGCCGCGCCGCGTGCAGGAAGGGCCGGTGATGACCTATGCCTACACCGGCGATGTGCTGCTGCCGGTGACCATCACCCCGAAAGGTGATGCGCCGGTGACCATCCAGGCGCACGCGCAGTGGCTGGTCTGCAAGGAGATCTGCGTGCCCGAGCAGGGCGACTTCTCCCTCACCCTGCCGCTCGGCACGCCCGCCCCCTCGCCTCAGGCGCCGCTGTTCCAGGCGCACGACCGGATGGTGCCGCGGGCCTCGCCCTGGGACGGCGCACATCGCACCGGACGGCACGCTGTTCGTGCAGGGGCCGGAGCTTGACGACGGCGACGGTGACCGATGCGTGGTTCATCCCGGACCAGCCGAACAGTATTCAGGACGATGCCGCCCAGCCGCTGTCGGTCCGCGACGGCGGGTTCACCCTGGCACTGAAGCTGACGGCGGGCTTCGATGCCTCCAAGCCGCTGGGCGGCATATTGTCGGTTCGCGACCGGGCGGGCATGGAGGCGGATGTCACCGTAAGTGCGGCCCGGCCGGGCCGGCGCCGGCGATGCCACCGCTGCCACAGGTGCTCGCGTTCGCGTTTCTTGGCGGCCTGATCCTCAATCTGATGCCATGCGTGTTCCCCATCCTGGCGATGAAGGCGGTGGCCCTGGCGCGTCACGCCGGCAAGGGCCGCGCCCACGCGGTGGCCTATACCGCCGGGGTGCTGGCGACATTCGTGGGCCTCGCCGGCGCGTTGCTGACCGCTCGGGCGATGGGGACCGCGGCCGGTTGGGGCTTCCAGTTCGCCTCGCCGGTGTTCGTGGCGGCAATGACGTGGCTGTTGCTCGCGGTGGGGCTGAACCTGTCCGGCGTGTTCCAGGTCAGCGCGGCGGCGGGCCTCACCGGTGCTGGCAGCGGGCTGGCGGACCGGCACGGTGCCGCGGGAAGCTTCTTTACCGGGCTGCTCGCGGTGCTGGTGGCGACGCCGTGCACCGCCCCGTTCATGGCCGTGGCGGTGGCCGCCGGCCTGGCGGCGCCTCCCGCCGTGACCGTTCTGGTGTTCGCGGTGATGGGCCTCGGGCTCGCCTCACCCTACGTCGCGCTGGCCGAATTGCCCGGACTGATACGGCGTCATGCCTCGCCCGGGTCGCTGGATGGACGTGATGAAGCAGGCGCTCGCGTTTCCCATGTTCGGCGCCGCGGCGTGGCTGTTGTGGGTGGTCAGCCAGGAGGCGGGCTCGGTCGGCGTCCTGGTGACGGCCGCCGGCGCGGTATTGGTGGGGTTCGCGGCGTGGATATTCGGGTTGAGCCAGAGTTCAAGCATCGTCGGTTCTGGCCAGACAGCTTCAGATGGGACCAATTTAGGCCAGACCGGAAACGGCCACCGCGCGCGACGCTTCGGCCAGTTCGCCGCCGCCGCGGCAGTGCTGGCGGCGGGCGCCTCGCTGAGCGGCATCGAGGCGTCGGGGGCACCAGGGGCTTCGGTTCAGACCGATGAGCACGCGGAGGCATTCACGCCAGCCAAGCTCGCGGCACTGCGGGCCCAGGGGCGGCCGGTGTTCGTCAATCTGACGGCAGCGTGGTGCGTCACATGCCTGCTCAACGAGCGGGTTGCGATCTCCACTGCCCCGGTGCAGCAGATGTTCGCGGCGGCGGACATAGCCTACCTGAAGGGGGATTGGACCCGGCAGGACCCCGCGATAACCGCGTTCCTGCGGCAGAATGGCCGGGACGGGGTGCCGCTGTATGTGTTCTACCCGCCCCACGGGGGTCAGCCAGTCGTGCTTCCCCAAATCCTGACCGAGAGCGAGGTGCTCCGCCGGCTGCGGACATCGTAACCGGCGTCGACGAGTGGTTACCCCTGGTTCCGAGTCACCAACCTGCCGGCCCGCGCCTCGGTGGCGCCGCTGCCAAAAACGTAGGCCGACTGCCCGTTGATCCAGGTTTCGACGATGCCCCGCGCCGGCCGCGTCGGCGCCTCGTAGGTCGAGGCATCACACACGGTGGCCGGATCGAACAGCACCAGGTCGGCATAGGCACCGGTGCGGATCATGCCACGATCCGTCATGCCGAACACCGAGGCGGTGTGGCCGGTCATCTTGCGCACCGCTTCTTCCATGGTGAACAGGCCGAGGTCGCGGGCATAGTGGCCCAAGACCCGCGGAAACGTGCCCCAAAGACGAGGGTGTGGGTAGCTATCATGCGGCAGACCGTCGCTGCCGATCATTGCCCTTGAGTGTGCCATGATCCGCTGCACATCGGGCTCGTCCATCTGAAAGTAGATCGCCCCGGCGGGAACCAGCTTCTCGGCCGCCGCGCGCGGTTCCACCCCCCACTCGCGCGCGATGTCGTCGAGCATGCGACCGGCGAACTCTGGGTACGGCACCGACCAGGTGAGCTGAACCGGCACATCCGGACGCAGCCGCTGCGGCATCAGCACGGTCGATCCGGCGGCGTATGGATACACGTCGAAATCGACTTTCTGTCCCTCGGCGCCCCTGTCGATGAGCGGCAGTGTCTCCACGCTGCGGCCGAAATTCTCCGGCATCGAACACTTGTGATGACTGATCACCACCGGCACATCCACCGCTCGGCCGATCTTGAGCGTCTCCTCGATCGACAGCAGGACGTCGTTCGCCTCGTCGCGCATGTGCGTGACATACAGTCCGCCGGCGGACCGCAACGCTTCGGCGACCGCAATGACTTCCGAGGTGGGGGCCATCATATTGGGCGGGTAGTACAGCCCGGTGGAAAATCCGGAGGCACCCTGGGCCAGGGCTTCCTTGAGCCGAGCCTGCATGTGGGCGGCTTCGCTGTCTGTAGCCGCGCGCTGGGTATCGCCGTTCATTGCCTCGACGCGAAGCGACATATGGCCGATCAGGGCGTAGGTATTGACGGGTGACGGGTCGCGGGTCAGGCGTTCGGCGTATTCGGCGAAACTGCCGAAGGTGAACCAGCTTTCGTCACCGAGCAGGTCCAGCGGCGGCGCCGGGCGCGATCGCATCCGCACCGGCGACAGTGAAATACCGCAATTGCCAACGACGACCGTGGTGACACCCTGGGACATCTTGCACAGCATACAGGACGGTCCGCACAGCACGGCCCGGTCGTCGTGGGTGTGGGCGTCGATGAAACCAGGCGCCAGCGCCAGTCCGTCGGCATCGACCTCCCGGTCACCGATCACAGCGCCCAGGTCCCCGACCGCGGTGATGCGGTCGCCGGTGACGCTGATATCGGCATTGAAGCGAGGTGCGCCGGTGCCATCGAATACAGTGGCCTGACGGATGATCAAATCGCAGTGCAGCGCCATGTGAAATCCTGTAAACGGTGTCGCGGGAAGAGATCATGTCCCGAAGGAGCCGCCATGACAATCGCCGATTTCACTCTTCTGGCGGCCATCTTCCTGACGATTGTCTCAATCGTTCCTGCCAAGTTTTCACGCCAGTACGACAACGCCACTCCGCGCGACCCGGGCTTCTACGCGACCGGATTGCGGGCACGCTCTCAAGGGGCTCATCTGAACGGGTTCGAGACATTTCCGTTCTTTGCCGCCGCGGTGATTCTGGCCGAGATGCATCACGCGCCGCAGGCACCTCTGGATACCCTGGCGGTCGCGTTCATTCTGATCCGCTTGATGTTCGTGATGTCGTACCTGGCCGATCGTCCGACCCTCCGCTCGGCGACATGGTTTGCCGGGTTCATTTGCAACCTGTTGATATTTTTCCTGCCGGTGCTGAGCGGACGCTAGGTTCGAGAGCTTCAGCCGCTGGACGGGTCGGACTCGATTGCGTTCGATCCTAGGATGGCGTCCCCGACCAGGCGGCAATTGCTGGTCCCGAACCGATACGGTAGTACATGGTGCTCGACGTGCCCGGATGGTCGATGCTCACTGAAGCCGCGAAATTCCCACTTGAGTCGACGATTGCCTGTACCCAATCGCTATCTGTGAGTGCGGGTGTGCCGGTTGTTCGCCAATCGAGGAAGATTGTTTGCGAAGCATCAGACTCGGTGCCGGTGATGGTCTGCGGGCGTGACCGCAGCGTGGCCGGCTTATTGACGTTAACAGTATCAGTCGGCGTAGATCCGGACCCTGATCCAGAGCTGCCGGGCGCCAGAAAACTGAAACTTTGCGGGCCTGACACCCGCTCGCTGATAGTCGCGCCTGAAACCACGCTGTTGTCGATCGTGGCGCCGGTTACATAGAGGTTGCGGTCGGTCGCGGGCGAGCCGCCATAGCCGTCGTTGAGGAAGTTGACGGTCGCGGTGTGGCTGCCGGCCGCGAACGTTCCCAGCACGTTGAAGGTCTGCGTCTGACCCGCCGCATGCGAGGCGGTCGCGGTCTGGGTGCCGCCGATCTGCTTGCCATCGACCGAGACAGTGAACTGCGCGTTGCCGCTCCACGCATCCTCGGAGACCTGCAACGCCAGCGTATCGGGCCCGCTGCCGATCGTGACCGGCGGGGATGATCCTGAGCCGGGGGAGCCAGGGACGGCGAAAGTGAAGCTCTGAGGGCCGGCAATGCGTTCGTTGAGTGTTGCGCCTGAAACCACGCTGTTGTCGATCGTGGCGCCGGTCACATAGAGGTTGCGGTCGGTCGCGGGCGAGCCGCCATAGCCGTCGTTGAGGAAGTTGACGGTCGCGGTGTGGCTGCCGGCCGCGAACGTTCCCAGCACGTTGAAGGTCTGCGTTTGACCCGCCGCATGCGAGGCGGTCGCGGTCTGGGTGCCGCCGATCTGCTTGCCATCGACCGAGACAGTGAACTGCGCGTTGCCGCTCCACGCGTCCTCGGAGACCTGCAGCGCCAGCGTATCGGGCCCGCTGCCGATCGTACAACGGAGGCGGTGTTACAGGTGGCTCGGTTATGGTCACCGGCGTACTGTCCGTGGTGACCGTCGGCGAGGCCGGGTTGTCGACTACCCGGATCCTGTCGCCGGATTTGGCAAGAAAGACTGACGAGGTGGCGACATGGTTGACGAGCGCAACCGCCTTGTAGCTGCTCTCGACCGCGCCGCTCGGAGGTCAAGACCTCCTCATAGACGTTCCCTGTCAGATTGGTCGTGGTAATGGTCTCGGTGACCGTCACGCCAGCCCCAACTGACGCTTCCTGCACGGTTCCCGGCGCGGAAAGCGAAATGGTCGGTGGCCCGGCCGTCGGTTGATTGGACCCGGCGCCGAAGCCGGCGGCCCAGGCTGCAGCTTCCTTCGGGCGCTCGCCATTGACGAAATCCCAGGTAGAGATGCCGTTTGACCAAATGTTGACATGGTCGACAACGACCCCTTGGGCTTTACCCCCGCGATGGTGGAGGCGAGCCACGCCGGAAAGACGGCATCGTCCTGGCCTGCCGTCGCACCGGTTTCATCGACGCCGAACGGCTTGTTATGAGCTTCGCGAAGGCAATGGTATCCGCGACCGACCAACCAAAGCCGCTCGCGCCGGTCGCACCGAGACCCGGCGTGAGGTTACCAAGGGTGAAGTTCTCATATAGATAGTAGTGCTGGATGTTGGCCGGCTTGGCCGCCCAAACCGCGTAGGACGAGTCCACGGTGGTGCCACCGGTGGCGAAGTCGACCAGGTTGTTCGGCGTGCCGCCACCGTAGATGTCGACCGAGATGACATCGGCATACTGATCGCCGGGATACAGCGTCTGAACATCATAGCTGCTTCCGTTCGTGGTGGCGGGATTCCATAATGTTTTCGCGGTGATCCCGTCTTTGGTGCCTTCAGAGTGAATTAGGCTGGCGATATGTTGCCACGCCTTGACAAAGTCGGCGTTGTCGGACCCGTTTGGCGGCCGGTGTCCATGGCATAAAGCCGTTGAATTCGTAACCAATGCGAAACTCGGCAGTCTTGAAGCCGGCGGTCGCCCAGCTATCGACGATGCCGGTATAGTCCGCGTCAAGCGACCCCGAAATGATTTGCTGGTAAAAGCGGTCGGGATCCTGAGTGGAGGGCCCGAATGCCGGAAGTCGCCATCGGCACCCCGACGACCGGAATTGTAGCCGATCCCGCGGCAACGAAACTGTTGCCGCCTTGGTTGAAGGACGTTGCGCCGAAGCTCGCACTGCTGCCCCATAGGCTTGGATTTTGCCTGAAGTCGGTAAAGGCGTCGTAAAACTGCGGACGCGTCCCCATCAGTGAAGCAAAGGCATTATATTGCTGCTCGAAGGTTGTTTCATTCGCAGTGTTACTTCTATCAGGCTGTGCGTTGAGGTAGGCGCCAAGCGGCGCCAAGGTGTTATTGGTGTTGGAAAGGGTTGAAGAGGACATAGTTTCGTTGTATCCTTTATCTTTACGGATACAGATTGGCAGAGTCACATGCACTAAGTCGAGAACGTACGACCGGGATCGCAATAAATCGCAAGAGCGCCATCGCCGGGCCGTGCTTGAGCTAATTGCAGCAGCGAACCGAGAGGAGGCAGGTCGTCGGCCAAGGCGGCGGCGCTGCGAGAACGATGCTTCGCCAACATCATGGCGTTTCTGCAGCTTACCTGGAAGGTCGTGGCCCGACGCGCCGAAATGCGCAGAATTCTTCAGGCTGGCTCAGGGGGAAACGAACATCCCGAGAGGACATGCCGAAGATTGCAATCCGGCTATGTCAGGCAAACAGCAAGCTTCTCGCAATGAAAGGCGCGGCCTATTCGCGCGTCCCTACGGATGGCCAGACGATTGGGATTCAACCGCGCGAAGTGGCGACAACGTTCCGGTGAGCGGACCGTTTGTGAGCGAGAATCATGCGTTCGAACAATGACTGGTGGCACAGTCAACCTGACGATGGTCGGGACACGAACCTCGGATTAGTATCGAGGCGCGCATCCGCCCCAACGTATGCCGGCCAAGCTGCAGGGCTTCGGAAAGCCGCCAGGGGTCGACCAGCAGCAGGCCGATGCGCTGACGCCGTTGCGCCGCCCAGCCCTCCTTGTAGGCATCATCCCCACGGCCGAAATCGATCTCCGTCAAATGCTCCTGATCCAGCAGATGACGCAGCGTCATGGCGGTCAGCACAGTGCCCGGCGAGAGCGCCTTGAAGGCCTCGTCATGTGCCAGCTTCAGGACGGTGGCGCGGCCGGATGTTTCCACTACCCAAAGCTGCACCGCGACCGGCGTCGCACTAAGCGACCAAATCGCGCAACGCAGCAGACCGAGGCTCGACATGGCCCGCATCAGCGCCACGTTGAAGCTGTGGAAATGGTTCCGGGTCCTTCCAGCTGTGGCCATGAACGGTCTCGAATGCCTCGGTGGCGGCATCCATCTCGGCGGGCGCCGTTAACAGCGCAAATCGCGATGTGGATTGCCGCGACGCCCATCGCAGCCGCCGGCGGATGATTTCCCGCAACGGGCCCGGTCTTCTGCCAAGATAAAATGCGAAATCCTGGCCGGCGACCTCCTCGTACCAGTTGCCGAAATGGTCGAACCGAAGGGGACGCAGCCCGGCCGCGCGCACTGCGGTCATGAGATCCGGCAGGCCGCCCCACTCGACCGGCAGCGCATCCAGGCGAATGACCCCACCGGGCCGGCAGAAGCGCGCGAACGCGCTCATCACGGCGATGCGGGCAGAGCTTCCCAGGTCGGGCGCCAGTATCGGAGTGTAGCTGCAGCTATAGGGCGTGGTCAGGCTCTGCAATCCGCCCCCGCGACGGCGCAGCATGGGAACCACCGCGACGACGCGTTCGTCCACTCGGCACACGATCAGCGTCGCGCCGGCGCCCTGAGGCATGGCCTCCGCCAGCACCACCTCCCACCAGGCGCATCCAGCAAATATTGATCCGGCCGCGTCAAGCAGGGACAGGGCCGCGGGGGGCAGCGATCCGACTGTCGTGAAGGTCTCGATCGAAACCTCAGCGCAGCCGGTACCACTCATAGCCGATCCATTCGTGCAACGCGTAGTAACCTGTCAGCCAAGCGGTTGGGCGCGGCAGAAAGTCCATCAGGTTTGGTGTCAAAGGATCGTCGGGCGGGGCTGGTGCCGCTGTCACGGTCAGGCCGGTGCCTCGGAATGCCAGCAGCGCCCGCCGCATATGCCATGCGCTGGTCACAAGGTAGATCGACTTGATACCCTCCCGCCGCAAAATATCGGCGCTGAAGCGCGCGTTTTCCCAAGTGTCGAACAATTCGTCCTCGACCCAGCGGGCTGGTGTGCCAAAATCATCGCGCAGGCTTGCGGCCATGACGGCGCCGACCGCGGCGGTATCATCCTGGGTCGAGCCGCCGGAAACCAGGATCGGCAGACCCGTGCGGCGAGCCAGGGCGGCGGCGCCACGCACCCTCGCCAGTGTCAGTGGTCCCGGGCGCACGCCGAGTTGCTCGCTGCGGCTACGGCTCACCTCTCCCCCCAGCACCACGATCGCCATCGGCGAATGTTCGGCCGTTGCGGTCATGGGTAGGTCGGTCTCCAGCGCGAGCAACAGGCTCTGCGACACGATGGGCATACCGAGCAGGATCAACCCCGTCAGCGCGACCCATGCGATGCCAAGGCCGAAACGGCGCCAGCGATACTGCAGCAGCAGACCGGCGACAATCGCGACGACGAATCCACTCGGCGGTATCGCGATCGTCTCGATGATGGCGCGCATGCCCCTGATCTGTCACCTTGATTTGGCGAGCCACCCTAGCACATCGGCGAGGCCATCCCGTAGCGGCAGTCGCTCCGGCAGGCGCAGGTGGAGTCCGCCAGGGCGGGTCGGCCAAGGGAATGCCTGATCTCGCCCGCGCGCGGGGGCCGACCGAGGACCTGCAACGGCTTGCCGCAGATTTCCGCGATCAGGTGCGCCAATGCCATGACCGACGTCGGAATACCGGTGCAGATATTGAATACAGGCGCGTTGGTCGGCCTCAGATCCATCGCTGCCAGCAGTCCAGCAACCACATCTGTTATATGCACGAAATCGCGTGTCTGCATGCCATCGCCGTGGATGGCGATCGGCGCGCCGGCCGCGATCCGGTCGCAGAAGATGGAGACTACCCCGGAATATGCAGAGCTCGGATCCTGGCGGGGACCGTAGGCGTTGAAGAAGCGCAGGCCGGTGGTTGGAATATGGTGGACGCAGGTCGCTACCCTCGCGTGCAATTCACTGCCAAGCTTGTCCACACCGTATGCCGATAGTGGAGCAGCGTTGGTGCTTTCGGGCGTCGGGCTCATCCCGCGGTCGCCATAGACCGCGGCCGAAGAGGCATAGACGACTGGGATACGGCTGCCCTGACGGCGGATCGCGTCGAGCACCGCAACCGTGCCGGTGACATTGGTGCGGTGGGTGCCGAACCAGTCGGCAACGCATTTCTCGACCGAGGCAACCGCGGCGAGGTGGAAGCACCCATCGACGCCGGTCATTGCCCGGGTGATCACATCGGGATCGGTGGCATCGCCGACCATCAAGTCGGCGGTGCCCGGAACGTTCGTGCGTGTGCCGGTCGAAAGGTCGTCCAGTACGCGAACGCCGTCGCCGCGCGACAGCAGGGCCTCGCAAAGGTGGGAGCCGATGAACCCGGCCCCGCCAGTCACCAGAAAAGTGGTCATGCCAGATCCCCGGTGCCACTGTGGCTCGGACCGGTGGATATGGGCGAAGGCGGGTACGCGACGGCAGACGGTGCGCCGCAGCCGAAGCACGATGATGGCATCTCAGCGCAACGCTGGTGGTTCGGGTCACGCGCATGGACGCCGTGCCGCCGACGTGACCGCGCCTCGAATGAACCGCCTGGAACAGGCACTGACCTATCCAATCTCATTCAACCCCGAATTCCAGCCCAGGGCCACAGCCCGGTGTTCTCATACAGTGGTATGGCCCGTGATAGTAACGTCTGGAATACAACTTCCGGTGTAGTCCACCACGGGAATTTCCCGGGCGGCAGGACCAGGGCCGCTCTGTCCGACCATGGACGCAAGGGGACAGGCCCCAGTTTCGGGAGAGCGGGTTCGTGGGCTCGCCGGGACATCGTTCGGAACGCCGATTTGCTCCACGGCGCCGTCGACCTTTGCCGTATACACATGAGGGGGCGGGGGCTTGCAGGCGCGCGGGTCCGCGCTAACCTGGCCAGTGACGCGGTCGGGTCTGCCACGACGGTGCCTGCGAACAGGATCGTTCCGAGGGATCGGCGGAGACCAAGGATCCGCGCTGCCGGGAGTGAGCAAAGTCCCCGGACCGAGTCTGGTCACTGAGCCCGGCGCTGGCCACCGAGATGGCATTCGCCTTTGCCTAGGAGACACACCGATCGCGGTGGTCACCTCCCCGCGGCCAGCGATACCCGCGCGGGCTGTGGTCTCATGGGCACCCATGCTGACGCTCCGCAAAAGTCGCCCGCTCGAGGCGCCACGAATTCGCATCCGAGCGGGTCGTCACTACCGGGCGCCACTTCATCGCTATGCGCATAACACTTATGACAATACGTAGGTATATACGTAACGTGGTTTAAAAATGGAAGCCCAACCACAAGCGCAAGTCGTATCAGGGCTTGTCCGTCACACGGAATGATTCGCTTTCGTGGTCTATGTTCCATCTGATGACCCTCACGTGCATCAAACGTGACGGCGGCGCCACTCTCGCTGGGGATTTAGGATTTTGGTCTTTTTCGCACTTGACGTATGCGCATGTGTCTAGCGAAATGTAATCCAAGCGTCACGCTCTGTATTGATACAAGACAGGAAGTGACGTCGGCCGGCGATCATGAGGAGCGAGATTGAGTAGGAGCAAGGCAAGATCTCGGTCGTGGCATGCTTGCCGAACCCCGTGGTTCGATCGAGACCGATGATCGGATGCGTCTTTGCCGGGAAGATTTGCTCCAGAACTGACGGCGGGACTATGCGACAGCAGCCATCTCTGACTTGTTGCTAGATCCAATCGACTCCGTCGGGACCAAATAAGGAAACGTCCGGGTCAACACTAAAAAGGCGATTTTGATGATCTGACACAAGGGAAATCAATGAGGAAGTTGCTTTATCGGATCTGCCTGAGCGCGCTGGCTCTGGGGTGTACGCTCTCGGGCATCGCCACCCCGCTCCTTGCGCAAACCGCCACGACACCCGCCGATAAAAATCCATTTGCGAGTATCACCGCGCTCGGCCAGACACTTAAGAATGACGGTATCTATCCGCTGTTCGACTACACCCAGGTCGTGTCGTCTCTTGTCTCCGGCGGTCTACAGCGAGGCACCATGCCTGCAGGCGAACTCGCGTTCGGAGTGGTGCTTGATCTGCAGACCATCATGGGAATTCCCGGCGCATCGTTCCACGTTCTTTTCGACGAACGCAGCGGGATCGGGATCGGTCCGATCTCTGGCACGCAAGGTCCGCTGCAAGGCCTCAACGGTCCGACGCGCGCAACCCGTCTGACGGAGTTTTACTGGGAACAGGCTTTCGCCGATGATCATGTCGACATCCAAATAGGTCGTATGAATCCCAACAACAATTTCGCTTCGTCGGATGTCTCGTGCGAATTCATCAGCAGCATCATCTGTTCACAGCCGGGCACATGGTACGATGGAACCAACCGGAACCAGTCGTTCCCGGTTTCCACCTGGGGCGGGCTGCTAAGTCTTGTTCCTGCCACCAACACGTATATCCGGGCGGCCATTTACGACGATGACCCAAGCCAGGCGAATCCAAATCAAAACGGATTCACCTGGAACGTTTCCAATTCCGTGGGCGTTTTCGCCCCCGTGGAAATTGGCTATCAAACCAACTTCACCACCGCGCTGCTGCCGTCGCACTACGATGTTGGATTTTACTGGGACGCCGCCAGCTACACCGACGGCACCCAAACCCAGCTTTCCAGCTATCCGGTGCCCCCGGAAATCAACAAACAGGGCCGCACGGCGGAATGGGTGCAGCTCCAGCAGACAGTCTGGCGGCCCGATCCCAACACCAACCAGAGTCTGACTGTCTACGGTGGCGCCATGATATACAATGGTGGCGCACCGTATTGGGCCCAGTATTATGCGGGCCTGATGGATCGTGCTCCCTTCGGGCCGGTGCGGCCGCGTGACACCCTCTCCTTGATCGGGTCCTACTACGCGAACAATCAGAATGAGCGGCCAAATAAATCTACGCAGTGGATTTACGAATTGAACTATGGCCTGAGCATAATACCAGGGATAACGTTCAAGCCGTTTACGCAATATGTCGTCCATCCGAACAACTTTCTCGCACCCATCGGCTCCAAGCAGCCAAACAACGCATGGGTTGTCGGCTTCTTGGTGGCGGTCGATCTCAACGATCTGTTTAGCTTTCCGCATTTCGTCGCGCACTGACCGAACGGCCATCGGGTGGCGGAAATCGATCCGCCCCCCGACGTCCGTCGAACCAATCTGGCCACGACAGGTTCGTCACGGGGACGGAAGGGTATGGGCGGAGCCCTTCGCCACCGGTCAGGCGGGCGGGGAAATCTCGCCGACCACGTAATCGAACAAGCTCCATCCGGTCACGCGGCGTCGGGTTCCCGTCGGCCGCTCGCGACACCACCGCGCCGAACCCTGATCCTAGCCTCTGATGCTCATTGCCGAGACGAACGGATAACCACACGTGCGGGCTGCCGCCGCTGGTATGATGGGCGCCGGAGAAATGTCTGCAGACCATCGCAATAATAGCTAAAACAAAGTTCCGCCCGCAGTGCGGCGTCCAGCGTGCATCCCGCCGCGCCGTGGAACAGGCACGATCCCGCAAACGACAAACGGGCGACCTGACCGACATAGGCCGCGATCAGCCCTCGGGCACCCAACTCCGGCCGGTCGCGGCGAACGCGGGCCATGGTGCGCTCGTCGAGCCAGGCGTGCTCGCCCCCGCGCAGGCAACAATGGCCTCGGCAGGCCGCGCATCCCGCCCGCAGCACTTCGGCATCGTCGCCCCCGGGTTGCGGCGCGCGTTGCTGGATCAGTCGGTCAGGCCGCTTGGCCGCGCGCAGTTCGCGCAACAATTCGATCAGGTGACGGCGCAGGCGGCGGACCCGTTCGGGCGAGGGTGGCTCGAGCGGGCGATCTTGATACGGTACTGTGATCTCGATTGGCTGGTCGGTTGCTGTCGCCATCACGATTTCACCTCCCTTCCTCATTGCGGTTATATCCAACCGGCCCGGCGCGGCAATCCGAGGAACCAACGAAGATGCCTGTCCCGATTATCCTCGACTGCGATCCCGGAACCGATGACGCGCTGGCGCTGCTGCTGGCCCTGGCGTCGCCGGAACTCTCCATTCTCGCCGTCACCGTTGCCGGCGGCAACGTTGGACTGGATCTGACCCTGCCGAACGCGCTCGCCCTGACCGCGCTCGCCGGTTCGCCGGTGCCCGTGCACGCCGGTGCCGACCGGCCTTTGCTCGGCAGCTTCACCAGCGCGGCACATATCCATGGCGACGGCGGCCTGGGTGGCGTGACGCTGCCGCCCGGCGGTGCGGCCGCGACCCGGCCTCGCCGCCGACGTGATCCGTCGCATCCTGCGCCAGGCCTCGGAACCGATCACGCTGGTTGGCATCGGTCCCGCCACCAATCTGGCGCTGGCGCTGACCACCGAACCCGCCCTTGCGGCCCGGGTCGGACAGATCGTTTTAATGAGTGGCGCATGGGCCGAGGGCAATGTCACCCCGGCTGCCGAATTCAATGCCTGGAGCGATCCCGAAGCGCTGGCGATCCTGTGCGCCGCCGGCCGGCCGCTGGTATTCGCGACATTGGAACTCACCGCCCAGGCACTGGTGACGCCGGCTCGCATCGCCGCCTGGCGGGCATTGGGCGCCGGTCGCTGCCTGCAGCTCGCCTGTGATATCCAGGCCAGCGTGCCTCCTTCCCCGAGGCTTGATGGCAAAGGGTCGCCACTGCACGACCCCTGCGCCATCGCCTGGCTGATCCGCCCCGACCTGTTCACCATCCGCCGGGATGTGGCGGTGCAGGTCGACCTTGGACCGGGACCAAGCCGCGGCCGCACGCTGATAGATCGCTGGGGCAGCACTCGCCAGCCCATACACGCGGCCGTGCTGGAGACGCTCGACGCGGATGGGTTCTTCGCGCTGCTCGGGGAGAGGCTCGCCTCGCTGCCATGATCGTGGCACCGTCGTTGCCTGCCAGTGGAGAGCGACTCGATGGACCCGACGCGCTGCATTTCGACGCCGATGCGATGCTGGCCGGGCTGCGCGAATGGGTCGAATGCGAAAGCCCGACTTTCGACGCCGCCGCGGTCAACCGGATGATGGACCTGGCGTCCCGCGCCCTGATGCTGGCCGGTGCGCGGATCGAGCGTATCGCGGGCCGATCGGGCTTCGGCGACTGTGTCCGCGCCAGTTTTCCCCATGCGACGCCGCATCACCCCGGCATCCTGGTGATGGGCCACCTCGACACTGTACATCCGATCGGGACATTGACGAAACTGCCGTTCCGGCGCGACGGAAAGCGTGCGTGGGGGCCCGGCATCCTGGACATGAAAGGCGGCAACTATCTGGCGCTCGAGGCGATCCGCCAACTGCAACGCGCCGGCGTGAGCACGAAGCTGCCGGTCACGGTGCTGTTCACCAGCGACGAGGAGGTGGGCAGCCCATCCACCCGTGATCTGATCGAAGCCGAGGCCGCGCGGCACAAATATGTGCTGGTGCCGGAGCCGGCGCGGCCGGACGGCGGCGTGGTCACCGGTCGTTACGCAATCGCGCGATTCAACCTGGAGGCCACGGGAAGGCCGAGCCATGCGGGGGCGAGGCTGGGCGAGGGACGGTCGGCGATTCGGGAGATGGCGCGCAAGCTGATCGAGATCGAGGACATGACGACGGAGAGTTGCACCTTCAGCGTCGGCGTCATCCATGGCGGTCAGTGGGTCAATTGCGTCTCCACAACCTGCACCGCCGAGGCGTTGTCGATGGCCAAGCGGCAGGAGGACCTCGATCGCGGGGTGGCCGCGATGCTGGCATTGGGGGTGTCCTCCAACGAGGTGCGGTTCCAGGTGACCCGGGGCGTTACCCGACCGGTCTGGGAGCCGGACACAAAATGCATCCGCTATATGAGACAGCGCGCGCGATCGCGGACCGGCTTGGGTTACCAGATCAGTTCGCAGAGTTCCGGCGGCGGCTCGGATGGAAATTTCACCGGCGCGATGGGCATTCCGACACTCGATGGGCTGGGGGTGGCGGAGCCGGGGCACACACGCTGGATGAGCATATCCAGATCGACAGCCTGGCCTATCGCGGCAAGCTGATGGCCGGGCTGCTGGCGACGTTGGTCTGAGCGGGATTGGCAGGCGGGCGGGGCAGGGGTTTCGGCGATGGGGGTCCTCTGGCGCGCTGTCCGGGCGCGCCTCAGGTTGGTCGCGGGGGTAACCGTCGGGCTCGTGGCAGCCCCGGTGATGCCGGCGACCTTGGCAGCGTCGACCCGGATGATCCTGGCCTGGGACCTCGGGGTAGTGGTGTTCCTGCCGCTGTGCGCGCATTTGTTCTTCACCGAGCCGGCTGAACGCATGCCGGCGCACGCCGAGGCGCAGCAGGAGGGTGAATGGACGATCTTCTCGCTTACCTTCGGAGCCGTGATAATCAGTTTCGTCGCGGTAACTGGCGAGTTTTCGTCCCTCAAGGCACTTCCCGCGCCTTGGCGGGGGCTGGACGTGGCGCTGGTCGCGACCACGTTGCTGACGTCCTGGCTGATGACCCACGTGACGTTCGCGTTGCGTTATGCGCACGAATACTATGCGCGCGAGATGGGCGGCCCGGCGATCGATCGCGGTCTCGATTTTCCTGACGAGCCGGAGCCTGACTACCTCGACTTCATGTATTTCTCGCTGGTGCTCGGGATGACGTTTCAGGTTTCGGACGTGCAGATCACCAGCCGTAAATTGCGCCGCGTGGCCACCTTGCATGGGCTGGTCAGTTTCCTGTTCAACACGGTCATTGTCGCGCTCACCGTCAATATCGCCGCGGGTTTGCTGTAGCCGCGGGTTCCGTTAGGCGACGGGCGGGAACGGTGGGTCAGCCGGGCGGATAACCTCCGGGGTAGGCACCGGGGGGCGGATAGCCGCCAGGATAGGATCCAGGGGGCGGATAACCGCCGGGGTAGGCTCCGGGCGGCGGATAGCCTTGCGGCATTGCGCCTACGGGTTGGAATCCGGGAACCTGATTGCCGCGCGCATACATGCATTGAGAAAAGGCGATATCGTAGCGTTGTTGCAGGCTGTATTGCGCCTGAGCCGCCGGGGCGGCGCCGAACGCTGTGCCACCCACGGCCCCTGCACCCGCGCCGATCGCCGCGCCGTGGCCACCGCCAACCGCGGCTCCCAGGCCGGCGCCTAGAACCGTCCCGATAATTGCTGTGCCGACCTGTTTGTTGTTGGCACTCTGCGCACTCCCCTGGACCTGTCCGTCAGCGTACTGCTTGCAGTAGGCTTGCTCGCCCTGGAACACGTCGAACGGTTTGCCCGGCGCCGGCATCACTGCGATGGATGGCCCCGTGGGTGTCGAGGTGCACGCCTGTAGCAACAGCACCGGGGCAAGGGCGGCGGTAGAGACCTTCAAACGTCGCATCGGAACGAGATCCTTGTTCGCTGGGATGGTGGCTTTCGGAGCCACCGCCTGGCAGGCAGGGTACTACGTCGGTGGGTCGTCGCACACGTCACAAAAATGCTGGCGCCGCCAGAGCAGTTGCCGATTGGTTCGCGCTGGATGCGGTGCTGGCCGGTTTAAGACTGACTGGATTCGGCCCCTGGCCCGGTAAGATGTACGTCGCTTGCTTTGCCGGCGGTGCCATTCATGGTCCGCACCACCGCGATGCGGTGTTCGGGTGGCATGAATGAACATCACGAATTCGGCCGCCCCGCGCCGGAAACCTTGCCTCGGATCGCTCTGCGGGCAAGCGCAATGTCGCTCAATTCCTCGATCCGATCCGTATTGATGCCAGACGCGATGCGCCGCGTCGCCTCTCATGACCGATTCAGAATAGCCGCCATCCTCCGGATCTCGCCGCTCTATGCGCAGTCGTTCCACACCTTGCTTGACCCGAAGCGCGGCCATGTTCCCTGAGTCACCACCATAGCGGCACTCGGCCGCATTCGGCGTTGGGCGGCAAATCGCCTTTGACCTGGCGCGCGCCACGCCGCGTGCTCAGATGATGACCGCAACGACCCCTACATCCGATCCGAGCCTCGCTTCGTTGGGGTGGCCGGGGTCAAGCCTCGCGAAGCGACCGCTGAAGGCGGCTTGGGCTTGATGCCGGTCAACCCGACGCAAGCACAATCAGGCGCCGGATGGGCAACCTCCCAGGCAATGACAGCTATCCAACGGCGGAGCGGGGCACGTGCGCGGATGATCTGCCGGAAAGTGGCACCTCAGTCCCTCAAGTCGCACTCAGGGGACTTATCTATCAGTGGTTGTATAAATGAAAGAAGATTCCCGCCACGGAACAGCCGCCCCGTCACGCCCGCCGCCGCAGCGGCGCTCATATCCGTCTCCTGATCGCCGATCATGACGGAGCGGGACGGATCCACCTCCCAGGCCTTCATCAGGTCAAGCAGCATCCCCGGAGACGGTTTGCGCCAGTCATGCGTCCGCCGGTAGATCTCGACACTAGCCTCCGGGTGGAACGGGCAATAGCGCCAGTCGTCTACGGTTCCGCCGGTCCGGCGGGCCTCCTCGCCTATCCAGTTCAGCAAGCCGCGTACTGCCGCTTCGTCGTAGCGGCCGCGCGCCACCCCGGACTGATTGGTGACGACGAACACATGCCAGCGTTGGCGGGTCGCGTAGCGGATGGCGTCGAGCGCGCCATCCACCCACTCGAACTGCATCTTGTGAGCCGACATAGCCATGGTCGACGTTCAGCACCCCGTCGCGGTCGAGAAACAATGCCCGCCGGTGCAGCAGCGCTGGGGATTTCCGCCTGCGCCAACGCGAGGTCGTCGGGCGTTCCGATGTCGCGGAAATAGCCGTCCGCCAAGGTGCCGCGCAGCGCACCGGCTGCCGCAAGGCCGGGCAGCACGTCGGACTTCGAGCGAACACGTCGGCGCCAGACTGTCGATCAGTGTGTTCCTGAACAGGTAGACGCCGCCATTGATGATCCCGCCGCGACCGGACGGCGGACGCTCGCGGAATGTCAGTGATGCGGTCACCGTCGAGCGCCACGACACCGTATCGCGAGGCATCGTCAACCTGGCGCAGCATGACGCGGCCGGTCACCCCGGATGAATTCGGTTGCCGCCGCCGCGAGCAGACCAGCCATGTTGCAGTCGAACAGCGAATCGCCGTTGCACAGCAGAAACCGCTCATCGAGCCGGTCGCGAGCGTGGAACAATGCGCCGGCGGTACCGGCGCGCTCCGGCTCAGTCGACAGTGTGATGCGGACCGGACACGGCAGGGATGCCTGGATATCGCCGACAGCACGCTCCATAGCCGCCGAGAGATGGCCGGTCAGCAACAGGAAATCGGTAATCCCGAAGCGGATGAACTCGCGCATCAGCCAGGCGACGAACGGGCGATCGCCACAGGGCAGCAGCGGTTTCGGAACTGTTGCGGTCAGGCTGCCCAGGCGGCTGCTCAGGCCGCCCGCCAGCACCACGCATTGCGTGACGGCGGCTGACATCAGATTTCAGCCGCCGGCTCGCGTCCGGCGAGCACCTTTTCGACGCGGCGCCCGTCCATCGCCAGCACTTCGAACCGCCAGCCGCCGAACACGATGCGGTCGCCGACCCGCGGCACCCGCCGCAGCAGCGCCAGCAGCAGCCCCGCCAGCGTGTGATAGCTGCCCTCGGCCGGCAGATCGGGCAGCGACAGCCGGGCCTTCAGTTCGTCCACCGGGGTCATGCCGTCAGCATCATCGAGCTCTCTCCCTCCGGTCCCGGCACCCCGTCCTGATGCTCGGGGCCGGCCGGATCGCCGACGATCGCCTCCAGCATGTCGGCGGCGGTCACGACGCCTTCGAAGCTGCCGTATTCGTCCATCACCAGCGCCAGTCCCAGCGGATCGGATTTCAGCCGTTCGAGCGCGTCCAGCGCGGTGACGGTATCGGGCACGATGATCGGCTGGCGCAGGCGGCGCCGACCGACAGGTCGCCGCCGCTCAGGATCCGATCCAGCAGGTCCTTCGCCTGGACGATGCCGACCACGTTGTCGATCGACCTGTCGCAGACCACGATGCGCGAATGCGGCGCGGCCTTCAGCGCGGCCGCGATGGCCTTCGGCGGGATGGGTGCGGTCGATCCAGGCCAGCTCGGTGCGCGGCGTCATGATCGCGCGCACCGGCTTGTCGGCCAGGCGCAGCACACGCTCGATCATGTCCCGCTCCTCGATTTCCAGCACGCCGGTCTGCGCGCCCTCGACCAGCAGCGCCTTGAGTTCCTCCTCGGTCACCGACTGCGCGGCTGGCGCGGTGCAGACCGAACAGACGAAGCACCCGCCCGAGGACTTCCCCAGCAGCCAGACCACCGGGGCGGCGACGCGCGAGAGCCAGATGATCGGACGGGCGACCCGCGGAGGCCATCATTTCCGGCTGGCGCAGCGCGAGTTGCTTCGGCACCAGTTCGCCCAAGCACCAGGGTCAGAAACGTCGTCACGACCACGACGAGCCGCGAGCGCGATGCTGTCGGCGTAGGCGGCGATCCGCGGGATAGTCTCCAGCCAGCTTTGCAAATGTGCAGCGATACGGGCGCCGCCGAACACGCCGGTCAGCACGCTGACCAGGGTGATGCCGACCTGGACCGTCGGCAGGAAGCGCTGCGGCTCGTCCGACAGCGCCCGGGCCGCCGCGGCACCAGCGACGCCCTTCTTTTCCAGCACCGCCAGACGGGCTCGGCGGGCCGAGACCAGGGCAAGTTCGCTCATCGCGAACAGGCCGTTCAGCACGATCAGCAGCAGGATGATGACGGCTTCAAGACCGATGGCCATGAGTCTTCCGGAGCGTTTGAACGAAGAGATGAACGGTTGCAGGGATCGACATGATTTATCTTCCCCTATCATATCCAGATCGCCGGCATGAGGGGCGCATGCCAAAGCGGACTGACGCTGCCCGGACCGAGGAGCGCTGATGCCTGCGATCATCATACCGTTGACCCTGCTCGGCCTCGTGCCATTCATCGCCTGCGGTCTGGCCGTGGTCGGACGCAATCAGCAGACCGCGGCGCTGGCGACGATCTGGCTGATCGATTACGCCGCGCTGATCCTGGCGTTTTCAGGTGGCGTGCATTGGGGCCTCGCGCTATTGCCCGGCTCCGTCCGCCCAACGGCCCGGATCGCCGCCGGGGTGGTGCCGATGCTTGTCGGCCTAGCGGCGCTGCTGCTGATACGTGTACCGACGATTGCACTTGGCGTGCTTATCCTCGGCTATCTGGCGACCGTACTGACCGAGCACCGGGCTGCTCAGCAGTTCCTGGTTCCCTCTCGGTATGTCTGGACGCGCTGGGCGTTCACCACCGTCGCGGTGATCATGATGGCCCTCGTCATGATCCTGCAGCTGTTTCCGTATTGATCCTCCGGACCCCTCAGACCATTGTATTCAAACATTTTTCTCGTGTTGCGTCATCGTTCATGCTTTATTAGGGACTGCCTGAAAAGTAAGCGGAGCGCCATCGATGACCCCGACCTCCACCGAGCTGCCGAACGCGGACCTGGTTGTCCACTCGGCCAAGATCATTCCGTTTCCGGCACGTGTGGTGGCGGCGCCGGTGGAGACGCCGCATGAGCGGTTGGTTCGTGCGCTTGCTACGCTCAATGCCGCTCTTGCCGAACAGCGTGTGGCGATTGCCGCGTGGCGTGGCGCGCTGGCGGATCTGAGGACGACGGCGACCGGCCTAGGCGAAAGCCTCCAACACTACCGCGGCAGTCTTGACGTGCTGGAGCATGGCGTCGGGACGCTGCATACAAAGGCGACAGCGCTAAGGGACTGGGCCGACCAGACTGCGCCGACCCCGGAGTGAAGGGCGGTTCGATGCAAGGCGGCGATTCTTTCCCTGCTTGTTGGTCCGCCGGGAGTTTCGCGGACGCCCGGCGCTAGCAGGGGACCTTTCATTCCGCTCGGATACGGCGCCCGGGGAACCCGACGCGCTGGCCCCGCAAGACGATTCTCGGAGATTGTTGACAAGGCTGCCGCAGCGGGCGTTCCTCCTTTGTCGGGGAGGTCAAGCAATGCCGAATTGCATCCTGATCGAAAGGCTGTGCGCGGCACGGGTAGTCCCGGTCATCAGGACCCACTCGGCCTTTCACGCCGCAACCGCGGTCGAGTGGTTGCGAGAGGCGGGAATGCGGGTCTTCGAGATCACCATGACGGTTCCCGGAGCCACGGCGCTGATCCGCACGCTGGCGGCGGACCCTGACCTTCTGATCGGCGCAGGCACGGTTCCCGACGCCGCCACCGCCCGTCTTTGCCTGGATGCCGGCGCACAGTTCATCGTGGCGCCCTGGATCGATCCAACCCTCGCGGATCCTTGCCGTCAGGTTGGAGCAACGCTCATGCTGGGCGCCGTCACGCCCACCGAGGTACGGGCCGCACTGCTGGCGGGGGCCGACGTTGTGAAAGTGTTTCCCGCCGCCTCGATCGGCGGTCCGGCACATATTCGTGCCCTGACAAGCGTGCTGCCGGACGTCAGTTTCTGCCCGACCGGCGGGGTGGACCCGGGCAACCTCGCCGACTATCTGGCTGCTGGCGCCGCGTTCGTCGGCATGGGCGGATCGCTGGTGGATGTGAAGCTCATCGCCGCCGGCGATCGAGCCGCGATTCAGACCACCGCGCGGGAGGTATTGGGCGGGCAAGTCCAGCGATGAATGTCGATCTCCTGTGTATGGGCGAGCCGATGCTGGAGTTCAGCCAGCTTCCGGCCGGTCCCGACGGCACGCAGCACTATCTGCAGGGGTTCGGCGGCGACACGTCCAATGCGGCCGTTGCGGCCGCGCGTCAGGGCGCCCGGGTCGGCTACATCACCGCCCTCGGCGAGGACATGCCCGGCGACAGTTTCCTCGGCCTGTGGCAGCGGGAGGGCGTCGATACCTCCACGGTGTTGCGAACCGACCGCTACCAGACTGGGGTGTATTTCGTCACCCACGATCACGACGGACACCACTTTCTGCACTACCGAGCCAACTCGGCGGCCTCCGCATTCACCGCGGCAGATGTGCCGGAGGCGGCGATTGCCTCGGCTCGTATCCTGTACGTGTCCGGGATCAGCCAAGGCATCTCAGCGTCCGCATGTGATGCCGTTTTCACTGCGATTGGTATCGCCCAGTGTAACGGGGTGCAGTTGGCCTATGATACCAATTACCGTCCCCGTCTCTGGCCCCCGTCACGTGCCGCGGCGGTCATGCACGCGGCGATGGCAGGGGCCGAATATGCGATGCCCGGAGTGGAGGATGTAACGATCCTCACGGGACTGACCGGCCCCGACGCGATGCTGGATTTTTATCTGCGCCTCGGGTGTCGGGTGGTCCTGCTCAAGATGGGCAAATCGGGCGCCTTTCTCGCCACACCGGACATGCGGATGCGCATCCCGCCCCACCCGGTTCGGGCAGTGGACGCCACCGGGGCGGGAGATACATTCTGTGGTGCCTTCCTGGCCCGGGTGCTGGCCGGCGATGCCCCGCCCGCCGCGGCACGCTACGCAAACGTGGCCGCCGCGCTGAAATGCGCCGGCTACGGCGCGGTCGGACCCATCCCGCGACCCTCGGAGGTCAATGCCGTGCTCCGAGCGATACCGTCGGGGTAGGGCCTGCCCTGCCATTTGGGGACTCGGAATAATCCGTCAGTAGCGCCAGCAGTTCCGCCTTGTGTTCGTAGGCAGGCATCAGCCGGTCGAGCAAAGGATCGCGGCGGGTGGCGGGATGAAAATAAATCTCGCTGTCTGTGTCAGGCAGGTTGGCCAGCAGGAGGCGCAGTCGGTCAGCGGTCATGTGGCCACTCCAGGCTAGCCCGAAGCAATGCCTGTCGCTGGTGATCCCGGCGGCACTGGCCTGGTGGCGCAGAACATCTGGTCCAGTGATACAGCAGCCTGTCCCCCAGCCCTGCCGGCGTGCCGCAGCGTGCCAGGATCGCGGGCGGTTCGGCAGGCACTCGGATGCGGCGCAGCCCGTGCAGCACGCCGATACGGATCATCATCGCGCCCACCGTTGGATGCAGGTGCATGTGCTTGTGAGCGTTGGCATGATCGAGCGCCAGCCCTGTCGCGGCGAATGCGGCGAACTGGGCATGGATTTCCGCCTCCAGCTGGCGTCGTACGCCGGGGCGGAAGAAGTACTTAACGCCGAGCTTCAGCTGGTCGGAGGGGAATTGTCCGGCGGAGTCCACCAGATCCGGAATATCGGCCGGCGCCAGCACGGCTGGCCCTTCGATGACGACCAGGTGCAGCCCCACTCGAAGCGACGGCATGGCACGCGCTCGACGAACCGCGTCGGCTGCGGCGGGCGCGGCGACCATCAGACTGGCGGCTTGCAGGATGCCGTCGCGGTGAGCTTTCTCGACCGCTTCGTTGACAAATTCGGTCAAACCGAAGTCATCAGCCGAGAAGGTTACGTTTCTCCACACGATCCAGCCAGCCATGGGACGGAGTTAGCGAAGAACACGTACCCGGCGATCAGCACCACCTATGGACGCACGGAACGCGTTTAGCCGGCAAATTGTCCGCACTCGTTTGCCGAGCCAATGTGCTGTCGCCGATTGCCCGTTTACGCCGCTTTGTGACGTTCGCGGAGGAACTGGAAGAACTCCACACCCTCCCGCAGCCGGCGCTTCATCATCTGCGGACTGCGCACCATCTCGCCCACGATCGAAGCGATCTTCGGCGCCCGGAAATAGAAGCGCCGGTAGAACGTCTCGACATTGTCGAAAATCTCGGTGTGGGACAAATGCGGGTAATGCAGCGGGGCGATCTGGATGCCGCTGTCATCCACCAGTTCCGCGTGATTGATATCCAGCCAGCCATTCTCAACCGCCTGCTTGTGCAGGAATGTTCCGGGATACGGCGCGGCCAGCGACACCTGGATCGTGTGAGGATTGATATCGGTGGCGAAGCGGATGGTCTCCTCGATCGTCTCCTTCGTCTCGCCCGGCAACCCGAGGATGAAGGTGCCGTGGATCTTGATGCCAAGCTCGTGGCAGTCGGTGGTGAACTTGCGCGCGACCTCGATCCGCATCCCCTTCTTGATGTTATAAAGGATCTGCTGATTGCCGCTCTCGTAGCCGACGAGCAGCAGGCGCAGGCCGTTGTCCTTGAGAACCTTTAGCGTCTCCCGCGGCACGTTCGCCTTGGCGTTGCACGACCACACGACGCCCATCTTCCCGAGCTCCCTGGCGATCGCCTCGGCGCGGGGAAGATTGTCGGTGAAGGTGTCATCGTCGAAGAAGAATTCTCTCACCTGCGGAAACATCTGCCTGGCGAGGCGGATTTCCTCGGCGACATGTCCGGGAGAGCGAACGCGATAACGATGGCCGCCCACGGTCTGTGGCCACAGGCAGAAGGTGCAATGGGATTTGCAGCCCCGGCCGGTGTAGAGCGAGACGTAGGGATGCAGCAGGTAGCCGATGAAATAGTCCTCGATCCGCAGGTCCCGCTTGTAGACCTCGGTGACGAAGGGAAGCTGGTCCATGTCCTCAAGGGTCGCGCGATCCTTGTTATGGAGAACCACGCCGGACCCGTTGCGGTATGAGATGCCGTCCACCGCGTCCCAGTCACGGCCCTCCGCGATCTCCTTGATGGTGAAGTCGAATTCGTTGCGGGCAACGAAATCGATCACGCCGCCCTGCGCCAGGCTTTCCGCCGGCTGCACCGCGACCTTGGCACCGACGAAGCCGATCTTCAGGGCCGGATTCGCCTGCTTAAGCGCCTCCGCCACCTTAACGTCCGACGCGAACGAGGGCGTGGAGGTGTGGATCACGCACAACTCATGGTTCCGAGCCTCGCGCGGCGACGGTTTCCAGGCTGATGCCAGCAGGCGGCGCGTCGATCAGCTTGCTGCCCGGCACCAGCGCGGCGGGTTGCGCGAGCCAGGTTGGGAACCAGAACGATTTGATCTCCCGCTTCGCCTGATAGCGGGCGCCGGCACCACCGTCGAACCCATCGAACGAAGGCGGATGCAGGAAAAGGGTCTTCATCATCGCGTGTTGATTCCCTGGATGGGGCGGAACGTGACTGGAGGTTCGGACGGTGCTGACGGGACAAATGGCGGCGGCGTGTCCGCGTGCAAGCCGTGACCCCGCCAGTCCACTTGCCGCCCCCCATAGCTCGCGAGCATCACTGCTACGGACAGGACGTCCCGCAGTGGTAGAAGCCAGACTGGGCACGAGAACGCAAGCGCCCTCAGCACGTCGCTGCCCAAATCAAAGCCTCCGCCGGGGCAGTTCCCCCGTTCGGCGCTGCTAAGTGGCGCCAGGGCCGCGTCGATTTGCAGTGCCGCCACTGCACGCAGCACCCAGACGACAGCCAAACAGGCCAAACGACCAGGGCGAGGCCGCGGTCGAGAGGATGGTCAGAAATGCCCAGAATAGGGAATATTGCAGGATGGAAGCGACAAAACCCATCGGCTCCAGCGCGCGGATGGTGCGCGCCCAGCGTAATTCATGGCGGAACAGCGCGCCCGAGCGGGTTTCCGGCACGGTTGTCAGCGGCACCGTTTGAGCCAGTGCGACATCGAGGCCCAGTCCGCGGATGCGGCGGCCGAGCACGTTGTCGTCGGCGAGATGGTCAACCAGCGTGCGCAACCCGCCTATGCGGTCCAGGTCGGCACGCTGGAGACACATGGTGGCGCCGAGGCAATCCCGCCGTCCGAGAGCGCGGGCGAGCAGCGCGCCAGGGAGAAAGCCGTAGGTGATCTGCGCCGCGCCGAGCCGAGCGATCAGTTTGGACCAAGCCGGAAGACCTGCATAGAGCGTTGTTACCAGACCAATTGCAGGGCAGGATAAAGCGTCGACAAGCCGGGCCAGGTAGTCGGGACGCACATGAACATCAGAGTCCGCAATGACCAGGATGTCGTGACGGGCGGCGGGAAGCATATTGATCAGGTTGCCGACCTTGAGGTTGCGGCCATGCCGGGTCGAATCGACCACCAGGGTCATATCGCAGTCGGGAAATCGTGCCCGAAGGCGTTCGACCACCCGGATCGCCGGATCGGCCTGGTCCTGCACACCGAAGACGATCTGCCAACGCGGATACGCCTGTCGGCAAATCGTTGCTAGCGCTTCCTCCAGCACCGGTTCGTCGCCATGAAGCGGCTTGAGGACACTGACCGGCGGCTGGTCGGGCGCCGGCGTCTCGGTCCGCCGCGCGAACGCTGTTGCCAGCCGCGATCCGATCAATGCCTGCACCACCCCTACGCCGGACAGCGCAGCCACTACGCTGGTGACGATCGTCATCACGCGCTGAGCGCACCTTCGGACAGGTCGGCCACCTTCCGGAGCAGACTTCTGATCAACGCCTCGGCATCACCGGTGGCGAGGATGGTGCGGAAATCCGAACGCTGAACGGCGACGCGGCTGATCGAGCCATCGATCAGCACATCCACCGCTCGCCAGGTAAAGCCAAACTGCCGCATCACGTAGTCCAGCCGGACCGTGCCGGCCGCTTCGGAGACAATTTCAGTATGGACGATCCGATCGGTGCCGGACAGGCGGACGCCGGGCAGGACCGCGAGCTTTTGGCCGTCATATCTACTGAAGTTGGCGACGTAGGTCGCGATCGTGAAGCGGTCGAATGCCCGGTCAAGGCGCAGTTGTGTCGCTGTATCGAATGACGACCAGCGCAGCCCCACCGAGATTTTCAGCACGGTAGGTAGGTCAAACGCCCGCTCGATCACCGGCGCGAGGGCATCGAAACGGGCCGCGAACGGTCTTGTCCGACCAGCCCGCATGGTGACCTCGAGCGCGGCGTTCAGGTCGGTGATCGGCTGCCGCGGATAGGTCGCGTCCTCAGCCCGAGCATTTGATGCGGAGAACCCAGTCAAGGTAGCCGCCGCAGCCTGCGACAAAGCAGCTCGGCGGCGCAATGTCATCATCCCGGGAGTCAGGCCTTGATCGAAATACTGCGCGTTGCCTTGATGCCGACCGCCTGTAAGGCCGTTGCAACGATGTCCTTCGTCGAGAGCCCTGCCTCGGCCAGTTGCTTGGCCTGGGAATCGTGGTCGATAAAGCGGTCCGGCAGCGTCATTGGTCTGATCTTCAGGCCGAAATCCAGCAGACCCTTCAAGGCCAAATGTTGCAGAACCTGGGCGCCGAAGCCGCCGATCGCCGCCTCCTCGACAGTGATCAGAACTTCATGATGACGCGCGAGCTGTTCGACCAGAGCAATGTCGATCGGCTTGGCAAAGCGGGCGTCGGCGACGGTGGTGGGAAAACCGCGGGCCGCGAGTTCGTCCGCCGCCTTCAGCGCGTCGCCGAGGCGGGTGCCCAGCGACAAAATGGCAATGTTCGTGCCCTCCCGCAGCACTCGCCCCCTTCCCAATGCCAGCGCCTTTCCCACGGCGGGGAGGGCGATACCGGTGCCCTCGCCGCGCGGGTAGCGAAAGGCGCTGGGACGGTCATCGATGGCGACGGCGGTGGCGACGACATGGACCAACTCCGCCTCATCCGAGGGCGCCATGATCACCATATTCGGCAGGCAGCCCAGGTAGGCGAGATCGAAGCTGCCGGCGTGGGTGGCACCGTCTGCACCGACCAATCCGGCGCGATCCATTGCGAAGCGCACCGGCAAGGATTGCAGCGCGATATCGTGCACGATCTGGTCGTAGGCACGCTGCAGAAATGTCGAGTAAATCGCGCAGAACGGCTTCATTCCCTCGGTTGCCAGCCCCCCCGCGAAGGTGACGGCGTGCTGCTCGGCAATGCCGACATCGAAGGTGCGGTCCGGAAACGTCTTGGCGAAACGGTCGAGGCCGGTGCCCGAGGGCATGGCTGCGGTGATGGCAACGATCGTCGGATCCTTCGTCGCCTCCTGGATCAGCGCGTCTGCGAACACCTTGGTATAGCCAGGGGGGCCCGGCGGGGCCTTGGCCTGCTCGCCGGTGATCACGTTGAACTTGGAAACGCCGTGATACTTGTCGGCGGATTTCTCGGCGGGCGCATAACCCTTGCCTTTCTGGGTGATGGCATGCACCAGGATCGGTCCGGCTTCCTCGGCTTCCCGGACGTTTCGCAGCACCGGCAGCAGATGATCCAGATTGTGGCCGTCGATCGGGCCGACATAGTAGAAGCCAAGCTCCTCGAACAGGGTGCCGCCGGTCAGAATGCCTCGGGCATACTCCTCCGCCCGCCGCGCGGTCCGCTCGATGCCGCGGGGAAAGCGCTTTGCCATTTTGGCGCCGAGCTCGCGCAGTGACAGGAAACTGCGCGATGACATCAGGCGGGACAGATACGCGCTCATCGCACCGACGGGCGGCGCGATCGACATGTCGTTGTCGTTCAGCACGACGATCAACCGCGACCTCAGGGCGCCGGCGTTGTTCATCGCCTCATAGGCCATCCCCGCGCTCATGGCGCCATCGCCGATGACGCAAATGACGTTGCGCTCGTCCGCGCACAGGCCGAGTCGCTGCCGCTCCAACTCGCTCGCCGCCTTGTAGCGGGCATCCTTGAGGTCACGCGCCACCGCCATGCCCAGTCCGGCGGAGATCGAGGTGGAGGAGTGCGCGGCGCCGAACGGATCGTATTCGCTCTCGGAACGCTTGGTGAATCCTGACAGGCCGCCGCCCTGCCGCAGGCTTCGGATCGCGTCGCGTCGCCCGGTCAGTATTTTATGCGGATAAGCCTGATGCCCGACGTCCCACAGCAGGCGATCACGTGGGGTGTCGAATATGGCGTAAATCGCGACGGTCAGTTCCACCACGCCAAGCGACGCCCCCAGGTGGCCGCCAGTGACCGAGACCGCGTCGACAGTTTCGGCCCGCAGCTCGTCCGCGAGTTGACGCAACTGGTCCGCCGAGAAGTTGCGCAAATCGGCTGGCGTGTGAACGCGATCCAGTGTCGTGGTCATGATTGAACTCATCTGAACTCCTGTTCTTAGCTCCGCCGAGCCACCACGAAAGCTGCGAGTGCGCGGAGCTTGGTCGCGCGATCGCCGAATTCGTCGAGGTGGTCGGCGGCCTGGCGCGCGAGCATGTCCGCGTGGGCACGGGCCATCTCGGCGCCGAGAACGGCCACCATGGTCGCCTTGCCTGCGGCGGCATCCTTGCCGGTGGTTTTGCCGATCTCCTCCGCGCTGCCTTCGACGTCGAGCAGGTCGTCGGCGATCTGGAAGGCAGCCCCCAGATCGCGTCCGTAGGCGGCCAAAAGATGTCGCTGATGCGATGACGCTCGGCCAAGTATGGCGCCGGCTTCGGCACTGTATTGTATCAAACGACCGGTTTTGAGCGCCTGCAGCCGGGTGACGGCGGGGGCGCCCAATGCCTGGCCTTGTGTAACCATATCAATCATCTGCCCGCCGGCCATGCCCTTCGCACCCGATGCCGCCGCAAGCGCCGCGACCAGCTCGCACCGGGCCAGCGCATCCGAGTGGGTATCAGCTTCCGCCAGCAACTCAAAGGCGCGGGTCTGCAGAGCGTCGCCAGCCAGGATGGCAGTGGCCTCGTCAAATGCCCGATGCGTGCTGGGCTTGCCGCGCCGCAGATCGTCGTCATCCATGGCCGGCAGATCATCATGTACCAATGAATAGGCGTGCAGCATCTCGACGGATGCGGCAACACGGGCGGCGGAGGTTTCAGCAACCGAGAACAAGGCCGCGGATTCCATGACCAGGAAGGCGCGCATGCGCTTGCCGCCGCTCAGGGTTGCATAACGCATTGCCTCCGCCAGACGACCCTCGAGCCCGTCAACCGGTGGCAGTAATACCTCCAGCGCCTGTTCAACAAAAGCGGCGACGCGCCCCATCGCCGTTGGCAGGTCGGTGTCGATCAAGCTTTCAGTCCTCGTGGTGTCACCCTCGGACCCAACAACTCCACAACCTGGGAGCCAGTCCCCTTTATCACTATCGTGCAAGTCACCACTAACATGTCATGCGCCGGCATGCATGGGCGGCCAAGCGCGAAGCTTGGGAATGTTGCCGATATGCCACGGTGGCCAAGGTCAGAAGGAAAACTCGGCGGTCTCGGCGGTTATCGCTCGCTATCAGCTTATCCCTCGCTGCCAGCCATGGCAGCTTGGCGTGCTGCTACCTACGTATGCAAACACCCGACGTTGCGACCGACCGATCGACCTGCCATATGCCGGCCTCACCCGCACCGCATCAGCCTGGAGACAGACCGCATGATTCGTGTCGTTCTCGCTCAACCTCGGGGCTTTTGCGCCGGCGTGGAGCGAGCCATCGAAATCGTCGAGCGTGCCTTGAAGAAATACGGGCCCCCGATCTACGTTCGTCACGAAATCGTGCACAACCGTCATGTGGTCGAGGATCTGCGTACCCGCGGAGCGGTGTTCGTTGACGAACTGGACGAGATCCCACCGGGCGCGATGACTGTATTTTCCGCGCACGGCGTTGCCAAGCGGGTAGAGCAGGCGGCGGCCGAACGCGGGCTGCCGGTGATCGACGCGACCTGCCCGTTGGTCGCCAAGGTGCACAACGAAGGTCGCCGTTACGCTCGGCAGGATCGCGAGATCGTGCTGATCGGCCATGCAGGCCACGCCGAGGTGGAGGGCACGATCGGCCAGGTTCCCGCCAAGGTGCATCTGGTGCAGACAGTGGCGGACGTAGCGCTGCTCGAGGTCAAGGATCGCGATAAATTAGCTTATATCACCCAGACCACCCTGTCGGTCGACGATACCCGCGGTATCATTTCGGCGCTTATCGAGCGCTTTCCGACGATCGTCGGCCCGGACGTGCGCGACATCTGCTACGCAACCCAGAATCGCCAGCAGGCGGTTCGCGACTTGGCCCATGCGGTCGACATGATCCTCGTCGTGGGATCACGAAATTCCTCCAACTCCAACCGTCTGTGCGAGATCGGATTGGAATTGGGGAAGCCGTCCTACCTGATCGACGATGCCGGGGCGCTTCAGACCAATTGGTTTGCGGGTGTGAAGTCGGTGGGTGTTACCGCGGGCGCCTCGGCGCCGGAGACCCTGGTTCAGGGCGTCCTCGATGGGTTGCGCCGGTTCGGCGACATCGAAATCTCCACCCAGGACGGTGTGGCCGAGGACGTCCGGTTCCGCTTTCCCGCCGAACTTTCCGACGCATAAGGAAGCTTTACAGTATGTCCGTTCCGCTGAACCAGGTCCTGCGTGTGGGTGCCTATGTCCTGAAGCAGCATCTGATCGGCCGCAAGCGCTATCCGCTGGTGCTGATGCTGGAGCCGTTGTTCCGCTGCAATCTGGCATGTGCCGGTTGCGGCAAGATCGACTACCCGGCGGAGATCCTCAATCAACGCCTGTCAGTGGCGGAGTGCATGGAGGCGATCGACGAGTGCAATGCCCCGGTGGTGGTGGTCGCCGGCGGCGAGCCCCTGCTGCACAAGGAAATAGAGCAGATCGTCGAGGGTGCGATCGTACGCAAGAAGTTTGTGATCGTTTGCACCAATGCGCTGTTGCTTGAAAAGAAGATGGATCTGTTCAAGCCGAGCAAATGGTTCTCGTGGTCGGTCCACCTGGACGGCGGCCGGCAGGAGCACGATGTTTCGGTTTGCCAGACCGGGGTATACGACCGGGCCGTCGCCGCGATAGCGGAATCGAAGCGCCGCGGGTTTCGCACCATCATCAATTGCACGCTGTTCAACAACGCCGAACCGGCGAAGGTGGCCCGCGTTTTTCGATGACGTGATGGCGATGGGAGTCGACGGTATCTCTGTCTCGCCTGGCTATGCGTACGAACGGGCGCCGGATCAGCAACATTTTCTCAATCGGACCAAGACCAAGGAGTTGTTCCGCGGTATTTTCCGCCGCCAGGGTCTGGCCGCAGGCAAGCGGAAATGGGTGTTCAACCAGTCGTCCATGTTCCTGGACTTCCTTGCCGGCAATCAAACGTTCCATTGCACCCCATGGGGCAACCCGACGCGAACCTATTTTGGCTGGCAACGCCCATGCTATCTGCTCGGCGAGGGTTACGCGAAGACGTTTAAGGAACTCATGGCAACCACCGATTGGGATCGTTACGGAACCGGCAATTATGAGAAGTGCGCCGACTGCATGGTGCACTCTGGTTACGAGGCAAGCGCCGTCGCCGAGACCGTCCGAAAGCCTTGGCGGGCGGTTGCGCAGGCGATGCGCGGTATCCGCACCGAAGGGCCGATGGCGCCGGACATCGCTTTGGACGCGCAGCGGCCGGCCGAATTTGTTTTCAGTCGGCACGTGGAGAAAGCTTTGACCCGAATCCGCGCCGGTAAGAAACCGATGGAGGAAGTGGCGGGCGCTGCCGATTGATCGTGTTCAGGCCCGGAGATGGACCCGTCCAGGTGAGCCCCGCCTGATTACCGAACGGTCGTTAACCATTTGTTAACCTTTTGTCGGATAATCTCACGCTCGGCGTCTTCGTCCGGGATTTGCCAAGACTTGGATTTCGAGCGTTCCCCCTGTTTTTTGATCCAAAACCCTTTGATTGAAACCGCACCTGGTGCCGACAACGATTTCAGACGACCCGCATGAAGACGCCAACAACCTCGATGACGACGCGCTGTTCGAGGCATACTTGGATGCCGGGATCGCCCAAACAGGGGCCTCCCCGGAAGCGGAGTCCGGCGACGGGATCCCCGACTGGCCGCCGGTAAGAATGCGAACTGTGGCCTTGCCGATCGACGTCGCGACGCTGGCATGGTTCAAAGGCAACCACGTCGACTGGCGCACCGAAGCTGGATTTGTTCTGCGCGCGTGGGTCGCGGCACAGACTGAAGCAGTCCGCGACGACCCTATCGCGGGTTGAGATCTTAGACGCCTACGGCCGGCCGTGCCGAAACGGCGGGGCGCTACCGGCTGCCCCGCCGCATCGATCAGCGGGGGCGCTTGCCGCTGCCGGCCGGCCGTACGGGAGGCCTTCGCGCTGGCGACCTGCGCACCGATTTCCAGACTTTCCCTCGCCTGCATGAAGGCCTTTAGCACCTCATTGATCCGGGTCTGATACCCGGCGCCGAAGCCGCGGAAAAAGCGCAGCACGTCGGCGTCGAGTCGCAGGCTGACCGCGAGTTTCGGCTCCCGCACATCGAATACGAGATCGGTTGCCCAGCCCGATCGTGGCAGCTCCCCGGCGGCCCGCGCCAACCCGTTGGATTGCGTGTGTCCCGTGAGCTTCGTCGTCATGGACCTGGGCCGAACCTGCGATTTCGTGCTGGTCGCGTGCCGTTGTTTGGACGTTGCTCGTCCACTACGCTCGACTTTAGCCATTTTCCGTCCTCCCAATGAGCCAGGTTGGTTCCGGGCCCGATTGCACTCTGACGCTAGGTGGACTTCGCTTACACCGGTCGGCACCTGCATCAATTGTGGTGTACGCACGAATGTCTCTACAGTCAAGCGCGACGTTGCCGGCCATGACTTCGGTGGAACGGTGGCGGAAAATCGCCGGTCAAATCAGCAACTCGATCAGGAATGGGCCCGATCGCCGCAGCGAGTGCGCCAGCAGGTCGGTGAAGCCCTCGGCCGTGTCGGTGCGCGCCGCTTCCACGCCCATCGATCCGGCCAGCCGGGTCCACTCGATATCCGGATTGCCGATGTCCATCATGTCGAGAGCGGTGCGGCCCGGATTGGCTCCCACATTCGCCAGTTCGCCCAGCAGGATCGCGTATTTCCGGTTCGACAACAGAACCGTCGTCACGTCCAGCTTCTCCCGCGCCTGGGTCCACAGGGCCTGCACGGTATACATGGCCGACCCGTCAGCCTGCAGATTGATCACCCGGCGTCCGGGAGCGCCGATGGCGGCACCGGTGGCCATCGGCATACCGCCGCCGATCGCGCCGCCGGTCACGTTCAGCCAGTCATGCGGCGGGGCGGCCTTGGTCGCGCCGAAGAAGCCGCGGCCGAAGGTGACGGATTCGTCGGCGATCACCGCATCCTCGGGCATCAGCGCGCCGAGTGTCGCCGCGACGGCCTCCGGGGTCAGCGCACCTTTCCCGGGCTCGGGCCGCGCGCCATTGTTGGGCGGGGCGATCGCCGGACAGTCCAGCATGTCGGCCAGCCGCGCCAGCGCCTCCACGACGTCCTGTTCCGGGCGCGCAAGGATGTGCACCTGGGCATCGGGCGGAATCGACGACTGCACCATGTTCGGATAGGCGAAGAAGGTCACCGGCTTGCGCGACCCGGCCAGAATCAGTTGTTTGGTCCCGGCCATCGCCTTGACGGCGACATCGACGACGTAGGGCACACGTTCGACCGGCAGCCTGCCCTGGCCGCGCGCCATCCGGGCGTTGGCGCCCTGGGCCATGACGCGGCATCCGGTGGCGGCGGCGATGCGGTGCGCCAGCGCCAGGCCTTTCTCGTGCAGCGCGGTTCCGCCCAGCAGCAGGACGACGCCGGAACCGCCGCGCCGCAGCGCAGTGACCGCCACGTCGATCTGTCCTGGCGCTGCCGTGGGGGTGGGCAGCCTCGGCAGCGCCTCGGCCGCGACCCCGCCTGCGTTCCACGAAGTGTCGGAGGGCAGGATGAGCGTCGCGATCTGGCCGGGCGCGATCATGGCAGCCTGCACGGCAGCCGCCGCGTCGGCCCCCACCGGTACGCGCATCGGTCGCGGTGCGCACCCAGCCGGAGACGCCCCGGGCCCAGCCTTCGGTATCGGCGGTCAGCGGCGAGTCGAGCGGTCGATGGTAGGTCGCCTGATCGCCGACGATGTTCACCACCGGAGTTGCGGCACGCCGGGCGTTGTGCAGATTGGCCAGGCCATTGGCCAGGCCGGGCCCACAATGAAGCAGCGTCGCGGCGGGCTTCCCGGCCATGCGGGCGTAGCCATCGGCGGCACCGGTCACGACACCTTCGAACAGGCCGAGCACGCAACGCAGGCCGGGGATGCGGTCGAGTGCGGCGACGAAGTGCATCTCCGACGTACCGGGATTCGAGAAGCACGTGGTGACACCACTGTTCAGCAGTGAATGCACAAGGCTTTCAGCACCGTTCATCGCAACTGCTCTCCCGCCGTCTCAGCCCCGGTCATCCGCGCCTCGCCTGCGCGCGGACATCCGGAACCGCCGCGACACGATCCATCGATAGCGTGTAGTCGTTTTGTCATGCTTTGGCCAGACGCTCCGCGATCGCTGCCAGTGCCGACGCCTCGCCGACAGTTGCCCGGCGTGATTTCGTCCAGGTGGCTGCGAAGGTGCCTCAGTTGCGACTTTCTGCGATGAAACGATCGATCGTGCGGCGCCGGAACAACCAATGTCCGCCCTGCTTCACCAGTTGGTCGTCGTACGCGCCACCGGAACCGATCCCGGGACCGTCGGGACCGTTCCGTACCAGGGTCCAATTCGACTGGGCGGCGGCGGCGTCCCCATTCAGCATGATCACGATGTTGGTCGTCAGATGCACCCTCCGTGGCCGCGGGCCAGAGAGCGGGGTTGGACCCGAGGCAAGGCTGCGCGCGAGGGCGACGATGCTGGCATGGCCTGTCGCGGTGCCGAATGCCGTTTCCCAGACGCCGTCGGGGGCGAAAAGCGCGGCCATGTCCTCGAACCGGTCATTGTCGAGATGATAACAGTAGCGCGCCAGAAGTTCCCGTATGGCGTCCTTATCCGCCAGGTCTTCCGATGCTGATGCCGGTCATTGTTTCCTCCTTGCCGGTGCTGCCTTTCAGGTCGAGTATACGGCTGCCCATGGCACGAACCGCCGCGTAAGGGAGGGCAGATGTATGGATGCTATCGGCCGCGACGATCAGACCGGTGACTATCTGATACGTGACGAGGCGGCGCTGCAAGCCCTTTACGGTGACGCCTCCGCCGGTGCGATTGCCAAGGAAATCGACTACATCCATCCGCATTATCGCGCGATGATCGAGGCCTCACCATTCGTCGTGGTGGCGAGCAGCGGACCGGACGGTCTGGATGTCACCCCACGTGGCGATCCCGCTGGATTTGTCCACGTGATCGACGACAAGACGCTGTTGATCCCCGATCGGCGTGGCAACAACCGCGTCGACACGCTGAGAAACATCCTCCGCGACGACCGCGTGGCGCTGCTGTTCCTGATACCCGGTGTCGGTGAAACGTTGCGGGTGAACGGGCGCGCGACGATCTCGGTGGCGCCGGCGCTGGTTGAGCGGTTCGCCTTCCGCGGCACCCTGCCTCGATCGGTCATCGTCGTGCGCGCGGAGCAGGTCTACTTCCAGTGCCCCAAGGCGTTGGTCCGCTCGGAGCTGTGGAACCCGGACAAGCATATCTCCCGCCGAGCGCTTCCCAGCACCGGAACGATCCTGGCCGACATCACCGCCGGCAAGGTTGGCGGCGAGCAATACGACCGCGACTATCCGGAGCGGCTGCGGACCACGATCTACTGAGCGACGCGTCGCGCATGATCCCCCGCGCATCACGCACGGTTGCTGGTGCCGCGGACGAAGGGGCAAACGATCAACGATAAGGGACCGCAATGCCGAAACCCGTTCTACTGGTAACGCGCCGGCTTCCCGCCGCGATCGAGGCCGAGGCGCGGCAAGACTATGACGCCCGCCTGACCGCGTCAGACACGCCGATCCCGGACCTCGCGGAGCGTGCGGCGGGTGTGGACGCGATCCTCTGCTGCCCCGGCGATATGCTGAACGCGGCGGCCATTGCGGCGCTGCCGGAGTCCGTCAAGGTCATTGGCACCTTCAGCGTCGGCTATGACCACATCGACATCGCCGCCGCCGCCAGCCGGGGCATCAAGGTCTGCAACACCCCCGACGTGCTCAGTGTCGCGACCGCGGAATGCGCCATGCTTTTGGTAATGGCCGCCGCAAGGCGGGCGGGCGAGGGGGAACGAATGATCCGCTCCCGCCGCTGGGAAGGCTGGGCACCGACGCAGCTGCTGGGAACACAGGTTTCCGGACGCCGCATGGGGATTTTCGGCATGGGCCGCATCGGGCGGGAGATCGCGCGCATGGCCCGCGGCTTCGGCATGGAAATCCATTATCGAGACATGGCCCGCCTGCCGCCCGACCTGGAACTCGGCGCGCGGTTCCATGACAACGACGACAGCTTCCTGCCGCTGTGCCAGGTACTGTCACTGAACGCGCCCGGCGGGGACAGCACGAGGCACTGGCTCAACCGGCAGCGCATCGCGATGTTGCCGCCCGGCGCCGTGGTGGTGAATGCCGCGCGCGGCACGCTGGTGGATGACATGGCGCTGATCGCCGCTTTGCGCCAGGGGCACGTCGCCGCGGCGGGCCTCGACGTCTACAATGACGAACCGCGGCTGCACCCTGATTACCTTGGGCTGGAGAACGTCGTTCTGTTGCCGCATCTTGGCAGCGCCACGGTGGAAACCCGCGACGCGATGGGGCGCGTGGTGCTGGCCGGTATCGCGGCGGTTCTTGCCGGCCAATCGCCCTCGAATCTGCTATCCTGAAGGGCCGGGTGACGTGGTCCGACGCGGCCGGCGGCCTCAATCGCGAGGGCCGCCGCTTCGGACCTCGACCGGCCACATTGTCCCAATCACCCGCACATCAAGGACCAGAGCGACTGGGCAAGCCCAGCCTCGCGTGCCCGATTCCTCCCGGCAACGCCTGGGCCGCAACAAGGCCACGCCAGCGGCCGGCCGGCTCCAGCCGAGCGAGGCGACCGCGCGCGAAACCAACAATATGACGCCAGCCGTTCATCTACGTTGGCGTTAGTCATTGCATACCAGTATACTCTTGTATCGCGCTCGAGCGTGGTCTTACGCCTGGAAGGACGTGCCTGGACCCGTCAATAGGGGATATGGGCTATGATAGGAGTATTGACCGCCGACACGCCCGAACCAGGCGAGAGCTTCGCGGACAGTTCGACTGTCCCGTCGCCGGCCGCGAGAGAGGCGAATGACCGTGGCGTCTGCTGCCCGCTTTGTGGGAGCGCGGTTGTGCCGACGGACAGCATCAATCCCGAGGCGCTGACGCGAGCCTATAAACGCCTGCATCAGGTCGACGTCGCTCATCTGATGCACGACGTCAAAGAGATTCAATTCTGTGAATGTCCAAATTGTGGACTTCGGTCGTTCTCACCTCCGGTCCAGGGAGACGGGAACTTCTACGCGGATCTGGCAAAAGGGCTGAATTCCTACGCCGCGCAATGGCTTGCATCCCGTCTCCCGGTTGGTGCAGAGCCCCACGAGGCAGCGGCCTTCCACCCCCGGATGCCGGCATTCCGAGCGGCTTCGCCAACCCTTTTGTATCAAACGCCCCTGGGGAGCCGTCAGGAATTCGAATTTGCCTCCGGCTATATTCAGGCGGGCATGACGGTCCTAGAGGTTGGCTGCGGACAAGGCAGGTTCTGGGATTCCCTTCAACCGGACATTCGCAGCGAAATTCGCTATGTCGGCCTCGAAATTGATCCGGTGGCCGTAGCAATGAATGTGGCTCGGCATATCGATGTCCGCGCGGAACTAGTCGAGGATCACGCTCGAGCAGCAGCGGCCCAATACGATGTGGTCTGCTTGTTTCAGGTCCTTGAACACATCATCAGTCTGCGATCGTTTCTGAACGCTTGCCTGTGTTGCCTCAAGCCGGGCGGCCGCCTCATCTTCAGCGTGCCGAACGCGCGGAGCTTTCTTGGCCATCAGTCTGATAATGTACTCAACATGCCACCTCACCACGTCACCTGGTGGACAGAGCTGCCGATCCGTTATCTCGCCGCCGATTTGCAACTGGATGTCGAGACAATCGTCGAAGACATCCTGGGGCCATATTACAGCCGGGATTTTGTGAAGGTCCTCGCGATGAACTACCTCCGCGGGCTCTTCAAGTTACGGACGCAGTTCGAACTGGAGGGGTCCTCCTACCGAGCCCGGCGATATCTTGCGGCGATCGCCGCGCGGCTGCTCACGCGTGGCATCATGGGAATCGGGTCCGTCGCCCGCGGCCACTCGATAACGGCCGTGCTACGGAAGGGCTGATCAAACTCTGCAACTGACGATGAGAGATGAGCCGCGTCGCCCGCGCGTCGCTTCTGTTGCTCCCAACATCATTGCAGCCTGCCGAACTCGCGAGCGCAACGCTTGGAGAATTGGAGCACGATCGCGCTGAGCAGAAGGCTTAGCCGCGACGGAACGCCGGGATCACCGCCTCGGCCAGCCATTTGAACTGATCGAGCATCACTGCCTGGGTTGTGCCCATGGGCATGCTCAGACCGATGTCCTCCATGCCCGGGTAGCGGGCCTCCAGCTCTTTCAGGTACGCCACGAGGCCTTCCGGCGGACCGGCATACCAGGCGCCGGTCTTTATATAGTCCTCCAGCTTCGGCACGCCCGCCTCGTACCAGCCGCCGCGTTTGCTGATTGCCTCGATCTGCGGCGGCGTCGCGCCGGGCAGGAAACCCAGAGGTGCGAACATCTTGGCGTGTTCCTCATACAGTGGCCGCAGCGCCGCCACCGCCTTTTCCTGGCTATCGGCTAGGTAGACGAAAATCCCGAGCATCAGGTTCTCGCCCAACTTCAGGTCCAGCCCTACCCGGGCGGCGGCATCCCGATAGGCGGTGATCGGGCCCTGCTGCAGGGTCGCCGCTCCGCCACCGACCGCGCCCTTGATGCCGTGCTTCACCATGAAATCCAGCCCCCGCGGACTGGCGCTGACCACCGGCTGCCAGGTTTCCACCGGGCGGTTGATCGGCCTCGGCACCAGGGTGAGCTCCTTGAGCTGGTAGCCGCGATAAGGCACCTCGGGCGGCAGGGTGTAGTATTTGCCCCGGTGCGAGAACGATTCGTTGTTGAACGCCTTGAAGATGATCTCGACCTGTTCCTCGAACAGTTCGCGGTTGGCCTCCTGGTTCAGCATCGGCGCGCCGAAGGTTTCCACCTCCCGGGTGTGGTAGCCGCGACCGACGCCGAAGATGGTGCGTCCCTTGGTCAGGATGTCGGCGACGGCGAAGTCCTCGGCCAGGCGCAACGGATGCCACATTGGCGCGATGTTGAAGCCGCAGCCGATCCTCAGGCGCTTGGTCAGGTGCGCAAGATGCACGGCGACCATCAGCAGGTTGGGGATCGCCTCGTAGCCTTCATACTGGAAATGGTGTTCGGCCAGCCACAGCGTGTCGAAGTCCAGGCCGTCCATGCATTCGGCGATCGCTTCGGTCTTGGCGAACACACCGGCGAGGGCCTCGTTGGAAAATCTGCGTTCGTTCGCGGGGGTGGCGTCCTGGCCGCGATCCGGCAGATCGATATGCCCGGGGTAGACGGTCGCGAATTGCTTGATCATCTGCACTTGCTCCCCTTGCGCTGTCCGGTGCGGCGCCAGTCGGGGGACCGCCTGCGCGGCGCCAGAATTCCGGACCTCTGGTTGGGGACCTGCTTAACACCGCTTGGCCGATCAGTCGATTGGGACCTCGCCCCGCGGATTGACAGCTGCACCGCTCGGGCAATTGGACAGCCGAGCGGCGCGGGCCAATGGCCGGTCAGTTCTGCGGCTGTAGCGACTTGATGTATTTTGCGATCAACACGATCTGCTCTGGGTCCAGCGACTTGCTAAAGCCTGGCATGTAGCCGGGCTTGCCGTTGCGGATCCGCTGTTCCACCTCATGCTCGGTCATTTTTGTCCCGGCAAGTTGCGGACCCCTGGCGGCGGACATCCCGAAGTCGCCGTGACACCAGCCGCATTGGCCGCCAAAAAGCGCCTTGGCATCTGCCTTTTGCGCATCATCGATAGCGACACCTGCCGTAGGTGGCGGAGTTTGCGTGGATTCGTCGGCCGCGCACACCGGCCGCGCACAAACCAGCGGGGCACAGACCGCGAGCCACGGCCAGATCGAAGCACGAAACATCAGCATCGCCTCGTTGAGAAACGAAAGCCCCGCGGGCCAACCGGGCCGTGGGGCTTCCGGGGAAAGCGTGCGCCGGCTACTGCAGCGCGTAGACGTTCAGGGTGCCGCCGTCCATCGACATGCTCTTGAACGGCTCGCCATACAGTTTGGCCAGGTTCTGCGACACCCACGTGCCCCAGCCGGTGGTCACGGCGACATACTGCTTGCCGTTGGCCATGTATGTAATGATACCGCCGTCGTGGCCGATACCGTCGTTGTGCGACCAGAGTTTGTCGCCGGTCTTGGTATCGAGCACGTCGAGCATCCCGTCGGCGCCGGGCACGAACAGCAGTCCGCCCTTGGTCGAAAGCAGGCTCGCCATCGGCGGATACTTGTAGATGACCTCCCACGCCTTCTTGCCGGTGATCGGGTCGACCGCATTGATATGCCCGTAGGCCGAGTCATGCCCCTTCGCGGGAACCGGGGTGAAACTCGCGCTGATGTAGTCCTTGCCGGAGTAGTCGCCCGGTTCGGGCAGCTTCTGCGCCTCCATGTTCTGGCACCATTCCTGGCCGACCTTGTAGTAAAGGCCGGTATCTGGACTATAGCTTCCAGAATTCCAGCTGATGGCGCCATCGATCGCCGGGCACACATTGTCGTGTTTGCCGATCGTGATGTCGTGGCGGCCGATCAGCTTGCCGGTGTGTGGATCGACGCCGTCGATGAAGTTGGACGTCTCGCCGAGATGCCACACGTTTTCGATCTTCAGCGTCCCCTCGCCGATATCACGATTGTATACGTAGACATACCCTCCCTTGTTGGGATGGACGGCGTAGTTCTTGCCATCGCGATCGATCATCACGAACTCGCCCACAGCTCCATCGAAATCCCAGCTGTCGTGCGGAACCTCCTGAAAGTAGGATTTCAGCTTGCCGGTGTTGAGGTCGAGCGCGACCACGCCGGAGGTGTAAAGATTGTCCCCGGGCCGGTGGTCGATATCGTAGTCGGGTGCGGGGTTGGAGGTGCCCCAGAACAGCGTGTCGGTGTTCGGGTCATAGGTGCCGGTCATCCAGCCGCCGCCGCCGCCGGTCTTCCAACTGTCGTTGCCCCAGCTTGCGCGCGAGCGATCGTCGCCGCCGACCACGTCGAACTGCCACAGCTTCTTTCCGGTTTTGGCATCGACCGCGAAGATCGGCCCGCAGCATCCTGAGCGCTCACCACCGGTCGAGCCGATGATGACCTTGTCCTTGACGACCAGCGGCGCGCCGGTGATGCCCTTGATGCCCTTGGCGACGTCGATCAGCTTATTGTCCCAGACCTGCTTGCCGGACTTCATGTCGATGGCGATCAGGTGTCCGTCGACGGTACCCATGTAAAGATTGCCGTACGCCGCCGCCAGGCCGCGGTTGTAGACGGTAGTGATGGTGTTTTCCCAATCCTCATCGATCTGCGGCTTGAAGTACCACAGGAATGCACCGGTCGCTCCGTCCACCGCCCAGACCTGATTGTGCGCCGTCGTGTAGTAGACGATGCCATCGACCGCCAGCGGGAAGGACTGGATGCCGCCATGGGGGCTGCTGCCGGGATTGTGCATCCAGGCAAGCTGCAGCTGCTTGATATTGCCGCTGTTGATCTGATCCAGCGGACTGTAGTGCCACGACTTGTAGGTTCCGTGGTACATCGGCCAGTCATTGGGATTCTGATCCGCCTTCAGCAGCGCATTGCCATCAAGCTCAGCGGCCCGCATCATGGTGCCAGATCCGACCAGCAGTGCCGCCGCCGCCATTCCACCCAGAAGCCATTGCTTTCGATTCATTGTTGAATTCCCCCAAACGTGTTCCGGTGTCGCCGCGGCAGCCTACGATGGCAAGTCGCCACACGTCTACGGTCCTCCGGCCGTCTCCCGGAGGGGGTACTCAGAGCGGCTCGGTGTCCAGCGCGTAGCCGGCGGTCCGGACGGTGCGCACCACGTCCAGTTCCTTCGCGGCATTGATCGACTTGCGCAGGCGCCGGATGTGGACGTCCACGGTGCGTGGCTCGACGTGGATGTCCGGCCCCCAGACCGCGTCCAGCAACTCCTCACGTGAGAACACCCGCCGCGGATGCTGCATGAAGAATTCCAGCAGGCGGAATTCGGTCGGCCCGAGATGCACACGGCGGTCGTTGCGAGTGACCCGGTGTGACCCCAGGTCCATCTCGATGTCGTGGAACGCCAGTAGCCCCTTGACCGGCACCGCGTTGGAGCGGCGCAACAGCGCACGCATCCTCGCCAGCAGCGCCTCGATGTTGAACGGCTTGGTGATGTAGTCGTCGGCGCCGGTGTTCAGGCCGCGCACCGCGTCCTGGTCCTCGGTGCGGGCACTGACCATGATCACCGGCAGGTCGCGGGTTGCCGCCCGCCTGCGAATCTGGCGGCACACCTCGATGCCGGACATCACCGGCAGCATCCAGTCGAGCAGCACGAGGTCGGGCTGCGCTTCCGCGATCCGGGTCAGGGCCTCTTGCCCGTCCGCCGCCTCGTCGACGCGGAATCCTTGCTTTTCAAGATTGTAGCGCAGAATAGTGGCCAGCGGAGCTTCGTCCTCGACCACGAGGACAAGCGGCTTGGGCAGACTAGATACGGCGTCCAGCATCATCGTCTCCGGTTGTTCATGTCTCATGGCAGCCCCTTCGGCCCATGACCGCGCGCCATATTTGTGTTACGACACGCGAAGTGGGCGTTGTGCAGTTGATTTGCCGGCGGGCATCTGGCGGATCGGGATCAATCCTTGGGCCGAACGACCGCATAAGCCGAGGTGTCGCCCTTCGGCCGCGTATCGGGGAGCACCTCGCCAGAGACGGCATAGTAGACCGTCTCGGCGATATTGGTCGCATGGTCACCGATCCGCTCCAGGTTCTTGGCGATGAAAAGCAAGTGCGTGCAGGGCGTGATGTTGCGCGGATCTTCCATCATGTAGGTGATCAGCTCGCGGAACAGCGCGTTGTAGATGTCGTCCACCACGCGGTCCGAGCGCCACACCTCGACCGCCTTGTCGGCGTCGTTCTCACCCAGTGCGTCGATGATGGACTTCAGCTGGTCCTGCACCATGTGTGCCATGTGCGCGAGGCCGGCGAGCGAGTAAGGCAGGGTGAACTGCCCCAGCACGATGCTGCGCTTGGCCACGTTGGCGGCGTAGTCACCGATGCGTTCCAGGTCGGTAGTGATCTTGAGGCCGGCAACGATACGGCGCAGGTCGCCCGCCATCGGCTGGCGCAGCGCCAACAGGCGGATGACGAACTGCTCGATCTCCCGTTCCAGCGCATCGACCTTGGGATCGTCCTCGACCACTCGCGTCGCCGCGGCACTGTCGCGGTTCATGATCGCCTCGGCCGCCATGGCGACCTGGCTTTCCACAATGCCGCCCATTTCGGTCAGCATGTCACGCAGCCGCTTCAGTTCGTTGTCATAGCTCTTGACCAGATGCTCGGTGGCATCGGACATCGGCGGCGTCCTTCTGTGTGTCAGCCGAACCGGCCGGTGACATATTCCTGCGTGCGCTTCTGTTTCGGTGCGGTGAAAAGCTGTACCGCCGGGGCGCACTCAACCATCTCGCCCAGATAGAAAAACGCAACCTGATCGGCGCAGCGGGCCGCTTGCTGCATGTTATGGGTCACGATCACGATGGTGAAATCGAGCTTCAGCTCGTCGATCAGCTCCTCGATCTTCAGGGTGCTGATCGGGTCCAGCGCGCTGGTCGGTTCGTCCAGCAGAATGACCTCCGGCCGCACGGCGATGGTGCGCGCGATGCACAGGCGCTGCTGCTGGCCGCCGGACAGGCCCATGGCGGAGCTCTGCAGACGGTCTTTCACCTCGCCCCACAATGCGGCACGGGTCAGCGACCACTCCACGCGCTCATCCATCGCCGATTTCGACAGCCGTTCGTGCAGCTTCACGCCGAAGGCAATATTTTCGAAAATCGTCATTGGAAACGGCGTTGGCCGCTGAAACACCATGCCGACACGCGCGCGCAGCGCGTTGAGGTCCAGCTTCGGTTCGATGATGTTGATGTCGTCCATCATCACCTGTCCGGTCGCGCGCTGGCCCGGATATAGGTCGTACATGCGGTTCAGCACCCGCAGCAGGGTCGACTTGCCGCATCCCGACGGCCCGATCACGCCAGTGACCTGGCGGTCCGGCAGATCGAGGTTGATGCCCTTCAGGGCACGATGAGTACCAAAGAAGAAATCCAGGTCGCGGATGGCGATCCGGGCCGGGTTCATTGCCGTCCTGGCGTGGGGCTGGACGCCGCCGCCGAAACTGGCCGTCTGACCCTGGCCGTGGCTGGGTGTCATGGTTGCACTCATCTCGACCTCTTTGCCTCGCTCCAGTGTCGTGGCTCCGAAGTCCGAGATACCTTGGAACGGCAGCCGCAGCGAGCTTCGGAGCCATGAACCACACTGGAAAATAATGCCTTGCTGGTGTCCTTGCCGATCCGAAAGTTCGGAAAAGTGCCGGTACCAAAGTATGCCGAACTCTCGAATCGGGACACCACTGCCACCTCAGCGGCTCCGCTGCAGCAGCAGGCGGGCCGCGACGTTGATGGACAGCACACCGAAGGTGATCAGCAGTGCGCCGACCCAGGCGAGCTGCACCCAGTCGTCGAACGCCGATCCGGCGTACTGATAGATGGTGACCGGCAGGCTTGCCATCGGTTTGCCCAGACTGAGCGACCAGTTGAGGTTACCGAGACTGGTGAACAGCAGCGGGGCGGTTTCACCGGCGATGCGGGCGATCGCCAGCAGGATGCCGGTGGCGATGCCCTGTTTGGCGGCGCGATAGCAGACCAGCACGATCATCTTCCACTTCGGCGCGCCCAGCCCGATGACAGCTTCCCGCAGAGTCGATGGGATCAGCCTCAGCATATCCTCGGTGGTCCGCACGACGATTGGGATCACGATCACCGCCAGGGCGAGACAGCCGGCAAAGCCGCTGAAGCCACCAAACGGGGCGACCGCGAGCTGGTAGATGAACAGGCCGATGAGAATCGAGGGCGCGGATAGCAGGATGTCCGACACGAACCGCACGGCATTGCCCACCGCTGACTCGCGTGCGTATTCGGCGAGATAGGTGCCGACCATCAATCCGATCGGGGCGCCGATTGCCGCCCCCAGCATGGTCTGGATCAGGCTGCCGATGATCGCGTTCAACAAGCCGCCGTGGGAGCCGGGAGGCAGTGTCGAGGTGGTGAACACAGACAGCGCCAAGCCGCCGAAGCCGCGCCACAGCAGGGTGAAGAGGATTGAGGCGAGGAGCGCCAGGCCGATGACGGTCGCCAGGACGCACAGTACCTCGACGACGAGGTTGGTTCGGCGCCGGCGCCGGCCTTGCAAGCGGGAGGCGGCCTGGTCCTTTGCCGGTCCGGGGGCACGTCCGGCTGGGAACGTGGTAACGCTCACGTTTTCAGCCTCGGGCGCAGCAGAAGGCGCGAAATGGCCAGAACGATGAATGAAATCACGAACAGGATGAAGCCCAGCGCCAGCAGCGACGACAGCTTCAGGCTGCCCGACTGGCTTTCCGGAAATTCGAGCGCCACCAGTGAGGCGATGGTGTTGCCTGGCCCGAACAGCGATGTGCTGATCCGGTTGGTGTTGCCGATTACGAACGTCACCGCCATGGTTTCACCGAGCGCTCGGCCGAGGCCAAGCATAATGCCGCCGACCACTGAGGTACGGGTGTAGGGCACGACGATAGAGCGCATGACCTCCCAGGTCGTGCAGCCCAGGCCATAGGCGGATTCCTTGAATACCGGCGGTACTGTCTCGAACACGTCGCGCATCGTCGCGGCGATGAACGGAATGACCATCACCGCCAGAATCAGCGCCGCGGTGAGGATCCCGGTCCCGTACGGGGGTCCCTCGAATAGTAGGCCGATGATGGGAAGGTCGCCCAGATTGTCGATCAGGGCGGGTTGAACATATTCCGCCATGACCGGCACGATGACGAAGAAGCCCCACATGCCATAAATGATCGAGGGCACCGCCGCCAGCAGCTCGACCGCGGTGCTGACCGGCCGGCGCAGCCAGACCGGCGCCAGTTCGGTGAGGTAGAAGGCAATCCCGAACGCCAGTGGCACAGCGACTGCCAACGCCAGTATCGCGGTCACGACGGTGCCGAAGACCGGGACCGCCGCACCGTAGACGTCCTGCACCGGGTCCCAGTTGTCAGTGACCAGAAACCCCGGCCCGAAGGTCTGGAACGCCCGCAGCCCGCCCAGGAACAGCACCACGATGATGGCGCCCAGCAGCAACAGCACGAACCAACCGGAAAGGCGTGCGATGGCCGCGAAAATGGTGTCGCCCGCACCGATGGACCGGGTTTTCGATAGGGTCGGAACGGCGGAGGCGAACTGCTGCACTCTGGTGTCCTTGCTGGACTTTAGTGTCCTTGTCGAGGTGTCCCTGTAGGGGGGATGCCTTTTGGGGGGTCTCTGTTCGGCTGATCCGGATCGGGCTACGCTGATGGCCGGGCCCTGCATCTGGGGATTCGCCGTCAATCCCAAGCCCGTGTGTCTCCGGCAGTCAGTTTATCGGCTTGCCATCGGGAGACATGATTGCGGTATGCCAGGCGGTGCGGACCGCGTCCTTCACCGCCTGCGGCAGCGGAACATAGTCCAGACTGGTCGCCGCCGCATCGCCGTCCTTGTAAGCCCAGTCGAAGAACTTCATCACCGCCGCGGACCTCGCGGGATCCTTTGGATCCTTCGGCAGTTCGATAAAGGTGGCCGACACGATCGGCCAGCTCTTTTCCCCTGGCCGGTCGATCAGATCGACCGCGAAGTTCTTGGCGTTTGCCCAGTCGACGTTCGCCGCCGCCGCCTGGAACGCCTCGATCCCGGGGGTCACGAAATTTCCGTCCTTGTTGCGGAGCTGCACGGTGACCAGGTGGTTCTGACCGGCGTAGGCGTATTCGACATAGCCGATCCCGCCGCGCGTATTGCGCACCGTAGCGGCAATCCCGTCATTGCCCTTGGCCCCGGCGCCGGCAGGCCATTTCACGCTGGTATTGGCGCCAACCTTGCTTTTCCAGTCAGGGCTGACGGAGGACAGATATGACGTATACACGTACGTGGTGCCCGAGCCGTCCGCCCGGTAGACCGGCGCGATTGCCAGGTTCGGCAGTGTCACCCCAGGATTGGCCTCGACCAGCCTGGCATCATTCCATTTGCTGATTTTGCCCTCAAAGATACCGGCCAGCAACTCGGCGGGCAATTTCAGCTGGTTCGCTTCGATGCCCGGGACATTGACGATCACGACGACCGAACCCATTACGGCGGGAAACTGCAGCAGGTGGCCTGATTCCAATTTCGCCGGATCCATCGGCGCGTCGGAGGCGCCGAAGTCGACCGTGCGCTGCAGGATCTGGTTCTGTCCGCCGCCCGACCCGATTGCCTGGTAGTTCAACTCGATGCCCAAGGCCGCCTTCGCCTGCTCACCCCACTTAGTATAGATCGGGGCAGGAAAGGTTGCGCCGGCCCCGGTGATCTGCTGCGCCCGCGCGGCACCGATTGAGGCGAACGCGGCCAGGGCAAGAGCCGGGACCGCTACGACAAACCTGATCATGCAACCTCCTCCGCGGACAACGTGCCTCGGCGTGGCCGGAACCTAGGCAGGGGCAGTGACGCGTCTATTGCAGTTCGGTGAAGCTTCGGTGACGGGCCCATCTTTGCTGTGATGAAAAACCCGCAACCAGCTGAAAATGCATAATTCCTACCTGATGTGTGGCATTTGTGGCGCCGATCCATATTGGCCATGCGGCGTATTTCCGACCCTTCTGCTGGTGTGCACGATGGCGACGCTACGAGTCGGTGATCCCGGTCGGCATGTCCATTCGCGTTGGATCTTCCTCCTCGCGTCCATGCAGCAGCAGAGCGACAAGGCCCGTCCAGCCGGTCTGGTGCGACGCGCCGAGGCCGCGCCCGGTGTCGCCATGAAAATATTCGTAGAACAGAACATGATCTCGAAACCGGGGATCGTCGCGAGGCAGGGCCGCATCGCCAAATACAGGCCGTCGACCGTCCGGACCGCGCAGGAACAGGCGGGTCAGGCGTTCGGACAGCGCGTCGGCAATTTCCCGCAGGCTGAGCTTGATCCCTGACCCGGTCGGATATTCGACGCGGAAATCGTCACCGTAGTAGCGATGAAACCCATACAGCGACTCGATCAGCATGAAATTGACCGGCATCCACACCGGTCCGCGCCAGTTGGAGTTGCCGCCGAAGTCGCGGCTGTTGCTGTCGCCCGGAACGTAGCCGACGCTGAAATGCCGGCCGTCCAGATCAAGGGTGAACGGGATGATCGAGGTGAGTGCGCGACACGCTGCGCACGCCGTACGGCGAAAGAAACGCGGCTTCATCCAGCATCCGGCGCAGCAGAGCCTTCATGCGGCTGCCGCGCAGCAGCGACAACAGCCGCCGCGATCCCTGACCCTCCACCTCCCAGTGCGAGACGAGTGCCGCGAGGTCTGGCCGATGTCGCAGCACCCAGTTCAACCGCTCGGCGAATTCCGGTGAGCGTTCCAGGGTCCCGGGTTCCAGCACCTCGACGGCGAACAGCGGGAACAAGCCGACCAGCGAGTAGAGCCGCAGCGGAATGACCGAACCGTCCGGGCGCTGCAGCACGTTGTGGTAGAACTGGTCGACTTCGTCCCACAGGCCGCGCCGCCCGCTCTGGCGCGTCATCACCTCCGCGATCGCCAGGAAATGCTCGAAGAACTTCGTCGCGGTGGCTTCGTAGACACGGTTGCGGGCGGCAAGTTCCAGTGAGATGCGCATCATGTTCAACGCGTACATCGCCATCCAGGACGTGCCGTCGGACTGGTCGATGCGTCCGGCGACCGGCAGCTTCTGGCTGCGGTCGAACACGCCGATGTTGTCCAGCCCCAGGAAGCCGCCCTGGAAGACGTTGCGTCCCTCAACGTCCTGGCGGTTCACCCAGCCGGTGAAATTGATCATCATCTTGTGGAACACGCGCTCGAGAAACTCGAAGTCGGCGGTGCCGGTCATCGCCGCGTCCATCCGGTAGACGCGCCAGGCGGCCCAGGCGTGCACCGGCGGGTTGACATCACCAAACGCCCATTCGTACGCCGGCAGCGACCCGTTCGGGTGCATGTACCATTCGTGCGTCAGCAGCAGCAGTTGATCCTTGGCGAAGCCGGGATCGATCAGCGCGAACGTGACCGCGTGGAAGGCGAGGTCCCAGGCCGCGTACCACGGATACTCCCAGGTATCTGGCATCGAAATGATATCGCGGTTGTTCAGGTGCTGCCACTCGGTGTTGCGGATTGCCAGGCGCTCGGGTGGCGGCGCCGGCTGCAGCGGATCACCTTCGAGCCAGCGGCGGATGTCGAACCGGTAAAACTGCTTGGACCACAACATGCCGGCCAGCGCCTGGCGCTGCACGAGGCGGGCGTCGGCGTGTGCGATGTTGGACTGCAGGACGGCGTAGAACTGGTCGGCCTCCGCGAGACGCGCCGACATGATGTCGTCGTGGTCGGCGAACGGGTCGTTGCCAATCAAATCATTGGCCTGGGCGGCAGGGCGCCAGCGCAGCCGCAGCACGCGCGTCATCCCGGGGGCGAGCGTCAGCCTGACATGCGCCGCGCATTTGGTGCCTTTTTGCCGATCGACTGCTCCGGCATCGCCGTTCACGACGTAATCGTTGATGCCGTCCTTGAACGGTCCAGCGGCGTCAGAGCCGTAGAGCCGCCTGGTATTGGTTTCGTTGCGGCAGAACAGCCAGTCGGCTTCGATATCGATATCGAGCCGCCGGTCCGCCATGCGGTTGTGCCGAGCAACCACGCCGTTATGCGCGAGATCGAGCCGCGGTTCGGGAATACCCGGCCTCCAGTCCCATGTGTTGCGCGCCCAGAGGTGCGGCAGCACGTGCAGATCCGCGGCCTCGGGGCCGCAGTTCTCGATGGTGACGCGCATCAGGATGTCTTCCGGCGTGGCCTTGGCATATTCCACCGTCACATCGAAGTAGCGGCCCTCATCGAACATACCGGTGTCAATCAACTCGTATTCCGGCTCGCCCACGCCCCGCTCGGCGTTTTCCTCGACCAGCGCCTGGTAGGGAAACATCGCCTGCGGATACTTGTACAGCATTCGCATGTAGGAGTGGGTTGGAGTGCCGTCGAGGTAGTAATACAGTTCCTTGACGTCCTCGCCGTGGTTGCCTTGCGCGTTGGTCAGGCCGAACATTCGCTCCTTCAGGATCTCATCGCGTCCGTTCCACAACGCCAGCGAGAGACACCACCGCAGGCGGTCATCGGTAAAGCCGGCGATGCCATCCTCGCCCCAGCGATAGGCGCGACTGCGAGCATGGTCATGCGGCAGATAGTTCCAGGCGTCACCGGTCGCGGAATAGTCCTCGCGGACGGTGCCCCACTGCCGTTCGGCGAGGTATGGCCCCCAGCGCAGCCACGCCGCGCGATCCGCCAGACGCTGGCCCTCGATGGTTTGCAGCAGGTGACTCGTCATGATCTCTTTCGCCTGACAACGACTGACGCTTGATACAGGAGGATGTTGACACCCGCACCCGGTCTGAGCCCGTCGGGTGGTATCGTCTGATACCGACTGGCGAAATTTGTCGACCGTCCTGGCGCCGAGCTGAAGTGCCCCACCGATACTGCTGCCTATACCTCGATGGCGGTAAAGCACTGACTGGGCGCCACGAACTCCTCCTGCGCGGCCACGGTCAGGATTTCCCGCGACCCAGCCTCGGCGGTGCGGCGCAACAATCCGTGGATCGACGATCCAGCCGCCTCCATCGCGGCGACGGCACTTCCGGTACGGAGCCGGTGGAACAGGAACAACGCGGCGATCGCATCACCGGCGCCATTGACCGCCACCGGCAAACGCGGTGTGCGCAACAGGTGGAACGTCCCGGCCTCGAAGCTCAGCATGTCGGTGTAATCGCCCGGCGTGGCCTCCGTCTCCAGGCTAGTCAGCAGCACACAGCCGGGCCCCTCCACGCGCAGCATGGTCCGCAATCGGGTCACCGCCTGTTTTGCCGCATCCAACGTGGTGCACTCCACGCCGGTCAGTCGCTCCAGTTCGAACTGGTTCGGCGTTGCTATATCGGCAGCCGGCAGGGCCTGATCGCGCAGGAAGCCCTCGACCCCGGCGCGGACATAGACCCCGGTGTCGCTGTCGCCGATCACCGGATCACAGCAATAGATCGCGGATGGATTGGCCTGACGCGCAAGCGCGACCGCGTGCAGGATCGCTTCACCGATATCCGCGGCCCCCACATAGCCGGACAGCACCGCGTCACAACGCCGGAACGCGTCCCTCGCCGCTATGCCGTCCACGAGGTCCCGCACCGCCTGGCCCGAGTAGACGTCCCCGGTCCAGTCGCCGTAGCCGGTGTGGTTGGAGAACTGCACCGTGTTGATCGACCAGACCTCGGCACCGAGCCGCTGCAGTGGAAACACCGCGCTGGCATTGCCGACATGGCCGTAGGACACCCAGGACTGGATTGAAAGGATGTTCACCACGGTGCTCCGGCTTCTGGCCCGCCGAGAAGCCTACGGACCCGGCTGTACAGCGCACGGATGTTAGGGGATACCGACGACGTCCACCACTATCAACCTGGCCAGATTGCCGTGGTCACGCGGCCGGATGGAGGTTTCCCGCTTACGATCTGTCGGCTGCGTTGGCGCGCAGTCTCACTGGCGAAAGCAAATCGTTCCAGCGCCGACGCACTGCCGCGGCAACGAGGGTGAGTTCATTCGCGAGCGGATGCGCGGTGAGATAAAGCCCAGCGACCCAGCCGGCCATCGCCGTCGGAACAGCGACTGCCAGGGATACTGCAGTGGTAAATTCGGCGCCGGTATGGAGCAGAACCGCCGGAAGCGCCGCTGTACACATCGCAACCACAGCGCTTTTTTGCAGGGCCGCGAAAAACTCGCCCCAGGTCCAGCGCGCATGGCGCCGAATAAACAACAACTCAACCCCGGCGTCTATCGGCGCACGCAGCACGAGGCTCCACGCCAGCGCCTCAAGTCCGAAACTTGCGCCCACCGAGGTCAGTATCAGGCCGACTGGCAGGACGATGACCGCCGAGAGCCATAACTCCCGGACCGCACCAAGGGCCGTCAGTATCGGCTGGGTCAGCGGCCTGGAGACGGAAAATAGATTGGCGATCGCGATGATCTGAACGAGTGGAACGATACCCACCCACTGCTTGCCGAGCAGGATCATGACAATGGGCTTTGCCAGCACGGCCAGCATAACGAAGGCTGGCCAGTAAAGCGCCGACACGATCGCGAGCGCCAGCAGGTATGGCTCGATCAGGCTGCGCCCGGCACGGGCTTCGGCCGCGAGCGCCGGAAATGCTACCGGTGCCAGTCCTGACAGCAGGACCCTGCCAGGCAGGTCGTTGACGATACGCGCTCGGTTGTAGAGGCCAACCGCCTCAATCCGCAGAAATTGTCCCAGCAGGAGGTACGAGGTGAATTCCGGAAACTGATAGGTTATCCCCCATGCGCCGCTGTAGGCCCCCAGCGCCAGTGCCCGCCGCCACTTGCTCAGGCAGAGCCGGAAGATCCTGAGATCCCGCTGGAACGCGAATGCAAGGATCGCAACGGTGCCGCTGCTGGCGAGGGTCGCCCACGCGAAGCTCATGAAACTGAAACCGGCAAAGGCCAGCACGACCGTGACGATCATGTTCACGACCGCCCCGGAGACATTGATAACCGCCAGCTGATCGAACGCCATGTTACGCCGCATCAGAGCAATGATTGGTCGCTCGAATGATCCGGGCAGAAGCCCGATGGCCAGCACGCGGCAATAGGGAATAAGGCTGTCGTCTCCGTAGATCCGGCCGATCAGACCCGAAGAGGCGAACAATATCGCGCCAAACGCGAGCGACATCAGCAGCATGCAGGTGAATGCCGTCGCAACGTCGTCCCGAGACAGCTCCCTTTCCTGGACAAGGTAAGGAGAGGGAATATCCCGGACGATTTCAATAATGCCGACGATCGTCGCGCCGACAATCGAGATGCCAATCTCGGCTGGAGACAGCAGCCGTGAGACAATCGTGATCAGGAGGAAGTTGACCACCAGATTGGTATACCGCTCGGCCAACGTGAACAGCACGGCACGTCTGATCCTGACCATCACTGCTCCAACCAGTTGGCGCGACCACTCCCGGGCGCGCCGCAATCGGCCACCGAGACCCGGGCGCGCGCGGCATCTTCGCTTCCATCGCCAGGACTGGCTCGGCGATAGGGATTTGCGTCGCGGGTTCGGTTCGCCTCGCAGGTCGGGGTGGCGCCTGCCGCGGGACACGAAGCCAATCCGACTCGAAGTCCTTCGCTCACTACTTTTCCGGATACCCCGGGAGGCGCTGCCGCATTTTGCCGCAGCATCGAGGGCGGGCCGCCGGGCCCGCCCTAGGTCCGGAGATCTGCTTCAGTCCGGGCAGTGCGGATTTGAGCGCATTCGCGCAGGTCAATAGCAGTGACATTGGTATCTACGAGCGAGAATTACTCGAATTCATGCCAGTTGTCGAAAATACTCATTCCTACTCACCGTGCCCAGTCTGAAACCAAACAATATTTCGAAATGACCCGTCGCCGCAATATGTCCCTTTTGAGTAGGAACATGGGCGACTTTATTGCCCATTTCCCGGCATGGTATAAATCGATCGTGCGTCGCCCCGGTTGGCTTTCCACGTCATCCGAGCCATCCGCGGCTTGAGCAGCGTGGCGGCGGGAACTGGGGGACGACGGGTTCGGGCAGACCCGCCCGATGGCCGCTTCCCTCGTGCGTTGATGCAGTCCGGTCGGTGTGCGCCGGCGGATGGTTCGGGGACCCGATGCCGATGCCAACCGGGTCGCTTCGGCCATGGTTCGGCCAGAGAGACAATCGCTCTTCCGCTTGCCGACCGACAGGCAGTAGACTGGGCCTAAGCGGGTCGTCGCCCCAGTCTGTCCGGAAATGGCCGCCGGTATGAAAGAGGCTGCCGGCAGGTAACCGACGGTTGCGAAAATCATCCGGCCGCGTGCGTGGGAGATACCGAGGAAACAATGGAGAATGGCAACGCCGTCGACTGGTTCGTTGACCGGCACTCGCGCGACGGAAACGGCGGCAGACTGGCGTTCCAGGATCCGTGGCGGTCGCTGACCTATGACGCGCTCGAGACCGCCACAAGGCGGTTCGCAGGCTCTATCTCAGACGCCGGCATCGAGCGGGAGCGCCGGGTCGTCCTGCTACTGCAGGACACCATCGATTTTCCGATCGCCTTCTGGGGCGCCTTGCGCGCCGGCGTCGTACCGGTGCCGATCAACACGCTTCTGACGCCCGATACGGTTGCGTTCATTCTCGCCGACTGCCGGGCGTCGGCGGTTGTGGTGTCCGCGGTTGTGGCGGAAGCGCTGCATCAGGTGCTGCGCGACGCGCCCGGGCTCCGGCGAATTATCGTGTCGCCCACCGACGGCGCCAGTCCGTCCGAAGCTCCCGGGGCGGGGGACGGCCGGCTGTCATTGTTCGATGCATTCCTGGCGAGTGGCGACCCGCGCACCGAGACCGTCGCCGCCTGCGCCGACGAGGTGGCGTTCTGGCTTTACTCGTCCGGATCGACCGGCGCGCCAAAAGGCGTCCGCCACGTCCATGGCAGCCTTCGCTTCACGGCCGACACCTACGGTGCCCAGGTGCTGGGCATACAGCCGGATGACCTGATGTTTTCCGCCGCCAAGGCGTTTCATGCCTACGGTCTCGGCAACAGCCTGACGTTTCCGATGTCGGTCGGCGCCGCCTCCGTCCTGCTGCCCGGCCGGCCGACACCCGACGCCGTGCTGGAGGTGATGCGGACGCACAACCCGACCCTGTTCGGCGGCGTTCCGACCCTTTACGCCGGCCTGCTGGCCAACCCCTATATCACGCCCGGCGCCGGCTCGCTGCGATTGCGACGCTGCATCTCGGCCGGCGAGGCGCTGCCAGCGGATATCGGGCGGCGCTGGCGTGCCCTGGTCGGCGTGGATATCCTGGACGGCATCGGCTCAACCGAGATGCTGCACATCTTCATCAGCAACCGCCCGGACGATGTCCGCTACGGCAGCAGCGGCAAACCCGTGCCGGGCTATGAGGCGCGCGTCATCGATGAACACGATCGTCCGGCGCGGCATGGCGAGACCGGCGAACTCGTGGTGCGCGGCGACAGCGCGGCGGATGGCTACTGGAACCAGCGCGCCAAGTCCCGGCGCACCTTCCGCGGTGACTGGACCTACACCGGCGACACCTACACCCGCGACGAGGAAGGTTACTTCCGGTTCTGCGGGCCGCAGCGACGAAATGCTGAAGGTCGGCGGCGTCTGGGTGTCCCCGTTCGATGTCGAGGAAGCCCTGATCTCCCACCCCGCCGTGCAGGAGGCGGCGGTGATCGGGCGCCAGGACCAGGACGGGCTGACCAAGCCGAAAGCCTTCGTCATTCTGCGTGACAGCGCGGGCGATCAGGACCGGGATGCGCTGACCGCTCTGCTGCAGGCGCACGTGAAGGCGCAAGTCGGCGTTTGGAAATATCCCCGATGGATCGAGTACACCGACAGCCTGCCGAAGACCGCAACGGGCAAGATCCAGCGCTTCCGGCTGCGCGAACTCTGATGCGCCGGGTACGCTTGCGCTGCCTGAGGGGACGCTTGAAACGGCCTGGTGGGGCCCCGGGCCCGCCGAGGCGCCGACCCTCGTGCTGCTGCATGAGGGGCTTGGTTGTGTCGAGCTGTGGCGCGACGTTCCCGACCGCCTGGCCGCCGCAACCGGCTGGGGCGTGTTCGCTTATTCTCGCTTTGGCTATGGACAGTCCGATCCGACCGCGCTCCCCCGTCCGATGGACTACATGCAGCAGGAGGCGCTGACGATCCTGCCGCAGGTGTTGCGCGAAGCCGGGATCAGGCAGGCCGTGCTGCTCGGTCATTCCGATGGCGGGTCGATCGCGGCCATATATGCGGGAGCCGTTGGAGCCAGGGGCATAGACGCCGAGACGGTGGCACTGCCGGGCGCGGCCCATCCCTTCGTGTCATGGCCGGCGTAGCATGCCCTTGGCGCAGGCCGAGGGGCCGGCCACCCACGTCTGACGATACATTGCTGCCGGCAATGATCCTGGATAACGCCGCCGCTTACTGCGATCCCAGACAGCGAGGCGAGCACGCAGGTTCGCGCCCACCCCACCTGCTCGGCCTCGTCACCATAGCCGCGCACTTCTTTGTCGAGGACCTCAACATCGCCAGCATCCGCCAGATCCGGGACGCCTACGACACCGGCGACCTGCGCGACCGCCTGGCGCGCTACCACCGGCATGTCGACATCGCGTTCCGGGGCTGGAACGACGCCTGGCTGGACCCGCGTTTCCGCGACTTCGACATTACCGCCTCCCTGCCGGACATCCGCGTGCCCACATTGGGCCTGCAAGGCGAAGACGACCCCTATGGCACCTACGACCAGCTTCGCGCGTTGCAGGCCAATGTAACCGCGCCGATCGAAATCCGCTTGGTCCCCGGCGCCCGCCACGCTCCGCATCTGGAGGCGAAGGAGCCGACCTTGGCCGCCATCACCCGCTTCATCGCCGGCCTGCCCAGGGACACCGTCACATGATCGATTTCCAGACCGACCCCGGCCGCTACCGCCACTGGCGGCTGAGCTTCGATGGCCCGATCGCCACCCTGACCATGGCCGTCGACCCCGCCGGCGGCCTGCTGCCGGGCTACGAACTGAAGCTGAACTCCTACGACCTCGGCGTCGATATCGAACTCGCCGACGCGGTGCAGCGGCTGCGGTTCGAGCACCCGGAGGTGAAGACGGTCGTGCTCCGCTCCGGCCTCGACAACTGCTTCTGCGCCGGCGCCAATATCCGCATGCTCGGCCAGGCCTCGCACGGCCACAAGGTGAACTTCTGCAAGTTCACCAACGAGACGCGCCTCGCGATCGAGGACGCCAGCGCGAACTCCGGCCAGAGCTACCTGGCGGCGATCAGCGGCCCCGCGGCCGGCGGCGGCTACGAACTCGCGGTGACCGCCGATCATGTCATGCTGATCGACGACCGCCGCTCCACCGTCTCGTTGCCGGAGCTTCCGCTGCTGGCGGTGCTGCCCGGCACCGGCGGCCTGACCCGGCTGACCGACAAGCGCAAGGTGCGGCGCGACCTCGCCGACGTCTTCTGCACCACCGAGGAAGGCGTCCGCGGCCAGCGTGCGGTGCAATGGCGGCTCGTCGACGAGGTGGTGCCGCCCTCGACCTGGGAGGCCAAGGTCAGTCAACGCGCCCTGCGAACTGGCGGAGCCGATCCGATCGCAATGGTGAGGCCGGTATCGTCCTGACGCCGCTGCAACGCGACTTCACCCCGGACGCGATCGGCTACTCGCGAGTCAACGTCGCGCTCGACCGTCCCGCCGGCACCGCCACCATCACCCTGCACGGGCCCGCCGAACTGCCCGCCGACCTGCGCGGCATCCACGACGCCGGTGCCGATTTCTGGCCACTGGTGCTGGCAAGGGAATTGGACGACGCGTTGCTGCACCTGCGCCTGAACGAACCGGCGATCGGCCTGCTGGTGTTTCGCTCGGACGGCGATCCGGCCCGAGTGCTGGCCGCCGACGCCCTGCTGGAGGAATACCGGGCGGACTGGCTGGTGCGGGAAATCCGCCTGCTGTGGAAACGGGTGCTCAAGCGCGTCGACATGACGGCCCGCAGCCTGATCACGCTGATCGATCCCGGCAGTTGCTTCGCCGGCACCTTGGCCGAACTGGTGTTCGCCGCCGACCGCGCCGTCATGTTCGCCGGCACCTCGGCCGCCGACAACCGCGGCCCGGCCACGCTGCATCTCTCGCCGCTGAATTTTGGCGCCTACCCGATGGGCAACGGCCTCACCCGCCTGGCGAACCGTTTCCTCGGAGAACCGGAATCGCTGACCGACCGCTGCCGGCCACACCAACCAGACACTCGATGCGGAGACGGCGGAAGCCCTCGGACTGGTCACCTTCGCCTATGACGCGACCGACTGGGATGACGAGGTGCGGCTCATCCTGGAGGAACGCGCGTCGTTTTCCCCCGACGCGCTCACCGGACTGGAAGCCAATCTGCGCTTCGCCGGCCCGGAGACGATGGAGACCCGCATCTTCGGCCGACTCACCGCCTGGCAGAACTGGATCTTCCAGCGCCCCAATGCGGTCGGCGAGGCAGGGTCGCTGAAACGCTACGGCTCGGGCGCGCGGCCCGAGTTCAATCCGGAACGCGTCTGAAAGGATTTTCTCCCATGTCAGTTGCTACCCAGGTTGGCGGCAGCCAGATCGACTACGACGGCCTGATCCCCAACAACGTCGGCCTCGCTGACGACCTGCGGGTCCGCAAGGCGCTGGAGACCTGGCATCCCGGCTACATCGACTGGTGGAAATCGATGGGACCGGAGGGCTTCCAGAACAGCCCCGTCTACCTGCGCACCGCCGTCGGCGTCGGCAGCGAGGGCTGGGCCAAGTTCGATTTCGTTCGTATGCCGGAATACCGCTGGGGCATCCTGCTGGCGCCTCAGGTCGAGGGCCGCACCATCCCGTTCGGCGCCCACAAGGGCGAGCCGGCCTGGCAGGACGTTCCGGGCGAATACCGCGCCATGCTGCGGCGCTTGCTGGTGATCCAGGGCGACACCGAACCCGCCTCGGTCGAACAGCAGCGCCACCTCGGGGCCACGGCGCCCTCGCTATATGACCTGCGCAATCTGTTCCAGGTGAACGTCGAGGAAGGCCGGCATCTCTGGGCGATGGTCTATCTGCTGCAGAAGTATTTCGGTCGCGACGGCCGCGAGGAAGCGGAAGAACTGCTGCGCCGCCGCTCCGGCGACCAGGACAGCCCCCGCATGTTGGGCGCTTTCAATGAGCGGACGCCCGATTGGCTGTCGTTCTTCATGTTCACCTTTTTCACCGACCGCGACGGCAAAATGCAACTGGCGGCGCTCGCTCAGTCCGGCTTCGATCCGCTGTCGCGCACCTGCCGCTTCATGCTGACCGAGGAAGCGCACCACATGTTCGTCGGCGAGACCGGCGTGCAGCGCATCATACAGCGTACCGCCGAAGCAATGAACGCCGCCGGAATTACCGATCCGTATCGAGATCGAGAAGGTCCGCGCTCTCGGTGTCATCGACCTGCCGACGTTGCAGAAGAAGGCCAACCTGCATTTCTCCCTGACGCTGGACCTGTTCGGTAACGAAATCAGCACCAACGCGGCCAATGCCTTCAATGCCGGGCTCAAGGGGCGCTACCGGGAGGACAGGCTGACCGACGACCATCAGCTCATGTCGTCGCTGTATCCCGTGCTCCGCCCGCGCGACGGGGCGATCGTGCGCGAGGACGTGCCCGCATTGTCGGCGCTGAACATGCGACTGCGCGATGACTACGTGGAGGATGCCGCCGCCGGGGTGATTCGCTGGAACCGCGTCCTGGAGCGGGCGGATATCAACTTCCGCATCACTCTGCCGCATGTCGCCTTCAATCGCCGGATCGGCGAGTTCAGCGCGCTCCACACCGACACCGAGGGCACGATCATGACCGCCGACGCCTGGGCCGAACGCAGGGAGTCGATGCTGCCGTCGGCTGACGACAATCTGTTCATCGCCAGTCTGATGCGGCCTGCGCGGGAGCGTGGGGCGTTCGCCGGATGGATCGCCCCGCCCAGGCACGGCATCGACAACAAGCCCGGCGATTTCGAATACGTTCACATAGAACGCTGAACCAACCGCCGCTATGCGGCCCTCGCGGACCGGCCGACCCTTGGCCGATCCGTTCGGTGTGGCCAAGCCTACTTAACTGGAATCATTATGTGCTCGTAAGGTGTGCCCGGCCACATCACGTAAGGCGCACTTGTGTCCGGGTTCTCGACCCGCCTCGGGTAGTTCTGTGCAAGGGCGCCCGGGTTGAACAGCATCACGTGTGGTCCGGTAACAAGCCACTTCCCATCTTTCGGCTTGGTTGCGAACGGATCGGAGTTGCTGGCGTCGGATCCTCCCTGAAGCATATAACCGAAGCCCACTGTCTTCATCTCCGGTGGTTTGTGCGCCATCCAGGCCATCGCGAATGCAAATCCGGCCTTGTCGTCGCACTCGGGGTCGTTGCTTGGGGTATCGGGATTGTCGGGCATGCAGGTAAACTCATTCGTGCCCTTTCGTAACGTTACCATCTGCATTTTATCGTCGAAGGTGACGATGGTAGCGTCCTTTGCCACCAACTCCGGCGCCGCCGACATGGCGCTTTTGATCAGTGCGTCATTGTCGGCGCCCCGCGCTGGACTTCCCCCGGCCACCGCAACCGCGGCCCCGGTCAAGAAAAGAGTGTATAGGTGTCTGTTCATAGTGGTGTCTCCTCCCAGTTGACGGCTTTCAGGTGATTGCAAGTGCGTTTCGTAACATCGGGTTTACGACGAGGGGCGCTTCATCTTGCACACAGTTGGTTGTGCCAGCTCCTCGGCCTTAACCGCTATCTCGGTTTTCCAACCCAGGCCACTCTTCTCGGAGTCATACTTGACGTCCTTGACGAACCGAGACGCATACAACGGCATCATGAACTGATGGTCGTCCTTCCGCATCTAGAAATCATTTCCCATCATGTCTTTGCCGTGCATGTCCTCCAGTAGAGGGCAACTTTGAGTGCATCGGTTGTTCCAGCCTTATTAATGGCATTGACGAGCATATCGAACATGACATATTCATTCAAGCTGACAAAGTCGTAGTCGTGATCTCCGCGAAAGGTCCGGACGAACTGTTCTCCATCGGAATTGCCTATCTCGACAGGAACATTTGGATGAAATCCAGTAACGGTATGCAACCTGTTTTCACCGGCGTTACCTACCGCGGCAGGAGCGCCAGGAAGGAAGCCTAGGTAGGTATAATAGTCTATGCCAAGACCGGCATCAGCTCCAGCGTGTACCAGACGATTGAGATCAGGCCCTCCGTTGCCGGTAATCAGCGCTTGAGCACCGGACGCCTTTACCTTGGTGACGTAGGGTGAGAAATCCTTTACCGCTCCAAGTTGGACAAAATCATCACCGACTACTTTGATGTCAGGTCGGTATTTGGCAAGATACTTGAGAGTATCACGGCGTACCGATTGACCGTACAGATAATCGGGGTTGATCAGATAGACCGATTTAATCTCAGGCCGCACGGAACGTACGAGTATATCAGCCCGTTGTTCTGTATTGCTGTCAAAGCGGAAATGCCAGAAATCGCACTGTTCGTTGGTCAGCTCCTTGGCGAGCGCACCGCAGTTCAGGTACAGTACCCGGCGATCAGGGTTACGCTCGTTGAATTTCGCTACCCCGTCTATCAATGCGGCGGCAACGCTTGACCCGGCGCATGAAAGTATAATAGGGAATGTCCTGATCAGTGGCATTTTTAAGTGCAATCAACGCCTCGGCGG
>CAVWZM010000029.1:0-33119 GCA_963759425.1 uncultured Alphaproteobacteria bacterium
ACATGGCACCGCAATGAGAAACCGAACAAGGTCGCGCAATGTCGGTTCGCTTAGATCGCCTGAGGCCTGCCATAGCCGCGCCATCTGCTCCGGCGACAGGTAGTGGGCGCGGCCTCGCGGAGACTTGGGGCGACGCGCACGACCGATCAGGGCGCAGGGATTGGCCGATATACAGTCGGTCTCCTGGCACCAATCCAGGAAGCGCGACAGTGATTAAATCGGTGGCGATATTGGCCCCTTCGCCGCTATCGTCGATGAGCTTCCGCACATCCGTCGGTCCCAGTTCGGCCGCGGGTTTGTCGTGCGCCGCCATCGCATCAATCGCAAATCTCACTTGTTTGATCTCGGTTGTCACGTATCCTGATGATGGGAGCCCGGCACCGCGCATCCTAGGGCGGCGCGGCAATACTCGGGCATACTCGTCGACTAGGCGGCCCAAAGTTGCTCCTCGTACTCGCTGTTCAGCGGCCGCTTTGATCCTCCTGGATGCAACCGGATCAACACCGGCCGCAGCTTGGCCCTTGACATGGTTGGCTGCTGAACGGGCACCGTCAGGCGAATGCGTTTCTGGGTTGCCAAGCGTCACCGCCCTATTGGGCCATCGGCGTCCCGTCGCAGTATCGATTCCGCGTGGCCGATAGGCGTAGGTCCAGGTCATCCCAGTCGGGTTTACGATCAGCGCTAGGCCACGGCAGTCCTTGTCGCGAACGATCAATCGTTGTCCGATAGCCGCCTCCGCCAGCTGGCGTCGATGGTCGCCTTGGTGATCTTTAGCGGACCTTGGCTAATTACGCGCATTAATCTCATCCCGCTCAGGAACAGGACATTGACAGGACATTAAGTGCGTGGTCAAGCGGAACGTGGCGGCGAAATATGGGATGTCATATTGGATAATGCATTGTTCAGTCATCGATGTATGGAACACGGCGGAAATCAACGGAGGGGTGCGGAAGGCTAGTCCGGCGATACCACATCGCCTGGCTGCTGGACCAGGTTCCGGGTGCGCCCTTTACCGCCGGGACGGGTCGCGATCGAGGCGTATCAGCGTGTTCCACTGCTGCGGGCGTTGGACATGGTGCGGCCGAGACTGCTGCTGGCGGACGGCGTTGGGCTGGGTAAGACGATCCAGGCCGGATTGATCGCCGCCGAACTGATCGTGCGACGGCGCGCGCACCGCATTCTGGTGGTGACGCCGCCAGGCCCGCTGCTGCGACAATGGGAGCAGGAGATGCGGGTCCGCTTTGGCCTGCGGTTTACTTCGATCACTGACGGCGCGAGTCTTCGGGGCCTGCGACGCGGGATGGAGCTTGGCGGCAATCCATTCGACGCGACGGCGCTGTGTCTCACCTCGATGGATTTCTGCAAACAGGACCGGGTGCTGGAGGAACTGGAAAGGACCAGTTGGGATCTGGTGATTATCGATGAAGCCCATCATTGTGTCGCGGTCGCAGGACCGCGGGAGGCAACCCAGAGGCGCCGTCTGGCCGAGGTGCTGGCCCGGCGCGGCGATGGATTGCTGCTGCTGACGGCGACACCGCACGATGGAAATGACGCCCATTTCGCCTCGTTGATCGAACTGCTGGATCCCAGCCTGGTTGACGCGTCGCGGCGGCTGATCGGATCCGCGTATCGCAGGCATGTCGTGCGACGGTTGAAATCGCATATTCGAGACCCTCGAACCGGCGTTGGACTATTCCGAGAACGCATCATCACCCCGGTGCGCGTTGATGTTGCCGCGGCCGACGCAGCGCCGGTGCGGCAGTTTCACCAGGCACTGTCTTCGCTTGTGGCGCCCAGGCTGCGACGGTCGCACGGCAGCGCCGGATTCGCCGATGCTCTCGCGTTCGTCAGCCTGCTGAAACGATCGATGTCGACGATCGCCGCCTGTCTGGCCACCTTGCGCGTTGTGGCGGAACGCTATGCCGAGGTGGATCGGAGCGGGACCGGAAACCTGACGATCGGGCGCGAACGACAACGCGCGCTGCGGGCCTATCGCCGGCGAGGCGTCCAGTTCGGTGTGCTGGACGCCTTGGAGGAGGAGGACCTTGCCTCTCTGGAGGCCGAGGAGATCGCGGCCAACCTTACCGGGACGGACACCACAGCGGACCTTCGGGCTCTAATCCAATTTGGCGAGGCCGCCGCGCGGCATGACCCGAAACTGGCCGCGTTGGTGCTGGAAATCCGACTGATCCGCCTGGCCCATCCCGGCACCAATATCCTCGTATATACGGAATATACAGATAGTCAGCAGGCAGCGGTCGATGCGCTGTCGAGGGCGGCCATCGATCGCACTGTCCTAACCATCAGCGGCGCCGATCCGGAATCCGTTCGCACCCGCTCGGCGGAACGCTGTGCCGAGGAGGATGGTGTCATCCTTATCAGCACTGATTCGCTGGCGGAGGGACTAATCTGCATCAGCGCTACTATCATTTGATACATCTTGATCTGCCGCACAATCCGAACCGCCTGGAACAGCGCAATGGCCGGATCGACCGCTATGGGCAACACAATGATCCAGAGATCCGCTATTTCTACCTCGCCGGGACCTTCGAGGAACGGCTGCTGCTGCGGTTGATCGCGAAATACGAGAAGGCGCGGGCCTGTTTGTCGTTCATGCCGAATACGCTGGGCGTCAGCGCCGCTCCCGGCGGTCTGCAAGAACCGCTGTTCGCTGGTTTCGCTGAGGACACCCCAACGTTGTTCGGTAACGCGCCGCGACTGATCCATTCGCTGGACCTCGCCGCCGAGGATACCGACAGCGAAGCGTACCGCGACCTGCTGCGGGAGATTGACCGCTCGTTCAAGAGCTTTGACCACATGGCAGTCCGGCATGGCTGGATGGTGGGTGCAACGGAGATGGGCCCTCCGCCGATCAATCGTCACGCTACGATTTTGATTTGTCGGTCTTCGTTGTTTCCACACTGTCTCCTGACACCGAGGGATATCGTGCGTCGGTCACTCGGATAGTGTTATCACGACCCGGGGTCGCCGCCCGGTTCGAAGCCTATCGCGTCGGATTTGAGCGGCAGAAGCGGATTGCGGCACGATTGTATCAGCATCAGCGCGTGCGCATAGTCGGAGGCAAGTCGACCGCTGGCAACCTCGACCTGTTCCGTCTGTTCGCTGAGCGGAATATTCAACTCGTTGCGGCGGACGGTGCGATCGGCGTGATGATGCCGTCGGCGTTTCATGCCAACGAGGGCACGACCGGCATACGTCGGTTATATTTCAATCAGACCGAGGTCGTATGGTGCCTGTCGTTTGAGAACCGGCGTCGCATCTTCGACATCGACAGCCGTTTCAAATTCGACCTGATCGTCGCCCGCCGGCCTGGCCCCACGCGGTTGCTTCGTTGCGCCTTCTACCTTGACCGGATCGGGCAGGTCACGGACATGGCGCGTGTCATGACCTACACGATGCCGTTCGTGGAAGCCTCCGGTGGCGCCAGCCTCACCCCACTTGAGCTACGTGGATGCACCGATCTGAAAATTGCGGAACAGCTCTTTTCGCACCCGTTGCGCTTCGGTGCCTGGTGCAAGGGGCGTGGTATAGTCTTGGGCCGCGACCTGCACATGACCGACGACGCCAAGGCATTCCAGCCAATCGGTCCGGGACGGATGGTTCCGCATGAAGGCAAGACGTTCCATCAGTATACCGACCAGTGGGAGACGCCGCCGCGCTACTCGGTGGCACCCGAAGCATTGGGATCGAAACCGACCGTGGCAGAGGCCGCCCGGTATTTCCGCGTGGCGTTTCGCGACATCGCGCGATCCAACGACGAGCGCACGATGATAGCCTTCGTTGCTCCGCCCGGTGTCGTTTTCGGCCATACCGCGACGGTGGAGAAATCGCCGTGGTCCCGCTCGAATGCCGATGCGCTGGTGATGTGCGCGCTGTTCAATTCGTTCACGTTCGACTGGCTGGTGCGGCAGAAGGCGGCGACACATCTCAGTTTGTATATGCTGGAGGGGTTGCCGGTGCCTGGGTTCACGAAGGCCGCGCAACAGTTTCTAGCTCATTCCGTATTACGCCTATCTTGCAACGATGGGGGATTCGCGTCGCTATGGCGAGAGCAGCTTGATGGTCGGAAGCACTGGCAGGCTTTGGAGAACTCTGACGAGCGCTGGAGGGTTCGCGCCGCGATGGATGCGGTAGTAGCGGAGGCGTATCGACTGGACCGACGCCAATACCAGGACGTGTTGGCCAGTTTCAGCCATCGATCCCGGCCGGATGCTGCTCAACTGAGCCTTTCCTCGATCGACGCACTTCAGGCCGAAGGCATCGAAGCCTTCTGTCGCAAACGTGATGAATATCATGCCATGCCGATTACACTGGCGCGCGCTGTTGCTGCTGATCCATTTTCTGTTCTGCGCAGCGAGGTTCCCCCTTGACCCTCTCACAGGAGGACAATCCAGATGCGGTAGAGCGTCCAGGGGTCATCAGCTATCGGTCGGTGCAACGCCCCGACGCGGTCGCGACATCAATTTTCCGGCGTTTACTCGGTCGGCTCATCCAGTTTCGGGAGTGCTACGGGTGAGAACCCGACAGTATCGACAAAACCAAGCTGCGGGCGGGCGACTCGTGGCACGTGCTTCCAGGCCAGCAGATAATCGCTCAGGAATGAAGCACGGTCTTTGACATCGATCCGCCGCAGCCCACACACCTCGCCACGTCGTGCAAATAGATGAACCGACACGGCGCAAGCGCTCGTGCTGCGTCGGGTGCGGCCTGCAGGCGATCCAAGGTGGTCAGATACGGATCGTTACGTTACGATATTGAATGGGTGAAACGACACCTGGAGAAATGGCAGGTATTCGGCGAGCAGAGCCGCGATGGTGGGAAGCACCGCATACTTTGCGCCTTCCACGTCTATCAGAAGAGTGACGTCATCCAGCAGTAGTTCTTGCAGCAGCGATGCTGCCGCGCGCATGGGGGGGGGTGGTTAGTGTCCCCGGAAGTGGTGAAATCAGTCTGCTGGAGCGTGCGGTATGACGGTGTAGGCGAGTGGCCATCGGACAGGTAGACGGGTAGGCTAAGGTGGAGTTGCAACACTTCAACGAGGGCCGATGGGGGATCAGATGACAGAGGAGAGACTGGCGCTAACGGAGCTTCTGGAGAAGGCCGGTGAGGGTGATTTTCTGCGAACAGTGGCGGAAGCGGTGCTGCAATTGCTGATGGACGCCGACGTGGAAGGCATGATTGGCGCGGCGCGCTATGAGCACAGCGCCGAACGCACCACCTGGCGCAACGGTCACCGCGACGCGTGCTCGACACCAGGCTGGGTTCGCTGCAACTGCGCATTCCGAAGCTGCGCGAGGGCAGCTACTTCCCGCGTTCCTCGAGGCCAGGAAGGTCTCCGAGAAGGCGCTGACGGCGGTGATCCAGGAGGCCTGGATCGGCGGCGTGTGGACGGCGCGTGGACGATCTGGTGCAGGCAATGGGGCTGTCGGGGATCAGCAAGTGCAGGTCTCCAAGCTGTGCAAGGATATCGATGAGCGGGTGCACGCTTCCTCGATAGTCGCTCGGCGGCGAGTGGCGTATCTCTGGTTGGATGCGACCTACCTGAAGCAACGCGAGGGCGGCGCATCGTCTCGGTGGCGGCGATAATCGCTGTTGCGGTCAACACGACGGCAAACGGGAGATAGTGGGCTGCACATCGGTCCTCAGAGGCAGAAACGTTCTGGTGGGCTTCTCAGGACCTGACGGCGTGGCCTGCAAGGGGTGAAGTTGGTGATCTCAGATGCGCATGAGGGGCTAAAGGCAGCGATGGCGGGTGTTGGCGCACTTGGCAACGCTGCGCGTTCACTGGATGCGCAACGCACTATCTATGTTGCCAGAGTCAGCAGAGCATGGTGGCTGCGGCTTTGCGCAGGCGTTTATAGCGGATAGGGCACAGGCTAGCAGACATTGCGCACGTGGCGACAACTGAGGCAGAAATGGCCAAGCTCGCGGGTTCATCGACGACAGCGAAGCGACGTGCTGTATATCTCGACTTGGAACAGCACGCACAAACTGCACAGCACGAACGCTGGAACGGTTGAACAAGGAAGTGAAGCGGGTGGAGTGGTGGGATATTTAGAGGGTATATGCTATGGGCTGTGCTGCTGGAAGAATGAGAATGGTAGCTAGCATGCTATATAGCTTGAGGTGATGGTTGATTGCGCTGGTGAGCGAGCTGAGCTGCAGATACGCGCGTTGGTACACGCTGATAGCGCGCTGCCTCGCATGGGGCGACAAACTGCGGCGTAATGGCACTTACGCTACGCTGGCGGTGGCGGTGCGGTAAGCGAAGCGCGTAGCGGGGCGCGAAGGCGCAGGGCTTGACGGCATCGCTCACGCGCAGCACAATCTGACGTGCCGTCAAGCACGATCACATTCTCCACCCACCCCAGGGCCGCCGATCGACACGCCTATTACACCGCGAAATTACACCAGCTTGACGGACGCTATCTCGGGCCGACCTCTTTGTGTCCCTGGAGGACGGTCGTCCGCTCAACCGAGCGGAAGAAGCTGCTGCCGAAATCGACGTATGCCTTGCGGTCCAGTGGTGCTGTGCCGTCGGCAGCCCCGACGGCACAGCCGTGCACTCTAATGCGATCCGCGACCAGGGGATTGAGCGCAATATTTGCCCGGAGCGGGCTTTGGTGGGTGAGGCTCGCCTCGATCGTGTGCACTTCATGGACGTGGAGCGCCGCATAAAGGCTCATCATACCAACGTAGGCACCCACACGATCATTCGGGTGCAGAGTGGGAGTACGGCGTCAAAAAGCCAAGCGTCGCTGCTTCTGCGTCGCCGAGGAAGGCGTCCACGCCGTCCCGGCTGCAAGGTTAGTCGACAACGCGGAAATCCCGATCGCCCCGGCTGATGATCCTCGTGTCCGGCGAGGCGGCAGGCGCGACGGTGATCTTCGCGGGCGGTCCGGGCTGCTGCGCAGTCTGAGCGCGGCCGTAGATATGGAAGTCGGCGAACGAGGTATTCGAGGGCCGCGCTGGGTCGAACGGATAGGGATTGGCGACATGCGCTATGCGCTCCCATTCCGGAGCATGATTCTTGACCCAGACGGAGACGGCACGATGACGCACATGAGCGTCAAGCGTCGTCTCGTCGCGGTCGCTCGAGTAGATTACGACCATCCGTCGCGCACGGACAAACAATGCAGCCATATAGGCGTCGAATATATTGTCCTCCACTAGGTGGAAGATCACGTCCAGAGATAGGACGAGGTCGGCCATACCCGGATCTTCGGTCCCCTCCAACAGGAAGCGCTTGCTTGCATCGGGTGCGAACCGCTCGCGGCACAACGCCACCGAGACCGGTGAAACGTCCATGCCGACATAGGTTGGGTAGGCCGCGAGCGCGAGTTGTCGCCCGTCCCCGCAGCCTAGTTCCAGCACCGATTCGATGTGGTGCTCGACCACGAGGCGATTTACTACCGCCGCTTTGAATGCGGCGAGTTGCCCGGCAGAACCAGCGCCAGAGTTGCCGCCTCGCGCGTAACGCTGGTCCCAATAGGCGGCGGAACCGGGGAAGTGGGCGACGTGCTGTGCGCGCGGCTGTTCGGCCAAGAGTTCGCGCAGAACGTTGAGAATGCCGAGCGTCCCCTGTCCGCGGCACCTTTGTGCCCAATCCAGATACATGGCGGACCAACGGGTTCCGGTCAGCGGCATGGCATCATGTCCTATGGCCACAGACAGCGGATGCCCGGCCAAGGGACCACAAGCGGAAAGCAAACCGTTGTCGTTTCACGCAAAGGTTTCCGCGCATGCAGACGGAAAGCAGCGGCAACTAGCCGGCATACCCGCCCGCAGCGTCGATGAGTGATCATCGACAGGCTTCAATTTGGCGGAGCACGAGCTGCACCGACCGAGGCAGCGTCGAGTGTTCCAGGCGGTCATGGCGCCCCGACCTGGAGAACTCGAGGCGCTGAATCCGGTTTACGATTTTCATCTCGAACGTCTGGTAAGACAAAACTGTTTAACAAAAGATGAATATTCGAGTTTCAGTGCGAAAAGCCAGCGCCAAATAGATCTACCCCTCTTCAACCTTTTTTTTCCGCGGGAAACAAGAAAACTCTGGATAGAGGATAGGCCCAGCGACTAGCACTAACCGGTGCCGGTTCGCCCGCATGGGAACGCGATCCTTACGGCAGCGGCGTGCCAGGTGCGCGGGCTCGTTACTGGGATATACTGCCCTAGCGCGCAACCACTGGCGGGTCCGTTAGGCTGTTGTTAACCCAAGTCCTTGTAGTTTGGGCAATCGTCAATGAGGCCCCGATGGACCAGCCACCATACCGCCGCCCGCGCCTTGGTTTTGTGTTGCTGCCGGGTCTTGACCATTTCGCACAGGATCTGATCGAGGGATTGCCGAAGGTTATCGACTGGGATGTCAGGGCCTTCCGACTGTCCGGGATTGCGGAATTGCAGGCGGCACTTGCGTGGACCGATCGGCCAGACGTCGATGCGCTTTGGTTTGAGTTCTGCTGGCCGCCGTTCCCGCAATTGATAGCCCAGTTCGACTTCGATGTCCGCCAAGTGATGGTACGCGTGCACCGGATAGAAGCGATGGAGACAAACTACGTCGCACAAACCCCGTGGCACAAGGTCAGTGACGTCATCGTTGTCAGCACCGACATGGCGGGACGTGTTCTCAGAGCTGCGCCCGGGCTCGAACGGACGACGCGGCTGCATCTGGTGCATAACGGCCTTGATCTTGACCGCTTCGTTCCGCTCGAAACCTGAAATCGTTATCGTCTCGGTTGGTGTGGGCTGATGACGTTGCGAAAGAATCCGATCCTGGCGCTGCAAATCCTATTCAGCCTTCGTTTGATCGACGCTCGCTATCATATGCACATTTGCAGCAATGGTGGCGAGCCTTTAGCCATAGAGTCATACCAGCATCTCCTGCGCGAGCTCGATCTGCAGGACGCTGTTCATCTCGATGGCCGCCTGCCGCAGCCCGACATGCCGGCGTGGCACGCGCGAAATGGCGTGCTGCTCCATACCAGTCTGCATGAAAGTTTCGGTTACGCGATTGCCGAGGCTGCCGCGGTTGGCTGCGATCTTGCAGTCCTGGAGCATCCTGGCGCGGCGGAATTCTGGCCGGCGGTCAGCCGCTACCGCACGGTTGGCGAGGCCGTCAACATGATCCGCAACGCCGAGCCGTATCGTTGGCGGAATTACGTCTCGGGGCACTTCTCGGTAGCGCGGCAACTTGCCACGACCGCAGCGATGTTACAATCTGCGCGTTTGAAGCAAACGCCATGATCGAGCAGATCGGCTTACCGGGAAACGAGACAATCTCGATTCCGAACGCCACTGCGCTGGCGATGATACATGCGATCCAAGCGACCGGCAACCCAGCGCCGGTGGTCGCCGAGATAGGCATCGGGATTGGCGCCACGACGCTCGCGATGGCAATCATGTTGGACAACCGAGGTCAACTGCACTTGTACGACTTTCAGAGCAAGGTCCACGAGGTCGTCGCCGACCTGGCCATACTTGGCTTCTCCAATGTCAGCGGCTTCGGAAATACCGACAAATACTGGGAACTGGTACAACTGGACACTCGGCCGCCTTGTTCAAGCGGGAAGGCATTACATCTATGACTACATTTATATAGATGGCGCTCACACCTTTTCGGTCGATGCTCTGGCATTCATTCTCTGCGATCGGCTACTGAAACCAGGAGGGTATCTGGAATTTGACGACTATTCATGGCGCTTTACCGACTCTCGCTGGATGCAGGATACCCGCGATCAGTTCATGACGGAGGAGCAAATTCGGACGCCACAAATAAAGATGGTGGTCGACATCTTCCTGAACGGCAACGTCGGTTATATTCCAGGTACAGCAGAACCGATTATATCGAAAGGTGGGAACTTCGTAAGGCTCTGTATTGGACGGCTCACTGCCCTGCACCGTCACCGCTTCCGTCGAGTGGCGGGGGTAACAAAATTTAATTCATTGAGCAGGTCGTCGTTCAGACGCGAGTTGGCGATGTTCCGTTTCGTATCATCCAAATCGGGAAACGCTCGGTTCCTGCCCGATGCACTGTACACTTTCGCGCAGGAGCGGAACCCTGCCGTTCCCCGGAAGCCTAACAGGTCGGTCCCACCGACACAATCTGCCAGGCCGCACCCCGCGCTCCAGCAACCACCCATTGGGGCGCCTCGGCGACCCACCCACAATACCTAGCGGTCAACCCGGCGTGTTATCCACATCATTTTGTGCCGGGCCACGGTTTTGCCGTTGACCGCCCCGCAGCCAGCGGATACGTCGGGGGGGTGACAAAAACCGACACACCACCGCTTATCCGACTTAGGGGCCGGTCCATCATGGCCCTGGTGCTGGCGCCCGAAGTGCCACTGCAAACGTGGCTGGCGGCACTGGACGCACAAATGGAGCGCTCGCCCAACTTCTTCGACGCGCGTCCGGTGGTGCTCGATCTGGGCAGCATCCCGCGCGAGCAGCAAGGGGTAGCTGAGTTCCTACAATTGCTGGAACAGCGCGGCATCCGAATCATCGGCACCGAGGGTGCGCACTCGTCATGGTCGGGTATCGAGGCCTGGGGGCGGCCACTGCCGGCGAACCCCCGTCCGGGCAAGCCGATTGAGTTGCCTGAGACACCGCCGGCCCAGGTTGATTCTCCGCCTGCCGAGGCGGCTACACCGACAGCCGACCCATCATCGCCCGAGTCCTCCGCCGGCAGCGGCGCCGAAGGCAATGCCCTCGTGCTGGATCAACCGGTCCGGTCCGGCCAGTCCGTTGTGTTCGAACGTGGCGACGTTACCGTGCTGGGGTCTGTGGCGTCGGGCGCGGAAGTCATGGCCGGTGGCTCGGTCCACATATATGGCACGCTGCGTGGACGGGCCATCGCCGGCCTCGGCGGCAATTCAACGGCGCGTATATTCTGCAGCAAGTTGCAAGCGGAACTGTTGGCCATAGATGGAGTCTACCAGACCGCCGACGACATGCCTGCCAACATCCTGGGCAAGGCGGTGCAGGTCTGGCTGGACGGCGAGCAAATGAAAATAACGGTATTGGATTGAGCGGCCCGGGATTTGGGTGGACTGGGTCGACCAGGCCGGGATTGGTAGGAAAAGGGGAACACTGATGTCGAAGGTCCTGGTAGTGACGTCGGGCAAGGGCGGGGTCGGCAAGACGACAACGACCGCCGCCTTGGGCGCGGCACTGGCGCAGTCTGGTCAGAACGTCGCGGTGGTGGATTTCGACGTGGGCCTGCGTAACCTCGACCTCGTGATGGGCGCGGAACGCCGCGTGGTGTTCGACCTGATCAACGTGGTTCAGGGCGATGCGAAGTTGGCCCAGGCGCTCATCCGTGACAAGCGGATCGATACACTGTCGCTGTTGCCCGCGTCGCAGACCCGCGACAAGGACGCGCTGACCGTTGAAGGCGTCGACAAGGTCATCGCCGAATTGCGGGAAAAGTTCGATTGGGTTCTGTGTGACAGTCCGGCGGGGATCGAGCGCGGGGCGCTCCTGGCGATGCGCAACGCCGATATGGCGGTTGTCGTAAGTAACGCGGAAGTATCTTCGGTCCGCAACTCCGACCGCATGATCGGGATGCTCAACTCCAAGACACTAAAGGCCGAACGCGGGGAGCGAATCGAAAAATTCCTGCTGGTCACACGCTATGATGCTGGACGTGCGGCGCGCAACGAAATGCTCAAGACCGAGGACGTCCTCGAAATCCTGTCCATCCCGCTGCTCGGCATCATTCCGGAAAGCGAAGAGGTCCTACGTGCCTCCAACATCGGCGCGCCGGTCACGTTAAACAATCCGAACAGCGCCGCTTCGCGCGCCTACTTCGAAGCCGCGAGACGGTTGCGGGGCGAAAAGCTCGACGTTGTAGTGCCTTTGCAGCGTCCTGGAATAATCAGCCGTTTGTTCGGCCGGAGGGTGGCATGAACCTGACCAGTTTGTTCCGCAAGCGCAGTTCTGCCCCGATCGCGCGAGAGCGGCTGCAGATCTTGCTGGCGCACGAGCGAAGCGTGCTTGGCAAATCCGACCTGATCGCCACGTTGCAGGAGGAAATACTTGCCGTGATTGCGCGGCATGTCTCCGTGGACCGCCAAGCGGTGCAGATCAAGCTCGATCGTGGTGACGCGGTGTCTACCCTGGAGATCGACATTGAAGTGCCGAGCTTGAAAAAGGCGAGTGATCAGGCGGGCGTGGTTGCCTCTGCCTGATGATCAGGATCGGTTTAGTTATAGTGAGCGTTTTCCGTTAGCTGACTGCTGAAGAAATCCCTTGCGGAGATATGGACGCGTCGAATTTGATGAAAATCGGATCGACGGCAAGGAACGCATCACTGTGTTATCGAAATAATCGACGGGACGAACTGTTCAGCTATGTGCGTCCGGAAAGCCGATTGCCCGCATCCACCCGCTGCGTCTGATTTGTGCGCTCGCCGATGAACCCTGACCATCCTCTATAGGCAGTCCGCCCCGCTCTATTCGGATAAAGGGTCGCCCCTCGGTCCCGCATGTCAGACTACTGATCGCTCCGCTGCTGCGAACCGCAGCAATTGTTCCTTCGCTTTCATGCATGGCGTCATATCCGTCGCGCTCTGAGACCATTGCTATCACCAGTAGGTCGAGAAATTTTATTTAGCGCGGCACTTCCGGTCGGTGAGCCCTCAAGATCTTCTCAGCGCGCCTCAAGCTCATCCAAACCACCTTCCCACGGCATGCCGAGCCTGTGCTTGCAGTCGAGCGGAGCAGCGCGAGTGAAAAGCGAGGTCAAGTTAATTCAAAGTGTGACGCCCTGTGAACATGGGTCAAGTACATTGCGGCTCGGCCCTGAGACTGGTAGACGACAATCTCTGTAGTCGGAGCGTAGCGCAGCCTGGTAGCGCATCAGTCTGGGGGACTGGGGGTCGTGGGTTCGAATCCCGCCGCTCCGACCAAAATCTCATTCAATTTCAATATTCTTCTTCTCGACGCGAGGAATGACCAGCATCTTCGTTCCGGCAGTCCGGCGGCGAGCACCGCCCCACCGGGCCACCGGCCCACTGCGGCAATTGAGGACACTGGTTGGAAGGCGGCCCGAAGCGAATTCGTGGCCACCGCCTACGGCTCACCGAGTTCCACGAGCAGATCCGCAGCACGTCCGCGCAACGGCGGCAAGTCGGCCTGCACGATGCGCCAGACGCCAGCATCATCAATCCGATCGTAGCCGTGGATGAGTACATTGCGAAACGCGATCACTCTGCGCAACTCCGGGACACGTGCGGCGAGACCTTGGTCCACCCTGGCAAGCTGGCTCAGCGCTTCGCCAATGATCGCCGGCTGGCCTTCCACGGCCGAACGAAACATCAGTCTCCGGCATAGTCGTCGAAATTACGACCCTGTGTGAAACCGGCGATGGCGTCGGCAGCCTCGCGCACGTCCCAAAGATAGGCGCGGGGATCACGCCGCATAGACCAACTCGCGGGAGCGCTCGATATCAGCGCGAACATATGGATTACGCACGGCACCTGCCATCACGAGATCGACTGAGCGGCCCAGGAGAGCCTCAAGTTGTTGGCGAAACTCGAAATATTCCTCCAGAGTGGGTCTCGAAGTGCCGAACTCGTAGGTCACGAGAAGGTCTACGTCCGACCGAGCCGGATCGAAGTAAGAGCCGCGTGCAGCCGAACTGAACACGTCCAGCCGGCTAACATGAATCCGCCTGCAAATCTCGGCGATGTCCTTCTGGCGCGTTTCGATCAGGGGCAGCATGGTCCGATCCATTCGGTCATACCACACGCCTTACCACATCTCGCCCAGGTTGCTTATTTCGGCGATCGCGGTTGCCAGAAGGTCGGCCGGCATCCGCCCACATCTGCCTATCGTCCCGAATAATCGGAAGCTTCCCATTGAAATAATTGGATAATCCGCTATTTGGGGGCCGGGGGTTCGAATCCCGCCGCTGCGACCAATTTCTGAGCCTCACCGGCTTCCGTCGTGCGTTGTTGATCAAGGCAGGCAGGTGATGCGGATCTCCTGGCAGTGCCCGAGTTCATGATGTCCAGCCCGTTTCGATCCCATTCTAGGCGCGCCCCCGCGTGGACCGCTTCCGGAACCGCCGCGGCCATCTGCTTCCCACCCGCGCGCGGCATTGCAGGCGAAGCAATGCGACCCGGGGGGTGCAGATCCACTAGATCCGACCCGGCCGCAGTCGAACGGCATGCAGGGAAAACAATCATCTGGTTGAAGGCGCGTCCGGCCGTTGTCGCCACCAATACCGCCTCCTGGCTGGCGTTTCGTGGCAGTCGGCCCAACATCCTGCACATGATTGCCTTTGCCAACCTGCTTGAACGTCTGGTGTTCACCCCGTCGCGCAACGCCAAAATCGCGCTCTTGCGTCACTATTTCGCTACCCAACCGGACCCGGATCGAGGCTTTGCCTTGGCCGCGGTGACTGGCGAACTGACCTTCGCCACCGCCAAATCGGGCCTGATCCGGGAGCTAGCTGCCTCCCGCACCGACCCCGTTCTGTTTGATTGGTCGTACGACTATGTCGGTGATCTGGCTGAAACAGTCGCCCTGATGTGGCCGGCCGGGGCGACCGCCATGACACCTCCAGGCATGGCGGAGGTGGTGGAGAGGCTGGCAACCACCGCAAAGGCGACGTTGCCGGAGTTGGTCGCCGGATGGCTCGACTGCTCCGATGCATCCACCCGGCTGGCGTTGCTGAAGTTGATTACCGGCGGCCTGCGCGTCGGCGCATCCGCGAGACTGGCAAAAATAGCCTTGGCCGAACTTGGCGGTGTCGCCGCGGACGACGTGGAGGAGGTCTGGCACGGCCTCGCGCCGCCCTATACGCCGCTGTTCGCGTGGCTGGAGGGGACGGGTCCGAAACCGCATCCGGCCGACCAGCCGGTGTTCCGTCCGCCCATGCTGGCGCACCCCTTGGAGGTGGCCGATCTTGCCGCGCTTGATCCGGCAGACTGGCGCGCCGAATGGAAATGGGATGGGATCCGGGTGCAGGTCGTCGCCACGGCCGGCGGCCGGCGGTTGTATTCGCGCGGTGCGGACGACATTTCGGCCAGTTTCCCGGAAATTCTCGAGGCGATGGACTTTCGCGCCGTTCTCGACGGTGAACTGCTGGTCATGCGCGAAGGGACCGACGGTGCCGCCGCGCCCTTTGCCGATCTGCAGCAACGGCTCAATCGCAAGATTGTCACACCGGCAATGATGCAGCGTTTCCCCGCCGGCATCCGCCTCTACGATCTGCTGTTCGATGGCGACGAGGACATCCGCGCTCTGCCATTCGATCATCGCCGCGTCCGGCTCGAGGCCTGGCTGGCCCGTGAGAGGCCGCCGCGCATGGATCTGTCACCGCTGATCCGGTTCTCCTCGCTGCAGGAACTGATGGCGCTGCGGGAAGGTGCGCGGGCGGCCTCGATCGAGGGACTGATGTTGAAGCGCGGCGACAGCGCTTATCTGCCGGGTCGGGTAAAGGGCCAGTGGTGGAAATGGAAACGCGACCCGCTGACCGTCGACGCGGTGCTTATGTATGCGCAGCGGGGCCACGGCAAGCGCAGCAGCTTCTATTCAGACTACACGTTTGGCGTTTGGAAAGGCGATGAACTGGTGCCGGTTGGTAAAGCCTATTTTGGATTTACCGATCAGGAACTGCTGTTTTTGGACCGGTGGATCCGTAATCATACCACTGCTCGGTTTGGACCAGTCCGCGAAGTGGAGAAGGAACTGGTCTTGGAAGTCGCCTTTGATGCAGTCCAATTATCGAACCGGCACAAATCCGGGGTGGCGATGCGCTTCCCGCAACTCGCTCGTTTGCGCACCGACAAACCCGCCGCCGAAGCCGATCGTCTGGAAAGCCTCATGGCGCTGGTCGAGCGCCGACCCGTCGTCGATTGACCCGGCGGCCGCGTCATGCTGGCTTTTTGCCCTGAACAATCAAGGGGGACCTCATGCCACTGACAATTAGCCGCACGAGGCAGCGCCTGAAGGCTGGGAAAATGGCCCTTGGCTTTGGCGTGCATCATCTGCGTACCGTCGCGGCTCCGGTTCTTGCGGCCGCCTCGGGCCATGACTGGCTCTTCATCGATGGCGAGCACGGCGCGTTCACAGTGCAGGAGACCACGCAGCTTTGCATCGCTTCGCTGCCCACCGGGGTGACCCCGATCGTTCGCGTGTGTGCCGGTGCGATCGATGAGGCGACCCGAGCCCTGGATAACGGGGCGATGGGGATCGTCGTGCCGCATGTTGATACCGCCGCTGCGGCGAAGCGGATCGCCGATGCCTTCCACTATCCACCGATGGGGCACAGGAGCTGGGGCGGCCCGCCTGCGATCTATGGCTACCAGCCACCCGCCACAGCCGAGGCTCAGGCTGCCATCAACGCCGAGATCCTCACCATCGTCATGCTGGAAAGCCCCGAGGCGGTGCGCAATGCCGACGCGATCGCCGCCGTGGATGGGGTCGATGTGCTGTTCATCGGCACTTCGGATCTGACCGCGGAACTCGGCATCTCCGGGCAGATGGGTCACCCGAAGGTGATCGAGGCCTATCGGGCAGTTGGCGAAGCGTGCAACCGGCACGGCAAAGTGCTGGGAATGGGCGGCGTATACGATCAGGAAAACGCCTCGCGCTACGTCGCCATGGGTGCCCGGTTCCTGCTCACCGGGTCGGATCACAGCTACATCATGGATGGCGCCGGCCAGCGGATCGGCTTTTTCAGCGGACTTGCCGCCGCCCCGACCTGAACAATGGTTAATGCAACCGGTCCATGACCTCGCCGTTTCGAGCGCATGGCAACGCTCCAATCCTTGGTTGACGGCTTCAAGGCCGCCACGAACTCAACAATCCCCAGCGGCGCCCTCGGGCTTGCAACCTCGCCGCAGTTCGTCGGGCAGGACGCAGTGACCGTCCCGCCCAGCGGCGTCAGCGCGGTCTATGCGTTCGGCGACAGCCTGTCGGACGCGGGGAACGCATCTGTCGCTACGTTGCACAACGTGCCCGTGGCGTCGATTTACAGTGACGGCCGGTTCAGCAACGGCAATGTCTGGGTGCAGGACCTGGCGCAGAACCTCGGGCTGCCGCCGGTTTCGCCCAGTCTGACGGGCGGCACCGATTATGCCTATGGTGGCGCCGAAACAGGTTCAACCGCAGTGCACGCGGAAAATCCCACGGATTTGCCAAGCCAGCTTGGGCAGTTCGCGGCAGCGGTGCCGAACCCGTCACCGAATGCGTTGTATACGGTGTGGGCTGGATCGAACGATGTGCTGGATATCGCCAATTCAGCGCTTACACCGGCGCAGCAGCAGGCAAGCGTCCAGCAGGCGGTGACGAATGAAACCAATTTCATTTCGGGTCTCGCCGCGCATGGCGCCAAAGATATCGTCGTCCTCGATGTCCCCAATCTCGGCGACACCCCCTACGAGGCCGCTCGGCCTTCCACGCAGGCTGGCGCTACCAGTTTGGCCCAGGAATACAACTCCGACCTAGGCGCGTCCCTGCAGCAACTGATGGCCTCTGGCGCCGTGTCGATCGATTATATCGATACCTTTGCATTGCTCGATACGGCGATCGCGAACCCGGCGGCCTATGGATTTACCAATGTGACGCAACCGGTATGGACGGGTAATCTCACCGACAGCAACAGCGGCGTTCTAAACGCAACGGGTGCGGCGCAGAATGGCTATCTCTTCTTTGACGACCTGCACCCCACCGCCACCACCCATTCCTTGCTGGCCGCCGACGTCACGCAAACCCTGAATCACGGCGCCTGATCCCGGGCGACGTTGCCGCTGCGCAGCGGAATTCCGGTCTGTTCGTAACAGACCCGTGCCAATTCCGCGACGCCGTCTCGTATCGTCTGTTTGCTTGGCATCGCGAAGCAAAGACGCAGACAGTTGCTGGAGTTGGCCGCGACTGACTGCCCATTCGGGACCGGGATTGAAGGCGATGCCCGCGTCGGCCGCGGGCTTGACAAGCTTGCGTACATCGATCGTATCGGGCAATCTTATCCAAAGGAAGATCCCGCCTTTCGGTGCCCAGCATTCCGCAACCGATCCGAACTCCTTCTCCACCGCCTCGGTCATGGCGTTCAGCTTGTCGTGCAAAACACCGTTCAGGCGTGACAAATGGTCGTCGAAATGGGCAGAGAAATATTCCGCGACGATCATCTGATCCAACGCCCCGGTGCCGCTGTCGCCTTTCAAAGGCAGCAGACGGCTCATGATTTCCCAGCCAGAAATGACGTAGCCTAGCCGCAGGGCAGGGGCCAGCGATTTCGAGAACGATCCGATGTGGATGACGCAGCCGGGATCGAGCGCATATAGCGCGGGCGGCGCTTCGATACCCTCCCACAGCAGGTCCGCGTAGCACTCGTCCTCGAAGATCGCGACGTTATACTTCACGTGCCAATTCGATCAGCGCCTTTCGCCGCTCCAGCGGCAGGATGCTTGCCGTCGGGTTCTGCACCGTCGGGATCGTGTAGATGAATTTCGGCGTAATTCCCTGAGCCTTCATGCCGGCGAGTTGATCGGACAGCGCATCGATGACGATGCCGTCCGCGTCGAGCTTCATCCCCACCAGCCTGGCGCCAAGCTTGCGAAATCGATTGATCGCTCCCTGGTAGCAGTACTCCTCGGTAAGAACAGTGTCCCCGGGGTTGATCAGCAACCGGCTGATCATATCCAGCCCTTGGCCCGATCCCGTGGTGATCAGGATGTCGTCGATAGTGCGCGTCGATCCCGCGCTGTCGCTTCGCCTTGCTGGCGACGAATTGTCGCAGCGCCCGGATAGCCGAGCGGCCCGAGACCGAGGTTGTAGATTGCCAGCTTGGAGCCTTCGCGACGCAGCACGGACGCCGCGGCGTCGATCAGCCCCTCGATCGGAACCTCTTCCGGGTCATTGTTGCCGCCGACGAAGTAGTATTTCGGAAACGGTGCCCAGCGCGCCGCAGGGTCGGGCAGATCCGCACTGTAGAGTTTCGTGTAGTCGATGCTGGTCGCGCCCATGTTCCGGTCCTCCCGGTTCGCTATTGCCTCGGAGGCTAGCAGCAACGGCGACAACAGGCCAGTTAGCGGACGAAGCCCTCCAGTTCTGACTGGGCCCAGGCAATCACCTGGGGTATCGTCGAGCCGCTCTGCAGCTTGGAGAACATCGTTGACGGCGTGCCTCGGTTGTAGATCTGCACGCCGATATCGGGCGGTGCGGGAAATGCCGCGATATGCGCAGACGACTTGTGGTGCGGGCGGAGAATGTAATTATATACGGTGCCTTTTGGTGGCTCGACGTTGTCCCACACCGGGAAATCGGCCATGCTGGGAAACGGCGGGATGTCGTAACCTTCGGCGGCGATGCACCGGGGTTCGATCTGCTCGCGCTGCATCAGCCATTCCATCAGTTCCTTCCCGGCGGCCTGGTTTCGGCTGAACTGCCATACGCCCCAGTGGAATGGCAGAAACGGGGTGAAGCTGCCCGCCGGCCCGCGCGGAGCCGGGAAGGTCCAGCAGTCCGAGGCGACCTCGATCGCGTCTCGCTTGGCGACTGCCCAGGCCGACGGCGGATTCCAGATCAGCGCGGCCTTGCCCCCGATCAAATCGCGGTTGTTCGAGGCATCGTCATAACTCGTCGCCTGAGCCGGCAGGAACTTCACCAGTCGCTGTGCGTGCTCCAGGCACTGTCTCACCGCATCTGAATCAACTGTAATCTCCCCCTTCGCATTCACCAGCTCGGCGCCGTAAGCTCGGAAAATCGCTCCCGCGGTATCTACGGAATCCGGTGTCGTTCCGAGCCCGATACCGAATGTGAAGCCTGCCTTTTGACACGCCTCCGCCGCCTTCAGGTGTGCCTCGTAGGTCCACGCCTCGGCGCCGGCGGTATGTTCGGGTCGGGCGGGGAACATTTCGACGACATCTAAACCGGCGTATTTCTTCAGTAGACTGATGCGGCCGCATGGTCCCTTATATTGACTGGTGAAACTCGAGGGAATGACTACCCAGTGGCCTTCGGACTTGCCGAGATACTGACAAACTTCGTTCTGCGGTCCGTATTTCGCTTCCAGGCGCGCCATGATGTCGTCGACCGGGCAGAGATGCGCCGCGTTCGCGTGTGCGTCCCACGCCAGGAACGTCATCATGTCGTGGCCAGTGCCAGCCTGGGACTCGGCCGTCCCGGTCAACTGCAGCTTGGCGCCGACGGTTGTGATCCGGTCGACATTGACCCGCACTTTGTTCTTGTCCGCCCACGCATCGATCTGCTGTTTGATTTTTTCGTTACTGTTCGGCACCCAGTGATCGACCAGTCCGACGTTTAGCTTCCCCGCCGCTCCTGCCGTTCGGATATGCACCCATGGCAATGCCGCCGCGGCTGCGCCAACGGTAAGCGCTGTCCGGCGGGTCACACGGCGCGGCTTGGACATACGCTCTCGCTCCGGAACGGTAGCTTGTGCTTTGGCAATGATGCGGCACAGCTACATCGGACGCACAGTCTCCCGCACCCGCCTTCGCTTTGTCAAATCGGCACATGAGCCTGTTTCGCTCGGCGGATGTCGTATAACGTGACTGCTGACCCATGGGAGAACCCGGTGATGGCAGAGCCAGCTTCCGCGCGGAACATCAGTTTTGTCGGCCACACCGACCAGGGTGGGCGCGGCGATGGGGTACAGGTCATGGTCAACCGTGGCCACGCCTACATCGGCACCCGGGTCAGTCGCGGGGTAATGGTCACCGACGTCCGGGACCCGCGAAACCCGCGGCCGGTGAATTTCGCGCCGATCCATCCAAAATCCTGGTGCATGCATCTGCAGACCGCGAACGATCTGCTGCTGTGTATCGAGGAGCTCGACCTCAAGGCACTGCTGTCGCAGAAGGAATACTACAGCGGTTCGAACCAGGTCGACTCGGCTCGTTACGGCAAGCGAGGCGAGGATTTCTCTGCCGGCATGCGGGTCTATGACATCGGCGACCCGGCCAATCCTCGCCCGATCGGCTTCATGGAGGTGCAGGGTCTAGGTCTGCACCGCATCTGGTGGACCGGCGGTCGTTACGCCTATGCTTCGGCACTGCTCGACGGCTTCCTCGATCATATACTCATCTGTATCGACATGACCGATCCGGCCAGGCCGCGTGAGGTCGGCCGCTGGTGGCTTCCCGGCATGCACGCCGCCGCCGGTGAAACCGCCACCTGGAAGGGTCGCTGGGCGCTGCATCACGCGGTGGTGCAGGACGATATCGCCTATGCTTCCTGGCGCGACGGCGGCCTGACGATCCTGGACGTGAAGGACCCGGTCGCGCCCAGCCTGATCGTGCATCGCAACTGGTGCCCTCCGTACGGTGGAGGCACACACAGCGCCTTGCCGCTGCATGACCGCGGCCTGCTGATAGTGGCCGATGAGGCAACAATGAACGTCGACCAGGAACAGTTGAAGCGAACCTGGATCTTCGACATCCGGGAACAGACCAATCCGGTCTCCATCGCCACTCTGCCGACACCCGCGGAGCAGGACTACATAAAGCTGGGCGGGCAGTTCGGGCCGCACAACCTGCACGAAAACCGTCCCGGATCTTTTCAGTCATCGACGACGATTTTTGCCACCTGGCAGAGCGCCGGCGTGCGCGTGTTCGACATTGCCGATCCGTATCGGCCACGCGAGGCCGGCTATTTCGTTCCGCCACAGCCGGCCAAGTGGATGGAACCGATGCGCGGACGGGCAAAAGTGCGCCATACCGCTGATATCTTCGTCGCGCAGGACGGCCTGATATATGTGACCGACTACGATGCCGGCCTGTACATACTTCAGTGGGACGGTGAGTAGCAACAGGAGGAAACTATGAAAATCGGTTTCATTGGTCTCGGCATGATGGGTGCCGGCATGGCGTCCAATCTGCGCAAGGCCGGCCACGATCTGGTCGTGCATGACCTGACCCGCCAGGCGGCATCAAAGCACCTGGCGGACGGCGCGACCTGGGCCGACAGTCCGCGCGCCGTGGCGGCGTCATGCGATATCGTGTTCACCTCGCTGCCGACGCCGCAGGACGTGCAGCATGTCGGCATCGGCAAGGACGGCCTGATCGAGGGGTTTCGGCGTGGCGCGGCCTGGTTCGACCTCTCCACCAATGCCGTGGAGGTCGTGCGCTCGTTGCATAAGACGTTCGCGGAGAAGGGCGTCGATTTTCTGGACGCACCGGTCAGTGGCGGCCCCAAGGGCGCTGCGAGCGGCCGGCTCGCCATCTGGGTCGGCGGTGACAAGGGCGTCTTCGACATGCATCATCCGGTGTTGTCGGCGATGGGCGATCAGGCGCGCTATATCGGTCCGATCGGTGCCGGATCGATCGCCAAGCTGGTGCACAACGCCTCCTCGGCCGCGGTGAACGTGGTGCTGTCGGAGGTCTTCACCATGGGTATCAAGGCCGGCGTCGAGCCGTTGCCGCTGTTCGAGGCGGTGCGCCAAGGCGCTTCCGGCCGCAACCGCATGTTCGATCGGCTGGCGGATCATTTTCTCACCGGCAGCTACGATCCGGCCGACTTCGCCCTGCGCCTGCTGCACAAGGACGTTTCGCTGGCCTGCCAACTGGGGCGGGAGGTTCAGGTGCCGATGCGCCTGACCAACCTGGCGCTGCAGGAACTGACCGAGGCGCTGAATCGAGGCTGGGGCCAGCGTGATTCGCGGGTAAGTGCGCTGCTGCAGCAGGAACGTGCCGGCATCCCGCCGATCGCGGTCGCACCCGACAATATCAAAGCCGTTCTGGAAGCCGACTGAACAACACGGAGCACCATTATGCAACTCGGCGCGCTGGTTCCTTTTACCGACACCGGAGGCGACCCCTCTCTGGTGCGCGAATTCGCTCAGTCGCTGGAGGCGATGGGCTATGATTTTCTTGAGGCGCCTGACCATGTGCTGGGCGGCGGCCCCGGGACGAAACCCGACGCCGAGGGACGAGCAGCGATCGCGGACGACATGTTCCATGACCCGTTCGTTCTGCTCGGCTATCTGTCCGCATGCACGACGAAATTGGGATTCTCGACCGGCGTGCTGATACTGGCGCAGCGGCAGACCGTCCTGGTCGCGAAGCAGGCCGCCTGTCTCGACGTCTTGTGCGGCGGTCGCTTCCGGCTCGGTGTCGGGGTCGGCTGGAACCCGCTGGAATTCACCGGCCTGAACGAGAACTTTCACAACCGCGGTCGCCGCTCGGAGGAGCAGGTGCAGGTGATGCAGGCGCTGTGGTCGCAGCCGCACGTCACCTACAAGGGCCGCTACCACACTATCGACGACGCCGGCATAAATCCCCGTCCGCCGTCCGGCCGTGTTCCAGTCTGGTACGGTGGCCACCACGAGCACACGCTGCCGCGCATCGCCAAATGGGGTGACGGCTGGATGCCAAACGCCTATCCGCCGGATCAGACCGCGCTCGATATATTCTCGGCGCTGCGACGGCTGACCGAGGAGGCGGGGCGCGATCCGGCGGCGGTCGGCATCGAGGTCTGGACATCCTGCGGCAACACCGTCGAGGCTGACTGGCGCAAGGAAGTTACGTTCTGGAAACAGGCCGGCGCCAGCCACATCTGTCTGACCACCACGTTCAACCGGCGCCACCATCATCGTATCGCTGGCAAGACGATCGCCGACCACCTGGCGGCCATGCGACGCTATCGCGATGCCGTCGCGGACCTCCTGTAGAAGGACTCCATAACAGTGCAACTCGGAGCCAACATTCCCATCGCCGATATCGGCACCGGTCCTTCGCAGATCAGGGACTATGCACAGACCGTTGAAGGTCTCGGGTTCGACTATCTGCAGGCGCCCGGACCACGTGCTGGGCGCCAACCCGGCCACGATCGCCGGTAAGGGCCGGATCGGCACCAACGAGAATCCCTACCATGACCCGTTCGTGCTGTTCGGCTTCCTTGCCGGCTGCACCGTTCGGCTTGGATTTGCGCCAGGCGTGCTGATCCTGGCACAGCGCCAGGCCGCATTGGTGGCGAAGCAGGCGGCGTGTTTGGACGTGCTGTCCGGCGGCCGGTTGCGCCTCGGCGTCGGCGTCGGCTGGAACAGGTGGAGTTCACCGGCCTGAACGAGGTCTTTTCCAACCGCGGCCGCCGGTCGGAGGAGCAGGTCCAGGTCATGCAGGCGCTCTGGTCGCAGCCACACGTGACCTTCAAGGGCCGCTACCACACCATCGACGACGCCGGCATCAATCCGCGCCCGGCCTCCGGCCATATTCCGGTCTGGTTCGGTGGTCACGCCGATGCCACGTTGCAGCGTGTCGCCAAATATGGCGATGGCTGGATGCCGTTGTCCTATCCGGCGGACCACACCGCGCTGGCGGCCTTTGCGAAATTGCACGCGCTCGTCAAGGCCGAAGGCCGCGATCCGGCGGCGGTGGGGCTGGAGGTCTGGATGTCCCTTGGCGCCGGTGACGAGGCAGACTGGCGCAAGGAATTCTCGTTCTGGAAGGAGGCGGGCGTGACCCATGTGACCGCGCACACCACCTTCAGCATGAGCCACCATAAACGTATCGCAGGTCACACCACCGCGGATCACCTCGGGGCGATCAAGCGGTTCAAGCAGGCGGTCACCGATCTACTTTAGGTCCGCGAAGATCTCGCCAAGCCGGCGGATGGAAGCCAGGGTCTTGTCCTGCTCCAGCCCCGGCCACTGGCAGCGCATGATGAAATGATCCACGCCGAGTAGTTCCCTGTAGCGCAGCACTTCATCCTTGACCGACGCCTTGTCGCCGATGATGAAACGATCTCGGGCGAAATCCTCGAACGCGACGCCATCCAGTGGACTGGTCATACCCCACGCCGCGTAGGCTGCGTATTTGTAGACCAGCGCGGCCTTGCATTCGTCCAGCGCCCGCGCGTGGCTGCTGCCGACATAACACTCGCGGGCGATGGGAAATTCTAGCGGTGGCCGACCATATTCCTTTACAGCGGCACGATAGGTCGTCATTTGCGGCGCGATCTCCTGTAGCGACGACGCGTTGGCGATCAGCCATGCATCGCCCATCCGCGCGGCACGCTTCACCGCCGCATCGACCAGGCCGGCGATGTAGATCGGCGGGCCGCCGTTGCGAGCCGGCTTCAGGCTGATACCGGCATCCCTGACAGTGTAGAACTTGCCTTCGTGGGTGATCCTGCCGCCGGCCCACAATTTGCGCATCAGCGCGATACTCTCGACAAAGCGGCCGGCCCGCTCGGCGAGAGGAATATTGAACGCGGTGAACTCGGGCTCTCGATAGCCCAGCCCGGCGCCAAGGATGTAGTTACCACCTGTCAATACATCCAGTGTCGCCGACTCCTCCGCGACATGGACCGGATTGAGCAACGGCAGGATCAGAATATTTGGACCAATTGCCATGCCTTTGGCCTCGGCCGCCAGAAAACCCATGGCCGGCATGATCTGCAGCATCTGCATCGGTTCGGTCAGCCAGTGGTGCGGGAACCATAGCGACTTGAAGCCGGCATCGCGCGCGACGCGAACCTGTTCGACCAGGCTGGCATCGCCGCCGGCACGTCGACGCCCTCGGGAAACTGGGTGTTGATGAACAGACCGACCTTCATGGCAAACCCCTTATCGAGCGGGCCGAGTGTAGCGCAGCCCGGACCGGGCTTGAACAGCAGCCAAATACGGGCCACATCGCTGGCATGAACAGAAGCCGCCCACCTGTGCTTGACATGACGACCGAGGGCGAGTTCGTCTCGCCGCCGAGGCCGCCGCTGGCGACCCGGATCATGCTCTGGGCGATAATCGTGGCGGTGATCGCGGGGGGTCTGTCACTTGCGGCGCTGGCGCTGTGGGTCGCCCTGATCATTCTGCCTGTCGCGCTGGGTGCGGCCGTTATAGCCTGGGCGATGTTCCGCTATCGGGTGTGGCGGGCGCAACGGTCATTCGGCGGCCAGCGGAATCGTCTGGCGCCCGTAGAGCGAATTCCCGGGCGAGCAGAGTGTAGGAGTGGCGACGCGCCTCGGGGTCGTGCAGCGTCGTCAGCAACGCGATCTCCTCGACGTCATGCTGTGTTGCAAGGTCGCGCAACCGCCCACCCACCACATCCGGCGTGCCGTAGAATGCCCGGGCGCGAAGGCGTTCGATCCGGGCCAACTCGGCTTCGGTATAGGAATACGCAGCAGCCTCCTGCGGTGACGGTAGCGCGGTAAAGATCCCGCGGTCCCGGCCGAGCCGCCACATTTCCCGCGACCTGAACAGCCACGCAGCTTCGTCTTGCGTCTCGGCTGCCATCGCCCAAACGCAGACCGCCGCGTGCGGAGCAGGGTGCCGAACGCTAGGGCGATAGCCGTTTCGGTAGACCGCCAGCGCCTCATCGACGCCTTCGCCGTCGGTAATAAAGTGGGCGAAACAGAACGGCAGTCCGAAATACGCGGCTACCTGGGCGCCATAATCCGAGCTGCCGAGGATCCACACCTCCGGCGTCGTCGGTCCGGTCGGCTGGGCCTGAACATCGCGGAACGGGTGGCCTTCCACCAGCTTCTGCCCCGCCACCCACGCGAGCACGTCGCGCACCGAAGCGGGGAACTGGTCGGCCGCGGTCTCGGCCCTGGGGTTCAGCGCGTAGGCTGTCCTGCCATCCGACCCTGGTGCCCGACCTAGTCCCAAATCGATACGGCCCGGAGCTATCGCATCGAGCACGCGGAACTGTTCAGCGACCTTCAGTGCGGCGTAGTGCGGCAACATTATGCCAGCGGATCCGACGCGAATGCGGCTGGTGCTCGCGGCGATGGCGGCGATAAGGATTTCCGGCGCGGTGCCGGCCTGGCTGTCGGAGTTGTGGTGTTCGGCGCACCAGTAGCGATCGTAGCCTAGCGCCTCGCAGTGCTGGGCCAGACGAATGCTTTCGCGGATGGACGTGTCCGGCGAGCGGCCGGTGACGACTGTCGACTGATCCAGAACCGAAAGGCGCGGCATGCTCGCTCCTTGCACGTGAGCCGATTTAGAAAGTGGTATGCCCGAACAGCGTGTCCAGCACAGCATACAGCAGACCGCCGATCAGAAACCCAACGATCGTCCCGTTCATTCGGATATACTGCAAGTCCCGCCCGACCCGCAGTTCCAGCCGGTCGACGATGGTCGCGGTGTCCCAGTTGGCGACCACCTGGCCGATGAATTCGGCGATCCGCAACTGCGCGCTGGGTAGCAGAGTGCGAACGATACCCTCGGCCGCCACCTGCAGCCGAGCGCGGGCGAGCGGGTCGGCTTCGAGTATGGTGCCGAGGTTGCCGAGTGCGCCCTCTATGTAAGCAACGGTGCGGCCATTTGGCTTCGTCAGATCGGCTTCGAGCGCATGACGCAGCCGGGCCCAGATGTCCCAGAGCCAGGCCTGGACCGTCTCATGGGCGACGACTCGCCGGATCGCGGCGCCGACCTCGGCGGCCCGCTCCGGCTCGGTTTCCAGGCGGTTGATCTCGCGGCGCACCCATTCGTCGAACGCGGCACGCAGTTCCGATCCATCCGGGCTCATCTTGTCCAGTTCTGCGTTGATCAGGGCTAGCACTCGGCGAGCCACCGAGGCGCCCAGCGCCCAGCCGACCAGCCGGCCGCCCTGTTCGCGCACCCGTTCCTCGATGGCTGTGCGCAGGGCGTCTTCGCGGCTGGCCAGGGTCGCCTTCAACTGGCCGAGGATGAAGCCGAATACTTCCTGGTGGCGGCCGCCGTCCACCAGGCCATGCAGTGCGCGTGCGACGACCTGACCACCGGCGGGGCCGCCCACGATGCGTGGCACGATTCGCGCCATGATCCGCCGTGCCCGGCCGTCCTCCATCGTCGCCAACAGCTTCGGCAGCATCGCCGCCAGACCGACCGCCGCCGGATGTGCCGCGGCCGGGTCAGCCAGGAACCGATGCACGATGCTTGGCAGATCGAGCCGACCCAGGACGAGGGAAACTTCCTGGCCGGTGATGACATGGTTGGCGACGAAGCGGCCGAGCGCCTGCCCAAGCCGCTCGCGCTGGTTGGGGATAATGGCGGTGTGTGGTATTGGTATGCCCAGCGGGTGGCGAAACAGCGCGGTCACAGCAAACCAATCCGCGACGCCCCCGACGAAGCCCGCTTTGGCAGCGGATTGCACCAGGCCACTCCACCAGCCCGGCGGCAACAGATAACTCGCTAGTGTCAGTAGCGCCATCAAGCTGAGAAGGCCGCTCGCAAAGGCCCTGAAGCGGCGTAGAGTTCGGCGAGCGAGAAGATCGGGGTCTGGGTTGATCATCGCCGCGATTTTAGTCGGTGAGTGTCCCTTCCGTCCAACGGCCTGCAATGTTATACTGTAACCATGATCGATCCGCTCTCTCCGATCTCCGGCGCGACCGGCCGCCTCGCCCTGGCCGCTATGCTGATCGCGTGCGTGTGGTTGGCAGTGGCGTGGGCCCTGTGAGGCCGGTTCCGGCCATCGTTCTGGACCACCTGGAGCTGCGGCATGGCGCCCTGACAGTCGTGTCCGATCTGACCGGCAGTTTCCAGCCTGGCAGCCTGACCGCGGTGATCGGACCCAACGGCGCCGGCAAGACAACGCTTCTGCGCGCAATATCAGGACTGCATCCGGTGACCTTCGGACGGATCGATCGCGGCGGCCTGTGCGCCGCGGACTTTGCGTTGCTGCCGCAAGGCACCCAGCTAGATCGATCGTTTCCCATCACTATGCCGGGATGTCGTCGCGCTTGCCGCACCAGGCCTGGGTCCGTTTCGCACCCTGGGAAAGCACCGACTGGCGGCGACGCCTGGATGCCATGACCCGAGTCGGACTGACCGGTCTGGAAATGCGCCCCGTGCATGCACTGTCGGCGGGCCAGTTCCAGCGTCTGTTGTTCGCCCGCACGATCCTGCAGGACGCCGCGGTCATCTTGATGGACGAGCCGTTCAGCGCGGTCGATGCCGCAACGACGCGCTGTTGCTCGGCATCATCCATGAGTGGCATGCGGAGGGTCGCACCCTGATCGTCGTGCTGCACGACATGGATCTGGTCAGAGATCATTTTCCCCGAACGCTGAGCTGAGCGGCGAGGGAAGCCGCTGGGACGGCACCGCCGCCGTCGCCGAACGCTGGCCATCAGTCCGAGAGCCATGGGCGCGACGAGCCAGGGATACCGCGGGACAGGCTGCGGGGCGACAAGCGGCATAGATGCACGATATCCTGGTCTCGCCGTTCGCCTTCGGCTTCATGCGGCGTGCCCTGGCCGGGTGCCTGGCGCTGTCGGTCGCGGCCCCGCCGCTCGGCGTCTTCCTCGTGCTGCGCCGCATGAGCCTGATGAGCGACGTGCTCCAGCATGGCGTATTGCCGGGAATCGGTCTGGGCGCGACGCTGGCGGGTCTGTCGCTCTGGGCGATGGGGCTGGGGGGGATCGCCGCCGGCCTTGCGGTCGCGATCATCGCCGGGCTGGCTGGCACGCCGAACCGGGGGACGGGAGGACAGCCAGCTGGCGGGCATGTATCTGCTGGCGCTCGCCGCCGGGGTCGCGCTGATCTCGGCGCAGCACAGCATCGATCTGACCCATCTGCTGTTCGGCAACGTGCTGGCGGTGGACGATGCGGCTATGCTTGGTATGGCCGGGGTCGCCAGCGTCACCCTGCCGGTGCTGGCATTGATCTGGCGGCCGCTGGTGCTCGAAAGTTTCGATCCGGCTTCATGGCGGCGACCAGCGGCAAGGGCGGGCGGTGGCACCTGATCTTCCTGGCGCTCGTTGTGTTGTGCGTTGTCTCTGGCTTTGTCGCCCTTGGCACTTTGATGTCGGTTGGTCTGATGATGTTGCCCGCAATCGCCGCATCGCCATTGGTCCGATTCGCTGGCCGGCCAGGTCCGCATCGCCGTCGCGCTGGCGTGCGCCGCGTCGTTCGGCGGCTTGGTGCTGTCGTTCAACCTGGATATACCGGCCGGCCCCGCGATCGTGCTGACCGCCGGCGCGTTCTGGCTGATCAGCATGGCGACCGGCCCGCGCGGCAGCCTGTGGCGTCAGGCAATTCCCCGCGCATGAGGCGAAACGCCCCTCAGGCTGAATGGCACGGCGCGTTGATCTGTTTTATTACGGTCCCGACGGCAGCGTGGCCTATTGATTTCGCCTGTGGCCTGCTGCCTGTGTGCTTGGTGGTCCCATCCATCCGCACGCAAACCGGGCAGCGCTTCTGAGCCGCTGCTATAAGCGACTGACAAAGGTCAGGACCCGGTGCATGAGAGTCGGACTGCATGAGGAAGCGGATTGCGTGACGGCGAGCAGCCAATGACGATCCGCCGGCTGCATCCCGAGGGACGTCTGACCGGCGCCGTCGTGCACGGCAAGCTGGTCTATCTGTCCGGGCAGGTGGCGGATGATCCTAGGCCTCGACACCGAAGGCCAGACCCAGGACGTGTTGCGCCAGATCGACGCCCTGCTGGCCGAGGCGGGAACCAACAAATCCCGTGTCCTGTCATGCCAGATATTTCTTGCCGACATTCGCGATATCTCCGCGATGAACAAGGCCTGGGATCGTTGGCTGGACGCCGCCAACCCGCCGGCTCGCCTGACGGTGGAGGCAAAACTGTTCGACCCGCGCTGGAGAGTGGAGATCGCTGCCATCGCGGCGCTGCCCTGACCGGCGCGGAATAGGCAGAGTGGGTCAACCGCAAAATCTTGCCACTTTGAGCCAGCAGAAATCAGCCTCTCGCCAAGGAGTGATCATGGACTGGTCAGGTCGCAGAGTGCTGGTGACGGGCGGCGCCGGGTTTCTCGGTGCCAACCTGTGTCACGCGCTGGCCGCCCGGGGCGCACGCGTGGCGGCGCTGGACGGGTTCCTGTTCGGCGGCGGCGGAAACCCGAGCAACCTGGACGGCGCGGAAGTCGATCTGGTCCGCGGCGACATCCGCGAGATCGATCTGCGTCCGCTGTGCGAGGGCGCGTCGGTCATCTTCAACCTCGCCGCGCAGACCAGCCACATGGGTGGCCAGGCCGACCCGCTGGCGGATATCGCGGTGAACGCGGTGGCCCAGGTCCGGCTGATCCAGGCCGCCCGCGAGGCCGCGTCCGGATGCGGTCGTCGTGCACGCCTCGACCCGGCAATTCTACGGCCGGGTGGAGAAACTGCCGGTGGACGAGACCCATCCGGTCGCGCCGCCCGACGCGAACGGGGTTTCCAAGTTCGCCGGCGAGCAATACTGGATGCTGGAACATCGCGTTCGCGGCCGCCCCGTGGTCTCGTTGCGACTGACCAATTGTTACGGTCCCCGGCTGCGCATCCGCGATGCGCGCCAGACCTTTCTGGGCATCTGGATCCGTTGCGTGCTGGAGAATAAACCGTTCGAGGTCTGGGGCGGCAGCCAGTTGCGCGACATGACCTATGTCGACGATGTGACAAACGCGTTTCTGCTGGCGGCGGAGAAGCCGGCTTGCCACGGCAGGATGTTCAATATCGGCGGGTCGCCCCCGGCCTCGTTGCAGGAACTGGCCGAGATGGTGGTGCGGGCGTCCGGCGGGACCGCCCGGTATACCACGCGCGAATTTCCCGCGGACCGGGCGCGGATCGACATCGGCAGCTATTACGCCGATGACAGCGCGTTCCGTGCCGCGTCCGGCTGGGCGCCGGCCATCTCGCTGCAGGAGGGCATCGGTCGGACGATCGAGTGGTTCCGTCCGCGTCTTGGGAATTATCTGTGAGCACACCGCTCGCAACTCCCGCCGGTTCGATCGCCGCACCTTGATCCCACAGGCCAACCCCGGCGCAGGCTATCGCGCGCTTGGCGCCGAGATCGACGCCGCGGTCGCGCGCGTGCTGTCCTCCGGCTGGTACATCCTGGGCGGCCGAGGTGACGCGCGTTCGAGGCGGAGTTCGCCGCCTGGCTGGGCGCATCGGCCGCGGTCGGGTGCGGCAACGGCACCGACGCGATCGCGCTCGCGTTGCGCGGCCTGGGGATCGGGGCGGGCGCCACCGTCGTCACCGTCTCGCACACCGCCGTCGCGACGGTCGCGGCGATCGAGAGGGCCGGCGCCACGCCTTTGCTGGTTGATATCGATCCGGTGCATTACACGATGGATCCGGCTGACTTGCGCGAGGTGCTGGAGAATCCTCCGGCCGGATTGCCGCCGATCCGCGCGGTCGTGCCGGTGCATCTGTATGGCCAGGCGGCCGACCTCGAGGAGATCGTTACGCTTTGCCGCGAACACGGCATCGCGCTGATCGAGGATTGCGCGCAGGCGCACGGCGCGAGCTTGCACGGCCAGCGTGTGGGCACTTTCGGCGATGCCGCTACCTTCAGCTTCTACCCCACCAAGAACCTGGGCGCGCTGGGCGATGGCGGCGCCGTGGCGGTGCCTGATCCCGCGCTCGCGGCGCGCGTCGCCGCGCTGCGCCAGTACGGCTGGCACAAGCACTACATCAGCGACGAAATCGGTGTGAACAGCCGGCTGGACGAACTGCAGGCGGCGATTCTGCGGGTCAAACTGGCGCATCTGGACCGCCAGAACGCGCGGCGTGCGGAAATCGCGTCGGCGTATGACGCGGCGCTGCGGGACAGCCCGCTGCGACCGCCGCGGGCCCGGCGATGACGCCACCCATGTCTACCATCTCTACGTCACCAGGACCGGCGAGCGCGATGCAGTGCAGGCGGCGCTCCGGAAAAAGGGGATCGGGACCGGTATCCACTACCCGGTCCCGGTTCATCAGCAGCCCGCGTACGCCGGACGCGTGGCGTTGGCGCCCTCCGGCTGCCCCGAAACAACGTCAGCCGCTCGGCAGATCTTGAGCCTGCCGCTGTATCCGGAGCTGACCGACGACCAGGTGGGGTTCATCTGCAACGCGCTACGGGCGCTATAGTCGACCCCGGACTGTCACGGCGCGTCCGCGCCGGCCCTGCCGATCTGAAACCAACGTGGCCTGAAACGCCACCCGAAAGCGGCTGGTCGCGCAGGCGCGTAGCTATTTCGGGACGACCGGCGTCTTTCCGGTCGCTGACCCCGGTGGCGGTATCACCGGCATGCGATCCACGGTCCCCGGGTGGAGGGGTGACCGCCATACCGGGATCAACATTCTTTGGCGGCTCGACCGTTCCCCGCCCCTTCGACAATTGCTCGCTCAAGGTCGTGCCGCCGGAAGGCGCGATCCTTTCCGGCGGTGGCGACGGCGAATTCTGCGGCGCCACCTGCACGGTCGGATTCTCCGGCGCTG
>CAVWZM010000030.1:0-66298 GCA_963759425.1 uncultured Alphaproteobacteria bacterium
AAGGACATGACGATCGAGGAACTCAAGCGCTTCCGCCAGGTCGGCAGCAAGACGGCGGGCCATCCCGAATACCGCCACGCGGATGGATCGAGACGACGACCGGCCCGCTGGGCCAGGGTCTGGCGAATTCGGTCGGCATGGCGCTGGCCGAAAGGATCATGAACGCCATTTCGGTGACGAGCTGGTCGACCATTACACCTATGTGTTCATGGGCGACGGCTGCCTGATGGAAGGCATCAGCCAGGAGGCGATCTCGCTTGCCGGACACCTCAAGCTGGGCAAGCTAATCTGCGTTCTGGGACAACAACTCGATCTCGATCGACGGCGCCACCAGCCTCGCGGTGTCGGACAACCAGACGGAGCGGTTCCGCGCCTCCGGTTGGCATGTGCAGGAGATCGACGGCCACGACACGGATGCGATCCGGGCTGCGATCAAGAGGCCCGGTCAGTCACCGACAAGCCCTCCATGATTGCCTGCCGGACGATCATCGGCTTCGGCCTCCCCACCAAGGCCGGCACACAGAAGGCGCACAGCGACGCCCCGGGCGAGGGGGAGATCGCAGGCGCCCGCAAGATCCTGGGCTGGGACGCGCCGCCGTTTGTGATCCCCGAGCATCTGCTCGCCGCTGGCGCGAGATCGGCGCCAAGGGGCGGGCGGCCGCATGGCCTGGGCCGACGGGTCAAAAGGCGCCCGACGGATCGGCGCAGATTCGAGCGCCGCAACAAGGCAGACTTCCGGACGATTGGAAGTCCGCGATCGCCGCGGCCCGTTCCGAGTTCTCGAGGGCAGCAAGGAACTGGCAACCCGCCAAGCCAGCGGAGCTGTGCTGAACCACCTGTTCGACGCGATCCCGGAGCTCCTCGGCGGCTCGGCCGACCTGACACCTTCAAACAACACCAAGGCGAAGAACCAGGTCGAAATCAGGCCCGGGCCACTACGACGGCTCCTACGTGCATTACGGCGTGCGGGAGCACGGCATGGCGGCGGCAATGAACGGCATCGCGCTGCATGGCGGCCTGATTCCGTATGGCGGCACGTTCATGAGCTTCTCGGACTATTGCCGACCCGCGATCCGGCTCGCGTCGATGATGGACATCCGCACGATCTTCGTGATGACCCATGATTCATCGGACTCGGCGAGGACGGCCCGACGCATCAGCCGATCGAGCATCTGTCGGCCCTACGCGCCATCCCACATCTCGCCGTCTACCGGCCGGGTGACGCGGTGGAGACGGCGGAGTGCTGGGAAAGCATCCTGGACACCCCACGCCGGGCGGCGCTGCTGGCGCTGTCCCGTCAGCCGATGCCGCTGCTGCGCCGGGAACGGGGGCACGGAGAACAGGTCGGCACGCGGCGGCTACGTTCTGTTCGAGGCTGAGGGTGGCCCACGCAGCTGACGCTGATGGCCACGGGCTCCGAACTGCATTTGGCGGTCCAAGCGCGGACCGTATCAGCCGGAGGGCGTCCCACGGCAGTCGTGTCGATGCCGTGCCGCCGCTGTTCGAGGAGCAGGACGTGCCTACAAGCGGGCCGTGCTGGGTGAGACGCTGGCGCGCGGTGGCGGTCGAGGCGGCGCGTCGAAGATGGCTGGGACCGCTATCTCGGCCTCCGGGCAGTTCGTCGGGATGCACGGGTTCGGCGCATCGGGAAAGATCGCGGACGTCTACGCGAAGTTTGACATCACCAGCGAGGCCGTCGTCCGCGCCAGTAAAGCGGCGCTGGATGCAGGGCGAGGTTGGCTTATCTGATCCTTTTCGCCGGCCGCGGCTTCATTTACTCCGCCGCGGCCGGCATGGCGTTCTGCGTTCGGGTGAACAATTGCCGCAGATGCTCGCCCGACGTCGTCGGCGCGTATTTTGGCTCGGCACCAGGCGCGAGGCAGGTGGGGATGCAGGATACGGCGGCGTCGTAGTTGGGGTTGTGAAAGAATACCACCGATTGCCGCCGGCTTTCCGCCAAGGCCTCGTCCGGGGGGATTGGCGACGCGGTGCAAAGTCGAGACCCAGGCATCATTCGTCCATCGCGCCATCAGGTCGCCGATGTTGATCACGAAGGTTCCCTCGATGATCGGCACGTCGACCCACTCACCGGCGCTGTTGAACACCTGAAGGCCGCCGGGGCGGTCCTCGGTGCTGAGAATGGTCAGGCTGCCATAATCTGAGTGCGCGCCGGCACGGAGCTGGCCGGCGACCGGAGCGCCTCGGGTGCCGGATAGTTGCGTACCCGCAGCCGGCTGATGCTGCGATCGACCTTATCATCGAAGTAGCTCTCCTCCAGGTCCAGCGCGACCGCGAAAATCCGCATGAACGTCGCGGCCAGTGCGATCATGCCACGATAATATTCCGTCCAGACGGGGCGCAGGTCTTTCGGGCGGTCTGGCCACAGGTTGGGGGCGAAATGCCGCCCCGCCGCCGGCGCGAAGGCGTAGGCGGAGTTCAGGCAAATCGACTGGCCCGATCATTAGACTTTCGTTCAGGTCGCCGGCGCTTGACTGGAGACCACGCGACCGGACCAGCGATTCCCCTTCGAGACCGATATAACCTCTGGCCACGTCAGGCGTTGGCCGCGCCACCCGCATCTTCTCCTGGAGTGGCAGATCGAAGAACGCTTCGCTGGTGCGTCGCATCGCGGCGATCAGTGACGGCTCCACACCGTGGCCGGAGATCACCAGGAACCCGATATCCCGGCAGGCCTGGCGCGACCTGGCGGGCGACCCCGCGCTTGTCGCTGCCATCGCGGAAAGGGGCGATATCGATGATCGGCACCGCGTAGAGGGGTGCGGGCGAAGCCATGACGCAAATCCTTGCAACCCGTGTCCGAATGGCCGATGGGACAGTGGCAGGTCGAGCATTCGCAAGGGCACGACGACCGGCACCCGCGATGACGGCGATCAAGATTTGACAGGGCGTTCAGGCGTTCTTGCCGCCATAGCGCCGGACCCTAGGTCGGCCTGTTCCTTGTGCCCGGCGAAATTCTCGATCGCGCACAGCCGCGAACAGTATTCGCCGATCATCGCCGTCGCTTCGGGGCTGACCTGCTGGTAAGTCACGGTCTTCAGGAATTTGCCGACCCATAGACCGCCGGTGTAGCGCGCCGCCCGCTTTGTCGGCAGCGTGTGGTTGGTGCCGATCACCTTGTCGCCGTAGGCAACGTTGGTTTCCTTGCCCAGGAACAGCGCTCCATAGTTGGTCATGCGATCGAGGAACCAGCGTGGTTCGGCGGTCAGGACCTGCACATGCTCACTGGCGATACGATCGGCTTCGGAGACGAGTTCCTCGTCGCTGTCGCACAGGATCACCTGGCCATGATCGCGCCAGGCCACGGCGGCGATATCGGCGGTCGGCAAACACCGCAAGCTGGCGTGCGATCTCGGCCTGGATGCCGTCCGCGATCTTGCTCGACGTGGTCAGCAGCACGGCTGGCGAGGTCGGGCCGTGCTCCGCCTGTCCGAGCAGATCCGTGGCGCACATCTCAACGTCCGCGGTGTCGTCGGCGATGATGAGGGTCTCGGTTGGTCCAGCCAGCAGGTCGATGCCGACACGGCCGAACAACCGCCGCTTGGCCTCGGCGACGAACGCGTTGCCTGGCCCCACCAGCATGTCGACCGGCGCGATCGTTTCTGTGCCGAGCCCCATCGCGGCGACCGCCTGAATACCGCCGAGCAGATAGATTTCATCTGCGCCGCCCAGCGCCATCGCGGCAACTGTCGCGGCGGGGGGAACCCCGTTCAGCGGCGGGGTGCAGGCGGCGACTCGCTTCACCCCCGCGACCTTCGCCGTCAGCACCGACATGTGCGCCGAGGCAACCATCGGATAACGCCCGCCGGGCACGTAGCAGCCGACGCTGTTGACGGGAATGTTCTTGTGACCGAGGCGGATGCCGGGCAGCGTCTCGACTTCGATGTCGCGCAGGGCGTCCTTTTGCGCCTGGGCGAACCGTCGGATCTGGGCCTGGGCGAATTTGATGTCCGTGATCACTTGATCAGGCAGGCTGTTCATGAGGGAATTCGATTTCGTCCCGGCCGCAGTCGGAATGAGGCAGGCTCCCACTTGTCGAACCTGGCCGACAGGTCACGTACCGCCGCGTCGCCGCGGCGCGGAAATGTCCTCCAGGATGGTTTCGACCGTTTGCCTTACGCGGCGGTCCGCCTCGCTCTTCTCGGCCTCGGTCGCACCCTGTTTCAGTATCCGGATCATTCACTTGCCCTCCGCGATCCAGGGCCGATAAGCGGCCTCCGGCAATTTCGCAAGCGCCACGTCCGTGGGGCCAGACCGCACCATACGTCTGATGGAAATCTCATGCTCGGCCATCGCCGCAAGTCACGACGGCCGCGGCCGAGGGGTCGCCTGCCGGGTCGGCAGCGCAATCAAAGAGGTCGGGCGAATTCCTGCCGGTCGCCACGCCGATCACACCGGCACACTTGCCCCCAAGCTGTCGCCGGCCTACTGCCGCCGCCGATCCCGATCGACATCTTCCGCGGCCTCCGCCCGGATCACGGGACATGGCGCAGCAACACGTTGGCGTCCGCCGGTAGAGCCGCTTTCCAAGCGTGGACAGTCTCACCGAACCGCGCTGGATGGATGGTGTAGGCGCCAACGGAAAAATAACGCGCGCACTCCAACAAGACACTGTCGAAGCGCAACGCCTCGGCTACCAGGAACAGCAGGAGCACAATTGCCTGGCAGAAGCGCGGAGCCGGCGCCCCCTCGTAGCTCGCCAGTTTGTTGAGCACCTCCTCAGGCCGCATATTGATCGAGGATGGCAGGACAAGTTCGGTGTAGCTTCCGGTGAGTCCCATCGGACGAACCGGGGCTCCCGGCAGCGCGGGAAGGGGCTTTCCCTCCTCCTGGAATGCCCACCGGTGGCCGCCGCTGGCAGCCCGAAATCCCAGTACCCAGGTGCTGCGCCGGTCCATCGCGACCTGGATCAGCGGCGCGTTAATGGGCGCCGCGACCTCGATCATGGCGAGTCCAGACCGGTTGCCATCGATATCGCGGCGCAGTTTCGCTAAGGTCGAAGCGTAAAAATATGTGCTCAACTGCAAGTGCAGCCGCTGGTCTTCAGGCAACGCCAGCAGGGCAAGATGTCCGCTCATCACAGGTTCCTCCATCCAAGCCGGCTCTGAACGTCCGCGGGGCGGCCGGCAGTGCTCACGAATTCCTGGGCGTGATAACTCTCCACGCCGAAACGGCAGACATGCCAGGGCCATTGTCGACGACGAGGGCCGTCCCCAGGGGTTGCCCTTTACTATTCATCGCACGCCGGGAGACATTCAATGCGAACGAGCACTTGGTCAGGAGCGCGGCGGGTGGACGACAAGGCCTTTGCAGTGCAACTCTGTCCGTGGATCAACCCGCTTCGGTGCTCGTGGCCGCCGACGCCCTGATGACCGCACCCCACATGCTGACCGGTACAAGCCTCGAAATGGCCATACCCGTCGCCGCTCCGGTGACGCCACACGCAACTGACAGCGCCGGGATAGGCGCTACGGCGTCCCGGCGCCGGGCGGAGAGTTTGGCCGCAAAATCCTTCGCGCAAAGTCGATGAAACTCGCGCCACTCGTTGCTACGGGCGTTCGCCGCTTCGACTTATATCTATGATTTCGGCGACGACTGGCGGTTGACCGTGGATCGAAGAAACTGGGCAGACAGACGCGGACCTTTGGTATCCGCGCTTCGTTGACGGCGCCAGACGGGGGCCGCCGGAGGACGTCGGAGGCGTCCCTGGCTACAATCATTTCCTCAAGGCGATCACAAACCCGCGCAACCGCGAACATCGAGGACTGCTCGAGTGGTATGGCGGCCCCTATGACCCGAACGATATCGATGCCGACCTCATACACGAGCGCCTCGGCCTGATTTCCCAACGCCGCGAAGCCGGGAAGGTCGCGTACGCCAGATCAGCAAATCGGCGCCCAGCATACGTGTCCTCGCAGGTTCGGTGTCGCGAAAATCGCCGGAGAGATCAACGCGCCCAGCGCGCCCAGGGCGGAACGACGGTCGGGCGAACAAAGGCTTCCTCCGGCTCTATGAGGCTGATCCTTGACAGATCCACCGTCGCCCGGCCTTCGTCATCGAAGGTAACCGCATCGACATACCGCATCCCGGAGCGAATATGCGCCGATTCGTAGTACTTGATGTCGTGCACAGTCGCACCAAGCGCCTGATCCTGCGCCTCGATCGTCAGGAAAAGCCGGACGTCCGACTGAAGCAGCACTTCTGCATCCAGGCCATGAAGCGGGCTGTCCTCGTCGATCACGTGCATCAGTATCCAAGGTACTACGAACAGCGGCAATTGAGACTGCGTCAGGGTCAGGTCATGGATGCGACGCAGGTAGCTGCCTTCCTTGGTGCGCTCCGCGATCAGTGCGAACAGCCTTGCGCTGGCGCTGGTCATCAGCGTCAGGCGGCCGTGCGCGGCCCGCACCATCAACGTTCTCTGGGCATTGTGCGTATGGATCACGGCATCGTCGGCGTAGACGATTCTTGCTTTCGGTCTGGAAAAGCGCACGAACAGCAAGCCGGTGACAATGGCGGTGAATGCGGTGCCACTAACGATTTCCGTGGCGGAGATAATATGGCCGTACGTCGTCACTGGTGCCATGACGCCATAGCCGACAGTCGCCAGCGTCTCAACGCTGAAAAAGAATGCATCCGCGAAGTCGCCCGGTCGAGCGTTGGCGATGTCACCGGGGCCGAGAGCGTAGAGCATCGCGAACAGCAGATTGATCGCCAGCCAGCACCCTACCAGGACCCCCACGAACACCGGCCAGGGCAGGCTGACCGCCAGATGATACGGGTCATGCCAGTCGAAACGTGCCGCGCCCATATTTGATACACCGAACCTGCCCCGTTGGACGGGAATCGGTCTCGGCTGCCGCTGCCGCCGTTTTGTCACCGCGCCCAATTCATCCATTCGTGCTCTTCCCACAGGGGGCGGAAGTTGACACAACTTGGTGTCCTCATCCTGGACGATGCCCCGGATGCCGCCGGTCCACCACTCCCCTCGCTCGGTCGCCCGAGCTGCTCGTCCTCCGTGGACTCTCGGCCTCGGTTGTGGATGACAGGTTCGGTGGGTTTGGTGGGCTCAATCGGAGCAGCGCCAGCCGAGGCCGCCTAGTCTCGCCCGGGACGCACCGAGACAATTCATCCTTCGGAGCGGTAGCCATCACGTGGCGGCGGACCGCGCCGGCAGTCTCGGCGCCGGTGACCTTCCAGGGTGCCGCGACGCACCGAGAAGAGTACAGGACAGTCTCGATGACGTTCTCGCTGGTCGGCTGACTCTCCAACCAAATCGCGGCATCGCATGTATAAGACCGGATACGGCCGACAACCAGCCGACCTCCGCTGCGGACCCATCCACGTCGTCGCCTTCGCTGGTGCCAGCACCGCATCGCCGACCCACGCCGAACCTATGGCTCGCTGCCGATCGCCGTCCGGCGCCTGGCGTTGCGCCGTTGACCGCCAACGACGCTACCTGACGCCACCTCTATTATATTTACGCTTCGGTGACGGCGTCAGCGTGCCGGCGGGTGCGGCGGACAACCCGCGTGCGGGGCGAGCGGTCGTGGCGCCGCCCCAGGAAGTCGTTGCTGACAGCTACTAAACCGGTAGCGCCGGCGGTTCCTCAACCGCCCCTCGGGATTGATCCGATCGATCGCGCCAACAGGTGACGGCTCCCCTCTGGTCGCCGGTTCCGGCACGCTGACGGGCAGCGAGGACCGCTGCCTCGACCGGCCCGCAGGCCACGCTGACAGTAAACGCCCCGTAACCGGCAATTCGGATATTTCGGGTAGCACCACCCTTGTACTTACTGCCAATTGTGCGGATCCGCGACTTTGCGCTGTAGTGAGCCGAAATGAAAATCGAAAATCTCGCTACGTTCGAAGCTGGTACCGGTGTTTGAAGCCGATTTGGTTATCGTCGGCGGCGGTCCCGCCGGGCTGACGATTGCCCGGGAGTTCTTCAACTCGTCAACGCAAGTACTGGTGCTCGAAAGCGGTCTTACTGGATGAGACGCCGGCCCACTCCTTCCTGGCGGAACTCGAGAGTGTGGGCGAGCCCTATACCGAGGCTCAGAAGCAAAAGCGCATGGCGTTTCATGGCTCGAGCGCACCCACTTGGTCCCACGAGCAGCAGCCCTACGGCGTGCGATGCCGAGCGCTTGGGGGATCGAGTCATGCCTGGGCCGGCAAATCGGCCGCCTTCGATCCCATCGACTTCGCCAAACGGCCCTGGGTACCGAACTCCGGATGGCCGATCGAACATGAGACCCTGCAGCCGTTCGTCCGGCGCGCGGCCGAGATCATGAACCTCGGCCTTAAGCAGCCAGAGCCGCGTTTCAACAGCGGCAGCCTCCACTCTTTCTACTGGCAGTTCGCTCGCTCGCGTCTCGATCACCTCGACATAATGCGGTTTGGCCGCGAGTTCGTGACCCTCCGCGCGGATAACGTCCGAGTGCTTCTGAATGCCACAGCCACCCGAATTGGCCTCACGCCCGATGGCGGTAGCCTTAAGTCCGTCGAGATCAGCACGCTTGACGGCGTAAGATCGACCGTTAAGGCAAAGGTGGCTGTGATCGCCGCCAGCGGCATCGAAAATCCGAGGTTGCTGCTGGCATCCAACTCCGTGCATGCGTGCGGGATCGGCAACGCATATGATCGCGTTGGGCGCTTCCTGATGGACCATCCGGGAGCGCGGATAGGCCACTTCAGCCCCGACTGCATCATCCCGATCATCAAGCAATTTGGCTTTTCCGCGGTGCGAAGCGGCGGGCCGCACGGATATGTTCATGCATGGACTTGCGCTGAAGCCGTCGATACAGAAGCAGGAAGAATTGTCGAATTCGGCGGTCTACTTCATGATGGAGCGCGCGCCAGATGATCCCTGGGACGCTCTTAAGCGGCTCTTGCGGGGAAACAGCGTCAAGCCCTTTCAGGACCTCCTTTCGCTTGCCTCCGGCGCAGGCCTGATCACCAAGGGCGCGGGCATGAAGGTGCTGGCCAGCGAGCTGACGCCGAAGGCGCTCAAAAAGTTCATCGTCAACACGGCCATCCGATATGACCCGAACTTTGTTGCTGAAGAGTTTCAAAACGCTGGCGTGCCCCACAAGATCACCGGCATTTCCATAGATGCGATCACTGAGCAGCGGCCAAATCCGGACAGCCGGATCACGCTGTCGCGAACGGACGGATCGGCTTGGCCTGCCGCTGGCCAAGGTCGATTGGCGAATCGATGATCATGACCGTCAGGGGCTGGTGCGAATTGCTCAGCTCACTCGCGATGCGCTGTCGCGGCCGGCCTGCCGCGGCCGGATCTGGAAAACTGGGTCGCTCAAAATCGACTGGACGATAGCGTGATCATCGATATGGCTCACACACTTGGCACGACCCGCATGTCGAACGATCCGAAGACAGGCGTCGTCGATCGGAACTGCCAGGTCCATGGCGTCCACGGGCTCTACATCGCGGGCGGCTCGGTGTTTCCGACCAGCGGCCATGCCAATCCAACGCTGATGATCCTCTCGCTGGCAATTCGCCTTGCCGACACGATCAAGGCGCGATTCCAGCGACTGCGGAATTGAGTGATGGCAAAGGTTCTCGTTACCGGCGCCAGCGGCAGGAGTGGACGCTACATCGCCGCCGAGCTTGTCGCGCGAGGACACAGCGTCCGCGGTCAGTATCGCTCGGCGTCCGGCACCGACTCCTGGCGTGACATGGCGTCAGGCGGATCTGAGTCAGCCCGGATCGTTGAGCCCGCTGCTTGAAGGATGCGATGCGGTTATCCATCTGGCGGCCGAACTTCGCGACCAATCACTGATGGACGCGATCAACGTCGACGCTACCAGAGCGACTTGCCGCAGCGGCCGTGGAGCACGGTATTCGTTACTTTGGCTACGCCAGCTCGATCGTCGTCTACGGATCGCCTCGCCGCCGCGGCGTAGACGAGGAAACTCCTCGGCTCGATCCCTTCGCGCCGCTGTCCAGGCAATATTATGCCGAGCCCTATATGCTCGACTACGCGCGAACCAAGGCCGCGGCCGAAATCGCCATCGAGACGCTCGCCCCGGCGATGACAACCGACTTCTATCGCCCCGCCGTTGTCACCGAAGATGCTGACCTGCTGGCGGCCGGCGACTGGAGCAAGGCGCGCAAGATCTTTGCCGCCTATCGACGTACTCAGTTCGTCACTGCGACCGATGCGGCCGCGGCCCTGGTTTATCTGATGGAACGCGGCCTTTCGGCCGCATCGGCTCCACGGCGGACAATCGAGGCTTACAACATCGCCGATGATGAAGCGGAACCTATCGAGCGCTGTTTGCCAAGCTTACCGCGCCACCGGTGACAGTCGGTTCACGGTAGCCGTGGAGGTTCCTATTCTGGCCGATATCGGAAAGGACTTTGCACGCTACCGCAGCCTAAGGCTGCGCTATCCGCTCGGGATGCTCAAGCTGTCGAACAGGAAACTTCGCGACACGGGCTTTGTCTTTCCGCGCGGCCTAAATCTGGCGCTCGATACAGTCCTGGCGAGGTCCCTAGCAACGGAACTTTGAAGGGGCCGGGATAGACTGGTGCCTCCTCTTGCCCTGATAGACGAACATGTGGCCGATCCTGTCGGGCGGGCGTCGTAGCGCAACGTTCTTTTGATTTGGACTGCGATTTCCGCGGATAGGGCGAACCAGCACACCGTCGCTATCCGCACCGGCGCTGCGCAATAATACTCTCGTCTGAACAATCTATGGGTGTATCAGGCGATGCGATACAATTGACGGGAATACGCCTTTTGGATGGTGAAGTATTAGACCCAAAAGCAGGTATCAGATTCATTGACGATGCTCTATTTCAGGCGTAAGTCGTTGCTGTAGAAACCCAAATATGTATTTCCAGGGTGGCGGACCGGCATCAGGTCCGCGATTTTGCAACAGCGTCGGTTCACAGTCGGAAGGAGGGAGTTGTCCATCGCAGGCCATCGCCTCGGCCTCCTGATTCAGACACTTCTAATGCCATGACACACGAACCGACAACGATAACGACCCGCCCGATGACCAGATCGGAAGCCGAGGCTATCGAGTGCGGCGCGACCAAAACTGCGATGTCAGGCCAGCCTCCTGGAGCCGAGCTTGTCACAAGCTCGGCGACGGTTCCAGGATGAACGATCGCCTGAGTCACGGCTTGACCCACAACCGGCGCGCGACGGGGACCAAACGGTCTCGACGCACCAGCGGCTCGCAACCGGCGGCAGCGTTCGGCAGGCGTGACAATCGAGGTGGTCAATGCTCGCCCTGAGTGGTGCCCTCCGGCGTTCCCTGACGGCGACCTATCTCGCTGGGTCTTCGAACCTCACCCATCATATGCTGCGTGGCCGCTCAGGAAGACGGGATTTTAGTCGGGTCGTCGTCGTCGCCGCTCTACGGTGCGGAAACGGAATCACCATGCGGCGCGCATCTGCAATGCGCCGCATTGCGTAAGCTAGGGGTCGAAGCGGAACTGCTTGACGCGACGCCGGCACTGCGCAATCCGCTGTTCCGTATCCCGCACCGTCCAGGTTCTGGCTTACGTTTTCCATTCGGGCGGACCGCAAACCGCGAATTGATCGCCGAGCGTCATGCCCCACGCCGCCCACGCATTTCGTGTCGCCTACTGGGCATGGGAACTGCCCGATCCGCCGTTGGACTGGACGGGGTGCGACCGTAACGTTGCCGAAATATGGACACCGAGCAGATTTTCGAAAGCCAGTCTCACCCAATTGTTCAGTCGCCCGATGGAAGTCGTGCGCACTATATTCCCCGGCAGCCGCCCGAGAGCGCAAGAAGGGCGAAGCACCGTTCACGGTGCTGGTGATGGCCGATAGCCGGTCGAGCTGGTCGCGCAAAAATCCGGAAGGCGCGCTGCGTGCCTTTCCGCCGCCTTTGGCTCCTCCCCGTCTGCTCGGCTCGTGCTCAAGCTGGGTGGCCGGCCGGGGAGTGCGATGCGCTTGAAGTGCCCTCGGCGAACTCCTTCGCGACGGCAACATTGAGATCGTTCGCGACCATCTCGACGATGCCGGGCTCGCGAGACTGTATCGCACGCGGATGTGTTTTTTCGCTACATCGCGCTGAGGGTTATGGCCTGCCGCTGAACGAGGCAATGGCCCATGGGATGCCGGTCGTCGCCACCGGCTGGTCGGGAAACCTCGATTTCATGGCATCGCAGACAGTTGTCTGGTGCCCTACAGGATAACCCCGGTTAATGACGCGGCATCGATCTACCAGGCGGCACCTGGGCGGAGCCTGATCTGGCTGCCGCTGCAGCGGCACTGCAACGCCTAGCCGGCGACCCGGAATACTACGCCGGTATCGCTGCCGCGGCGCATCGCCGAGCCGGGCGAGGCCACTCCCCGCTTCCCCTTCGTCCCGCGGTATGGCGTCGGCGGAAGCAGACGCATGCCACGGCTAATGAACCAAGACCGGCAATGTCGGTCTTTGGAGTTCGTGGCGCCGCGGCCGCGGGTGACCTCAAGCTCAAGGATTCGTGTCGGATCCATGCGGCCGGTCACAAGGTCGCGCAACGCAACCACATTACCCAGCAAACGTCCCCGGCGGTCGACATACGGCTCCGGCCACAGTGCGCGCACCATATTCATCGCGATGTTGCGTCCAATATGGACCAGCGCCCGCGGCAGTGGATAGCCAGCTTGCTTTCCGTAAAGGTAAAGCGGATTGGCGACCTGCGAATAGCCGAGGCGGACGCCCGAGCTACGCCCGGATTTGACGCCCAGGTGGACGCCTCTCGCGGCCTCGATCTGGACGACCGCTGCCAAAAGCGGCAAGACGACGCGAGATATCTACGTCCTCTTGCCAGCCATACAGCGGCAGTCGTTCGTCGAACCAAAGGCCATGCTGGCGCATCGGCGCCAAACGAACCGCCATATTGCAACCATAGCCGGAGAATCTGGCCTTGACGCCGGTCAGCGGACGCGACGTGACCCGCAAGGATCGCCCGGCCTGTTTCCGGCGCGAGGCCTGGACCAATAATCCCATCGGCCAGCACGAGGCCGGTCGCGACGACGATGTCCGGGGTAGCCGTCATGGCCTGTTCTACGGCGGCGAGATAGCCAGCATCGGGCAGGAAGTCATCGTCGAAGAATACCAGGATATCGGCATCCGTCGCGGCCGCGATCACGGCGTTGCGCTGCCGCGGCAGCCCAGGCTCGGCCATCAGCAGCCGCGCGCCGGAACTCAGTTCGGCAGCACCCTCCACATCGGCTGGCTCACTGCCGCAGACGATCACGCTGTCGGCCGGTCGTGTCTGCAACGTGAGCTCACGCAGCGTCTCGCAGAGAATGGAAGCCCGTCCCACCGTTGGAATCCCGACCGCGATCCTAGTGCGCATACCCAATTCCCCAGGCCCCAATCGAAACGCTCATTGATCTCGAGTTCATGAAATGGTCAGCACATGACTTACACTACAAACGAAAATCGGCCAGTGGGAATCGCCGGCCAATGGCGCCCAGCCATCTGCGCTGCCGCCGCGAGCGGCACTGAAAGCGAGCAGCGTCATGCGTGATCAACTGGTGCAACGATCCGAGATGGATGCGGGCCCGATCTCGTTCGCGGGCGCACTCGATCCCGGCAGCCGGCTTGAGCCACTTGCCGTGCCCATCGGACGGATCACGTCGATCTTGCGGCGCCATCTGCTGACCATTCTCCTGGTGTTCGTGTTCGGCGTCGGCGCGACCTACGTGGTGGTGAAGCTGCTGCCGAAGCAATACACCGCCGATGCGACCATACTGATTCAGCCGCAGCGGACCCAGGTCAGCGATCTACAGGCAATTTCCGCCGATTCCGCCGACGTCAGCAGCCTGGTCCGTACCCAGATCGACATTCTGCGCTCGCCGTCAATGGCTACTGGTGTCGTCAAGGCGCTCGATCTCGCCGCGCTGCCGGAATTCGCACCACGCGTCCCGCTGACGGCCAAGATCAAGCTGCTGGTTCAGAAGATATTGCGACTGCCCGTCGATCCGACGTTGGCGTTGATGCCCGAGGATGCGGACCAGATCGCGGCGGACACACTCAGTGCAAAGCTCGGCTTTGCCAACGAGACCCGCTCTAGCGTTCTGAGCGTCTCGGTTACGACGCGGGATCCGGCCCTCAGTGCCCGCATCGCCAACGAGGTCGCCAAGCAATTCCTCGACTTTAAGCGGCAAGAAAAGTTTGCCGCGATGCAACGTGCCCATGATTGGTTCCAGGAGCAGATGGGCCACCTCTCGGACCAGCTCAATGCGGCCGATCTCGCGGTCGAGCGCTACCGCCTGCAGCACCGGCTCGACGAATTGCCGCCGGACGATCCCAATGGCGTTCGGGCGGAAACCATCAACCGCCAGCAACTCAACACCATAACCCGCGATTTGTCCGAGGTTGCCCGCGACGTCGCCCTGAAGCAGGGTCAACTCGCCCAGGCTCAGGCGGTGATTCGCGGCCAGGCTCGCCCCGACAATCTTCCGGCCGTCCTGGCCTCACCGACGGTCAACCAGATTCTTGCGCAGATTTCCACGGTCGCCGGGCAAGAAGCGCACCTCGCCTCCTCACTGGGGTCCAGTAATCCTCAGCTCATCGCGGTTCAGGCGCAGCTTCAGAAGCTGCAGGAGCACTTTCAACATGAGATGGGCAGCGTCGTCGCCAGCCTCAGCGCTGAGCTTGCGGCCAGCAAGGAACAAGAGCGTTCTCTTAGGCAGCATATGGAGCAGCTGCGCGGGGCCGTAAGCAGCGAGAACTCGTCGCTGATCGGACTGCAGGGGCCGCTGACCAAGGCACGCGCCACCCGGAGCATCTATGAAAGTTTCCTCAACCGCGCGACGCAGCTTGCGAACGTCGCGGGTATTCAGGAACAGGACGCATCCCTGGTTTCAGCCGCTCGCGTCCCGCTCGGACCTTCAGCGCCACAGTCCGCTCGGCTCCTCATGGTTTCAGCGATATTGTCGTTGGCCCTCGGCATCGCGCTCGCCTGCGTGATCGAACGTCTGCGCGATGGGTTCAGCCTTCCCGAACAGCTTGAGGCGGCGCTTGGGTTGCCCTTGCTCGCGGTGATACCAAATCTGTCCAGAGCGGCTCTACGCGGTGTGCGCACTGGCAAGTCCGCCCTCAGCTTCACCGCCTCGGTTGATAAGTTGCGCGGCCAGATGCGGGCGCTCGGTGAACGGCGGCCCAAAGTGATTATGATCACCTCGGCTTTGCCTCAGGAAGGCAAGTCGGTATTCGCGGCCGGTTTCGCTCGCAACGCTGCGGCGGCAGGGTTGCGGGTCATTCTGATCGAATGCGATTTCAGCTATCCATCGCTGGCAGCACGATTCCGCCTGCAGCCGGCGCCAGGACTCTGCGAACTTCTCTCCGGCGACTTCGCGGGCGGTCGAAACGACGTAATCCGCGAATTAGAACCCCGACTGCATGTCATCATGGCTGGCCATTCGAAGGGCGACTCACAAGAGCTTCTCGCATCGGATCGAATGAGAGAGTTGCTTGCCGCGGTGCGCGCCCACTACGACCTCGTCGTGCTGGATACACCGCCCGTCCTGCCCGTTGCCGACGCGCTGGTGCTGGCTGGTCAGGCCGACGCTACACTCCTGCTCGTGCGATGGGAAAAGACCGCGCGCACCGCGACGGTGGACGCGCTCAGATTGCTGCGCGAAAGCCGCGCACGCATCATGGGTGCGGTCTTGACCCGGGTCGACAGCCGCAAAGCGGCGATATTGGGGGGTCGCATGGTGCACGCGTTCAGCGAGTACAAGGGCTACCATCTCGCCCGAATTGGCCGGTCCTGAAGCGGAATGAGCACAACCTTGATCGGCGAGGCGAATGTGCCCTCTGGCACCTTCCCCACCAATCGGCTCTCGTCGAACATGGGGCAAGGCAGCAGGCGAGCGGCGGGCGACGTGGCGTCACCGGCTCCTGTCTATCTGAATGGACGATTTCTGCGCCAGTCCATGACCGGGGTTCAGCGGTTCTCATCCGAGATGGCGCTGGCGATCGACAGCCTCGCCGCCGCAGACCAGTGGCCAGAAACCATCGTCCTTGCCCCTCGCCCCGGCAGATCCGACCAAGACAAATCGGCCGCATCCTATCGGAACCTGAGGCTGCGAGAGGTCGGCAGGCTGAATGGTCATCTCTGGGAGCAGCTCGAGCTTCCCGGGGCCGCGCGCGGTGGCATTCTCGTAAATCTGGGCAACACCGGACCTTTGCTGGCGGGCCGCCGGCAGGTGGTGGTGATCCATGACGCCAGCGTATTCGACACGCCTGAGTCCTATTCCTGGCGATTTCGCACCTGGTACAAGGGGCTGGAGCGAGGCCTGGTCTGGACCGGAACGCATATCGTCACAGTGTCTGAGTTCTCCCGTCAGCGCATCGCTGCCCGCCTTCATATCGATCCCGCAGGGATCGCGGTGATTTACGAGGGTGGCGAGCACATTCTCCGTGTTGCGCCCGATCTTGGCGCCCTGGAACGCCAGGGCTTGCGACCGCGGGAATTTGCCCTCGTGGTCGCCAGTCGCGCGGCCCATAAGAACATCGGGGCGCTGCGTGAGGCGGCCGCTGCCTTGGAGCGACGCGGCATGGTCATTGCCATCGCCGGCGGCTCCAATGCGGACGTGTTCCGTGACGTGCCCGCCTGGGGTTTCGCCGCGCGCCGGCTGGGCCGAGTGAGTGACTCGGAATTGCGCGTGCTCTACGAAAACGCCGCCTGCCTGCTGTTTCCGTCGCGCTATGAAGGCTTTGGTCTGCCCCCGGTCGAGGCGATGGCGTGCGGTTGCCCGGTGCTCGCCGCTCGCGGCGGTGCGGTGGAGGAAATTTGCGCTGACGGCGCGCTCTATTTCTCCGACAACGAGCGTCGGCCAGCTAGCGACATGGTTGAACTGCTGTTGGACGAGGACGGCTTCGCCGAACAATTGTGCAAGCGTGGGCGGGCCCGCGCAGCGACGTTGAGCTGGAGTGCCTCGGCCAGCGCCCTGGGGCAGGTATTGCAACGCATTCAATAGGCCGTCGAGGGCGAGCCGGCGGATCGGAGCAACTGGCCGGCACGCTTCAATCGACGCCGTGTCTCGCCCACTCGGCCCCAGAATGGCACCTAGTCAATATTGACGGTCCTTGCAGTTGTCCATCGGCGCGGGCGGCTGGCGGACACGCCGCTGTCGGGCCGCGCTCAGTGCGTGTCTTGTCTGTATCGAGCCCCGCGCCGCGCGACTGACAGCCGATGGTCGCCGGTTAGTCTGTTGCTCACCCTGGATCGTTCATCTAGTTCGGCCAGCCACCCCGCTGACTCCAGACTCAGGGAGGCGCGGGCGTCAGCGGCGCCTATCCCGAGACACGTGAATTTGCCCCCGGGCCTTTCTGCCCCGTGGATGTATCGCGGTGCCCGCCAAGGCCTGCCTTCGCAACGCCTCCGCCCGCATGCCGTCGCAACCCGACGGGCTGGTCGGTGAGCCGGCGATGAAATCTGTCAATCAGCGTAAAAGCGATGGCAACAAATTCGGTAGCTCGGAGACGGCGGCGGCGCGCGGTGCCTGAACCCACCCGGCTGGGTGGTTTTCGCACGCTGGCTCATCGGCGGAAAGTCCATGTCGCTTCGCCGAACGCACCCTTACAACCCAGTTTCATATATTTTGTGATGAATAAGCTCTTTTTTGGTATACACGGTCGCTGCCTTGGAGTATGTTTCGTGTCGTTGGCAAGGACCTGATGTCTACGCACATCGTGGATGGCATTACCGGTTCGACGGAATGAGTTGGGAAAAGTCCCGATGTAGCGGGCATTTTCTTGGAGAAGAGCGAGAACCGAAAGGAGGCGTGATGTGACTACAACCATATGTTGTAACGCACCGCTGGCAGCTATTTCGTAACATTGCTTTTCTTCAATCTATGGTTGCATACACGATCCTGAGCCCGCCACCCCCACTTCCCGACGATGCAGAGCCGCGTCGGTTTCAATGAGGAGCACACAGTTGTCCGCTGAACATGACATGGCCGTCCTGGCGGCACCGTTCGATCAAATGCTCAACCCGCGGGACCGAGGGGCTGACGATACCGGCAGGCTTATCCCTCAGCCGTCAGCTAATTTTGGCCTCGAGTTTGGCTCGCAGGCGATGCGGCTCGCGGTGGCGGGGACCGATGTCCTGACTGTCGGGATTGATCGATTGCTACGTGTTCAGCCGGGAATGCCTGATGAGAGCCATCGAGTCCATCAATCCCCGGCTGACCATGTTGCCGTTTGCGTCGGTCGAGGATTGCGTCGGCAACTGATATGAACAGTGTAGATCTAATTGTCTACTATCCTCATGCCGACGATGCCTCGGAAGCGGCTGCGGCGCGAAATGTTGTGACGATCCGCCAGGCATTCCCGAATATCCCGCTTGTCCTGCTTTCCGACGCCGAGGACGCTGAGCAGCCCCGGACGCTTCGTAGCGCGTTGAAAAGTGGTGCACATGGTTTCATTCCACCGAAGACCGGTATCGCGGTCACTGTCGCGGCAATTCGTTTCGTCAAGGCAGGAGGCACCTTTGCCCCGCTCGAACTGCTGATGGCCGCTCGGCAGGTACGTCTCCGGGGTTCCGGAGGTTGCCAGGCAGAACTCGCTGACCTCACGGCAGATGGCTGTTCTTTCTCACTTGCAGCAGGGGAAAGCGAACAAGATAATCGCACATGAACTGAGCATGAGCGAGAGCACTGTGAAGGTCCACGTCCGCAACATCATGCGTAAGGTGGGAGCGACCAACCGGACCCAGGCAGCATACAAGGCTCGGCAAATGCGCAAGCAGCAAACTAACGGTCGAAGCTTCGGACCCGTCAAAAGGGTCCGACGCATCGACTATCCAGGATCAATTCGCCGGAAGATTGTGCTTTATTGTTTGGGCGGGCTCAGATAACGGAGACCGCCGACCGGTGCGATATATCGTCCGAACATCGCTACCCGAGGCATTGGGGGCTCGCCCCCTTTCCAGGTGCCGACCCCTCGTCCTTTGATCGCCGACCACGCACAGAAAGACGGCTGCGACAGCTAAGGCCGCCGAACCGCCTGGCGCGGCATGAGTTTCGGTGGCCGATATGCAACCAGCCGTCCGCAGATGCGAACGGCCTCAATATCGGCTTGCAGGTCCGGTCGAACCGAACTCTGGGTTGCTTGGGCGACGAAAGTCGCACCAGCTCGATTGTTTGCGTCTGATGACGGCTGATGTCGGCCTCAACCATCATGTCGCATAGCTCATCCAAGGCCGACCTTGGGCGACCAGCCGAGCTCCCGTTCAGCCTTCGAGAAGTCGCCAAGCAGGAATTCGACTTCCGCTGGTCGCATGAAATTCGGGCGAGATCCGCACGACCTCCTCTGCCAGTCTGCTCGCATAAGCGCGTGCTCGTTCTCGCCTTCGCCGTACCACCTATTTCCATCCCGCCGCCTTAAAGCCATCGTCGTGAATTCGCGGACGGACTTAACTTGTCCAGTGGCAAAGACGAATGTGTCTGGGGCGTCGGCCTGAAGCATCCGCCACATCCCCTCGACATATTCATCGGCATAACCCCAGTCACGCACCGCATCCAGGTTGCCCAGACTAACGATGAGATCTTCACCGATTGCAATGCGAGCAACGGCGTCGGTGATCTTGCGCGTGACAAACTCAATTCCACGCAACGGGGATTCGTGGTTGAACAGGATGCCACAGCTCGCGAAGATGCCGTAAGACTCCCGGTAGTTGATCGCGGTCCAATGTCCAAACAGCTTCGCTACGGCGTATGGGCTCCGGGGGTAGAACGGGGTCGTCTCAGACTGCGGAACCGTTTGTACCAAACCGAACATTTCCGCGGACGATGCCTGATAGAATCTGAATAGACCTATCCACCGTTCGGATTGCCTCCAGCATATGCAATGCGCCGATGACCATCAATCTGAGCCGTAACAGTGGGTTGGTCGAATGAGGTGCCTACGAAGCTTTGCGCCGCAAGATTATAGACTTCCTGTGGACGGACTGTTTCCAGCAATCGGATGCAAGAACCTGCATCCGTTACATCGCTAACCGACAGAGCGAAATTTGGGATGAGTATCAATTCCAAGTTCCTTGAGACGCCATGAATTGAAAGAGCTCGTCCGACGATAGGAGCCATGCACCCGGTAGCCTTTGTCGAGCAGGAGCCGTGCCAAGTAGGCGCCGTCTTGGCCAAGAATTCCCGTTATCAATGCGCACCTCATACCATTGCCTCCACATATTCCGTCGATGGGACCGTAACAAGCTTGCTCAATTCAGATGTTGCAGGTGACAGTTGAGCGGAGCGGATCGTCTTCTTGTGCTCATTCCACCTGGCATACACATACCGCTTGAATTCTTCCCGAAACCGCTCTGTGGAAAACCGCAGTGCGTGGGCGCGCGTCGTTTCTGGATCAAACTGCGTTTCGATCTTCTCGAAATCGCGGACGACCTGCTGGATCGCCTCGGCACTCTGCTCATGAAATAGCAGGCCGGTTATGCCATCTATCACCGTCTCCGAGGCTCCGCCGCTTCCGAAGGCCAGCACTGGTGTTCCGCAGGCTTGCGCTTCGACCGGCGTGATGCCGAAGTCTTCCTCGGCGGCGAAGATGAAGGCACGCGCCGTCTGCATGTGCTCGAGCAGAACGGCGTGGGATTGATAACCGAGCATTTTGACATTCGGGCTGGCGAGTGCCTGACAGCGCCGAAACTGGGGACCGTCACCAATCACAACAAGCGTCCGATCCGGCATGCTCCGAAAAGGCCTCGACGATCAGATGCATCTTCTTGTACGGGACCATGCGGGAAGACGTCAGGTAAAAGTCGCCGCGCGACCCACCGATGACAAATTTGTCCACCGCGACGTTGGGATAGATCACGGTCGAAGTCGCGGTTGTAGGCCTTCTTGATACGTCGCCCGATATACCCGGAGCAGGCGATAAAATGGTTAACATTCTGCGCCGCCCGAAAGTCCCAGCCTCGGATCCGATGCAACTGCCATCGAGCGATCAAGCTGCGTAGCCCATGTTGGATACCGGACTCGCGAAGATATTGCATCTGCAGGTCCCAAGCATACCGCATGGGCGAGTAGCAATAGCAGATATGGAGCTGATCCGGGCCGGTTATGACGCCTTTGGCGACGGCGTGACAATTGCTGATTATGACATCGTAACCCGACAGATCGAGCTGCTCGATCGCGAAGGGCATGAGCGCCAGAGCGAATACTTGTACATTGACGATATAAACGGAATCCGTTGCAGATACGTGGTCTGAACGGTCTTTCCGAGCAATCCTGCCCGATGTTCGGAGGGCAGATGATCAATCAGTGAAAAAACGTCGGCCTCCGGAAATTCTCCCAGGATCGTCTCGAGGACCTTTTCTGAACCCGCATACGTCGTAAACCATTCGTGGACCAACGCGATTTTCACTCTATTGCTCCTGCTAGCTGGTGTGCCGGAGCATACGCCGCCTTGCTGCGTCATTTGATGTTGGCATTTGTATCTTCTCCGAACGGTGAATGCAATTCCAGTGTAATCGGAGTCAAACGACGTCAATATTGTTAAGCAACGCATTGCATTCCGATGCAGATCCCGTCGAATGTCAGGGTCTCCGGGTAGGCTGAGCGAGACCGTTCTGAATAGGGACCTAGACCGCGCACCAAGGATGTACGGCTAACCGATGCCAAAACGATTTGAAATACCCTGTTCGCAACGTTATCGGGCGGCGGAGGCCATCTTTGAGGCCGGGATTGGCGTGCCCGGATGGGCGATCGGTGGCTGTTAAACAAATCCGATCGCCGACATCGCGGCTCGATCCATTTGTTATTTCGCGCATCGGAGGTGCATTCGAGACGTATCGGCTTCCTCACATCACCAAGTTCCGCCTAAAGCATGACGGACTGCTTCGATCGGCCGGCTATCTGACCAGGTCCCGTCGATACCGTCCCGGCATTATCTTGATCCTTCGGTCCGGGCCATACCCATAACGGCCGATGCCGCCGGCCATATCGTTCAAAGAGCCGGCTTACGGCTGTGGCTCCTAGGCTGTCATACCTCGGCACTCGATAATCGACCTGCCCAGTGTCACGAGGTTCGAATGTGGTGGGACGAAAAGCACGCGTCTGGAGCGACACGAGGCTCTGTCGGACGGCGGTGGTATATTGGGATTCCAGCCAACCATCGATTCCGGTTCCGGAGTGCGGATCCAGATAGCTGATCAGGCGTCGGCCTGGCGAAGCGGTTCGGCGCAGCCGCATCCGCCGCGGCGGAACCTCGGCGTCGATCGAGGTCGACTGGCATGCGGGTCGCTATTGTCCATGAATGGCTGGACACTTACGCCGGGTCGGAACGTGTGCTGGAGCAACTTCTGCTGTGCTTCCCAAATGCTGACCTTTTCGCCGTCGTTGATTTCATGGATGAATCCGAACGCGGCTTCCTGCAGGGGCGCCGGTTCAGACTTCATTCATTCAGCGACTACCCCTGGCCCGTCGCATGTTCCGGAATTACCTGGGACTGATGCCAATCGCGATGCAACAGCTCGACCTGAGCAAATACGACCTGGTGATATCCAGCCACCACGCCGTCGCCAAGGGAGTGCTCACCGGGCCTGACCAGATGCATGTCAGCTACGTTCATTCGCCGATGCGTTACGCGTGGGACCTGCAGCACCAATATCTCAGCCAGACCGGCATGGATCGGGGACTTCGAGGGCTTTATGCACGATGGCTCTTCGCCCAGGCTCCGCCAATGGGACGTTTCCACCGCCCATCAAGTCGATCATTTCGTTGCGAATTCTCGCTACGTCGCGCGGCGGATCAAGAAGGCCTATCGGCGTGAGGCCACCGTCATTCATCCGCCTGTCGACATAAGTCGTTTTAAAATGCGGCCTGACAAAGAAGACTTCTATTTGCTGGCTTGCAGGATGGTGCCGTACAAGCGAGCTGAAATAGTCGTTGAAAGCTTTGCATCGTCAGCCAGGTCGGCGCCTAACGGTTGTCGGCAATGGGCCGGAAACAAGCGAGTGCGGGCCGCTGCCCGCGGCGCACCCAATATCAAGTTCGTCGATAGCGTTCCGCAATGTGAGCTTATCGACCTTATGCAGCGGGCGCGCGCCTTCGTCTTCGCAGCCGAAGAGGATTTCGGCATCACACTGGTGGAGGCGCAGGCGTGCGGCACGCCGGTGATCGCATATGGTCGCGGCGGAGCAGCCGAAATCATCGTGTCTGAGGACGCGGGGGAACCGACCGGAGTTTTCTTCGATCGACAGGAACCGGACGCAATCACAGCGGCGGTCGAACAATTTGAGGCGTTCGGATCGGAGATAACAGGTCAGGCCTGCCGCGCTAACGCGCTCAGATTTTCCCAGGAGCAATTCAGGTCGGAGTTCAGCATCTTTTTTGATCGAGTCTGACGTAAGACTACATGTCCGTCGTGCGACATAGGTGGGATTGTGCCCGTACGCGGGATCGGACCACGTCCGGCAGGGTGGTCGAGCCGCACCTCAACACACGCTGACTGAATTCTGACTGCGGAACAGCGCGCGGAGAGCCAAGGCGCGTGTTCGCTCAATCATCCGCCTTCACGGCGGGGCCGACGTCGCCGCTCGCAGCACTATCAGCAAAGGCCCGACTGGAATTACGGCCCATTTCATTTGATACCTAATATGGTTAGTGCCGCGGAAGATTGCCCCCCAAAAAGGCGCCATCGCAAAACGATTTCCAGGGTCTAGTCTGCTCGATGGTCGAACCCCGGCTTCACGAACAGGAGACTGACCTTATGTCGCTGTCCTCGCAAAATGCCGGATCGGGGATGCCACGACCATCCTCCGGGCTTTGACAGGGTTATTTCGCGACGTATTCGCTGACCCAACGATCACGCTGCATCCCGAGACGACCGCGGAGGATATCCCCGCCTGGGACTCGATGTCTCAGATCACGCTGACCGTCGAAATCGAGCACCGCTTCAAGATCAAGATCAAGTCGGCCGAGATGGAACAACTCCGCGTGGTTAGGGAGCTGGTCGAGTTGATCGAGGCCGCGGCTGACGACCCCCTCGCTGATACCGAAGCCAGTCGCGCCCGGCGGCCGGCATGCTGTTCAACTCATATGCCTTCATTTTTGCGTTTTTACCGGTCGCGCTGGCAGGCTTCCACTGCTTTACCAATTTGGCCGACGCGCGGCCGCGGTTTGGCTCATTGTCATGTCGGTGGTCTTTTACGGCTGGTGGAACCCGCAGTTCGTTATCCTTTGCTGACGTCGGTAGGGTTAATTATATAGCCTCGGAAGTAATCTTTGCCGCGGGACGCTCGGCCGAAGCTACAGACGGCCTGCCTGGCTGGCTGCGGTCGCCACTAATCTGACCGCGCTCATCTATTACAAATACCTGGCCAGTGTTATTCACGCCGCGACCGGTCTGGGCTTACTGGAAAGCGCGACGCCGAATATCGTACTTCCGTTCGGAATATCATTTTTCACATTCACACAGATCGGTTATTTGATCGATACCAAACAAGGCGTCGCGAAGGAGCGAGGTCTGCTCAACTACGTCCTGTTCGTGACCTTCTTTCCCCATCTGATCGCCGGCCCGATCCTGCACAACCGCGAGATCATGCCACAGTTCGGCGAAGCGACCACCTATAGGTTTTCCAGTGAAAACCTCGCGGTCGGTCTTTCGATCTTCGCTATAGGCTTGGTCAAAAAGTGCCTGTTCGCGGATCCGATCTCGTGGTGGTCGCACCAGGCTTCGGGGCCGCATCCCACCTGTCCTTGTTTGCCGCATGGAATGTGGCCTTGTGCTATTCGTTGCAGCTCTATTTCGACTTCTCCGGATATTCCGATATGGCCATCGGGCTCGCACGCATGTTCAACATGCGCTTCCCATTGAATTTCAACTCGCCTCACAAGGCGGCGTCGATCATCGATCATTGGCAGCGCTGGCATATGACACTGTCGCGCTATCTGGCTCTCTATCTCTACAGTCCCATCGCTCTCGGGGTGACCCGCTGGCGCGCGAAGCGGGGCCTCGGCATCGCGCGATCGGCCCAGGCGACACTCGGCGGCTTTCTATCCATGGTGATGTTTCCCACGGTCGTCGTCATGGGGTTGGCAGGGATTTGGCACGGAGACGGACTGCAATTCCTGATCTTTGGTCTCCTGCACGGGACATATCTTACGATCAATCACGCATTTCGGGTCTTTCGACCGGTTCATGCCAAGGCGCGGGCTGAAGGACGGCTCGAACATTGCTCGAAGGTCCTGCTCACCTACCTATCGGTGCTGGTCGCCTCGGTATTTTTCCGTGCACCTTCGGTTCATTCCGCCACAACTCTGCTCCAAGGGATGATCGGGCTGCATGGGATGGACGGTTTCGCAGTTCCCGGCGCCCTGCTCGCCCGGCTCGGATCGGTGGGCGACACAATGACCACGTCAGGGTTCGTGATCGGCGCCTCGGCCATGGAGTTGCGGTGCTTGTCGGTCACGTGACGTGGTTGATCTTCCTCTATGTCATCGTCTGGGGTCTGCCGAACACACAACAGATCATGTGTCGCTTTGCGCCAGCGTTAGGCAAGATACAGGCAGGAGCGTTCACGAGCAGCCGAGTGGCAATTGAACCGTAGCTGGGCGGTTGCAGTTGGCGTGGCGGCGTGTGTCGGTGTGCTTGCGATCGGCGGCACATCAGAATTTCTGTATTTCCAGTTTTAGTCAATGACCCGTCACGGTCTGGGCGGATCGCAAAGGCGAGCATCGGAGGGGTGCGGATTGCTGTGATTACCCAGAGCCATAACGCCAATTCGGCGATTTTGACGTCGGACCGACCGGCTGGCGCCGCGGCGCAAAGCAGATCGGCCGATGCCTCTGCCGCGATTCGGGCAGGTGCCGCTCGGACCACGGTTCCCAGTGTGAGATAGGCGGGCGCATTGTCCGGCTCCGCAATTCCTCACCTGGTTCGGCGTCGTCTTTGTGCTCACCTTCGGGCTCGTCTGGGTCTACGTCGCCGCGATGCCGATGGCGTTCCTAAGCCGCGACTATCCGTTGGCGATCGCGAAGCGGTCGCTGATCGACGAATGCCGTTCGGATCGGTTGCCGTCTTCGGTGACAGCCGAACTTTGGCTGCTACCGTTCCGAATGCCATGCCGATCCCAGTGACAAACCTCGCCCAGTCCGGCAGCAGTCCGATCGAAACATTCTTCGCCGTGCGACGGATGTTGCGTTGCCCGACCGCGCCAAGGCTGGTGGTGATTGCACATGGTGCAATGAAATTCTCATCCGATTCGGACTACTGGACGGCATTCGCTCGAAACGGTGTGCTCGACTATGCCGACATGCGAGAGGTTGATCGTGACGCCGCATTGCTTCACGACACGGTGATCCAGGAGCTGTTGCCCGGGGATCAGTTTCCGTCCGGTGTACGTGAACTTTTTTTATCGATACGTTTTCCCGCATTTTACTTTGACAGCCTGATAAGCGGCTTTGTCGCTGCACGTTGGCAGCACAACCGAAACGCATTCCGGGAAAACCTGGCGTCCTCGGGCCACGCCCTGTTTGGAACTGCTTCGGGTTCCAGCGAGATCGCCGTGGAGGGCTTGAACCCAATCTTCCGACCTCGCCTTTGATTGACCGCTATTTTTCGCGTACCCTCGAGATGCTGAGCGAACGCGGTATCAGGGCGGTATTTGTCTCGATTCCGATCAATCATGCGACCTATGCCCGGATGCCTGCTGAGTTCAGCGACCATTTCGCGAGCTACCTTCGAAACAAGGCCCGACAATTTCCCGGCCTTTCCGTGGCCGGTCCGACAATTCCTTGCTGGCCCGATGATCTCTTTGGCGATGCGTGGCACTTGAATGCCGGTGGCGCTGATCTCTACAGCCGCGCCTTGGAACGTGGTTGGTAGAATTCCTCGGCGGCGAAACGCCGAAAGAGTTGCCGAACCTATGCGCGAGCGCGACCCTGACCGCAGACGCGTCCCAACCGCTCGCAGCTGCGCGATAGCAGCACGTCGTTTGGCTACCTACAATGGTTGAGGCCGCTACAGCGACCTCGGTCGAAAAGTCATCGTTACATCTTGGTTCGCCGCCCCTAACTTGCTGATGTGACAACCGCCGGTAGTTGCTTCGTGGATCCTAATCCTGCTGTGTTTGGGCAAATGAAAATACCTGGCGGCAACGAGTTGTATGATCTTCCTGGCTCAGCCGTTTCATCAATGGTGATCCAACTGTCGCCCGAGAACACCCGCGTAGAGCAGCAGCATCGAATGCAACCGGTTGCCTTCGAGGGCTGCTTCGGCTGGCTGCATGGGGCCTCCCGGTCCGCCGGCGGCGAAACGGCTGTCCTCCTGTGTTCTGGATTGAGCCACGACGCCAGTAGCGCCCACCGTCCGTATCGTGTGTTGGCCGACCTTCTCGCCGATGCCGGATATCCCACGTTGAGGTTCGACTATCTGGGCACTGGCAATTCCTGTGACGTGGGAACCGCTGAGGCTCTGTCCGGTTGGCAGCACAGCGTTCATGCAGCCGCGGACTGGCTGCGGGAGAGCACAGGTGCGCGGCGGATCGTTATGGTCGGCCTGCGGTTCGGGGCGGTCCTTGCCGCCCTGGCCGCCTCGGTGCGCGATGACGTTGTGGGCCTCGTGTTGCTCGAGCCGGTGCTTCGCGGCAAGTCCTATGTCAATCAGCTCGTGATGGAAGTTCGTTTGCGAGCCCGTTCCGGTCCGGCGTCCGAAGACCGCCCGCAGAGTTGGATGAGTTGTGCCTGACCGACGAAACTGTCCGGCTGATGCGCGAACTCGATCTCAGGCAGATCAACCCGCCGCCTGGATGCGCACTGGCGATCTTCACACAGTCACAATCACCGGTAATGTTGGCCTGCGTGAAGGCCTGGGGCGAAGCGGGCGCTAAGGTCAGCAGTAGAAGGTTTCTCGGACCTCGAGGCGCTGCTTCGTCCGACGCATCTTGCGGATGAACCCTGTGGCGACTTCGCTCCGGTCCTGTCGTGGCTGCGAGCGACCGTTCCGCCGGGCGCGTACGCAACGAAACCATCGCCCCGTTACCTCGGGGGGTATTGCTGCGACACGCCGGATGTGTGGAAACGCCTTTGCGGTTTGGCATCCACGGGCATTTGTTCGGCATGTTCTGCCGTCCAACTGAACCTGCGCCTGGTGATCTTGCCGTCGTCATCGGCAATACCGGCGGACATCCTCATCATGGTTTTGCCAAATTCGGCGTGGAGTTCGCGCGGAGGTTGGCCGGACATGGTATTGCATCGCTACGGATCGATTTCGCCGGACTTGGGGACAGCATCAATCCTGCCAACAACAACTCCGACGCCACCCACACTTTCGAGGTTGATCGGGTGCCCGATTTTCGGGCCGCGATCGACGCGCTTGAACTCATGGGGTACCGGCAGTTCGCCGTGAACGGCTTATGCTCCGGAGCCTACCATGCGTTTCGAGCTGCACTTGAAGACGAACGCATCGGCACATTGCTGCCGATCAACCTGCCATGGTTCACCTTGCGTTTCGAGAAGCCAGCGCCATCGAGTTTCGCCCGAAGCGCGATGGCCGCGCTGTCGGATCGGCAGGTCCGCAGCTTGCTGCTGTTCGCCGATGGAGACGCCGGTCTGAAGATGGTCGAAAGGCATTTTGGATCGAACGGAAGCGAGCTGCGAAGCTTGCCGAACACCATAATCTCGATCCTTGAAGGCATCGATCATAATCTGACCGGCAGCGCGATGCGGCGGGTCGTGGCAGACACCATGATTGAATTTCTACGGCAGGCGGCACCGGTCCAGGGAGTTTCAGGTATCCCCTGACGCAGACGCTGCCTGCGATGCGATTAAATCACCACTATCTCTGGGAGTTTGAACTATGTTGATACGAACGGTCATCATGGAGCGGGTGGCTATGGTGGCGGAGCAACAGGGAAAGCATCTCCCGCCGCTGACCGACGATCTCCGGTTGTTGAACTCGGTCTTGATTCTCTCTGCATTGCAATCATCGTTGCGAATCTGGACGACGAACTCGGGCTCGACCCCCTGTCGTCGGACGAGCAAGTCGACTTTCCGGTGACACTTGGCGACTTTATTCGGTTGTACGAGAATGCAACAGCAACAGCCTAGTCGTCGGTCGCTCCGGAGCCTCATCGCTCCCGAGGACCCACCGCCCGGGCGTTTCATCGCCGATGCGCATGCCCGGGTCTCGATCCATGATTTCGCGCGAGGCAACAACCTCGATGCAAACCTGAAATCACTCCGCGGGCGCTGCGTGCTGATCTCGACGGCGCGCCAGTTGCCGACAGCGCTAGCGCTGGCGGAGCTCGATGGGATCGCCCGGCGTATGATCCTCTGCACGCCGGACCTGGCTCCATCGCACGTTGCGTCTGTGATGGCGGACGCCGGGGTCGACACCATCGTGACCGATGGCCCCGGAGCCGCGAGAAATCTTGGGTACAATGCGCGTGTCGTCACCTGCAATGATCGGATCGTTGCCGGTGCGCAGCCTTCCGACCGAAGCGTTGAGACCGAGTGGGTGTTGCTTACCTCCGGTACAACCGGCCGGCCAAAAATGGCCGTTCACACACTTCAGAGCCTGATCGGACCGCTTAGTGATGGCGTCGCCGTTCAAAAGGCGCCGGTCTGGAGCACGTTCTACGACATACGCCGCTATGGTGGGCTGACAATCCTGTTGCGTGCCCTTGCAGGCGGTGGGTCAATGGTATTTTCCGACGCGGAAGAAACGGTCGCTGCCTTCCTGGCCCGTGCTGGCGCCGGCGGCGTGACCCATATTTCCGGTACGCCGTCACACTGGCGGCGTGCGTTGATGAGCGGCGCCACCGCAAACATGTCGCCCGGCTACGTGCGCTTGTCGGGGGAAGCGTGCGACCAGGCCATACTGGACAAGCTGCGTCAGGCTTTTCCCAGTGCCAATCTTGCGCACGCCTTCGCCTCGACCGAGGCAGGCGTTGCCTTCGACGTACATGATGGCCAGGCCGGTTTTCCCGCGTCGCTGATTGATCGGGATGGCGGAGACGTGACACTGCGTGTCGAGGACGGTTCGCTTCGCATTCGGTCCTCACGCGTGGCGATGCGCTATCTCGGCGACCACACGCGACCCCTGGCTGACGCGGCAGGCTTCGTCGATACGGGTGACATGGTGGAGCTACGGGCGGGCCGATACCATTTTGTCGGACGACGCGAGGGCATCATCAATGTCGGCGGCCGCAAGGTCCATCCCGAGGCGGTCGAAGCGGTGATCAATCAGCACCCGGCCGTACGCATGTCACGGGTCTCCGGCCGGACAAGTCCGATCACTGGCGCGATTGTGGTCGCCGAAATGGTCGTGGCGCCTTCGCACCTGGCGCGCGGAGATTCTTCCGCAGACTCTCCGGTCCGAAGTCCTGAGGCTTTGCCAGGAACGGCTCGCGTCGCACGAGGTTCCCGTCACGCTGCGGCAAGTTCCGTCGCTCGATATCGCGGCATCCGGCAAACTGGTCAGAAATCATGCATAGTATTATCGTGACGGGCGCGAGCCGGGGGCTTGGTCTCGGGATCGCACAAAAACTTGTGTCTTCGGGATTCCAGGTCGTTGCGATCGCGCGCAAGACCACCGACCAGCTCGCTCGCGCCATGGCCGATGCGCGCGAGCGTGGCAAGGGCGAGCTGCACTTCCGGCCATTTGACCTGGCGGATATTCCGGGACTACAGGGCCTCGTCAAGACTTCTGCGTTCCGAATTTGGTCCAATCTATGGCCTGGTCAACAACGCGGCGATCGGCACCCCCGGCGTGCTTGCAAACATGAAGGACTCGCATATCGAAGAGATCGTCCATTTGAACGTTCTCATGCCGATCGTGCTTACGAAATACGTTGTCCGGACGATGATGTCTGCGGGTGGCGGTCGCATCGTCAATATCTCATCCGTGGTCAGCAGCACCGGGTATAGCGGCCTGTCCGCCTACAGCGCGACCAAGGCGTCCCTTGTCGGCTTTACCCGCTCTCTGGCGCGGGAGGTCGGACCACTCGGCATCACGGTCAACACCGTGTCGCCCGGCTTTATCAACACCGATATGACCCACACGCTGACCCCGGCCGAGCGGGCGAAGATCGAGCGACGCAGCGCGCTGCATCGCATGCCTGAAATCGAGGATGTGGCGAACATGGTCGACTATCTGGTTAGCGAAAAGGCTAGAAATATAACCGGGACCATGATGACCGTTGATGCCGGTAACACGGCCTGAATTATTTTCGGGCTTGCTCAGCTGCCGAAAAAGTCTGGCCGTTGTTTGAGCGCACCATTCGCTTATTCAAAGCATTCCGCTGAGTGCGATCATGCGCGAGTTTGCATGCCGCTTGAAACGTCGGAACTGCCACCGATGCTCGCGCGCACGTGATCCCTTCTGGCGCATGGCGCCCCGGGCGGGTCCAGTTATTGGCGTCTCGCCGCTTGCACCAGGTTGTCCAGTGCGCTGAGAAAGCGCGAGCGGTCCTGCTTGGTCAGTGGCGCTGGCCCGCCGGTGGCCACACCTAGCTCCCGCAGGTGCTGCCCCACCGCACGTCCGGCGAGGGCGTTGCCGATATTATCGCTGGTCCAGACTTTACCTGACGGAGCCACGCCTCGGGCGCCCTTGGCCAGGCAGCGCGCGGCGAGCGGAATGTCTGTGGTGATGCAGACGTCCGCCGCGGTGATGTGATCGACGATCCAGTCATCGGCAACGTCCGCGCCTGCCTGCACGGTGATCATGGTGACGTTCGGCCGCCCCGGGGGACGGATCGGACGCGACCCGTTGGCCACGACGAAAATCGCCAGCCCGACGCGGTCCGCGACGCGATATACTTCGTCGCGGACCGGGCAGGCGTCACCATCAACAAACAGCGTGGTCATACCGACAGCCTTCAATGCTGGCTCGGCGGCCGGGTCAACCTCCGTCGGTATCTTATCAGTCTACGGGACACCTGCCATACCCTGCGATACGTTCCAGCATAGTGTCATGCAGCGGAGCGCATGCCTCCACGCGGGCGCCCACTGAACCTGCGGCGTTGTGCCTGACTCGGCGCACCGGGCCGGCCGGGCGAGCGCTGCTGCGTGTCCATCGGGCCCGGTGGGTCTCCAATGACCGGGATGGATGCACCGAACAACCGCTCAATCGCGCGCAAGGTGCCACGCTCGGAGGCGTCGCAGAACGAGATCGCAATGCCGTCGGCGCCTGCACGCGCGGTGCGGCCGATGCGATGGACATAGCTTTCGGGTTCGGCTGGAAGATCGAAGTTGATCACGTGCGAGACGCCGGTCACGTCGATGCCTCGTGCCGCGATATCGGTAGCCACCAGCACTCGGGCACGCCCCGACCGGAAGTCACGCAACGCCTTCTCCCGTTGCGGCTGGCTCTTGTTGCCATGCAATGCGTTCACCTGCAGGCCCTTGTCTTCCAGCACACCGGCGACCTTGTTGGCGCCATGTTTCGTGCGCGTAAAAACAATCACACGGCTGAGCGTAGTGTCTTGCAGCATCGACAACAGCAAGGCCTGCTTGCCGCTCTGCGCGACATGGTGGACGAACTGATCGATTTTCGGGGTCGTCTCCTCCTTGCGGGCGATTTCCACCCGCACCGGGTCACGCAACAGGCCGTTCGCCAGGCTGGTGACCTCGTGCGGCATGGTAGCGGAGCAAAGGCAGGATTGCCGGACCGTGGGCAGCGCCGCGACAATGCGCCGGATATCCTTGATGAAGCCCAGATCCAGCATCCGGTCGGCCTCATCCAGGACAAAGCGCGTAACCGCACCCAGGTGCAGTTCGCGGGTCTGCATCAGGTCGCAGACGCGTCCCGGTGTGCCGATGACGATATCGGCGCCGCGCCGCATGGCCTCGACCTGCTTGAAGCGGCTGGCGCCGCCAATGACGACCACCGTCCGCAGCCTGAGGTTCACGCTCAAGGTGCGGACCGCCTCATCGATTTGCAGGGCTAGCTCCCGTGTGGGGGCCAGGATCAGCGCGCGGGCTACGAACGGCGCCGGACGAAGTTGCTGGGCTGCCAGATGCTGCAGCATGGGCAAGGCGAAGGCGAAGGTTTTGCCGCTGCCGGTCTGCGCGATCGCCAGGACATCCTTGTTGCTCAGCAGGGGTGGTATAGCGTCGAGCTGAAATCGGGGTCGGAACTTCGAACTTGCGTGCATTAAGCGCGCGCAGACAGCGGCTCGGCCAGGCCGAGAGAGGCAAAAGTAGAGATTTGTCACGAGGTTAGGTATGCTCCAGCGCCGCCAGGGAATGTTGGACGGCAGACGCCTGAAAGTTCGCCGCCCCGCGCGATTAATGGGGACGAACGCGTTTCGAATGAAAATTCCCGGAACTACGAGCGTACAGCCCGCCAATCACGCGGTCACGGAAAGCCAGCCCGTATATCGGTGAAGGGCGACGCGATTGCAAGCGCTTTGTCGTCGCGTCCGCCGACCTCGTCTCCGGTCATCCGCTGCCGGACAGCCCGACGAATTCGCCAGCAGCCGTGCATGGGAGCGGATGCCATGATGGAAGCAGGTCTCCTCGAACTTCTCGTTCGGGCTGTGCACCCGGTCGTCGTCCAGGCCGAAACCCATCAACAGTAAGTCCACACCCAGTATCCGTCGCAGCGACGTCACTACGGGGATCGACCCGCCGCTGCCCATCAATACCGCCGGCCTGCCGTATTCCTCTTCCAGTGCCATCTGTGCCGCTCGGACGTATGGGCTGTCGACGTTGACCTCGATCCCCGGCGCTGCGCGAGCGAAATCGGCGAACGTCGCCGTGCCTCCCGGCGGCAGGCGATCGTTGACGAACTGCTTGAACTGGTCCAGCACCGCGTCCGGATCCTGGTTCGGCACCAGCCGGAAGGAGATCTTCGCCGATGCCTCCGATGCAATCACAGTCTTGCTGCCAGCGCCGGTATAGCCACCCCAGATGCCGTTGATATCCGCGGTCGGCCGCGCCCAAAGTCGCTCCAGTGCGGAATAGCCGCGCTCGCCCGCCGGAGTGGCCAGCCCGACATCACCCAGAAACGCGCGCCTCATCGAAGGCCAGCGCGTCCCATTGCATGCGCTGCGCGTTGGTGACCGGGGACACCTTGTCGTAGAATCCCGGCAACTGGATGCGTCCGGTCTCGTCGTGCAGCTCGCCCAGGATCTTGGTCAGCGCGTTGATCGGGTTCAGCGCCGATCCGCCGTACAGGCCCGAGTGCAGGTCGCGGTTGGCTGCCTTCAGCGTCACCTCGGCGTAGGTCAGGCCGCGCAGCCTCGTGGTGATCGCGGGGGTATCGACGTCCCACATGCCGGTATCGCTGATCAGCGCCACGTCCGCCGCCAGTTCGGCCTTGTTGGCGGCGAGGAACGGATCGAGGTTGACCGAGCCGACCTCTTCCTCGCCCTCGATCAGCACGGTGATCCGCGCCGGGATGCCCCCCCGGCGCTATGCCAGGCGCGCAGGCCTCCAGCAGCATCAGCGTCTGGCCCTTGTCGTCCACCGCGCCGCGGGCGACGTAGCGCTTGCCGTGCGGCCCGTCGATCAGTTGAGGCTCGAACGGGGGGCTGCTCCAGAGCGGAGCGGATCGACCGGCTGCACGTCGTAATGGCCGTAGAACAGGATGTGGGGGCCTTGTAGTCGTCGGGCCAGGGTGATGACCAACCACGACCGGATGTCCCGCGGTCGGCCGGACTCGGCGTTTCGAAGCCGAGGCCGGAAAGGTGGTCGCTGCCACCACTCGGCGGCCAGCAGGCAATCCGCGGCATGCGCCGGCTGCGCGCTGATGGAGGGGATACGCAGCAGCGCGAACAGATTGTTCCGCGATGACACCAGGTTTGCATCGACGTGCCGCAGCACGGACGCGAGGACGGAGGGGTCAGGGACCGGCATTTGGACGCTCCGCGGTCGGGCTGGATACCAACAGCCCAAGGGGCAGAGTGGCATCCTCGTGGGGTTGGGTTCGGCGAACGACTACGCGCGTGAGGGACACGCATGAAAAACCAAAGGGACACCAACAGGCCGACCGTTGCAAGGCAGGGCAAGTGACCGACCGATCGGTAGAAGTAGACGATCGGCTGCGTGACGTCATCCCGCCGGTCGAGCCGATTGAAGCAATCGCCGCCGGTATGACGGCAGCGGGCGGGCTGCTAAACTCGCTGATGCACGTCACTCTGATCGTTCCGACGCCGTGCTCCGCCATTTCGGGCGCTGCCATCTACGATCGGCGGATGGCCGAAGGCCTGCAAGCACTTGGTCACGAGGTCGAGATCGTGGAGCTGCCCGGCCGCTTTCCCGATGCCGATCAGCGGGCGATCGACGCCGCTTACAGTGCCTGGTCGCGGCTCGCGGCTGACAGTGTGGCGTTGATCGATGGTGGGGCTCTGCCCGCGTTCAGCGGTCTGGCGGCGGCACTTGGTCCGCGTCGCGCCACCGCGCTGATCCATCACCCGGCGTCACTCGAAACCAGTGCATCGGATGTGGACCGCCAACGCCTGAGGTCGATCGAGGTAGCGCTGTTCCAGGCAGCTCGGAGCCTCGTGGTAACCAGCGAACAGACAGCCGAGCGGCTGGTGGCGGAGTTCGGCGCGGAGCGAGGCAGGATCGCGGTGATCGCCCCGGGATTGGAGAGCCGCCCCGCAGCCCCGGGACACATGACCGATCCACTTGTGCCATCCTGTCGGTCGGCGCCCTGATCCCGCGCAAGGGCCACGACGTATTGCTCCGTGCGCTGAGCCGCCTGTTCGACCTGGACTGGAGGCTGACGATAGTCGGTGCCGCCGATCGTGACCCGGTGCACGCCCAAGGGCTGCTCGCACTGGCCGAAGACCTGAACATCGCCAGCCACGTGGATTTCGCGGGTGAGGTTGGAAACGAGGCGCTGGAGGCGCTCTGGCGAGATGCCGATCTGTTCGCCCTCGCGTCCTGGGCGGAGGGCTATGGCATGGCGCTGGCCGAGGCCATGCGCCGCGGCCTTCCCGTCGCCGTCACTGCCACCGGAGCCGCGCCGACGCTTGTCTCGCCGGACGCCGGGGTCGTCTGTGCCCCGGGCGACGTTGCGCAATTGGCAAAAGCGATGCGTCGGCTGATCTTCGATCGCAACCTGCGGCGGGGGGTGGCTGAGACGGCGTGGCAGTCCGCGCGCTCACTGCCGTCCTGGCACGATCAGGCGGTTCGGCTCGCCGGTGTGCTGGCTGAACAGCACCAGTCGGCGTAGGTGGATGTGGCGCGCCAGGTCGGCGGCGCGTCGCAAGAAATTGCGACCTCAAACTCACAGCGGCCCCACGGCCGACAGATCAGACGGAGGGCCGAAAATGCTACTGGGAGCAATCGCCGACGACTTCACGGGTGCCACCGACCTGTGCTCGATGCTGGTGCGCGGTGGATTGCGAACGGTCCAGCTCATTGGCAAGCCGGAGGCCGGCCAACCGGTCCCCGAGGCGGATGCTGTCGTGGTGGCGCTGAAGTCACGAACCGCGCCGGTGCGACAGGCGGTGGATGAGAGCCTCGCCGCGTTGAAGTGGCTACAGGCCGCCGGTGCCCGCCAGTATTTCTTCAAATACTGCTCCACCTTCGACAGCACGGAGCAGGGAAATATCGGCCCGGTAGCCGATGCGCTGGTGGCGGCTCTGGGCTGCGGCTTCGCCCTTGCCTGCCCCGCCTTTCCGACCAACGCGCGCACCGTTTACCAGGGCCACCTGTTCGTCGGCGCCACTCTGCTGAGCGAGAGTGGCATGGAGCACCACCCGCTGACACCGATGACCGATGCCAACCTGGTGCGCGTGCTGTCGCGCCAGACCGAGGGCACCGTTGGCCTGGTCAGCTACGCCACCGTTGATCAAGGCGCGGCGGCAATTCGTGACGCGATGACCCGGTTGAAGGAACAAGGCCGGCGCTACGCCATCGTCGATGCTGTCACCGACCGGCACCTCGTTTCGATCGGCGAGGCGGCGGCGGCACATGCGTTGATCACCGGTGGTTCGGGTGTGGCGATGGGCCTGGGAGAGAATTTCCGGCGCAGCGGCTTGCTGGCGGCACAGACCGACCCGGCAGCCTTGCCGCCTGTGGAAGGCGCCTGCGCGGTGCTGAGCGGATCCTGCTCGCGCGCCACGCTGGCACAGCTTGGTTTCGCCCGAAACCATCTGCCCGTGCTGGACCTCGATCCGCTGGCAACGCCCGACGCCGCCACGCTCAGCAAGGCAGCGTTGGAGTGGGCTGCCGGCAAGCTGGGCGAGAAACCGGTGGTGATTGCCGCGTCCGCCCCGCCGGAGAAAGTCACGGCGCTGCAGTCGCGGCTGGGACGAGAGGCCGCCGGCAATCTGCTGGAGGACGCGATTGCCACCATCGCCGCTGGGCTGGTGGCGCGTGGCGTGCGGAGGATCGTCGTCGCCGGTGGCGAAACCTCGGGCGCGGTGGTCGGACGGCTCGGCGTGCGCAGCCTGCGTATCGGCGGCGAGATCGATCCTGGCGTTCCCTGGACCTATTCCGAGGGGCAGGGACCCAATCTGTTGCTGGCACTGAAGTCGGGCAATTTCGGCGCGACCGACTTTTTCCTCAAGGCATTTGATCTGTTGGAGGACTGAGCGATGTCCGTTGCAAACCTTGAAGAACGGAACACGCGGCAACTGCTTTGCGAATTGGCCGCAAGCCTGTTCATGCGCGGCTTTTCCGTCGGCAGCGCCGGCAATATCAGCGCCCGCCTCGCCGACGGTTATCTGATGACGCCGACCAATTCGAGTCTTGGCAGAACTCGATCCCGCGCGACTGTCGAAACTGGACCTGGAATTTCGCCACGTTGATGGCGACAAGCCGTCGAAGGAGGTGTTCATGCACCGCGCCTTCTATCATGCCCGCGAGGACGCGGCGGCCGTGGTGCACCTTCATTCCACCCAGGCGACCGCGGTCTCATGCCTGCCCGACGTCGACCAGAGCAATCCGATCCCGCCGTTGACACCCTATTTCGTGATGCGTGTCGGCCGGCGCATGCCGATCATTCCATACTATCGTCCCGGCGATGCGGCCATGGAACCGGAGATCCGCGCCGCCGCACGCGACGCGCGCGCCGTGCTGCTGGCCAATCATGGTCCCGTGGTTTGCGGCAAGACACTGACCGATGCCGTGTACGCCGCCGAGGAACTGGAGGAAGCCGCCAAATTGTTTCTGCTTCTCCGTTCCCAGAGGCAAGCGTCGCCACGCCTGCTGGATCCCACACAGGTGGATGACTTGCTGCGTACCTTTGGCTAGTCCGCAACCTTTCCTGGTGTCGCGCTCCGCGTTCTAACTGGACTACCTGCTCTTGGCGCTAACGTATCGACCGCGTCTCCAGGGATAGCGCGGTCGTTTAGGGCCCCATTCGACAGGAAAGGCGCCTTGCGGGCACCTTTCCTTCAGACGTTGGATCAATCCTGTGAGTCGCTGGCAGCGGCCGAGTTGACATCCGGCACCGACGCGGCGGCGGCCGGTGTCTTGACTTTGCGCGGCGCCATCTTTCGGGCGGGGGACTTCCTCGCAGCGGCCTTTTTCATTGCGGGCGCCTTGGCTCCAATTTTTCTCGCCGCCTTCTTTGCCGGGGAAACTGCCTTCTTTGCGACCGACTTTTTTGCCGCGGTCTTCTTTGCGGGTGCGGCGGCCTTCTTGCCAGCCGATTTTTTCGCCGGCAACTTTCTCGCGGCCTTTGCGACCGACTTCCTTGCGGGAGCCGCGGACTTCTTTGCAGCGGCCTTTTTCGCGACAGGCTTTTTTGCAGCGGCCTTCTTCGTCACGACGCGCGCGGCGGCTGGCTTCGCGGCGGCCTTCTTCGCCGTGGTCTTCGCCATTGGCTTTCTGCCTGCCGGCTTCTTCGCCGTAGCCTTCTTAACCGCCGCCCGCATCGCCATCGGCTGGGCTCGTAGCTTTTCAGTGGTTGTATCGTCAGTGCTCACCTGTGGAACTCCTTGAGGAATGTGCCTGTTGTCGGGCGCCTTGGACGGAGCCGCGTTGCAAGTCGCGCCGGGTGACCGCGCCGCCGCATTTTTGTTGCATAGGCAAACCAGCGGCTTGGCGACAACGATCGTCTTGATCCACCTGACCCAGACGGGTGCATGTTTCGGTGGCTGATCGACCCGTCGTCGGCTTTCCAAGGTCGCGGTCCATCGACCGTCCTTCTGCTGAACGTCCCCGCGCATCGACGGCCTGAGCAAGCCGAGCGAATCGATTCGCGAACACAAATTCCGCTATTCCGCGTCTAGCTCATCAATGTCAACGAAAAGCAACCTTTCAAGGGTTGTTCGTCGTAAAAATTTCTGTGCTCAGCGTTGCAAGGCCGGATGGAAAAAATCGGAACCGCCACGGAAACATCGTCGTGGCGGTTCCAGAGCGGCTAAAAAGAGCTCTTCGACGTCGGCATCAGACCAGCGGCCCATTCTGCAATTCTATTCCGGCCAACTGCATAAAACGGCATTTCCAGACAGCAGTTAACCACGACCGCGCATACAGGTGCCGTCAGGCGCAGCGCGCGGTGAGGTCACATCCTGTCGCACAAGCCGCCATCCGTCAGCCGCGCTGATCAATTGGCACGAACTTCAGATTTTCCGGGCCGGTGTAGTTGGCGGTCGGACGGATCAGCTTGTTGTCGACGCGCTGCTCCATGACATGCGCCGCCCATCCCGAGGTGCGCGAGATGACGAACAGCGGCGTGAACATCGCGGTCGGAACGCCCAGCATGTGATAGCTGATGGCGCTGAACCAATCGAGGTTGGCGAACATCTTCTTGGCATCCCACATCGTCGCCTCGATACGGTCGGCAATGTCGAACAGCTTCATCGAGCCCGCTGACTGCGACAGGCGCCGCGCAACCTCCTTGATCACTTTGTTGCGCGGATCGGCGATCGTATAGACGGCGTGACCGAAGCCGATGATCACCTGCCTCGCCTCAACACGTTTGCGGATGTCGGCCTCGGCTTCCTCCGGCGACGCGTAGCGGTTCTGGTCTCGAAGGAGACCTCATTGGCGCCGCCATGTTTCGGTCCGCGCAGCGCGCCGATGCCCGCGGTGATCGCCGAATACATGTCCGCGCCGGTCCCGGCGACGACGCGGCAGGTGAAGGTGGACGCGTTGAACTCATGCTCGGCATACAAGATCAGCGACGTATGCATGGCACGGACGAACATCTCCGAGGGTGGCTTGCCATGCAGCAGATGCAGGAAGTGACCGCCGATGGTGTCGTCATCGGTTTCGACGTCGATGCGCTTGCCGTGATGAGCGTAGTGGAACCAGTACAGCAGCATCGATCCGAGCGACGCCATCAACCGGTCAGCGATGTCGCGTGCGCCCGGCGGGTTCTGATCTTCCTTCTCCGGCAGCACGCAGCCAAGTGCGGAGACGCCGGTGCGCATGACGTCCATCGGATGCGACGCCGCCGGCAAAGTCTCCAGCGCCGCCTTGACTGCCGCCGGCAGTCCGCGCAGCGCCTTCAGCTTCGCCTTGTAGCCGGCAAGCTCCGCGCGCGTCGGCAACGTGCCATGCACCAGCAGGTAGGCAATCTCCTCGAACTCGCTGCTGTCAGCGAACTCAAGGATGTCGTAGCCACGATAGTGCAGATCGTTGCCGGACCGGCCGACGGTGCACAGCGCGGTGTTGCCTGCCGTGACGCCGGACAGGCCGACGCCTTTCTTGGCGCGGTTTGGCAGCGTGGTGGTGTCGCTCATGATTTGGGTCCCTTCTGATGGTGCGATAGCGCGACGCTCAGCCGTAGATGGCCGGAGGCTTCGCGCGCTAGAACAGCCAGGCTTGCCGACGGTCAACGTGCCAGCCGGCACCGCGACGTTCAAACGGTGCAGCTCGCCGGCCGGCAGGCGAGGCAGGTCCTGCACTGCCTCCAGGAACCGATTGGCTTCGCGGGTGCTGATGATCCCATCCGTCAGGACCTGAAACTTGTGGATGTAGTCGTCACGCCCGAACGGCTTCGCGCCGAGCGGATGGGCGTTCGCCACCGCCATCTCGTCCTCGAGCTTCGATGCCATCGCGCATGAAGATCTCCACCCGGCCTCCGAACGACAACTCGTTCGGGTCGGTGGCGCGGTAACGGCGCGTCCATTCGGCATCTTCCGTCGTTTCGATCTTGTGCCACAGCCGCACGGTGTCGGCCCGTGCCGCGCGCTTCGGCGCATAACTGTCGACGTGATGCCAGGTGCCGTCCTGCAGCGCGACGGCGAAGATGTACATGATCGAGTGGTCCAGGGTCTCGCGGCTCGCCTTCGGGTCCATCTTCTGCGGGTCGTTGGCGCCGGTGCCGATCACGTAGTGCGTGTGGTGGCTGGTGTGGATCACGATCTTCTCGATCGTCGTCGAAGTCTTCGATTTTCTCCCGCATGCGGAAGGCCAGATCGATCAGCGCCTGCGACTGATATTCCGCGCTGTGCTCCTTGGTATAGCTGTCCATGATGGCGCGCTTGGCTTCGCCGGGCGCCGGCAGCGGCACCTGGTAGTGCGCCTGCGGCCCGTCCAGCATCCAGGCAATGACGCTGTCCTCGCCTTCATAAATCGGGCTCGGCGCACCCTCGCCGCGCATCACGCGATCGACCGCTTCAACCGCCAGCTTGCCGGAATGCGCCGGTGCGTAGGCCTTCCACGAGCTGATCTCACCTTTGCGCGACTGGCGCGTGGTGAAGCTGACATGCACCGCCTGCTGCACGGCCTGATAGATGACGTCCTGCTTCAAGCCGAGCAGACGTGCCGATCCCGGCGGCCTGTGCCGGACAAAGATGCGCGATGTGATCGATCTTGTGCTCGTGCAGACAGATCGCGCGTACCAGGTCGATCTGGATCTCGTAGCCGGTGGCGAGGCCGCGGATCAGATCGCGGCCGGATTTGTCCATCGTCTGCGCCACCGCGAGGATCGGCGGAATGTTGTCGCCGGGATGCGAGTAGTCCGCGGCAAGAAACGTGTCGTGCATATCCAGTTCACGCACCGCCGTGCCGTTCGCCCACGCGGCCCATTCCGGGCTCACACGCTTGCCGGGCGCCACGCCGAACACGGTGGCGCCGGTTTTGTTCGGTCGGGCCAGCGCCATGTCGCGGGCCGAGACGACGGGCGGCGATTGATCGCCGCGATGGCGACCGAGGCGTTGTCGATGATGCGGTTGATGATCATCGCCGACACGTCCCTGGTCACCGCGACCTTGTCCGCCGCGACGCCGGCTATCTTCCAGGCAAGTTGATCCTCGCGCTTCAGGTCCTCCTTTGATGGGTGGACCCGGACGTCATGTACAATCATTAACTTCCTCCATGCAGCGCCGCACGGTCGCCTCGCCGCGGAACGCATCCAGGGCCTGGAGGTCCAGGCCGCCTGCAGTGCTTCGTAAAGTCGCGATGGCGGAACGGCAAGTCGCGCCGCCGCAAAGGAACTCTGCGCGGCGGAATTGAGTGCAATCGTCGGGTTTGCGCGGATCGTTGGCAACAGCGAGCGGCGCTACGATGTATTCGCCAGTCAACGGCGATCAGTACGCTCGCTTCGCTGCCTAGACGTTGATGGCGGCACGACGGTGCATCCTCGGCGGCACTCGAATTTGTGAAGCGGGCGCGGCACGGAATCAGCATCGGTTCGGATCGGCAATGCCATCGGACCCGGAAGCCCGCGGTCCAGCGAAATGCTGACGCGACAGAAGATGGTTCATACGCAAGGATAAGCGGAGCCCAGGGACGGGGCGAACGCACGCGTCGGACTTAAGAGCCGTCGCGCCGAGCGGGGTCGCCGGACCGATCATAAGGGTCGTATGGGACAGACGTGCCCGTCGACAAGGCCGTCAGCATTCTGTTCGGACCGTTTATCGATCCGTTAACTGGACAGTGCCATACTCTCAGCCAATCCAGCCCCGTTGGACCTGCGCATGGCGATCACACCACTCGCTCTAGTATCGGGAACACACACATGCCCCAGTCGGCTCTAGTGGTTCGAGCCAGGTCATCGGTCTGACGATGGCAATCACCAGCGGTAATGCGATTGCCCCGAAGGTGCAAGCGAGTCCGGAAGTGCGGATGTCTGCCGCCGCGGAGGGCGAGATGCGCTGAACCTGAAAGTATAACCCGGCCTCGCGGCGCGCGTGACGCCTGACGCTCCCGCGCCCGCTGAGACCGCAAGTCGTGAAGCCCATCCGGGGCCTGCGCCAGGCTCCTCCGCTTGGAAGACATGTGCGGGGGAGCGACGTCGGGGGCATATCCGGTGACCGAAGGGTCCACCGAGGGAGCGACGCTCGCGCCTTCTGACGGCAAGCACGCCTCGGACATTGATCACTCCGGCGCACCGGTCGCGATCGCGGATGCGTTGACCAGCGACCCTGACAGGCGGAACGTGAACACCCTATATGGTATTGCGGTGCGGCAAGGCCTATTCTGACCTCGGCGACATTAACGGGCCGTGTGCACGCAGGCGCATGGCGGGCAGCCCTCGAAAGCTGGACCTGGAAGACTTGGAGATGACCCTGACACGCTGGCCGCCAGAAGCCGATGCCGAAACCGAGCCATGGCCACACCCGCCAATGGCAACCGCCATCGGACGCGGCCTTCTGGGACGTTGTCCCGCTTGTGGCAAGGCGCATTTGTTCAACGGGTTTCTGCGCGTCGTGCCGCAATGCCGGAACTGTGGCGCACCGCTTGGCCTGGCTCGAGCGGACGATGCGCCACCATACTTCACCATCCTGATCACCGGACACATCGTCGTCCCGCTGCTGTTATCGTCGATCGTATGGGAGAGCCCCCCATCTGGCTGATGACCGCGATTTTCGTGCCGCTGACGTTCGTCATGGCACTTGGCCTGCTGCGTCCGGTCAAGGGCGGCACGGTCGGACTGATGCTGACCTTGAACATGTTGAAAAACGATACCGGTCCGGGATGACCAATCCCATCGCCAGTGAGCCCATGGTCGGCGGCGCGATCGGCATTTGGCTGCGCGGCTGGAGCGAGTCGTCCTCGACGGCGAAGTCGCACGCCAAACTGTCGCCGTTCATCGAGGCGGATCGCGAGCAGGCGGTCGCCGACCTCGCCGCCGCGAACCATTTCGCTCCTTTGATCGGTACCACGGCGCCGGGACCATACGCGCTGCATCTGTCGATCCAGGAAGGCCGTCTGATATTCGACATCCGGGACGTCGCCGGCACGCCGCTGATCGCGATCGGCCTCGCGCTGGGACCGTTCCGGCGACTGGTGAAGGACTACCAGTTGCTGGTCGACAGCCACATCAAGGCGGTCGAGGAAGGGCGGGAGGCGCGGATCCAGGCCATCGACATGGGCCGGCGCGGCCTGCACAACGAGGGCGCGACCCTCATGACCCAGCGACTGGCTGGAAAGATCGACATCGATTTCGACACTGCTCGCCGGCTGTTCACACTTGTGTGCGTGCTGCATCAACGGATTTCCGCCCGGTGAAGCCCCGCCTGATGAAACTCCGACCATGAAGATTGACAGCGTCGCATACCGTAGCGTCTGGGTCGACGCTGACGGACGCTGGTCCGTCCATATCCTCGACCAGACGAAGCTGCCCTGGTCGCTCGAGATACTGCGCCTGACGACACGCGATCAGGCTGCACACGCGATCCGCTCCATGCAGACACGCGGGGCGCCGCTTATCGGCGCCGTCGCCGCGTATGGGTTGTGTCTGGCGTCTGCGTGACGACGCCTCGACCGAGGCAATGGAGCGCGACGCCGAACTGATCGGTGCCACCCGGCCGACAGCGATCAACCTGCGTTGGGCGCTGGAGCGGATGCTGACCCGGCTGCGCAATACGCACCCGGCCGGATCGCGTCGCGGTCGCATATGCTGAAGCCGCGCTGATCGCTGACGAAGACGCGGCACAGAATGAAAGCATCGGCAACACGGGTTGCCGTTGATCCGGCAGGCCGCCGCGGCGCATCCCCAGCGGCGCGTCAATGTGCTGACCCATTGCAATGCCGGTTGGCTGGCGACGGTCGACTGGGGCACCGCGCTGGCGCCGATCTACGCCGCGCACGATGCTGGGATGGATATGCATGTCTGGGTTGACGAGACTCGGCCCCGCAACCAGGGAGCCGCGCTCACCGCCTGGGAACTGGGCAAGCATGGCGTGCCGCACACCGTTGTGGCGGACAACGCAGGCGGTCATCTCATGCAGCACGACATGGTCGATCTGATCATAGTCGGGGCGGATCGGGTCACGCGCGACGGGTGACGTCGCAAACAAGATCGGCACCTATCTGAAAGCACTGGCGGCTCGCGACAACGGCGTGCCGTTCTGGGTGGCGATGCCATCCTCGACCATCGACTGGAACGTTGCGGATGGCGTCGACAGATCCCGATCGAGGAGCGTTCGGCGGCCGAGGTAACCGAGATGACCGGCCGCATGACGGACGGGTCGATCGGCACGATGCGGATCGTCGCTGCCGATAGCCCAGCCGCCAATCCTGCATTCGACGTGACCCCGGCTCGGCTGGTCACGGGACTGATCACCGAGCGAGGACGCTGCGCCGCCACGGCGGAGGGGCTGCTGGGGTTATTTCCGGAACGGCGGTGACACAATCCGCGGCGGGCGTCGGGCCCCGGTGACCACTCGGAAGGCTTTACGCAGAATTCGGGCCTTGAGCCGATCACCTCCCGGCCATTGAGTATGATCGCGTTCAGCGAAACGTTCGAAGTGCCGGAATCGTGCGCCTAAAAGGGTTAAACCAACTCGATCCCTTGTCGTGCTGGCACTTGGACGCGGTGCGGCGGCACCGCAAAGCGCGTCCGATCGAAAGCGAGACGACAGGTACGGATAGCGAACTTCAGTGCGTCATTTCATTGCCGCGGCGGCGGTGACCGGCACGATGCCCGTCGTCGCGGAAAATCTCGTCCGCGGTGGCCTTCTGGCTATCCGACATGGTATCGTACAAGGACTGAAACACCGCGACCAGTTTCTGCACATCCTGCGCGTGGTTCGCCGCGAGCTCAGCGTAGGACTGCATGTTCTGGGTAGCGGTCATCGACGGCAGGGCCTTGATCCTGGCCTTGAAGTTGCTGTCCATGTCGCGCGCATTCTCGCGCATCACGGCGGCGAATTGATCCCATTGCGGCTGCTGCTCTGGGGTGATCTTCAGTTTGGCATACAGCTCGGCGATTCGCTGTTCGACGCCCCCCGCCCTGTCGTGTCCCTTCGAGGGGTGCATTTTCAGCGGCGGGGCCGCCGTGGGATCGCCGCCCATGAGCGGAGCGGCGACGGCCGTGAAGGCACTCAATGCAACGACCGCGCTTGCCGCGATCACCGTCAGGTGAAAGTCCCTGGCCATGGTTTTGGTCCTCGACAGATGTTTGTGTTGCCACGCCACTAAAATGGTCGCTGCCGTCAACTGTCGTCGGCGCGAAACCGAGGATCACGAGGAGATGCCGCTCGCCTTCAGTGCCGACCCGATGGCGGCAGCGACCGCTGCACCAAGGGCGGGCCGCAATGGAGCAAAAGCCTCGCGCCAATCCGGTGGCAGGTCAGCGCCACGCCGCCGAGACCTCGTTTTTGTCCGCCTATTTGATGGTGCCGGTCTCCTTCGTCCGGGGCCCGGCCGGCTGCGGACGGATAAATGTCGAAGCGACCGGCACGGTTTCTTGTCCGCTTTCGGTTTCTTGGGTTCACGTTTTCGTCCGCCACGACCCTTGGCCAACATCATTCTCCCTGCTAAATCGCGTGATCGCCTTGGATCATCGCCGGTGACTGGAATTGGGACTGAATAGAGCGTCTCTTCGCCTCAACATTGCTATATGTTACTGAAATTGACGGAAATCGGGAGCGATTGAACTACACTTCGAGCCGCAACATTCCAGCGTACGAGGCTCGGTCCCATAAAATGCGTGCTACACTTGATAGCCTGCACATGGCATATGGCAGCTTTCTATCGCCGAAGCGAATGGGATTCGAAGGGGACCGCGCTGGTTGGGCGCATGACGGAGAACACGGCAGTGCCCGCGGACTGCTGACCACCGGGCGGACCGGCGACGCCAACAGGCCCGGAGCGGCCGACAGGGCGCGTCGCTGGCTGCCCGCCTTGCCGTTGTTCCTTCTCGCCGCCTGCATCAGGAGGACCGATGCCCGACGCCCACGTGCCGCCGTTCGCCAAGGTTCCATTCCAGCCGCTCTCGCGGGCCGCGGTAGTCGCCATCGCATTCCGGGAATGGCGATTGTTCGGGCAAGGCATGGCCGATCCCGAAGCCAAAACGAACCGCACCGCGAAGCCAGAACGTGAGGAGGGGTCTGTGGCAGCGGGTGGGCGAATATTGGTGGCTAGGGTTGAACGCCGGGTCGCCGGAAAGTCGGTGGACTGGCAAGCATGATGGAAACGGCAAGATGTTTCCGCCGGATCAGGACGGCGACTATGCCTGGTCGGCGGCGTTCGTTTCTTACGTGATGCGCATGGCCGGTGGCGGTCCGGCATTTTCCCTATTCCGCTGATCATGCCGACTACATCAACGCCGCCAGACGGGTGTCGCTCGGCAAGACCACGGAATGGGTGGTCTCGGCCGAACGCGTGCAGGACTACGCACCTCGCCCCGGCGACCTGGTGTGCTTCGGTCGTGGCGCCTGGCGCGGTCTTCGCTACGAAGACCTGCCTACCCTGACGCTGTTCACCTCGCACTGCGATGTGGTGGTCGATACCACGTTGACCGGGCAGATATCGGTGATCGGCGGCAATATCGAGGATTCGGTAACCTTGAACATCGTGCCGGTCACCGACGATGGGAAGCTGGCGACGCCGGAGGGGGTCGTATTGGACACAAGGTTCCCCTGGATGGCGGTGCTACGGTTGCTTGTCGAGGACAATTCTCCGACCGCGTAGAGGGACATCGCACGCTCACCAGCGTGAACCGGGTCCAATGGATCTATACAGGTGCCTCCGGCCTAATCGGTCAGCGCTGCAACCAGGGCAGGCCGTCAGGCCTTCCAGCCGGCTGCGCTGCCGCGATGGCGGTCCCCGTCCGAGAGGTCCCTCGAACCCATCCGCGACGTTGAAGACAATCGGAAAACCGGCCGCGCGCGCCGCTTCTGCCGCCGCCATGCTACGCACCCCGCTGCGACAGATGAAATAAATGTGGTGATCCGGGGTGATGCCGGCCTGCCCGAGGTTGTCCTCGAACGACGGGTTGCGCTGCATCGTCGGGTAGACCTGCCACGGAACCAACACTGTCTGCTTGCCCGCCTCGCTCAGGTCCGGTAGGCCGACAAAATTCCACTCGACGTCGGTTCGCACATCGACCAATCGGGCGTTCGGGTCGGTCTTCAGGGCTTCCCACGTTTGGGTAGGGGCCACATTCTCCACCATACTGACTTCTCCGCTGAGATAGAGGAAACGATGACCGCGTTGTATCATGGCTCCGCGTGGCAGAACGGCATGGACGAGGCGATCGGCAACACTCCGCTGATCAAGCTGAGACGCGCGTCGGAGGCAACCGGCTGCACCATCCTCGGCAAGGCGGAGTTCATGAACCCGGGCGGCTCCGTCAAGGACCGCGCCGGGCTTTACATCATCCGCGATGCGGAGGAACGCGGCACACTCAGCCAGGGCGGCACCATTGTCGAGGGCACCGCCGGTAACACCGGCATCGGCCTGACCCTGGTCGGCAACGCCCGCGGCTACCGCAGCGTGATCGTGATGCCCGAAACTCAAAGCCAGGAGAAGATCGATTTTCTGCGCATGATCGGCGCCGACCTGCGGCTGGTCCCGGCCAAGCCGTATCGCGATCCCGGGGAACTACGTGCACGTCTCCCGCCGCCTGGCCGAGGAACTCGCTCGGAAACCGGCAATGCGATCTGGGCCAACCAGTTCGACAACCTGGCCAACCGGGAGGGCCACCGGATCAGTACCGGCGCCGAAATCTGGGACCAGACCGGCGGCAAGGTCGACGCCTTCACCTGCTCCTGCGGCACCGGCGGCACGCTGGCTGGCGTCTCCCTGGCGCTGAAGGAGCGCAACCCGAACATCCGCATCGTGCTGGCGGACCCGACGGCAGCGGGCTGTACGGCTGGGTGAAGCACAACGACCTGACGATCTCAGGGTCGTCCATCACCGAGGGCATCGGCAACTCCCGGGTGACCGACAACCTGGCCGGGGTGCGGATCGACGACGCCGAACGCATCCCCGATCGGGAAGCGCTGGAGCAGATTTTCGAGGTGCTGATCCATGAGGGGCTGTCGGTCGGCACCTCCTCCGGCATCAACATCGCCGCGGCGATCCGGGTGGCGCGTTCGCTCGGCCCCGGCCATGTCGTGGTGACGATCCTGTGTGACGGCGGGTCGCGCTATCAGTCAAAGCTGTTCAATCCCGAGTTCCTGCGCGGCAAGGGCTTGCCGGTGCCGAGCTGGATGGCGTAAGCGCCGGCCACCTCGGCCCAGTTCGTCCTGCCTCCTCACCAAGACTGTTGCCGGGGCGCGCGGGGGCGGATTCGCCTTGCCGCTGGCAACTGTGGACGCTAGCTTCACGCCCACACGCCGGGCCGCAAAATGATCGACGCTGTTGACGCCGCCGCCTTCAAGTCGCTGTGTGAGCCGGTCCCAGCAGCGGATTTTATTGACCTGCTGTGGCGCGTGGGGTTTTCCGCCGAGGCCTATCGAGAGGCGCACAGCGACCTGGCCGGGCGCAACTGGGACACGCAGACGATCCTCTGGCATTTGTTTCGCCATGGTCTCGACGAACGGCGAGTTGCGCCGCAGCGAGTAGAGCCGCAGGCACTCGTGGCAATGGCGCGGCTGCCGATGTACGGGGGCGCCTTCAAGGCCAAGCTGCTCACCTACCTCAGCCAGCATCTGTTTGAGCATGTCGATGCTCCGAACAGTGCGGGTCCCGACGGCGGGGCTATCGCCGAACGCTGGGACATTGTCCAAGCTTTGACGCGGGAAGGGGGCTGTCCGTATTTCATCGCTGGCGATAGTCACTCGTCCCACTACGCCCTGGACCGGGGCAAAATACGACGCCTGGATGTTGCCGATCCATCTGCTGTACACAGGCGGTTCGGCGGCAGGTCTCGCCAACTTCGCATCACGCTCAGGTTACGGCCGGCAACTTACAACGGGCGGTTCAGACCATCCGAGCATTGCCCGATGCGGATCGACTACCGTTTCTGCTGCAGTTCGGTCAGGTCGATCTCGAGTTCGTTTACCACTACAGGCGCGTGAGGGATGGCAAGCGGACTCTCGACATGGACGACTACATGGCGTTCTGCGACGCGATCGTCGCGCAGTATATCCGGTTCGTCGCCGAACTGTTCATCGCCGAGGAAAGGAAAATGTCTTCCTCGTCTCGGTGTTTCCCCCGGCGCTGTCGGACGCGGCGTGGCACGAGGGATATTTGAACGCTGACATCGCGCACCGCGAGGCAACCGCCTCGGTGGAGGATCTGCGCAGCGGCATCCGCGGGATCGAAATCGCCAGCCTGCCGCAACGGACCGCGATACACGCCCACTACAACGACATGCTTCGGGCCGCCTGTCAGCAACACGGCTTTGGATACGTCGACGGCATGAGTCCGTTTCTTGGTGCCGATGGGATCGTGGACCCTCGCTACGTCATCCCTGAAACCGGCTGGGGCCGATCATCACCTCGATGCACGACAGACGTATCGACCCATTCGCAATCTGATCTGGCATTGCATCAAGGCGACCGAGAGGCTGGCTCACAGCGGCTAGACCCGCCGCAAATCCAGCGTCCTCGGATGTTCCCTGGACCGTCTTACCATTGGCTCGGGCATGGGGCCCGGGGTGTGGCCGAACGGAAAGAACCGGGAGCGTCGCCGAGCCTCGGCTTCGTTGGCATTGATCGGGAAGCGTTCGTAGCTGAGACCACCCGGGTGGGAGACGTGATAGGACAGGCCGCCGATGCTCCGCCCACTCCATCTGTCGAACAGGTCGAACACCAGCGGTGCGTGGGCGCCGATCGTCGGGTGCAGTGAACTCGGCGGGTTCCACGCCTTGAAGCGCACCCCGGCGACATACTCGCCTTCGCGGTCGGTCGGGTTCAGCGGCACCGCCACGCCGTTGCACGCCAGGGTGTAGCGTTCCTCGACCCACCCGGATACCCGCGCCTGCAACCGCTCGACCGAGCTGTCGACATACCGCACGGTGCCGCCGGCAGCCTGCTCCTCGCCCATCACGTGCCAGGGCTCCAGCGCGTTGCGCAGCTCCAGTTCGAGCCCGTCGACCGCGATCTGGCCGACATGGGGGAAGCGGAACGCCACGTGCGGGTCGAACCAGCCGGGATCGAGGCCGAAGCCCAGCGCGGCCAACTCCTCCAGCGCCTCACGCATGTTGTGCTCGACGTAGTGCGGCAGCATGAAGTCGTCGTGCACGCGGGTGCCCCAGTGGATCAGCCGGCGCTCATACGGATGCTCCCAGAAGGCGGCGACGGCCGAGCGCATCAGCAGCATCTGGGCCGCCGACATGCGGGCGTGCGGGGGCATTTCGAGCGCGCGGAACTCCACCAGCCCACGACGGCCCGAGGCGCTGTCGGGCGTGTACATCTTGTCGATGCAGAACTCGGTCCGGTGGGTGTTGCCGGTCATGTCGGCCAGGATGTTGCGGAACAGCCGGTCGGTGACCCAGGGCGCGACCGGTTCACGCGCCTTGCACCTGGGCAAAGGCGATCTCCAGTTCGGCCAGCGCATCCTGCCGAGCCTCGTCGACGCGGGGATGCTGGCTGGTGGGGCCGATGAACTGGCCACTGAACAGGAAGGACAGGCCGGGGTGGTTGTGCCAGAAGCCCAGCAGCGACTTCAGCAGGTCGGGGCGGCGAAGGAACGGCGAGTCCTCGGCCCTGGCGGCGCCCATGACCACGTGGTTGCCGCCGCCGGTGCCGACATGGCGACCGTCCAGGTTGAACTTCTCCGTTGCCAGGCCAACCTGCCGCGCTTCTTCGTACAGCTCCTCGGTCAGGCGGACCTGATCCGCCCAGTTGGTGGCCGGGTGCACGTTGACCTCGATCACACCCGGGTCCGGTGTGACGGAGAAATGCAGCAGCCGCTCATCTTCCGGCGGCAGATAGCCCTCCAGGACCACTTTGCGGCCGGTTTCGGCGGCGGTTTCCTCGACCGCGGCGGTCAGCGCCAGCCAGTCCTCGACGGCGAACAGCGGCGGAAAGAAGATGTGGAGCAGGCCGTCGCGCGCCTCCACCGCCAGGGCGGTGCGGACCACGCCGGGATCGCTCTGCCCGACCACCGGCAGGTCCTGCGGCATCGGCCGGAAATCCTCGATGCCCGAGCCGTCGGCGAGCGGAGCGCGGGTCAGCCGAGCACGCTGCTCCAGCGCCTGGCGCGACGGCAGGCTTGACTTCGGGGCAAACGGATCGGGCTCGCTGTCGACCTCGGCTGTTTCCGGATCGAGCCAGGGCAGTGCCTCCAGCGGCAGACGCAGGCCGATCGGGCTGTCGCCCGGAACCAGAAAAAGCGCGCCGGCCCGGAAGAACCATTTGCCGGACTGCCAGCGGCGAGACCCGTCGGCGATGACACGCCGCAGCGGCAATACGCTGCCGACACTGGCCCCGAGACCCTGACCGAACACCCGCGCAAGTCTGGCCCGCTCCAACGGGTCGCGCAGCCTGGCGTCCTCGGCCACGACGTTGATCGGCAGCCGGTGTTCTTTCCAAAGGTAGTAGTGAATGTCCTCATAGGCCGGGACCACCAGGCCGGGATCGACCTGCAGCCGCTCCGCGAGGCTGTGGGCGAATGTCGCGGCCTCGGTTGCCGTCGCATCGTCCCGGTCGTCATCGGAGGCGAGCAGACCGGCGTCGTTCCACACCTTCTCGCCATCCGCGCGCCAATGGCAGTGCAGCGCCCAGCGAGGCAGTTGCTCGCCGGGATACTGCTTGCCCATGCTGTGGTTCAGCGCGGCGCCGTGCGACCAGCGGTCCCTCAGGCGACGGATGAGCCGGCCGGCATAGGCACGCTTGGTCGGGCCCATGGCGTCGGTGTTCCACTCCGGCGCGTCGATGTCGGTCGCGGAAACGAAGGTCGGCTCCCCGCCCATGGTCAGCCGCACATCGCTCGCGGGCCAGGGCATGATCCACCGCCTGGCCGCGCGCCAGGATCGCCTGCCACTGCGTCTCGGTGTAAGGCCTCGTCGTTCGCGGGGTTTCGCGGATGCGGCGAACGCGACATGGCGAAGTCGAACTCGGTTTCGGCTTTCTCGACCAGTCCGGAGATCGGCGCGGCGGAGATCGGGTCGGGGCTGGCGGCGAGCGGGATGTGGCCTTCGCCGCACAGCAGTCCCGAGGTGGCATCGAGCCCGACCCAGCCGGCGCCCGGCAGGTAGACCTCGGCCCAGGCGTGCAGGTCGGAGAAATCGGTCTCGGGGCCCGGCGGGCCGTCCAGCGGCCTCACGTCGGGTGCGAGCTGGATCAGGTAGCCGGAGACGAAGCGGGCGGCGAGGCCAAGCTGGCGCAGCACCTGGACCAGCAGCCAGGCGGAATCACGGCATGATCCCTGCCCGCCGCCCAGGGTTTCCTCCGGCGTCAGCACGCCGGATTCCAGGCGGACGATGTAGTTGACCTCGTGCTGGATCCGTTGGTTGAGCGCCACCAGCATGTCGACGGTCTTTGGTTCATGGCGGGGAAGATTTCGCCATGAGTTCGGTCAGCAGCGGCCCGGACGGCAGCGCCTTGCGAAACGGCGCAAGTTCCTGGTCGAGTATATGGTCGTAGCTGAACGGAAAGGTTTCCGCCTCGGGTTCCAGGAAGAAGTCGAACGGGTTGACCGTGACCATGTCGGCAACCAGGTCAACGGTGACCTCGAACCGGTCGACCTTGTCCGGGAACACGACGCGGGCGAGGTGATTGCCCTGCGGGTCCTGCTGCCAGTTGATGAAATGCGGTTGCGGCTCGACCGTCAGGTCGTACGCCAGGATGGCGGTGCGGGCCTGTGGCGCCGGACGCAGACGGATAGTCTGCGGCCCCAGTGTGACGAGCCGATCGTAGCGGTACGAGGTCTTGTGCGTCAGCGCGACGTGCAGCGGCATCTGATGATCCGGGTCAACTACGCTTGATGTTGCATCGCACCAAGAGCCAAGGCAACCCCGAAGGTCGCGCTGTCACAGGGCACGCTGCCGGCATTTCCCGAACTACCCCGCGCGCTCGGCACAGCCGGCCAGCAGCGGCACGCGTGGGATCAGCCGGTCACCTCCAGCACCATCGAGGCGACCCTGGCGCGGCCATATTCGTCGGTTGCACGGACAGCGACGCGATGAGTGCCGGGTTCCAATCCCGGGGGCAGCGGCATTTGCCAGATATGGCTGGACTGGCCCGCCTCCACCCAAGGCTTTTTGCTGTCGCGGTTGCGCTCGTACACCTCCACGACGAAGGGATCGAGCCGTTCGACCTTGCTCAGAGCGGCGTAGGAGCTGCCTCCGATCGACGCCTCCACCTTCGAGCGTGGGCCGCCATCGAACAGATTGACCACGAGCCGGGTGGAACCAAGGCGTTCGGCGGCTATCGGTCCGGCCAGCAGCGTTCCGGCAGGGTAGTCGCGGATCACCTCCTTGCTGGCACCGTGCAACTGGCTGTCCAGCATGATGCGCATCTGGCCGCGGGCCGGGTCATGAGCCGGGACCAAGGTCGTGGTATAGTCAGTGCCGTCGACCGAGAGGATGTGGAAGCCGTTCGGCGCGCCGTCCGTCTGCAACGCCATCGGGATGCCACGGGCGTCAAACGGACCCGACCACCAGCTTCCCGAGACCGCGGCCAGGATGTGGTGATGATGGGTGCCATCCCGATTGCCATCGCCCTGATAGCCATTCGTCGCAGTGAAGTACCAGTGCTCGTTGGTATGGGTGTGGCCACAGAAGCTGACCGTGTGCGGATGGGTGCCGATCGCGGCCAGGAAATCCCTGGCATCCACGGTGTTGTTCCCGGCGTCGGTGCTGGCCAGCGTCTTGAGCGGGATATGAAAACTGAGGACCACCAGGCTGTCCCGCGGCACGTTGGCCAGCACGTTGCGAATAAAGCCCAACTGGCGGTCGCCGAAAAAGCCGCGGTACTTGCCGAAGCCATTCGGCCTGCCGGGATCTGTGCCCAGATAGTCGACATTGTCGAGCAGGATGAAAGTAGCGCTGGCGTATTGAAAGGCATGCCAGCGGGCCCCGAACACGCGTTTGAAGGTTTCGGCGGAGTGGGTGTTGTCCGGCGCCTCCATGTTCATATCGTGATTGCCGCGACAGTTGAACCAGGGCAGGCCGATGGTGCCGACGATGCGGTTGTAGCGCGGATAATACGACAGGTCGTCGAACATGACGTCGCCGTGGGTAATGCCGAACGCCGCCCTTTGGGCGTCCACGACCGAGACCACGTCGTCGCGAATGTAGCCGACCTCGGCCAGGCTTTCAGGCTGCGGATCAGTGAACAGCACGGCGTCGAAGCGGGACTGCTCGGATTGGCGCCGCAGACCGAAGTCGATGCTGCCGGGCAGCGTGCCAGACGGCGCCACGCCGGCGAAGCGGAAACCCAGGTCAGGGGACCCGCCGGGAGCGTGCACGTAGGCAAAGCGCGGCAGGTTGGTGGCGGCGTTGACCGGCAGGGCCCAGCCGGCCGGTTTGATGACGAACAACGAGTCGCCGCCGCGCACCGGAAGCGACCAGGTGCCGTCGTCGCTCGTCTTTACGACGTCGTGTCCGTTCGACACCATCACGCCAGCCACGCCCTTCCTCGGGCTGCTGTCCATGTCGTAAACGGTGCCCCGCGCTGTGGTCTCGGACGCGCCGGGGGACGGGGACTCGGTGGCCGAGCGGCCAAGCCCGACCGGTGCGACGGCGAGGGCCAGGGCGGTGGTCCCAGCGAGAACGTCACGACGGGTTGGTTTGATCGTTGTGTCTGGATACATGATCGGGCCCTTCGTTTGCTCTGCCCGGTGCTCGCTTACGCCATGGCGGCGACAGACGCTTTACGGTTCGGTGTCAGTTTGGTGACGCGGCCCGTTGAGGCTTTGCCTGACAAAATAGCTTTGAACAAAATCCCGAGGCGTTGGTATCATTCGAACTATCGGCTAGGCCTTCGCCGCCACGATGGCTTCCTCGACGTCGCGCAGCCTGTCCTTGCCAAAGAAGATCTGCTCGCCAACGAAAAAGGTGGGCGAGCCGAATGTTCCGCGATCGACCGAACGTTTGCGTATTCGCTGTAAGCTCGTCCTTGACCTCCTGCGTCTGCGTCAAGGCCAGGATACGCTCGCCATCGAGATCGGATTCCGTCAAGGCCGCTCGAGACACCGCCGCGTCATCCAGCTTCTTCTGCCCGGACCACATGTGGCGAAACATCTCGTCCGTGTAGCGGGGGAAGATCCCGAGCCTACGCGCCGCAACGGCGCCGCGCATCAGTGCCAGCGTGTTGACCGGAAAGAATGGGTTGGGGCGGAACGTCGTGATCCCGTGACGCGCGATGAAGCGCTGCGTCTCCAGACTTTCGTATTCCGGCTTGTTCCTGATGCCCGCCATGCTTTCGGCCGGCGAACGATTGCCGGTGAGTTTGAACACCCCGCCAAGCAGCACCGGCACATAGTCGAACACAGCACCGGTCCGCCGTTCGATCTCCGGAATGACGAGATGGCTGAGATAGGCATTCGGGCTGCCGAAATCGAAATGGAACTCGATCTTGCTCATGACTTCACCATGTCTCGCCGAAGGGACGGATTTCCTGCTCGAAGGTCCATGCGTCGTGCGGCTGCTGATACAACTGCCAATACGCTTCCGCGACCGCCACCGGCCGCATGAGACGATCGGGGTCGAGGTTGTTCAGCGCCTCCTCTCCCTCGCGGGCCTTGATGCGCTCGCGCACCCAGGCGGTATCGACGCCGGAAGTCGATCACCAGATGCGCGACGTGGATGTTCCTGGGACCGAGTTCCCGGGCCGCGCTCTGCGCCACCGCGCGCAGGCCGAATTTCGCCGCCGCGAACGCTGCGTAGCCGACGCCGCCGCGCAGGCTCGCGGTCGCGCCGGTGAAGAAGATCGCGCCTCTGCCTCGCGGCAACATCAGCCGCGCCGCCTCCCGCCCGGCTAGAAAGCCTGAATAGCACGCCATCTCCCAGACTTTTCGAAATACCCGTTCGGTTGTGTCAAGCAACGGAAAATTGACGTTCGCTCCGACGTTGAAGATGCAGACTTCCAGCGGAGCCTGGCGATCCGCTTCCCGCAGGAAAGCCGTAATATCCTCCTCCTGCCGGGCATCCAGGGCACGACCCGCCGCCCGGCCTCCCGCCGCCTCGATTTCTTGCAGCAGTGGCGCAAGCTTTTCGCCGTTGCGCCGTCCGGCGAACACAGTGAAACCCTCCGCGGCGAATTTTTTCGCGATCCCCCACCGATGAAGTCGCCGGCTCCAATCACCGCCGCGGTGGCCTGTCTGCGTTCCATTCAGAGGCTCCTGTGACGCACTCTCGCGTCGTGCGCATGGCCGCGCTGAATTCGGATCCGGTATCCTTCATCGGAGCCGGCCGGGCCTCCGAGCTGGCACCGCGGTCGCGCGCCCAGACGCTAGATTCCGGTCCGGACCCGGTCAAGTTATCTGGAGCCTTGCCCGCAAGGCGGTCTGGCCATTTGCCCAGCGGCGCCGGGCTCGATCAGTCCATTCAAACGACCAAAAAGAGCAACCGGATGGTTGCCAATGCTCAGGCGCCGTGCCACATTATCAGCAACCAGGAGGTTGCATGATGACCGACCGTATCACGAAGAACATCGAACTGAAGGCGCCCATTGAGAGAGTCTGGCACGCGTTGACCGACTACCGGGAGTTTGGCACGTGGTTCCGCGTCAGGCTGGAGGGGGCGTTCGTGGCAGGGGAAACTGCGCGCGGCCGCGTGACCTATCCAGGCTACGAGCACGTTGCCTGGGAGGCAGAGATCCGACGCATCGATCCTCCGCGCTATTTCTCATTCACGTGGCATCCTTATGCGGTCGATCCTGATGTCGACTACCGTGGAGAGCCCCCCACGCTGGTTGAATTCACACTCGAAGCGATTCCGGACGGCACGCGGCTGACCATCGTGGAGTCGGGTTTTGATGGCTTGCCGAGCGACCGGAGGCCTGAGGCAATGCGGATGAACGATCGCGGATGGGCAGAGCAGGCAAAGAATATCAAGGCCCATGTTGACCCGTAGTGTCCGATCGCCGCGCACGGTGGGTCGCTGGGCGTCCACGTTTCGCCGCATGGGCCGGCCACTTCGCGTCAGCGGCGACGTATCACCCTCGGCCGATGCGCGACATTAGAGCCACCTCACGTGGCCCCGACCCGGCGCCAATCTTCGCGGCCCTTGGGGACGGCACCCGCCTGTCGCTGCTGGCGAAGTTGAGCGACGGACGGCCGCGGTCGATCGTGCAGCTTTCGGCGGACACAGAAATCAGCCGACAGGCCATCACCAAGCACCTTCGTGTGCTCGAGAGTGCCGGGCTGGCAAGCCGCACCCGTGTCGGTCGGGAAAGCCTGTACGTTTACACGCCCGAAGCGATCACCGAGGCGCGTACTTATCTCGAGAGTGTCTCTCGGCAGTGGGACGACGCGCTTGCTCGGCTGCGGTCGTTGGTCGAGCGGTGATCGCACCGGGCGCTCGTCCCCAGGGTCGGCAGCCGGCCATGGCGGAGCCGACACCCGCTTGACGGGGTCACGCGGCGGGCGTCTCGCTGGCGGGTCTGGTCTCCGGCATGGCCAGCCAGACCGTTATGACACCGATCAGACCGATCCCCGCCATGGTCAGGAAGGCCGCCTCCATACTCACTGCATCGGCGATGCCGCCCGACAACGTGGTGCTCGCCGCGGCGCCAAGATACAGCGCCAGTCCCAGGATCCCCATGCACAGGTTGAAGTGGGAGGAACCCAGAGTCAGATCCGCCGCCAACAGTGGCAGCATGACCCCGAATACGGCAGCGCTGACGCCACTGATCGCCTGCCCCGCCACCAGCAGCCATGACCCGGGCAGCACCGCGAGCAGCAGCCCGCGCACCGGCAGCGCGCCCCACCCCAACAGCAGCAGCCGCCGCCGGCCGATCCGCTGCGCCGTCCGACCCACCCAGGGGGACAGCAACGCCACAATGATCTGCGGCACCACGATGCAGGCGGCGATGATCAGGTTGGCGAAATGCCCCGCCCGCATCGTCACCGCGGACGCCGCCAGTGGCAGCATGGCAGCGTTGGACAAATGGAACAGCATGACGCAAACGGCGAAGATCAGCAGCCGGCGATCGGCCAGCAGCTTCCTCAGTCCCCTCACATCCCTGCTCGTGGTCTGAGAGCGGGCGAAGCTACCGGCCCTGATCGACCACAGGGCCACCAGGGCCGGAACACACAGTGCTGCGGTCAGCAGAAACACGAACTGGCTGGAGAAATAAGCGCCGGTCGCCCCCATCACCGCGGCGGCCAGACCATTGCCGATCGAGGCGTAGCGTGCGTTTCTGCCAAGCCGCTCTCCCAGCGCGGCGTGGCCCGCGATATGAAGACTGATCGCCGCGATAGCGGGTGTGATCACGCAGCTGGCAAAGCCGTGCAGCATCTGCGCGACCAGCACCGGAAGCTGGCCCGGGAGCAATGCAATCAGCAATGCTGCGCCGAAGATCCCTACCAAGGCGCCCGAGGCGGCCGCTCGCTTGTTGCGCACCGCGTCGACCAGGGCGCCGGCCGGAAGCTGACTGACCAAGGAGGTCACGGTGCCGAGCGTCAGAGCGAAACCGATCTCCACCTGCGTCCATTTGTTGGTGGTCAGGTAGACCGCGACAAATGGGCCAAAGCCCGTCTGGGCGTCGGCGACGAAGAAATTGACGAGGTCGAGGGAACGCTCGCTGCCTGGCCAGGACAGGGCAAGACGTTGCCGCATCGCTTTCAGTGCGCGGCCGGCTTGGTGTCGGCGGGTGTCACGACGGGTGCCGGTTTATTCGTGTTGGTATATTCCGGTGCCGATTTTATCTGATCGGGCGTCATATCCAGTTCAATAATATGCTTGCCCTCGGCGGGGTTGAAGCGCAGGGCGCTCCAATGCACCGCCACCCTGCGGTTGCCCACCCCCAGGAAGCCACCAAAATCGATCACCGCGGCCTGAGGCAGCCCGGTTTCGTCCACCAGCACATCCACCAGGCGGCCAATGTCCCTTCCTTGGGAATCGGTGACCTGCCGGCCCAGTATCGCCTCGGCCATTTCAGGCGGCACGCGCTGCACCGAACTAGCCGGCGGCGTATCCGAGGGCGGCGGGGGCGAGGCCGGCGGAACTCGGCGACGGCGTGCTCGAGGGCGGCGGAACCGCGGGCGCGGGGCTCGGCGGCGTGGCGGCCTCCGGCGCCGCCGGCGCGTCCTCGGCTCGCCCAGCGGTGTTCAGCGCCGCCGCCGCCACAAACGTCACGATCAAGGCGAATCGTCGCATCAGCACCCCCAGAATAAGGCAGACGTCGACCCCAACGGGGCGCCAATCAAGCAGAAGAGCGCGTCGGAGTGATCACGTTCCGTTGGGACGCGCCATGCTTTTTTCGGTCATCGCGGGTCTTTATCGACGCCAGCACAATGCCAGCCGCGATGATCGTGATCCCGGCAAGGTGAAACAGCCGCAATTGCTCATGTAGAAACACCACGGCAAGGACCGTGCCAAATAACGGCATCAGGTGCATGGATTGCCCAGCCGGACCTGCACCAATCAATTCCACCCCGCGATTGAAGAACAGATAGGCTACGAACGAGGGCAGCACCGCCGTGTAGGCGATCGCCAGGTAGGACGACGCGCCACCGTGGATCGATGCGCCCGAGGCCATCTCCCCGAGCATGAAGGGCAGCATCATGCACGATCCGATCGCCATTGCCGCTACCAAGAAGCTAAGTGGATGAACCGCGGGACGCCGGCGCAGGAACACGCAATAGATGCCATAGATCACCAGCGCCGCGAGAACCCAGAGATCGCCGGGATTAGGTTTCAGTTCCGATACGACCTGCCAGGATCCCCGCGCCGCGATGACCGCGACCCCGGCAAGCGAGAGCAGCACCCCAGCCGTCTGGCGCGGCGAGGGGACATCTCGAAACAGCACCAGGGCCCAGACGATGATGATGAGTGGCGTGGCCGACTGCAGCAGCAGGACATTCAGTGCTGTGGTGCTGGTCAAGCCGATATAGGCAAGAGTGTTGTAGGAAGCGACCCCGGTCGCCGACAGCAGCAGCATCATCTTCCAGTGCCGCAGTAGTACCGGTAGGTCGCTGCGCAGTGCGGGCCAGGCGAAGCCGACCGCGATCAGGAATGCGCCCGTCCAACGCCAATAGGCGAGCGTGACCGGCGGCACCTGCCCCGCCAGCCCTCTGCCCAGCACGATATTTCCGGCCCAGAAAAAATTGGCCGCCGCCAGCAGGCTCCACGCGGAATTCCAAAGCGATCGCATGATCAGATCAGACCTTTTCCCCGGGGCATGCCGGCACCCAGCGAGCCAAAACACCGGGGCGGCGGGAGCAGAAACCCTTGACAAATCTGGCACATTGATGTGACGGAAGCCCCAGATACCAAGCCAAAATCGAACTGGCTTTCATGGCATCAGAATATCGAACATGGCATGCATGCGCATACGCAAGGCCGTCCTAGCCGATATCCCGGATCTCATGAGATTGCGAGCGGCGGTTCGTGAGAACCGGCACACGGAGCCCCACAAGGTCAGTCCAGAGGACGTCGCTGATTTCCTGCAGTCCGGCGAGATTTGGATCTGGGAGGAGAGGCGAAGAATCCTGGGGTTCTCCGCCGGGGACACGGAAATCGGTTGGGTGTGGGCACTTTTCGTCGATCCGGAGCACGAAGGCAGGGGCCTCGGCAGGGCCTTGCTGTCGCTCGCCTGTCGCTCCTTGGTACGTGCCGGGTTCAGTAGTGCGACCCTTACCACAGACCCCGGCACACGTGCGGCGCAATTCTACCAGCGCGCCGGCTGGACGGATTCAGGGCGCACCGAAGATGGCGAGATCATCTTCACACGGCAACTCGAAATCGGATTTGACGGGTAGTTTCGCGTGCTCCCAGGCCGACGGGAGAACTCCATCGCGTCGCCGATAAAAGGGCGTCCACATCGCGCAGACCACCGCCACGGGATCGCCAGCTGCGGGATGAATTGGACATGTTTTTGTCGATACAAGCCGACGCGAGCTCTGAGAAGATGCCGGCCGGCCAAATGGGAGCCGGTCGCGGACGAGGGTATCCGCCACCCCACCAGCGGACTAAAGCAGCGACCGAGGGGAATCGCCCGAAGGGCTGACTGGCGCAACCATTGAGCCCCACCAAGTCGGCAGGAGATGCCGGAGCTCGTGGCCCGGAATTGTCACCGGTGCTGGCGCCGCGACCGATGCTTACGCCGAAAGATCAAGTTGCCGGCCTGGTCCGTCGCGCCCGATACTGGGCCCGTGTTGGTAGGATTGTCGATGCGTATCAGATCGCCCGATGCCGTGCATGATGGGTGCCCTCTCGTGTTCTGCTGTTGCTAGCAGGCACGCTCCCAGATGTACATAACTGCTACTCGGCATCTTCATCGTGCCGTTCAGCCTACTCTGGGCGCTAAATCCAGTGCGGTTACTGCAGTTTGCGATGATCGTGGGGATCTTCGAAGCTGCAGCGTCGGTCGTCGTGGGCTCGTTTGGACTGCAGCCGGCAATGGTCCCGGGGCTCCTGTTTATTGCTTATATAATCGCGCAATACGCCCTCGGGATGCGCTATCCAGGGGAGAAAGCAGTATTCAGCATCATGCTTCCGATGCTCGGGTTCTTGTTCTACGCGCTCCTGTCGATCTGGGTGCTGCCACAGATCTTTCAGGGTACGGTCTTCGTTTGGCCGCAGAAACCTGATCCCTTTGCCCCCGGTGCCGTGCCGCTGGTATTCAACTCTGGCAATATCACCCAGTCGCTCTACCTGACGATCGACATTCTCATCGCGGTTGCATCCGCGATTTTTGTCACGCGCCGTTCGGTTCCATATCAGAAGATTATTCGTGCCTACATGATCGGCGGCTACGCCGTGATCGTTCTGGTGTTCTGGCAGTTCGCCCACAACATGGGCGGCGTTTGGTACCGGATGACGTGCTGCATTCGAATCCAGGCTGGCAGATTGTGGATCAGATGGTGGGATCGGTGCCTCGAATGCAAGGGCCCTTCTCCGAACCCTCTGCCCTCGCCTATTATCTGTCCGGTGTGGCCTTCTGTTGCCTGTGGCTCAGCATTCGCGGCTACCGCACCATGAAACCCAACCTGCTGCTGGCGCTGGCGATCGTTTCGGTGCTGCTCTCAACGTCGACAACCGGGATCGCCACGCTGGCGATCGGTCTTCCGCTGGTTCTGGCGTTGGCCTCCGTGGGCGGCGAACCCGGCGCCCTGGGGCGGGTCGGCAAGACCGCCGGCATGCTGGTGGTCGGCGGGCTGCTGGTGATCGGTCCGATCTTCATACTCATGCCCCGCCTGGTCAACTCTGTGAATACCGTCGTCGAGTCGACGCTCAACAAGGGCGACAGCGAATCATACAATGATCGTACCGCGACCGACGTTGGCGCGATGGCGACTGTCGGTGAGACCTACGGGCTCGGCGTCGGCTGGGGCAGTTACCGCAGCTCAAGCTTGATCCCCGGCTTGCTGGCCAATGCAGGCGTGTTCGGATTGACGATGGTGTTGTGGCAAATCCTCCGTCTGGCACAGGCGAGCAGGCGCGCGGGCTCCGCGTCGCCCGGCCATCCCGGTCGGATCCTGGTAAATGGATTTTCTGCCTCGCTGTGCGGCCAGTTGGGCGCGGCGGTGCTCTCGGGACCGACGATCAATTCTCTGGTGTTCTACATGCAATACGGATGCATTGTTGGCGTTCTCGCGCGCATGTCGGCTGAACTCAAGCCGTCGCGGGCTACTGCGCGCGCGGGACAGACCCTTGCGCCCAGAGGGTCGATGTCGCCCGAACCACAGTTCGGCAACTATGAGAAATGGACCTAGTAGGGTGCTTTGACGACCTTGAGGAGACTGCGCCTTTGATAGGCGTTCAGCCACGCCGCCGCCCGAAAATGGGTGCGTTCAGGTCGAGCGACGAACCGGCCGACTCTCGGGATTTGGCTCCTTTCAGCGTCATGTGATTCGCTCGATATTGGCGCCACACGCTGCCAGCTTCTGCTCTACAGCTTCGTAGCCGCGGTCCAGGTGATAGACCCGATTGACCATTGTCTCGCCCTCGGCCGCAAGCCCCGCCAGGATCAGCGAAAGCGACGCACGCAGATCGGTCGCCATGACCGGCGCGCCGGACAGCGCCGGCACCCCGCGTACGATCGCTGACGCGCCATGCACGTTGATCCGCGCGCCCATCCGGTTCAGTTCCGAGACATGCATGAAGCGGTTCTCGAAGATCGTCTCGGTCACCATGGAGGCGCCGTCCGCGACTGACATCAGGGCCATGAACTGCGCCTGCATGTCGGTTGGAAATCCGGGATAGGGTTCGGTCATCACGTCCACGCCGTGCAACCCGTTCAGCCGCTTCACCGTCAGGCCGTCCGGTTGCTCCTCGATCTCCACCCCGGCCTCGCGCAGGATGCGGACCGTGGCGCCGAGATGATCGAGGCGGGCATCGCGCAGAAAGACCGAACCGCCCGAGATTGCCGCGGCGCAGGCGTAGCTGCCGGTCTCGATGCGGTCGGGGATGATCGCGTGGCTGGCACCGTGCAGCGCGGCCACCCCATCGACCACCAGTTTATCCGAGCCGATGCCCTCGATCCGGGCGCCCATCGCCACCAGGCAAGCGGCCAGGTCGCCGATTTCCGGCTCGCGCGCGGCGTTGGCCAGCGTGGTGCGGCCGTCGGCCAGGGAAGCCGCCATCAGCAGGTTCTCGGTCGCCCCCACCGAAACGAAGGGAAACACAATGGTCGCGCCGCGCAGCCGTCCGTCGACGCGGGCGTCGATGTAGCCGCCCTCCAAAGTGATGCGGGCGCCCAACTGCTCCAACCCCTTCAGATGGAGGTCGATCGGGCGGGCACCGATCGCGCAGCCGCCGGGCAGCGAGACGCGTGCTTCGCCGACCCTGGCAAGCAGCGGGCCGAGCACCAGGAATGAGGCGCGCATCTTGCGAACGATGTCGTACGGCGCCTCGGTGCTTCGGATCGCGCCGCCCAACGAGAGGGTACGGCCGTCATTGGTAACGGGGTCGACGGCGATGCCATGCTGGGCCAGCAGCAGCCCCATGGTCTGGATGTCCGCCAGCCGCGGAACATTCGACAAAACCAGGCGCTCGTCGGTCAGCAGGCCAGCGACCATCAGCGGCAGCGCGGCGTTTTTCGCCCCGCCGACCTTGATTTCGCCAGACAACGGCGTGCCGCCGCGAATTCGGATCCGGTCCATCGATCGCCTTACATCCGTGGCAGGGAAACGCCCCGCTGGCCCATGTATTTGCCGGCTTTGTCGGCGTAGCTGGTCTCACAGGGTTCGTTGCCCTGCAGGAACAGGAACTGGCAGATCCCCTCATGCGCGTGGATCTTCGCCGGCAGCGGTGTCGTGTTGCTGATTTCGATCGTCACCTGGCCTTCCCACTCGGGCTCCAGCGGCGTGACGTTCACAATGATGCCGCAACGGGCGTAGGTCGATTTGCCGAGGCAGATCACCAGCACATCGCGCGGGATGCGGAAATACTCGATGGTGTGGCCGAGCGCGAAACTGTTCGGCGGGATGATGCAGACGTCCGCCTTGCGGTCGACGAAGCTGGAGGGCGAGAAGGCTTTCGGATCGACGACGGCCGAGTCGATATTGGTGAAGATCTTGAATTCGTCGGCGATCCGCGCATCGTAGCCATAGCTGGACAGGCCATAGCTGATCACACCGTCGCGCTTTTGCGCCTCTACGAACGGGTCGATCATTCCATGCTCGTGCGCCATCCTGCGGATCCAGCGGTCGGACAGGACGGGCATCGCGGCGGGAGCCTCCGGAATGAAGCGGGAGCGGATGCTGTAGAGCGAATTCCACGAGACTGGAAGGCTGTTCCACCGCCATCCAAGCTCGGGCGCACCAGCCGGGCCAACTCAGGCCATGGCGACGAGCCTCGGGACAGCCTCAGGCCGCGGACGCGCGACCTTCCCGCATATGCCGGAAGAAGTCCCGAGCGCCGTCAATCCCTCCGCCGCGCATGAGCCGGGCAGGGACAAGAGCCGGGGCGGGGACGGTCATTCCGCTGGCGCCGGTTCGGCAGGCCCCGGACCAGCCATCCGCCGACGCAGTTGCTCGAACCCCAGATAGATCGCCGGCGTCGTGTACAGCGTTAGAAACTGCGACAGCAGCAGCCCGCCGACGATCGTGACGCCGAGCGGAAAGCGTAATTCCGACCCCGGGCCATGTTCGAGCGCGAGTGGCAGGGCGCCCAGCAGCGCTGCCATCGTTGTCATCATGATTGGGCGAAAGCGCAACAGACACGCCT
>CAVWZM010000031.1:0-129507 GCA_963759425.1 uncultured Alphaproteobacteria bacterium
AACCAGCAACACGCACCGCCACCCACTTTCGCAGGCAAGCAGCCCAAGTTGCTTTACGAAACACCAACTCGGCGCAGACCGAGCAAGGTAGCCGAAACGACGGACCAACGCAAGTGAAACCGTCCTGTCTCGGTGAGCGGCGATGTAGGCCCTCGCCGGAGCGGGGTCAAGCCGCTTTCTTTAACTTTATCTCGCCGATGCGGGCTGCCGTTCGGCTGCGGCTTTTCCGCTTCACCTTGGATCAAACACCCTGCCATTGCTGAAACCACGCCACGAACCGCGGAATCCCGATGGCCAGCGGCGTCGTGGGCGCGAAGCCCGTCAGCACCGCGATCGCATCGATGGACGCAAACGTCGCCTCTACATCGACCGCGGGTCTCGGCGCTGACCGGATCACGGCTTTGCGACCCAGGGCGTCCTCCAGCAGACGCACCAGTTCACGCACCTCCTCAGCCTTGTGATTGCCGATATTCAGCAACCGCGGCGCCCACGCGTCCGTCGGCGGCCGGTCAAGACAGCCGATGATCCCAGCGACGATATCGTCGATATAGGTGAAGTCGCGCCGCAGCCGGCCCTCGTCGTACAGCGTGATCGGATCGCCCGTCAAAATTGCCCGGGCAAAGCTGAAATAGGCCATGTCGGGCCGTCCCCAGGGCCCATAGACGGTGAAAAACCGCAGTCCCGTCTGCGGCAGACCGAACAAATGCGCGTAGGCATGGCTCATCAGTTCGTCGGCCCGTTTGGTCGCGGCATACAAAGAAACCGGCTCGTCCACACGGTCGGTCTCACGAAACGGCAGGCTGGCGTTGGCGCCATAGACCGACGACGTGCTGGCGTAGACGAGGTGGCGCAGGGCGGGCAGGCGTCGAGCGGCCTCGAGCACGACGAGGTGGCCCATGACGTTGGCCTGCACGTAGGCGTAGGGGTCGACCACGGAGTGCCGTACACCCGCCTGAGCCGCCAGATGCACGATCCCGGCCAGATCGGAATGCTCCGCCACAAGCCGCCCCACCGCATCCCGGTCCGAGATGTCCAGCCGATGAAAGCCGAATCCGCTTCGTTCGCCCAGCCGATCCAGGCGCGCTTCCTTCAGCCGCACCTCATAGTAGTCATTGAGATTGTCTACCCCGACCACCGTGTCGCCGCGGGCAAGCAGTGCCTCGGCCACATGATACCCAATGAACCCCGCGCATCCGGTGACGAGAACCTTCATTGCCCGGGGATATTCATCGACAGAGCCTCATTGATAAGGCCGGCTGATAAGGCGGTCCTCGAGCAGTTCGAGCACGGCGTGGCCGAGAGCAATGTGGCATTCCTGCACACGCGCTGTCTCGTCGTCGGGCACCAGGAGCGCAAGGTCGCACTCCGCCAGCGCCGGCTGACCGCCGCCGCCGAGCAGGCCCACGGTGACGATCCCCATTTCACGCGCGGCGGCCAGGGCCCGGATGACGTTCGCCGAACGGCCTGACGTGGTAATCCCGAACAGCACATCGCCGCGCCGTCCCAGTCCGCGCAGCGGACGCTCGAACACCCGATCGTATCCGAAGTCGTTGCCACCAGCGGTCAGCGTCGCTGAATCAAGTGTCAGAGCCAGGGCAGCGATCGACGGACGATCGTGGCTGGCACGCAGCCTGATCAGCATCTCAGTCGCCAAATGCTGGCTGTCGGCCGCCGATCCGCCATTGCCGCAGAACATGAGCTTGCCGCCGCCGCGCAGGCTTGCCTCGCAGGCATCCACCACCTGCACCACCACATCGGCGAGTTCAGTCGCGATCCGGCGTTTCAGATCGGCCGACCTGATCATCATAGCGGCAAAGCGAGCGGCTTCCGGCGTCTGCATGGCAACTCCGCCAACTTCGACGATCCGTCCTACACGGAGGCTGGCCCGCGCAGAAAGCAAATACCGTCGGCTGGCGGAACGCATCGACTGGTGGGTGTCATGCGCCGATCGCCGGTCACTGTGCCGTCCATCCGCCATCGATCGACAGCGGCGTGCCGGTGATCGTGCTCGCCGCATCCGAGCACAGGAAAACCGCCAGCGCGCCGACCTGTTCGGGGGTCGAGAAGCGCACCATCGGCTGCTTTTCTGCCACCAAAGCGTGGGTCTCCTGTTCCACCGTCGTGCCCTCGTGGGTGGCGCGGTCCTGCAACTGCTTTTCAACCAGTGGCGTCAGCACCCACCCAGGGCAGATCGCGTTGACGGTCACACCGGCGTTGGCCAGTTCGATCGCCGCCACCTTGGTCATGCCGACCACGCCGTGCTTGGCCGCGACGTAGGCGACCTTTTGCGGGCTGGCGACCAGGCCATGCGCCGAGGCAATGTTGATGATTCGCCCCCAGCCCTTGGCTTTCATGCCAGGGATCGCCGCTTTCATGCCGTGAAATACCCCAGACAGGTTGATTGCGATGATCTGATCCCAGCGCTCGTCTGGAAACGCCTCGACGTTGGCGGTGAACTGGACACCAGCATTGTTGACCAGGATGTCGACCGATCCCAAGCTCTCCACCGTATCCGCCACCATCCTGCCGATCTGCGCGGCTTTGCCGATATCGGCACCGCTGTATGCCACCTTCACCCCGTGGTCGGCTTGCAACCCTGCCCGCAGCACCTCGATCTGCCGCGCATCGCCAAAACCGTTCAACATAATGGCGGCCCCCGCGTCAGCCAGCGCGCGGGCGATCCCCAGCCCGATGCCGCTCGTTGAACCGGTGACCAAGGCGACTTTTCCGTTCAGGCTCATGGGGTGTTCCTTTGCTCGTGCGAGGTCTTTGTGACTAACGAATTTGAGCTTTCCCGCCCGCCGCTCGAACAGCTGCGCGTCGCCCAGCCATCATGCACGTGCGCCGCGTTCTATTGCACTGCATCATGACGCGAAGTTGCCGCGTGTCATGCGAAATCCGCGGCCCCGCATGCCGCTCGTATCGAGCGCTGGCATCGCATCACCCCGCGATCCCCCGAGCTGTCATCGGGACCACCCGCGGCCGCCCGACCGGCCCGGTCCGCGGCGTGGGGTGACTTCCCCGGGCAGGCAGGCTACTAGGGGGCGCGTCTGTCGGGCGATGGCAGATTTGTTTGACACCTTGCGGGGAGCAGGAAATCCATGACGATCAAGGTCGGCGATACCATTCCATCCATGAAGCTGATGGTCGCGACTGCGGACGGTCCAAAGGAGATCTCCACCGACGAAATCTTCAAAGGCAAGAAAGTGGTGCTGTTCGCGGTGCCAGGCGCCTTTACCCCCACCTGCAGCATCAAGCATTTGCCCGGCTTCGTAACAAATGCCGACGCGTTCAAGGCCAAGGGTGTCGATACGGTTGCCTGCATCGCGGTGAACGACGCGTTCGTCATGAGCGCCTGGGGCAAGGAGCAGGGCACCGGCGACAAGATCACCATGCTGGCCGACGGTGCCGCGACCTTTGCCAAGGCGATTGGCCTGGAACTCGACCTAAATGCCCGCGGCATGGGGTGGCGCAGCCAGCGCTACGCCCTGGTCGCCGAGGACGGCAAGGTGACCCATCTGGGCATCGAAGCGCCCGGCGGCTTCGAGGTCAGCAAGGCCGAGGCGGTTCTGGACGTGCTCTGACGCAAGTAATCGCGCTTCGGTGAAAGTATCGGCGGCTGGCTCGACCGTGCCGGCCGCCGCCGTTCGGGATTGTGCTGGTGCGGTTGTTAGCCATCGTGCGGTCCTCCGGGCAGGAAACGATCGGCATCAGAATGAGCCAAAAGTTCCAAAAGGCAGCTCCAGTTCACCAATTTGATGATTCATGACGTGAGGATGGAACCTTCCCCCGGCGCTGTATTTAGGCAGGCTCTGAATTGCGGCTTCAATTGACGCAATGGGGCTTTCCGCTCCCATCGCATCCCTGACCGCGGCATTGCTCTTTGCTTCCTCTGACAGCGCCTTCAAACAGTCGTCCAGGGGGTGAGCGCCAGCATAGAGCACCCTGAAATCTGTGATGCGCCAAACTGCATCCCATATGACGTGCCTCCTTGATATGGTCCTGGAGCCGCTCAGGAAGTGGCATTTTGTCCGCCTTGCCGATATAGACCCCCTTGTCCGTTTCGCCACCATACGGAAAGCTTATTCGATATAGACCACTTGATTTTGTTACGGAGGTGGTCGGGGGAATTGGCTTCGCGGGATCGTCAGGTAAATCAGGGGCCCGGAACGGCGTTGCATTGAGTAGTTCTTCGTCAATCCGCTCCGCCCAGGTCTTGGGTTCGCCATATGGCTTTGTTTTGGCGAAAAAATCCCGCAGGACTTGCTTTTTTCGCGCTGCCTCCCGTCTGGCGGCGGCTACGCCGCTTCTCCTGGCAGGGGCGCGGGCGACCATGTTCTCCCAGCCAAATTCGAGCTCCAAATCGGCCCCTCGCCTCAGCGCTGCAATTGTATCCGGCCCTACGAACCCGCTCACGGGCAGCCCCTGCCGTCCCTGAAACCCTCGCAGCGCCGTTCGGAATTCCGGCGAGGCAATGCCATCTGTCGGCAATCCGGCATTCATCGCCTGGTTAAGCGCGAACTGAACCCAGCGGATCTGTTCCGAGGGGACTGCAAAACCGGTCGGCGCCCGGGTGTTGTCCACGATGTCGGTCGAGGAGCCCGGGGCCAGGCTGTAGCCCCCGAACAGCCGGTATGGAGCGTGCGACGCCGGCAACGGGCCGTGGCGCACCATCCGTCTTGAACCCGCTGCGGCGGGCGCTTCGCGTTTCCCCACCCCCATTTGCACACCCGCGCCACCGCCGCGGCGGATCTCCTCCGCCCGTCCCACGTCAGTGAAACGAAACGGCAGAACCTCGAACGTCCCCATGGCGCTGCTCATGACGATGCTACCCCCATTGTATTGGTTTGCACGCCGGCGGGCGGTAAGGAGGCCGGCGCGACGAGCGGCGGGTCAGCCCCGGCCTCGCGGAACAGATACGTCTCGCCATCGATCCGATGTGTCCGGGATTGGACGTCGTCGGCACGCAACTCATGGTTCCTCCTTTGCCGCCGGCTTTGACGTCCGAATGGCTTGTGACCTGGTTCAGCAAGAGACATGCCAACCTCGGCGCCGGGTATTGCGTTGACTTGTGCCGACGCCTGCGAACCAAGCTTCGCTCATCATCGAGAACTCTGGGTTGCCGGGCGAAGTGAACTTCGGGCTGTCGTCTCCCGGCGTCTCTCCGCATCCGCGGGGGCTTCCGCCTGTTCAGTCACCACTTCGCGTCCCGGAGGCGGCCCACACAGGGATCGATCCGCCGATGAACTTGCGTAACATAATGTTATTATAACCAAACGGATATGCCACCAGCGCGGACGCCGCGAGGCGACGATCCCTCACCGAGCACACGCCGCGCCACCGGGGCGGCGCGTCGGCCAGACATGAGCAGCTCTCAGGCCGCCAGCAGCGCCATCAGATCATCTTCAAGAATGGCGCAGGTCAGCGTCCCACCCATTCCCGCGCCGGTGTCGAGGCCGATGCGGTTCGGGTGGACGGAAATCGATGGCGCGCCGGCATGCCCATGCACCACGACCACACCGAAATCCTGGTCACTGGACAGAAATGGTTGGCGGATCGTCAGCAGATCATCGCGGCTTTGCTCGCCTAGCGGAACCCCCGGCCTGATCCCGGCATGCACGAAAAGATAGGTGCCCTCTTGGTGCATCAGCGCAAGCCGGCGCAGCCACGCCATGTGGTCGGCGGGCAGCGCTGTCGCCCAGGCCTCTCGCGGCAGCTCCGGGTCGAGCCCCCAGCTCGCCAGCGCGGCCTTGCCTCCGCTCCATAGCCAGTCGGTCGCCGCCGCGCGGTCGCCACCAAGGGCCTGTAGCAGCATGTGCTCGTGATCGCCGAGCAGATCGATCCGGGTCAGTTCGGCGATCACGGGACCGCCCGCGAGCAACCCGATTACCCCTGCGCTGTCCGGCCCATGGTCGATGTAGTCGCCCAGATGAACCAGCACCGCCGAACCGGTGGGCCGGGCCGCGAGGTCGTCCTGTATCATCCCGTGCAGCGCCCGCAGACTGTCGCACGCGCCATGGACATCGCCAATGACGTAGGCACGCCGGCGAGGCGGCATCCAGCCGGGTGCGCGAACCAGCCGGATGTGATCGGCCGACGCGGCGGAGACCCGGGGTCCGGTGAACGTCTGGATCGCCGCGGCCTCCAGCGCCGCACGCACACCAGCTCGGCGCGGCGGGCGCCTCATTGACCAGCCGTCCGGTTTATTCTTTCGTCCAGCCTGCTAACCTGCACGTTGAACAGCAACCGGAGGAAGCCGTTGGCCAAAATCACATTCCCCGTCGAAGCCAGCCATATCATGATGTTCGCGCGTGCAATCGGCGACACCAATCCTGTGTATCATGACGCCGCCGCAGCGAAAGCCACCGACGCTGGCGGGATCATCGCCCCACCAAGCTTCGCCCAGGCGGTGGCGCAGTTCGATCCCGACTATTTCCTGCGTCCGAAGCCCGGCCAGAAATGGTTCGGGTCCGGCAAGACGGCCAGCGGCGTCGAGGGCAAGGCGTCCTCCTCCGGCGGCCTGCACGCCGAACAGCACTACGAGTATCACCGCCACCTTCGGCCCGGCGACGTGCTGACGGCGGAGACCAAACCGGGAAAGGTCTGGGAAAAGGAAAGCAAGCGTGCCGGCAAGCTGACATTCAGCGAGCGGATCACCGAGTATCGCGACCAGAACGGTCAACTCGTGCTGACCGCGCGCGGCGTCGGCGTAACGACCGAGCGCCCGGTCGATCAAGGCTGAGCATGACCGCGCTCAGCGGGACGTTCGAGTGCGTCAATCATGCGATCGAAACAATAAGCTAGACCAAGTTCGACGGCACGGTCGCCCGTAACGATGGTCTAGGGAGGCACCAACAATGGCATTGAAGGCATCCGCCCTGAAGGTCGGCGACACCCACAGCGAACGGGTGGCGGAGAATCTCTCGCGCACCCAGATCGTTCAGTACGCCGGCGCGTCGGGCGACTACAACCCGCTGCATACCGATGAGGTTTACACGACCGAGGTTGCCGGCTACCCGAGCGTCTTCGCGCACGGCATGCTCACCATGGGTCTGACCGGCAAGATGCTGACCAACTACGTGGGCGACGGCCGACTGACCAAGTTCGGCGTGCGGTTCACCAATCAGGTCTGGCCGGGTGACACGCTGGACAGCAAGGCAACCGTGGCGGCTGTGCGGCAGGAAGGCAGCCAACACTTCGCCGACCTTACGCTCTCCACCACGAACCAGGACGGCAAGGAGGTGGTTTCGGGGTCGGCAACGGCACGCCTCGATCCGTAGCCTGTCGCCGAAGCTGTCTCATCCACCTCCTGGACGGCGTGAGGCTGCGAGGAACCAGCCTCCGCCTGGCGCGTTGCCGAGGGATGGTCATTCCGGGACTAGCCCTGCGTTCGGTGGCGTTGCTCGTTGGCGTGATGGCGTTGGGCCACCCGGCACTGGGCCAGCCGGAAGCGCCTGAACCGGGACGGTCGTCCGCCGCGACGAACACGCGCGACGAGGCACGATGGGCCGACCTGGAGGCGCAGAGGCGCGCCACGGACGGCGACTACGACGGTGCCGTGCAGGCACAGCAGGAAGCCGAGCAGGATCGGCGACAAGAGCGACCAGCAGAGCAGGCAGGACGCTAGGCCATTTTATTCAGGCTGATTTGCGATCGTGCCTGCAAAGGGGCTGCACCGCGGCGCAGCCCCCGCTTTCACCGGCTACTGGACCTGCAGGTGCTTCACCCGGGGCAGGACCTCCTTCGACAGCAGCCGCAGCGAGTTGTGCCAGGCCTCGGGCGCGTCCGCGTAGTCGAAGCCGAGCACCAGAAGCGTGCCGAAGCCGCCGACCTCGTTCCACATGCTCTCCAGCTTGCGGGCAACTGTCGCCGGCGAACCGATCAGCCAATTATGCCGGGCGCAGTATTCCGCGGTCACGTCCGAATCGGTGACCGTCTGGTCATGCTTGAAGTAGTGCGTGAACTGGAAATCGCGGAACAGAGGCAGCAGGTATTCGTTCATCATGCGGCCCATCATGCCGCCGGCCGACAGACGCATGGCTTCCTCATCGGTGTCCGCCACGAACACCTCCCGCACCAACCGCCAGCTTGAGCGTCGCGGGGTAAGTCCCTTCGAATGGGCTCCCTCCTCGTAGGCGCTCCAGTGGCTGCCGACGTAGCCAGCATTGAGGTTGAGGCTCATCGGCAGGAAGCCCCGTTCGCCGGCGAGCTTCATGGTGCTCGAGTTGGGGCTCAGGCCAGCGACGCCAATCGGCGGATGCGGAGCCTGCACCGGCTTTAGGTGCGGCACGAGCGTGTTGTTCATCCTCTCCGGCTTGTCGATGGTCCAGAACTTGCCCTCGTGGTGGAACGAGTTTTCGTCGCTCCAAAGCCGCAGGATGATGTCCAGCGCCTCACGCGTCATGTCGCGGTTCACCCCGGACATCCCGTCGACATTGAACTGCGCCCAGTCGCTCGGCAGGCCACTCGCGGCGATGCCGAAATTCAACCGCCCACCGGACAGATGGTCGAGGAAGGCAATGCGGTTCGCCAGTTCGGCCGGGTTGTGGTACGGCAGCAGAATACCGCCCGGACCCATCCGAAGACGCTTGGTTTCGCGGAAGGACTGCGCCAGCAGGAGGTCCGGGGATGGATTGGGCTCCCATGGGGAGGTGTGGTGCTCGCCGATCCACGCCTCGGCAAAGCCGAGATCATCCAGCCAGCGCAGCGTCTGCAGGTCCCATTCGTTTCCCTCCTTGAGATCCCGCTCGGGCGGATGCGAGGGCATCGCGAAGTAGCCAAGTTCCATGGTCCGTGTTCCTTAAATTGACAGCGTTGTAGGTCGTCCGGCGAAGGGCCCTGCGACAAGCCGACCCATAGCACCGAGAGAGCTTACTCTCCGGTAGGAATCAATCAATATTTCGGTTTTCCACAAGGTTGCCGGTGTCGGGCACGCCGGCATAGCCCTGCCCCGGGCAACGCCTCAGGGGGCGGCTGCACGGTCATCGAAGGCTGTCAGCAAAGCATAATCACGCGAGTGGGGAATCACGCAATAACAATGGTTTGCAACTCGGGCAGCCCGTTCAGTTGAACGACATGCCGCCGGACAGCGCCACGGTCTGCCCCGTCATGTAGGCGTTGCCGACCAGCATCAGAACGACCTGTGCGACTTCTTCGCTGCTGCCGAAACGGCCCAGCGGGATGCGCGCCGGGGAGGTTGCAAGGCCGGACCGCACCATGTCGGTCTCGATGAGCGAGGGCGCGACGGCGTTGACGGTGATGCCCTGCGCGACCAGCCGTGCGGCATAGCCGCGGGTAAGCCCCTCCATCCCGGCCTTTGACGCATTGTAGTGCGGGCCGACGCCGCCGGCTCCCCTGGCGGCGCCAGAGGAGATGTTGACGATCCGGCCCCAGCCCTGCCCCCGCATGTGTGGCAAGGCGGCCTGGATGCACAGAAACACCGATTTCAGGTTGACGGCGATGGTCTGATCGAAATCGGCCTCGGTAAGGTCATCGAGGCCCCGAACAAGCCCGATGCCGGCATTGTTGATCAGGATATCGGGTGGCCCGAGCGTTGCCGCCAAGGCGCGCATCATCCCGGCAACGGCGGAACTGTCGGAGACGTCCGCCGGTACGGCAACGGCGCGGCGGCCGAGGGCGGTCACTGAGGCGACCACGGCTTCCGCTTCGGCCGACCGCTCACGGTAGTTCACGGCGACATCGGCTCCTGCCTCCGCCAGGGCGAGCGCAATCGCCGCGCCAATGCCTCGGGATGCGCCGGTGACCAGGGCGACGCGGCCAGTAAGGTCGGGATGGAGGGGCACGGACGTGACTCCTTGGATGATCGCCGCCAGGGTCCGAGCCCCGCGGCGACCCGGCGGAACCTAACGCACGATCGCGCTGGGCGGAATGTCCCGGTTTGCGCGACGCCCCTCGGAGGGCCGGGTCCGGTCAGTAGCGCGTCGTGAGATCGGTCAGCCACGCCGGGGACGCGGCGACCAGGGCGATTTCGGCCCGATGATCCAGGCCGCTCAGGATCAGCACGGAAATCACCAGCGCGGCGCCTCCGAGAGCTGCCTTGCCGGCGCCTCCCGGCGTTGCTCAGCCGGCCTCGCCAATGGAGGATGGCCTCGCGCGACAGCAGGCCCAGCAGCAGCAGGGGAACGGCGGTACCGAGACCGAATGCGACCATCACCGCGATGACGCCGCCGAGATCATGACGCTGGGCCGCCAGGACCGAGGCGGCGCCGAGCGTCGGCCCGGTGCAGGGGCTCCAGATGGCGCCGAGCAGCAGACCCAGCAGGAACTGTCCGCTCGCCCCGTTTGGAACGAAATCCGCGCCAGCAGCCGGTTCCCGGCATTGCTGACGCCGCCGGCGGCTATCGCGAACCGCTGCTGCAGGACGTCGCTCAACAGCACGACGCCAAGTCCGGCCAGCAACTACGGCGGAGATGGCGCGAAAGAGGTCGCCGTCCAGCCCGATGGAGAAGCCGATCGTCGCGACGAAAAGGCCGATCGCGACGAAGGAGACGACCAGCCCGGCAGCGAGCGCAGGCAGCCCGAGGCGGGTTGCCGCCATCGCCGGCCCCAGCTACCAAAGGCAGCAGTGGCAGCACGCAGGGCGAAAGCGTCGACAGCATGCCCGCAACGAAGCCGAACGCAACGCCAGCGAGCGGCAGGCTCATCCTGCTATCCGCGCGAGAGGAAGCACGTGGCACGGCGTGACTGCGTTTCGCCGCTTGAATTGGCTACTCTGGCACAAGCGACGTTCCACACCAGCGGCCTGCCGTCTTCCCGGCACCTTTGACCATAACGAGCGCGCGAGGGGGCGCCTGATCACAGGCTTGATGCCCGGCACGCGGCGGGTCCGGTGCCGAATTCAGGAGTGTGTCCTGGCGAGGAGAGCCTCGATCGCCGCCGGGTCGGTCACACTGGTGGAACGGCCTTTTTCGGTGCTGCCGTTGAATACGATCAGAGTGCCTTGCATGAAGGCGCTCAGGCTGCGGACCACGTCCTTCTGGGTGTCGAAATCGACATTGTAGACGACCAGGTCCTGGAACCGGGGATCTGCCAGGAGCCGGGTCAGAATTCGGCCGCTGCCGAGCGCACACGGTGCACCAGCCCGCGGTGATCTCGACCAGGATAGGTTTGCCCTGCGTCTGAGCGGCCTGGAACGCTTGATCGCTGAATGGCGCGGGCGAGGCGGCGCGGGCGACCGGACAGACGGCGAGCGTCACGCAGGCGACGAACAGGGCCATCGACAGGCGTCTCGAAGTTGGCATGGAAACCCTCCCTGACGGTCGCCCGAGCGGCTGTTGCCGTCGCCGCGACATGTTACGCGTCAACGCCGGCCCGTCCGAGGAACGACCCGCCGCCAGCCCTGGCTGGACCCCGCGGCGGAGGGCCGCATCAGCCAGCATTGCCGCCGAACGCCGCCCGCCGGGCGGACGTCGCCAGCCGGTCCGCTCGCTCGTTCATATCGTTGCCGTCATGCCCGCGCACCCAGCGCCAGTCGATCCGATGGACCTTGGCGGCCGCCAGGATGCGCTGCCACAGGTCGATGTTGGCCACCGGATCGCCGGCCGCGTTGCGCCAGTTCTTACGCACCCACCCGGCACTCCAGCGCGTGATGCCGTTACGCACATACTGGCTGTCGGTGTGGATCACCACGTGACAGGGACGCTTCAGCGTCTCCAGCGCAACGGCCGCCGCGGTCAACTCCATGCGGTTGTTGGTGGTCGCGGCCTCGGCGCCGGAAAGCTCCTTCTCCACGCCGCGAAACGTCATGATCGCGGCCCAGCCGCCCGGCCCGGGATTCGGCCGGCAGCCGCCGTCGGTCCAGATCTCCACCACCTGAGCCGGATCGGGCGGCAGCGAGACCACGATATCGCCGGCGGCCATCGAGTCACCCGGATCGAGAAGATCGTCAGAGGCCATAGGCTTGCCCGTCCCTTGCCGACAGATGAAAGCGCAGGCGGCGCAGATATTCCAACGGATCCTTGCGCGTTACCAGAGCGCCCGTCGAGGCTGGTTCAGCCAATCGAACAGCCGCGTCAGCAGGAAGCGGATCGCGGCACCCTGGCACAGCACCGGTAGCGCCGCCTGTTCCGCCGCGGACAGTGGCCGCACCGCATCGGTATGCCGCCAGCAGCGCCCGCCCCTTGGTGACGTTGAAGGAAAAATCCGCCTCGAAGCACCAGGCGTTGAGGCACACCGCGACGTCGTAGGCCAGCAGGTCCGTGGCGGCGAAATAGAAGTCGATGATCCCGGACAACCGGCTGTTGAGAAAGAACACGTTGTCGGGGAACAGGTCGGCGTGGATGTGTCCCTCCGGCAGCCCGGCGGGCCACTCGGTCAGGATCATCTGCAACGACCGGTCGAGCTCGGCCGCCAGCCCCGGCTGAACCTCATCCGCCCGGGACTGGCTGCGTCGCAGCAACGGCATCCAGCCGGTCGGCCCGAGCGCATTGAACCGCCGCGGCTTGTAGTCCGCGCCGGCACGGTGCAGCGAGGCCAACGCGCGTGCCGAGCGGTGCCGCAATGCTCGACGCGGACGCGGCGCGGCCAGACGCCCGGCAGGAATGTGGTGATCGCGGCGTGCCGTCCGCACAACTGTCGCAGCGCGATGCCATCGCGGCCGTGCACCGGCTGCGGGCAGACCAGGCCGCGCAGGGCCAGATGCTCCATCAGTCCAAGGAACCAGGGCAGTTCCGTCGGGTCGACGCGCTTTTCGTACAGCGTCAGGATGAAGTCGCCGGTCGTCGTCCGCAGCGAGTAGTTGGAGTTCTCCACGCCCTCGGCGATGCCGCGGAACGCCACCACGGTGCCGATGTCGTAATCGCACAGGAATGCCGTCAGGGCGTCGTCGGTGACCTCGGTGTAGACGGCCATCAGGCCACCGCGGCTGGCGAGGGCATCTGTTGGGGTCGGCCTGTGCCCCACCCTTCGGTGCGAGGCGTGTTCTGGCGGGACGACGGCCCAGGGACGATGCCGGAAAAGCCGAGGCAGGCTGGGCGCGGCATCAGATGCCAGCCGGCCGTCCAAGAATGGTGATGGGGCCGGACACGCGGCGAGCCACCGTCAGTGGGTCCAGTTCTCGATCCGGCCATAGCGGAAATTGTCGGCATAAGCCTTGGGCTTCACCCGACGCGCGTGCGGCAGTTCCACCGCGTAGTCCAGACCGGCGCGCTGGGCATAGGCGATGGCTTCGTCGCGGTTCTCGAAGGTGAGTATGACCTGGGTCTGGGTGTCGCCGCCGCCGCTCCATCCCATCAGCGCGTCCGCATGCCGCGCCGTGGTGGGGAGGAATTCCAGGACCCAGTGATGCGTGTTGGCCCAGCCGGATTGCATGGCGGTCTTTGGCGGCTGGAAGATACGGGCCCGCATTCGAATCTGTCTCCGTCACTGACACCGAGGCGCAAATGGTCGGGGCGGCGGGATTTGAACCCACGACCTCCTGTACCCAAAACAGGCGCGCTGACCAGGCTGCGCCACGCCCCGACTGGAACACCCGGCACTGAAACATCCAGGAATCGCCGGAACCTATGAGCGGCGCCACGAGGATGCAAGCGTTATGCCCTCCCGCGGGCCGGGGTCATCCGGCACCAGGGGCTTCGGTGCCGCCCGGACCCTCGGTGAAATCGGCAAGGCGCTATGGCGCGTTGCCGAAGATGCGCTGCTGAACCTTGTCGCCGACGCGGATGTTCAGCTTTTCGGTGGTGCCGCCGGCGACCTCCAGCGTCGCCCGCACCGCGCCACGGCTGTCGATCACCGCCAGGCTGCGCGGCACGGTGTTCTCGGCGATCGAGCGGATCGTGCCGTCGGCGTTGATGAACACCATGTCCAGCGGCGCCAGGGTGTTCCGCATCCACATCTGCGACGCGTGGGGATAGCGCCAGTCGAACAGCATGCCGGCGTCGGGCGCCACGCTGGTGCGGAACATTTCGCCCACGGTCTGCTGCTGCTGCGGTCAGCGCCATTTCGACCTCGAACGGGTGCGACACGCCGTCGCGCGTGACGATGACCAGTTTCTCCTTCGGCAGTTCGGGCTGCGGGCCGGTCGGTTCGGGCGGCTCCGCCGCCACGGCGCGTGTCGCGGCCAGGGCCGGCGAGGCGGCGAGCAGCGCCAGCAGGATACGGCGTTTCATGCGGATTGGGTCTCCTCGATCAGTTGCAGCACGGCGTCCCGAACCGGCGCCGTCGCGAGGCCGGTCCCGCAACGTGGTGAACCAGTGCTCCGGCGGGTTGCGGCCGGCGGCGCGGTCGAAACGAAGCGCGCGCAGTCCCGCCTCGGCTTCCGGCGGCAGGCGGCCAGGAATGGGGAACTGATTGAGAGTGCCCCAGATCAGCGCCCAGCAGCGGCCCACGCTCGCACGGGTTGTAGCCGCCGCCGCCCAGCACGACCAGCCGAGGCGCCAGTTGCATCACCGCTCGGACCACCGCGGCATACGCGTTGTTCGACAGCGACAGCTTTGCAAGTGGATCTTCCTCCAGCGCGTCCGCACCGGCCTGCAGCATGATCGCCTGCGGGCGGCGCGCGGCGATCAGCGGCAACACGGCGTGCTGTATCACCCAGCCGAATTCGCTGTCGTTGCAGCCGGCCGGCAGGGGAAAGTTGCGCGCCGCCCCGCCCGCCCGGTCGTCCGCCGCGCCGGTGAACGGCCAGCGGGCGGCCTCGTGCAGACTGATGGTCATGACGCGCGGGTCGTCGTGGAAGGCGTCCTGCACGCCGTCGCCATGATGGGCGTCGATGTCCAGGTAGACGATGTTGTCCAGGCCGAGGTCGAGCCAGGTCAGCAGCCCCAGCACCGGGTCGTTCAGGAAGCAGAAACCGGATGCCCGGTCCGGCCGTCCATGATGCGTGCCGCCGCCCGGGCAATGGACGATGCCGCCATCGGCCGTCAGACGCGCCGCCAGCATCACGCCACCGGCGGAGATTGCCGGGCGGCGATAGACATCGCGGTATACCGGGTTGCCCTCGGCGCCGATGCGGAAGCGGGCGCGGACCGCATCGCTGACCGACTGATCGGCTTCGGCCTGGCGCAGCGCGGCGATATAGTCAGGATCATGGAAACGGATCAGCTCCGCCTCGGTCGCCATCGGAGCGTCGCGGTAGACCTCGTCAGGCAGCCAGCCGAGGGCGCGGCAGAGGTCGGTGCAGACCGAGACCCGCGGGACCGCCAGCGGGTGCTTCGGGCCGTAGCTGGAGTTCCGGTAGATCTCGCTGCCGACGTACAGCGGCCGGTCCAGCGACCCGTCCTCGGATGAATTCAAGGGTTATCCGCGGCTCACGAGCGTTGCGGCATGGCCTGCAGGGACGATGGTGGTGACGATCGATGGCGTCCAGCGCCTCGTACTCGTGATAGCCGATCGTTGCGTAGAGTTCGGCCCGGGTCTGCATGTGATCGACCATGTTCTGGGTGCCGCCGTCGCGACGGATCGCGGCATACAGTTCTGACTGTGCCTTGTTGGCGACGCGCAGGCTGCTGACCGGCCAGATCACCATCTTGTAGCCCATCGCCTGGAACTCGTCGGCGGTGAAGAACGGGGTGCGGCCGAACTCCGTCATGTTGGCCAGCAGCGGCACGCCGGGCAGCCGGGCGGCGACCTCCCTGAACATGTCGGCCGTGGTCAGCGCCTCAGGGAAGATCGCGTCGGCGCCGGCGTCCATGAACAGCTTCGCGCGGCCGACCGAGCCGTCGAGGCCCTCGCTGGCGGCGGCGTCGGTGCGGGCGATGATGAACAAATGCCGGCGGGCCTTGCGGGCGGCGGCGATCTTGGCCGCCATGTCGTGCGGATCGGCCAGCTTCTTGTCGTTCAGGTGGCCGCATTTCTTTGGCAGCAACTGATCCTCGATATGCACCGCGGCGGCGCCGGCATCCTCGAAGCTGCGGACCATGTGCATGACATTGAGCGCTTCGCCGTAGCCGGTGTCGCCATCCACCAGCAGCGGCAGGCCGGTGGCGCGGGCGATCTGGCGCACGAAGAAGCAGACCTCGTCCACCGTGATCATGCCGAGGTCGGGGATGCCCATCGAGGCGGTCATCGCGGCGCCGGACAGATACAATCCCTCGAAGCCGGCGGCCTTGGCCTGCAGGCCGGCCTGGCCATTATGCGCGCCCGGAAGCTGCAGGATGCCGGGACGGGCGAGCAGGGCGCGGAACCGATCTCCGGCCGGGGCCGTGGGAAGGTCGTCGGCGACGAGGTAGGTCATGGCGTGGCTCCTTCGGCGCCTCGGATAGCGGAAAGGGGAGGAGAAGAACAGGGCGAGCGGGATGTTCGACATTCCCGGCGGGCTATGGCAGAAGCGGCTCGCACCGGCCCGGGATGCGGATTTCGCTCGTGCGCGGTCGATGCCCTTGGCTGGCATTCGGCGAATGTGTTGCGCTCCAGAGCCGGGCGCGCTCCTCTTGCACGGAACGGGCTGCCGCGATGAGCGATCAACGATCCTGGCGAGAGTTGAACCGGGCGATGTGGGACGCCAAGGCACCGTTGCATCTGGCGTCGCCGCTCTACAACGTCGCCGGCTTCAAGGCCGGCCGTATCACCCTGAAACCGCATGAGGTCGCCGACCTTGGCGACGTGACCGGACAAGAACTGATCCACCTCCAGTGTCACTTCGGCCTCGACACCCTCTCCTGGGCTCGGCTTGGAGCACGGGTCACCGGCCTGGATTTTTCCGTGCCGGCGATCAGCGCCGCGACCGAGCTTGCGCGCGACATCGGCGTCGACGCGCGCTTCGTCGTTGTCGGATGTCTACGCGGCGCCCGACGGCGGTCGGACATCGCACGTTCGATATCGTCTATACAGGTGTCGGCGCGCTCTGCTGGCTTCCGGATATGCAACGATGGGCCACGGTGGTGCGCGACCTGCTGCGGCCAGGCGGTCAGCTGTATCTGTTCGAGTTCCATCCGGTGAAATGGATGATCGAGGGCGGCGCTCCGGATGAGATCGCGATTCGTGACGGCTACTTCTCGCCCGCTGAAGGCTATACCGAGGCGGGCGGTGTCACCTATGCCGACGACATCGGTCCCGTCCGCATGTCACTCCGACGGTGCAATGGAATCACCCACTGGGCGAGGTCGTGACCGCCCTGTGCGAGGCCGGCCTGAGGATCGAGTTCGCTGCGCGAACTCGACCGCGACGTGCTGCGCCAATGGGATATGATGGTGCGGACCGAGGACGGGCTGTACGCCGATGCCGACGGACCGGCCGTCGCTGCCACTGATGTATGTGCTGCGCGCTCGCCGCGAGTTGAACCGGTCTCGGGCGGCTTTTCACCCACAGCGACCGCCGGACCGGCGACCTTATTTGCCAAGTGCGGTTTTTGCTTCCAATCCTTCGGACATTTACCGCCTCGCTTGGCCGACGCCAGGAGGGCGACCGCACGACGAGCCTCTGACGCGACCAGCCTGGCGAACGCTAGTTTTGACCCTGCGCGCACCGATACTTTTCAACCGTGATAGTCACCAAACGCGGAGCAGACGGAGCTCTTCGGTTCACCCATAGCGTGGTAGACGCCAAGCGACCTCCTACCTCGCAGCCGGCGTCACGCTGGCTACGGGCGACAGCAGCGGCCGATAGCCGAAGACCCAATCGCGAACTTCGACAACCGTTCGATTGCGTCTTCGGTATATTCGATATCGGCGCTCCAGAAGTCGGCTCTTCGACCACTATCGCCGGAACAGCGGCGCGATCCTTGGTTCAGGGGAGTTTGTACTTGGCCTGTATCTCTCCATATTGGACGGAGGTTCCCTCGGTTGCCGTCCGGAATTCGGGTCCATGCGCTACGGCAGTTGCCCCACCGATGATACCGGCATACTTCCCCGTGCCCGCGGTGAATGTGGTTGTCGCCTCAAAGGTCTTCGCATCCGCGGCGTGCGGCTTCACTTCAGCCTCAAGGGCGATTTGATCTCCAGCGGGATCGGTCCCGATGCACCGGCCTTGCCCCTGCTGCATACCGCTTACGATGTCGGATAAACCAAAACAATGCCACGTCATGCGATCGAAGAACCCTTTACCCACGGTCAGGCCGCTTTCGTCCCACGTGATCAGGACGCGTTCTTTTCCCACGGGATAAGCCTTATATGTGCCGACATTGGCGAGGATACCGCTAAACGTCCCTTCCTTCGGCAGATCAGCGGCCATTGCCATGGCTCCGAAGGTCATGGCGGCAGTCAGGGCCAAGGCGGACAAGTGCGCATTTGTGCGTTTGCATTGAACGTTCCTCCCTCGTTTTTTGGTTGTTCATTGGCCGGCGTTCTCTGGTCGCCGGTCCAGGCAGCGATGTGGGGTAACATAACAGAACGGTAATTCAAAGCATTTCTTTATCGATACTAAAACAGAACTTTGTAGTCTCATTTGATCCAGATGTGGTGCTTGCCAACGGCCGGATGTTAACTGTATTGCTACGGAGGGCCCGTCGATATCCTATTGATTTCGCGCGCGGCCCTCACTCGCGTGCTCGCTCGCCCCGCCAACGCCCGCGCATACGAGTCAGCCTCGGGGACTGATGGTATAACTTTGCAGAGGCGAAGACGAGCGAAGGTCATCTCGACGTCAAACGAGATACGTGTCCCCGCCCCGCATCAGCGACGGGGACAAACCATCGCAACGATCTGCCCCCCAGAACTATCAGATTTCGCACGATCAGCTCTGTTCCTGACGGGCGGATCGCTCCCTGAAAGCGCCTCACGGCACCACCGCCCTTTGACGTTGGTGCTACATCATCGACCGTCGCCGCCGTTGATGTATGCGCTGCGCGCTGGGCGCGGGTGAAACCGGTCTCGTGCGGCTTCCCCCCGCCCCGGCCGCAGGACCGGCGGCCTCACCTGTCGGGTTCGGCTTTGCTCTTCCTTCGAGTCCTTTCAGCCACTACCGCCTTGCTTGTGCGACCGCCTTGGTCAGCTCGGGCAGATCGACCGCGCCTGGGATCAATTCCGTGCCGATCACCAGCGCCGGCGTGCCCTCGATGCCGAGCGCATGGGCGAGCTTGAGGTTCTGGTCGATCTGTGCCTGTACCGCCGGATCCTGCATGTCGCGCTGCAGCCGTGGCCAGTCGAGGCCAAGCGAGTTCGCGGTGGTTTCGATCTGCCGCAGGGTCGTATCTGGCGGCAGCCGCATCACCGCGTCGCGCATTTTTTCGTAGGCATCCTGTCGCTGTGCCGCGAGCAGCGCCTTGCTGCCGATCACGCTGGCGGGCCCCAGGATGGGCAGATCCTTATAGACCAGCCTGACCTTGCGGTCCTGCGCCAGGAACTGGGTCATCATCGGCTCCATGCGCCGGCAATAAGGACAGCGGGTGTCGAAGAACTCGACAATGGTAACGTCGCCCTTCGGATCCCCGGCGATCGGGTCGGATGCGGTCACCAACGTATCCCGAGACGCGGCGATGGCGGCGGTGGTCTTCGTCCGGGCTTTTTGACTGTCATCGGCCTGCATAACGGCTACCGCATCGCGCAGGATCGACGGGTCCTGCCTCAGGGCGTCCCGGACGACGGCAACAATCTCCGCGCGCTGAGCCGGGGTGAACGCCTCGGCTCGGGCGCTGGTTTCCCCGGCCAAAACGGCGCAGACCAGTGCGGGCAGCAGCAAGGCGCTGGGCGGGCGTATCATGGGCAGTCCTTTTCCGATGCCGCCGCATGATAGAGCGGACTACTATTCGATCGCAAAAATGCACGAGTTGCAACGCGGCCACGTTCCGCCGCGCGAAACCGACTGCGACGAAAGAGCGTCCTATGGCGGTGACTGATGGACGACACCGGGCCTGTCGCCTGTCGGACGGCGCGTCCGTCGGCCAGCTCGGCGAATTCAGATCGGTTGCCGTCGGGGACAGGCAGGGAGAGACGACCGGCGACGGGGCCTGAGCCGCGCATGAAATCAGGCACCCCGCGGCGCGTGCCGGTGGTGCTGGCCAAGCCGGTTCGGGCCTGCTTGTGGGCGGTTCAGACGGTTGCCGCTAATGACGAAGGCGTCTATGGCACGCAGCTTCATCGACAGTTACGCGGTCCCCGGGGCTGGCGAGACGGACAGGATCAACGAATGCGCCGCGCCTTATTCCGCTGCGACGAAGTCGAAAGCGGCAGTGCAGCCTCCCCATCGATCCGCCCGCCGGAAGCCGACACGTGGCCGCGTCGCGGCGCTGAGCCTACTGGCCCTGCTGCCCGGTTGTTCCGGCGGCGAGGGAGGCGGAGCCCCGTCGCAAGGCCAGCCGGGCTACGTCACGGGTTTTCTGGGCGGCGTGGTCGCTGACGAGCCGTTGGGGGTCCTGGCTGGCCGGGGGGTCCTGTCAGCCGGCGGTACGGCTGCGGACGCTGCGGTGGCGGTCGGCCTCACGCTCGCGGTAACATTGCCCTCACGCGCCGGTCTCGGTGGCGGTGGCGCCTGCCTGGCGTTCGCGGCCGGCGGCAAATCCGTCAATCGGGGTGTGCCGGAAGCGATCATGTTCACTCCGATCGCCAGTGCCGAGGCTAGCGCGGCGTCTGACCGGCCGGCGGCGGTGCCGATGCTGGCGCGCGGCCTGTTCCTGCTGCATTCCCGCTATGGCAGCCTCCCGTTCGAGAACCTGGTGTCCTCGGCTGAACAACTTGCCAGTGCCGGCGTGCCCGTCTCCCGAGCGCTCGTGAAGGATCTCGGCCTTGTCGCCGGTCCGCTGCTGGTGGACCCGGGAGCCCGTGCGGTGTTCAGCCATGATGGTGCGCCGCTGACCGAAGGGCAGACGTTGCGCCAGCCCGAACTCGGGGCGACCTTGGCGCAGATCCGCACCGCTGGCGTCGGTGACATGTATCTAGGCAACCTCGCGCATCAGATCGAGCAGGCGTCTGTCCTCGCCGGCGGCCCGATCCCGGTCGCCCAACTGCGTGCAGCGTTGCCCAAGGTGGCACCACCACTTGTCCAGCCGTATCAGAAAGACAAGGTGGCCTTCCTGCCGCCGCCGGCTGACGGTGGACTGGCGGCGAATGCCGCCTTCAACGTGCTGGCCGGAAGCCCGGACGACGCCAGTGCGCCGGTGAGCGGGCACTGGCCGCGGCCGCCCGCTACCGCGCCGGTGGCATGGCACCCGAGGCCGTGCTGGCGGCGACGGACCTGTTCCCGGGCAACTTGCCGCCGCTGCCCGCGTCCACCACCTTTGCGACGCTGGACCGGAAAGGCAATGCCGTCGTCTGCGCGCTGACGATGGATAATTTGTTCGGCACCGGCCGGATGTTTCCGGGCCTGGGCTTCCTGGCCGCCGCTTCCCCGGCCGCGGTGCCGGTACCGCTGCTGGCGGCGGGCCTGGTGTGGAACGACGATCTGAAGGCGTTCCGCGCGGAGGCCGGCGGGTCAGGCCAGGCTGGCGCGCCCCTGGCGGTCGCGGTCGCGCTGATCAACGCCCTGCGGACCAACCGGCCCATGAGCGTGCCGGTCCCCGATCCGGGGCGCGCCAACGTGATTGCCTGCGGCCGCTACCTCCCGGGCGAGACCAAGCGATTGCGGATGGGTATCCGACCCCAGGGAGGCCGGCCTGGCGTTGGGCGCCAACTGATCGGACGATCGCGCGGCGCGTTTCTGCCCGAATTCCTGCCACTCAAGGAGATCCTGCGCTGGCCTTGGCGTTTCGCGTGGCTATTTCCCGATGCAGAACTGAGCAAAAACGCGTCCAGAATATCCTCCACCCCGACATGGCCGGTGATCCGGCCAACCTCACGCATCGCCAGTCGAAGATCCTCCCCACGCAGTTCAGGCAGGTCAGCCCGCTCAGCCGCATCCAGATGCGCCGACGCCGACAGCAGCGCCGCCCGGTGGCGCGCGCGTGTCAGCGGCGGAGGTCCCTGCAACTCGGTCAGCTCCCGCGCGGCTTGTCCGAGGCGGGAACGCAAATCATCCATGCCGACGCCAGTCTTCGCGCTGATCCGTATCGCGCCCTCAGGACCGTCCAGGCCCAGGTCAATCTTGTTGGCCACCAGCAACTGATTGGACTTGGTCGTTTCCTGCGATGATGAACCGGCCTCCACCACGCTGATCACCAGATCGGCATCCTCTGCCCGTGCCAACGCTCGGCGAACACCTTCGGCCTCGACCCAGTCGGTGGTCTCACGCAGGCCGGCGGTGTCGACCAGCGTGACCGGTACCCCACCGAGGATGACACGCGCCTCCAGCGCGTCGCGCGTGGTCCCCGGCAGCGCCGAGACGATCGCCACATCCCGCTCCGTCAAGGCATTGACAAGAGTTGATTTTCCGACGTTGGGGGCGCCGGTTATAGCGAACAACAGGCCCTCCCGCAGTTTCTCTCCGCGGCCGGCATCGTCCAGGTGGGTGCGTATTTCCGCCCGCACGAGGTGTAGCGTCGCAAGCAGATCCGCCTCGACGTCCGGCGGCAGGTTTTCGTCGGGGAAGTCGATAAGAGCCTCCTGATACGCCAGGACGCCGCGCAGCCGGTCTGCCCAGTCACGATACAACGCCCCCAGGGCGCCCTCCATCTGGCGCAAGGCCTGGCGGCGCTGAGCCTCGGATTCCGCGGCGATCAGGTCGTTGACCGCTTCCGCCTCCACCAGGTCCATGCGGCCATTGAGAAACGCCCGCCGGGTAAATTCCCCCGGTTCGGCGGGACGCAGGCCGGCGGTGGTCAAAGCCTCCGCCACGCCGTCGATCACCGCCCTGCCCCCATGCAGATGCAGTTCGGCACAGTCTTCGCCGGTGTAGCTGTCCGGGCCGGGGAACCACAGCACCAGCGCATGGTCCAGGGTCACCCCGCTGCCGTCGCGCAGGCGGCGGAGCGAGGCGCGGCGAGGCGGCGGCAATGGACTGCCGCACAGCGCGGCAACTGTGCGACCCACGGCCGGGCCGCTGAGGCGCATCACCGCTATGGCGGCGCGCGCGGAGCCTGAGGCAAGGGCGAAGATGGGATCAGGCGACATGGCAAGAGCTCGAGATTGACTGGATTTCCGCCGGCGGGCGATCAGGCCATGGCGTAGTCACGCTTCCGCCGGGGCGCAATGCTCCGCCCCAGCCCTCACCGGTGCCCCGGCGACTTTCGCGGCGCTTGCCGTTGCCAAGTGACGTGATTGTCCAGCAACGGTCTGGCTACGCCGCGGGCATAGAGTGCGGGGCTGGAGCAGGGTGCTGGAACAAACTACAGTCCTTGGGCTTAGGATTTGCGCAAGATCAACTGGCCGGCCAATCGGGGAGTGGTCATGACACGAAATCTGGGCCAACTCAGCCGAGGCAAGGTCTTCGCCTTGACCGCGGTAGCATGGCTATGGGGGGTGCAGGCAATGGCGGTGGACGGACTGACAACCTTACAAAGCAGCTACGGGCCAACCGACACGATGAACAGGCTCGAGGCCGGGGTGAAGGCAAAGGGTATGGTCGTATTTGCCCGCATCGATCATGCAGAGGGGGCTACCGAGGCTGGACTGTCGCTGCGCCCGACCGAACTGCTGATTTTTGGCAATGCCAAAGGCGGTACGCCGCTTATGCAAGCAGTCCAGACGATCGGGATCGATCTGCCGCTAAAGGCACTTGTTTGGCAGGATGTCTCGGGTACCACCTGGCTTTCGTACAATGATCCGGCCTGGCTGACGAAGCGGCACGAACTAGGCAACGAGGCTGAGGCCACTGTCAACGCCATGGCGGCGGCACTTGGCGCGGTCGCAAGAAGCGCAACCACGTCTCCGTAGTCCGGTCACATGATCGACGGCCAATGCGGGTTCAGCTGAGCCCGCCCCCGAGCGCTCGGTGCCGACCGTAGCATGGCCTTCGCGGCGTCGCGCGCCGGCGTTATGCCCGCTCTTCCGATCCGGTGCGCCGCCTCGCGGCAACGGCTGTGGGCAATTCCCGCCTGCACGGTCTTGACGGGGCCAGCAAGGCCGGCTGGCCGCGCATAGCGATCTTCCAGCGGAACGGGCTTCATTGCTCAGTCGCTTAGACGCTATAGTTCGCTCGACACCGCAAGAACTCGTGGCAGCGGTCAAAGAGGACCCATGGCTGGACGACCCACCAACACGCAAACCCGCCGCATCGCGTCGCCGGCGATGAAGACGCTCATGACCCGCCGCACTGCCGAGTTCGGTGGCCTTCTGCTAGGTCTTTTTGGCCTGGTGATCCTGCTGGCGCTGGCTACCTATGATCCACGCGATCCATCGTTCGACACCGCTACCGCGCGGCATGTCGCCAACATCGCCGGCCAGGGCGGCGCAATTCTCGCCGACATCCTGCTCCAGGGCTTTGGCATCGCCGGCATCCTGCCAGGTGTTACGATGCTCGCCTGGGGCTGGCGAGTTGCCGCCGGCGGTGGCCTGGGAAGGATAGCGCTGCGCCTGGCCGCGCTGATCGCGGCGATGCCTCTCCTGGCAGCCGTGTTCGCCACGTTCCCCTCGCCGCATCACGGCTGGCCGGTCGTCGCCGGACTGGGCGGGTCGATCGGCGACATCATCGCGCGCGACGCACTCAGCGGCGGCCACGCCGCGTTCGGCATGATCGGCACCACCTCGGTCTGGTTGATCGGTGCCGCTATTGGCCAGCGTCCTGGCATTGCTGTCGCTCGGTCTGACGGCTTCGGAGTGGCGCGGTGCCGGCCGAGCCGCGGCCATCGCCGGCCGCTATTCATTTTCCGGTGGACGCGAGGCGGCGGGGGCTCTCGCCCGGGGCGCTGGCAACGTCGGCAGCGCGTCCGGCTGGTTGGTCAATCTGGTGAGCGGCGGCCCCGGACTGGCGCCCGACGGGCCGGACGCCGATCCGCCCGCGCGTGCGCCCGCCGGTGCCCGGGTGGAAACCCCAAAGTTGGCTGGAGCCGAGACAGCGCCGGCGCCCCCCTCGGGCCACGTCCTGCCGACCGTCAAGCTCCTGGCCAACGCGGTGCGCAAGCCGCTGCAGGAGAGCCTGCCGCTGCAGCAGGCGGGCTGGAAATTTCCGCCGCTGTCGCTGCTCAACGAGCCGCCCAAGCGCGCCGCCACCGGCCCCAGCGAGGAAGCGCTGCAGGCCAATGCCCGGCTGCTGGAAACGGTGCTGTCGGACTATGGCGTGCAGGGCGAGATCGTCGAGATACGGCCCGGCCCGGTCGTTACGCTGTATGAGCTGGTTCCGGCGCCTGGCATCCGCAGCGCCCGGGTGATCGGACTGGCCGACGACGTGGCGCGCAGCCTGTCGGTGACAGCCGTCCGCATCGCGACCGTGCCGGGCCGCAACGTGATCGGCATCGAGGTGCCGAACAGCCGGCGGGAGACGGTGTTCCTCAGCGAAGTCCTGGCCAGCGACGAAGTGCGACACGGCGCGGGGCGGTTGTCGCTCGCACTCGGCAAGGATATCGGCGGCAAGTCGGTGGTCGCCGACCTGGCGCGGATGCCGCACCTGATGATCGCCGGCACCACCGGATCGGGCAAGTCGGTCGGCGTCAACGCCATGATCCTGTCACTGCTGTATCGCCTGTCGCCCGACCAGTGCCGGATGATCCTGATCGATCCGAAGATGCTGGAATTGTCCACCTACGAGGGCATCCCGCATCTGATGGCGCCGGTGGTGACCGAGCCGGCCAAGGCGGTGACCGCGCTGAAATGGACCGTGCGCGAAATGGAGCGGCGCTACCGGGCGATGAGCCAGCTGGGCGTGCGCAACGTCGGCGGCTTCAACGACCGCGTGGCCGAGGCGCGGGTCAGGGGCGAGGTCCTCACCCGCCGCGTGCAGACCGGCTTCGACCCCGACACCGGCCGTCCGACCTTCGAGGAACAGCCGCTGACGCTGGAGACCTTGCCGTTTCTCATCGTCGTGGTCGACGAGATGGCCGACCTGATGATGGTGGCCGGCAAGGAGATCGAGGCCGCGGTGCAGCGACTGGCGCAGATGGCGCGCGCGGCCGGCATCCATGTCATCATGGCGACGCAACGGCCATCGGTGGATGTCATCACCGGCACCATCAAGGCCAATTTCCCGACCCGGATCAGCTTCCAGGTGATCAGCAAGTTCGACAGCCGGACCATCCTGGGCGAGCAGGGCGCGGAACAGTTGCTGGGCCAGGGCGACATGCTGTTCATGCAGGGCGGCGGGCGCATCACCCGCGTGCACGGCCCGTTCGTTTCGGACGACGAAGTGGAGAAGGTCGTCGCCTTCCTGCGCGAACAGGGCGAGCCGGCCTACGTCGATGACGTGACCGAGCCGGTCGAGGGCAGGGCGGCGACGCCGACTCGCTGCTGTCCGGCATCGCCGGCGCGAGCGACGGCGACAAGACGCTGTTCGATCAGGCGGTCGGCGGTGGTGGCGCGCGAGGGCAAGGCGTCCACGTCATTCATCCAGCGGCACCTCAACATCGGCTACAACAAGGCGGCGAAGCTGATCGAGCAGATGGAGAAGGAAGGCATCGTCGGCGCCGCGAACCATGTCGGCAAGCGGGAGATCCTGGTCCGGCGGACGCATGACGATATGGATTGCTAAGGGCCTGTCGGGGAATAAGCGAATTGGTTGGCCGGCGCACCGCCCCCATCCGTGTCATGGTCCGCGAAGGCGGGCCATCCACGACTTGCAGTGCTGGTCTTGGCAAAGTCGTGGGTTACCGGCCTTCGCCGGGGATGACACGTGCGGACGACCGTGCCCGACTTGGAGCGTTCATTTCCTTGACAGGCCCTAGCGCCGTCGAGCGAGCAACGTGTCATGGCGGGCAATCCCTGTAATATTTCTGTAGGGGGGGATGCTTTGGCGGCGTGGGAAGGCGTATTGGCAGGATTTGCGCGAGCGGGTTCTCGCGGCCGCGGATGATGATGTGCCGGTCGGTCACATTGCGGCCTTGCTGCGTGTCAGTGTCTCGTATGTTTCAAAAGTCCTGAGCCGACGACGCCGGACCGGACAGACGACAGCGCGGCCACAACGCTGTCAGATGACCCCCAAACTCGGGGACCTGCATGCGGCGATCCGAGCTCAGGTGAGCCTGTGCCCTGATGCGACACTGGCGGAGTTACGGAGTTGGCTGTGCCAGACGCACAAGGTTTCGGCGAGCAACGGCCTGATGTGGAAGACGCTGAACCGGCTTGAACAGACATATAAAAAAAGTCCTCCGAACGGCCGAACAGGACCGGGCGGACGTGCCAAAGCGCGTGCCGAATGGCGTGAGAAGCAACCGGGCTTGAGCCCCGGCAAGCTGGTTTTCATTGATGAGACCTGGACCAAGACGAACATGACTTGGCTTTATGGCCGGGCTCCGTGTGGCAAACGGCTGGTCGAATGCGGTGCCGCATGGTCACTGGAAGACATCGACTTTCATCGGTGCGCTTCGCTGCGATGGCCTGACCGCAACCGGCGTCTTCGACGGCCCGATCAATGGCGACTTGTTCCTCGCCTATGTTGAACAGGTTCTGGTCCCGACCCTGAAGCCAGGTGATATTGTCATCATGGACAACCTGCGCTCGCACAAGGTCGCGGGCGTGCGGGAGGCGATCGAAGGCGCCGGCGCGAGCCTGATGTTCATCCCGCCCTACAGTCCGGATCTGAACCCGATCGAACAGGCCTTCGCCAAGCTGAAGGCGTTACTGCGTGCCAAGGCGCTCCGAACAGTCGAGGCATTATGGAAAGCCCTCGGCAGCCTCGTGACTAGGATGACCGCTCCGGGGCGTCCATGGCGTTGTCGCCGCGATCGTTCACATTGACCGGTGACAGGACCTACGCGTGCAACAACAACCACCGGAAGAATTCGCCACGGGGTTGGACGACGCCGAGCTGGTGCGGCGCGCAACCGAGCGCGACCCCACCGCCTTCCGAACCATCATGCAGCGTCACAATACGCGGCTCTACCGGATCGCCAGAGGCATTCTGCGCAACGACAGCGAAGCCGAGGATGCGGTTCAGGAAAGTTATATCAGGGCGTTCGCCCACCTGGCGACGTTTCGTGGCGAGGCCAGTCTTGGCACCTGGCTGGCCCGCATCGTCATGAACGAGGCGTTGGGACGCCGGCGACGCGAGCCGGCCACCGTGGAATGGACGACGATGGAAACCGACGAAACTGGAAACGAAAATTCCCTGTTTCCCCAGGCTGCGACAGGGACCAGCCCGGAACGTATGATCGCGCAGCGGGAAATTCAGCGGCTGGTGGAAGCGGCGATCGATGATCTGCCGGAGAAGTACCCGCATGGTCCTGCTCACACGGGCTGTCGAGGGAATGAGCGTCGAAGAAACCGCGTCACTGCTGTCGCTTACCACCGAAACGGTCCGGACCCAGCTCCATCGTGCCCGGTCGCTGCTGCGCACGGCGCTGGAAAAGCAGATCGGTCCGCTCGTGCTGGGCGCGTTTCCCTTTGCCGGTGCGCGCTGTGAATGCCTCACCGAGGCTGTCTTAAGGCGGCTGCATCTCGCGTGAGAGATTTCCTGTAACCTTTTTCCCGCGGCTGCATCCAAGCATTGGTCACAACCCTCACACGACCCGGGCGCGTCGTTGGCGCTCGGCGGGAGACGAATTCCAATGCTCATCCGCTCAAGTGTCGCGATCGCGGCGGTTTGCCTGATCTCGGGCGCCGCCGCCGCTCAATCAGCCAAGCCTACCGATCCGCAGATAGCCCATATCGCCTACACGGCCGGCCAGATCGACATCGATGCCGCCAAGCAGGCGCAGGCGAAAACCGCCAACAAGGACGTGCGTGCGTTCGCGGACGACATGGTGCGCGACCACGGTGCCGTCAATCAACAGGCCCTGGATCTGGTGAAGAAGCTAGGTGTGACTCCCGAGGACAACGACACCAGCCGCGCGTTGTCAAAGCAGGCCACGGACGAGCGGGCCACGCTCGCCAAACTGTCCGGCCCGGCGTTCGACAAGGCCTACGTCAAGAACGAGGTCGCCTACCACAAGACCGTCAACGGTGCGCTCGCAAACACCTTGATCCCTTCGGCGAGCAATCCGGAACTCAAGGGATTGCTTGGGACCGGTCTGAAAATATTCCAGGGACATCAGGAGCACGCCGAGCACCTCGCCGCGGAACTCAAGTAATCGCAATGGCGGGTCGTTATTTGCCGGCATCGGCGCTGCTGATGCTGGCGGCGGGCTTTGCGGCTCGCGCGGAAACCGTCCCGGTCACGATCAGCGGGCTGGAGTTCACCCCGGTGCAGATCCACGCCAAGGTGGGCGACAGCATCAACTGGATCAACCAGGATTTCGTCGCGCACACGGCAACGGCGCGAGGCGGTGAGTGGGACGTGATGATTGCCCCGCACCAATCCACGAGTTTAAACTCAACCGTGCCGGGCGGATCACTTCTACTGCCGCTTTCATCCCAACATGCGAGGCACGATCGTGATCGCGCCCGAATAGGCTTCGTCGCGAAGATCATTGCGATCTATGATACTCACAGTTCCAGCCGGACTTCCATCACGTCGGGTTCCTCCGGCATGCGGCGAACGCTGAAGCCCAGGCGGCGGACGAACGCCAGCATCGGTGGGTTGTCCGTCAGCACCTGCCCGACCACCGCCCGCATCCCTTGGGCGCGGGCCCAGTCGATCAACCGGCGCATCAGGCGCGAGGCCAGCCCTCTACCCTTCATGTCGGCCTGCACGATCACCGCGAATTCGCCATGGTCGGTGCCTGGCTCGCATACCAGACGGGCCACGCCGACGGTATCGCCATTTGTCTCACGCACCGCGACGAAGGCCATTTCTCGTTCGTAATCAACCTGCGTGAGCCGGGCGGTCTGCTCGGCCGACAGTTCCCGGATGGCGGAGAAGAAACGATAGCGGATGTCCTCCGGCGACAGGCGGGAAAAGAAGGCGCCGTGGGCCTGCGCGTCCTCGGGGCGGATCGGGCGGATGGTGATGCGCTCGCCGCTGCAATTGCACGTGCTCGACCAGTTCGGAGGGATACGGCGCGATCGACAGCCGGCCCGGCGGATCGTTTTCGCCTCGCAACAGCAGCCAGGCGTCGGCAACCAGGACGCCGGACTGGTCGACGAACAGCGACGGCACGTCGAGCACGGCGATCTCCGGGAAGTCGACAACAAGCTGGCTGATCCGCACCAATGTCTCAGCGACCGCGTCGGTGTCGGCAGCCGGACGGTCGCGCAACGGCCGCGCCAGGCGAGCACCGGCGGGGCTGCGCCGGATCAGGGCGTGCGCGAGGGCGAGGTTGAGGGGAGGCAGGTCGGCTGCCTTGTCCAGCGGGCTTGGCGCGGTGCCGCCGGCACCGAATACGATGATCGGCCCAAAGGTTGCGTCGTCCGCCACCTTGACGGAAATTTCCCGCCCGCGGCCGACCTGGCGCTGGACCAGGAGCGCGGCCTCGGCGTCTCGTCTCGCGGCCCTGGCGAGCAGCACGTGACCTGTCGCGGTGACAGACCGCGTGTCGCGCAGGTCGAACGCCACCCCTCCGGGCGCCCTGTCAGCGGGCGGCGTCAGTTCCCGCAATTTCACCACCACCGGATATCCCAGCATCGCGGCGGCCGTCGCGGCATCGGCGGCGTCGGCGGCAAAGCGGGTCGGCACCGTCGGAATACCGTAGGCGGCGAGCACGTCCAGGGTTTCATCCTGCGACAACGCAAGGCGCCCGGCCGCCCGTGCCCGGCGGAACCCGTCACGCACCCAGGATCGATCGGGTGCCAGCGTCAGCACGGTGCTGGCGGGAAGCTCCCGGGCGGCCTCGCGATTGCGCCGGTCCGACACCAGGTGCCTGAAGCCGCCCACCGCCTGGCTTGGCGTGTCGAAAACCGGCAGACCGGCACTTCCCAGAGTCGTGCGGTGCGGCGCGCCCGTGGTTTCGCCCATCGCGCAGACGAGCAATGCGGCACGCTGGTTCGGACAAGGGACGGTGAGGCTCGCGATGGTCGTATCATCGGATCGGCCCTGGGGTGCGTGCACGACCAGCACCGCGCCTAGGTCTGGCTTGGCGGCGAGCCGAAACGCCGCAGCGGCGAGGTCCGCGGAGGGCACGTGCTGAATGCCGCGATCAAGCCCGTCGTCTTGCAAAAGACCGAGACCGTCGCGCAGCACCTCGTCGGCGGCGAGCCTGGCTGGACCGATCGAATTGCTGACGATGGCCAGGGTCTCGTGGCGCAGCGGCCGGGCGCGCGTCAGGGTCTCCGCCGCTGCCAGCAGATCCTCGAACCGGCTGACACAGAGCACCCCGGCGCGTCGCAACGCGGCCTCGAAGGACCGGGCGGCGGCACCATCATCGTCGAGCAGGCGCAGCCCAGGGCGGATCGCCACTACCGGGCGTAGACGGGCGGCGGCGCGGGCGGCGGACAGGAACAGGCGATGATTCTTGATGCGGGCTATGTCCAGCAGGATGGCGCCCGTGCCGGCATCGCGGGAAAGCCAGTCCAACACGACACCAAAGCCAATATCGGCGTTGCCCCCCAGGCCCACGATATGGCTGAATCCCAGGCCGTTGGGCCCCGCCCAGTCAATCACCGCCCGGCACAGTGCTGTAGACTGGGAGACCAAGGCCAGACGGCCGCGCGGGGGCAACAGGTGCGAACGGGTGGCGTTCAGCCCGAGAGCAGGGATCGCCAGCCCAAACGAATGTGGGCCGAGCACGCGGACGCCGGTGCGGACCGCGTGGCCTGCAAGGTCCTCGGCGGCACCGGGGACCATTGCGGTGAAGCAGTTCCGCTGTGCCAGTTCGGTCATCGCCGGCCCGATCTGCTCGGGCACAATCGCCAGTAGGGCAAGGGCAACGCCCGGAGGCAGTTCTGCCGCGCCCTCGGGCGCATGAATCTGGCCTTTGAAGTCACCAGCCGTGACGTTCGCCAGTATCTGGGCGCCAGCCTCGGTATCCGCTCCGAGCACGGCGATCGAGGCCGGGTGAAACAGGCTCGCGGGATCAAACCGCCCGGCGGAGGAAATGCGTGGCACCGTCATGGCGCGGTCAACATAGGCCGCCAGAGGGAGGCCAACGCAAGTTGCAATCCCTTTGGTCCGGCAGGCGGGGGGCGTGGCGGACCGACGCCCGCCGGTTCATTGGGCGCAAACAACCTTGCCCGCAGATCGGACGAACGCTATACCCCCGCCTTCGGTCGGAGTGTAGCTCAGCCTGGTAGAGCACTGTGTTCGGGACGCAGGGGCCGGAGGTTCGAATCCTCTCACTCCGACCAAGCGGTCCGGCGACCGATAGGGTCTAGCAGCGGGACGCCGGAGCTTCTCGTGGAGCAGGCGCCCGTCGGGGATACGCTGCCCGCACGCCGGCATCTCTCCGCCGCGGACCGCGCTGTGGCCTCAATGGCCAGCGTACCCTCGCTCCGGTTGGGCTCAGGTCAGTCCCCTGGCCGAAGGCTCGGACCACTTCTTGGGCGCCGATTGCCAGCCTCCGCGGGAACGGTTCCCACCGGCGCCGCCGCCTTGCCGTGCCGATTGTGCCATGCCTCCATCAATTGCAGCACCGTCGCGGCAGTTTCCTCGATCGAGCGGCGGGTCACATCGATCGTCGGCCACCCCCGGCTATTGCAAAATCTCCGTGCCCACAACAGCTCTGCCTTGACCGCATCCTCATCGACATATTCCGAGCTGTCCTGGCGCATCGGACCGGTTTGCCCGCCACCGCCAATGAGGCGCAAACGGTGCCGGCGGATGTCGATCAGCGCTTCCGGCGCCAGCGTCAGACCTATCACGGGACATTTCACCTCGGAGAGACCAACCGGCTCGGCCAAGTTCGGCACCAACGGCACGTTGGCGGCCTTGATGCCACGGTTGGCAAGATAGAAACACGTCGGTGTCTTCGAGCTTCGGGATACCCCGACGAGCACTACATCGGCCTCCGCCAGTCCGGGCTGCGCCTGCCCGTCGTCATGTGCCAGCACGTAGTGCATGGCGTCGATGCGGGAGAAATAGTCGGCGTTGAGCACGTATTGCCGGCCAGGCCGAGCGGCGGCCTTGGTGCCGATGCATTCTTGCAGAACGTCCATCACCGGATCGAGGACATTGACCACTTTGACGTTCAGGCGCCCGCAGGTGGTCTCGAGTTCGGCGCGCAGGGCCCGGTCCACCAGCGTCGACAGCACCGGTCCGGGTTCGGCCTCTATCCCCTCCAGCACGCGATGAAGCTGAAAGCGGGTGCGGATCAGGCTCCATCGATGATGCATGATCTGTGCATGCTCGAATTGAACCGTCGTGGCCCTGGCAATCGCGTTCAGGGTTTCCCCCGTCGCGTCGGAGACCAGATGCAGGTTGATGCGTTCGGGGTCCATCACTCGACCATAGACCTGTTGGGTTCGCTCGCCACCTGGAATGCGAAGGTAGGGAGGGCAACGCCGCGACAAGGTCGGAGGTCATACCGGCGGCCAAGTGCTCCGACTGAAATGCGCGTGGGCTTGGTCGGGCAATTCCCCGGACCGTGAAGCGGGTCAAGGCCGCGAACGTGTCAAGCCGGCTCGTGCGAAATCAACAGAATATCAACCGGTCGGCCAGCGCTCTGTCCGTGGCTGCGGGGCGCGCGCTTCGGTCAATACCTGCAACAGCGTCGCCCGACTGAACGGCTTGGGCAGAAAGCGACGGCTGGTATCGATCCGAGCGGCACATTGCGGGTCTCCGCTCATCAGCACCACCGGGATCGCCTGTAGGTCCGCCATCCGCAACAGACGGAGCAAGCCGCCGCCGGGCAGCATGCAGTCGAGCAGAAGCAGCAGCGCCGGACTCCCAGAATTTTCAACGGCCAAGGCGCCCCGGGCCTGCAGACCCGCCAACCCCGCTTCCACCGTGCCAGCCACTACCGTCTCGTAGTGCCCGTCCAGCATCGCGACGATGGTTTCGCTCACCAGGGCATCGTCCTCCACCACCAGGATCTGCCGAGCCTTGGTTTCTGGCCAAACTTTGATTTCTGGCTGCAACGGCGACGGCATCAATGCCCACCCTTCTAATCGGATGGTAGGCAGATCGAACGCCGGCGTCTGTTCCCTATACGACATTATTATGTCGTTTCATTGAAATCTTCAAGGAATCGAAGAGCCGCCGCACGATCAGATAGCAATCGCACGAACGCTCCTCCAGGCCCGAGCGCCGCAGCAGCCGGATCCGACCGTGCTCCCGACGCAACAGGCCGTCTCGCTCCAGGATGCCGAGGACATGGTTCACGCGTGGCCGGCCACTGCCCAGCAACGCCGCGAGGCTCTCCTGGGTCAGGGCGAGTTCGTCCATCCCCGGTACTGTCCTGCATCAGCAACAGGGCACGGCAGCAGCGGCGGTCCAGGGTATGCAGCCGGTCGCAGGCGATCGCCTGCAGCAATTGGGCCGAAAGGGCGTAGAGGTACTTCAGCACTGCCTCGCGGATCGGCGGCCGCGTCTTGAGGGCAGCACGGAAGCGGGCGGCCGGAATGACCGAGATGTCGCCTTCGATCTGTACCGTGGCGTCGGCCAGCGTCGGGGCATGGTCCAGCAGGGCCTCTACGCCAACACACCCCTCCGATCCGACCAGAGCCGCCTGTGTGCCGTGGCCGTCCGCATCGGTGGTGCCGAGCGCGACGACGCCGGAGTGAGGAAACCAGATGTCGGTCGCTTGTTCGTTGCGGCTGCTGAGAAGCTGGCCGCGGGGCGGGTGTTCGATGCGCATCGACGAGGCGAGGTAGTCCCGGTCCGGTCCGGGGAGACTGGCGAGCAGTTGATTGTGTTCGTGTGGTCGGATGGTGCTCGACATAGGCAACGAACGCATTTTTCCGGCGCCGGTTCGCTTTCAATTCGCCACGTCACCGTGACCGCGCGATCGCCGCCTCCACACAGTCACCCCGCTGGCCACGCCCCCTCTGCCCGCTGGATGTCATCCCAACGGCCGCCTTCACTGACCACTCCCTGTGCGAGGTCAGTTTCTGGCGGTGGAATATGGATAGATCACGTCTCCGGTCTTCAACGCGGGCGGCCACAGGATGACCTCGACCTTGGGACCCTTGAACTGTTCCAGGTCGTTGTCCTTCACGCCCTGAAACTGCACCTCCATCACCCGCGCCTCGGTCCACTCGCCGCTCGGCCCGAAGGTGATGTCGCCATTCAACGTGTGAAAAGTGTGCGATCGCAGGTAGTCGGCGAGCTTCTGCTGATCCAGGCTCTTGGCTCCCTCGATCGCCGCCTGCAGCACCTGCATATCGGAATACGCGAGCGGCGGCAGGTAGTAGCCCAGCAGATCCACCCCGGTCGCGGCCGCCTTGGCCTGGTAGCGCTTGAGGAAGTCCAGTGCTTCCGGTGTGGCGTTGGCGCCGAACGGCAGCCAGAAGTCGTAGTCGACGATACCGTTCAGCAGCGAGCCCAACTGGATCTTGATGGCGGTCGACTGCAGTCCGACCATGCCGCCGCCGAACAGTTTCGCCTTCAGCCCGACCTCGCTGGCCGCGCGCAGCATGCCCACGGTGTCGGGGGGATAGGAGGCGACGAAGACCAGATCCGGGTTGGTCGACTGGATGGCACGCACGATCGGCGGTGTAGTCCACGGTGCCCGGCGGATAGCTCTTGTCATAGACGATCTTCAGCCCGGCTTCCTTGGCAAGCTGATGCGCGCCCTCCATCGCGTTGCGCGGGAACTCCGCGTCGGCGCCGACCAGTGCCAGGGTCGTCGGCTTCGGGGTCTGCGCCATGGCGACCTCGAAGAAGCCCTTGGAGAAGCTCTGCTTCGGCTGCGGGCCGCCGGTCGGCGTGATCGAGAAGTAGTTCGGGTAGTTGAACTCGGTGTTCACCGCCAGGCCGAGCAGGCCGAGGAAGGTGCGCTTGTGCTGGATGATAACCGGCAGGGCGGGGGCGATCATGTTGGTGCCGTAGCCGCTGATGACGATGTCGACTTTGTCGACATCCAGCAGCTTGGTGTAGAGGCCGGGAACCGTCGAGGGGTTCGACTGATCGTCATAGTAGACCAGCTTGACTGGCCGGCCGAGGATGCCGCCGCGGGCGTTGATCTCCTCCTCCCAGATCTGCATCGCCAGCAGCGCCGCCTTGCCGTTCGGCGCCAGTCCGCCGGTCAGCGCCATGCCGAAGCCGATGGTGATGGGATTTTCCGCCCGTGCCGCCGGCGTGGTGGCGAACATGCCGCCGCACAGCAGAAGCACGGAGGCGAGCAGCGCGCCGCGGCGAGCCTAGCTTGCGGGTGAGCATGGTGACGTTCCCTCCGACGATCTTGTTGAGCGCGCATCTTATGGCACGGCGCGGCGGGTGGCAAAGAGCGCCGGTTCCGCGCTATGCTGGAGAGCACAAATCAGCCCGGGGAGGCCGACATGCAGGATCTGGACGAATTCACCGTCACGGACGAGGCGCTGGCCCAGATGGCCGGCACGGACAATCCGCGCCTGAAGGAAATCGGCGAGGCGGCGGTGCGGCATCTGCACGCCTTCGCCCGCGAGGTGAACCTGACCCCCGAGGAATGGCTGCAGGGGATCCAGTTCCTGACCGCCGTTGGCCAGGCCTGCACGCCGCGGCGCCAGGAGTTCATCCTGCTGTCCGACATCCTGGGCCTGAGTGCCGTGGTCAACGCCCTGCACGACAAGAAGGCCCGCGAACTCGGCTCGCAAAGCTCCCTGCTCGGCCCGTTCTTCCGCGAAGGCGCGCCGGAACTGCCGAATGGCGCGCAGATCGTCGAGCAACCCGACCGCGCCCGAGATCGTCGTCTACGGCCAGGTCACCGACAACGCCGGCGCTCCGGTCCCGAACGCGCTGATCCAGATCTGGCAGACCAGCGAGCGCGGGCTGTACGACCTGCAGGAGCGTGAGGGCGAGAGCATGGACATGCGCGGCAACTTCCGCACCGGCGCCGACGGCCGCTACCATTTCCGCACCGTCCGGCCGCTGGGCTACTCGATCCCGATGGACGGGCCGGTCGGCGACCTGGTGACGGCGCAGAAGCGTCACGGCTTCCGCCCGTCACACATCCATACCCTGATCAGCGCCGACGGCTACCGGGAGCTGGTCACGGCGCTCTACTTCGGCGACGACCCGCATATCGACAGCGACACGGTCTTCGGCGTCTCGCAGTCGCTGGTGGTGGATGCGAAGGACGATCCGGCATCGCCGGTCCCGGGGCTGCGGGCGGTGCACTACGATTTCCGCCTCGCCAAGGCGGCGCCGGGCGAGACCGGACGCGTCGGCGCCGATCCGTCCAAGCTGATGCAGGCGGCGCAATAGTGGCTCGCCGGCTGGTCGATATTTCGTCGCCGCTGAAGGCGGGGATCAAGAGCGATCCGCCGCAATGCTGCCGCGGATCGACTACATGGATCACCATCAGACCGCGCCGCAGATGGCCGAATACATGGGCGTGCGGGTCGACCAGCTTCCCGACGGCGAATATGCGGCGGTCGAGACGGTGGAGATCAGCACCCATAACGGCACCCACATGGATGCGCCGTATCATTTCTTCTCCAGCATGAACCATGCGCTGAAGCCGGGCGGCGAACCGTCCTGGCGGATCGACGAGGTGCCGCTGGAATGGTGCTTCCAGCCCGGCGGTCAAACTCGATTTCCGCCATTTGCCCGACGGCTATGTGGCGACCGCCGGGCGATGTGGAGGCGGAGCTGAAGCGGATCGGTCACGAACTCCGGCCGCTGGAGATCGTCATCGTCAATACCGCCGCCGGCGCACGTTACGGCCAGGACGATTTCGTCGACACCGGCTGCGGCATGGGCAAGGCGGCGACGCTCTGGCTGCTCGAGCGCGGGGTGCGCGTCGTCGGCACCGATGGCTGGAGCTGGGACGCGCCGTTTTCCTTCACGCGTGAGAGGGTGAAGGCGACCGGCGATGTCGGACTGATCTGGGAAGGTCACCGCGCCGGGCGCGAAATCGGCTATTTCCAGATGGAAAAGCTCGGAATCTTGCCGCGTTGCCCGCCGACGGGTTCGACGTGGTGTGCTTCCCGGTGAAGGTGCACCGGGCATCGGCCGGCTGGACACGCGCGGTGGCGATTTTCAACGACTGATGCCAGCCGCCCAAAGGGCTGACCCGGCGCGCTGACCCCGCCCGATGCTGTTCAACTCGCAGGTCTTCGTCATCTTCTTTCTGCCTGCGGTGCTGTGGCTGTACTATGCCCTGGCCGCGAACCGCACCGCTCGCCAGACACTCGTGGTGTTCGCTTCGCTCGGCTTCTACGCCTGGTGGGACGTCCGCTTCGTGCCGCTGCTGGTGATCCTTACGCTGGCGAACTGGCTGATCGCCTGCTGGTTCGGAGCATCGCGGCGACGGTGGATTCCGCTGGTCGGCATTGTCCTCAACCTCGCCACACTTGGCCTGTTCAAATACGCCGACTTCCTGCGCGGCACCGTCTTCGGCCTGCTCGATGAGACTGGCAGCCATGGAGCCTGATACTGCCGCTCGGCATCAGCTTCTTCGTGTTCCAGAAGATTTCCTATCTGGTCGACCTCCGGCGCGGTGACCGCCACATCTACGGTCTGCTCGACTTCTGCATGTTCGTCGTGTTCTTCCCGCAGCTCATCGCCGGGCCGCTGGTGAGGCACAATGAAATCATCCCGCAATTCGCCGCCGATCCGCGTCGGCCGGAGATGTGGGAAAACCTGTCGCGTGGGTTCATCCTGTTCCTGATCGGCGTCACCAAGAAGACCGGCCTGGCCGACACGCTCGCCATGCTGGTGGACCCGCTGTTCCACCAGGCGTTGCAGGCCCCGCTGAGCGCGGCCGAGGCGTGGACCGCCACCGCCGCCTATACGTTGCAGATCTACTTCGATTTTTCCGGCTATTCCGACATGGCGATCGGTCTCGCGCTGATGTTCGGCCTCGCGGCTGCCGATGAATTTCAACGCCCCCTACCGCGCCGTCTTCGGTGCGTGATTTCTGGCGGCGCTGGCACATGACGCTCAGCCGGTTCCTGCGCGACTACCTCTACATCCCGCTCGGTGGCAACCGTGGCACGGCGACGCGTCAGGCGGTGAACGTGGTGGCCACCATGCTGCTGGGCGGGCTCTGGCATGGCGCGAGCTGGACCTTCGTCGCCTGGGGCGGTCTGCACGGCGTCGCGCTGGCGGTGAACCATCTGTGGGCCGCGCGGGGCTTCGTGCTGCCCCGGCGCGGCGGCCTGGCTGCTCACGACGCTGTTCGTCATGACCTGCTGGGTGCTGTTCCGCTCGCCGGATTTCGGCCATGCCGGGGAAATTCTGGCCAGCATGGCCGGCCTGCACGGCGCCGGGCGCATCGCTCCTGACCGCGAATACGTCATTGTCCTGGGGATCGGTGCCGCCGTCGCGGTGCTGGGCCCCACAAGTCAGGAAGCCGCGTTGCGCGGACTGGGGCCGAACGCCTGGCTGGCAATTCCCGCCGGCGCGCTGCTGGCCTATCTGCTGCTGTTGATCGGGGGCCGGCTGCCCAATGTCTTCATCTATTTCCAATTCTGACGCGACCGCCTCTGACCGGCGCCCTTCTGGCGAGCCCCCTTCCGGCCCAGCCCCTTCGGACCAGGCCGGCCGGTGGCGTCGCTTTTTCCGCCTCGCCGCTGGTTCCGCCGCCGCCTTCGCTGCCGTGATCTATGCCTTCGCCGTGCTGGTCGATCCGTTCGATACGCTGCCGTTGTCACCGCCGTGGGACCGCGCGCCGGTCACCAGCAACCAACGGTTTTCATATCCGGCACTGGCCCGCTCGGCTCGTTTCGACAGCGCGATCATCGGCACGTCCACCAGCCGCCTGCTGCGGCCCGCCTCGCTCGATGCCGCATTCCACGCCCGCTTCGTCAATCTGGCGATGAACGACGCGACACCCTATGAGATGTCCAGCATGCTGCGGGTGTTCAGCCGTGCCCACCCCACCGCCAGGGTCATCATGCTCGGGATCGACGACCGCTGGTGCGTCACCGGGGACAGCTTCCGCAAACTCTCGCCGCGGCCATTCCCGGAATGGATGTACCAGCGCAATCAATGGTCCGGCTACGGCGAGATGTTCAACCTGTTCGCCGTGCAGGAGGCGTTCAAGCAGTTCGGCGTGCTCACCGGCCTGAAACAGGAGGATATGGGCCGCGACGGCTACACCCGCTTCGTTCCACCTGATGAGGCCTACGATCCGGCCCGCGCCGCGGTCCATCTGCGCGAGGCCGGGCCGCGTGTGCCCGGTGGAGAACGTTCCGGGGATGCCTCGGCGTGGCGGCTGCCGGCGCTGGAAACCCTCCGAGACGATCTGCTGGCGCTGCCCGAAATCACCCACAAGGTCCTGTTCTTCGTGCCCTATCATCACCGCCTGCTGTCGCCGCCTGGCAGCGACGGAGCGAGCGTTTGGGACGAATGCAAGCGTCGTGTTGCCGCTCTGGTCAGGTCGACGCCGAACGCCATCGCCGTGGACTTTATGCTGCCAAGCCCGATCACCCTCGCGGACGACAACTACTGGGACCCGCAGCATTACCGCGTCGCGGTCGCGGATCAGTTGGCACTGGACCTGACGGCCGCGGACCACGGTCAGGCGTCGCCCGATTATCGCACGCTGTGGGGGCGAGTAACTCGGTAGATGAGCGGTGACCGGCGACGCCGGCAGCGCCAGCTATGGGAGCCCGCATGGCTATTGCAAGCGCGCACTTCCGCTCATCCCTGTCATCGCCGCGCTTGGTCCGGTGATCCATGACTTTACCTGCGTGGTACCGCGGATCGCGGGTCCACCGCCTCGGGAGGGCCGCCCCTTCTCACGCTCCCAAAGCCTCGCTCGGCGAGGGCGGGACATGCTTCTCGGGGGATGACCTGGAAATGCGCTCCCCCGGTCAACCTCAAGGGTCGCCGATAGGAGCCCCACGCGCGGCGCCTGCTCTTCCGTCACCGCCACGTCGTCTGATACCAGCAGCCCATCGGGCACCGATCGGGCTGACAGGTACGCGCCCGGCGTTGGGCGGGGCGAGCGGAGCACGCGAGTGAGGGGGCCGCGCGCGAAATCAATAGGATACCAACGGGCTTGCCGTAGCAAGACAGGTCAACGTTCCGGCCGGTTGGGATGACGCCCCCAGGGGGCATTAATCACGAATTAAATGGAGTTCTGCTAAACAACATGCCCACCGCGCCGAGGTTCAGATGCACGTTGGTGTCGTCATCCCCGCCTACAACGTCGCTCCCTGGCTTGCCGACGCAATCCGTTCCGTGCTGTCGCAAACCTGTCGGGATTGGTCGCTGGTGGTGGTCGATGACGGCTCCACCGACGCCACGCCCGACATCGCCGCCGCGTTCGCCGACCCCCGCATCCAACTGATACGGCAGCCCAATCGAGGTGTCTCCGCCGCGAGGAACACCGGGCTGGCGGCGCTCAGCGCAGAGGCGATCCTGTTCCTGGACGCCGACGACTGGCTAACGCCCGACGCCTTGGCCACGCTGTCTGATACCTTGGCTGACTGTCCCTGGGCCGTGGCGGCCACAGCATGCTACGCCCGGATCACCCCGGAGGAGCCGCACGGCATGCTGCACCGCCGCCTTCAGGCACGCTTGCTGCCACGCCTGCTGGTCCGCAACCCGTTCGCCAACGGCGGCCACCTACTGATCCGGCGACGTGCGATCGACGCAGCCGGCGACTTCAATACGGCGCTGTCATATGGCGAGGACTGGGAGTACTGGACGCGCCTCGCGCTGCAAGGCGAATTCGTCTCGATCCACACCCGCAAACCGTTGCTGTTCGTCCGCGAGCGAACCGGCAGCGTCTGTTACCGGATGGCAACCGATCCGGCCCGTTTTGCCTGCAGCATGGCTGCTGTTTACAGCAACCCGGCCATCATCGCCCGGATTGGCGAATCGCACCTGCTCAGGTTGCATCGCCGAGCGAAGGCGGAAAATGCATGGGTGACCGGGCGGGAGTTGATCCGGCGCGGGATGCCGCGAGAGGGTCGGGCCTGGCTCCGCCGCTCACTGCGCGCCGCTCCGGGCCTCAAGCGTCTGGCGCTGTGGTTTCTGTCGCGTCTGGGGGTCGGTCCGTTCCGGCCGCACCAAGGCCGGGACCGACCGCGCGCGCGGCGGCACCACGATTCCGTAATCCGGCACGAACGTGCGCCCGGACAACTTCACTTCCTATCGCCAGTGTGATTGACAGTCATCACACTTTATGTGTCAATTATCGCGTGCAATCGTATTTGGCTTGCCTCGCTGCGCTTCCGTACTCGGGTGCCTCAGGATGTCCAAAGACCCGGTTGTCTAAGCCTCGCGCGCTCGGGCGCGCGGCCAGGACGGAGAAAGACGCAGATGGCCACAGGTACGGTTAAGTGGTTCAACACCACCAAGGGATATGGGTTCATCATGCCGCAGGATGGCGGCAAGGATGTGTTCGTGCACATCACCGCGGTTCAGGCAGCCGGCCTTCGCGGCTTGGATGAGGGGCAGAAGGTGTCCTTCGACGTTGCGATGGAGCGAGGAAAGGCCTCCGCGACCAATCTCAAGCCGGTCTAGCGCGACCGGAGGAGATTTCGAACGACCGGTTGCTCAGGCGACCGGCCGGCTACCTGGGGAGAGAAAGCCATGGCCGTCGGGACGGTTAAATGGTTCAACGCGACCAAGGGTTACGGCTTCATCATGCCGCAAGACGGCGGCAAGGACGTCTTCGTGCACATCACCGCGGTGCAGGCCGCGGGTCTCAAGGGCCTCAACGACGGCCAGAAGGTTAGCTACGAGGTCGCCATGGAACGGGGCAAGGCTGCCGCCACCAATCTGAAGCTGGCCTGAACCACCGTCCTGCACCTTCTTCGACGTTGGCGGCCTCAAAAGGACGCCACGCGGCAGACCGATGCCCAACCTCCCCATGCTCACCCTGACGGACCTTCAGGACGCGTCCCGGGTAATCCAGACGCACCTGGCGCCGTCGGCCCAGATCGCGTGGCCCCTGCTCAGCCAACGCACCGGGGCGGAGGTCTGGGTCAAACATGAAAATCACCTGCCCACCGGCGCGTTCAAGGTCAGAGGCGGTCTCGTCCTGCGCCGATCGCTTGCGTCGCGAGAGCGCGGACATTCGTGGTCTGATCTCGGCCACGCGCGGCAATCACGGCCAGTCGCTCGCCTTCGCCGGACGCTGCTTGGCTTCGAGGTCAAAATCGTCGTCCCGCACGGCAACAGCGCGGAAAAGAACGCCGCGATGGCTGCCTCGGTGCCACCCTGATCGAGCATGGGACGGATTTCGAGGCGGCGCGCGAAGAGGCTCAGCGTCTCGCCGACGTCGAGGGACTGCTATTCGTGCCCTCCTTCGCCCCCGACCTGGTGAAGGGCGTGGCGACTTACGCGCTGGAACTGTTCCAGGCGTTGACCGACCTCGACGCGGTCTATGTGCCGATCGGCCTGGGTTCCGGCATCTGCGGCACGATCCTGGCGCGCGATCTGCTCGGCCTGCGCACGCAAATCATCGGCGTCCAGAGCAGCGGCGCCGACTGCTACGCCCGGTCTTTCGCAGCCGGCCGCCTGATCGCCGGGAACCGCGCCGACACGCGGGCCGATGGCATCGCGGTGCGCCAGCCGGATGCCGACGCGCTACGGATCATCCTGGCCGGCGCGGACCGCATCGTCACCGTGCCGGATGATGAAATCGCCGCGGCGATCCGCGCCTACTGGACCGACACCCACAACCTAGTCGAGGGCGCGGGAGCCGCGCCTCTGGCGGCGTTGCTGCAGGAGCGCCACGCTATGAGCGGAAAGCGGGTCGCTCTGATCGCGAGCGGCGGCAACATCGACCTCGCGCTGTTCAAATCGTGGGTCGGATGAATTCGGCTCCGAACACATTTGTGCGGATGTTCACACTATGTTACATGTACGACGATCGAGAGCCAACTAGATAGCATCGCTGTGACGATCGATATCTGTACCCTCTCCCAACCCCGGAAGCCGCACCATGCGCCGCGCACCAACGACCTTCGCTGTTGCCTCGGCTCTCGCGGTAAGTGCGTGCGCCGTTGCGCCGCCTACGGGCCCCAGCGTGATGGCGTTGCCGGCACAGGGCAAGAACTTCGAGGCGTTTCAGCAGGATGACGCGATCTGCCGCGGCTTTGCGACGCAGCAGACTGGCGGGGCGAGCCCCACCCACGCGGCCAACAACGCCGCGGTCGGCAGCGCGGTTGTTGGTACGGCGCTGGGGGCTGGTCTGGGTGCGGCAATTGGGGCCGCCGGCGGTGCGGCCGGCGTCGGAGCCGCGATCGGCGGAGCCACCGGGCTACTGGCCGGCAGCTCGATCGGCGCAGGCAATGCTCAGGCTTCAGGCGCGGCGGTACAGTCCCGCTACGACACCGCGTATACCCAATGCATGTATTCGAAGGGCAATACCGTCCAGGCGTCGCCGGGCGGTTACGCAGGCTATCCGGGTCCCTACTATGGCTATCCGCCTGGCTATGGCTATGGCTACGGATATGGGCCCGGCCTACTATGGCGATATGGACCCGCGGTAGTGATCGGCGGGGGCTGGGGCTGGGGCGGAGGCTGGGGACACCGCCACTGGTAAACCCGCGGTTCTATACCACAGCCCGGTTACCCCACCGTCCGTGTCATGATCGGCCCCGGCCAGCCCTGGACTTATTATTGTAACAGCGAAGCAACGACGCTGTGAGCGTCGGCCGCGCTTCATCTACTCCCCAGCGCGCGTGACGGGTATCGCCGTCGGGGATAGCGGCGCCGCGGGCGGGGGCTTGACGGCGTGGCGGCCGGTCAGTTCATCCCCCGCGCTGGATGGCATCAGCACCGCGATCGGCGCGGCGGCCAGCGTCATCAGGCCGACCACGAGGAACGCGACGCTGAAGTCCGAGGTCTGCGGGGCAGAATGACCGGACAGGGTGCGCGCGACCTCGAGGGCCAACGCCCCCACCGAAACGCCAATGGTCGCGGCAAGCTGCTGGCCGGCGGTGTAGAGACTGGTCGCCGCGCTCATCTGCGGCCGCGGCACATCGCCATAGGCCAGGGTATTGTAAGCGGTGAACTGCAGCGACCGCAGGAACCCGCCGACCAGCAGCACCAGATAGATCGCCGCCGCCGGCCAGGTGGGGCGAAATGCCGCGCACAGCATCAGCATGACGCCGGACAGCACCCCGTTCCAGATCAGCGTGTCGCGGAAGCCGAACCAGCGCAGCGCATATTGCGCGCCCGGCTTCATCACCAGGGCGCCGGCGGAACTGGCGAAGGTGATCAGTCCGCTCTCCGCCGCGGCCTTGCCGAAGCCGACCTGCAGCATCATCGGCAGCAGGAACGGGATTGCGCCGATACCGGTGCGGAACAGCATCATCGCGCTGAAAGACAGCCCGAAGCTCGGCAGTCTCATCAATGAAAAGTCCAGCAGCGGTGCGGCGTGATGCCGAGCGTGGAGGTAGTAGAGGAGGGCGAAGGCAAGGCCGATGGTGAACGCCGCGCCGGTCAACTCGATTGAAACCACGCCCCGGCCGGCGGTTTCCAGTCCAAACATGACGCCGGTCAGTGCCGAACCGGTCAGCAGCAGCCCTCGCAGGTCGAAGCCGCCGCGCGTTGGCTCGCGGAAGTCCTTGATGAACAAGGTGACCGCCAGCAGGCCCAGCAAGCCCACCGGGATGTTGATGAAGAACGTCCAGCGCCAGTTGAAATAGGTGACGATGAAGCCGCCGACCGGTGGTCCGACCACCGGGCCCAGCAACGCCGGCATGGTCAGCCAGGCCATCGCCGCCACCAGTTCGGACTTTGCCGCCGTGCGCAGCAGCAGCAGCCGGCCGACCGGCACCATCATGGCCCCACCAAGTCCTTGCAGGACGCGCGAGGCCACCAGTTCCACCAGGCCGTTGGACAGGCCGCACAGGATCGAGCCGATGGTGAACACGATGATCGCCGCTCGGAACACGTTGCGGGTGCCGAAGCGGTCCGCCACCCAGCCGCTCGCCGGGATGAACACGGTCAGGCTGAGCAGATAGGAGGTCAGCGCAACATTCATCCGCACCGGGTCGTAGCCGAACGCGCGCGCCATGGTCGGCAGGGCGGTGGCGATGACGGTGAAGTCGAGGTTCTGCATGAACAGCGCACTGGCGACGATCACCGCCGTCAGGCGCGTCTCGCGCGAAACCCGATTGGACCGGAGGTTGGATCGCGTCGGCATGAGCCAGTGTCGCTCCGGGCGGCCCGGTGGGAAAGCCCCGGGTGAAGTTGCTTCCCGGGGTGCCAGGTTCGTTGCGACGGAAACGCAACGGGATACGCTCGCGGAATGCGCTACGCGTCCGATGCGCGTGGCGACGCCGCCTTCTCCCGCAGCCTGTCCACGCTCGGCCCCTAGGCGTTGTTTAATACTTAAATCAAATGACCTATAGGTGAGGCGCCACCGTCCCCGAGGCGCGCGCTATGCCACCCCCGATCGATGACGTGAAGAACTGGATGAACATGTTCCGCTGGATCGTGAAACTGATCCGCGACGAATACGAGGTCGACGAGACGATACTGGTGCGTTCGGCGGTATTGGAGACCGATTGCGGACTGATTGATCGAGCAGGTGGAAGCGGTCATGGGCACCATCGGCGAGAGCTTTCATCTGCACTTCCCGGCCGGAACGCTGGACGAGGTGGTGAAGCTGGACGAGCTCTGCATGGTGGCAAGCTGGATGAAGGGCCTGTACAAGCGACCCGACTTCATCTCGGCCGGATTCGAGGAACGCTGCCGGGCGTCCAATCCGGCGTGCAGCTGAGCCAGGCCCGGACCTATGGCACACGGCCCGCGGCGCTACCGGGCAGGGGGCCGGCCCTCGACGATGAACGAGCGGGTGGTCGCCACGGCGTGCCTGACCGGCTTGATCTTGTCGTACTCGGGCGAATTGTACCGACGCCTCGGCCTTGTCCACGCTCGGGAACTCCAGAATCGAGACGCGGCTTGCCGGCGGGGCACCCTCGATGCTCTCGGTTCGTCCGCCCGCGGCGAGATAGCGACCCCCATACGGCGTCAGCGTCGCGGCGACATGCGACGCGTAGTCGCTTTTGTATGTGTCGAGGTCGCGGACGTTCACTTCGACAACGTAGTAGGCAGGCGCGCCACTCTGCGCGTGAAGTGTGGCGCCGCCTGAGGCACCGATCGCAATGCCGCCCAGTGCATAGACCAATCCCCGGTGCTTGACGTTTATGAATGTCTCCGTTCGTTGCGTCAGGGCCGTGTCGTGATCCGACCTTCGTTCCGTGTGACAAACCGTCGTTGCCGGCGGCGCTTTGCTGACCCGAGGCGAAAGTTGGCTAGTGCGCCTCGGCCCAGGTCCGGCCGGTGCCGGTTTCGACGACGAGCGGGACGGACAGGGTCGCCGCGGTTCCATCACCTGCCGCGCCACGGCCGCCAGCGCCGTCGGCCTCGCTCTCGGGCACCTCGAACAGCAGTTCGTCATGCACCTGCAACAGCATCCGCGACCGCAGGCCACTCGTCGCGCAGCACGGCCGGCAGTTGCACCATGGCGCGCTTGATGATGTCGGCGGCGCCGCCTTGCAGCGGCGCGTTGATCGCCTGCCGCTCGGCATAGGCCCGCCGCGGGCCGTTCTTGTCCGCGATGCCGGGCATCCAGCAGCGGCGGCCGAACGGGGTCAGCACGTAGCCTTTTTCCCGCGCCTCCTGCTTGGTCCGTTCCATGTAGTCGCGGATACCCGGATAGCGTTCGAAGTAACGCTTGATGTAGCCACGCGCCTCGCCCTGGCCGATGCCAAGCTGGCGGGCGAGGCCGAAGCCGGAGATGCCGTAGATGATGCCGAAATTGATCGCTTTGGCACGGCGGCGGGTCATCGGGTCCATGCCCTCCATCGGCACGCCGAACACCTCGCTGGCGGTGCGCGCATGGATGTCCTCGCCGCTGGCGAAACTTTCTTTCAGCGCCGGCATGTCGGCGACATGGGCCAGCAGCCGCAGTTCGATCTGCGAGTAGTCGGCGCTGACCAGCACATTGCCCGGCTCGGCGATGAAGGCGTGGCGGATGCGGCTGCCTTCCTCGGTGCGGATCGGGATGTTCTGCAGGTTCGGATCGGTCGATGACAGCCGCCCGGTCTGCGCGATCGCCATGGCGAAGCTCGTGTGCACCCGGCCGGTCTCGGGATTGATGTCGTTGACCAGCGCATCGGCGTAGGTCGATTTCAGCTTCTGCAACTGCCGCCATTCCAGGATGCGCGCCGGCAGTTCGTGCCCCTGGTCGGCCAGGGTCTGCAGCACCGAGGAATCGGTCCCCCAGGCGCCGGTCTTCATCCGCTTGCCGCCGGGCAGGTTCTGTTGTCGAACAGCACCTCGCCCAGTTGCTTGGGGCTGCCGACGTTGAATTCGATGGCCGGCGAGCCGATGGCAGTCCTTCTCCATCACCCCCATGCGCTGTTCGAAATCGACCGACATGCGGCGCAGATCGTCGGCGTCGACCTTGATGCCGGCGCGCTCCATGTCCAGCAGGACCGGGATCAGACGGCGCTCGATCTGCTCGTACAGCGCCAGCGCCGATGTTCAGCCGCAGCCGCGGCTTCATGCGTCCCACAGCCGCAACGTGACGTCGGCGTCCTCGGCGGCATAGGCGGTGCGCGTTCGATCGGCACCTGGGCGAACGGATGCCGATTGCGGCCGGTACCGGTGACCTCGTCGTAGCGGATCGGCGTATGCCCGAGGTGCAGCCGCGACAATTCGTCCATGCCGTGACCGTGCGCGCCGGCCTCCTGCGCGAAGGAGATCAGCATCGTGTCGTCGATCGGCGCCGGCGGCGGAAACCGGCGCGCGCCAGCACCATCATGTCGAACTTGGCGTTTTGCAGGATCTTCAGCACCGACGGATCGGTGAACAGCGGGCCAAGGATCTCGATCGCCGCGGCCAGCGGGACCTGCTCGCCCAGGATTTCATGCGCAGCGGCACATAGCAGGCCTGCCGGGCGCGGTCGCCATCGACAGCCCGACCAGGCGGGCGCGCATCGCGTCCAGCCCGTCGGTCTCCGTATCCAACGCGAAACGACCGGCGGCGCGCGCGGCGTCGGCCCAAAGCGCGCAGGGCTTCGGCGGTGGTGACACTCTCGTACGGCCCAAAGGCCGCCGTCGTGCGAGGCGGCGCCGGCACCAGGGGCGCCTCGGCGCAGTCGCGCCGGCTGCGTTGAGGGAATCGGTCCTGGCCGGTGCTGCGGCGGCGTCCGGGCCAAGCCCCAGCCGCGCGATGGCGCTGCGGAAACCCTGCTTCAGCAGCCAGGCGGCCAGGATCGCCGCGTCCGGCTCGCGCTCCAGAGCCTCCAGCGGCAGCGGCAGCGGCGCATCGGCGCGCAGCGCGCACCAGTTCGCGCGAGATCCGCGCCTTGTCCGCGTGCTCGATCAGCATGTCGCGGCGCTTGGACGGCTTCATGGCCGGCGCCGCCGCCAGGACCGTTTCCAGATCGCCAAATTCGTCGATCAGTTGCGCGGCGCCCTTGGGGCCGATGCCGGGCACGCCGGGCACGTTGTCGGTGGAATCGCCGATCAGCGCCTGCACCTCGATCATCTTGTCGGGCGTGACGCCGAATTTCTCCATCACCTCCGGCGGGCCGATCGGCTTCTGCTTCAGCGGATCCATCATGATCACGCCGGGCCGGATCAACTGCATCAGATCCTTGTCGGAGGACACGATCGTCGTCTGCCCGCCGGTGCCGGTCGCGGCCTGCGCATAAGCGGCGATCAGGTCGTCGGCCTCCCAGTCGGTCAGTTCGATCGCGGGAACGCCGAACGCCTCGGTCGCCTCGCGGGTCAGGATGAACTGCGGGATCAGTTCCTCCGGCGGCGGCGGGCGATGCGCCTTGTAGGCGTCGTACAGCCGGTTGCGGAACGTCACGCGGCCGGCGTCGAAAATGACCGCGATGTGCGTGCCGGTGTGCTCCTTCAGCAACTTGGCGAGCATGTTGGTGAAGCCGAACACCGCGTTGACCGGCGTGCCGTCCGGGCGGGTCATCGGCGGCAGGGCATGGAAGGCGCGGAAGATGAACCCGGAGCCGTCGATCAGGATCAGGTGCAGAGCGGCCGGTTCGTGCCACCGGCGGCAGGGTCTCGGCCGCTACGGCGTCCGTGTCAGCGTCTGACAGGTCCGCGGGAATATCGGCCGCGGCGTCCGCCGGGATATCAATGACCGCTGTCGTGGTCGGCTCCTGCGTTCAGGATGTAGAGGCGAGAGCAATACGGGCACATCACCTGCTCGTCCGGGATGCGCAGGAAGACCCGGGGATGGCCGAGCGCACCGTCACCCCCGTCGCAGGCGACCGTGCGGTCGTCGACATGGATGATCTCGGTCGGTGTCACCTGGGGGCCCTGGTTGCGGGTTGGAGCGTTTCGAGCGGCGCCGTCCGGCATTTTGATCCTCTGTCTGGTCTGGGAAGCGGCGTGATGATAGCGATGCGGCGAATGCTTTCAACCGTGGTGCTGTGATCCGTCGCCCAGGATGCGCGTTGCCGGCCCCTTTTCTGCTGGCCCCGTTCCTGCTGGTCATGTTGCTGTTGGCTGCCTGGTCGCGAGATGGCGCCGCCGGGCCCCGCCGTGGAGAAGCCGACGGAAACCGCCGCCGCGTTCGTGATGCCGGACGGCATGCGACTGCCCTACCGGGAGTGGCTGCCGGTCGGGAGGGCGCACGGGCCGTGGTGCTGGCGCTGCACGGCATGAACGACAGCCGCGACGCCTGGGAATATCCGGCGCCCGCGTTCGCCGACGCCGGGATCGCGGTGTTCTCCCCGGACCTGCGCGGCTTCGGCGCCACCGCGACGCGCGGCCTGTGGCCGGGCACCAACGGCCTCAGGGCCGACGCGCGAGTCATGGCTCGGCTGCTGCGGCGCGCGCTTCCCACATACCAAGCTGATCCTGATGGCCGAGAGCATGGGCGCCGCGGCGCTGATGGTGATGGCGACGGAGCCGAACCCACCGGCGGTGGACGGCTACGTGCTGATCGCGCCCGCGGTGTGGGGGCGGTCCAAGATGAACTTCCTGATGCGCGCGTCGCTGTGGCTGGCCAACCAGACCGTGCCGGGGCTGACGCTGACCGGCCGCGGCATCGTGAAGGTGACCGCGAGCGACAACCAGCAGGCCCTGGTGCGGCTTTCGACCGATCCGCTGACGATCCACGCGACCCGCGTCGACGCCATCAAGGGTCTGGTCGACCTGATGGACGATGCGCTGGCGGCGGCCGCGCGGTTTCGCCGCGCCGGCGCTGTTTCTGTACGGCGGGCATGACGAGCTGGTCCCGGCGGGTGCCAACGCCGCGACATGGCGGGCTCTGCCGCGTTCGGCGGGAGGCGGACCGGTGCTGGCGTTCTATCCGAACGGCTACCATTTGCTGCTGCGGGACCAGGATCGGGCGCTACCGATCGGCGACATCCTGGCCTGGATCGACGATCCGCGGTGCACCACTGCCGTCGGGTGCGGACAAGGCAGCGCCGGCATGGCTGGAGCAGCAGAAGGTTTCGGCGCGCTGAGGGCGGTTCGCTGGCCGGATTTGTCACACATGAAACGAATGTCAGCGGCGGTGGCATCCAATTCAGATACGTCGCTGGACCCGTTCCACGACTGCGACCGCCCCACGCCATTCTCACCCCCCGACCACATCCTCCGACACAGCCGATCCCGAGCCTCGCTTCGCCGGAGCGGGCGGGGTCAAGCCTCGCGCAGCGACCGCCATCGGCGGCTTGGGCTTGACGCCGGTCGCGCCGACGCAAGCACAATCAGGAGCCGGTAGGGACAGCCCAGTTGGCGACGACCCCTAGCCGTCGTCTCAGCATGCCGGTACTGAGATCAGACAGATGCTGGTGCTCTACGAGCGAGGCATGAACGACCAATCGTAGAAGCACCGTGTTGTCCGCGACCATCCGGCGCCAGAGTTGTCAGCTGCGATAGAGCCGAAGATCGGTGCGCGCAGCGCAGTCCTTGAGCCATTGCTATGCAATCGCTATGCAATCGACAAGGTTTCACATCGCGTTTCATGGCCGACCACGGGCCGGCTCGCCGAACGTGACATGAAAGACCGAATTCGCGCGTTCGAGGGAACGGTCGCCCGAAACCAATAGGCCCGAGACAAATAGGCCACCACAAGCAGGTCAGGTCTCGGCCAACTGGTATGCGCCCAAGGACGACGGCCCGCACTCTACATCAGCCGTCCGTCCCGCAACGTCACCGTGCGATCCATCCGTGCCGCAAGCTCCGGATTGTGCGTCGCGATCAGCGCCGCCACGCCGTCCTCCCGCACCCGCGCCATCAACTCGGCAAACACCGTCTCGGCCGTCGCCACATCGAGATTGCCCGTCGGCTCATCCGCCAGCAGCAGCTTCGGCTGGTTCGCCAGCGCGCGGGCGATCGCCACCCGCTGCTGCTCGCCGCCGGACAGCTTGCCCGGCAGATGCCGCAGCCGGCCGCCCAGTCCGAACAGCGCCAGCAACGACCGCGGCGCGATCTTCGGCGTCTCGGCGCGAGCCGGCCGGCGATCATCTGCGGCAGCGCGACATTCTCCAGCGCGGTGAACTCGGCCAGCAGATGATGGAACTGATAGACGAAGCCGATGGTGTCGCGGCGCACCGCGGTCCGCGCGCTGTCGGGCAGGCCGCCGGCATCGCTGCCCTCGACCAGCACCGACCCGCCGGTCGGACGATCCAGCAGCCCGGCGATATGCAGAAGCGTGGACTTTCCGACACCGGACGGCGCCACCAGCGCGACGATCTCGCCGGCCCGCAACGTCAGATCGAGCCGCGCAGCACCGCAAGATCGCCGGCCTCGCTGCTGTAGATCCGCTGCACGTCGCGCAGCACGCAGTGGTGGCACCCCCGACGCCCGATCGTCGGCCGCGCGGAAGCCGGGCCGCCGGAACCGGACCGCCGCGAACCCGGCCTGGCTCACTCATGCCGCAGCGCTTCCACCGGATCGGTGCGCGCGGCGCGCCAGCTCGGATACAGCGTCGCCAGCACCGACAGCGCCAGGCCGAGCACCACGACCCGCGCCAACGTCGCCCCAGTCGATCGTGTTCGGCAACGTCGCTCAGCATGAACACCGAGGCGTCGAACACCTGGCCGCCGGTGATGTCGCTCGATGAAGCGCTGGATCGCGACGATGTTGCGGCAGATCACCACGCCGATGATGGTGCCGATGCACGGTGCCGGCGACGCCGACGAAGGCGCCGCACATGATGAAGATGCGCATGCACGGAGCCGCTGCTGGCGCCGATCGTGCGCAGCACCGCGATGTCGGCGCGCTTGTCCTTCACCAGCATGATCAGCGAGGACACGACGTTGAACGCCGCCACCAGCACGATCATGCCGAGCACGATGAACATGGTGTCCTTCTGCACCTGCAGCACGCCGATGATGACGTCGTTGGCGTGCCGCCAGTCGCGCACTTGGACCGGACAGTCCGTCCAGCAGCGGCGGCCAGCGGCGGCGCCAGCGCTGTCGACCTCGTCCGGATCGGTCATCCGGATTTCGATCTGGGTCACCGCGTCGGGCTTCTGGAAGTAAGATCTGCGCGGCCGGCAGCGGCAGGAACACGACGGATGCTGTTGTAGTCGTGCAGCCCGGCATCGAAGATCGCCACCACCTTATAGGCGCGCACCCGCGGGATGGTGCCGAACGCCGTCGCCGCGCCCTCCGGCGAGATCAAGGTCACCAGATCGCCGATGCCGCAACCGGTAGGCGATTGCGCGAACCCGACGCCGATCGCCATCGCGTTGTCGCCGTTGAAATCATCCAGAGTGCCCGGCGACGATGTGATCGCTGATCCGATGCAGCGCGTGCAGGTCGTCCTGGCTGATGCCGCGCACCAGGCCGCCGCTGCGAGGCATTCGCCGCGGTGCTCAGCAGCACCTGGCCGTCCAGCACCGGCAGCGCCGAGGCCACGCCCGGCAGGGCCGCGGATGCGCGTCGCCAGGTCCTCGTAATTGTCGATCTTCTGGCCGGCGAAGGCCTCGATCGTGACATGGCCGTTCACGCCCGAGGAAGCGCGACACCAGTTCGGTCTGGAAGCCGCTCATGACCGAGGTGACGACGATCAATGTCGCCACGCCGAGCGCGATGCCGACCAGCGAGAAGATCGCGATGATCGAGACGAACCGCTCGCCTTTGCGGGCGCGCAGATAGCGGCCGGCGACGGCGCGTTCGAATGGTCCGAACATGGGTGCGTCAGGCCCGCCGATCCGCGTTCCGAGATCCGGGCCAGCGCGTCCTCGGGCTGTCAGTTCCACCCGCTCGCCGGTCGGCGCGGCGCTTCAGTTCGACCTTGCCCGTGGCGGCGCCGCGCGGGCCGACGACGAGTTGCCAGGGATGGCCCATCAGGTCGGCATCGTTGAATTTCACCCCGGCGCGGTCGTCGCGGTCGTCGTACAGGGCGTCAGCGCCGCAGAGCGGCGCGCATAGAGCTGCGCGCACAGCGCGTCGCAGGCCGCATCGCCCCGGCTTCAGGTTCAGGATCGCGGCGCTGAACGGCGCGATGGCGTCCGGCCAGATGATGCCGGCATCGTCGTGGCTCGCCTCGATCACCGCGCCGACCAGGCGGGACACGCCGATGCCGTAGCTGCCCATCTCCGGATGCACCTGCTTGCCGTCCGGGCTGGTGACGGTCGCGTTCATCGCCTTGGTGTATTTGGTGCCGAAATAGAAGATGTGGCCGACCTCGATCCCCCTGCCCTCCCGCCGGCGCTCCGGCGCGACCGCGTCCCAGTTCGCGGTGTCGTGCTTTTCGTCGGTCGCGGCGTAGTGCGAGGTCATCTGCCGGAAGAACCGCTCCAGATCGTCCGGCGCTGTCGTGGCTGAAGCCGCCGGCACCGGCGGACAGATAGTCGATCTCCTCGAACGCCGCGTCGTAGAACACCTGGCTCTCGCCGGTCGGCGCCAGGATGATGAACTCGTGGCTGAGGTCGCCGCCGATCGGGCCGGTATCGGCCTCCATCGGGATCGCCTTCAGGCCCATGCGCTGGAACGTCCGCATGTAGGCCAGCATCATCTTGCGATAGCTGACCACCGCGCCGGCGTGGTCGAGATCGAAGGAATAGGCGTCCTTCATCAGGAACTCCCGCCCGCGCATCACGCCGAAGCGCGGCCGCACCTCGTCGCGGAACTTCCATTGGATGTGGTACAGGATCTGCGGCAGTTCGCGGTAGCTGCGGACCGACTGGCGGGAACAGGTCGGTGATCATTTCCTCATTGGTCGGGCCGTACAGCATGTCGCGCTCGTGGCGGTCGCGGATGCGCAGCATCTCCGCGCCGTAGTCGTCGTAGCGGCCGCTCTCCCGCCACAGTTCCGCCGGCTGGATCGTCGGCATCAGCATTTCCTGCGCGCCGGCGCGCGTCCTGCTCCTCGCGCACGATCCGCTCGATGTTGCGCAGCACCCGCAGGCCCAGCGGCAGCCAGGCGTAAATGCCGGCGGAGGTCTGGCGCACCAGGCCGGCGCGCAGCATCAGCCGGTGCGAGGCGATCTGCGCCTCGGCCGGCGTTTCCTTGATGGTCGGAATGAAGCCGTGGGTGAGACGCATCGAGGCAAGAATCCATTAGCGGGGTTCCGCGCGTTCGGTATCGCGTTTGGGCGCGACGCTGACCGCTGGCGACCGCCGTCAGAAGCCGCGCGACTGGCGACGGATCGACGCCAAAGTAGTATCGATATGTCGCAGTCGACGAAATGGTGCAGTGCAGCGTTAGACGAAGATACGCGCCGGATTGAAATTTTGCTGCGCTGCACAACGGTTGCACGCAATAAACTCAGACGTTATCGTCGGAATAGGAACAAAAACTCGTGACATCGCATTGCGTTTCGTTAACAGTGCCGGGCCATTTACCGGTTAGTAGGTGGGCCAGGTTTGGGGAGGAAACGCCAGCCGCCCTGTTGGTGAGGACGATTTTCCCTCCCTGTCCGAGGCGGGCAGTGGTGAAATAAGCGTCTTAAATCAACGATCCGGCACGGCGAAAAGCCGTGCCGGAAACTGATGTAGTCGCTCTCGATCAGCGCGAACGCGCCGAGCCAGAGAACGCTGGCGACGATCGTGGTAACGATCAACCTTCTCCACCAGGCGCGGCCTCTCCGGCGCGCCGCGCCAGCCGCTGGTTTCGTCCGCGCTGCTGAACCGGCCGGGTGCCGATCGGCAGCACCGCGAACAGCGCCGTCCACCAGATCAGATGAAGAGCGATCCCGGTGAACCAGTTCACCGCGAGCTCACACCCTGATCAGATGCACATCGACCAGCGGCCGCTTGCTCAGCCGCCGGCCCAACGCACGGCGCAGCGCGGCGCGCGCCGCCTCGGTCAGACCCGGCGTCGTCCCGCCGAGGCTGGCGGGCAGGTCCGCATGATCTCGCTGAAACTCCCAGACGACCCGATCGGCCTCCGGATCGTCGGCGTCGAGCAAGCCGGGCGCGCTGATCTTCGGCCGGCCAAGCAGATTGCCCTGCTGGTCGACCGCGAGACTGGCCACGACCAGGCCGTTGTACAGCATGCGGCGGCGCGCCGACATGACCTCACCCTTCATCGGCACCAGCCGGGAGCCGTCCAGCACCAGCCTGCCGACCGGCGCGCTGTCGACGATCGCCGGACCGCCCGGGCGCGAGGCTGAGGATATCGCCATCCTCCAGCAGGAACGGCGTTGCGCCCTCCTCCCGCGCCAGCGCGGCATGCGCCGACAGATGCCGCCACTCGCCATGCACCGGCACCGCGTAGCGCGGCTTCACCAGGCGGTACAGCCGCCGCAGTTCGTCGCGCGCCGGATGGCCGGAGACGTGGACCACATGGTCATGGTCGGTCATCAGTCGCACGCCGCGGCGGACCAGGTTGTCCTGCACCGTGCCGATCGCCCGCTCGTTGCCGGGGATGACGCGGGAGGAGAAGATGACCGTGTCGCCCTCGCCGAGCGACACAAACGGGTGGTTGTCATGGGCGACGCGGGCCAGCGCGCTGCGCGGTTCGCCCTGGCTGCCGGTGATCAGGATCAGCACGTTGTCGTCCGGCACATCGTCGATGTCGTCTTCCGTCAGAAAGGGCGGCAGCGATCTAGGTAGCCGCACTCGCGCGCCGTGGCATCGATGTTGCGCAGTGACGGCCGACCAGCGCCACTGCTGCGGCCGGCGTCCCGGGCCGCCAGCGCGATCGATTCCATCCGGGCGACGTTGCTGGCGAAGCAGGTGACCGCGACGCGGCCGGACAGGTCGCGGATCAACGCGGACAGGCTGCGGCGGACGTCCTGCTCGCTGCCGGAGTGGCCCTCGACCATCGCGTTGGTCGAGTCGCACACCATCGCCAGCACGCCCCTCTTGCCGAGTTCCGCCAGCGCCGCCTCGTCGGTCGGCGGGCCGATCAGCGGCGTCGGGTCGAGCTTCCAGTCGCCGGTGTGCAATATCGTGCCCGACGGCGTGTCGATCACCAGCGCCTGCGCTTCAGGGATCGAATGCGACATGCGGATGAAGCGCAACGCGAACGGCGGCAGGTCGAACGTGCCGCCCGGGCTGATCACGTGCAGCCGGACCTGGCCGGTCAGGCCGACCTCGCCCAGCTTGCGCCGCAGCACCGTGGCGGCGAACGGGGTGGCGTAGACGGGGCATCTCAACTTGCGGCCACAGCCAGGCCACGGCGCCGATATGATCTTCATGCGCATGGGTGATGACCAGCCCCACCAACTGGTCCCGGCGGTCGGCGATGAACCCCGGGTCGGGCATCATGACATCGACCTCCGGGATGCTCGCTGCCGCCGAAGCCGATGCCGCAATCGACCGCGAGCCAATATTCCTTGCCGGGCTCGCCATAGCGGTAAAGGTTTAAGTTCATGCCGATTTCGCCCGTCCCGCCAAGCGGCAGGAAGGCCAGTTCGCCGTTTTCAACATCCATAAAAGTTTGGGTTCCGTTACTCGTTTTCGATCAGTCGCGTCTTTTCCCTTGGCAATGTGGGCGCGGGGTTGCGTTCCGCCAACAGCCGCAGGCCATCCAGGGTCAGATCGGGCTCGATATGCTCGATCATCATGGTTCCCTCGGTGAACAGCGGGGCCAGGCCACCGGTCGCGACGACCTTCATCGGCCCGCCGAACTCGGCCTTGATACGGGTCAGCAGCCCCTCGATCAGGCCGATATAGCCCCAGTAGATGCCCGATTGCATGGCCGGCACGGTGGAGCGGCCGATCACCGACTGCGGCCGCCCGATGCCGATGCGGGGCAGCCGGGCGGCGGCCTGATGCAGCGCCTCGATGGACAGGTTGATGCCCGGGCAGATCACGCCGCCCAGATAGGCACCCGTATCGATCCACCACGTCGAACGTGGTCGCGGTGCCAAAATCAACCACGATCAAGCGGACCGCCGAACTTGCGATGACTGGCCAGCGCATTCAGCAGCCGGTCGGCGCCGACCTCATTCGGATTATCGATCTTGATTTCGAAGCCCCAGTCGAGCGAGGAGCGCGCGATCAGCGGTTCGACACTGAACCATTCCCGGATGAGGCGGCGCAGGTGATACAGCGCCGCCGGCACGACGGTGCCGATGACGGCGGCATCGACCTGGTCGCGTTTCAGGTCGGCCATGGTGAGGAGCGAATTCAGCCAGACCGCATACTCGTCCGAGGTGCGCTGGGCGTCGGTGCGGATCCGCCAGGAGCCACGCCAGCCGGACCCGTCATGCACGGCAAACACGATATTGGTATTACCGGCATCGACGACCAGAAGCATTGCTATGAGACCACTGCTGAGACGGTCTGACTGGCGCCGTCGGGTGTCGGCGCCGCGCGCATGAACCCTCGAGGGTCAGGAAAGATCACAGGAATTGTCGTGCCGGCATGGCAAACGCGCACATGATCGCTCGCCCGCTCGAGTGTCAACGTGCGGCGGCCCCTGCGCCGACGGCAAGGTCGCTCCGGCGAGCGCTGCCGCGGTCGCCGAGACGCCCCCGGGGCATGACTTCCATGACATCGCCAACGCTCGGCGGCGGCCATGACCCAAACTACATCGCGCGGGACCAGGGCGGACGCGGCGCTTTCCGATCGTCAGGCCGCACCCTGCTCGGCCGCAAGATCCGTATCAATTTGCTGCGCGCGTTTGGTGGCGGGGCGGGTCGCGATGCGCTCAACGTATGCCTTGATGTCCGGCGTTTCGGCCACCAAACCGAACATCGTTGTCCACCGCAAGGCGGTGCCCCACAGCACATCCGCCGCCGAGAACGTCTGCCCGAGCAGGTAGGGCCCGGCCGCAAGCTGCGCGTTCAACGTTGCCATGACCGTATCGTAATCACCATAAGGCGACATCGCCATCGTTCCGGGCTCACGCTTCATGGCCTTGTCGACGACAGCCGGCTCGAAGCAGGCGGCGTAGAATGCCATCCAGCGCAGATAAGGGCCGCGTCGCTTGTCGTTCAGTCCGGGCGCCAGGCCTGCCTGTGGGAACAGGTCGGCGAGATAGAGATAAATCGCCACCTGCTCCGTCACCAGCACATCGCCATGCAGGACCGCGGGCACCTTGCCCATCGGATTGATCGCCAGGAATTCCGGCTGCCGCTGCTCGCCTGCCCGCATGTTCAGTGCGCGCAGTTGATAGGGCGCACCCAGTTCCTCCAGCAGGACAAGCGTCCCGGTGGAGCGGCTGTTCGGCGAATGAAATAGGACGATCTCGTTGAGATCACTCATTCCTGTCTCCTGATGTTTGCCCGCGACGGCAAACGGCCCCGCCGTGAATGCGCTGAAGCCGGACTTTTCGGTCGCGAGCTTGAAAGGAAGTACCGATGATCAAGTCGGCTGACGCTCTGTCATGCTACGCCGATTCAACGGCGCTTTTGAAGCCATCGCCGGGCCGCCAGGAACAACAGGCCAAGCGCGGTGATTGCAACGGCGTCGCGGTGTCGGCTGGTGAAGATCTCGCCGCTTCCGACGCGGGCGTCGACGCCGAACCGACCGTGCGCGCCGACGTCTCCCGGCACCGCGTCGTACAGGTTGGCCAGCGCGGCCTCGGGCGGCGGTTCGGCGGTCATCTGGTCGGCATAGGCATGGCGGGCGAGATACCAGTCGGCAAGCCCGGGTGCCACCTGGTTTGCCAGGATAGCGACGACGGTGGGAACGCCCACCCAGATCTCCCGCCTCGGATGGAACGCCGCGAAGACGATGGCGCGGCGGCCACCTCGGGCTGGTAAACCGGCGGCACCGGGCGGGGCCGGTGGCCCATCTTGTTCAGCGCCCAACTGAACTGCGGCGTGTTGACCGCGGGCAAATGCACCATCGTCAGATGCACCCCGACATGGTCGTGCATCAGCTCCGAGCGCAGGCTGTCGGTAAAGCCCCGGATCGCCGCCTTGGCGCCGCAATGCATGGCCTGCAGCGGAACGGAGCGATAGGCCAGTGCGATCCGACATTGATGATCATACCACTTTGGCGCGGCCGCATGCGCCGCAGTGCCGCCATGGTGCCATGAACCGTCCCCAGATAGGTGACCTCGGTGCCGCGACGAAACTCCGCCGCGTCAGTGTCGGAGACAGCGGCGAACAGGGTGGCCGCGGCGTTATTGACCCACACATCGATCGGACCCAGCTCCTGCTCGATCCGGTCGGCGGCCGCCTCGACAGCGGCCGCGTCGGCGACATCCGTGGGCACCGCCACGGCCCGCACGCCGAGGTCGCGCAACTCCGCCGCGGCGTGTTCCAGCCGGACCGGGTCGCGGCCGATCAGTCCGATGTCGCATCGCTCGTGCGCGAACTCGCGCGCCGCTGCCCGCCCGATGCCGGCAGACGCACCCGTTATCACGACTGTTTTGGTCACCAGACGCCCTCCGCGCCTCTTGCAGCGACGAGGCCTGACCAAAACGGAGGCCGCGGCGCCCGGTTGCCAGACGCGGGCGCCGGCCTGGCGGAAAGTTCAGGTTTCGCGCGGTGTGACCGGCAGGGTCAGCAACTCCGTCCGGCGGAGCAGACCCACATCCACCACGCTGCCGGCGCGTTCGGCCGTCAAGGCGCGGTGCAGATCATCGACCCCGGTCACCGGCAGGCCATCGAACGATAGCAGGACATCGCCCTTCTGCAGCCCCGCCAGCTTGCCCGGTCCGTCGGGTGCCAGGTCGGCAATCATCGCACCACTGGCCTGTTGCAGGCCATGGAAGCGCCGCACCCGCGTGGTGATCGGAACGGTCTGCGCCGACAGGCCCAGCCGCGACCGCCGCACCCGTCCATCACGCATCAGCCGGGTCGCCACCCAGATCGCCGTGTCGATGCCGATGGCAAAGCAGATGCCTTGCGCCGGGGCGATCATGGCCGTGTTGATGCCGATCACCTGACCGGCGCCGGACACCAGTGGCCCGCCTGAATTGCCGGGGTTGAGGGGTGCGTCCGTCTGGATCACGCTGTCGATCAGGCCACCCGAGCGGGTGCGCAGAGTGCGGCCCAGTGCGCTGACGATTCCGGCGGTAACCGTGCAGGTGAAACCCAGCGGGTTGCCGATGGCGACAACGAGCTGGCCCACCCGCAGCGAGGCCGAGGCCCCAAGCCCGGCGTGGGGCAACCCGTTGCCGGACAGCCGCAGTACCGCGGTGTCGGTCGCCGGATCGTCGCCGACCAGCGCGGCCTCCAGGCTCTGTCCGTCGGTGAGACTGGCGGTCAGCCGGGTGGCGTTGGCGACGACATGGCTGTTGGTGAGCAGGTAACCGTCCGGGGTGAAGATCACGCCCGACCCCTGCCCCGCCGGTCGACCGTTCTTGTCGAACGCCACGACATGGACGACGGCCGGCCCGACCCGATCGAACGCATGGACGACCTGCGAGGAATAGGGATCGAGCTCCTGGTTCATGGCATCAAGTGGCATCGAAGTGTTCCTTTTGCGCACCAGATGGGGAACTGGCTGGCGAAACGGCACCCGGCCATCCGGCGAGGCCGGCTCCCGGCCATCCGACCGATGCCCATGGAACCACGGGGCGCGCAGTATCCGGCGACGCCAGAGCGCTTTCACTTTGAGTGGAAACGCTCCGGCTTTGGTTCGCGAGCAATCATCAGCCTGATTCGCTTCGCGATTCCAGTCCAGGCTGATATTGCTCTAGGAGGCGACGTTTCATGGATATGATTGAACAAATCTCAACCGATCTGGCCGACCGGATCGGCCGCGCCGCGCCATCCGTTGTCGCCGTGCACACCGGCCGGCGGCGCTTCAGCGGTATTCTGTGGCGGCCGGATGTGGTGGTGGCGTCCGAACAAACTCTCGGCGACGATCCCTCGCTGAGCGTGATACGCGGCGGGCAGCGGATTGGTGCAACGCTCGCCGGCCGGGACCCCGGCACGAATGTCGCGGTGCTGAAGCTGGAAACCAGACTGGAAGGCGCGACGCTTCCGACCCCGGCGGCAGCACCTCGGGTCGGGTCGCTGGCGCTGGTGGTTGGTGCCGATGCCGCAGGCGGGCCGACCGGACGCTTCGGGATGGTGCACAGTGTCGGGGACGCCTGGCACAGCATGGCCGGCGGCCGCATCGACGCGCTGATCCGCCTGGACACGCGGCTGGGAGTGGATGAGGGCGGGCTGGTTCTGTCAGCCGAAGGTGGTCTGCTGGGAATGTCCACCTCGGGTCCGCGGCGGCGGACCATTGTGATCCCGACAGCGACGCTTGCGCGGGTGATCGATCCGCTGCTCGCCGATGGGCGGATCGCGCGTGGATGGGTGGGCGTTGGTCTGCAGCCTGTCATGATCCCCGACGGATTTCGCCAGTCCGCTGGACGGGAATCCGGATTGATGGTCGTCAGCCTGGCGGCGTCCGCGCCGGCCGAGGCGGCCGGTATGCTGCCCGGCGATATTGTGCTGGACATCGACGGAACCCCGCTCAACCGGCCCCGCGCCCTCTCTGCGCTGATGGGGCCTGAACGCATTGGCCAGGCGGTCAGTCTGCGTGTCCTGCGCGCCGGCGCGGTGCAGACGATCAGTGTGACCATCGCGGCACGCCCGGCCGCATGAGCGCCACCGGCGGCCCAGACATCGGCGGGCATCTGGCTCGGACGGACGGGCTGCGTGTGCGGGTACACGCGGCCGATCTGGTTCGCCGGCGCGGATTGGTCGCGATGCTTCAGGCCGCGGGACATTCGGTGACGGACGAGACGCCGGACGTGGAATTGTGCGACATCGGCCGTGGCGAACGGCCGGTGCCGCATGAGGCAGAGGCCCCCGTGGTCGCGCTGGCGGCCAGCCCGACCGTTGCGGGCACGCCGGCGGGGATGCTCGCGGCGGATGCGACGGCGGACCAGCTCGATCTGGCATTGCGGGCGGTTGCGGCTGGATTGCTGGTTCGGTCACCGGGGGTGGTAAGCGGCGCGGTGCCAGCGGTGCCGATCGCGGAACGAGGCTTCGCGCCGGTCAGCGACGAAGCGCCCCCGCTGCTGACCCCGAGGGAGCGCGAAATTCTGGCCCTGGTTGGCCAGGGCTTCAGCAACAAGTCGGTGGCGCGGCAGTTGGGGATTTCAGTCCATACGGTGAAATTTCACCTGGAGGCACTGTTTGCCAAACTCGACGCGACAAGCCGAGCGGAGGCGGTGGCGAAGGGGTTGGTTGGCGGGGTTATCGTGTTGTGAGGCGCGTGTCGGGTGGACGCACGGGTTCCGGAGCGAGGCCGCGGGTGGCCCTGCCGCGGGACAGGCGGAACGTTTGACATTCACTGGCGCGGGTGCGACTCGGTCTACTGAACAGTAGCTGGAGCCGGATGTGAATGATGCGCCGCCGCCGGGTGGGCCCGCGCCTGCGATCGCCCCCTTTGCGATCAATCGATGCTGTCGAACAGGGCCTGAGCGAGGCCGGATATATCGCCAACCGCCAGATCTCCACCGCGATCTACCTGGCGCAGCACCTGCAAAAGCCCATCCTGGTGGAAGGACCCGCCGGCGTCGGCAAGACGGAATTGGCGAAGTCGGTGGCGTCGTGGCTGAAGCTGCCGCTGATCCGCATGCAGTGCTACGAGGGTCTGGACGAGTCCAAGGCGCTGTACGAGTGGAAATACGGCAAGCAACTGCTCTACACGCAAATCCTGAAGGACAAGATCGGCTCGGTGATCGGCGACGCCGATGGGCTGACCGAGGCGCTGAACAAGCTGCATGATTTCGGCGACATCTTCTACTCGCATCAGTTTCTCGAGCCGCGGCCGCTGCTGCGCGCTCTGCAGCAGGCGGACGGGGCGGTTCTGCTGATCGATGAGGTCGACAAGTCTGATCAGGAATTTGAAGCGTTCCTGCTGGAAATCCTGTCCGACTATCAGGTGACGATCCCGGAAATCGGCACCGTCGAGGCGGTGGTGCCTCCGATCGTGCTGCTGACATCGAACAGCACACGCGATCTCGGCGATGCCTTGAAACGACGCTGCCTGCATCTGCATATCGGCTTTCCGGACCACAAGCTAGAGGCGAGGATCATCGCGTCCCGCGTGCCGGGCATCGACGCAAGGCTGCTGCGCCAGCTAGTCAGCTTCGCGCAGCAACTGCGGGCACTCGATCTGAAGAAGGTTCCCTCGGTCAGCGAAACGATCGACTGGGCGAGGGTGATGCTGCTGCTGCACGCCTCGGTGCTGGAGGTCGATATGGTGCGCGACACCCTGAACGTGCTGCTGAAGTTCGAGGCCGATATCGAGGTCGCCAGCAAGCAACTCGCCGGTCTCACGCACAAGGCGCGGCAGGACAGCCGGGATCCTGGCGTAGTGTCAGGCCGTAGGGACAGACACCGCGGTCGCGCCGGCGACTGAACCGCTGCGGCGGTTTCTGCAGGTGGCGCGCGGCGCTGGGCTGCGGGTCTCCGCCGCCGAGGGTATCGATGCCGCCCGCGCCGTTGACCTGGTGGGGTTCGCCGACCGCGTCGTGCTGAAGGACACGCTGGGACTGATCCTGGCCAAGACCCCGGACGAAAAGGCGCTGTACGACGAGGCCTTCGAGCTTTATTTCAAACGTGACGAATTCGCCGGCAAGGAACAGCGGCGGACGGATCGACACGGACGACGCACCCAGCGACGATCCGTTTTCCAGCTCCGGGGCAGCGGGGCCGGGCGGTGACGGCATGGGCGGCGAGGGCGGCCAGTCGCTCGGCCAGTTGCTCGCGGATGACGACCGCGCGGCACTGGCGACGGCGATGGAACAGGCGGCGCGCGAGGCCGGCATCGAGAATATCCGCTTCTTCACTCAGAAGAACCTCTACGCCCGTCGCATCCTGGACCGCATGGGCCTGCGCGCGCTGGAACGCCGCATCGAGGCACTGCGCCAGTCCGCCACGCCGGAGGGGCTCGGCAGGGCGCAGTTCCTGGATGGCAGGATCGAGGCGCTGCGCGACGCGGTACGCGACTTCGTGGAACGCAACCTGGTCCTGTTCGCCAGGGGCGACACCGAGAAATTCCGCGAGGAACTGCTCAAGTCCACCCGGCTCTCGAACCTGGAGCGACGCGATCTGGACCGCATGCGGATACTGGTGCGGCAGATGGCGAAGAAACTCGCGGCCCGATACGCCAAGACCCGACGGCGGCGGCTGCGCGGTCAACTGGACACACGTCGGACGATACGACGGAACGTAGGCTGGGGCGGCGTGCCATTCGTTACGGTATGGAAGCAGAAGCGCATCGAGAAGCCCCGGGTGATGGTGCTCTGCGATGTATCCGGGTCGGTCGCCGCGATGGCGCAGTTCCTGCTGATGTTCCTCTACGCGCTGAACGAGGCGCTGTCGGACATTCGTTCGTTCGCGTTCTCCGGCTCGCTCATCGAAGTTTCGGAAATTCTTGAGAAACAGCCGGTCGAAGAGGCCATCACCAGGATCATGTCGATGATCGGCTTCGGATCATCGAACTATGGCAATGCGCTGGCTGATTTCGAAGACGGCTGGATGCGTTTCGTCTCAAACAAAACGACTGTCATCGTGCTGGGTGACGCCCGCGGCAACCGGACCGATCCCCGCACCGACATCATTGGCCGGATCTCGCAACGGTCGAAGCGGATCATCTGGCTGAACCCGGAATATCGTTCCGCCTGGGGCACCGGGGATTCGGACATGTATCGCTATGCTCCGTTCTGCAAGCTCGTGACTGTGTGCAACACACTGCGGCAACTGGAATGGGTAATCACCGATCTCTTGAAAGATGCGTCTTGAACGACAACGAGTCTGCTCTAGAAACGACAGCGGCGGTGTCGTGCGATGCTGGACGATGTGTGGTCGTAGTCCGGCCCGCCGCGACATTGGGCATGACCGCGTCGGGCCTTGCGACTTCGTGCCTACGCCTCGCGATAAGAAAGCAGCAGCAGCCCGCTGAACAGTATACAGGCGGGCCAGATCCAGCCGGAGGCCTGCCAGGCGATCGGATTTTCGCGCGGGTTCAGCCTGATCTCCAGCCAGCGGCCCCAGCCAGCGGCAATGCCCGCGAGGGCAAGCGGGGTATGGGTCAACTCGATCAGTAACTGGTCCTTACGTTGGCGATCGCGTGGCTGTGGGTCAGCAGCAGCGTGCCTCCGGCTGCACAGAGCAGCGGAAAGACAAGCGCTGCGCGGTGGTAGTCCCAATCAGTCGCCCTGACCCGCCACTCGAATAACGCGAACACGACCAACAGCAGGACAAAGGCGCGATGCTGCAGCACCTCGACGTCGCGGAAGCTCTCGAGAAACCCAATTTGCCCCAGCGGCCACGCCTCAGGGTCCGAACGAACGAACAGAAATGCCGCCAGCCCCAGGAACAGCAGCGGCCAGTGGCGCGCCCAACGCTGCCCGGCGCGGTTGCACAGGGCCAACAGCCCGACGCCAACCACAAACAGCCCGGACCAGTGGTGATTGTATTCGGACCAGGCAATATCATTGGCGTTGCGCGGCGCCAGCTCCCCTGCTCCCGGCTCGAACGCCACCTGTGGGAGTGCCGTCTGCTTGGCGGTCTCCTCGTCAAGTCTCGCCTGCAAGGCAGGCAGCGCAAGGCTGTCATGATCAGGGCTGCCGAAACGCGGCCATTCCGGGATGTTTCGCTGTTCGATCTCTGACCACGTCACCCGGTCCAGGGTAAGGTCTACCGCCGGCGGCACCGATGTCAGGGAGGCGGCGGCGAAGAAAATGGCAATGCCGATGCCAAGCTCAACCTCGGCGAACCGGCGCAGGCGGTTGACCGAGATTGTCGGACCGGTCCGCAGCCGCTCCACCATAAGAAAGTTCATGCCACCAAGGCCCAGCAGCATCAGGAACATGGCGATCTTGGCGCCGACCATAACGCCGAAGGCAGTGCCGTACAGGCCTTGCCAGTCGCCGATGTAGAGCACGCTCATGAGCGATGCCGCTGAGCAGGATGCAACCGACACCAGCCATGGACATGCGGGAAAACCGCTCGCCCACGAGCCGCCATCCGGCCGCATCCCGGGTCCGGGAAAGTGCAAGCAGAAAACAAGGAATGCCGCCAACCCAGATCGCGGCCCCGAATTGGTGCAGTCCCTCGACCGAAAGCAGCCAGACGCGGTTGTCCAATCGCGCGGCGGCGTGTGTCGTGAGCGTGGCCGCGACCAGTTCCAGCAGGGTCAGCAGCAATAGCAGCAGGGCCGGCGTCCGCTCAGGACGGGCGAGCAACAGGGCGGCGAGGGCGGTGGCGGCGAAAACTTTGACCAGGCCGGCGATGGCGAAGTTGGCGGTCAGTGCGTCACCCACACTTAGATCGACGGTCGCCATCAGCACAGCGGTCTGTAGGGCAAGCGCCGCAATCTGGGAAATTACCAGACCAATCGCTGCGCAGCCGGCGATCCGGGCCGTGCCAGCGGCGATCACGCTGCCCGCACCTTGAGGACCTGTCCCAGGCGAGGCGCCAGGGGACGCCCCAGCGGAACCAGAAACAGCACCCCGCCCAACGCCATGGATTGCGCTACGATGGTCAAACCATGCAGGACGATCGAAAGGTAGCCGAACAGATCGACAAGCAGTTCCATCGCTCACGGCGCTTTCACGACGAACGGAATCTCGCCGCGCGTTATGTGCCCGTCCACGGCCAGCACCTGCCAGCGGACCACATAATCGCCGGGAACCAGGTCCAGATGGCCACGAATAGTGTCGGGCGCTGCGTCAGGGAGGATCGGAACGATATTTCGACTGTGATCCGGGCGGACCAGCGTCAGCCGCGAACGGGTGAGGTCGATCCGGCTGTTGTAGCGCAGTCGCAGATCCAGCGGTCCCGCAGGGACGGAGGCGCCCGCCAGCGGCATACTGTCCTCCAGGATCGCGTGCGCCGACGCCCCGAACGGCAGCATCGCCACGGCGATCGTGGATAAGATAACAGCCCGCCAAATCCGTGACCCTTCCGTCGAAGGACGGCCGGCGTGCGTCCGGTTTCGAAAGTTCGTCATGGCTTGCAGCGGCACTGCTCGAGCTTTCGACATCAACGAGGACACAGCAAAGCTCGGAAATCGCTAACCGAGAGTCAAGCGCCGCAGGGGAATATGGGTTTCCTCGGAGGCCCGGGGCGCGGTCTCAAACCATGGTCGCGCTTGACGGAACGCTTGCCTGCGGGCGCCAGACCACTTTCGCCGGCACCGACATCCCGAAAATCGTCTGACATGTGACCCGGCGGCGACGGTGCCGCATCAGGCCAGGTCGGCGCGGGTCTGCGGCGGGATGGATAGCACGCCGCGGGCGCCCGTTGCCGACGGTGGCTATGGCCGTCATGGTGTCGTAGTGTGCCGCCCAGCCGTCCCTTCAAACAACGAGACCACAGTGACAGAGATCGCGATCACCCGGACCGCCAACCCCAAGCAGCCACCCGCCGATGAGACGCTGACATTCGGAAACGTCTTCACTGACCACATGTTCCTGATGAACTACGATGAGGGCAAAGGCTGGCACAATCCGCGGATCGCGCCGTACGGCTCGTTCAGCCTGGACCCGGCGACCTGCGTGTTGCACTACGGTCAGGCGATTTTTGACGGACTAAAGGCATTTCGCGGCCCCGATGGCCAGATCCGCCTGTTCCGTCTTCCCGATCACGCCCGCCGGCTCAACCGCTCGGCCCATTACCTCTGTATTCCGGAACTTGATCCCGCCATGGTGGAGGCCTCGATCCGGACCTTGGTGGAGATCGACCAGCGCTGGGTTCCCTCGCTGCCCGGCACCTCTCTGTACATCCGCCCCACGGTCATCGCGACCGAAACCTTTCTCGGCGTGCATCCTTCCAGCAGCTACCTCTACTACGTGATCGTCGGACCGGTTGGCGCGTACTACAAGGAAGGCATGAACCCGGTCCGTATCCTCGCCTCCGACACCCGTGTCAGGGCCGTCAAGGGCGGATTGGGCGCGGCGAAAACCGCCGCCAACTATGCTGCCAGTCTCTACGGCGCCGAGGAGGCGCAGAAAGCCGGCTATACCCAGGTGCTTTGGCTTGATGGCGTGGAGCACCGGTATCTCGACGAGGTCGGCACCATGAACATCATGGTCAAGATCGGTGATGAGGTTCTGACGCCGGCGCTGAATGGCGCCATTCTGGCTGGCGTGACCCGCGATTCCGTGCTGACCCTCCTGCGCGACTGGGGCATCCGGGTGGCGGAGCGGCCGATCACGATCGATGAGGTGATCGCCGCTGCCCAGGCCGGCCGTCTGGAGATGTGGGGCACCGGTACCGCCGCGGTGATTTCACCGGTCGGCGAACTCGGCTTCAAGGGAGAGCGCTACGTGATCAACGGCGGCCGGACTGGTGCGCTGACACAGCAACTCTACGATACCATCGTCGGCATCCAGTACGGCACCGCAGCCGACCCGCACGGTTGGGCCACGCCACTTGGAAATCATCCAGGCGGGTGATCGGCAAAATCGCTGGGCATCGCGACGGCCGCCGAGTTGGTGATACGCCGGCGTGGCAATGGCAACCGGTTGCGACACCGCTACTCGACTCCGCGATCTAATAAACCGGGCAAATGCTCCGCCTCACCGAACTGAAACTGGCGCTCAATCATCCGCCGGATGCGATACGCGACGCGGTGCTGGTTCGCCTTGGGATCACCCCCGGCGATCTGCTCAATCTGTCGGTGGTTCGGCGCGGCTACGATGCGCGGCGCCGATCCGCGATCAGCCTGGTCTATGCCGTCGATGTCGCGATCCGGCACGAGGCAGAGGTATTGCTCCGGCATCAGAGCGACGCTGGAATCCGGCCGGCTCCCGACACCACCTATCGCATCTTGCACCGCATCCGTGCCGTGGCCCCGCGCCCCGTGATCATCGGCGCCGGTCCGTGCGGATTGCTGGCGGCACTGACCCTGGCTGAGATGGGGTTGCGTCCGATCATCCTGGAACGTGGCAAGCTGGTCCGTGAGCGCACCCGTGACACCTGGGGGCTGTGGCGACGCGGCGTATTGGTGCCTGAGAGCAACGTCCAGTTCGGCGAGGGAGGCGCCGGCACGTTCTCCGACGGCAAACTGTACAGCGGCATCAAGGACCCCCGTCATCTGGGACGCAAGGTGCTGGCCGAATTCGTTCAGGCTGGCGCACCGGAGGAGATACTGGTCGCGAGCAAACCGCATATCGGCACCTTCCGTCTGGTCACCGTGGTCGAGGGCCTTCGGGCCAAGATCGAGGCACTGGGCGGCGAATACCGGTTCGGCTGCCTGGTGCGGGACATTGTGGTCGATGCCGGCGCCGATGGGGCCCGCCGGCTGCGTGGCCTGATCCTGGCGGACGGTGAGCAGATCGAGGCGACTCATGTCATCCTTGCGATCGGCCATAGTGCCCGCGACAGCTTCGCCATGCTGCACCAGCGGGGCGTCCATATCGAGCCAAAGCCACTCTCGATCGGCGCGCGGATCGAGCATCCTCAGGCACTGATCGATCGCGCCCGCTTTGGCCGCGCTGCCGGCCACCCGAGCCTCGGACCGGCGGACTATAAACTGGTGCACCACGCCGGCGGCGGACGGTCGGTCTATAGTTTCTGCATGTGCCCCGGCGGCCGGGTGGTGGCGGCAACGTCGGAAACCGGCTGTGTCGTCACCAACGGCATGAGCCAGTACTCCCGCGCCGAGTTCAATGCCAATGCCGGCATCGTGGTCGGCGTCACCCCGGGCGATTATTCCGCGCCGGCAAGTGGTGACCACGATCCCGATCCGCTGGCCGGTGTGGCGTTTCAGCTTGAGTGGGAGCGACGGGCTTTTCGCGCGGGCGGTGGAACCTATGCCGCACCGGCGCAACGGGTCGGTGACTTGCTCGCGGGCAAGGCATCGCAGCGGTTCGGCGACGTGGAACCGTCCTACCGCCCGGGCGTGCAGCCGGCCGATCTTGCGGACTGCCTGCCGGCCTTCGCAATCGAGGCGATACAAGAGGCGCTGCGAGCGTTCGACCGCCAAGTTCCCGGGTTCGCCATGCATGACGCGGTACTGACCGGGGTGGAGACACGCACCTCTTCGCCGATCCGGATTACCCGCGATACGCAGGGGCACAGCGTCAACACGCGCGGCCTGTTCCCGGCAGGCGAGGGTGCGGGCTATGCCGGCGGCATTCTGTCGGCCGCCGTGGACGGCATCAGGATCGCCGAAGCTGTCGCGGCCAGCATAACGGGTGAGCCGATGCGGGAGCGGATGACACGCGGGAGCGGCGTCGTGGTCTATGGGTGACGGACCCGGCGTCCACCGGCACCGATGCGTGAGAGCCGCTATCGCTTGATCGCGTGATGCAGGTGCCCCAGCGTTTATTCCCGCGCGATCGTGTCAGTCCCGGATGAATGCTTCCTGATCGACGGGGTCCGCGATCGCCGACCCGTCTGGGTCCGGCGGTACGGTGAATTCGGCAAACTCGGGGTGAACCACTCTCACGTGCTTGCCCTGCTTGACCTCGACCAGTTCGCGGCTGGCGAATGTGTCAAGCGCACGAAACCGTTGCGCATACATTCCCTGTTCGAACAATCCACACTTCCGGCTCCATTGCAGCCCGGTCGCGAACTCGACTTGATAGACCCCGTCTGGAAAGTTCTCCACCGCCGCCTGGGACTGACCGCCGACAAACAGTGCAACGGTAGCGACACCATCCTGACTCCGGAATTTTACCACCGCTTCGTCGCTGCCGTTGTTGGTTACCACGACCCGGTTTGGTCCGGATTGACGTTTTCGGAGGATTTCACCGTTGTGAAGAGGCTGCTCCGTGATCGCATCGTGGCACAGTCTCGCTCTCGCCGCAGTTCCATCACCCCTGGCTAAGGCCGCGGCGGAAAGAATCGCGGGTTGCCCGCCGGGCAAAAGCACTGTGACGAAGTCCGGATTGCTGGATGGCCCGAGCACGAAAACCGTGGCGTATTGCGGCAGGTAGCCATCGCCGAAATATTGACCGTCCCGCACTGTCCAGATGGTCGCCCCAACCGTTGCAACGTGGCGAATATCCCTAGTGCTGGGCAACCGCCATGCCGGCAGCGCCAGATCCTCGATTGAACGTACCGGCGACGCAGTCGTGCCTGACCCGATGAGCCTGTCGGGAGCCTGACCTGAGACGTACGACAGCGCGATAGCGCCCATCAGCAGCAGCGGCACTGCATGCACATATGGGCCGGGATGCCGGTACAATGCCCAATCGTTTCTGGTGCGTCCACCGAACGCGGCACCCAGGGACTGCCTCAGACTGGCCAGTGTCTCGGCGTCCCTGCCCTCGGCGAATTGTGCCGCCTGCTCCAGACAGGATTGCGCCAGAACCCGACGCTTGATGCTGAGGAAGTATTGCGCCTGAGCGATAAGCAGGTGAGCGTTTGCATGCCGAGGTTTGCCGCCGAGCCATAAATTCTGCCAGAGCGCGGCCGGGGTTCGTACCACTCCCGGGATACTCCACCAGCCAAGCAGCAACGAGATGGCGGATTCGCGAAGTGACCTGGTCGCCGCGCATCGCGGGCAAAAGACCCCGTGCGGACGTTCCACACGGCAATTCGCGATGGCGCTGATGACCCGGTAGAAAATGCAGTATCTTGGCTGTGCCGATATCGCGTTGCAGACCGAGCAGCGTGCCGCGACTGCCGGCGTGAAGCTTGGCCGAACGGCCTCCTCCCCGGTCCGTTGCGCTGAGCGCGTTGCCGGCCCGTCCGGATCTCCGTCACGTCCCTCCGCGTCATAAACGGTGCGACGACTTACGTCATGCAGCGTGTCGTAGGCTTCCTTGATGCGGTGAAACTCGTGGGCATCGGCCTGACCCGACGTATCCGGGTGAAATGCCTTCGCCCATTCGCGATAGGCGTGCGAAATCTGCGCCGCGGTTGCGTTCGGTGCTAGCCCAAGCGCGCGGTAGTAGCCTTGTGGATCGTCCCGGGCAGCCACACCTCGGCCTCGCTTTCGATGTATTCATCATTTAAGTCATTACAGCTAAATTCTTAACAAAATGTCACGCTATCCCGCTTCTGCTGGCGTCTCATGCCAGCATCACTGATTTCCGTGCTTAGACAGGAGGACCGCTGCCACTATCTTATTGGTCGCGTATGCGGCCGCTCACCGCGTAAAGTCGGTTGGCCGCGCTCGAGGCCCTGACCCCGCTTTGCGAGCCAAGTGCTCGCCGCACCAACCCCGCGCGCACATCGCTCCGCCCCAGGGCTGTCTGTATCAGCCGCCGGCCGAGGCCGCTTCCGATGTCGGCGGCACTTCAATTCTGCGCAGAGCGATACGGGCATCGGCCGGGATCGGCACTGGCCGCTGCGCCCCTCGTTCGACGAACACGTGAACGAAATGACCCTCGGCCGCCGCCACGTCATCGTCGTTGCGAAACACGCCGAGTTCGTAGCGGACAGAACTGCGGCCGATTCGTGCGACCCTGACGCCGACCAACACGCGGTCGGGGAACGCCAGAGAACTATGATATCGGCAGGCGACCTCGGCGACGACGCAGTGTATCGTACCTTCCAGCAGGCCAACCACCTTTTCGGACATCTCGAAATAAGTGACTGCCGTGTCGAAGTAGGAGAAATAGTTCACGTTGTTGACGTGCTGGAAGACGTCATTGTCCATCCAACGTGTGGTGATGGCATGAAACCAGCGATAGTCGGCTCTCTTTCCGGGCGGCAGGCGACTCATTGGGTGGGCGTCCTCTGGAATGAAACGGCGTGGCCACGGCATCGGTCATGCGGTTGCGATACCCGAAGTAGCGCCCGTTGGACACTATCGGTGCCAGCCGCCGCACAATTTCAAGCTGACCGGGCCGGGCCTGCTCTGGCCTACGCTGCGTTCGACCGCCGATGCCGCGACTGCCACACGACCCCCGTCAGCCCCCGGTCTGATGGATAGCGCGCTGCGTCACGGCTACCGGCGACCCGTCAGCGGACGTGATCGCCGCTCAAAGTCCCTCGAACAAGGCGGTGGTAATGTAACGTTCGGCGAAAGACGGAATGATCGTGACGATCCGTTTGCCGTCAAACTCGGGACGCTTCGCTACTTTCAGCGTCGCAGCCAGGGCCGCACCGGAGGAAATTCCGCCTGGGATACCCTCGACTTTGGCCAATCGCCGAGCCCAGGAAATGGTTTCTTCGTTGCTGACTTGGATGATTTCGTCGATGGCCTTGGTGTTCAGGATTTCCGGGACGAACCCCGCGCCGATGCCCTGGATCGGGTGCGGCGACGGCTTGCCGCCGGATAGGACGGGGCTCGCGGCGGGCTCCACGGCAAAAAATTTCAGCGCCGGCCGGCGAGGCTTCAGCGCCTGCGCGACGCCGGTCAGCGTGCCCCCGGTGCCAATGCCCGAAACGATCGCGTCGACCTCGCCGGCGGTGTCGAACCAGATTTCCTCGGCTGTGGTCGTCGCATGGATCGCCGGGTTGGCCGGATTGGCGAACTGATCGGGCGATCACAGATCCGGGATTTCCGCCTGCAGTTCCTTGGCCCGCGCGATGGCACCGTTCATGCCCTTCTCGCGCGGCGTCAATTCCAGTTGCGCGCCCGAGATAGGCAAGCATCTTGCGCCGCTCGATCGATATCGATTCTGGCATCGTAAGGATCAGCCGATAGCCGCGCGCGGCGGCAACGAAGGCCAGGCCGATCCCGGTATTGCCGGAGGTCGGTTCGACGATCGTTGCGCCAGGTGTCAGTCTGCCGGACGCTTCCAGATCGCATGATCATGTTGACGCCGATACGGTCCTTGACGCTGGCGATCGGATTGAAGAACTCCAGCTTCAGGCAGATATCGGCGGTGATGCCTTCTTCGGCCACGATATGCGGGATGCGCACCAGCGGCGTGTTGCCGATCGTTTCGGCGATGCTGTCATAGATGCGACCACGCAACGGACGGTCGAAGACAAGAGGTTTGCGCCCGGGCGCCATGACCTATGTTCCCTTTCTCACTAGCGATCCCCGGCTGGGACGAGCGACCCTGCCTTTTGCCGGCCGCGGGTTGAGTTGGCGCATAAAGAACGAAATTCTTGGATGATAGCAAGCCGATGTGGGCGCATGGAAAATCCACCTCTCGAAGGTTGGTGGCATAGGTGTAGTTTGCCTCGTTTGCCGACGGACGCGGGTGTCGCAGCCGTATTGACGGCCACGGACCAGCGGTCTCGAAGCGCGCGCCACCAGCCCCGGCAGATCGTTGATCGGCTTGTTGCCATCGGGCCTCGCCTGTATGGCTGGCTTGGCAAGCAGGCCGGCGAGTGCACATGGTGCCGCCATGAAAGTCCTGATCGCCGTCTGCCTCGCCGCCGTCGCGTCAACCCTCGGCGCGGCCGCGCCGCCGAGAGCCGAGACCCCCGGGCAATCCGCCTGCCGACTGGCGCGATGACGCCCCCGGTGTGCTCCACCGCATCACCGCGGACACCCTGCCTGCCCCATTCGCCACCCCCTCGGCCTCCGGCTTCGCCTCGGTCGTCGCCCGCCCGGCGAAAGCCAATCCGCACGTGCCGAACGGGTTCACGGTCGCGTCTGTTCGCCGCCGGGCTCGATCAACCGCGCGTCATGCGCACCGCGCCGAACGGCGATGTGTTCCTGGCGGAGAGCGGTGCCGGCCGCATACGCGTCATGCGTGCCGCGGACGGTGCGACGAAACCGGCGACTATCGGCACCTTCACCTCAGGCCTCACCTTGCCGTTTGGCATCGCTTTCTGGCCGCCAGGGCCATCGCCGAATTTCGTCTATGTGGCGGAGACCAACCGAGTCGTCCGCTATCCGTACTTGGCGGCGACCTCGAGGCGCGGGGTCCCGCGCAGGTGATCGTGCCAGAGCCTGCCGGAGGGTGGGCACTGGACCCGCGACCTCGCGGTTGCGCCTGATGGGAGCAAGCTGTTCGTCTCGGTGGGCTCGGAGGGCAACCTGGCCACCGACCTGACCGGCGCGCCGCCGCCCGGCACTCCCCTCGGCGCAGCGTGGGGAAACGAGAAGGACCGCGCCGACGTGCTGGAAATCAGCCCTGACGGTCAGTCCAGGCAGATCTATGCCACCGGCCTGCGCAACTGTTCCGGCGAAGCTATCCAGCCGGCTTCCGGCACACTCTGGTGCGTCGTCAACGAGCGCGATGGACTGGGCGACGATCTGGTGCCCGACTATGCGGCGGAAGTTCATCGCGGTGACTTCTTCGGCTGGCCGTGGCTCTATCTCGGTCGTCACCCTGACCCGCGGATGCAGGGCGCCGGCGCCGATCTGGCTGAGCACGTGCACGCCCCGGAGGTGCTGATCCAGTCGCACTCGGCGCCCCTGGGGATGGCGTTCTACACTGGGTCGCAGTTCCCGCCTGACTATCGAGGCGATGCATTCGTCGCCTTGCACGGTTCCTGGAACCGCGTCACGGCGCACCGGTTACAAGGTGGTGCGGCTGCGCTTCCATGATGGCCACCCAACTGGCGACTACGAGGACTTCCTTACCGGCTTCGTCGTCTCCGACCAGGCGGTATGGGCAAGACCGGTTGGCGTGACGGTGACCCATGGCGGCTCGCTGTTGGTCAGCGAGGATGCCAATGGCATCGATCTGGCAGGTGACGTTCCGAGGCAACCCGTGAGTCCATTCGTGGCCCCGCGCTTCGCTAGTCGTCACCAGGCCTCAGTCGGATTCATTCTGGCGACCTTGGTGATAGACGCCCTGGGTTTTGGCCTGGTGGTGCCGATCGTGCCGGCACTGGTGCTGCACCTGTCGGGGCTGGCGGTTTCGAGCGCCTCGGTCTGGGTCGGCATGCTGATGTCCTGCTTCGCGCTGATGCAATTCATCTGCGCGCCCATCCTCGGGGCCTTGAGCGACCGATTTGGCCGCCGGCCCGTGCTGCTGGTGTCGCTGGGCGGGATCTGCGTGAACTACCTGCTGCTGGCGTGGGCACCGTCCTTGACGTGGCTGTTCCTCGGCCGGCTGATCGCAGGCGCCACCGCCGCCAACGCCGCCACCGCATCGGCCTATATCGCCGACGTGACGCCGCCAAGACTGCGAGCGGGCCGCTTTGGCCTGGTCGGCGCGATGTTCGGGTTGGGATTCGTTCTCGGTCCAGCGGTGGGCGGCGTCCTGGGGGCCTATGGTCTGCGCCTGCCGTTCCTGGTGGCGGCGTTTCTGGCCGGGTGCAACCTGCTGTATGGCCTGCTGGTGCTGCCGGAGAGCCTGCCGGTGGAGCGGCGCCGTCCGATTGACTGGCGGCGAGCCAATCCGCTGGGCTCGCTGCATGTGGTGCTGGCGGACCGCAATATGTCCCGCCTCGCGGTCGCTTGGTGCTGCCCATGGATCGCCTTGGGCGCGCTGCAGAGCACATTCGTTCTGGCCAACCAGCTACGCTTCGGCTGGGACACGCGAGACAATGGCATGGCACTGGCGCTCGCCGGCCTGGGTTCCGCGGTGGTGCAGGGGTTGCTGGTTCGGCGGATCGTCCCCGCGCTGGGGGAGCGGGTGTCGGCTATGGCAGGCAGTGCATTGACCGCTTGCGGCTATCTCTGCATGGCCTTCGCTCCGGTCGGCTGGGTCGTGCTGCTCGGCATTGTGCTGCAGGCGGCCGGTGCGATCAGCAATCCCGCGGTTCAGGGCCTGGTCTCTGCCAATGCTCCTGCGGACCGTCAGGGCGAGACGCAGGGCGCGTTGTCGTCGTTGCAGGGCCTGACAGCAATTGTTTCCCCGGTTGTGGCCAGCACGCTGTTCTCGAGTTTCACCGGCGCCGATGCCCTCCTGCAGTTGGCTGGCGCGCCTTTTGTTGCCTCCGCCGTGGCCTGCTGCGTGTCGATTTGGGCAATATCCGGGGTCCGACCTGCCGCGGCCCTGGTCGGCGCCGAGGCCGGTGCCGCGGTGGATGGCATTGGCCCGACAGGTTGACCTCCCGACGGACGGACGCCTCGGTTGGTGTCATACCACCGGGCCGGAATGTCGATGTCTTGCTGCGGACGACCTATTGATATCACTATTGATTTCGCGCGCGGCCGCCCCGCCAACCCCGAGCACGTCAGCCCCCAGGGGCTGCGGGTATCATTATGCTGGGACATCCGGCTCTTTGCGGACAGCATACATTCTTGCTCGTCGGCTAAGGCAAGCGTAGCCCTGGGACAGGCCTAACGCGGATCGGCCTGCGACGCCGACCCGAAAATCGGCGCGATTTACCCGATCTTAGGGTCTTGCCCGCATAATGCGCAAGCCGCCGGAAAAAATCCGCGGATCGTCGATCAGTATCCGGATCGTTCCACCGGTCGCCGCTGCGTCCGACACACACGGTTGCAGACATCCGCCGAAGGGGGCACTGCCACAGCGAAAAACCGGCGGCGCGGCGCTGTGCCGCTCGAAGGACTGATGTGACGGGGCACGAGGCAGGTGACATGTCAATACAGATTGGCAGCCTCTCGGCACACTTCGTGGCGCTTTCGGCCGCGACATCTGTGCCAGATATGACCACGGCGCAGATTGCCGCACTCGGCAGTCGGCAAATCCTGGCGATCAGCACGGCTGACATAGCGGCGCTGAGCTCCGGACAGGTTGGGGCTATTTCCGCGGCCGCGATGGCTGGCTTCACCAGCGCGGATTTTGATGCATTGTTGCCCAATCAGATCGCCGGCTTCACCCGCCCCCAACTCGCCGCCGTTCCGCCGAGCCAGGTCGCGACTTTGCCAACGTCGATGCTGGCCGCCTTGAACAGCGCGCAATTGTCGGCATTGCCCGCCGCGGGTGTCTCCGCATGGACAACTGCTCAGATCAACGCATTTTCGACCTCATCGTTCGGCGGCCTCACCGCCAACCAGCTCGCTGCCTTCGGTACGCCCAGATCGGCGCGCTAAGCACCGGACAGGTCGCGGCGCTGACGGCGCGACAGGCGGCCGGACTAAGAACCGCCCAGATCGCGGCATTGAACCCCAACCAGATTACCGCGCTGACCCCATCGGGCGCATTGACCGCATTCACGGCGCCCCAGGTGGCGGCCTTGTCAACCTCGGCCATCCGCGCTCTCTCGAGCGACCAGATCGGGGCGTTGCAGCCACCCACCATCGCGGGTCTGGGCACAGCCACCCTCCGTTTGCTGACGGACGAGCAAATGGATGGTCTCACTACAGCCCAGATGAGCGCCCTGCGTGCCGCTCAAGTTTCGGCGCTATCGACCACGACGCTCAACGGGCTGAGCACCGCCCAGTTTGCGGCACTCTCAGGGGCGGATGCGGCGGCGTTCACGTCAACCCAGATTGTCGCTTTCACCTCGGTCCAGATCGGCGCGCTCACATCAAAACAACTCGCCGCCCTCAGCGCGGTTCAGGTGGCGGCGCTCTCGACTGCCGCTGTCAAAACGTTGAGCTCATCGCAAATTGCCGCGCTTTCGCCCGCTGGCGCCTCAGGTCTGAGCGCCGCCGCGATGGGTATACTGAGCACCGAGCAGGTGGTGGCGCTCACGCCAAAACAGGTGGCCGGCCTAAAGGCTGCCCAGGTCGTGGCCATGCCGACCGCACTGCTTGGCGTGTTGACAACCACCCAATTTCCGGCACTGTCCGGCGCTGCGATCGGCGCCTTGATCACGGCAGGCTTACTGACGACCACGCGGACCACCGAGCTGACATCAATGCAACTTGCTGCGCTCGGCGCGACGCAGGTCAGGGCGCTTGGCACCGCCAATGTGGAAGCACTCGCGTCTCAACAGTTGGCGGCGCTCTCGTCGGCGGGATTTGTGGGATTCCAGGCCGATACCCTCACGCTGCTGTCCTCACAGCAGCTCGCCGGCGTCAGTCGCACTCAGATCGCCTCACTTCGGGCAGCTCAGGTGGCAAGCCTGTCCACCAAGACACTCAATGGCATGAACAGCGCCCAGTTCGCGGCGCTGTCAGGCGCGGATATCGCCGCCCTCACGACGAGCCAACTTGGAGCGTTCACAGCGACCCAGATCAATGCTCTGACGCCGGGTCAGTGGGGTGCGTTCAGATCGGCCCAGGTTGCCGCCCTTCCCACGAACGAGGTTTCAGCCCTGACCTCTCGACAAATATCCGCCCTCTCGCCCGCTGGCGCCTCTGGATTGCCACCCGATGCACTCCGCGCGCTCGGCACAAGCTCGGTCCAGGGCCTGCGCGTGATCCAGATCGCGGCGCTCAAGCCGACACAGATCGCCGCATTGACCCCTGGGCAGGTCGCGGCATTGAGCCAGACCCAGCTTGGCGCTCTCACCCCGTCACAGGTCGCCCAAATTTCCAGCGACGCCATCATCACCTTATCGTCCTCGCAGATGTCGGCCATTTCCGTTGCCGCGGTCGCCGGGCTTACCGGCGCGGAACTGGGAGTGCTCTCGACCAACCAGATCGGCGGCTTCACCAGGACCCAGGTTGCCGCTTTGAAACAAACCCAGGTCGCCGCTCTGACGACGGACAGGCTCAATGCGCTGAACAGCACGCAACTGATGGCCCTCTCGGCTGCGGCTGTCACCGGTCTGAGCACCGCACAACTGACCGCGCTCACTGCCGCACAGACCGCCGTATTTGCCCCGAGCCAGCTTGCGGCGTTCGGATCGGCTCAGGTCGCGGCGCTTCCACCCGAGCTTTTCCGCATCCTGAACACTAAGCAGGTCACGGCCCTATCGGCGGCCGGCATCGCCGGGATGACAACTGACGCGATTGCTGCGTTGAATACCGGCCAAGTCGCATCACTGCGATCGGCACAGGTTGGGCGGATTCAAGTGGTCGTCGCAACACCCTTTGGAAGGAAGTTGCGATGATCAATCGAAAGCGGCGTTCGGATCGATCTGGGCGGGCGCCATTGTCGTCACCCGGCAGGCCGCCGGTGGCAGGACGAGATGAGCAGCGACGGTTCTGGGCGGCGATCGCGGTCGGCATGGCAAGTGAGGATGCTGCGATCGGGGTCGGTGTGCCGCAAGCTATCGGAACACGATGGTTCCGGAAGGCAGGCGGCATGCCACCAGCAAAGTTTGGACGATCGGCTAAACCGCTTTCCCGCCGATATCTCTCGTTTGCGGAGCGGGAAGAGATCGCGCTCCTTCGTGCGCAGGACCGCTCCATGCAGGAGATCGCACGCCAGTTAGGGCGGGCAACCTCGACGATCTCGCGTGAACTGCGGCGCAACGCCGCTACCCGAAGTGGCGGCCTCGAATATCGCGCGACGACAGCCCAATGGCACGCCGAGCGCGCTGCTCGGCGCCCCAAGCAGGCAAAACTTGCGCTGAATACGACATTGCGGACCTATGTGGAGGAACGGCTGGCCGGTGTCGTCGTAGCTCCGGGCGGGGTTCCTGTTCCCGGCCCGGCGGTGACCTGGAAGGGCCGGCGGCACGGGCCGCGGAACAACCGGCGATGGGCAAAGGCCTGGAGCCCGGAGCAGATCGCCCGGCGCCTGCGGGTCGACTTTCCAGACGATGAGACCATGCGGATCAGTCACGAGGCCCTCTACCAAGCGCTGTTTGTACAAGGGCGGGGCGCCTTGCGCCGCGAGCTGACAGCCTGCTTGCGAACGGGGCGGGCACTGCGGGTGCCGAGGGCGCGTGCGCGCAAGCGTGGCAAGACGTTTATCTCTTCAGAGATCATGATCAGCAAGCGCCCGGCGGAGGCCACCGATCGCGCCGTACCTGGCCACTGGGAAGGCGACCTGATCATGGGTCTTGGTAGTTCTGCGATCGGTACTTTGGTGGAGCGTACGACGCGCTTCGCCCTGCTGCTGCATTTGCCGCGCATGATGGGCCATGGCCAGGAGGCTCGCGTGAAGAATGGTCCCGCGCTCGCCGGTCATGGTGCCGAGGCGGTGCGCGACGCGATCACGCGCACGATCATCACCCTGCCCGAGCAAATGCGCCGGTCGCTGACTTGGGATCAGGGCGCTGAACTGGCCCAGCATGCACGTCTGAAGATCGACGCCGGCGTGCAGGTCTATTTCTGTGATCCTCACAGCCCGTGGCAGCGCGGCACTAACGAGAACACCAATGGGTTGCTACGCCAGTACTTCCCAAAAGGCACCGATCTCAGCATTCACAGCATCGAGGAGGTTGCAGCCGTGGCAGCCGCTCTCAACGCCCGGCCCCGAAAGACGCTCGATTGGAGAACGCCTGCGGAGACGCTTGACCAGTTGCTTCGATCGGCCAACAAGTCTCCTGTTGCGACGACCGCTTGAATCGCCGAGTGGCATTCGCCGCAGCCAGCATTGCCGGCCTCTCAGGCGATCAGATCGCTGCCATCTCCACCTCGGCCTTCACCGCGCTCAGTACCACCCAGCTCCAGGCGATCGCCGTTGAGAAGGTAGCTGGGCTCACGACGGGACAGCTCGCAAGCCTCCGATCCTCGCAGATCGCGGCCCTCACCTCGGATGTCGTGGCATCTCTCAGTCTGCCTCAGGTGACAGCCCTTTCCGCCGCCGGCGTCGCCGGCTTGAGCACCGAGGAGATCAGCGCGTGGAACACCGACCAGCTCGGCGCTCTGACCCCCAACCAGGTCGGCAGCCTGGGTAGCCAGAACATTGCCGCTCTCGGTAGCAGCCTCGCCCTATTCTCCACGACCCGGATCGCCGCGCTGACAGCGACCCAGGTCGGTGCAATATCGAGCGGTATTGCCTTATCCCTGTCCACGGCACAACTTGCCTCGCTGTCCGCCGCCGGCCTTAAAGGCCTGTCCAGCGACACGGTGGGCGGCATGACTTCAGCCCAGTTCGCGGCGTTGACCACCGGTCAGCTTTTCGCCCTGACCTCACTTCAGATGGGAGCTCTTCCGTCCGCCACGGCGACGGCACTGACCACTACCCAACTTGCCTCGTTCTCAATGGCTGGTATCAGCGGCCTGTCCAGCGTCGCCTTGCGCAGTCTGAGCACGATCCAGATGCAGAATCTCTCTACCAGCCAGATCGGCGCGCTCAGTTCCTACCAGGTCGCATCGCTGTCCTCAGACCAACTCGGCGCACTGACCGACCCTCAGCTTAGCGCGATCTCGTCCGTGGCCATCGCCGGGCTTGACATCGCCGCAGTGGCAAACCGCATCGGCACGCTGCAGCCCGCTCAGTTCGCCGGTCTTGGTTCGGCACAGATCGGCGCATTGTCCAGCGACACGGTCGATGCGCTGACGACAGGTCAGATGGTGGCACTCTCCCCCAGTGGCATTGCCGGCTTGGCTACAGCGACAATCGTGTCGCTGGGAACCGATATCGCAGCGTTCACTCCTGGGCAGGTCAAGGCACTTGGCTCAGGTCAGGTTGCGGCGCTGTCCACCGCTGTGATCACTGCGCTCTCAACTGCCCAAATAGGTGCGATGTCATATTCCGGCATGCTGGGGTTCAGCACCGATCAAATCGCGGCACTGTCCACCTCGCAGATCGACGGTCTGACGACGACTCAGTTTCTGGCGCTGGGGACAACGGGGATAGCCGCGATGTCGTCAGCTCAGATCGGCGCCTTGTCCTCCGCCCAGGTTTCCGGGCTGTCTCCGGCCCAGGTCGCTGCACTGTCGACCGGTCAGATAGCCGCGCTGAACGCCGATGCGGTCGGCCTGGGAGTCGCGCAGATCGCGGATCTTTCGACCGCCGACGTGGCCTCCCTCAGCACCGCCGCGTTCAATGCCCTGACCACCCCTTCCATCCAGGCCTTGTCAACCGCTCAGATCGCCGCTGTCAGCACGGCCCAACTGGCGATGACGAGAGCGCACCAGTTGGCCGCCTACACCAGTACCCAGCTTTTCGCGATGACCTCGCCACAGCTAAGCGCACTATACGGGTGACCGTGCTGCCCGCGCAGTGGCCGAGCAGCAGTGACGGGCGAGCAGAAACCGTGATTGCTCAGGTCGCCCATTATCGCCGCGCCGGCATCCCCAGCAGCACGGCGCCGGCGAGCGCACATCCACCAGCGACCAGGTAGCCCAGCGTGTAGCCGCCCAGAGCGGTAACCGTCGCGCCAAACAGCGGCGGAACGACCATGCCGCCGGCGAACAGGATCGCCGTGCCGAGGCCCGTGGCCTCAGTTCGCCGCGTGCCGCCGAGGGCGGCGTATTCCGCATAGGCGACCCCAGTATACCCACCCGCGGTGCAGCCGGCCAGCAATGCATTCGCCAAAAGTGCCCAGGTCGGCCATCCGGGTGCCTGGAAACCGGCCAGCGTCGAGGCCGCCGCCATGCCCGCGCCATGCACCGCGAGGGTCGACGCCGGCGACAGGAGGCGGTCGGCGATCCAGCCCCAGATCGGCCTGCTGACGGAGCCGGCGATCTGATAGGCCGCCAGCATCCGGCCGGCCTGCACAAGGTCCAGCCCGACCGCGGTGGTCAACTGCACCGTCATGAAGGCGACGAGGCAAAGCGCCAAACCGGAATAGACGAAAGCGGCGACGGACAGACGGCGAAAGCGCTGGTCGCCCAGTAGTGCGAACGGCTGCAACAGGGTGCGCCCGAAAGCCTGTCGCGTCGGCTCCCGATCGACGTCCCAGCGCCCGCGGCCGATTTCGAGCAGGGCGATCAGCAGCACCACCGGCACGAGCTCGACGATCAGTGCGCCGCGCCAACCGATCGACAGAGCAAGAGGCGGCAGGGTAAGCGCTGCCAGGACGCCGCCAAGCGGTACGCCGATCTGGCGCAGCGACATGACCAGGTTGAAGACCGGTTGCGGGGTCCGCGGCGCCAGCAGGTGCGTGCTTGCCGAGGCCGAGGCACCATAGCCCAGGCCAAGCACGAGCGCGGCCAGCGCGAGGCCCGAGACACCCCAGCCGAAAGCCGCCATCGCCAGCATTCCAGCCGCCGCGAGCAGCACCGCCTGGGTTGCCCGCACACCGCCATGGCGCCGGATCAGCCCGGGCGACAGGAGCGCCGACAGGATGCCGACGCCATACACCATGGCAACGAAACTACCGACCAGAGTGCCGTTGACGCCCAGATCGGTGGCAACTTCGGGAGCCACCGTCGGCAGTGAATAGAGCGCCATGGTCGCGAGGCTCTGTGCCGCCAGCGTTGCCAGCAGTGGCCACACGGGCATGGAGCGGAGCAGCCCGAAGGTCGTTTCGCTATTCAAGCGGAAGCACGAGGGCGAGAGGGGCGCATCGATCGGGTCCTGAGGCGTGGGAGCAAACCCCTCACGAAAGATTGGGATCAGGCCCGCTCGGTATCGCATCGCTGGCGAGCCGCGTCGATCATGGTGTTCCAGTCACTCGCAATCCTGTGTGCGAAGGCAACAGGCCACGGGTGTCGCCGAGCACCGATCGCGCTTCGCGCCGGTTGGACGGTTGGTATCGAAAACAGCCGTTGATGCCCATGGGATACCCCGCAACGGCCAACAATTCGCGCCCGCACCAATCTTTATTCCCGGGAGGACCGTCGCGTCTGCGCCGATCGAACGCAATGGCAACGGCTCTTCGCTCTGGCCCCGAGAAGAGTTGGGGAAGGTGTGTGCACGTTGCAGGGTTTCATCACGCTGGATAACGCGCTGTCTCAACCGCCTGGCAGGCGCGAGGGCGACGGTAACGACGTGCTACCCTCGCGCCGGCTGTAGCTCGCCTACGGTGAGGGCAGATGCCAACCCTTGTTAGCCAGTCGAATTGTGTGAAACTCTTGCCCGATGTGAGATAGAGCAGATTTGCATCATCTCCGTAGCCGAAGGCAACGTTTGTCGGCAGTTCCTTGCCGGTCGAGATGTAACCCAATTGCTTGCCTTTCGGCGAGTAGATGTACACCCCTGGCCCTGCTTCACTGCGGACCGCCACATACAGGTTGCCGTCAACGTCAACGGTCATGCCGTCGCCGCCATCATTGGCCATATAGTCAACCAACACGCGGCGGTTGCTGACCGAACCATCCGGCGAGAGGTCATACGCGAGGACAGCCATCAGCCCCTTCTGCGCCACCTCGCCTTTCTGCAGGAAGTCATGCGCACCGTTATCGTGCGCAAGCACATAGAGCGTCTTTTGATCGGGTGAGACCTGCACGCCGTTTGGCTTGCCGGCATCGGTGATCAGTCGGGTGACCTTGCCGTCGGGGTCCATGCGATAGACCGCCTGAACCGGCTGGTTCATCGGCTCCCAGCCAAGGTAGCGCGGATCGCTGAAGTAGATGCGGCCCTTCTCGTCGATGGTGAGATCGTTCAGCGCATTGTAGGGCTGGCCGTTGAAGAGGCCGCTCAGGATATAGCTCTTGCCGGTCTTCATGTCGGTCTTGGTCAGTCGGCGGCCGCCAAAATCAGCGCCTTCCGCAATGACCAGATTGCCCTCAGCATCGAACTTCATGCCGTTCGACATTCCACTCGGCGAGCGGAAGATCGTCGCCTGCTTGGTCTTGGGATCGTACTTCCAGATGTTGCCGGCCTGAGCGTATTTGCCCGATGGATCCTTACACAGACTGGTGAACGTGATGTCGCTGAAATACACCATACCGTCAGGGCTGGTCGCGACACCTTCGCTGAGCGCGCAGGCACCGCCGAACACGCGATCAAGCTTCGCCGCCGAGGGTAGCACGGTCGCATCACCCGTGGGCGACGGGAAACCCGGATCCTCCGCCCGGGCTCCTCCGATGGCAAGCAGCAGACCGAGTATTGTTCCGGCTGCCCAGAGGTAACGTCGTTGACCGTGGGATGCCCGGTCGAAGCACTTCGACGCGGTGCCTTCGTAATGCACTATCATGTTATGTCCTCCCGTCCATTTTCACGGAGCGATGCTCCATGCTTGACCGCATGGGCGAGACTGCCTGCCCGTCCACTCGGTGCCGCAGGGTAGTCGCCGCGAGCAGCATATGCAACGTGGTTGCAGGCCTGTACTGGCGTCCTTGGCCCGCCGCGCTGAGGCGCGAATCATCAGGCTGCCATAGACGTTCGCTGTGTTACAGCGTAACATGACCTGCGCCGACCATTGCCTGGCATTGTGCCCCAACTCACCGACTCTCAGAGCGGGCTACTCCCTCCGCTAGGACGGCGCAGCAAGCGCCGCAGCGATAGTTTCGTTTCGGACAGAGTCATGCCGAGCGCGATGGCCGTGCCGTAGATGATAAACTGAAATGCGGTGGACAGGCCGAGCATTTTGAGCGACTGGCTGAGCTGGGTCAGGAACAGTGCCGCTCCGGCAACGGCTACCATGCTGCCGATACCGCCACTGATCGCGGTACCGCCGAGCACCGCGGCCGCGATTGGGGCGAGCAGATACGGATCACCAACTTTCAGCGTCGGGTTTCGAATGAAGGCCGACAGCAAGACGCCGGCAATCCCGTAGAGCAAGGCTGCAATCGTGAAGGCGGCAGTCTGATACAGGCTGACATTGATCCCCGCGACCCAGGCCGCGCGCGGATTGGCACCGACCGCGACGAAGCGGCGGCCAAGGGCGGTCTTGCGCAGCAGGATCGTCAGCACGATCACGAGGATCGCCGCCACCCACACCGAAACGTTGAAGCCAAGAATGCGCGAGCCTCCCCAGGCCGCCATCCCCGGCGGCACGCGCAACTCCGCCGGCAACGATTGCCGATACCACAGTGTAACGCCGCTGGTGATGGCGCCGACCGCAAGCGTGACGATCAGTGCGTTGAGTTGCAACACCGCGACGAATAACCCGTTCAGCAGCCCGATCAACACCGCGCCCGACAGCGCCGCCCCCACCGCCAGCCATATCTCACTCTCATCCCCGCGCGAGACCCCTAGGATCAGCGTGCTGGCAAGCGTAACGACCGCCGGCGTCGACAGGTCGATCCCGCGTGACATCAGCACCAGGGTCTCGCCGATGGCGGCGATGGCGAGGAAGGCCGCCAGCGGCACCGTAGCCAAAAATGTCGAGGGCAGCAGGCTGCGTGGCACGATAACGGCGCAGACGCCGATCAACATCAGGATGGCCACCCAGATGGCAACGAAGCGCATCTGCACGCGCCGGCCGCTCGGTTCAGCTGGCACCTGGCGCTGCGGAGGGGTGGGCGTTGGTGTGTTCAGGGCACGCCCGCCGTGACAGCGGGTTGGACAAGCCGTGCACGTGCGAGCAAGCGTGCCAGCGGCTGCCAGCCGGAATACAAGAAACACAGCGAACAAGGTCAGCGCGCCGCTGGTGATGACGCCGGCACCGGTATTGAGTCCCAGCAGCGTAATGATGTTGACCGAGGTGGTGAAGAACAGTGCGCCGACCAGGGCACCAATGAACGAACCTCGCCCGCCGTTCAGCGCTGCGCCACCGAGCACCGCGGCCGCAATGCTGGTCAGCGTGTAGCCCTGTCCGATCACCGGATGCCCAACACCAACCTCCGACGACAGGAAGAAACCTGCGCAGACCGCCAGCAGTGCGGACATCAGGTAAGCTCGCATATGGACGAAATGGATGTGCACGCCGTTGCGCCGGGCCGCCTGCTCACGGAAGCCCACCGCGCGCAACCTCAATCCGCTGCGCGTTCGATACAACCACATGTCGCCGCCGATCGCCGCCGCCAGAATAACAAAGAACGACACAGGGACACCGCTGATCTGAAGCGCCAGCAGGTCCATGAAGTCGGGGTTGATAGCCCCGCCCGGAGACGGCCGCAGGTAAAGCGCGATGCCCTGCAGCACGCTCAGCGTGGCGATGGTGGTGATGACCGGATTGATGCCCACGCCGCGGACCAACGCACCGTTGACGCCGCCGACCGCGCCACCCGCCGCCAAGCAAATCGTCAAACCGGCAACGACTTCCGTCGCGTCCGCTTCCGCACCAAGCAGAAACGATGCCAACACCACAGTAAAACTCATCAATGAGCCGACCGAGATATCGAAGCCGCGGACCATCAGCACGTTAAGCTGCGCCATTGTCACCAGCGCCAGCGGTGCGGTCGCCAGCAGGATGTGGCGGATATTCAGTTCGGTCAGAAACACGTCGGTCTGACCGGCGGCATAGGTGACCATGATCAGCATCAGCACTGTCAGGAACAGCAACGGAACCCACCATTGGGCGCCGCCGCCAGAGGCCAGACGGTGCAGGAGCGCGCGCAGCTGGCCGCCCCATTGACGCTGTGCCGCATGCGAACCGGTTACCTCGGTCGAACGAAGGAACGCAGAGACGATGGCCTCCTCGCCAATGTCCGCCCGTTGCAACTCGCGAATGACACGCCCGCGTGAGAACACCAGAACGCGGTCACAGATGCCGGCGAGTTCCATCGCGTCGGAGGAATTGACGATGCAGCCGGCGCCACCATCGACCATGGCACGCACGGCGCGATAGATGTCGAACCGTGCGTTGGCGTCCACGCCTTGAGTGGGCTCGTCGATCAGAACGACGCGCGGCTGGCGCAGAAAGGCCCGCGCCAGCACCGCCTTTTGTTGATTGCCGCCCGACAGATGGTTGATCGGCTGCTCCAGCGTAGGTGCAACAATATTCAGCTCCCCCGCCAGCGCCTGCGCACGAACCAGTTCGCGGCCGGACGAAACCAATCCGTAGGCACTGAAATCGTTCAATACCTGCACCGTCATGTTCTCGCGCACACCGAGTGCGGGGAAAACGAACTCTTCTGAGCGGTCGGCGCTGACCGACAAGATGCCCGCGGCGAGAGCATCGGCCGGATTGAAAAACGTCGCTGCGGTGCCATCGCAAGTAATCACGCCGCTTCCCGACTCCAGGCCACCTAGCGTCCGGATCGCCTCGCGCTGACCATTTCCTTCAGCGCCGGCAAAACCGAGGATTTCTCCTGAATGTAACTCGAATGACAGGTCTCGAAAGGAGCGCCCGCCGAGGTTGGTCACGGTTAGCGCGGGTGCACCGGCCACCGCACCGCCATGCTGTGGATACTCCGTTTCGATCGGCCGGCCGACCATGAGGGCGATCAGGTCGGTTTCCGACAGCGTATCATTCACCTCGTAGGTGCCTTGGCCAACGCCGTCGCGAAGGATGGTGACGCGATTGGCCAACGCAAGAATTTCCGGCAGGCGATGGCTCACGTACACGACCGCGGTACCTTCGGCAGTGACACGGCGGAGGATGCTGCTCAGTTTGTCAACACCCGACACGTCGAGGCTCGCCGTCGGTTCATCGAGCAGGAGCACCCTCGGGTTCGCGGTCAGCGCCTTGACGATTTCCAGAAACTGCCGCTGTGCTGGCGTCAGTTGCCCAACCTGCATATCGGGCGCGATATCCAGTTCGTAAGGTGCCAGCACCTGTTTTGCCCATGCGTGCTGGCCAGCCACCGACGTCGCACCATCGCCAGCGCCCAGCAACAAATTCTCCGCGACGCTGAGCTCGCGGACCAGCGAATCGTCCTGATAGACGATCGCCAGACCCCGCCGCCGGGCAAGCAACGGATCTGCCGCGGTCAGATCGTTTCCCATAATGGTGACGTGACCCGCGTCGGACGTGATGGCGCCGCCGGCAATGCCAAGCAGGGTGCTTTTGCCCGAACCATTCTCGCCCAGCACGGCGTGAATCTCACCGGCACGGCACTCGAAATCAACATGGTCGAGCGCCACCACGCCCGGATAGCGTTTCGTGATGCCGGAGAGTTCAAGCGCAACCGAGGCCATCGGGTGAGGTCCCTGTCTCCAGGCGATATTGAGGGACTGGCGCGCGATGCTGATTTCGCGGGCAACCTGCTGATGCGGCGGTCAATCTACTTCGCGAACATCGCCTTCAGCATATCGTTGTCGAGCAGGGTCGACACCGAGGCATCCTCAGGCAGGGACCGGTTGCACATGCCCTTGACCACCTGTTTCATACGAAACGGCACGTCGATATTGGCCGGCACGTCATTGCCCGCCTTCTTCATCATCGCCGCCGTCAGCGCGAACCGCGACTGATAATTCTGGCCGGACGAATAGAAGATCTTGAAGTCCGGATCGTTGATTTTCTCCCAGTCGCAAAACAGTCCCTGCTCGTCGGTTCGCAGCGCGACGATCAGCTTCGGCGTCTTGTTGGCGGCCTCATAGGCGCGCAGCCCGCCGCGGAAACCGTCGGCGTATTCATAGACCACGGCATCGACGCTGCCACCCTGGGACAGGAAGCCTGACATCGCCTCGAAGGTGCCTTCCTGCGTCCAGTTGGTGTCAGCCTTGCCGAGTAGCTTGAGGTTTGCATGCTTGGTGATTTCGGCGTCGGCGCATTTCTGCCATGAGGCGCTGAGCGGGTTGCCCGGTGTTCCACCCAATTCGACGATGCTGGTCGGGTTCTTCTTGGAATTGTCCGCAACGACCTTGACGAAGCCGGCGCCAAGATTGCAGATGTTCTCGGCAATATTGGACACATAGTCCTTGCCGGCCTTGCCGCCGACATCGGTGCCGTTGTGGGCGATAACCAGGATGCCGGCGGCAGTGGCTTCCTTCACCGTGGGCAGCAAGGCGGCGCCGGCATCAGCAAAGATGACGATCACGTCTACCTTTTGCGCGATGTAGGCCCGCATGTCGGAAACCGCCTTGGACGCGTCTCCTCCGGCCGAGGTGTAGATGATCTTTTTGATTTCAGGATAGGTCAAGCGCCTGCAGGATGAACTCCATCTTGGTGACCTGTCGCCAGACGTTCTCACCGAAGCCGTCGGCGTAAGCCACCGTCAATGTGCCGTGGCCGGTCTCGCACTGAGAGGCCTTCCAGCATTTCAGTGCGAGCGCACGCTGCTCGGGCGTCAGGTCCATTGCGGCGCGCCTGAACGCCTCGGTGATCACCGGCCCCGCGTCATCGGTGGTGCCAAGCGCCTTGGTCATCAAACCATTCACATCGGCAGCCTGCGACGCCGCCGGGGTCAGCGCCACGCATGCCGCGGCCAGGGCGATTCCCGCGACCAGCCGGCAAAGCTCTCGGATCATATTCATCGTCCCCACCTAGTTGTTTGTTATGCCGGCTGTTCGTCAAGGATGTTTTGAACGCGTCGTGGCCGTCAGTTGCACCCGGCACGAGCCAGACGCTGGGTATGTCAGGATCGGCCGCCCCGAGGCGGCGCGCGACGCTGACGCACAAGACAATCGTCCCGATATCGGATCAATACTCCCTCATCCCTCAGCCGAGGGGTCCGCGCTCTGCCCCCCTCAACCGCCACGGATCGTGCGGCCAATATGAAGCCTCGCCACGACGACACTCGCAATCACCGCCACGGACTGTAGATGCGTTGTCAGAACGCTCGGTCTACCGGATAAAACCCGCGAAATGTGTTTGATATTCGGGATGCAGGCCCTCTATGGCTTTTTTCGCCTCGGCGTCTGGACTACCGTAGACGACCAGTTTCGTGCCCTTCTGTGTCTTACCAAGATCGCCGCCGAAATTGGACACGACGTCATTCACGTGCGCAACCAAGGCCTTCGAATCCTGATAGATTTCCACGACGTCGAAGGTTTTTCCGTCCGCTCGCATGCTCCACTCATAGGCTATCGTTCCGGGTTCCTTCTCAACCGCGGCGACGACCTTCGCCACCGTCTGCTTGAAGGCCTCTTCCTGCCCCGGCAATACTTCGCCGGTGTAGGTCTGGACGATGTTGCCGTTGCTGACACCGCGCGGAGACGATTGGGCTTGCGCCAGCGCCGGCAGGGCGATGGCGCCGATGGCGAACAACGCCAGGACCTGATTTCGCATGACTGACCTCCCGTGTCGTGTTCTTATGAGTTGCAGTCTATTATGGGCATGCTATCCCAGCCGCGTGCCTAACGTAAGTTGTGACCGACCGCAATAACCCACGCTGACCGGGGAAAGTGCCCGCGCGCCCGTTGAATGTTATTGCTGCAAGTGCGTAAGGCCGGGCGCCGCTGTGGTCGAAAGTAGCCCGCGACACCGGCAGTGTTGTGTCGGTGATGTTGTTGCCGTCGCTGGCCCAATGTAGTACACATCCAGGAATAGGGGCGCCTAGGCGGCCGACGCCGATCTCCACCGTTATTTGATAGCGTCGCACGAACATCCGCCCCGAGAAGAAGCCGATCGCCGTGCTGGTCGGACGTCAAGAAGTATGGGAGGTAACGTGGCGGAAACAATCAAGATCCATCCAGCGGTGGACGGCGGCGTCAAGCCCGCGGCGGCTGATTTCGCCGGCGGCACTCTGGTTTGCCTGTGCACCGACAAGCCGGTGAGGGTCTCGATCACGGGACAGGTCGCGCACAACCATGTCTGTGGCTGCAGCAAATGCTGGAAGCCGGACGGCGCAGTCTTCTCGATGGTTGCCGTTGTCCCGCACAGCAATGTCCGCGTGCTAGAAAATGGCGACAAACTTGCCGTCGTCGACCCCAGCGCGCTGATCCAGCGCCATGCCTGCAAGGCATGTGGCGTACACATGTACGGCCCGGTCGAGAAGTCGGGGCATCCGTTCGAAGGGCTCGACTTTGTCCATCCCGAACGACTGCGCGAAGCCGGTTCGGCGCCGCCGACGTTCGCCGCCTTCGTGTCATCGATCATCGAGTTCTGGTTTTCCTCCCGATCGAATGGGTGCGGTGCGGGCGCGGCTGCGTGAACTCGGGCTGGAGCCGTATGATTGCTTGTCGCCGGCGCTGATGGACTTTGTCGCGACACATCTGGCGAAAGCCTCGGGGAAGTTGGCGGCCTGATCGCGGGGGCGAACTGTCAGCGGCTGCATCGGGACCCGGCTCATGGGGTCACGCGCGGGCCGGACAAACACAGCGTGTACGTGCTGGGTTTGACGGCAGCCTCGCGGCGGACCCTTGAGTGACCCCGCGCGTCGCTGCGTCATGTGCCTGCGTCATGCTACTTTGGGCGAGGATGGTGTCCGCGGCCGATCACATTGGATCGGACGAGGCGAGGGCGGCGGTGGCGAGAGCGCCGGCCGGTAAGGCGGACCTGTCAGGCCAGGATCTGAGCGGCGATGACCTCAGCGGACTTGATCTGAGCGGCGCCAACCTTGTCGGGGCGAACCTATCGCGAGCCAATCTGCACGGGGTGAAGTTGGTCGGCGCCGATCTGAGTGGCGCTGACCTGTCGGGCGCTGATCTGACCGCGGCCTGGATCATCCGCGCCAACTTCAGCCGAGCGCGGCTGCACGGCGCGACGTTGCAGACCATTGTTACGTCGACCGGTATGGACAACACGCCCGAACAGGCAGCGACTTTCGTCGGGGCTGATCTGTCGGACGCCTCAATCACCACGCATTTCAGCTTCGACGACATGCGCGACGCGGATTTCTCACACGCTCATATGACTGTGGTCATCGCCAACCAGTCCATGGGCTTGTTGCGTTCAGAATTCATGAGCGCCAAACTTGACGGAGCGAATTTCACAGGCGCAGGCCTTGGCCACGTAAGTTTCCGGTTTGCCACACTGAACCACGCACAGTTCAATGACGCCGACCTGAGCAGTACCGATTTCACGGGTGCGTACCTGACCGGTGCCGACTTCACCGGCGCGAATGTGCGTGATGCGATCTTCGAAGGCGCCACGCTGAGCGGCGTCACAGGTCTTGCGCAGCCCGCACCGGCGGGAGGCATCAAGTAGCCATGCGTCCGTTGTCAATCGGCATCAAAGCCAACCGCCGCTCGGCCAGGAAAGCCGCAGTCTGTCGGTCATGCCGGGTAGCCGCGGTCTTGCTCTCCCTCGCGGCGCTGCCGGTTTGGGTAGCCACGGCCACCGAAGTCGCCAATGACTATCCGACCGACGCGCGAGCTGACTACGTATTCGCCTGCATGGCTGCGAACGGTGGTACCCAAAAGGCGTTGCAGCAATGCGCCTGCTCCATCGACGTGATCGGATCGGTGCTGCCGTACGCCGACTATGAGCGGGCTGATACGGTATTGCGTATGCGACGTATGGGCGGTGGCTATCTGGCGCAAACCTTCCGCACTCGCGACACCGATGCCTTCGTGCGCCAGTTGCGAGAAGCGCAGGCGGAAGCGGAGGTCCGCTGTTTCTAATGGAAGTGGATGGATTTACGCCATGCTCCGTCACAATCTTCCCGAGATTGCGGTGGTCAAATTCCTATGTTAGTCGTCGCGGAGGCGTTGTGAGACGCCCGACGCAGTGGATGCGACGACGCGACAAGCCGAAATCGCCGAGCCAGCGTCACGGTCAGTCAAAGCGAATGGGTTCAACCGGGCACTCGCGACAAGCGTTTGCCTGGCTCAGTTCGGATGGCATAAGTCAAATGCAGGGGGAAATTATGAACAAGAATCGTTTTCGATCTTACCTCATGGCCGGGGCGATGGTTTCGTTTGGCCTGTTCGCAAGTGCGGCGGTCAACGCGCAGACCGGCGGCGACCTGCTCAAGATGCAGCAGGATCCGGCCAATGTGGTTATGCCCACTGGAAATTATGCCAATCACCGTTATTCCGCGCTCAGTCAGATCACCCCTGCCAATGTCGGCAAGCTGCAGGCGGCGTGGACCTTCTCCACGGGCGTGCTGCGCGGCCACGAGGGACAGCCGCTGGTAATCGGCGACGTGATGTATCTGCACGCGCCGTTCCCGAACACGGTTTTCGCCCTTGATTTGAACAACGAGGGCAGGATCCTGTGGAAATATGAGCCAAAGCAGGATCCAAGCGTCATTCCGGTGATGTGCTGCGATACTGTCAACCGCGGCGTGGCGTACGGCGACGGGAAGATATTTCTGCATCAGGCCGACACCAGCCTGGTCGCGCTCGACGCCAAGACCGGCAAGGTTGTCTGGTCGGTGAAGACCGGCGATCCGGGCAAGGGTGAGACCGGCACCGATGCGCCGATGGTGATCAAGGACAAGGTGTATGTCGGTGTCTCCGGTGGCGAATTCGGCGTGCAAGGCTGGTTCGCGGCGTATTCGGTGGCTGACGGCAAGCAGGTGTGGCGCGCCTATTCCGTTGGTCCCGACGATCAGACGCTGATCGATCCGCAGAAGACCACCAGCCTGGGCAAACCGGTCGGTCCTGACTCCAGCCTGAAAACCTGGCAGGGAGATCAGTGGAAGATCGGCGGCGGGGCGACATGGGGCTGGTACTCGTACGACCCGCAAACCAACCTGCTCTATTACGGGAGCGGCAATCCGTCGACCTGGAACCCGAAGCAGCGGCCCGGGGACAACCGCTGGTCGATGACGATCTTCGCCCGCGATGCCGATACCGGCATGGCGAAATGGGTCTACCAGATGACGCCGCACGACGAGTGGGACTACGACGGCGTGAACGAGATGATCCTGGCCGATCAAGACGTCGGGGGCAAGTCGCGCAAGACACTGGTGCATTTCGACCGCAACGGCTTCGGCTACACGCTTGACCGGGTGACCGGCGAACTGCTTGTCGCCGCGAAATATGATCCGGTGGTGAACTGGGCCAGCGAGGTCGACATGGACCCGGCCAGCGCGACCTATGGCAGGCCGAAGGTCGTGCCGCAGTATTCGACCGAGCATAACGGCGAGGACGTCAACAGCACCAACATCTGCCCGGCCGCGCTCGGCACCAAAGACGAGCAGCCGGCTGCTTACTCGCCCGACACCGGCCTGTTCTACGTGCCGACCAACCACGTCTGCATGGACTACGAGCCGTCCCGCGTCTGGTACACCGCGGGCCAGCCCTATGTCGGCGCGACTTTGGCTATGTATCCGCCCAAAGGGCAGACCAACATGGGCAACTTCATCGCCTGGGACGCGCGCAGCGGCAAGATCGTCTGGTCCGATCCCGAGCAATTCTCGGTCTGGTCGGGCGCGCTGGTGACCAAGGGCGGCGTGGCGTTCTATGGCACGCTGGAAGGCTATCTGAAGGCGGTGGATGCCAAGTCCGGCAAGGAACTGTACAAGTTCAAGACGGCGTCCGGGATTATCGGCAACGTCATGACCTATGAGCACCGCGGCCGGCAGTACGTTGCCGTGCTGTCCGGCGTTGGCGGCTGGGCCGGCATCGGACTTGCGGCAGGCCTGACCGATCCGCACGCCGGGCTGGGCGCCGTGGGTGGCTACGCGGCCCTGAACGACTACACCAACCTGGGCGGACAATTGACGGTTTTCGCAGTACCTGCAATAGTCGTCCGCGCGTTTGAGAGCAGCAGGCCGGTGTTCGCTTGACGCCGGCCTGTGACGCACTCGGAATCAGGGAACTCCTCGATAATGCACAATGCCTGTCGCGCCGGACTACTGGCCGTGGCGCTGGCGATGTTGTTCGTCACAAGCGTGCGGGCGGCAGATAAGTCAGCGGAAAAGCCAGACGATCCCGCCGCCGTATCGAACGACGACGGCAAGTACGCCGACAAGAACGGCACGCCCACTTACAAGGTCGCGCCGGACGGAACGGTGGATTTCTACACCTATGCAGGGTTCGTCCGTTACTCGTCGAACTGCCTGCAGTGCCACGGACCGGATGGCATGGGATCGACCTATGCGCCGGCTCTGCTGCACTCGTTGCAGACGCTGTCATACAACGATTTCCTGGCGACCGTCGCGGGCGGCAAGAAAGATGTGACCGCCTCGCAGACGCTGGTCATGCCGGAGCTTGGGACCAACAAGAACGTTATGTGCTACATCGACGCGATTTACGTTTATCTGCGGGCTCGTTCGAACGACGCTGTCGGGCGCGGCCGGCCGGAGAAACACGAGCCGAAACCGAAGAGCTTTGTCGCTGCGGAAAACAGTTGCATGGGCTGAGGAGCGCGCATGGTTATGCCATCATGCATCCGGGCCGGCCGTAGAGGCGGGGGTGCGATCCGGCTCGCGGCGTGCGTCCTGCTGATGCTGTGCGGTCACGCCGGTGCAGGGGCAGCAGGCACCGAATGCCGCGCTCGAACTGGTGGACCCGAATGTGCTGCGCGTCTGCGCCGACCCGCACAACCTGCCGTTCTCCAACGAAGCTGGTGAAGGGTTCGAAAACAAGATCGCCGCGCTGCTCGCCAGCAAGCTCGGCCGACCCGTCGCCTACACCTACTATCCGCAGGTAATCGGCTTCTACCGCAACACGCTCAATGCCTATCGCTGCGACGTCGTGATCGGAGTGGCCCTCGGTGACGATCTGGTAAAGACCACCAGCCCTTACTATCACACGACCTACGCTCTGATCTTCAAGCCCGGGCACGACCTTGATGGGCTGCGGTCACTGACGGACCCGCGGCTGCATGAGAAGCGCATCGGCGTGATCGCGGGCACACCACCGGCTACAATCATGGCCGAGAACGGTTTGATGGCACGTGCCAAGCCTTATCCGCTGACGGTTGACACACGGGTGGAGTCACCGGCGCAGAGCATGGTGCAGGACATCGTCGCGGATCGTATCGACGTGGGCGTGCTTTGGGGCCCAATCGCAGGCTACCAGGCGAGACATCTAGCCGAAGAAACCGGGCAGCGACTGGAGACGGTCCCGTTGGTCGATGAGAAGGGCGGCCATATGGATTTCCGCATCGCCATGGGGGTGCGGCGTAGCGACGAGGCGTGGAGACAGACGCTCAATCAACTGATCCAGGACAACCGGCCAGAGATCGACCAGATTCTGACCGAGTACGGCGTGCCGTTGCTGGACGCAGGGACCAAGCCGTCATCGCGCTGAGCATGATCGGGCGCGGCGGAACGTCGAAGCGCGTAAATCTTGCGAGCAGACACACGAGCATGATCTGAGCGTGGCGGAGCGTCGGAGCGCGTCAATGCATGGCGGAGCACCGGAGCGCGCAATCATATGGGATCATTCGGCGCTACGGTCAGCCTGAACTGCTCTGAGGACAGCGAAACGGTCGGTGCCTAATCGACAAGCGGTTGGACTATGTTACTGAGCGTCAGCAGTCGCTGCTCGATGCGGGAAGGCACGTCGCAGGCGAAGCTGATCGATTGCCGGCGCTGTTCGAACAGCCGCGTTTCCCATTCAACCTTCTGCCGCAGCGCCTGCGCCTGGCTTGGGTCGGTGGCCTCGGCCGCGCGCAGCGCCTCCAGGTCGGTGCGGACTTCTGCGGCGAGCTCTTGCTGACGACGCGCGTACCGGTCGAGCCCATCCATGACTGCGGCATGCTCAGCGGCGAGTGTGGTGAAGACACCAGCTTCCAAAGCCAGGAGCCGTTCACGACGCTGCGCCCCCGCCGCGTCCGCGAAAGCACGCACCGCGCGTTCCGCCTGCTCAGGCGCCAGGCGTCGCTGCGACAGGTGCCGCGCCAGATCGGCGACATCCGCATCGCCGGACCAGGTCGCGAGATAAGGATCGATCGAAGGGCCTGCCCAATCTTGCCCGAGGGATAGGGTCGTCGGTTTGTCCTGTGTGCACGGCCAGTCCGGGCCGCCCGCCAGGGCCGCCGGCGCGGCGGCTGCGATGATCGCCATCATCACGACTGCGACACGGCGCGTCTTCAGACAGCGCTCGACCACCAATGCGAAGCCGCCGAGACATCCATGGCGGCGCATCCACAGGAACGGATCGATCATGCTACGACAATGACCGGCGCTCTGTTGTCGCGCAAGCGCCTGACGCGAGCCCACCGTCCATAAGGTGACACGGACACAGCGCTTCGCGACAAGCCGGCCGAGGTCACAGCGCCCCTTTGCCGAAATCGGCGCCCGCGGCGGTTCAAATCGACGACACGCCAAGCTGAAATGTCGGCTAGACTCCGGAAGGGCGTTGTGGCCAGTTCGGACTGGAGACGGTATGAACCTCGTCGATTTGATCGTGCTCGTTTGCTCCCTGGCGAACCCTGCGGCGTGCCAGGAGGAGCATTTGCTGTTCCAGAGCCAGGGGTCGCTGCGTTCCTGCATGATGCAGGCACAGCCTTACCTGGCGCAATGGATCGGCGATCACCCAAGCTATCAGATCGTTCGCTGGCACTGCGAATGGCCCGATGCCGAAGACAAGAAAATCTAGTTGGGTGATAGCGCCTGGTCATTCCCCGGGGCTAGATCATAATTCGTTGTGTGACCGCATGGTTCGCGCGCTCGTATGTCCCGTCGCGTGCGGCCATGGTTCACTTTGTCTCACTCGCCGCTCGCAACGACGTCGCGGCAAAGGCTGCGGCGCGCCGCCATGCATCGTCGGTATCGCCGCGAAAACTGATGCGGCGGTCGACGACGAGCCGATCCTGCTCGACGTCCACCATCTGAACAACCGCCTCCTGGATCAGCGTGCTGACCTTGTGGATACCGCCGTAGACCAGCATTGTCGCCCCGGCGTCCCGGGCACTCGCGAGCAGTACGTCAGACGCGGTGTCCCGGGCGGTGCAGGCGGGGGCGCAACCGAGGATCAGAGCCCTGCTCTCCTTTCCGGCCAGCTCGGTCTGCAGCGTGTGCAGGAAAACGGTCAGCCGCGTCGCGTGTTCGGCGCGCTGGTCTCGGATTCACCGGAGGTGTCAGTGTAGTCGAAGCCGGCAATGGCGACGGTCTGCGCTCGCACGCCCGCGGCCAACGACAGGCAAGCCAGAGTAGCCAACAACGTGCGGCGAGCGTGCATCCAAAGGTGCTCCTGTCTGGTCGCGTGGTCCGCGCCCCGAGGTGGGCGGTGTGAAGCGTTTTGCCCATGTTAGACTGGGCACGGAAACCTGTCCCGATCACCGAGACCAAAAGCAATTCGGCACCTCACGGACGCCTGTCGCTGAGCCGACGTCAAAGTCTGGCTGGCACACTCTGCCTATGTTGCCCGCCACCAGACCCTCCAGCGGGCCCGCTCCGCTTCCAGGAGGTCGCCACCGGCATACATATCCGCCGCGGCCTGGATGAGGACGCCACCACCGCCAATCAGGACGCCATCGCCAATATCGGCTTCATCGTTGGCGCCACGTCGGTGCTGGTCACCGATCCTGGCGGCAGCCTCGCCGACGGGCAGATGCTGCGAACGGCGATCAGCGCGACGACCACAAAGCCGGTGCGCCATGTGCTCCTCAGCCACGTCCATCCCGACCACATCTTCGGTGCCGGCGCTTTCGCACCGGACAATCCCCAATTCATTGGCCACAGCAACCTCAGACAGGCGCTGGCCTCGCGCGGTCCGTTCTATCAGTCACGCCTGGATGACATTCTTGGTCCCGGCAAGTCCGGTCCGCTGATCGAACCGACCCTTGCGGTGAACGGCCAACTACAACTCGACATCGGCGACCGTCTTCTCACGCTGTCAGCACATCCTCCGGCGCATACCAGTTCGGATGTGTCGCTGTTCGACCACGCCACCGGCACTTTGCTGCCGGCCGACCTGCTGTTCGTATGCCGCGCTCCCTCGCTGGACGGCAGCCTGAACGGCTGGCTGGAGCAACTGTCGTCGCTGGCTGCCACCAGATCGGCTCGCGCAATACCTGGACATGGCCCGGTCACGGTCGAACTTTCCCTGGCGGTCGCCGATCTCGCTCGCTATCTCACCGCGTTGCGCGACGAGACCCGGAGCCTGATCGCCGCCAATCGCGGCATTGCCGCCGCCACTGCCTCCGTCGCTCGGTCTGAGCGCCACAACTGGACGCTGTTCGACGATTACAACCCGCGCAACGTTACCGAGGCTTACAGGGAACTGGAGTGGGAGTAGTCTGGCCGGAAATGCTCCCCGAGAGCGCAATTCGAGGAACCGCGTGATGCGATTGGTCTTGATCCCGGCGGCAGTTCTCGCCGTGTTGGCCGCCTCTCCAGCCAGCGCGGCCGAGGATGATGCCGCCCGCGCGCAACGCTGGCACGATCTGGCCGCGACGATCTTTCACGATCGGCAGCCCGAGGCGCTGTCAGGCTGGATCAACATCGATGCTCCCGCACGCGCGCAGGATGCGGCGCTGGTTCCGGTCACCCTGACACTGGCGCCGGACAAACAGATTCAGTCGGTCTATCTGGTGGTGGACGAAAATCCTTCGCCGGTGGCCGCCCATATTGTCTTCGGCCCCGCCGCTGATCCGCATACGGTTACGCTGCGCGTCCGGGTGGACCGGTACACCAACCTGCACGCCGTGGTCGAAACCACTGACGGCCGGCTGATTTCCGCCGAGCGCTTCATCAAGGCTACCGGCGGCTGTTCCGCTCCCGGTCTGGAAACGCCGGAGACCGCGCTGAAGGGCGCTGGTCGGATGAAGCTGCGCCTGGATCAGCGAGACGGCGCCACCTGGGCGGAGCTGCTGATCCGCCACCCGAATTTCAACGGCATGCAGATGGATCAGCTTACCCGCTTCTACACGCCGGCCCGTTACATCAACAGCGTCGACGTCAACTATAATGGCCAACGCGTGTTCCATTTGGATGCCGATATATCCATGGCGAGCGACCCCGCGATCGGCTTCGGGGTCAAGTCCGATGGCGAAGGGACGGTCTCGGTGACAGCGACCGACACCGCCAACACCACGTGGCACCGGGATTTCCCGGCTGCGCCGCCTGGCACGTGATACCGGCCGCTAAATGAATGAGGCGCCACCACACCCCCGTGTCATGGCCGGCGTAGGCCGGCCACCCACGAATTCTTCATCTAAACAAAGCCACGAGTTACAGCGAAAGCCCAAACGCCAATTGCATATGGCGTATAGGACCCGGAGAGCCCGCGACGCTGTGCTCGTCGCCTGTCTGATTCTGGTGGCCGCCGGAGCAGATAATCCGCCGCCCGAACCCGCCGACCTATGGACTGGTCCAATGCAGGGCGCAGTGCCCGCGACGCTTGCCGGCGCCATCGTCGTCTTGACAGCGCGGGCGGCCGAGCAGTTTCTGACGGAACATCATGCGCTGCCGATCGACGTGAGCGCGGCGCCGATCCGACCGCCCGGGATGGCGCCCCACATGCCCTGGCTGCCACCGGCCCATCAGGACATCCCAGGCGGTTTGTGGCTTCCCAACGCCGGCCTCGCGGTGTTGCATCCGGACCGTGGCGAGGGATTTCTCCATGCGGTCGCGGAACATGTCGGCGGCGACCGGGACCGTTTCATACTGGTCTATTGCCATGCGAACTGCTGGGGAAGCTGGAACGCCGCCAAGCGTTTGTTGCAGGCCGGCTACGTCAACGTGGCCTGGTTTCCCGGCGGCATCGAGGCGTGGGCCGCCGCCGATCTGCCGCTGCATGGGATCGAACCCACGCCGTTCTGAGATCGACCACTGAACGGGCGCTCCGCGGCACCTATGAGCTCGGGCGATTGGTGAGCCGATCTGGTTACAATCCTGAGAGAAAACTTGCCAGCGCTTCAAGGTCCGTCGGGGCGGCGACTTTCATCAGATCGGTCATGCCGGGATTGTTCCCGCGCGTTCCATCCCGGAAATCCTGCATGGTTTTCGCCAGATAGGCGTGCTGCTGCCCCGCCAGCCTCGGCACCGTCCCTGCGCCAAGATACCGCGCAAGGTGACATCCGGTGCAGCCAATCGAGATATTCGCCTGCAACGCCCGCCGCGCATCCTCATCCGACGCGGTCGGCTGTCTCAAATTCGGCCAGGGTTTTGCCGCAAAATATGCCGCCAACGCCTGCAACGCCGGTCGGTCCAGCGGCTCTAGGATAGGCGCCATCGCGTCCACCTTGCGCGAGCCGCGCTTGATGTCACGCAACTGGATATAGATATAGCCCTCGTTCTGGCCCCAGATCACCGGAATGGCCGGATCGACCGGTACGCCCGCCGCGCCGTGGCAGGCGACGCAAACCTGCGCCGCTGCCTCGATGTTTTCTGCCTGCGCCCCGGTCGTCGCGGGCGAAAGGGCGGCCATCACGACGAGAACGCCTCGCGCGAATGTCGCCATAGCTCGCGTCGAACTCCCGGTATTCGTCATGCGCCGACGGCGTGCGGTCGGCCCCGGTCGCGCGCCGTCAGCATTCGTGCCGCTAGTCGACTGTAAAGGCAATAATGTTGTTGCCGCGTTTGTAGTCAAGCTGGGTATTTCCGCCGGCGCCGACCACGATATACTGCTTGCCGCCCACCGAGTAGGACGACGGCGGGGCGTTGACCCCAGCGCCCGCCTGGAACGTCCACAGCGTCGCGCCGAACTCCGCGTCATAGGCCTTGAACTGCCCGTTGCCCTCGCCGGTGAACAGCAGACCGCTCGCCGTCGCCAACGCCCCTCCGATCATTGGCTGCGGCGTCTTCACCTGCCAGCGTATCTTGCCGGTGTTGTAGTCGACGGCGCTAATGTTGCCCCACTGCTCCTCGGTCGTGATCACCTTGAACGCGCCGCCGAGCCACAGCTTGCCATCCGGATAGGGCGAAGTCGCGACGTGATAGGTCATCGGCTGATGTAGATTAAGGGCATATGCGAGACCGAGCCTCGGATTGACCGCCATCGGCGACCACTCGACCCCGCCGTTGGCTCCAGGCAGCATCCGCGCGCCGTCCTGCGTCGGCAGGACCCACATATTCTCCTGCGGGACCATCGCCTCCGAGTAGCGGATCAGACTGCAATCCTTGCGGTTGTTGACATAGATGTGGCCGGTTTTGCCGGCGTGCAGGACCCCAGGGACGGGCCTGCCGTCTTTGTCTCTGACGTCAACCAGCACGGTTGGGCTGACCGCGTCGAGGTCCCAGACATCGTGGGCAATGAACTGGAAATGACAAGCGTAATTGCCGGTATCGAGGTCCAGCGACACCAGCAAGTCGGTGTAGAGATTGTCGCCGGGGCGTACCGAGCCATCGAGGTCGGGCGAGGGATTGCCGACCACGAAGTAGATACGGTTCGCATGCCAGATCGACCGACGGGTTCTGCCAGACGCCGCCGCCGAGACGCTTTGCCGGATCGCCGCTTTTCGCCAGCTCTGCTTTCTCTGCCGCGATGTCGCGATGCATGTCCTTGCCTGTAGCGTCCGTCAGTGCCCAAACGCCGGTTGAATTGTCCGGAATGGTGGAGAAATTCCACAGCATCTTGCCGTCCTCGGCGTCATAGGCGCGAACGAAGCCGCGAATGCCGTATTCGCCGCCGTTGGTGCCGATCAGCACCTTTCCCTTGACCACCGTGGGCGCCATCGTCTCACTGTAGCCGTCCTCGGGATTGGCGACCTCCGTGTCCCAGATTACCTTGCCGGACTTCGCGTCGAGCGCGAGCAGATGGCTATCGAGTGTCGCGACATAGACCTTGTTTCCGGCGACCGCGACACCGCGGTTGTTCGGACCGCAGCAGTATGTGGTGATGGGGCCGAGCTTGCGGGCGTAGTGCCAGATCTCATCGCCGGTGCGGGCGTCGAGCGCGTAGACTTGGCTGAACGAGGTGGTGACGAACATGACGCCGTTGACGACGATCGGCGTGGTTTCCAACGACTCCTTCACCTCGGTCTGGAAGATCCAGGCCGGATGCAGCCGTCCGACGTTGGTGGGATTGATCTGCTTGTTCGGGTAGTAGCGCAACTGCCCATAGTCGCCGTTGGTATGCAGGAAGTTCGTGCCGTCGCTGCCAGCGCGGGTCAGCAGGTCCTGGGTGACGGTCGACATATCACCGTACCTGGTTGCCGCTTTCACCTCCTGCGCGAACGCCGATACGCTCCCGTACATTCCAGCCACGCCGGCACTCAGTGCCAGCCCAAAAACCCTTCCTACCGTTTTCCGCACGTTTTTTCCTCCCCATCATGTCGCCGTCCAAACCACCCTCAGCCTGATCGTGCAGGCGCAGAATGGTCTTGTTCATTGGTTGATCGCATGATTTACCAGCCTTGAGCGTTCCGCTCAGGGTGATCATGCAATAAATCGACGGTCTACCCGCACACTCGGGCCAGCGAAACGATTTTGCAAGCCATGTCTGGCCCGGCGCCGCGACACGGCGGCTTCCCCCTTACCCCGGGATGACTGGTGGTCGAGGAAACGATCGCCGGCGGCGGTGGGCTTTGGCCGCGTCGAGCCGATTTGGTCCCCGGGTGGCCGTCGAACGTGTCTTATGCGGCATACACAAGCTGCCGCTGTATCTCCGTCAGCGTCGGGTTAGCCAGGCTGCCGTAGGTTGTTATCCAATGCTGAGCCAGCCGAAGTGCATCGTCGCGCGTCAGCCAGGACCATTCGGCCCCCCGCGCCCGAACTGCCACCCAGAGCATGCCGCCGTGGACGTGCTCCTCAACCGTCACCGAGCCAAAATCGTGCATTATGGCCTCCTTTGGCGAAGACCCGTTGGGCCTTGCATCCGCCGGCCACATACCGCGTCGGCTCGATAGTTGATGTGATCCAGGTCATCCGAGGTTAGTCAGCCGAACTGCGTCTGTCGCAGCCACAGCTTCCGACATGGCCGATCCAGATCCCTGCCTCGTCGGAGCGGCGGACTCAGTCCTCGCGCAAGCCAACCGCCAGCGCCGGCTCGACTTGATCCGGCGGGCGTTCCGCCACAAGCACAATCAGAACCCGGTGACACAACCTCCCGGGCATCAACCCAGCCAGACCAGGGACCTGGGTCGCCCCTCATCGACTGCGATCGTGCGGGGGCCCGTTGCCTAACAGTGGCGCCTAAGGACCCAACGTCGCCCGCACCGCCGCCAGCGCGGCCTCGACCTGCGCGCCATCCGGTCCCCCGGCCTGCGCCAGATCGGGCCGACCACCGCCGCCCTTGCCGCCCACTGCCGCCGCGGCCGCGCCGCACCAGATCAACGGCGCTGAACCGACCGGTCAGGTCCTGCGACACCGCGACCACGATGCTCGCCTTGCCGTCCGCCGCGGACACCAGCGCCACCACGCCCGAGCCCTGCTGCTTGCCGATCGCCTCCGCCAGCCCCTTCAGATCGCGCGCCGGGACCTCGCCCAGATTGCGCGCCGTCAGCTTGATCCCGCCGATCTCCTCGGCCGCCGCCGCCCCACCACCGGTCGCCAGCTTCCGTCTGCAACTCGGCCACCTGGCGTTCCAGCCTGCGACGATCCTCCTGCAGCGCGACGATGCGCTCCGGCACCTCGGCGGGCGCGGTCCGTAGCGCGCCTGCGGCGTCGTTCAGCCGAGCCTGGGTTTCGGCAACCACGGCCTCGGCCGAAGCGCCCGTCACTGCCTCGATCCGGCGCACCCCCGAGGCGACGGCGGTCTCCCCGACGATGCGGAAATAGCCGATGTCGCCGGTGCGCCGGACATGCGTGCCGCCGCACAACTCGATCGACCAGGCCGATTTGTTGCCTTCGGGCGCACCCATCGCCACGACCCGCACCTCGTCGCCGTATTTCTCCCCGAACAGCGCCATCGCGCCGAGTTCCACCGCGGCCTCTGGCGTCATCAGCCGCGTCGTGACCTCGGAGTTCTCACGGACACGGCTGTTCACCTCCGCCTCGACCCAGTGCAACTCGGCGGCGGTGATCGGCCGCGGCTGACTGACGTCGAAGCGCAGCCGGTCCGGCGCATTCAGGCTGCCCTTCTGCTGCACATGAGTGCCGAGCTTGCGGCGCAGCGCCTCGTGCAGCAGGTGCGTTGCCGAGTGGTGCGCGCGGATCGCCCCGCCGCCGCGCATGATCGACCGCCGCCACCACCGGCAGGCCAACCAGGGCCGTGCCGCCCTCGATCGCGGCCGAGATGGACGAACAGGTCGCCGAGTTTCTTCTGCGTGTCGGTGATCAGGATGTGGAGGCCGTCGGGGCCGGTGATGATGCCGGTGTCGCCAACCTGGCCGCCGCTCTCGCCGTAGAAAGGCGTCTGGTTAAGCACCACGGCGACCTCGGCGCCCAGATGGGCCGACTTCGACCGGCGCGCCGTCGACGACCAGTGAAACGATCTCCGCCTCGGCCGTTTCGGTGGTGTAGCCGAGGAATTCGGTGGCGCCGGCTTGTTCCTTGATCTCGAACCAGACGCGCTCGGTGGCCGCCTCGCCGGTGCCGGACCAGGCGGCGCGGGCGCGGACGCGCTGCTCGACCATCGCCGCCTCGAAACCGTCCATATCCACCGCGCGGCCCTGTTCCCGCAGCGCGTCCTGCGTCAGGTCGATCGGAAAGCCATAGGTGTCGTACAGCCGGAACGCGACGGCGCCCGGCAGCGCCTGACGGTCGCCAAGCCGCTCGGTTTCCTCCGCCAGCAGATGCAGGCCGCGTTCCAGCAATTGCTTGAAGCGGGTCTCCTCCAGCTTCAACGTTTCCTGGATCAGCGCCTCGGCCCGCACCAGTTCCGGATAGGCGGTGCCCATCTGGCGCACCAGAGCCGGGACCAGCCGGAACATCACCGGCTCCCGCGCCCCCATCAGCGTGATGTGCCGCATCGCTCGGCGCATGATCCGGCGCAGCACGTAGCCGCGGCCCTCGTTCGACGGCAGCACGCCATCGGCCATCAGGAAGGCGCTGCTGCGCAGATGGTCGGCGACCACCCGATGGCTGACCTTGAACGGGCCGTCCGGGTCCTGACCGGTGGCCTCGGCGCTGGCGAGGATCAGCGCGCGCAGCGTGTCGGTGTCGTAGTTGTCGTGCTTGCCCTGCAGGATCGCGGCGAAGCGTTCCAGCCCCATGCCGGTGTCGATCGAGGGCCGCGGCAGCGCCACCCGCGTGCCCGGCGGCCCCTCCTCGTACTGCATGAACACCAGGTTCCAGATCTCGATGAACCGGTCGCCATCCTCGTCGGCGCTGCCCGGCGGGCCGCCCGGGATCGAGGCGCCATGGTCATAGAAGATCTCGCTGCACGGGCCGCAGGGACCGGTGTCGCCCATGCGCCAGAAATTGTCCGAGGTGGCGATGCGGATGACGCGGCTGTCGGGCAGGCCGGCGACCTTTTTCCAGATCGCGGCGGCGTCATCGTCCTCGGAGTAGACGGTGACCAGCAGCCGGTCCTTGTCGAGGCCGAAATCGCGCGTCAGCAGTTCCCAGGCGAACGGGATGGCGCGATCCTTGAAGTAGTCGCCGAAACTGAAATTGCCCAGCATCTCGAAGAAGGTGTGGTGGCGCGCGGTATAGCCGACATTGTCCAGATCGTTGTGCTTGCCGCCCGCCCGCACGCATTTCTGCGCGGTGGTGGCGCGGACATAGGGCCGGTGCTCCTGGCCGGTGAAGACATTCTTGAACTGCACCATGCCCGAGTTGGCGAACATCAGGGTCGGATCGTTGCGCGGCACCAGCGGCGAGCTTTCCACCACCTCGTGCCCGTTGCGGGCGAAGTAATCCAGGAACGTCGCACGGATGTCGTTGCTGCTGGCCATGAGGTGCGGATTTTTCCCTTGTGTCATATATAGGAGCGGACGTAGCGCAAGGACGCCAGCCTGTCACGACGGCAACTGCCTGCAAAACCTCCGACCGAGCCCTGATCGGTCGTTTCCGTGTTCGGCACGTGCCTGACCCAGCAAAGGCGCAGGGAACCGGGCCTTTGTCTGGGGAGAAAAGTTGTGGTTGGGCAGTCGTCTTCCAGGGCAAACCCGCAAGAGGTGGGGCCCCCTCCCCCATCACTACCCGAGGAGAGCGAGCGTCTCAGTCGACTGAACAGGTGCAGGTTCAGGCCAGCGCCACGCTGATCATGCCCGCATGCGGAGTGGCCAATCCTACCGGCGGCGGCTCAAGTCGAGACCCAAATGGCATGCTTCGAATACACCAATTGACGCAGGTGCCGGAGGTCAAGAAAATTAGTGGCCGCGAAGCAGTCAGCTAGACCGCCGTCACCGGGCGCTTCTTCAGGCCGCGCAAGACGGGAACTACGAAGAACCGAGTTCACCGCCCACGATGCGTGCCGGATAGGCCCCCAGTCGGCGCCCGCCTCCCGCCGTTCGCGTGCCCACCCCGTCCTGCGTGCCGCATTGCCAGATCGGTCACGCGCCGCTCACACCGACGGGCCGCGGCGGATTTCCTCGGGGATCGTGCGCGGAATGAACGCGCCGTCGGCAAGATCGCCATTGAACTGGCCGCCCTCGACCATGATTTTCCCCCGCAGCACGGTCATGCTCGGCCATACCGATACCGCCCAGCCATCCCACGGCGAGTAGTCCACCGAATGCAGCGCCGAACCGTCGATCGTGTGCGAGAGTTTCGGGTCGAGCAGCACGATATCGGCATCCGACCCGACCGCCAGCACGCCCTTGCGCGGATAGAGGCCCAGGATCTTCGCCGCGTTGGTCGACACCAGATCGACGAAGTGCTCCACGCTGAAGCCACGCTTCGTTACCATCTCGGTATACATCAGCGACGACGCGCGGCTCGACGCCACTGTTGCCGCCGGTGGTGTCATCGATACGATTGCCGAGCAGCTTGACCGACAGCGGGCAGCACAGTTCGTCGGTGGCGACGCATTGCAGATTGCCTGACTGCATGCCGCGCCACAGCGCTTTCTGGTCCTCGGGATATTTCAGCGAAGGGTAGGTGTGGTAGATCTGACCGTTGGGGCGCTTGTAGTCCTCCGCATTGAACAACACATATTGGTGCAGCGTCTCGGCGTAGACGGGAAAACCTTCGGCGCGCGCCCGGGTGACCGCGTCGACGCCAGTGCGGGCGCTGGTGTGCACGAAGTAAAGCGCGGCCCCGGGGACGCTCTTGGCAAGGCCAATAACGCGGTTGAAGGACAGGTCCTCGGACAACACCGTGTGTGCCTCGGCAAGGTGCTCGAAGCCGACCTTGTCTTCGGCGATCAGTTTTTCGTACATGTGCATAACAAGGTCGTTGTCCTCGGCATGGATCAGCGCGAGGCCGCCCTCGCGTGCCAGGATCTGCAATACCTCCCAGATCTGGCCGAAGTTGGTCAGATGCGCCATGCGGCCCGGCGTGATGTCGGTGGTGAACATCTTGATCGTCGGATAGCCGGCTTTCACCAGCGCTGGGATTTCGCCCAGGACAGCGTCGGACATCGGGCTTTCGACGGCGATGTGCAGCGTGTAGTCGCTGTAGCAGCTTGCGTCGAACTGACGGTGCCGCTTTTTCACCGCGTCGTGCAGCGTCTCGCCGTTCTGCCAGAACACGAAGTCGCACATTGTCGTCGTGCCGCCGAACAGGCTGCCCTTGCTGACGACGTCAGGCTTTTCGCTGTCCATCGTCTTGCCGCCCGGCGCGGGCAAGGTCAGCGCGCAGTGCACATGCGGATCGACGCCGCCCGGAATCACCAGTTGTCCGCTGGCATCGACGACACGGGTGGCACCCGCCGCGGCCAGCGTGCCCGGTGCGCCAATCGCAACGATCGCGTGGCCGGAGACGGCGATATCGGCGACGGTCGCCCCACCCGGCAGAACCGCGGTGCCATTGCTGATAACCAGGTCGAACATCACGGGATCTCCTTTGCTGTCAGGCAGCGGTAACGGTTGCGGACGCGGTCCAGATGACCGGCTTGAACGCGGCGAAACGAGCAAAAATATCGGCGTCATCGATGCCGCGGCTGATGAACACCAGGCGGCTGCGGGCGTCCGGGTCGGGCCAGTCGTCCAGCCACTCCGGTCGATAGATCGTGTGCTGCACGGCATGGATCACAGCGACGCGGCCGGCGCGGTCAGCAAACTGGATCAGCCCCTTCACGCGCAGCAGATCGTTGCCGCGCTGCATCGCGAGCCCGCCAAGCGCCTGCGCGAACGCCAGCCGGGTCGGCGGCTCCGCCAGCACCAGCGACAGGGTGCGAACCGCCTCGGTGTGCGACGCCGACGGTGCCACCGCCTGTGCCGAGAACCGTCGCCTCGGGACCACCGCCGGCGCCTTGGCGAACAACAATTCCCCCGGCGACTCCGCCCCCGGACTTACGATCCGCTCGGCCCACCCGTTCAGCCCATCAAGTAACGAATAAAGTTTACCTGAAGGCGGTGCGATGTCGGCCTTGGTGACGACGATCCGGTCCGCCACCGCAACCTGGCTCGCGGCTTCGGGATGTCGCGCCAGGGTGTCCTGGCCGGCGACGCTGTCCACCAGCGTCACCACCGCCTGGCAGGTCACCAGATGGCCAAGCATCGGATCGGCCGCGAGCGTGTAGAGAATGGGCGCGGGGTCGGCCAGCCCGCTGGTCTCGATGACGAGGCGGCGAAAGCCCGGGATCGCGCCGCTGTCGCGCCGCTCGATCAGGTCGCGCACGGACGTAACGATATCGAGCCGACGCACGCAGCAAAGACAGCCGCTGGGAAGTTCGAACACCTGGTCAGCGACCGCCTCGACCAGCAGATGATCGAGGCCCATCTCGCCGGCTTCGTTGATGATCACGGCGGTGTCGGCCAGTTCGGGCGAGGCGAGAGCGGCCCGCAGCAGCGTGGTCTTGCCGCTGCCAAGAAACCCCGTCAGCACCGTGGCCGGAATGATTTCGGCTGCCTCGGTCATCGCGGCACCGTCAAGCGACCGCCGGTTCGGGCGGAGCGGCACGATGAAAATCTGTTGCGCGCTGGAACGCGCTGCCGACGCTGAGGCACAGCGCGTCGTCGTACGGTTTGCCAACGATCTGAATTGCCACCGGCAACCCGGTGCGCCCGACACCGGACGGCAGCATCAGTGCCGGCAGTGCTGTGTAGTCAAAGATCATGGTGTTGCGCGGGAGGACGAGTTGCAGCGGGTGTCGCTCGCCGTTCACCTCGACGGTCAGCGTATCGAGAAATGCCGGTTCGGACCCGACACCCGGTGTGATCAGCACGTCCACATCAGCCAAAGCGCCCCAGACGCGCCGCATCACCAGCGGGCGGCGGCGCATCGCACGCAGATAGGCGGTGGCGGAAAAGCTCAGGCCCTGCTCGATTCGCGCGCGGGCGCCGAGGTCGAATTCATCCATGCGGGCAAAATCCGGCTCCTGCAGGCTGGCCAGTTCCGCCATCAGAATGAGATAGCCATCCTCGTGGGCGGTCGCGATGTCGCCGAGATCGACATCCACCAGCCGGGCGCCGCGTCGTTCGAATATCGCCAGGGCGGCGCGCCATGCGTCGAGCACCGCCTCGTCCTGCATCTCCAGGAACCAGCCGCCCGGCACGCCGATGCGCAGGCCCGCCAACTCCTCCCGTGCCCGCGCGCCGTCGTATCCGCCGACACAGGTCGGGTCCTCACCATCGGGCCCGGCGATCCACGGCATGACATGCATCAGGTCGTCGGCCGATCGCGCCATCGGGCCGACATGATCGAGCGTCCAGGAGAGTTGCGCGACGCCGGTGCGCGGCACCAGTCCGCGAGTTGGTTTCAGTCCGGTGATGCCGCACCAGGCGGAGGGCACGCGGATTGACCCGCCGGTGTCGGTGCCGAGCGCCAGTGGAAGCAGTCGGGCTGCGAGTGCGGCGCCGGAACCGGTGGAGGATCCGCCGGTCCAGCGGGTGCGGTCCCAGGGGTTGCGCACCGCGCCGTAGCGTGGATTGAGCGCCGAGCCGCAGGCGTATTCGGTGGTTGCCAGCATCGCGACCGGAATCGCACCCTGTGCCCGCAGTCGTGCCACCACGGCGGCATCGATGGCGGCGATCCGCTCGTCGGTCAGGCGAGAGCCGCAGGTCACCCGCGTGTCGGCAACGTCGATGATGTCCTTGACGCCGAACGGGATGCCCTCCAACGGCCGGGCGAGCCCCTTTCGAATGCGAGCGGCACTGTCGCGCGCCATGGCGCTCGCCTCGGTGGTCAACGTCAGAAAGGCGTCCTGACCGCTCGGGTGAGCCATTCGACGCGCCGCCAGGGCGTCCAGCACCGCGACCGGGTCGGTGATGCCGGCGTGATAGGCAGCCAGCAGATCGCCGACCCCAAGACCGTGCAGCGGGCCTGTGGCTGGCCGCGTCGGCGGAAGCGCCAGTGACGCTGGCGGTCGGTTGCGCGGGCGCCGAGGCCCGCAGATCACGTTCCGCCCAGCCCGGCTCCGGAGTCGCTCGGGAGTAAGCAGGCGGCAGTTCGCTGGGAGCGTCGCCGGGTGGCGCCACGGTGCCGGCCAACAGGGTGGCGCGGATGGTTTCGGCGGAGACAGCTTGGTTCATGGCGTTACCACCGTCGGTTTCTCGTGCAACCAGGCTGATCACACGTCAGTGCACCGTCAGCAAGATCGGTGCCATCGGTCGCTTACCGAGAGCATATGTCCGCTCAAGGCAGGGCGCCACCCCTTCGCGGCGGCCAGCGCCCGCTACGGGGCCAACCAACCGATCCAGTCAGCCGCGGCCATCGTCAGACACGCCGCTATCAGGCACCGGGCGGCGTCAATTTCCTGATCTGATGGTGCTCGCTGTCCCCGACATAAATCGAACCGTCGGCGGCGATGGCGGCGCCATGCGGACGGGCGAGGCCGGCGGCGATCGTGGTTACGATCCAGGATCGCGCGTCGATTCTGCGGATCGCGTGATTCTCGGTGTCCACGACGTAGATATTGCCGTCGGGGTCGACCGCCATCTCCTTCGGCGCGTCGAACACGGCCTCCCGCGCGTTGCCGCCGTCGCCCGCATAGCCACGTTCACCGGTACCTGCCACGGTCTGGATGACGCCGTCACTGATCCGCCGGATGCAGCTTCCCTGGCGTTCCATCACATACAGCGCGCCATCCGGGGCGAACGCGACCGCCCGCGCCCCGAACACGCCGGCCCGTGATGCCGGCCCGCCGTCGCCGTTGTGGGCGCGCCTCGCCGGTGCCGGCGAACGTTGCAATAATTCCGGTGGCCAGATCGACCACACGCACCCGGTGGCCCGCCACGTCCGCGATGAACAGCCGGGCCTCGCCAGGGTCGAGTGCCAGACCATTGGGCTCCACCAGTCCGGCTCGTGCGGCGGGTCCGCCGTCTCCACCGTATTGGCCGGACCCGTCGCCCGCCAGCGTCGTGATGACACCCGCGGCATCGATCATACGCACTCGGCGGTTCAGGCGGTCGGCAAACATGACCCGTCCGCCGCGATCGATCACCACGCCGTAGGGCTCGTTGAGTTGCGCTCGGGTGGCCGGTCCGCCGTCGCCGTGAAAGCCCCGCTCGCCGGTGCCGCCGATGGTGGAGATCACCCCGGTCGCGACGTCGATGCGGCGGAGGCAGTGGTTGAACGTGTCGGAGAAGATCAGGCTGCCATCAGGGGAAAATGCCAGGTCGAACGGATTGTTCAGCGTCGCGCTCGAGCGCCGACGATCCGTCCCCGGAATATCCCGCCTCGCCGGTTCCGGCGACGATGCTGAACGCCCAGGCTGTCGCTGATTGCGCTTCGTTCATGCTGATTTCGCCTCCCGGCACGGCCACGATGGTTGTCGGCGGCGCCATGTCAAGCGTAGGATCATCCAGACCCGACGGGTAGTCATAGGGAACGACATGGACACGAATATCGCTGGCACGAAGGTTGGCTCGCAGACGAGCCGGGACAGCACGGTTCGGGCGCTCTACGACCGGCTGGAGGACCGCTGCCTGATGCGCGACCAGCAGGGCGCGAGCGATGTCTATTACGATCTGATCCGCGCCGGCCGGCCGCTGACCGAGATCATCGCCGAGGGCGTCCGTATCCACGCGCCGTACACGCATGTGCCGTACCACGAGCGGATCGACGACGGCTATCCGAACTTCGTCAACAATGACCATTGCCTGCTGAGCGCTCGCGCCACTCTCAATCTCAATCGCATGCTGCCCGAGCACTTGGCGATGCTGCCGATGGCGCAGACCATCTGGTACATCCCGACCGGCCTCGATATCTGGAACCAGAAGATCAACAAGGCGCCGGGACATTACTCACGCCACCGCGGCAACATGGGCCACGTCGAGGCGCCGCCGGCCCCGGTGGTCTACTGGCCGGACCAGGAACCCGAGGTTCAGACCGGTCCATTGAAGGAGCGCCTGAACAATTGGATGACCCTGGTGCACCGCGGCCAGGTCATCGAGGCATACCGCTTGTTCCTCGGCCTGATGCAGAACCCGGCCGAACGGCGGGAAGTCCTGGCCGAGATGTGTTTCGCCGGCCTCGCCGATGTGCAGGACCGCCTGCTGCACAACCGATCCTACACGACCGGGCACAAGGCCTATCGCGCCCGCTCCACCGTCGAGCTCGGCAACGCGCTGGGCTGGGACAGCGCGCACAACGTGATCTATGCCGGCGCGCTGGATATCGCGGTCGGGCCGCGCTGGTATTCGACCTACGAAGTCGCCTGCAACTACATTAAGATGATGATCGAGGGCGAAGCGCTGCACGCTGTGCCCTATGGCGGCGTGAGCGAGGCCGAACTCGCGGTGCTGCGCAACAAGGGTGAGGTCAACCAGGCGGAAGCGGCGGAACTGACCACGGCGATCCTGCGCCAGGGCGAGATCGAGACGCTGGAGGCGGTGACCAGGCTGCTGAAGGCTGGCAAGGACCCGCGCCGCATTCTGGACGTGACTGCAATTGGCGGTGGCGCAGATCGATCCTCGAAACCCGCGATCCGGACGGCGTTCAACATGCCGCACCACTGCTACGAGTATCAGAACACGCTGGGCTGGTTCTACGACACGTTCGATCACCCCCGGCCGCCTGCGGCTGCTCTATGTCGCGGCGATGTTCGCCAATCGCGTGGCCTATCAATCAGCAGGGTCTCGGCGAGGTGCATCCGGCGCCGTCGCAGGTGCCGTCGGGCGCCGGCGCGCTTGGCGCGGGTCAGTTGCTGGATCGTGTGGACGCGGCGATCTGCGCGCTCAACGGCGAGGAAGCGGTCGGCTGGACGCAGGCCTATTGCGACAACGTGCTCCGACCGCGCGCCCGCTGGTGCAGCGTATCGCGCTGGCCGCCTGCAAGCTGGGGAACGATCCGCACAATCAGGAGATCGCCCAGTGCATCCTGATGGATCATGCCACCAACCGGCAGCCGGATCGCGACAAGCTGCTGCTGGCGGCGGCGTATCACACCGCGATGCACCGCAAATACGGCGATCCGCTGGAGCCGTCACGTCGCTTCGGTCAGGCGATGGGCTTGGCGGAACTGCACTGACGGAGGCCATGTCCGCCGCGCACATGTTGCGCCCTTAAGTCACCCCGCGTGTGGTCGCCACTGAGGGCCACCGCGGGACCGAACCTGCGACTGATCCCACTGCCCTCGCGCTGAGAACCGTCCGCATGGTTGCCCGATTGATGTCCGCCCGATCCACCGGGCAGGTGCCCGGCAAAATTCGGCGGCCATCTGCCCAGCCAAGTGAGAGCGATAAACCCCGTCACGCCGTCCGCGCGAGAAGGAGCTTGAAGATGTTATTTCCTCATCGCTCGATTCAAATTTTCGCTGCGCCGCGACCACTCCCAACAACGCTAGGCAATTGGCAACGTGCCGCCAGCCGGTGATTAATATTGGCAGTGTCAGTAACCACAACATTACTTTCAACCAATATATTCCGACGCTGCCAAATTCTGTGATCGCAGAGAAAAACAACTGAATCTGAATTGACCTTCAGTATTTTGTCTGATACAAAGATTTTTTAGATGGACCATCCCTCGGGAAATGGACTTAGCGTTTTTATTCGCTTCTTCTAGAGCGGAGTCCGATCAGTCTGGATCATAGCCAGTTGCGGCAAACATGTTGACGCATTCTGTGGGAGTAATGAGGTCGATGATGCGCCCGATGGCGGACCAAAGCGCATCGATGGTGCGTGCGGCCTCTTTGCGCAGGAGAGCCTTGAGCTTGGCAAAGGCCTTCTCGATCGGGTTGAGGTCGGGGCTGTAGGGCGGGAGATATCGCAATGTCGCGCCCGCCGCCTCGATCAGCGCCCGCACACGCGGCCCCTTGTGGCTGGACAGGTTGTCCATAACGACGATGTCGCCTTGACCAAGATTGGGCACGAGAACGCGCTCCACCCAGGCTTCAAAGATCGTCCGGTTGACCGGGCGATCGATGACAAACGGGGCGACAATGCCGCTGTTGCGCAAGCCAGCGATGAAGGTCGTCGTCTTGTAATGCCCGTGCGGCACGCTCATCCGTAATCGCTCGCCACGCCGGCAGCGGCCGTAGCGTCGGGCCATGTTGGTGCTGGCCCAACTCTCGTCCACGAAGACCAGCCTGTCGGGATCGAGATCGATCTGGCCTTCAAACCAATCCCGACGTTGTTTCAGGACGTCTGGACGATCCTGCTCGGAGGCGTGCGCGGTCTTTTTTTACGCGTCAGGTTATGGCGCATAAAGAAGCGCCACAGCGTTCCGTAACCGAAGTGAAGGTCTCGTCCGGCAAGTTGGGCACGCAATTCCTCGATGGACATGTCCCGCCGCGCCTCGAACATTCGCAGGATCAGCTTCGCGTGCGCTTCGATCGCGGCGCTGCGCCGGTCCCCACCCAGCGGCCCAGGCTGCAGATGTCCCGACTGCCGTTCCAGTGCACGCCAACGGCTGATACTGGCAGCGCTGACCTTGAAGCGAGCCGCAGCAGCGCGATGGCTCAATCCCTCGTCGTGTACAGCCGCAACAACGCGTTGTCGTAAATCAAGCGACAGTGCCCTCGACATCTCTGCCGGCCTCCGCTCCGGCAGGTAGCTTGAATCCGATTATAACCGATTCGGGAATCCCCCTCGATTCGATCAGCTCGGATCACGCTCTAGCCAGTATTCCGAAGTAAGGCAGAAGATCTCGCTCTCTGCTTGAAGTGATGTACCGTTGTGCTCATTCGACCGCGCCCTAGACACGATACCAAGCCTCACTACCCAAGTAACACTTGGCTCCGATTTGTTACCTAGAAGTTGTGTAGAGGCGCGCCATGCGAGCAGGCGGACAGCAAACATGAGACCGCAAGCATCCCACCGAGTTGCGTCGCCGCGTCCGGACCTGCTTAAGGTGAGTCTGATATCATGTAAACAGAAATTGATCGGTGAGAGCCCACGGTTTCTATGATGGCGTATCTGACCTTTTCGAACTCTGGCGGCGGCACCAGGTCTATCCACGCCCGGGACTGGAGGGAACCAATTCGCTGACCGCCATCGACCGCTCGACCTGCAATGGTTCGCCCCGCACCCAGGACACGCAATACACAGGCTTCGGTCGGTCTCCTGCGACGACGGAAAGAGCGTAGTGACGGTGTGCGCCATCGCTCGCGTGAGTTGCTTTTCCGCACAGAACTCTAGCGTCAAGCCGACCGTCCTCCAGTCGGCTTTGACCTACACCGCGCGTGAAATCCTCCTCACGGGTCCTGTGGCCCACGGTCGGAGGGGTGAATGAGCCAGCCGGACGATGCCGAATCGGCTTGGGTCTGCCCTTACCGACTCGCTACCGGTAACTGTTTCGTGACCAGCCGGAGTCGGGAACGAACCCAGCCCACCGCCAGGTCTCTGAGCCGGCGACGCGGTCCGTTTTAGCAGCGCGACAGTTAATATGGTGCCGCCGAACCGGCCGCTCCGGTTGTGCCGGCAACCTGAGTTGCAGAAGCAGCCGCTTGAAGCGGAACACCGGCCCGCAGGGAACATAATGACGCTATGTCGCGGCGTTGGCCCATTTGCGGCACTATTGCCGGTGCATCTGTAACAGTGACGTAACAGCATTTCCGCGCGGCTTCGCGCTTAAGCAGTGAGAAAGAAACGACCTAAACACGCAAGGGTTGTATCCACTCGCCACCCGCCCCGCGGATCAGTCCGTTGATAATGATCGAAACTTAGCGCTGGCGGAGCTTCCGCGACGGTCCCGTTTCCACCACAACGATCGGCCAGGTGAGGCCGGCGAATAGCATCAATTCGGAGGTTTTTCCGGCGCCAGCCGCGAAATAGCTTGCTCTTCACCGACAGGGCTGCGAGCGTTCCATGACTGGAGTCCGACGCGTGTGCTTTTAAGTCGATGATCCGGGTTGGGATTACGAAAAAGTTACAACCATAACGAGAACTCAGATTGTTAAAATGAAATATCGTCAGTATGATGCCCAAGGGGCTCGGGGAGGTTTCGCATGAAAGAAGCTGTCCTGCATAGTGAGAACGACCTAGCCGAACAGTTTCGGCTTGAAGAGTTCTTGCCGTATGGGCTGTCTGTTGCGTCTGACGGAGTGTCACGCATGATCGCGCGGCATTATCTCGGACAATTCGGACTCGGGATGCCGGAGTGGCGGCTGTTGGCGGTGGTCGGCAGGCATGGCGTGTTGTCTCCGACCGAGGCAGGCGACCGAGACCTCAATGGACAAAGTAAAGGTCAGCCGAGCAGCCGCAAGTCTCTGTCGGGCGAGGATTGCTCCGGCAGTCGCGAGACCCCGATGACGGGCGGGGACGGTTGATGCGGCTCACGCGCAAGGGCGTGACCGCCTATTCCGGGATCGCACCGACAGGACAACAGATCGAGAAGGCGCTGTCCGCCTGCATGACGCGATCGGAATGGCTGGCGCTACAAAAGACCCTGACGAAACTTATCAATCACACTCACACGCTGCTCGAGCAGGAGCCGGCCGCCAGCCGGCATTGACGGATAGGCGTTCGACTATGCAGTGACTGGCCAGGCGGTTCGCTGTCGCCGGCAATTGTCTTTGGTTGTCGCATGGCTGGGCGCTATCCAGCCGTCGCTGATGCGGCGCGTCTGTTCCGGGGTTTCCTGCCGCCAAACCTGATGATACGTCATCTTCCGGCACTGGAAACGAGGGTGGCCATGACTAACGATACCGCTGTGCTTGACACCTTATCCGATATCTCCACCGCCACGATCACCACGGTTCTGCTCAAGAAGGGCCTCAGGAACGTGTGGATGCGCGGCACGAAGCCGATTCGGTCAGGCCAGGCGCGCATTGTCGGCCGGGCCTTTACCCTGCGCTTTGTCCCGGCGCGGGAGGATCTGGCAACGCCAGACTCCTGGTCCTCGCCGATTTCCACCCGAGCGGCGATCGAGGCGATGCCCGACGGGTGTATCGCTGTCGTGGACGCGATGGGCGTCACCGACGCCGGCATTTTTGGTGACATATTGTGCGCCCGCATGGCTAAGCGGGGTGTGAAGGGACTGGTGACCGACGGCGTGGTCCGTGACCAGGTCGGCGTGCTTGGCACCGGGCTGCCGGTGTGGTGCCAGGGCGCCGCCGCTCCTGCCTCGGTCGCCGGTTTGACCTTCGTGGCTTGGCAGGAGCCGATCGGCTGCGGTGGTGTGGCGATTTTTCCCGGCGATGTCATCGTGGTCGATGACGATGGCGCGGTGGTGATCCCGCAAAAACTGCTCGCCGAAGTGGCCGCCGCTGCCGCGGATCAGGAACGCCTCGAAGCATGGATCATGCTTCAGGTCGCTGATGGAGCACCGCTTCCAGGCCTGTACCCGCCGAACGCCGAAAATCTCGCTCGATACAAACAGTGGGCGAGCGATCGCTGATAGTCGATCGACTCCAACCGGCCCCGGCCAAGGCGGCCGCAGATGACCTGCGATCATCTGGATCCTTCGATACGCGACAAGAGTGGAGGGCACTGCAGCCGCCCGGGGCAGTGATGTTAACCACCGCGTAACCTTGTGCCATCAGAATAGGGTGGAAGGTTCGGCAATCGATCCGGCACCGAGGTGACAAGAGTATGCGGGGATCTCTGATCGGGCCCCAAACGACGCGTTCGGTGCAATTCGGGCAGGCACTGCCTCGGCAGCGTAACGGCGCGGCATCTTCTGGCGCGATACAAACACTCCGAGGAGACGTGCTGGAAGCGGTGGCGTCAGGTCAGTCGCTCGATCACGTCCTCTGCATCCTGTGTCGCGGCGTCGAACAACTCATTCCGGCAGCGGCATGCTCGGTGCTCTCGATCGACGATTCCGGCCAGTTGCACGGTTTTGCGGCGCCAGTCGGTCTGGAATTGTGCTTTCGGTTGCTCGATGAAGCCCAAACCGGTCCGGGAAGGGGGCTGTGCGGGGCTGTTACTGCCGATAGCCTCATGAACGAGGTGTGCGACGTCGGCATCGACCCGCGCTGGGCGCCATGCAGGGCAGAGCTGCTTGCAGCTGGCCTTCGGGTCTGCTGGCCCAATCAAATCAAGCGTCCCGATGGTAATGTTGCAGGAACATTTTCGCTCTATTACGACGACCGCCGCGCGCCGAGCGCCCGAGAAAGGCGCGTTGTCGAGGCCAGCGTGCAACTCTGCGCCCTGGCGATCGAACACGAGCGTGTGAAAAGCGGTCTGGAGTGGACCAACCGGCGCTTCGACATGGCCCTCGGCAATATGTCGCAGGGCTTGTGCTTCTTTGACGGCACCCGCCATCTGATCGTGGCGAACCGCCGTTACAGCGAAATCTATGAACTCGCGCCGGACAGCATCCGCTCGGGCATGAGCTTGAGGGAGATCATCGATTTGCGCATCGCGGCCGGGTCAGGCCCCAAGATGGCGATCGACCGATATCTGGTTTGGCGTGATACGCTGAAGGCGTCCAGCACGCCGAGCGACAGTGTCGTAGAGCTGCGCAACGGGCGGACGATCGCGATCCATCGGCAGCCGATGCCTGATTCCGGATGGGTTGCGACCCATGAGGACATCACCCGGCGTCTGCACGCCGAAGCCCGGATCGTCTACCTGGCGCGCCACGATGAGCTGACCGGTCTGCCCAACCGCGCCATGTTCCAGGAACGAATTGAGCAGGCCCTTGCGCTGGCCGGGCGAGGGCTGAACTGCGCTGTGCTCTGCCTTGATCTGGATCATTTCAAAACCGTTAACGACACATTCAGCCACGCAGTCGGGGACGGGCTGTTAAAAGCCGTGGCGACGCGACTGCGGGCCCGGGTGCGGAAGGTCGATACGGTAGCACGCCTCGGAAGCGACGAGTTCGCGATCTTGCTGGTCGGATTGAAGCGGCCCGAGGATGCCGCGAAGCTGGCGCAGCGGGTCGCTCGTACCCTGGCCGAACCCTTCGACATCGACGGTCACGCGATCATTACGTGCGCCAGCGGCGGCATCGCGGTCGCGCCGTGTGACGGCAAGAGCCCTGGCAAACTTCTGAAGAGTGCCGACACGGCGCTGTACCGGGCCAAGCTGGACGACCGGGGCACCTACCGATTTTTCGAAGCCGACATGGACGCCAGGCTGCAGGCACGTGTGGTTCTGGCGCGAGACCTTCGTGAGGCAATGGCGAAAAATGAGTTCACCCTGGTCTATCAGCCGATTTTCAATCTGGAGGCGAACGCCATTTGTTGCTTTGAAGCATTGTTACGATGGCGGCATCCGGTGCGCGGACTTGTTTCGCCGGCCGAATTCGTGCCGATGGCTGAGGAAACCGGACTGATCGCGCAGATCGGTGCCTGGGTGCTGCGGCAGGCCTGTGCCGAAGCCAGCAACTGGCCCGGTTCGGTGAAAGTGGCGGTGAACCTGTCGGCGGCGCAATTCAAGGACAAGGCGCTCGTCGCGACGATCGCGCGGGCGCTGTCGGCAGCGCGAATGCCGGCGACGCGCCTCGAACTCGAAATTACCGAATCGATGCTGTTGAAAAATACCGAGGAGACATTGGCGACACTGCACCGGTTGCGCCACCTGGGTGCCAGCATTTCGATGGACGACTTTGGCACCGGCTATTCATCGCTCAGCTACCTGCGCAGCTTTCCATTCGACAAGATCAAGATCGACCAGTCGTTCATCAGGGACCTTGCGGAAAAACCGGAACTCGATCGCGATCGTTCGGGCGATCGTCAGCATGGGCAGAAGCCTGGCCATGGTGACAACCGCAGAGGGTGTGGAAACCGCGGTTCAGCTCGAACAGCTACGCCGTGAGGGCTGTACCGAAATACAGGGCTACTTTTTCAGTCGCCCGGTGTGCGCCGAGGCCGCTCGGCTGATGCTCGGTCCGGATCACGCCGATGGTCAGCGCCCGTCTCTTGCACGAGCGGAGGCGCCTGCCTGACGGTTGGGCTGGGCCGTCAGCCACAGTGTTGGCTGATGGTTCTATTCGAGCCGCTCGAAACGGGCGCGATCGGCGGGCAGCAGCCGGACCTTCACGTGGACGGTGGCCTCGTCGTCCTGACGATCGATCACCTCGCCGTGTTGATACAACCACGCCAGGCGCGCGCCGTCATGTGGCGCGATGGCGTAGTCGGCAAGCTGCATGCCGCCTCGGATCCGAGCGTCGATGGCGTCTTTCAAACTATCCAGCCCTTCGCCGGTCACGGCCGACACGGCTACCGCGCCCGGGCGCACGGTTACCTGCTCGACGCCGCCCAGAAGGTCGGCTTTATTCAACACTTCGATGGTCGATCCGGCCATCCAGGATCGAGCGCCCCGTCGGTAACCATATCGTTCAGCACCCCGATCACGTCTAACCGCTGGGCCGCCGTTTCCGGATGGGCGGCGTCGCGGATGTGCAGAATGATGTCGGCCTCGGCGACCTCTTCCAAAGTGGCGCGAAAGGCCTCGACCAGTTCGTGCGGCAGTTCGCTGATGAACCCAACCGTATCGGACATGATCACGCGGCGGCCCGACGACAGTCGCAGGCCACGCATCGTGGGGTCCAACGTGGCAAACAACTGGTCCCGCGCGGTGACTCCGGCGCCGGTCATGGTATTGAACAGGGTGGATTTCCCCGCATTGGTGTAGCCGACCAACGCGATGACGGGAAACGGCACCCGCCGACGCGCAGATCGATGCAGGCCTCGGGTACGCCGAACCTGCTCCAGCTCCTTGCGCAGGCGCACCAGCCGGTCACCGATCAGGCGGCGGTCGGCCTCGATCTGAGTTTCGCCGGGGCCGCCGAGGAAGCCGAAGCCGCCACGCTGCCGCTCAAGGTGGGTCCAGGATCGAACCAGGCGCGAACGCTGATATTCCAGGTGAGCGAGCTCGACCTGAAGTGAGCCCTCCTTGGTCACCGCGCGCTCGCCAAAAATATCCAGGATAAGGCCGGTGCGATCGATGACCTTGCAGCTCCAGGCGCGCTCCAGATTACGTTGCTGCACTGGACTGAGTGCCACATCCATGATGACCACCTCGATGTCACTCGATGCGATCCAACGTCCCTGTTCGGCGACCTGCCCATCGCCGAGAAGCGTGGACGGACGGCGGGCGCGCACCGGCAGGATCGCGGTGTGAACCACGACGAGGCCGATCGACGCCGCTAGACCAACTGCCTCGGCCAGCCGCGCTTCGGCGGCACGAGGCAGCTCGGCGGTCGGACCATCACGCGCGGTTCCTTCACGTCGGCGCTCCCACGGCAGGATGACCGCCGCGCGCGTCGGCTGTCCCCGCTGCCCGCCGGCGTGGCCGTTGAGCAAGCCTGGTCGAGAGGCCGGAAGCAACGGGTTGCCTGAGCCGCTACCCGGGGCGCCGCTGGCGCCGGCAATAATGTCAGTCGTTTCCGGCGGCAGGGGTCAGCTCCCGCGCGGGTGCCGCCGCCGCGCCTTCCACCTTGGCCGCATCAAACAATTAAATCGGCGCACCCGGCATGACGGTGCTGATGGCGTGCTTGTATACAAGCTGGGTATGCCCGTCCCGGCGTAGTAGAACGGAAAAATTGTCAAACCAGGTAATGATCCCCTGAAGTTTGACACCGTTCACAAGGAAAACCGTTACCGGCGTTTTGCTCTTCCGCACATGATTCAGGAACACGTCCTGAACATTTTGCGACTTCTCGTTGGCCACGGCTACAATCCTTCTTTTCTCTCGTATTGATCCGAGATTGACTAACTGGTTGAAACGGCGGTTCGTGGCACGGCCGCCGCTGGTCTTATGGTAACAGGACGCTCTCCTCAGGTAAGCTCACGAAGCCGCGACGCAAGGACTTCCGCGCTGGGGAAGTGGATATCCGGGGCTGCTCGGTCAACTCCCCCGTCATGAGCGGCATCACCGAGAAGCACCGCCGTAAGCCCCGCTGCCCGCGCCGCGTGCATATCCAGGGCGGTATCCCCAATATACCATACCGACGGGCCGGGCGGGTGGCCCGATTGCTGGAGTGCCAATAAAAGCGGCGCTGCGGCTGGTTTGTCGGCGACTGCATCGCCGGCGCCGACTACAGGTCCGAAAAAGTGGCTCCAGCCAAGATGTGCCACCTCGCGTCGCAGGAATGCCCCTGCCTTGTTCGAAACAACCCCTTGCGGCCATTCCGCTCCGGCGGCGAGGATGGCTTCTGCTCCCGGCATTGGACTGACATGTTGTAGATGTTCCCGCCCGAGGGTGTCGTAGAACAGGTCGCGAGCAAACTCCCAACGGTCGCCGAACATCACCGGAAAGCTCTCCCGCAGTGCGACACGGACGCGACTGCGTGTGTCCTCGACGGTCCAGAGCGGGCAATGAAATGCGCTGAACGCCGCATTGAGCGCAGCGGTTATCGCGGCCCAGCCGTCCACCAGGGTGTTGTCCCAGTCGTACAACAAGACCTCGGGCCTTGGAAGTAGGGCTGCCTCTTCCGACCGAGGCCGAGCACGACGGTATGTTGTCGTCAGGATATTGTCCTCCGACACGTTTGGTCTCGGGTTTGCGGGGCAAGGATCTTTCCCATTCTCGGGCTTCGGTGGACTTGTGCAACAGGAATTGCCGGGATAGCGATTTCACACCGCGCGCCGGAGGAAACCGGCGCATGCCGCGGGTATGGGGATTCCACGAACCCGCCGACGCATGCTTTCGCGATAGCCCCGCTTGAGGCACGATCCCTGCCGTGCGGTCCGATCGCCAACTCGATTTGTTTGCCGCGTCCGGCTTCCCTGATCAACCGGCGACGCCCCCAGCTGCCCGGCCACCGACAACGCAGGCGCGGGAACTCGACGATGCCGCTATGGTCGCCGCCATCGCGGACGCCGCCGGCGTTGCCACATGTCGCGCGCTCGCCGAGGAAGCCGGCCGACGCCGGCTGGTCGCGGCTGTACCGGCGCTTGAAGCGCTGTGCCGGCGTTTCAAAGGCTTCGGCCTGCTGCACACAGTGCCCGAGCAGATCGCCGCGCTACAGGGCCTGGTCGCGATCGGCGGCGCCGAGGCGGCAGCGACAGTCCTTCGCTTCGTTATCGACGGCGTGGTGCTGGGGCCGGGCCTAAGTGCAGCGATCGCCGCTGCCGCCACGCTGCAATGCCGCCTGCCGCCCGACAGCGCAACGTGATTGCTGCGGCATCCGGACCCGACTGTGCGCGTCAATGCAGCCCGTTGTGCGCCGCCAGATCCGGATACGATCAGCCTTCTGTCCGAACTGCTGCACGATCTGAACCGGCCGGTCGCAGTGGCGGCCGCGTGCGCGCTTGGGCGTATGGGACGCAGTGAGGTCCGCCCCGAACTCCTCCGCCTGCTGCGGCAGGCCCCTCCAATCGAGATCCTAAACGCCGTGATTCCAATCGCCGACGAGGACTGCATCGTCGTACTGGGCCGCATTGCACGCAATTTGCCGCATCTGATCACCGCTGCCGTCGCCGCCTCGACGAGATAGACAACGACCGTGCCACCGAACTCGCGGTCGAACCTGCGGCATCGGCTGGCCCTCGATAGATCATCGCGGTCATGATCCGGTCAAAACCCCTACCACAGCACGTTTCCTATTGGCGCCAGCGGTTTCGGCACGTTCTCCTCGCCCAGCATCTGCCGCAAGTCGATTTCGATCGTCCGGGTGATGGCGCTGACCGGCACGTCATGCTCCGTATTGGCGAAGGGCGACTCGAGATCCCGGCCAATACGGTCGAGCGCAAGGAAGATCAAGCCGAGGAAGGTCGAGGCGAGCGGCGTGAAATTGCCCAGTTCGCCCACCATGCCGATCGGCAGCAGCAGGCAGTAGGCCAACACGAAGAATAAAGGGAAATGGTCGAAATGCCGAGGCAACGGCGTGTTGCTGATGCGCTCCAAACCACCCTGCGCGTTGGCGATCTCCCCCATCACCCGGTCGATCGCCGCCGCCTGAATGGTATCGAGTGATCGGTCGCGCGTCGCCTGGCTGACGATTCGGGCCTGCTCGCCCTGCAGTGCGATGGGCGTATTGGCGGCTCGCCGAACCCGCGTCAACACGTCCGCGTCCAGCAGCGGCGCGATCTCGTCCCACGGGATCCTGCTTTCGCAGACTGCAACGGAGTGCATGTGCCCAGGCGATCTGTTGGTGAGCGATCGTCCGCGTCCTGGTGTCGTCCGGCAGCATCCAAAGCAAACCACGGACCAAGCTGCGACTATGGTTGACCGCGGCGCCCCAAAGTGTCCGAGCCTCCCACCAGCGGCTGTAGGCCAGGCTGTTGCGCAGGCCCATGAACACGCCCAGCGCACTGCCGAGCAGAGGCAGCGGGAACTCGCCGACCGGCACTGAAAGCAGGCCGTAGCGCAGATTGAGCACCGTGACCGTAAGGTCATAGGCGAACAGCACGCCTGCGAGCGGTCCGACCCGCTTGAGCAGCGGAAACCCGCCCGCAATAGCCCTTAACGATCACGGGATGGCAGCGTGCGCGATCGGTGTCAAACTCCGCTCGTCGCGGTCAAACTCGCTGACCGCACCAGTCTTGATGTCATAGATCCAGCCATGCAGCGTCAGGCGCCCTTCCGCCACGCCCGCCGCCACCGACGGATGAGTACGCAGATGAGCCAGTTGCAGCCGCACATTCTGCTCGACCAGCGCCTGGATCAGTGGCTCCCCTTGCAAATCAGGTTTGGTGGCGGCAATGACGCTACGAGCCGCCTCGGCATTGCGCAGCCACGACGTAACCGTGGGCATCCTTTCCAACCCGTCTTTTCCGGGATCCAGCAGTCCCTTCATCGCGCCACAGTCGGAATGGCCGCATATAACGACGTCCGTTACCCGAAGCGCCACACAGGCGTATTCCACGACCGCCGAGACACCGCCCATCATCTCGCCATAGGCAGGGACGATATTGCCGATATTGCGACAGACGAACATGTCGCCGGGGCCGGTCTGAGTGATCAGGGTCGGGCTGATCCGGCTGTCGGCACAGGTGACGAACAGAGTATGCGGGTTTTGGCCTGAGGCGAGCTGCTCGAAAAGCTGCCGCCGGGCAGGGAACGCGCGTTCCCGGAAATGCCGGACACCGTCCATCAGGCGACGGAATGTTCGATGTTCGCTGCTCATGAGGGCGCTGCACGATTCTTAAATGTTGCATCTTGTCGGGTTCGGCAGGACAACGGCCGCTCCCCAACAGTGCAATTATGATACCAGACTGTCCCTGGCCGTGACCATGGCACACCCCGCTTCCGCCGCGTCAGTAGCCGCGGATCGCCTGCTGCCTGATCTTTCTGGTTCGGTGCCGTTGGTAGCTCTCAATGTCCCGCGACAACGGAACGCGGCGATAGAACGTCAGATGAGTGATGGAAACGAGATGGACCTCGGTCGCCTTCGGTCCTCCTAAATCGAGCGAGCACAGAATTCCGCCGGCGTCGCCGCTGTACATCACGTCGATCACGTTGCACTTGCTGGGAATCCGGACATCCGGCGACTTTTTGCCCAACATGTCAGCCAGACGCGGCGGCACGTTCGCTTCGATCGGCAAAGCGGCCTTCAGGCGCTGCACGAGAAAGTCGGCTCTTTCCGGACCATCGATGCTCAAGGTTCGCGACTCCGTTACTCTCCGATTTTACGGTGAATGACACCGACCGGGGAAGCCGCGGCGGGCGCGCTCTGGTCGCTTCGATCGTCCGATCCTCCCCGATGCCCGAGGTCTGGATCGCTAGCCCATCTTCAGCACTACTTTGAGGGTTCTTTATTCTTCATTTCAGGCAAAATGCCGCAGCCCGTGTTCTGATCCACTATAGTCATGGACCTTGGGGAGGCGGACATGCAGAACCAGCAGGCGGAGTGGGGTATTCGGCTAGACCCGGCGCGGGCGGCAGCCATGAGGCGAACCGGTGCCTGGCGTGACAGTTTGCTAACAGATTTGTTCGAACCAAGCGCCACTGCACATCCGGAACGGACGGCGATCGTGGCCTCGCGCGGTGACACCGGAGAAACCATCCGCGTCTCCTATGCCCAGCTTGCGCACGCGGCTGACCAGATCGCTCTCGGGCTGCATGTGCTCGGTATCCGTCGTGGAGACACCGTCTCTTTCCAGCTGCCGAACTGGTGGAAGTTCCTGGCGATCGTCCTCGGCTGCATCAAGATCGGGGCCGTCACCCACCCAATCATGCCGGTGCTGAGACATCGGCAGCTTAGCTTCATGGCGAGGCTCACCGGTACGCGTGTGCTCATCGTCCCGGAGCGATTTCGCGGCTTCAATTTCGAGGCGATGGCGCAGGTTGGTGGCTGAAGAGGTGCCGACCCTGCCGCATGTCTTCGCGGTTGGGAAGCGGGCACAGGCGCTGGCGATCGAAGGCTGATCCTGTAACCGCACGTAAGCTCAATCCGCCT
>CAVWZM010000032.1:0-36204 GCA_963759425.1 uncultured Alphaproteobacteria bacterium
CAGTGCTCGCCCTACTACGTCAACAGCGCATTCTGGCCCATCATCGACAATTTCGAACGGACCCTGAAGTTCAGCCGCGACGAGACCGCCGACGCGAAACTCGACAAGCTGGAAGTGCTGGTCGTTACGCAGTACGGCCGACCGCTAGCCGACGTTCGGTTCATTGCCTCGATCCTGTCGATTCCGTGCGAGGATCGTTACGGCGCTCTGGCAATGACGCCACAGAAGTTCAAGGACGAGACGCTGCGGACCCTGGTCGACATCTCCGAAGCAGCCGCCCGCCGGCAACCCAGCGTGATGCTGTTCGAGGATGCGCACTGGGCCGACCCCACCACGCTGGAAGTGTTGGATCTGCTGATTGATCGGGTGAGGACCGTTCCGCTGCTGATCGTACTCACCCATCGACCGGAGTTTCAATCGCGTTGGTCCGGCCAGGGACATGTCGGCGCCCTGAACCTATCCAAGTTGACCCGAATCCAGAGCGCGGCGATGGTTTCCGGCCTTGCCGGCGGCAGGGCGCTACCCGAAGCGCTGCTTGAACAGATCCTGACCCGAACTGATGGCGTGCCGTTGTTTGTCGAGGAGCTGACCAAGTCCATTCTTAAATCGGGTGAGCTGAAGGAGGCCGGTGATCACTTCGAGTACGCGATTCCGCTCGCGCCGTCACCATTCCGGCCACGCTTCGGACTCGTTGATGGCGCGGCTGGATCGGTTCATCCCGGTGAAGGAGATCGCCCAGATCGGAGCAGCGATTGGCCGCGAGTTCAGCTACGAGCTGATCGCCGCGGTCGCGCCGATGCCGCAGGCTCAACTTGATGACGCCCTGACGCAGTTGAGCGCGTCGGGGCTAGCCTTCCGTCGCGGCACCCCCCCCGATGCCACCTACACGTTCAAGCACGCGCTGGTTCAGGACGCGGCTTATGATCCGCTGCTGAAAAGTCGCAGACAGGAGTTACATGGCAAGATCGCGCGCGTGATCGAGGCGCGCTTTCCGTACGTCAAGACCACCGAACCCGAGGTGCTGGCACATCACCTCACGGCTGCTGGCCTTGCCGAAGCGGCTATCCCGCTCTGGCAAAGTGCTGGCGAGTTGGCGCAAAAGCGCATGGCACTGACCGAGGCAATCCCCATCTCAATCAAGGGCTCGAACTGGTCTCATCCCTGGCAAGGTCATCGAAACGAGACGCAAGCCAACTGGACCTGCGTTGCGCGCTTGGCACCGCATGGATGGCGCTCAAAGGCTGGCAGCCCCGGAAGTGTGGACTAGCCTGTATCCAGCTCTTGCCTTGGCGAAGTCGCTCGAGCGCAGCGACGCGATGCTGCCCATCCTTTGGGGTTTGACGAACGGCGTCATGGCTCAAGGGCGCGTCGCGGAGTCCCTGCCATGGGCGCAAGAGATGCTGGACCTCGCGAAGGCGACAGGTGATGCCGACCTGCTAATCACAGGACACCAGCTTGTCTGCGTTTGCTACGGCTACGCTGGCGAGTTCACCAAGGCTGTGGAACACGCCGATAAGGTGCTGGACCTCTACGACGCCGAGGAGCACCGCCATCTTGCAGACATCCTCAATCACGACCCCAAAACTTCAGCCGGCATCTTCGGCTCGATGAGCTCCTGGATACTGGGCTACCCAGACCGGGCGATGCACATCAGCAATGAAAAAGACGCGCATGCCCGCTGGCGTGGTCACCCCTTCGACCTTGCATTTGCGTTGACCATAGGCGTACATGAGTTTGATCACCGCTGCTCGCACGAGGATCTGCGTAAGCGCGCCGAAGAATGTGAGCGGCTGGGGCGGGAGAACAGCCTGCCATTTCTGTGGGCGTGTTTGGCACCCGTTGGATACGGCTTGGCACTTATCCGGGAAGGCAAGCCCGCTGAAGCAATTGCCCCGCTCAAAGCTAACATTGCGTCTTTTGAAGCGACTGGCGGTAAGCCGAGCCCGCCGTTCTGGATAGCGTACCTGGCCGAAGCTATGGCGCTGACCGGCGATGTGGAGACTGCGCTGCAGTTGATAGACGAGGCCATCGCACAGGTCGAACGCCCCGGGTGGGAGAGCCGCCTTAAGTATGCTGAGATCCTGCGCCTCAAAGGCTGGATGCTCTCGCTCAAAGGCGACTTTGAAGACGCAGAACGAAACTATCTCGCCTCGCTCGACTGGGCACGCTGCCAACAGGCGAAATCCTGGGAGCTGCGAACCTCCACCAGTCTGGCGCGTCTGTGGCAGAGCCAAGGCAAACGTCAGGACGCGTATGAGTTGCTCGCCTCGATTTACGGCTGGTTCACTGAGGGTTTCGACACCACGGATTTGCTGGAGGCGAAGGTGCTACTAGATGAGCTGGCATGAGCATGCCCCTGTGGGCTCACTACTGATCGCGCGTTCGACGATGACGGAATCGATCGCCACGCTGTGGAAAGGATTGAACGCTCTGGCTGCCCTGCCGGATGGCCCGTGGCGCCGGCAACAGGAGCTGGACCTGCAAATCGCACTTGGAACTGCGCTGGCTGCCACGAAAGGCGCTTCGGCAGACGAGGTGGGCGCGACTCTCGCCCGGGCCCGCGCGCTTGCGGAGCAGATCGACCGACGCGAGCACCTCGGACCGCTGTCCGTACGCTGGGATGCTTGCGCACCTCGCAGTGACTTTGGCGTATCTGGGATACGTCGATCAAGCACGGTCACGGCTGGACGAGGCATTGTCGGAGACCCTCGGGATCGAGCACGCTCATGCGTCAGCTCATGTACTCGCTTGGGCGTGTTTAGTTGATTTTGCTAATCTGTTCGCCCGAGGCGCAAGCACATCGACGAACTTCTAGCGCTGTCGACCGAGCACGGTTTTTCGCTATGGCTGGCTCGGGCAACATCATTCCGTGGACAGTTATTAACGATGCTCGGGCAAGCACAGGAGGGCCACGCGCTGCTCACACGGGGGGTGGAGGCAACCCGCGACCAAGGCAAGCCATCGAAAGCCCTTGATGTGCTCGGTCCGATCTACAATTGGTTCACCGAAGGTTTCGATGCGCCGGACCTGAGGGACGCGAAGGCGCTGCTGGACGAATTGGCAACCAACTGACAGCGCAAAGGCTGAGCCAAATTCTTGCGATGGACTAACCAAACCCGCGGAAAGTCGAACCGGAAGCGGAACGGGAGGGAACCAATGAAGCTCTATCCGGTTATTCTGACCCTGCTGGCGATCGGCGCCGTCATGCCGGGCTTCGCCGAGCAAAGAGACCCGGCGGCGAGCGCGCCGACATCATCCGCGGCAAATGCACCGGGGGTCACCGACACGGAGATCATCATCGGCCAGACCATGCCCTACAGTGGCCCTTTGTCCGGCTATGGCACCATCGGGAAGGCGGAACTCGCTTACTTCAAGACGATCAACGACAGCGGCGGCATCAATGGGCGCAAGCTAACGTTGATCAGCCGTGACGACGGCTACAGCCCCCCGAAGACGGTCGAGCAGATCCGCAAGCTGGTCGAGGAGGACAAGGTCGCCTTCATCTTCCAGAGCCTGGGCGACGTCACCAACGCCGCGGTCCAGCGCTATCTCAACGACCGCGGCATTCCGCAACTGTTCCTGGCAGACGGCAGCAGCAAGTGGGATGACCCGCAGCATTTTCCCTGGAGCATGGCGTGGCAGCCGTCATTTCGGACAGAAGCCCACATCGACGCCGCCTATATCCTGCGGACCAGACCAGACGCGAAAATCGCAGTACTGGTGCAGGACTCGCTTGTCGGCAAGGACTACATAGCCGGATTCGAGGAGGGGCTAGGAGACCGGGCCAAGACAATGATTGTCAAGGAACTGACCTACCAGGCGACCAACTCGACTATTAACTCGCAAATCGGCTTGTTGCAGGCGTCAGGAGCCGATACGTTCTTTAATATATCGGTGCCAAAATTCGCCGCGCAGGCGATCCGCAAGCTGTTCGACATCAACTGGAAGCCCGAGCATGTGCTGTCATTTGTTTCATCGTCGGTTGGCATGACCCTGAAGCCGGCGGGCCTCGACAAATCTGTCGGCATCGTTTCGGTAGCCATCTTCAAGGATCCGAACGATCCGCAATGGGACGGCGACGCGGGCATGAAGGAATGGCGGACCTGGATGGACAAGTATTATCCAGACGGCGACAAAAGCGACGCTGCCAACATCTTCGGTTACCTGGTCGGTCAGACCTTGGTGCAGGTCCTCAAGCAGTGCGGCAATGACCTGTCGCGCGCGAACATCATGCACCAGGCCGCCAACCTGCATGATCTGGAGTTGCCGCTGATGCTGCCAGGTATTCGCATCAACACCAGCCCGACCGACTATCGGCCTGTCAAGCAGATGCAGCCCATTCGTTTCAATGGACACAACTGGGACCTGTTCGGTAGCCCGCTGGCCGGATGAACCGATCCCGATTGTCGCCGTCGGCGCCTGCTGACCGCACGGGGACCTGATGGCCGCCGATTATGCATCGATCGCGACGGCAGTGGCAATTCCATGATCTGCCCTGGCTGCGGCGCGGAAACTATCGGCGGAAGGCGGTTCTGCATGGAGTGCGTTACTGCGTTGCCGGCCCCCTGCCCGGCTTGCGGCAGCTCCTCTCCCGCCGGGGCGAAGTTCTGACTGGGGATGGCCTTGGCGCGGAGGTCAGCTTTCGCGACGCGATCGAACTCGCGGAGCGTCAGAGCGCAAGGCTGTTTCAATTGCGGGCAACGACCAGCCTCGCCCGACTCTGGTGCGATCAAGACAAGCGCGCAGAAGCCCGTGACCTGCTCGGTCCGATCTACAATTGGTTCACCGAAGGTTTCGATGCGCCGGACCTGAGGGATGCGAGGGCGCTGCTGGATGAGCTGGCGTGAAACTGTGGCGGCAGCGGCGACCGCATAACGCGAAACTATGTAAAGCCGATCATCGGATGCGCGGGAGTCATCCTCACGGCAGCAACCTCCGCCTGAAACGGCTTAAACGAAAAAGCAACCTGCTGTGACCGGGGCCACTGGCAAAGGCTGCATCGCTGGCTACGGTGAGTCTCCTCCTTCCCCTACCCTCCTCGCCCCGGCCCGCGACACCGCGACCGGGGCACTTCTTATTGAACCGATCACGCTGCGTCAGGACTACTCTCACGCCGGTGCACAAGCGATATCATCACGCTTAGGTGGGGGAAATCGGCAGGTTGGCCGCCGTGCCGCTGCATGTCGCACTGGGGTCGACGAACTCCACAGCGGGCATGCATGAGCGGCAGCCGGATCTGGTGTCTAAACGCCTGCCCAGCCGGCGAAGTTTGCTCCCTCGCCGGTTCGGTCGCATCACCGCGGCATCTCCTCGACCTCGATCCATCCTGGCGGCCGTACCCGCTACAGCGTATGGAAGATCGTGCCCGCTAAAACCATGCGGCTCTTGCCTGCCCGCTTAGCCGCGTAAAGCGCCTCGTCGGCGGTGACAAGTGCTTGAGCAAGCGCATTCGATGCGTGGCCGAGGTTTTCTACGGAAGCCAAGCCCGCACTGACGTCGACCTCAGCCCCCCCTCTTAGTTGCCTTGTTGCGTTCTTAGCCCGGGCTAGCGACCGCTTGACCGCGTCGACGGCCGCGAGGAGTTCGCTATTTACAATGAGTAGTGCAAATTCGTCGCCCCCCAGGCGACCCAGCAAATCGCCCTCCCGCAATTCTTGGCTAACCGCCCCCACTATAGTTTTCAGCAACGCATCACCAGCATCATGGCCATAGGCATCATTGACAGCTTTGAAATGATCGAGGTCTAACACAATCAAGACCATTGACTGATTGGCCCGATGGCCTTGTGCAATCGATGCTGCTGCACGGTCGAGAAAGCCACGTCTGTTCAGGGCACCCGTTAGCGGATCAGTGATACTTAGCTGCTGCAACTCCAGTAGCAGCCCATTGCGTTCGCGGAGCGTGCAAATCAGCAGCCAGGCATAGATTGGCAGTGCGACGTCGAAAACGCCGAACCAAATCCAGCTCGATGCCAGAATTGGCTCGTGTGGTCTGAGCAAAACGTTGTCAATACCATCGTACACTGACAGCAACCCCGCTGCTCCCAGCAAGGCGGCTCCCGCCAAGCCGATCCGGTTGTACTTCGCCAAGCGAGGCGTCGTGCGAGCAAATTGTATTGTCATCCAGGAAACAGCCAGGGCTAGGACCGACAGCGCACCTCGCGACAATAGATAAGCCCATTCCGACCACAACATGTCTGTCATTTCCCAATAACAGCGTAGCTCCCTTAGAGTATCTACACCAGCGATGCGGCACGTGCGTACCATCTACGTACCCGATGTAACGGCTAAGTCGTGTAACCCTCCGATAGAAACGTTGCTGAGGCACACTGTCGTCGGAATGTTCGAGGTGACTTGCCATGGCGGGGGGTGACGTCGGTCATTTTCGGCAAATGGCCCGGCTGATCTGGCGTCGCGCAAGCGCGGTCGGCCAAGCAACCGCAAGCATGCGAGAGCTTCAGGGCCAAGGCGCTGTGCCTCGTGCGCGGACTTTACCTCGACCGCCCCTGCGGCGGAAAACTGAGCGGATGTCACGGTCTGCGGATCGGCACCCGCGGCAGGCCACGAGCCCGGACACGAGGCCCTTACGTGATGTGGCCGGGGACACCTTACGAGCAGCTAGTAATTCCGGTCGACGCGTGCGTGTCGGCGAGCATTTGCCAGCTTGGCAATCACTGCCGGATCGCGACTTCGAAGGCCTGGTGATCCCCCTGCCCTGCCCCGCGCGTTGGCCGCCGAGCGCCAGAGCGAAAGCTCCTGCAATTGAGGGCGTCGACTGCCTCGCCCGGCTCTGGCGCGACCAGGGCAAGCGCGCGGAAGCCCGTGATCTGCTCGGTCCGATCTATCCTGGTTCACCGAGGGTTTCGATGCGCCGGACCTGAAGGACGCGAAGGCGCTGCTGGATGAGCTGGCGCTGAGCGAGCGCGGCAGCCAGTGACCGCATAACGCGAAACTACGTAAAGCCCCGGTGTCGCGATGGCGGTCTTGCCGCCCACCTGACTACGGCGGGATTTTCTTCCTCCCCTTCCCTACTGCCCTTGCCCGGCCCGAGATACCGCACCGAGGCCTGTCTCTTGGACGGACGGTGCGGACCGCAAGGCTGCGCCTCGTCAAACCGGGTGAACCGAACGTTCATGGCAAGCCATGCGCCAGCGACCGTACGCCAGCATTGTGACTTTGCAGAGCGCGACCCAGTCCAACATATGGAGATCGAGGCCGCGTTGCCGAGCCAATATGGCGACGAAGATCGCGTCCCTGCCCTTGCCTACTTGCTCAAATTGGATTGCTTTTCTCCCCCGGTCTTGCTGCTTGGCTGCGTCTTGCAGTTGCGCGCAATGTCATCCCGGGCGGCCTGCGTTCCGAGGCTTCTGGTTTTAGGCGCGGATAATCGTCCTTGAGTTCGTGATCCATCGTGACATCCCACGTCGAGATCGCACGTGCGTCCGCAACTCCGTGGTGCCGTCCCTACGGAGCTACGCAGTCCCGCACGGTGCCTGCCACTGCGGGGGAACGGACACACGCGCCGCGGCACTCCACGCTGAGATTCACGGCACCTCTCGTCAGGCCGTGGGTATTTCCGCACGGACTGACGTGGATACGTAGTTCCGTGCCTGGGTGCCTCTTAACGTCCGCACGATGGGAGGATAAACTATCGCGCGAATCGACGGAGCGAGGACGGATCCATCTCATGCACGTACTTGTGTTGGCTTCACAGAAGGGCGGCGCGGGGAAAACCACGTTGTCGCGCCATCTTGCCGTGGAAGCGGAGCGGGCAGGGGAGGGGCCTGTGATACTGATCGACGCGGATCCACAGGGCGGTTTGGCAAGCTGGTGGAATCGCCGCGCGGCGGAATCGCCGATTTTCTTTGCTAGCAGGTTGGAGGATCTTCCGAAGCATCTCGACCAGGCGCGAGCCGGTGGATTCAAGCTGGTCATCATCGACACGCCACCTCAGGCGACCGGACTGATCCGAGCCGTCGTCGAACTTGCGAACTTGGTCCTGATTCCGACCCGACCATCCCCGGATGACCTGGACGCTGTCGGCCGGACTATCGACATCGTGGAAGAGGCCAGAAAGCCGATGGTGTTCGTGATCAATGGCGCTACGAAGAACGCGCGCATCACCAGCCAAGCGGCCATAGCACTCTCGCAGAGCGGAACGGTTGCGACCGCCACAATCCACCATTCCGTCTCATTTCCGACATCGGGGATCGACGGCCGAACCGTGAGCGAACTCGACCCCAACAGCAACTCGGCCAAGGAAGTTGCGGAGTTATGGAGTTACGTAGCAGCGCGACTGCGGAAGTCCGCACGGGTGGCAGCATGAGCAAGGGACCTGATCTGAGCGCGTTCCCGATACCCCGAAAGGGGGGGGCAAAGCCGATCGCCATGAACGAGTCAGCCGAAGTCGCGGCCGCCGATGAACAAGGGGAAGGGGAGATAACTGCCTCTTCGCAGTCGCTTCACACGCTGCGAGCGACCGCCGTTCCGGAACGCCCGGCTCAAACCGCAGAAGCCAATCCAGCGGTAACCCGACGCGCCGCTCCCCCGGAGGAGGTTCAGCCACATACGCTGTCGGGGCAGACTGTCGCGACGACCGTAAAACTAGATGAAAACCGCTACCTCAGACTTGCTGACGCTGGAAAGCCCGGGCCAGGCCGGTTGAAGCGACGCACCATCCAGGAAATGGTCATCGAAGCTCTCGATGAATGGTTCGAGCGGCGTGGAGTATAGCCCCAATTGCTGCTAGGAAGAAAATAGACTTTGTGATCGGTTAAGCGCCGCCTGGGTCCTGGGTTTTCATCCAGGGTGGGTCGGCTGAAGGCCGGTGGCGAACTAGCAAGAAACCTCCGGCGAGGCAGGGAATGCTACCCTGCTTTCACCTAGCGTCAGGAGCGGGTAGCGTCCGGGAGCGCGGTTTGAATACCACCAACACCGCTTCATTAGGTGTTCGCTTCGCCCCCTTCGTCCCTTTCATTCCCCCCACCTCCATCGCCTTGGCAAGGGGCGACGAGTGGTCGTTGATGAGGAACAACTGATAGTCGGGGAGCCGATCCAATTCGGCGAGTTCCTTCAGGTCGAATTTAAATCGCCTTAGACTACGCTGCATGGTGCCGCATTTTTTGGCTAGTTGCAGCAAAGAGACCTTCCACTCGGCTTGGCGCCCAACGTGCTTGCGGGCAATCTCGTAGAGCCGCCGTTCCAGGCCGCCGGTCAAATCGAAATAAGCAGGATTGATGGCCAGGACACGTCGATCCTTGACCAGAGCGCGAAAGGTCCAGTCGTTCAGGGTGATCTCCAAACGCTGCATCACCCGGTTGCCCGCCTTGTTCTCTTTCGTCAGTATCCGGAAGCTATCAATCCAGCCAAAGCCGCGGGTCTCACGCTCGCCGCCGGACTGGATGTCCGTGGTGATAGTGGTCGATCGCAACCGAAACAGCGCGTCATAAATTTCCTGATAGCCGTTCTTGCCCGTATGCCGGCGCGTCACCCGCAGCATGTCGTAGGCAGCAATACGGACGGTGCGAGAAACCTCCTCGCCGCGTTCGGATGTGAGCGAAGAAGGGCGGCGCCCCGGTCTGTCCATTATCACTCGGCTCGCCATGAACGCTGATATTGCCGAGTGCCTCGTTGCGGACGTCAAGGGTCGGCTCGCGCATCTGATCCGGTGATCCAAGATCGATCGCGATGCCCAGCAGGGAACCGTTGCTTGCAAGAACTGTCCCGCTTGAGATCGTCGCGGTATCACCGGGCCGCGGCACCCCGGGAGGTGACCAGTGCCTCGGATCGTTGAACCTGGCGTTGGCGCCATCCCATATTTTGCTGACCATGTTTGTTTCTTCCCCGTGGAACGGCGGTCGTGCGATGCCGCCGAGCGACTTTTGCCGGCACGGTTGGTTGCCCCGATGCGATTCAGTCGCACCAGCCGAGATTGTGCTTAGCCGAAACATTTGGTCACACGCTCGCCAACCGGGTCAACCGGAAAGTAACAGTTGGAGCCCTGTGACAACGCACGTAGCCGTGACTCGCTTCGCGGTGCGAATGCGCCTCACGGCGCATCACCGGTCAGGCGCTTTTAGAGGAACGCTATCAGACCATTCGGGACTGGCGCACCGCAGCAGCGATGAAGTCGGCGAACAGCGGATGCGGGTCGAACGGCTTGGACTTCAGTTCCGGATGGTATTGCACCCCGACGAACCATGGATGGCCGGGCAGCTCGATGATCTCGGGCAGGATGCCGTCGGGCGACATGCCGGAGAACACCAGGCCGGCCGTCTCCAGGCAGTCGCGAAAGTTGACGTTGACCTCATAACGATGACGATGGCGTTCCTCGATCACCCCGGCGCCTTGATAGACCGAGCGCACCAGGGTCTCCTCGCCCAGAACCGCCGGATAGGCGCCAAGTCGCATCGTGCCGCCCTTCAAGTCGGTCTCCGAGCGGCGCTCGATCTGGTTGCCGCGTGCCCATTCTGTCAGCAGCCCGACGACGGGGGTATCGCATGGACCGAACTCGGTGGAGGACGCATCGGCGAGGCCGGCCAGGTTTCGCGCGGCTTCGATGACCGCCATCTGCATGCCGAAGCAGATGCCGAAGAACGGCACGCGTTGTTCGCGGGCAAAGCGGACGGCGGCGATCTTGCCCGGAGTGCCGCGCTCACCGAAACCGCCGGGCACGAGAATGCCGTGAACGCCTTCGAGGCGATGGATGGTGTCGCCTTGTTCGAAGATTTCGCTGTCCACCCACTCCAGGCGCACCCTGACCCGGTTGGCGATGCCGCCATGCGTCAGTGCCTCCGCCAGCGATTTGTAGCTGTCGAGCAGGTTGGTGTACTTGCCGACCACCGCGATACGAACATCACCCTCGGCGGTCTGCACCGCCTCGACGATTCGCCGCCAGCGCGACAGGTCCAGCGGGGTCTCCCGGGGAAGATTGAAATGGCGCAGGACCTCCTGATCCATGCCCTCCGCGTGATAGGCGATCGGGACATCATAGATCGTGGCGACGTCCAGCGCGGCGATCACTGCCTGCGGTCGAACATTGCAGAACAGCGCGATTTTGCGTCGTTCGTTGTCCGGGATCGGCCGGTCGCAACGGCAGAGCAGCATATGCGGCTGAATGCCGACGTTCAGCAGTTCCTTGACCGAGTGCTGCGTCGGCTTGGTCTTCAGCTCCCCGGCTGACTGAATGTAGGGTACCAGGGTCAGGTGCACGAACATCGCCTGGTCCATGCCGAGCTCGTTGCCGAGTTGGCGGATGGCTTCGAGGAAGGGCAGGCTTTCGATGTCGCCGACAGTGCCGCCGATTTCAACCAGCACGAAATCGAACGCGCCGGTCTCGCGCAGGATCACCTCCTTGATCGCATCGGTGATGTGCGGGATCACCTGCACGGTCGCCCCGAGATAGTCGCCACGGCGTTCGCGGGCGATGACGTCCTGGTAAATGCGGCCGGTCGTGGCGTTGTCCAACTGCGTGGCGTGGACGCCGGTGAACCGCTCGTAGTGGCCAAGGTCCAGATCGGTCTCCGCGCCGTCATCGGTGACGAAGACCTCGCCGTGCTGGTAGGGGCTCATGGTGCCTGGATCGACGTTCAGATACGGGTCGAGCTTGCGCAACTTGACCGCATGCCCGCGCGCTTGGAGCAACGCGCCCAGCGCTGCCGCGGCGATGCCTTTGCCAAGTGAGGAGACCACGCCGCCGGTGATAAACACGAAACGCGTCATGGGACCCCTGTATACCCAGCCGAATCGGGCCCATGGAAGCCTTTCGGCATCAACTGGTCATCAACTGGAGCATTTCATGTGCTGATTGGTACGATCGTATAGCTCCGGCGCCCCTGACTTCACGGTGGCCAGCCTGGAGTGTTCCGCTCTTGGCGATCATTCCCCTAGTTCGTCGGAGCCGAGGGGCCTTGCGGCGTGGCCGGAGGCGGCGTGGCGGGAACCGACCCGCTCAGGGGCGCACCGGACGGGGCTTGACTAGAAGGGGCCTGACCAGGGGGAGCCTGACCCGTGGGGGCCTGAGCGGAGGGAGCCTGACCCGGCACAACGGCCGGGATCGAGGCCGGGACGGGCGCGTCGAGGATCGAGCGGCTGACCCCCGTCGTGCCGCGATTGAGCAACGCCAGTGTCAGCGACAGCACCATGAACATCGCGGCAAGCACCGCGGTGGTTCGGGTCAGCAGATTGGCGGTGCCTCGCCCGGACATGAACGACCCCATCCCCTGGGAGCTGCCGATCCCGAGGCCGCCGCCCTCGCTGCGCTGGATCAGCACGACGCCGATCAGAGCCAGGGTGACGAACAGGTGTATGATCAGCAGTACAGTGCTCAACGCGCGGGGCTTCCAAGAAACATAGCGGCGGTTTGGGGCGCCACGTGCGCCTCTTACCCGTCCGGGGCCGTGGCGGCAACCTGCCCGCTCGACCCCTGCCACGCGCCGGGGCGTGAAACGCTGACGCGTCGGCGACAGCAGCGCCGCCAGCCTTATGTCACTCGCCGCGCGATCCTGGCGGGCCGCAAGCGAGCCAGTTCAGCCCGAGCCGGAACCACGCGCAAATCGGCGCTGGCAACACAGCCAGCGCATGATCGCGTTCATCTGAATGGGCAGCCGAGGTGGTGTTCTAATTACGGAAGCAATCAGAATCTGCCCTGCGGGAACTTCGAAAAGAATTCACCGTCGAGCACGCTGCGGTGCTTCCCGGCGCAGGTCTGCGGAAACGGTAGAGCGTCACGGGGAGATGATCGCGCCTCACGCACAGCAGCTCAAACCCGTCCTCCAGAAAGATCTGAATACCCATCTGATGTCGTTGTAGTTGGCGGCGACGTTTGGCGAACACCCAGCACCGGCATGGGCGGCGCGGTGGCGTCAAGGGCAGTCGATCCCCGACGGGGCAAACCGCGGCTTTTCAGGCGTCGTTGCTTTTGCGCACCCAGTCGGGTTGGCAGCGTCGTTCGTCAACCGCCACCAGCACAATGTCACTGCCGCAACGCGCGGACAGCAATAAGCGCCGTACCAACGAAAGCGCCCTCGTTTTGAGAACATATGAGGAACATATTAGGAACCAGATAACCTGTCAAGCAAATGACGGGGCGCGATCGATTTTGCCGCCTGCCCGCTGTCCGCACCGGAGGCGGTTGATCATATCGTCACCGCGCTCACCGGGTATGAAATGGTTCACCAAGCAAACGTGCAGCGGAGGTCGTGAAGCGCCAGCTATCATACCAGCGGCCCTTGGGGGCCCCTTTGGGGCTAACTGGTATGCGCGCGGGATTGGCGGGGGCGGCCGCGCGCGACATCAATACGATATCAACGGGCTGACCGTAGAGACAGGTCAACGTTCCGGCTCGCTGGTATCAGATCGGACCCGGCCCGGCTGCTCCGCCCCTCTGGGCAGCGGCCCGCGAGCGTCGCATGCATGTGGTGGAGCCCAAGCACGCCTTGAGTGTGATAGTGACGCCGGCGTTCTCCTTTGGCCTTGGCCGATCAGAAAAGCCAAGGGTTACCGCAGGAACTCGCGCGACTGGTTCCGGCAGGTTCAGCCAGCGGGTTTGCGCCGGGAACCGGCGGCTGCCCTGCTATCGTGATGCGCTGTGGCCGCGGATCCGTCGAAGCGATTGCGCCAGCAACGTTCCGGGTCGGTTCCCGCTCACTTGACCCGGACCAGAGCTCGCGGTCAGCTCAACATTCGAGTGCGTGAATTAGAGCCGGCAACGGATCTGAGCGGGGCGGCGGCTCAAAGGCAGGAAGCAGAACGGCCTAAACCACGCCTCCGGCCCAGACGACGCGACCAACAACAGTGACCTCCGCTGCCTTGGCGGGCGGGATCTCATCCGGCTGATACGCCGCATTGTCGCTGATCAGCACCAGGCTGCCGTCGTGCTTGCGCTGAACCCGCTTGACCAGACGTTCGCCATTGATCTCGAGAACATAGATCCCGAAGCTCCGGACCTCCTTCTCGGTGGTGTCGATCAGCAGGGTACTGCCATCCTTGATGGTGGGCGTCATCAATTCGCCGATGGCCAACTCCAGTCGCAGGGCCTCTGGTTCGACCCCACATACGGATCGGACCCAATCCTGCCTTAGTGCAAAGTACTCGCTGCCCGAGGGCGCGGCCGGGGTCTCGGCGCCGGCGGCCGCGGCTTCCGGCCGCTTCGGGAGCAGCACGAATTCGCCCCAGTCCAGCTGCTCCTCACCGGCCGCGACCCCGCGACGGCCGCCCCGGATCGCCTCGAAGACCGGTTCCGCGCCCTCGCCCTCGGCCAGCCAGGCGACCCCGACACCGGCCGCATGCGCCAGCGCGACCAACCGCTCGCGACTCGGTTCCGCCTCGCCCTTTAGCCATTTCCGAAACGCCGACGGGGAAACCTTCATCTCCCGGGCCAGGCGATCCGCGCTCGGCCAGTGCGCCAGGATAGTCTGGAGCCGCCCCACGAACGCAGACTTGTCGCCCCCTGACGCACGGTTCATGCCGCGGCCACTCCCGTACAACTCATCGAATTGCGCCATCGTTCGAAATTTCTCTCCCGTAACAATCCTCTTCATCAACCCATTACCGACGGCGGCCGCCCACGCCCGTCATGCCGGGCATTGTCACAACATTATGGCGTTGGCTCTGACAGACGAACCTCCCGCCAAACGCGCGTTTCCGGGCCAATTCCACGACCTCACGCCGGAATAACTGTCTGCCTGGTGTGCCCGTTCCACGGTACGGAGAAAACGTCGATCGATGCATGCCACCGGCCGGGTGCCACTGAGAGATCAGGGGCGGCGGCAACGCGCGCGCAACGAGATCGGTGGTGCGAGCCAAACAAAATCGATCGCTGCTTGTCAGCTAAGCGGACGGCTGGCTGCATTTCTTCGCGTCGTTCGCAAGAACCCGCTCAACGGTATCGACAAGGGACGCCAGCGTAAACGGCTTAAGGACGAACGGACGGGAGCCATCAACCAGTTTGTCTATGCGCGAGCTGTCGCCCGACATCAACACGACCGGCGCGCCAAGTCGATCAGCCTCGGGGATCAGCTCTGGGTCAAGTCCACCGGGAAGCGTGCAATCGAGCAGCACAAGCTCGACATCATCGTTCCGCAGATGCGCCAGTGCCTCGATCGCCGTCCCAACGAGGGTCGTACGATAGGCGTCGTCGAGGGCCGCCGCGATGACCTCCGAAACCAGAGGATCATCTTCGACCACGAGGATATGCAGTTTTTCCGTCATGACATGATCCCGGCTCTGCCTTCTATTTTGGCGTCCGACCGGAGCCCTGGCTATCGGCTAAGTCGACACGCGACCTACTCACTACAGCGAGGCCCAGGCCAAACGAACGGACACTTGCGCGGCACAAGAGCGCTTTATGCCCGCCTCACTGTGCCCAAGCTTCATATAGTGCGAGCGAAACGGCACGCAACCTCGCGAAACCACATAAGGTGATCCTTTGTGCTCTATAGTGTGGTCGAAAAGGCGGGATGCAGCCATTCCCGGCTGGTAAGCAGGGGTTACCCTCGCGCGCTGCCTGAGGCATGGGGCATTCACGGCAGGCCCCCATCCTCGTTCGGGCAACATCAGGCTCGAACCTCCTCTCCAAGCGCGGTTTCATAAACGCGCATGACGGAGCAGGAATCGGATGCGCCGAGACCCATGCCGCGCGCCATGCGCATCAGGCTCATGACCTGTGGGGCGATCATCCCCGGGACGCCAAGTTCGTCCGCCAGTTCCAGCGCCAGGCGCATATCCTTGTGCGCCAGATCGAGGGCAAAGGTCGCTGAAAAGTCGCCGGCCAGTGTTTTTGTCGCCATGCTGGCGTAGCCCGCCGACATGCCGCTGGCATTGCGGATGACAGCGTCGAGCTTGGGCAGATCGATGCCGGAGCGCTTGCCGATCATCAGCGCCTCCGCCGCGGCGGCCGAATTGCAGAACGCGAGCATGTTGTTGATCAGCTTGGCGGTCGACCCGAAGCCGATCTCGCCCAGGTGGATCACCTCGCCGCTGAACGATTTCAGCAACGGAAGCTGCTGTTCGAACACCACCGCGTCGCCGCCGACCATGATGACGATGGTGCCGTCCGCTGCGCGAGACGTTCCGCCGGACACCGGTGCCTCGAGCATCGCGATGCCCTTGGCCTTCATGCCTTCGTTCACACGCTTCGCGGTCGCGGGAGAGTTGGTGGAAAGGTCGATGAACACCGTGCCAGGCTTGGCATTGGCTGCAATGCCGCCTTCGCCGAGGGCGACCTCCTCGACCACGCGAGGGATCGGCAGTGAGGTCATCACCACATCGCAACCCCTTGCTAGATCGGCCACCGAAGCCGCGGTGGAGGCGCCAAGATCGGTGCACGCCTGCACCGCGCCGGGGCTGAGATCGAACACCACTACCTCATGATTGGTATTGCGGATGATGTTGCGGCACATCGGGCCGCCCATGTTGCCCACGCCGATGAACCCGATCTTCATGCCGCTTTCCCCCAGACCGGTGCGCAGCATGACCCAATTCGGGGGAAGTGTCAGCCGGTCACGAGGTCATTCGGACGCTGAAAAAAGCGCTACTGTCCGGTGTCATCCCGCGCGCCCCGGTCCACCTTCCCCTGCTGTCATGGCAGCCCTCGTACGGGTGATGTGAAGGGAGCCCCCCCACAATCGCAAAGCCAGCTCGGTTCAGACTTTACCGCGCCGGCAGGCCGGGCAGAGCTGGACAGGCGGCCGAACGGACCGCCAGCACCTTGAACAGCCGCCCCATTGCATCCGGTTCAGCCAGACGCCGGGCAGACACCAGCAGCGCCGCAGCCTGCGCCGAGTTCAGGCTCCGCGCGAGCCGGTCAGTCCGCTGGAACAGGCCAAGTTCAGCCAAAAAACCGCCTTGCGGGACCGGGCCTTGGACGAGGCAGCCGGCGGCCGAGGCCATTTCTGCCAGGGCGGCAAAATCCACATGTGCCGTCAGGTCAGCCGACCCCGCCGGGGACAGCGGATTAACCGGGTGCCGGTCCGCGATTGCCTGCAGGCTGTCGCCCAGCCCGCTTCGCTCCGGACCGTAGTCCACAACTAGGGCCGCGCAAGGATGCTGCCGGGCACGGGCCGCCACCGAGGCGATGAACTCGCCCGCGGCATCATTCAGTTCAACGATCTCGCCCTCGGCTGCGTCGCGGCCTGCCGGAATATCACCAGGCCCGGCCGGTTTCTCGACCCATGCCCCCTCGCCAACAAACCGCTCGGCCCAGCCGGCCCCCCGACGAACGAACTGCCGGATCGGCAGCGCGTCGAGAAACTCGTTCGCCAGCAGGATCATCGGTTGCCGCGGTACCGTATCCAGCTGGTGATGCCAGCAAGCCTGCGGCAGCTTCGCCGCCTGCGCCGCCCGCAGTCTTGGCGAGGTCTCGATCAGATGCAGCCGCAGCGCTGCTGCGAATGTCGGCGCCACCCGCGTCACCGCCCGCAGGGCGTCGGCCATCAACGTGCCGCGGCCAGGCCCGGCCTCGACCAGCATCACCGGATCGGGGCACCCCAGAAGCCCCCAAGTGACGGCGGCCCACAGGCCGATGATCTCGCCGAACACCTGGCTGATCTCTGGCGATGTCGTGAAGTCAGTAAAGGGATCCCGGGTGGCGTAGTAGATCGCGTTGGCTCGCGCCATGAAGTGATCCAGGCGCTCCGCGGTCATGCTTCCTGGCGCGCCCGCACAATCAGCCAAAGGCCGACCAGGAACATTGGCACCGACAGAATTTGCCCCATCGTGGCGCCAAACGCCAGGAAACCGAGGAAGGCGTCGGGCTGGCGGAAGCACTCGCCGATGATGCGGGCCACCGCGTAGCCACACAGGAAAACCCCCGTGAGCAGCCCATAACGCCGGCGCAATTCCTCGCGGCGGGAGAGCGCGAGCATCACCACGAACAGGAGCAGCCCCTCCAGCAGCGCCTGGTAGATCTGGCTTGGATGCCTCGGCAGAAGGTCGGCGCGCGGGAATACCATCGCCCACGGCAGCCAGTCCGGAGCCGGACGGCCCCACAGCTCGCCATTGATGAAATTGGCCAGACGCCCCAGTCCCAGCCCCATCGGCGCGACGATCGCGATCCGGTCGGCAAACCCGAGCAGCGGAACGCCGTTCCGGCGACAGAATATAATGATGGCGATCGCGACGCCCAGCATGCCGCCGTGAAAGCTCATGCCGCCTTCCCAGACCGCCAGAGCCTGCAACGGATGCGCCAGATAGGTCGCCGGCTGATAGAACAGCACGTAGCCCAGCCGCCCTCCGAGGACGACACCCAGCACAGCCCAGGTCAGGAAGTCATCGACCTGGACGGATGTGGCAACCGCCGGCGGCAGCCGCGCCAGACCGCGTACCAAGCGCCAGCCGAGGACCAGGCTGACAATGTAGGCCAGGGCGTACCAACGAATGGCGAAGGGGCCGACCTGGATGATGACCGGGTCGAATTGCGGAAACAGCAGGACCGGGAATCATGCGTCGCGATCACGCAAACGGATCAGGCTTGGCCAGATGGTCCTGCACGTAGCGGCGGACCCCTTCCTCGAGCGGCGTGAACTGGCCCTGGTAGCCGGCTGCTCGCAGCCGGTCCATCGGCGCTTCGGTGAATGACTGGTATTGCCCGACCAGCGACGCCTGGCATGTCGATGAACTCGACCCGGCGTGGCTTGCCGGCCGCGTCGCAGACCGCGTGCGCCAGCTCCAGATAGGTCCGCGCCCGACCGGTGCCAAGGTTGAAGAGACCGCTGACGGCGGGTCTGTCCAGCAGCCACAGCATGACGTCGACAACGTCGTCCACCCAGACGAAGTCACGCCTCTGGGCGCCGTCGGCCACCCCCGGCTTATCGGACCTGAACAGTCGCGCCGGGCCGTCCGCGGCAACCTCGTCATGCTTTGTCTTCACCACCGAGATCATGCGGCCCTTGTGATACTCATTCGGGCCGTAGACGTTGAAGAATTTCAGTCCGACCCACTGCGGGGGCCGTTCCTTCTGCACGGTCAACACCCTGGCCACAAGCAGATCGAACGCGTGTTTGGTCCAGCCATACAGGTTCAGCGGTCGAAGTCGATGCAGCGCCGCGAGCGAGAAATCATCCTGAAACCCCTCCGCCCCGTCGCCATAGGTCGCCGCCGAGGACGCGTAGACCAGGCGTGCCTGCCGCGCGGCACACCATTCCCAGATACGGCGGCTGAGCTCGACGTTGGTGGCCCAGGCATGATCGCCGTCACAGACGGTGGTGTCGGTCAACGCTCCCAGATGGAATACCATCTCCAGCGGCGGGTGATCAGCGAGAAAGTCGTCCAGTTCCTCGGGCGCCATGATCCGCGCCGGTGGGTGCTTGGCAAGATTGCGCCACTTGCCGTCACTTCCCAAATGGTCCACCACGACGGTCTCGTGTCCGCGTCGTGCCAGCGCCGCTTGCAGGTTGGAGCCGATAAAGCCGGCGCCGCCAGTTATCAGGATCATGGCGGCGCTATATACGTCTCACGAACCGGCGACGGAAAGCGTTTTGACGCGGGCACCTTGCTCCCAGCGGGAGATCTGTCCGCGGCGCGCCTACTGCCGGCGCACAGTGATCGGTGTGGAGTCTCCGCCTCGCCGGACAATCCACGGGAGAAGCAAGCAATGAGCGATCGGCCTCGATTTTTCGACGACATTGCCGGGGTCGCCGGCGGCGCGATCTCCGCATCTGGCGGGGCTGCGGGAGGAGGCGGAAGCGATGCTGCGCGCTCGACTCGACGACCTGATCCAGCGGCTCGACCTGGTCCGGCGGGAGGAACTGCGAGGCGATCCAGGAACTCGCCGCCAATGCGCGCGCGGGCCAGGAGGCCGCCGAGGCAACGGTTACAATCCTCGAAGCCCGACTGATCGCTCTCGAGGCGCGTGTTGCCGCCATGGAGCCTCCGAATCCGCCCGGCATCGTCGCGACCGAGGGGCCGTGACATCGGCCGCCGGAAAGTTGGGTGATCACGCCGCCGCGGACTGATGTGGCGGGGGCGCCGATGCAGTCTGGCCACAATTCGACAGGAAATGCTCGCTCTCCGCCGTGATGGAGAAAAACACATCTAAAGTTCCGGGCGAAATCGGATGATGCCACTTGCAGCGGATGCGGACACATGAATAGGCTGAGGTCCGTGGCCAACTCCGGGCGAGTCCGCATTCCGGTTCAACCCTTCCCGGGGGTGAAGGCCACGCTCGGCCTTCCTTTTGACGGGAGACCCCGCATGTCGGCATCGCTGACCACGTCCCTCGACCCAGCAGCCAATCCCCTCGATGTAATGGAGCAGATCGTCACCGAGAACGAATGGGAATTCGATCGCCGCAGCGATTCCGAAATGGCGGCGGAGGCACCGGGCCACTGGTGCGACTACGGCCTGTTTTTCAACTGGTCGCACGAGATCAGCGTGATGCACTTCACCTGCGCCTTCGACATGAAGGTGCCGGAAAAACAGCGCGCCGCCCTCTACGAACTGCTGGCTCTGGCGAACGAAAAGCTCTGGCTGGGCCATTTCGGCCTGGAGTCCGATGATGGCATGCCGGTGTACCGCCATGCCGTGTTGCTGCGTGGCGCGCCGGGTGCCTCGGCCGAGAGCCTGGAGGACATGATCGACATTGCGTTGACCGAGTGTGAGCGGTTCTACCCGGCATTCCAGTTCGTTCTGTGGGGCGGCAAGTCGCCGTCCGAGGCGCTGGCTGCCGCGATGCTGGATTGCGTGGGCGAGGCATGACCGCAGGCTCCATCCCGCCGATTCTCCTGGTGGGATGCGGGCGCATGGGCAGCGCCATGCTGTCCGGCTGGCGGGAGCAGGGATTGACCGCGTCGTTCGCGGTCGATCCGGCACCGGCAGCAGCCGAGTTGGCCGGTTCCGACCTGGCGATCGTGGCGGACCCGGGCGCGATCCCGGACCAGTTCGCGCCAGCAGCCGTGGTGCTGGCGGTCAAGCCGCAGAATGCCGCGGCGACCCTGCCGGCATACGGCCGTTTCGCCGGGCGCACGGTGTTCCTCTCGATCATGGCGGGACGCACCATCGCCGGTATCGCCGCGGCCTCGGTCCGGGCAAGGCTGGTCCGGCTGCGATCGTCCGCGCCATGCCGAACACGCCGGCCGCGGTGCGCCAGGGCATTACGGTGGCCTGCGCCGGCCCGGGGGTCGATGATGCTCAGCGTGCCTTGTGCGACCGGTTGCTGCAGGCGATCGGCACGGTTGCGTGGGCCGAGCAGGAGGCTTTGCTCGATCCGGTCACCGCGGTATCGGGCAGCGGTCCGGCCTACGTCTTCCTGCTGGCCGAACTGATGGAGCGGGCGGCGATCGAGCAAGGCATTCCACCTGACCTCGCCCGCCTGCTGGCGCGGCAGACGGTGTCCGGCTCCGGTGCACTGCTTGCTGCCAGCCATGATGCGGCGGCTGATCTGCGACAGGCAGTCACCAGTCCAGGCGGCACCACTGCGGAGGCCTTGTCAGTGCTGATGGCGACCGACGCCTGGCCCGCCGCCATTTCACGTGCGATTGCCGCGGCGACCCGGCGGTCCCGCGAACTGGCCGGTTGAGCAAAACCGTCCTGCGTTCTATCGTTTCAACATGAGCGATTCCGATTTCGACACCGCCCTGGTGACCGCCGCTTTCCGGATCGCGGCCGACCAAGGCTGGAGGCGGGTCAATGTCGCGGCCGCATCGCGCGCCGCCGGTTTGCCGGTCGCCGAAGCGCGCGCCCGGTTCCTCAACCGCGCCTCGATACTTCTGCGATTTGGCCGTCTGGCGGATCAGGCAGCGCTGCTGGACGCGCCATCGGAGGGGCCTGTCCGCGATCGCCTGTTCGACCTGCTGATGCGGCGTTTCGATGCCCTACAGGCGCATCGGAAAGGGGTGAAGGCGATCCTCCGGGCGCTGCCGACCGAACCTCCGACGGCTCTGCTTCTGGCCTGCGCCACACGCACCAGCATGCGATGGATGCTGCAAGCGGCCGGCGTCACCGCCACGGGCCCGCGCGGCGCAGTGCAGGTGCGTGGTCTGGTCGCAGTATGGCTTTGGGGAGTGCGGGCCTGGGAGCGGGACGAATCGGACGATCTCTCGGCCACGATGGCGGCCGTGGATGCCGCCCTCGGACGGGCTGAGCGCGCTGCCTCCTGGCTTTGTGGCGGCCGCCGGCCGGCCCCACCGCCTCCGCCGGCGACACCCGGGGCAGGAGAGATCGATCCGTCCGACCCGCCGCCTCCGCCGATGGGGGAGCCGCCGTCCGCGACTGATCCGCCGGAGGCTGACGCCCCCGCAGCCGATGCGAAGATCTGAGACCGCATACCCGCGTCGCGACCGTTCGAACGGCGACCTCTACCATTCCAGCAGACCGCGCGGCGCTTCGGAGTGATCTATTTCGGAATTACTATGGTAGCGGTTGGCTCAATTATCATCGGCGGTGCCAGGGCAAGGCGGCTACCGCGTTGTCACTCCAGCGTCCGGTCTCGCTGGTTCCTGGGGTGCATGTCCATTCTCAAGGTCGCTTCGTTGATCTTGATTTTCATGAGCAACAAGCGCGTACTCTGGCCAATGAACGCAAGTCTTGTTCAGACCTCGGTTAGTGGAATCGAACGCAATCCACCGTGACCAGAAGTCCTTATTTTTATTGGGACTTTCGATCCTCTCACGGATACCGTCGCCCTCACCGACATTGATCGTAGGGTCGCTTGTGAGCCCCGCCAGGACGTTGACGCCAGAGTTTCCAAACGCCCCGGAACTTCGCGTGTCCAGCCACTTTCAACGCGAGAAAACCACAACTTGTCCGGTCCAATTCATCGGATCAATGATACGGACATCTTGAGGATCACCGTTTGGAACGAAAATGCGGATGGTATACTGATCAGCCAACGTAGATCTACGAGTAAAAAGGGAGCCATAGCGACAATAAGTTGCTTGCATAGCAACGATATGTTCAGGGCCGCTGGCAGCAAGATGACGACGGTCGTTTGGGGATTCCAAGCCGACACCTCGGGCCTTGACTGCGCCGTAAGGATATCGTCGCGAACGTTGTGCGCATTTCGAAATGTCGGCAGTGTGAATGCGCGGCGCCACACCGCGTCTCGAACCCGTTCCAAGAACGCCGTTGACATCACTTCCCGCGAGCGTAACTGGACATCATCGCACCCTCAAAACCAACCTGCGTGGTTGGGGTTGACCTGGACGCCGGGTCCGGCACCCTGGCGGAATGACCGGAGGAACGCAGTATGCAACACGGCCGCGACCGAATCCTGACCACCCACACCGGCAGTCTGCCCCGCCCACCGGCGCTGGTCGAACTTTACGTCCGCAAGGGACGCGGTGAAGCGGTCGACGAGGCGCTGGCCGCCGCTGGCCACGCGGCGATGCAGGACGTCGTGCGACGTCAGCGCGAGGCCGGAATCGACATCGGCAACAACGGTGAGCAGCAGCGCGAGGCGTTTTTCCTCTACGTCCGCACGCGCATGAGCGGATTCGGCGGCGCCTGGACCCGGCCGACCCGGGCCGATGTCGACCGCTATCCACTATACAAGGAGGCTCTGGAGCGCGAGACGGCGCGCATGGTCGCGATCAGCAACCGCGAGGCGGTGCCGACCGCGATCGGTCCCATCCAGTACCTGGACCGTGCCGCGACCAAGGACGAATGCGCCGACTTCCGCGCGACGCTCGACACGATGGGTCAGCCGTTCGTCGAGCCGTTCCTGACCGCGCCGTCACCCGGTATCGTCGCCGCGGCGTTGCGCAATGATTTTTACCCGAATGAAACTGAATACCTTCAGGCGCTGGGATCAGCGCTTCAGGTCGAGTACAAAACCATCGTCAATCATGGGTTCCTGCTGCAGCTCGACTGTCCCGACCTGGCAATGGAGCGGCACATGTCCTATCAGGACCGGCCGGTGAGTGATTTCATCGGCTTCGTCGATCGTGTCGTGGACTCCATCAACGCCGCCCTGGTCAACATCCCGCGTGAAAAGGTCCGTCTGCACGTGTGCTGGGGCAACTACGAAGGCCCGCACGATTGCGACGTCGAACTGCGCGAGGTGATGCCGGTGCTGCGACGGTTGAAGGTGGGCGGGTTCGTGCTGCCCTTCGCCAATCCGCGTCATGCGCACGAGTATCGGGTGCTGAAGGAGTTTCCGCTCGACGATGACCAGATCATCGTTGCCGGGGTGATCAATTCGGTGACCAACTTCGTCGAGCATCCAGAGACGATCGCCGAGCGGATCGAACGGGTGGTGCAGGTGGTCGGCGATCCGACGCGGGTGCAGGCGGGAACCGACTGCGGCTTCGATACGTCGGCTGGAATGCGACGCGTGGCGGCGGACATCGTCTGGGCGAAACTCGCGGCGCTCAGCGAGGGCGCACGCATCGCCTCGGGTCGGTTATTCTGATGCGGCGGCTGTTCTGACCCTGGCCAACGCCGGGCGGGCGCCGCACCGATGATGGCCCGGTCTCACGTCGTGGTCGGACTCGCGACGTGGATCGCCGCGGCGCCGTTGCTGCATCTATCCGTTGCCAATCCGGTCTATCTTGGTCTGGCCGTGGTCGGCTCGCTGTTGCCCGATGTGGATCATCCGAAATCCTGGGTGGGGCGTCGCTCTCGGCCGGTCTCGACGGCCATCGCCGCGACTCTGGGTCATCGCGGCGTGACCCATTCGGCCATAGCGGTCGTGGTCCTGATCGTGCTGCTCTCGCAGGCCGGATACCGCCGCGGCCTGGTGTCCGCCCTGGCGCTCGGCTACCTGTCCCACCTCGCCGCCGATATGATGACGCCTCGGGGACTGAGGCTGGCCTGGCCGCTGCGACGAACCTGGGGGTTTCCGCTGTGCCGGGCCGGCTCGCCCGCGGAGCCGCTCATTGTGCTGGCGCTGGTGACCGGAATCGGCTGGTGGTGTCTTGTGCACGGCCCCGGATGGCAGACGGCGCTTCGCTACCCGGTCGCGCACTGACCCGACGCACTATCGCCGCAACAAAATATCCTTCGCCGATCAGTCAAGCCGCGTCGCCAGTATCGCCACCCGATACGCGTAGTGCAGTGCTTCACCCTCGCGCCGGACATCGATCCCCAACGTGTCCCGCTCGGCCTGCGCCGCGAACAGCGCGGTGATCTTCTCCGCATCCCCCGGCAGCGGGAACGACCGTTCCAGCAAGCCTCGCACCTCGCCGCGCAACTCGTAACGTTCCACCTTCGGATCGGCCAACCCGGCGGCGGGAACAGCCCGGTCAGTTCCTGCAGGCTCAGGGCGCGCACATGCGAGGGGTCGCGCAGCACCTCCAGCCGGTTCCACGCCTCCGCCTTTGCCTTCTCCTCCGACGCATACATGTCCACGACGACGATCCGCCCGCCGGGGCGACACACCCGTTTCATTTCGCACAAGGCCGCCAGCGGGTCCTGGAAGTGATGCAACGAGAAACGCGTGACGACGATGTCAAAACTGGCGTCGGGCCAGGGCAGCGAGCGCACGTTGCCCTGCCGCCACGTGACGTTGGCCAGCCGCTTCTCGGCAGCCAGCGCGCGGGCACTGTCCAGCATCGCCGGCGTCAGGTCGATGCCGGTCGCATGCCGGACGTGCGGCGCAAAGGCACAGACGATAAGACCCCCGCCGCAGGCAAGATCCAACACGTCGTCGTTCGGCCTGGCTGGCCGGCGGCCACCACCATGGCGAGCGCGCGTTCATCGGAGATCGGCGCCGCGGTGCTGAACGGGACCGCCTGGCGGGTGAACTGATCGCAAATCAAATCTTCATGGCTGGTGCCGCTCATGTCAGCTTCTCCTAAACCGACGCGACGGTGGCACGTCGATACGGTCGGCTCAAGACTTGGAACCTGCGGGGGCCCTTCTGATCAACCGCCCCGCACCGCCTCTCGGTCGAGCAGGGCGCGTTTGCGTTCCACACCCCAGGCGTAGCCGGAAAGCGACGCCGTCGTTCCTCACCACCCGATGGCACGGGATGGCGACCGCGAGCTTGTTGGCTGCGCAGGCACCGGCGACCGCCCGCACCGCCTTGGGCGCGCCGATGCGGCGGGCGATGTCGGCGTAGGAGACGGTCTGGCCAATGGGGATCTCCTGCAATGCCTGCCAGACCCGCTGCTGGAATGCCGTGCCACGCACGTCAAGCGGCAGATCGAGGCCGAGCCTCGGTGCTTCGACAAAGCCGACGACGCGTGCCACGAGAGCTTCGTAGTCCTTGTCGGCGCCGATCAGCCGAGCCTTGGGAAAGCGGTCCTGGAGATTGCGTACCAGCTCGTCTGGGTCGTTTCCCAGAAGGATTGATGCCACACCCTTCTTGCTCGACGCGACCAGGATCGCGCCGAGCGACGATTGGCCGACCGCGAAACGGATCTCCTCGTTCGCCCCGCCGGAGCGGTATCGGGTCGGCGTCATCCCCAACATGCCGGTGGAATTTTCGTAGAAGCGTCCGCTCGAATTGTAGCCGGCGTCGTAGATCGCCTCGGTGACGCTGTTGCCGCATTCCAGGCTTTGGCGGACCTTCGCCGCCCGATGCGCGGCGGCATAGCCCTTGGGCGTCAGTCCTGTCGTCGCCTTGAACACGCGATGGAAATAGCTGGCGCTGCGACCAACCGCCTCGGCGAGATCGGGTCAGGGAAGGCTCGTCCTCGCTCTGCTCGATCAGACGGCAGGCGCGCGCGACCATGGCGGCATTTTCGTCATCGAGCGAGAGGCCGTCCGGATTGCAGCGCTTGCATGGCCGGAAGCCGGTCGCCTTGGCGGCTTCGAGCGTGTCGTGCAGCCGGACGTTGCTGGGGATTTGCGATCCGCGACGGGCAGGACGGCCGGCAATAAACTCCCGTCGTCGAAACCGAATACCAGAGGCGGCCATCGGCGGTCCGGTCGCGGGCGACGATGCGGGCCCAGTCGGGGTCATCGGCCCCGACTTCTCGACTGGATTTCCGTTCGAGCGTGATGGTCATTTGATCTCCTTTCGCGCGTGTGCTCGGAGCTATTGTGTTGATCGCGCCGGCCCGCCGCACTCCGGGTCTTGCTTTCAAATTCGATTGTGTCCGGGAGCAAATCTCAGCCATCACGCGGCGTCGTGAAATATCACCCCGAGCGTATGACGATGGCCGGACCGCACCTTGCTGACGCCGTGACGCAGGTTGACCCGATAGTCGCCGCGTGCACTCTGTACCGGCCGGCTGTTGACCGCGAACACCACGGCGTCGCCCTTGCGCAGCGGCACCACCTCGGCGCGGGACTGCATTCGAGGACGTTGCTCTGTCAGCACGAACTCGCCACCTTCGAAATCGTCCCCTGGCTCGGACAGCAGCACCGCGACCTGAAGCGGGAACACGTGTTCGCCATACAGGTCTTGATGCAGGCAGTTATAGTCGTCCTGGCCATACTGCAGTAGCAACGGCGTCGGGCGGGTCTGACCGGCTGATGACAGCGCTCGATGAAAGCCGCGTGGTCGGCGGGAAAACGAACGTCCATCCGCATCCGCTCATGCCAGCGATTGGCGATCGGAACCAGATTTGGATAGAGGGCGGTACGCAGGGCCTCCACCAACCGCGGCAGCGGATAGGCGAAATAGCGATACTCACCACGCCCGTAGCCGTGCCGTGCCATGACCACACGACTGCGAAAAGCGCTGTCCTGGTCATAGAGTTCGACCACGGCATCACATTCCGCGCCGGCCATCAGCTTCGGCATGATCCCCCAGCCCTGAGTGTCCAACTCAGCGGAGACGGCCGGCCAGTCGATCGCCGCCACGCGGTTGATCGGCGACATCTCGTTCATGCGACGCCCTCCATGTTGATGAGCCGGCGCTTGCGATGCACGCCCCAGCGATAACCCGAGATCGAGCCATCCGATTTCACCACGCGGTGACAGGGGATAGCCACCGCAATGATATTCGCCGCACAGGCCGCACCCACGTCCTGCGCCGTGACCGACAAGGGAAGGGCCGCCGCGATCGCGCCATAGGTGCGGGTCTCCCCCGGGGGAATCGCGCGCAGTGCCTGCCACACCGCCAACTGCAATTCCGAGCCGCGCGGATCGAGTGGCAGGTCCAGTCCGAGATGCGGCGCGTCGACAAACGCGACGACCTTGACGATCGTTTCGATGAGGCCGGCTTCGTCCTCGATCAGTTCCACGTTGGCAAAAGCATCGGCGGCAAAGGCATCGGCAAGCTCGCCTCGCAGCCTGCGCCGGTCGCTGCCAAGTAGAATCGCCGCGACACCCTGGCTGCTCACGGCCACGATAACAGTGCCGAGGCTTGTTTCACCGTAGCCGAAGCGCAACCTCTCTTTCGTCAGGTGGTGATTATTCGTGTTCATGGTTCCCACGCCTGTTCATTGTGTTTGGAACATAACGCCCGGCAGGTTCCACTACACTCCGTCTCTTGCTTTCAAATTGAACGACACAGGGACCTCACTGCTGACCGGCCGCTCGCTGTGGGTCGCTTCGGCCCGGCTGGCGTGTCGTGGCCGGTTCCCCGACCCGATCTCACCGAACGTGGCCCGCGCTTGGTGAATTTGATATCGGGGCAAGAACCGGAGTTCGCTCCCCACGGGACCGGACTACCTCTTCGCTCAGATCACCGACCGTCGTCGATGGTCCCCGCAATCACAACGAGGAGGAAAATCAAATGAGCAAGCAAGAAGCCAACAAGGCCGTCGTCGGCCGCTGGTTCACCGAATTCTGGGGTGAGAACTGCGATCTTGGCGTCGTCGACGCCATCGCCGCGCCGGACATGCTATTGAAATACTCACTCCACGCACCGCGCCGCGGCCGTGCCGATATCAAGGCCTTCATGACAGACTTCCGCGAGGCATTTCCCGACCTCAGGTTCTGGGGCACCGCGGGCCTGATCGCGGAGGGCGACTATGTCGTCGGCCAGTGGGAAGGCGGCGGCACCCATACCGGCTCGGCGTTTGACGACTTCCTGGTGGGCTCACTGCCCAGGGCGACCGGGCGGAAGATGCACTTCACCGGCACCACGGTCCTGCGTCTCGAGGATGGCAGGATTGTCGAGGAAGTCGGCCTCGATGACGGCGTGACGGCACTCACTCAGCTTGGTCTGATCGCCGCGGTTTGAGCATGGCAGGTATCGGCCGGCCGTTCGCGACTTGCCGATCCTGATCCCGGGAGGAGGCTCGCGCACCTACGTGGGCGAGCCTCACGCCGCGCCTGAAGGAAAGCCGTGGCTGACGGGAGACCGCCTCAGGCGGGATCACGCACCTCGCGGACGCATCCGCGAGAAGGCACGCGGTATGCGGCCAGACGATCGTCAGGCAGTTTGGGATGCCACCAAGGATGTCCGCCTTCTCCATTTGATGGCGTGATCCAGATCGAACGTCTCACTCGGCGCGGTCACGCCCCGACAACCGGGCGGTGGTTCCTGCACTCGGCGGCCTGATGATGGGACCGTGCGGAGGTGCTGCGCCCGGCCTAAACGCTTGCCCGCGATGCCGCCTCGGGCTACACGCCCCCGGCGCTGGCACCCCTGGAGGCCGGCGCTCTGTCACTCAGGAGCGAACCATGGCCAACGTTGTAGCAATCGAGGCCGAGCAACGCGCGCGAAGCGGTAAGGGGGCGGCGCGGGCGACTCGGAGGGCGGGCAAGGTGCCCGGTGTCATTTATGGCGGCAAGCAGGAACCCAACCTGATCGCGCTGGACCCTCGCGCGGTGGTGCGTGAACTGCACCGCGCCGGCTGGCAATCCCGCCTGTATGAGATCAACACGGGAGCCACACAGGTTCGCGCGCTGATCCGCGGCGTGCAGTTCCATCCGGTCTCCGACGCGCCGGAGCATGTCGACTTCCAGCGCCTGATCCCGGGCCAGCGGATCAAGGTCTTCATCCCGGTGCATTTCGAGAATGACGGCATCAGCCCGGGCATCAAGCGCGGCGCTGTCCTCAATGTCGTGCGCCATGCCGTGGAGGTCTACTGCGACCCGGACAACATCCCGGAACAGTTCACCGCCGATCTCGGACCGCTGGACTTCAACGACGCCGTCCGCTGGCATGACCTGAAGGGCACCGAGGGCGTCAAGGCCGGTGATCGACCGGGACTTCGTGGTAGCGACCGTGGTGCCGCCGACCAAGATCGAGGTTGCGACCGAGGCCGCCGCCAGCGTCGCGGCTCCAGCCAAGGCCGCTGCCGCCGCCCCGGCCAAGGCGCCCGCCAAGAGAGGCTAGGAAGGGCTGGGCCGGTGACGGAGCACGTCTTTCGACGCGGATCTGGGGGTGGGTCCAGGGGCCGGGTAGTTAGGTCCCTGACCAGGGCCGCACGGTGACCAGGCCTGTCCAGTGACAAGACTTCTGGGTCGGGCTCGGCAATCCGGAGCCCGGGATGGCCGCCAATCGCCACAACATCGGCTTCATGGCGCTGGACGTGATTGCGATCCGCCACGGCTTCAGCCCGTGGCGGCGCCGCTTCAAGGGCCTCACCGCCGAGGGCAGTGTCGCCGGCGAAAAGATCCTGGCGCTGAAGCCATTGACCTATATGAACAGCTCCGGCGAATCGGTGCAGGAAGCTGCGGCCTTTTACAAGCTGCCGATCGAGGCGATCACCGCGTTCCACGACGAACTCGACCTGGCGGCGGGCAAGCTGCGGGTGAAAAAGGGCGGCGGCGCTGCCGGGCACAACGGGCTGCGGAGCATGGACCGGATTCTGGGCACGCCGGATTATTGGCGTGTGCGTCTCGGCATCGGTCATCCCGGGGTCGAAGGAGCGCGTTCTCGGCCATGTGCTGGGCAATTTCGCTGCAGACGACAGACCGTGGCTGATCGCGCTGCTCGATGCGGTGGCCGACGCGGCCGAGCTGCTGGCGCAGGACAGGCCGGCGGATTTCATGACCAAGGTCGCCCTGCACACCCAGAGTGCGGCCTGATGGGCGTGCGACCCTTGGGGACATTCGCTGATGGGCTTCAACTGCGGCATCGTCGGTCTGCCCAATGTCGGCAAGTCGACGCTGTTCAACGCGTTGACCGCCACCGCGGCGGCGCAGGCGGCGAACTACCCGTTCTGCACCATCGAGCCCAATGTCGGCCGTGTCGCGGTGCCCGACAAGCGTCTGGACGTTCTGGCGACGATCGGAAAGTCGATCAAGACCATCCCCACCACCTGGAATTCGTCGATATCGCCGGGCTGGTCCGGGGTGCCTCGAAGGGCGAGGGTCTCGGCAACCAGTTTCTCGCCAACATCCGCGAGGTCGACGCCATCATCCACGTGCTGCGCTGTTTCGAGGACAGCGACGTCACTCACGTGGAGGGCTCGATCGATCCGCTGCGCGACATCGAGGTGGTGGAGACCGAGCTGATGCTGGCCGACCTCGACAGCCTCGAGCGCCGGTTGATCCAGGCGCAGAAACGCGCTCGCGGCGGCGACAAGGAAAGCATCTCCGCTGTTGCCGCTCATGGAGCCGCTGGTGGCCGCGCTGCAGGAGGGTCGCGCGGCGCGGACCGCGATCCCGCCGGGCGAGGAGGAAGCGGTTCGCCGGCTGCAACTGCTGACGTCCAAGCCGGTGCTGTATGTGTGCAACGTCGAGGAAGCCTCGGCTGCCACCGGCAACGCATTTTCGCGCCAGGTTCACGACTGGGCGGAACGGCAGAACGCGCCGTCGATCGTCGTTTCCGCGGCGATCGAGGCCGAGGTGTCGCAGCTTCCGGAAGCCGACCGGGCGGAGTTCCTCGGCGGTTTGGGACTGCTTGAGAGCGGGCTGGACCAGGTGATCCGTGCCGGCTACGGGCTGTTGGCGCTGGTGACCTATTTCACCTGCGGGCCGAAGGAGACGCGTGCCTGGACCATCACGCGGGGCACCCGGGCGCCACAGGCCGCGGCGGCGATCCACAAGGATTTCGAGCGCGGCTTCATCGCGTGCGAAACCATTTCGTTACGATGATTCGTTGCCTGCCGAGGCGAACAGGGTGCCAAGGAAGCCGGCAAGATGCGGGTGGAAGGCAAGACCTATATCGTAAAGGATGGCGACGTTCTGCTGTTCCGCTTCAACGTCTGACATTCTGTCGGCCCGGGCTGGGTCGGCGCCGGAGCGCTGCTCTACCGCCCGAACCGTCGCATCCGCTCATCGACCCGGGCGATGAACCGCTTGCGCCCGGCCTCGGTCACCTCGTTCATGTTGTACAACGCCAGGTAGGTGCGCGTCGGCTGCTTCCCCGCCAGCGAATACAGATACCGCGTGACAAGCCGCCGAGGCGGGTCGCCCATCCACAGGGCATTCGAGCGTGGCCGGCCATAGGTCACCACCGCCGCCAAATGCCGGATATGGGTCAGGGCTGGCTGCGCCTTGCCATCCTCGACCGTAAAGGCCACCCCGGGCAACAAAACGCGGTCGAGGAAGCCCTTGAGGATCGCCGGTGGTCCGAAGCTCCAGATCGGGTGGCACAGAATCAGTGCCTCGGTGGCGATCAGCCGATCTACATAGGCCTGGACCGGCGCGCGGTTGCGTGTCTCATCATGGTAGTAGCGCCGTTCCTCCGCGCCCAGAATCGGGTCAAAACCCTCGGCGTAAAGGTCGCAGTCGTCAACCTGATGGCCGCTGGCCCGCAGCGCAGTTACCACGGTGCCGTGCAGGGCAGCGTTGAAACTGTCCCCCAGCGGATGAGCGAAGATCACCATTACCCGCATCAGGCCACCTCGGGCGGCAGCAACGAGGCCGCGGCACCGCCGAGGCGGATGGCGGCCTCGCCACCAGGTCTATCCAGCGCCGCGGCCCAGGCGACGGCCTCCGCGCTTTCTTCCTCAATCATGCGCGAACAATTCAAACTCGTAGTCCCTTGTGCCGCTGCCGCAGGCGTGGATCGCCCCCACCATATAACCAGGCGTGGCGTACTACGCCGGGTGAAGAAGGCGACCGTCGAAGGCCTGCGACGTTGCGATCAGCGTCTGCCAGTTGGCCGAGTGTGCCAACTGGATCGATCGGGCCACAGCATAGGTCAGTGCCATCATTGCAACGCAGTATGTTGGGTCGTGGCATTGTCGGCCAGTGCTCGGTGCCGGGAGGATAATATCAACCGAGCTTCGACGGCCTGATCGCTGCGAGACAGGCAGCATCTCGGATCGTTTCCACCGGCGCGATTGCGTCGGATTTACCCAGCGGAGCCCGTGAAGAGGAGTTTGTGCCCGGATTACAGGCTGGTTCGAGGAGAGGCTGAGCCGCGAGTTGCAGTTGCAGCGTGATCCGGCCAGTTTCGACCTGATGTCACGCCAGCAGCGGCAACAGCGCAACATAGGCGCACATCAGGCCGATGATGGTCGCGATGACCTCGAGATATGCACGCATGACGGGGCCTCCACTTGCAACGGCGCTGAACATGCCTGCCGGAACCTATCGGCGCTGTGTTCTGCACCACTCCCCGAAGTTAATCTTTTGGCGTGGTGGAAGCTGGGAAGCGCTGGGGTATCTTTGTGGCAAGGACACCCCAAAAGAGGCGCGTATCGTCGAGCAGGGTACTGAGCGAGGACGAAAAACCGGCGCGCGGATGGGCACGATTTTCGCTTCAAGGCCAAGGCCGGCGTTGGCCCACACGCTGAGAGCGACCGGCCACGGCCACGCGCGTGATACCTTGAGGTGAGCGAGCCACCTGCCCCGATCCGCGGGCCTGAATGCGGCCAAGGGGATACTTGCGACTTAGGCCAACAGGGGTTGGTCCACCGCATGACAGGTTCCCCGAAACCGGCTAGCGTGCGGTCCCATGGCGCACATCAAGGTCCAGCTCGAAGACTTCGACGTCGGTGCTGAAATCGCCGCGCTGACCGCTGGCCGCACGGATATTGGCGGGATAGGCTGCTTCATCGGCACGGTTCGTGAGGATGTCCGGGGATCGGCGTCGGCGGTGACCGGCATGGCGCTGGAGCACTACCCCGGCATGACGGAGCGTTCCATGGCGCGTATCGTCGAGCAGGCCACGCAACGATGGCCCCTGCTGGGTTGCACCGTGATCCATCGGGTCGGGGAGCTCAGCCCGGGCGACAATGTGGTGCTGGTCATTGCGGCCTCGGCGCACCGCCTGGCGGCGCTGGACGCTACCGCGTTCCTTATCGACTGGTTGAAGACCAAGGCGCCATTCTGGAAGCGCGAGACTTTCACCGACGGCGCGGGAGCCTGGGTTGACTCGCGGGACGCTGATGACAACGCCGCAGCGCGCTGGATGGCTACGGGATCGACGTCAACCTGACCGGCCGTCACGCCAGCCGACGCGACGATCACGGCGAGCCGACCTGTCGAATGCCTCGTTCTGCAATGCCGGCTAGCAATTCGCCCCTGGCACCCACAGCACGTCCGACGCGGCGGCTCTGTTCAGCACCCGAGCCAGCACGAAAAGATGGTCGGACAGCCGGTTGAGATAACGTTGAAGCAGTGGATTCAGGTCTTCGAGGCCAATCACCCTGCGCTCCGCACGGCGTACATCGACCCGTGCGATATGAGCATATGCGGCGGCGTCTGTACCACCGGGCAAGATGAAGCTCGTCAGCGCCGGCAGTGCCGCGTTCATTGCTGCGATCTCGGCATCCAGCCGTTCGAGTGGCGCGATCGTCAACCGAAGCCGGTCCGCTCCGACGCCCGGAACGCACAGATCAGCACCGAGATCGAACAGATCATTCTGGATGCGGGCCAGCATCGCATCCTCGGGCGCCATCTCACGGGTCTGCGTCCGCAACATGCCGATCGCCGCATTGGCCTCGTCGACCGCACCCATCGCTTCGATCCGCGGGCTGTCCTTTGCGACGCGCTGACCGTTCCCCAGTGACGTCTCGCCGCCGTCGCCGCCCCGTGTCACGACCCGATCGATCCGCACCATCACACAGTTCCTAGTTGAATTCGAAGATGAAACGCATCGGCATATCGAAGGGGACGCTGCGTCCGTCCTTCATCGCCGGTCGGAAATGCCACTTCCGTACCGCATCGAGGGCTGCCCGGTCCAGCGACGCCACGCCTGAGGTGACAGCTACGTCGGCGCCGGCCGAAACCCCGTATTCGGAGACGTGTATCACCACCACCACCTCGCCGTGCTCGCCGCGTGCCGCCGCGTCAAACGGGTATACCGGCGGACGGTTGCGAAACCGGTTGTCCGGTGATGCCGGGATCACCTGTTTGCCCATGACGATCGCATTGCTCTCGCTGTCCGTGCCCTCAAGGTTGAACACGGGCGCTTGCGGCAGCGAAGCGGCGGCGCTGGGCTGGGGGACCTCGGGCGCTTTCGCCTCCTGCCGCTCGGTGGGATTGGGTGGCCGGGGTTCGGCTACCTTTGCCTGTTCCGCCGCCGTCCGTGCCGGCAGCTGCAGTTTTTCCCCATCTGGATCGGACGCGGGCATCGCCGCGGCCGGCGCCCTGTCGTCGCCCGGACCGAGCTCCGCCTGTGAAGGCTCCGAAGATGACGCCTGGGGCGAGGGCCGGTTAGGTAAAGAAGGAAGGGTCTGGTTCGCGGGCTGGCCGGAGGGAGCTGGCTCGCCGCGACGCTCGACCATCAGCAGTTCGACCGTGCCGGATGGATTTGGCTCCGGGTCCACTTGCCGCGATCGCACGAAGTGAAGCAGGAATGCCGCCAGCAACCCATGCAAGACGACCGATGCCAGCATAGCCTGCCAGGCACGTCGAACCGGGCCCGCCCCAAGACCACGGAGCTGCGTCCTGAGTACGATCGGCGGGCGCAGCCCGTATAGGCGCGAGAGTCGGTCCATGCGTCGTGCATGTAGTGTGTAGGTCGATGCCATTCGAGAATAATGCGTGGATATCGCGCGGGGCGACGCGACGCGGCGCAAGGATTCTCCCGGGGCCTGGGCTCCGACTTGATGCGGATCAACGCAACCCCGCCGGGCGGCGCTTATATCGCCGTCAACAACTCAACGGAGCGACGCCATGAGCACCGGAAACGTGCTGTATCTTCTGATGTGTCTCGCGATGTTCGGCGCATTTTCGGCGGCGCTGGCCTATGGTTCCCGCGTGCAGCGAGACCCGGCGCCCGCGAAACGGCCTGCACCAGCCGGCGGGCCGGATGCACAGGGCACCGCCACCCGCTGACTACGACCGCCGTCCGGGCACGGTTCGGCTAGGCGGAGGGACCGGCCAAGGTAGCCTCGTTGCGGCAACACGTCAGCATTGGAATTAACGCTGCGGAAAATGCGAACCCGAGACGTCCAGAAGGCCACCGCAAGCCAGTACAAGGTATGACGAGAATTCTAGACAGTCGTCAGGTTACTGTGCCCGCAAAAAAAGTTTCACAACAGATAAGATTTGGCTCATCGCTTCATCGCGGGATTCACGCACT
>CAVWZM010000033.1:0-15458 GCA_963759425.1 uncultured Alphaproteobacteria bacterium
CGTATATGCATGTGTCCTTTAACAATATAGCGCCATCAGCGGGCAGCTAAATCAATAATAACTGAAGATATGAAGCTCCCCTGCGGTAATACGGTAGCGTATAGGAGCAGTAACACAAAACAGTTGGTTAGAGGTCAAATGACACGAGCACAGTTAAATGGGAAGCGCAAAATGGCCGGACGTAACATCAATCCAGAGGCTGCTGAGCTCACCGAGAATAGGGGTTACATCGTCGACCCTTATGGTGATGTCCCAAATCTGTAGGACGAAGACCGGTGCATCGGCCGCCTATACTTTGCTCGTTCGCCAGATAATGACATGTGGGTCTTTTTCTACGATCTGCCTGACGACACTAGAAATGCATTATGGAAGAAGTGGGTAAAATTTTACCCGGTCACTACAAGAGTGGCGGGCACGCACTGGTCAAAATACAGAGATCTTATCTTGCACCGAAATAGCTGGAGGCGGCGATGCTGATCCATAAGGCAACCGCGCTGGTGGCCGTCCGCTGAATTTGAGAACAAGCACATCGCACCCGAGCAGGAGGCTCGCTACGAGGCGGACGCCTGGGAGGACAAGATCAGCGACTACCTGGATAAGCCCACCCAAACCACCGTCCTGGAGGTCGCTAGGGAAGCGCTGTTCATCGACACGCCCAAGCTCGGCACTGGCGAACAGCGCAGGATAACAGCCGCGTTGGAACGCCTGGGATGGGTCCGGGGTGCACGGACCAAACACGATCGGCCTTGGGTCAGGTCGGTGACGCAGTGACGCAGGTGACGCACTTTTCCCTAGAGGGCTGGAAAATAAATACAGCGTTACTTGGCATAGGGGAGGAGGGGGTTAACCGAGCGCGAAGCGACTTTATGGGAAAATGCGTCACCTGCGTCACTGCGTCACCCGCCGTGCGGCGGGGGCTGGGTGCTGAGAGGGATTGTGAAGGAGATTCGCAGCCTGATATTCCCTCGCCAGATCAATGAACTAGCGTTTGTGGCAACCCATAGGCGACAGGATACGTCACCACATTCGCGCTGCGATGCTCTGCTCCTCTTCGCCGACGGCATTGGCATAGATTGCCGTCGTGGTGAGTTGGGCATGCCCCAGCCACTTCTGGACAAGGTTGAGGGGAATGCCGGCGGAGACGGCCGCCACGCCGAAGCCGTGTCGCAGCCCTTTGGGCGAGGCGTGCGGCCCGTCCAGTCCGGCTTCCGCCATGACAGCGTGCACGGCGCGCCAGCCGGTCATGCGCGAGCCAGGCCACAGGCGGATGCCCCTTCCTTTATCACGGCGCGCTTGCGCTTCGCGGATGCCGTGCACGAGATCAAGGGCTTCGAGCAGGGCAGGGAGCACCGGCACCGCACGGTAGATGCCGCCGCGGCGCTTTTTCAGGGTCTCGAACACCAGAACACCGGCGCCGAAATCGACGCGATCGATCGTGAGGGCCAGCGCCTCCGAGAGACGGCAGCCGGCATAGGCGAGGGTCATGCACAGTGTCCGGGCTCGGCGATCGGTCTGCTCGGCCGCGCGCAGGAAGGCGTCGCGTTCACCGGCGGTGAGATATTTCCGGGCGCCGTCTGAAGTATGCAGCGTCATGCCGCCTCGCGGCGCAGCGGCCGGTTTTGCCTTGGTCGGCTTTCTGCCAGCGCTGCTCATACGCCGCGATCCTGGTAGCCGCGTCGGCGTTTCTGCCGCGCAAGGTGTGCGAGGGCATTGAGGGCCGCGCCCGGATCAGGGTGCGGATCGAGCCGGCGGCGGCCTTCAGTGCCGATGCGACCCCATTGGCGGGCGAGCAAGGCGCGGCCGAACAGGTCGGGCCAGACCTCCAGCCGGTAGAAGCGCCATTCGTTCCGCTCGGGCCGGACACGGATCAGGCTGGCAGCCTCCGCAAACAGCGGCAGCTGGATCGGGGCGGGCTGGACAGGGCCTGTTTGGCGGCGTTTGGGCATGAACTACCGAGAAGTGTATCACTCTGAACGGAGTTGCGTTAGCGAAAAGATCGGAATGGGACCGCAGAGGGCCGAATGGTGATACACTATTACAATAGTGTATCGGACGACATCAGCAACAGACTAGCCGAGCGGACGGCAGGCACCGGCTCGGCTCGACGGCGGTCTGGAGATCAGGACGAACTCCGCGAGGTCGAACCCGGCCGCTCGCCTGATCAATGGCTCAGCAGGATGGGCATCGATACCGCGGGCAAGACCTACCGCCTTGTCCGTGGCGCCAGTGCGATCGTGCCGCCACCGGCCTTTGGCATGATGTGCGTCATGGTCGTGCGTGCGCTGCCGGGAAGATCGTCGCTGCATATCCCCGCCGGTCCGGGGTCGCAATTGAAGTTGCCGTTACCCTGGTTGACTTGCTGCTTCGCGTTGGCGAGCCAAGGGCTGTCAGCTCTGATACAGTTGGGTGTGCCCGGATTGCAGAGGGCAAGGGCGGGACCCGTGGCGAAAAGAGCGATCATACCGGCCGCCGCTGCAAGCCCGAATAGCTTCGTCCACATCGGTTCTCTCCTGACCTGAGAGCCCCTCCACCAGAGCGGCCGGATTTCGATGTCAGGGACGATAGGCTGAGGAAATGCCGGCAAGATGCGGAACAGTTCACAATCCGCGACTAATTCCTCGATAACGTAGCACTGGGCATGGATAGGGACGCAAATGGAGGCTTCGCAGCTTGCGGATCAATGGACCTTTGTGTGGAGTGCTCCGGCTCTCGCGCTGGGTCTCATGATGATCGTCGCCGCTGCGGCATGGTGGCTCCGAAGCATATTTGGAAGGTCTGAAATCAAAGGCCTAAAGGCACAGATCTCCTCAGCTCAAGCGATCGGAAAGACGGTGAAACAACACCTGAGCATCGCCCGGGAACAGGAACAGGCAGCCGTCGCCACCCGGCAGCAGCTCGAGGCTCAAATCGCCGAATTGCAACGCGAGGTCCTGTTCTCACCCGACAGAGTAAGGGCATGTGTGGAAGTTTTGGCCAATACCGTTGCCGGAATGAAAACTCAGCAGGACGCATTGGCGAACACCTTGGGCCACCCGCCGATGGGGAAAGTCCCAACCCCACTGATACCGAAGCCAGCACTGCAGGAACTCCAACTTACAGTGACATATTGGGGGCTTATGCAACTGCACGCAGTTATTGTTCTCCTTGTGCGACACAAGATTGAGGATAGCAATAAACGGATCACATTTTACGCTGGTCACGAGAGCCAAATAACCGGCGGTCGGCCTCGTTCCGAAGCCGGCGGAACCGCATTCGCATAGCCCAGGCACATCGCGACATTCGGCGTCAGCGCAGCCGGAACTTGCAACTCGGCCTTCACCTCCTCGGTTCTCAGCCAAAGCAGCGGCGAACCAACCCAGCAGGTTCCCAAGCCGCGGACATGAGCCGACAGCATCAGGTTCTGAGCCGCTCGGCAACAATCCTCAAGCTCGCCGGAAATCAGGATCAGCACCGGCGCATTCCAGAAGATCTGGAAACCGGGTCGGTCAAGCCACAGCCGGCTTGCTGAATCCGGCCGCGTTGCGCGTGCGTGGTCCATGGCTCGTGCGCCAAGGGCAGCGATGCGCTCAACACCCTCAATCACGTTGAAAGTCCAGGGAATTTGACCGCTGAACGGCGGCGGCGCCTGGGCCGCGTCCCAAATCACGCTTTCGATCAGGTCGCGATCGACCGGGTTCGATTGATAGGAGCGTATCGACCGACGGGAGTGGATCGCGTCAATAACGTCCATCCACCATTCCTCCTCAGCCTTGTCCGCGTTCCCCAACTTAACAGCGGATGCCTGGTCGCCAAGTCTGATCGGCGCGACACCAGAGCGACGCAGTTCGCCTGTCGGCAGATCGCTGGACCGGCGCAACGCGACCGTTCAGCGGCGCAGAGAACATGAAGTCGGCAATGACCCTACCTGCACGCCCCCTGATCCAACGTGCCCGCCGATCCGACCTCAGGCTACACTTGTTGCCGCAACCTATGACAGAACCAAGGAGGTCACTGCGCCATCACGAAGCCACACAGACAGCGCAATGCGTTCACCCAGACCAAATAAAACTAAAGCAGGAGGATCACGATGACTAAAGACGCTGATCACCGCTTCTGTGGCTGCGCTGCTGGCAATCTCGCCGGCGCTCGCGGACGACCACCATGGCCGCCACGGAGGCGGAGGCGCATGGTGGTGGTGGTGGTGGACATCAGTGGCACGGGAACGGTTGGCACGGCGGTGGTTGGGGCAACGGCTGGCACGGCAACCATGGCGGCGGTTGTGGGTGGGGCTGGGCTTGGGCCTCGGTCTGGGTGCCCTGGCGCTCGGTGGCTTGCTAACCGCCCCCTACTATGCCCAGCCGCCAGTCTATTACGCGCCGAGACCTTACTATCCACCCCTCCCACCTTATGCCCAGCCGCCGGTTTACTACGCACCGCCGCCATATCCGTATGCGCCGGGTTATCCGTATCGGTGAGGTACGGATGGGCCTGACCCTTTCCGCGGGACTTAAGAAAACCACGTATCTAGCTGTGCTGCTGGGACTGAGGCATCTGCCGCCTTCGCGGAGGTGCCGGCGTGCGATAAACCTCGCCCGGCGACAGCGACCAAGCCCGCGATAAACTCACAAAAAGACATTGCTGCTATGGTTGAACGCCGAGGCTGGAAACTCCCGGCTATAGTGGACCTTAACGAAGTCCGTATTATGGGGTGGGCCGAACGGCTACCAGTTGCGTTCGTCGATCCGCCATACCTTCTTTGGCTGCGAACTTCTCGCCGTTCTCCCAGCTTTACGGTCGCGCCTCCAGGATCATGTTGAACGGCGTTTCGGTGGCCTTGCACACGCGTCCGAAGCCGCCCTCCCCGATGACTGCCGACAGTTTTCCAAAGCCTGCTTGCGCGCCGAGTGCCGCTCCAACAGGTTGATTTTGTCCGGCCAGTGGCCGGCAGGCGCTAAGGGAAGGCCGCACACGGGCGTTTCGGCTTCGACCCCCATTCCCCTTTACCGTCCAGCGCAACCCCCGGTTACGTTAGCATTCCGAACTGCTCCGTCCTGACGATTTCCACGCTTCCCATCTCATTCACCATTCTCAGAGCACCGCCGATCGACGGTTTTAGCCGCCACACTGCTCACAGCTCGATTGCGAGGGGCGTTACACCCCCACCACAGCAACTTGCGATCAAGTGACCAATATGTATATGTCCGGGTGCTTACTTCTTGCTCGGATCGTCGGCCGGATTAACGTAAACGATTTCGAAGGGCCCTTCACCGTGCACCTGCACGATTGTCTCGCTGGTCGCCCAAGCATAATCGATTCATGTTCGCCGGCATCGACACGAATCCCCAGGCTCAAACGTCGCGGCGTTCTTCTGGTCGAGTTGTCCCCATCCCAGCATGGAATGCACGCGGTGCGTTCTGGTATTGCACCTACCACGGCGGGCTGAATGCTGAACTGTTCTTCAAACTGCTGCGGCGGATGATGCGACGCCGTATCAGGCCGGTGCATTTGGTGATCGATGGACTTCCCGCGCACAAGACCGCGCTGGTGAAAGCCTATGTCGCCTCCACTCAGGGGATGCTGACGCTACATTTTTTGCCCGGCTATGCCCCCGAGCTGAACCCCGACGAACTGGTCTGGAGCCACCTGAAACGCACCGGGGTGGCGCGAGCACCGCTGCGGCGCGGCGAAACCTTGCGCAGAAGGGCGAGCGCAGACTCGCCGCCATCAAGCGCATGCCGCAGTTGATACGGTCATTCTTCAAGGCACCAAGTGTCGCCTATATTACCGACTGGTGAGTAAAGTGGGCCGGCGCCCGCCGCCCTCAACCCGGCAAACATCACTGTGCTGAGGTGACACGCAGCAATCGACGAACTCTGCTAAAGGGAGTAGCTCGGTGCCAAGTATAGACCTGATCCTGCATACCATCAATGCCTTTCGTTTCTGTTGGGCCTGGGGCGACGGCTGGTTGAAGGCCTTACCGTTCCCGCAATCAAATTCGGTCTTCCCGTGTCAATGAAATCTGCCGGATAGCCACCGATCCGTTCGTGCTCATTGGTTTCTTGCCCAACGGTGATTGGACTTTGCCCATCAGCGGGAGTATAGTGGCAGGCTGGCTACAGTTTTTAAATGGCGGGGGGATCGAGCGATCATGCTCCACCTACTCGTTGCACTCACCGTGAGCGTCGCCTTTCCGGCGCCGGGGCAACCAACCGACCCGTCGGATCACTCGGCCACGGGACCCGCCATGTTGCCCGAGATCCAGACGGATCCCAGGGCTTGCCAGATGAGGCGGCCATGACCAGGCGCCATCGGCGTGGTGCCCTCATTGCAACGGCTCGCGGTAGTCGCCGCCGTTGTGCTCGGAAGCCTATGTCTCTTCACGGTCGATGCCGCGCAATATGTCGTCGTCACCGAGTTCGGCAAGCCGGTCCAGGTCATCGCCGAGCCCGGATTGCACGCTAAGTTCCCGTATCAGAGCGTCCACGCGTTCGATCGCCGGCTGTTTCTATATTCGCGTCCGGCCAGCGAATTTCTGTCACTCGAGAAGACCCCGGTTGTCGCTTCCAGCACGATCATCTGGCGCATCGCTGACCCGCAAAGGTTTTTCGAGACCGTCTTCGACCGCGCGGGCGCCGAGTTCGCGGCTCGGCGACATACTGTTCGCCGAACTCGGCGCCGCCATCGGGCAGAACCCGCTGACCAGTTTCATTACGCTCGACCCCACCGCCTATCGCGCCGATGCCGTGCTCGCCGAGGTCAGCCGAAAGTGCCGGGAGGCTGCGATCAGGGATTACGGGATCGCCGTCGTCGACGTGCAACTGCAGAATTTGGATTTCCCCAAGCAGAACCGCGAGCGCCTTTACGCGCGGATGCGCTCGGAGCGCGGCCAGATCAGCATGCGCTACCGCTCCGAGGGCGAGGAGGTCGGGCTCAATACCCGCGCGGTATCGGAGGAGGAAAAGGCTCGCATTCTCTCACGTGCGATCGAAACCTCGCAGCGGTACCGAGGCCAGGGCGAGGGCGAGGCAGCGCGGATCTATGCGGACGCGCTTGGCGCCGATCCCGCATTCTACCGCTTCCTGCGCACGATGGAGGCCTCCCGCGCCTTCATCCAGAAGGGCACCACGATGGTCCTTCCGGCCGATTCCGAGCTTTTCGGGGTGCTGTTCGACGCCGACTACTACAACCACGCCGCCGCGCCACGAAGCGCCGCGTGGAACGGAATCCGCACGACACAGGAGGGAAACGCGCAACCATAGCCGAACAGAACAGGTTGTCTTCGCTTGAGTAAAAAATGCAGATCAATATGGGGAAACGCACTCATGGCTGAGATCAACGGAACACTGATCAAGACCACACTGGCCTCGCTCGCCGTCGCGGCAATGACACTGGGGCACCCGGCGGCGGCTGAAAACGTGAGGTATGATCCGGGCGACACGGTCTACTACACGTACTGCTACTCACACCCCGCCGCCGCCCGTATCAAGCCCGGCGATACGGTGGTGACCCGGACGCGGGACGCCTCCAACGACGTCTTCTCCGTCTCCGACAAGACGTTCTCCGCCAAGGTCGACTTCGCCAAGGTCAACCCGCAGACCGGACCATTCTACATCGAGGGAGCGCAGCCAGGCGACACGCTCGCTGTCCATCTCGACAAGATCGAGCCGAATCGCGACTGGGGATGGGGCGCATCGATCCCCTACTTCGGCGTGCTCGGGCCCGAGTTCAAAACCATGATGGTGACACCGCCGGCGCCCGACCGGTTGTTCATCTGGCGTTTCGACAAGGCCCGCAACGTCGCCATGCTCGATCTGCCGAACAGCAAGATCGGCAAGATCGAGGTGCCGATCGGTCGTTCCTGGGCACCATCGGCACCGCGCCTGGAGGCAAGGAGTGCATCAGCTCACTCGTTCCCGGGCCGTACGGCGCGAACATGGACTTCAGGGACGTGGTCGCGGGCGCCACATTGTTGTTGCCGGTGAACGAACCCGGTGCATTGTTCTTCATCGGCGATGGGCATGCTGCGCAGGGCGACGGCGAAATCGACGGCGCGGCGATCGAGACCTCGATGGACGTGCAGTTCACCGTCAGCCTGATCAAGGGCAAGAAGATCGCCTGGCCGCATATGATCACCGACACCGAGGTCATGTCGATCGGCAGCACGCGTCCCTTGATCGACGCGCTCAGGCTCGCCTGCACCGACATGGTCAACTGGCTCGTCGACGACTACGGCTACGAGAGATACGACGCGGTCCACGTGCTCGGCGAGGCTGGCAAGCTGAAGATCGCCAACGTCGTTGATCCGCAGTATTCCGTGGCGTGCGCCATCGACAAGAAGTACTTGCCGCAATAGCAGGCGGCCAGCAGCGCATCATCGCACGCAGCGGAACGTTTGAGTGCGTGAATCATGCGATCGACCAATGCTAGACCATTTTCTGGCGGCATGATCAGCCCGAGAATGGTCTAGTATCCGATCGCCAAGAAGCACGGGTCAACATCCGACCGCGTTTCGGCTACTTTGAACCAAAAGCGGCGTATCGCGCTTGACCGATGCGCGATATCAGCCACCGGCCATCGGAAAATCGGCCTCACGATCGATGCTTTTTCAAGGGCTCGGCATGATCGACGTTCTACTTCAGGTCCTGCTCGAAATCTGGGACATCCTGAAGGAGGCGTCCGTCTTCCTGCTGTTCGGCTTTCTGCTGGCCGGGGTCCTCGCCGTCTTCGTCCCCAAGGGCCTGTTCACCAGACTTCTTGGAACCGGCAAGGTGAAATCGGTGCTCTGGGCTTCGGCGGTCGGAATTCCACTGCCGTTCTGTTCCTGTGGCGTCGTCCCGACCGCCCTCGGGTTGCGCCGTCAGGGCGCCACCCCGGGTGCAACCGTTGCTTTCCTCGTGGCCACCCCCGAGACCGGGGTCGACTTCATCAGCCTGACCTATGCCCTCACTGACCCGATCCTGACGATTGTCCGGCCGCTCGCCGGCATCCTCACCGCCATCGCCGCCGGTTTGGCAACGAATTTCGTGGGCGTCGCGCGCGCCCACCGGCAAGCCGAGCACAGCCGCGGGCCCGACGACGGTCAGCGACGGTCGAGGATCACTGCCACGAGCATGGGCACAGCCATCAGCATGGCCATGGGCATGCGCACGGCCATGAACAATCGGCGCCACCCGAACCCGCCGCGAATGGCCAATCCAGCATCGCGGAAATGGCCCGCGGCAGAGCGGTTCGTGTTCTCCGCTACGCATTTGGCGAACTCCTCGACGACACCAGCTACTGGCTTGTGCTCGGCATCGTCCTTTCCGGCGCCGTCGCGACGGCCCTGCCGCCCGGCATCATCGAGCAATACCTCACCGGCGGCTTCGTCTCGATGCTGGCGATGCTGGTCATCAGCATCCCGGTGTACACCTGCGCCTCCTCGTCCACACCGCTGGCGGCCGCGCTGGTGATGAAGGGGCTCAGTCCCGGCGCCGCCCTGGTGTTCCTGCTGGCCGGCCCGGCCACCAACCTCGGCAGCGTGGTTATGCTGCTGAAGTTCCTGGGCGCGCGCGTCGTTGCCGTTTATCTCACCGTGGTCGTCGTCCTGACCCTCGTGGCCGGTTGGGCCGTCAACTGGGCCTACAGCGCCTGGGGCATCAATCCGAGCGCAACCTTTAGCACCGCCGGCGACTTCGTTCCGGAGTTGGTCAAGGTCGCCGGCGCGGTCATCTTTCTCGTTCTGCTGATCGCGAGCATGCGCCGCACCCCGGTTCCCGACGAGTGGATCTGGCTGCGCGATCGCGCCACCGCTCTCAGCGGCGTTTCGATCTCCGGTCCGCGCTTCCTCGCGGCGGGGATCGTTGCGATGGCCGCGCTCTACTTCGGCAGCGGCCTGTTTCGGATCGCACCCGGCGAGACCGGATTGAAGCTGCGCTTCGGACGCATAGTGGCAACCGCGCTCGATCCGGGTCTGCACTACCGAATGCCGTGGCCGATCGAGAGCGATCGGGTGGTTTCCCTTGCCGGCGTGCGCCGCGTGGAGTTCGGCTTCCCGCGCGCTGAGGTATCGCGCGAGGAACAAACCCGCCGTCTGATCGGTGCCCACGCCACCATAGGCGGCAGTCCAATGCCGGATCAGATCAGGGCATCCCGCTCGATGTTCCAGCGCGACGCAGGGCCCGAAGACTCATTCCTGCTGAGCGGTGATGCCAACCTGATCGACCTGCGATCGGTTCTGCAGTATCGCGTCACCGATGCGCTGGCCTACGCCTACCGGGTCGTTGACGCCGACGGGCTGGTACATGCGACCGCGCTGGCGGCATTGCGCGACGTGATCGCCCGGCACGCCATTGACGCCGTCTACACAACCGCGCGCGAGGATATCGAGCACGAGGTCTCCCGCATCGCCCAGGCGAAGCTCGACCTCTATGGCGCCGGCGTCGAAGTGGTCGCCTTCCGGCTGCTCTATGTGCATCCGCCGGATGCGGTGCACGATGCCTTCCGCGATGTCGCGAGCGCGCAGGAGGACAAGTTGCGCACGATCAACCGGGCCAACATCTTCGCCGTCGAGAAGGTCAATCAGGCCAAGGGCGACGCGGCGGCGAAACTTGAGCAGGCGCTCGCAGCCCGCGATCAGGACATCAGGCATGCCGAAGGCGACGCGGCGGCGTTCGCGCTCCGGCTCGATGCGTACCGGAAGGCTCCGGACCTGACGATGTATCGTCTGCAGCTCGAGACGATCGCCGCCGTCCTGCCTGGCGTGCAGAAGATCGTTCGGCCCGGGGTCGGCGAGGTGAAGGATTTCGACCTCTGGCTCATGCAGCCGTTTGCCACCGGTGGAGGCAAATAAAGCACGTGTCGAGCGCAGCGACAGGCTTCGCGACAGGCGGCAAGAGAAAGCGAGCGCTCGTCCGGACGCTCGCGATCCTCGGCGCGGCTATTGGCCTGTGGGCGCTGGTCGCTTCCTGTTTCGCCGTTGACGTGACCGAATACGGGGTGGTGACGCGCTTCGGCCGTGTGCTCCGCGTGATCCCGGTTCCCGGTCTGCATCTGAAGATGCCGTTCGACAGCGTGGCTCGCGTCGATCGGCGGCTGCTCCTCACTCGCCCGGTCGAGGCCGAGTTCCTCAGCGAGGACAAGAAGAATGTCGTGGTCGACAGCGTGGTCACCTGGCGCGTCGCCGACCCGGGTCGCTATCTCGCGACCCTTGGCGCACGCGCGACCGCCGAGGCGAGTATCGCCGACATCATCGAGGGCGAGATCGGCGCGGTCATAGGCCGCTTCAATGCCGGCTCGTTCCTCACCACCGGTGCGGCATCGAGCCAATACGACGCGATGGTCCTCGAGATCCGCGACCGCGCCGCGGGCTTCGCCGATAAAGCCTACGGTATCGAACTGGTGGACGTGGACATTCGGCGAGTGTCGCTGCCGGAGCTGAACAAGGAGCACGTGTTCGACCGCATGAAGGCCGAGCGGGGCAGGATCGCGAAGGAGTATCGTTCAGCCGGGGAGATGGAGGCCAAGCGCATCATCGCGGAAGCCGACCACCAGCGGGTGGATATCGCGGCGGAAGCATACGCCCGGGCCCAGCGGCTGAGAGGCGAGGGCGACGCCGAGGCCGGCGCGAACCTATGCCGCTGCCTTCAGCCGCGATCCGCGGTTCTACAAATTCCTTCGCACGCTGCAGGCGTATCAGCAGTTTCTCGACGACAAGACCACGCTGTTTCTCCCTGCCGGCGCGGCGGCGGCGGGCATCCTGCGCTACGAAATGCAACGGCCCGGATCCGACCCCAGCGCCGGCGCTGATCGGCCCGCGATGCCGCTTTCGCTTCCGGGCGGCCCGCGGGTCGCCGGTTCGCCGGCTGCACCGCCATGAACCCGATCGCCGCCTATGATCGAGCGCTGGACCACGCGGTATCCGAAAGCCCGCGCGCACCGGCCGACGCGGTCCAGGCAGAGGCGGAAGTCCGGCCAACTGGCGACTCCGGCCCTTCACCCGGCGCAAGACCGGCGCTGGCCCGCCGGCGTCTGCGCGCCGCCATGCTTGGCCTCGCCCTGCTGGCTTTGATGGCGGCCTATCTTGGATCGGGCTTCTATGTCGTGGGGACCGATGAACGCGGCGTCGTGCGGCGGTTCGGTGCGGTGGCCGAACATGTCGGGCCCGGCATGCACTTCCGGCTGCCATGGCCGATCGACCGCATCGACGTGCTCAAGACCACGAGCGTGATGAAGACCGGCGTCGGATTCGTGTTGCCGGACAACGCGGCCGGATCGCAGTCCGTCACCGGCATGGACCAACTGACGGGCGACACCAACATCCTCAGCATCGCGCTCGTCCTGCAATATGTAATCGGCAACCCCGCCGATTTCCTGTTTCGCGTGGAGGCGCCGCAAGCGCTGGTCGATACCGTGGCGCAGGCCGTGCTCACCGAGGTCGTCGCGGCGATGCCGGTCGACGAGGTGCTGACGACCGGCCGCGTGGCCATCCAGGATAAGGTGACGACGCGGACGCAGGCGATCCTCGACCGCTACCACAGCGGCGTGCGGATCACCTCGGCGAGCATCATGGCCATGACGCTCGATCGTTCGGTGGCCGAGGCGTTTCAGGACGTGGCCAACGCCATGGCGGACCGGGACAAGCTGCAGAACGAAGCGCGTGCCTATCAGAACGATCAGATTCCGAAGGCGCGAGGTGAGGCGCGCACGACGGTCAGCGAGGCGGAAGCCTACAGGCAGCAGCGCATTGCGGAAGCGGTTGGCGAGACCGATCGCTTCCTGGCGCTGTTGAAGGAGTACGAGAAGGCGCCGGAAATCACCCGGTCGCGGCTCTACCTGGAGGCAATGGAAAAGATCCTCCCCAAGGTAAAACTGTACATGCTCGATACGGACAACGGACACGCGCCGTTGAATTTGCGCGTGACCGGTCCGTAACCGAACCAACGGCCGCTAACGGAAACAGCAACCGCATTTCAGGTGTCGATCGCGAAGGCGATACGGACTGTTCCAGCAAAACGATCACCAGCACCACGCCAAAACCAGGTGCTCCGCTCCGCGCAGCCGGTGGGCGACGGAGCGGGCTCGATCAGTCGCCGGGCAGGATGCTTGCGTCGGGGTTCTCGTGTACCCAAGCGGTGATTATCTGCCAGCCTAGGGCTAGGACGGTCGCACCGACGAACATCCCAATGATGCCACCCGTTGCCATCCCGCCGAGGGCGCCGACGAGGATAACCGGCATAGGCACGTCCACGCCGCGGCCGAGCATCAGTGGCTTCAGTACATTGTCCGCCATGCCAGAGACGAGCAGTAACACGGTGTAGATGATCGCCGCGCCGGTGCCGCTGCCGCCACGTGACCAGATCCAGGCGATAGCTGGCAGCGTTACAATCACCGCCGGTATCTGGGCGATCCCAAGCACCATGACCACCGCGGCAAGCGCACCGGCCCACGGCACGCCCGCGACGAGAAGAGCAAGGCCGACGAGGATGGCCTGAATCAGCGCCACCCCAACCACGCCCTGTGCGACCGCACGCACGGTCGCGGTGCAAAGGCGCGCGAGGCTGGCCCCGCGCTGCGCGCCGGCAACGCGCACAAATACGGACGTGCAGGCGCGGGCTCCCTGTTCGCCAAAGGCCATGAATATGCCGGCGAGGACCAGGGCGGCGAGAAAGGCCAGCAGCCCGCCGCCGATGCTGGCGACGAAACCAAGCGCGGTGAGCGCGAGATCGCCGATCTTCGGCTGCAAGCTCTGCACCAGGGCGGGCAGATCATCATAGGCCTGGCTCCATAAGGCGTGGAGCTTGCTGCCAATGACCGGCCAGTCCGCGACCGAATTGGGCGGCGCCGGGATCTGCAACGTATTATGCTGCACGGCCTCGATCAGAGTTCGGATCGAGTTTCCCAGCGAACTCATCAACAAGGCGATCGGCCCGACGAACACGGCGATCCCGAGCAGCACCAGCAGGGTTGCCGCGAGCCCGGACCGTCCGCCGAGATAGGCCGCGATACGCTGGTGCAGGGGATAGAGTGTCACCGCGAAGATCAGGGCCCAGATCGCCAGCGGAAGGAAAGGTGCCAGAACGCGGTAACAAAGCAGCGCCATGGCGAGAAGAAGGGTGGCGCGGATCAGCACCTCGAGCAAGCGGCGCGCAAGGCGTCGTTCAAATTCAGCATCGGGTGTGGGGAGCGGCGTCATGATGGCTCCGATGTGCTTGGGTTTTGCCAACTCGTGTCGTCAGCGGAGTGGTTCAGGAAGCGTAAGATGGTGGCGCGGCAGGTGCGAGCTGTTTGCGCGGCGGGACCCGATTACTCGGTTAGCTTGGCACCCAAAACGATGTGGCACAGCTGGTCGTGGGTCGATTATTGGTCTTGATCCGGAACAATGCCAATGCGTGAATGGTGCGCTGCGTTCGCGGTTTACCCTGCCAGGCGGGCCATTGTCTTTCGCTCCGACTTCGATGCATCAACCGAGGAGCGAAGAACCATCAACCTTGTTATGTCCCGAGCCTGGTCTTCCCGAATAGCCGCAGGGCCTCCGCAAGTCACAGACTGTATGAATGCACGACTGGTGCTTCGTTTCTTATGACCTCAGCTGATGCCAACGCTTTTCATTGGTGACCAATCACTCCTTCAATCGTCATGGCCGGGCCTGTCCTGGCCTAGCTCACCGTGACAGGCACACAGGGTCATAGTCAATGACGCATGTGGTATACTCTGGCAAAGTAAAGCAGCGAGAAAGTCAAACCGCCCGGTCGATACCGCCCAGTAGCGTCGGATGCCACGCCGTTATTGACGCCAACGACAATCCCGATCACGCTCAGCGCATCAAGGGGCAGGCTCATGGACGCCGCGCCAGGGCCGAGATGCCGGATTTTGTGGGGGCGGGATAAACGATGCTGACTTACCTTGCCCTTGACGGTGTGCGTTGCGTGCGACGCTGGCGTGGCGCCTGGACCTACGCGTCGATCGTTCCCACAAACTATCAACACCTGGGAGTGCATCCATTGAGGTTCCGTCCAAGAAAATCTGATCTGCTGACCGCGGTCCTGGCAACCACGTTGCTCGTGGGTCTCGCCGTGCCCGCCTTTGCCGCTGACGAGCCCAAGAAAGGTAGTGATGCCGACGAGGAGTTCATGCTCGGCATCCGCAAGGTCGGTGTGATGGTGGGCCAGGCCTTCGTTTGCACCGGCGAGGCGGCGCGCGGCAGCGTCGGTGAGGATGCGCTGGAACTCGCCACCCAGATCGCAACACATTTTGGCCTGCAGGCGGCGTTCATCTTCAGCGGTTCGTTTGGCTATGGCACCGGCAGTCCGTTCGACACCGCGACCTGTCCTGCAACTCTCGCCAACTTCAAGGCGGTGCAGCAGAAGTATCTCAATAAATGAGCGCCGCGGGAAACAGTCCCCCTGTACGGGCGGCACAGCTGTGGCTGCTGCTCTCAGCTTCGTCTCTGGGCCTTGTGGTCCAGCCGGTGGTCGCGGCACCCGTCATACCGGCTGCCACTG